>JARLGX010000005.1 GCA_031292575.1 Paludibacter sp.
TTTAATGATATTCTTTTCTTAGAATCACTCTTGAGCCCCCATTTGGGGGTTTGGGGGTTATAACAGAAAAAATTTCAGAAAAAAAAACGTCTACTATCTTGGAATTCGAAATTATAAGGATTGTAACTTATATAATGACTAATAGACAAAAAATTTTCTAACAAACAACTTTTCCAAAGTTTCAAACTTTGGAAATTAATAACTAAATAAAAAAATATGATAACAATAGACCAACTGAAAGATGTGTTGGAGCGCGAGTCAGCGTTGAGGAGGTATCTTTGACGTCGATACAAAATTAATCCAAATAGAAGAAGAAGAATTGCGCACGCAGGTTCCCGATTTCTGGAACGATGCTAAAGCTGCCGAAGCCCAAATGCGCAAAGTGAAAGAGTTGAAAAACTGGGTAGTTGGTTATAACGGAGTGAAATCAGCCGTTGATGAATTGCAATTAACCTACGATTTTTACCGCGAAGAGGTTACTACCGAAGAAGAAGTAGACGAAGCATATCGACTCGCTTTGGAACTGGTGGAAAACCTCGAAATGAAAAATATGCTTTCGCACGAGGAAGATAAACTGGGAGCAGTAATCAAAATTGTAGGCGGAGCCGGAGGAACCGAAGCACAGGATTGGGCATCGATGCTTTTCCGTATGTACCAACGATGGTGCGAAAGGCAAAACTACAAATGCGAAATCACCAACCTGCAGGACGGCGACGAAGCCGGCATCAAAACCGTGACTATGCAAATTGAAGGTGAAATGGCGTATGGTTACCTGAAAAGTGAAAACGGTGTTCATCGGCTTGTGCGGGTATCGCCTTTCAATGCTCAGGGCAAACGAATGACTTCTTTTTGCTCGGTTTATGTTGTCCCGTTGGTAGATGACACCATCGAGATTGAAGTCAATCCGGGTATGCTTACATGGGATACTTTCCGATCGTCGGGAGCCGGTGGACAAAACGTAAACAAGGTGGAAACCGGTGTTCGATTGCATTATAAATTTCTGAATCCGGTTACTAACCTGCAAGACGAAATAGTGATTGAAAATACCGAGAGCCGCTCGCAATTCGGGAATAAGGACAATGCAATCCGATTGCTGAAATCGCAACTGTACGAACTGGAACTCGAAAAACGCCGGGCTGCATCAGCAGTGGTTGAAGCAGGCAAGAAAAAAATTGAGTGGGGTTCACAAATTCGCAGCTACGTGTTCGACGACCGCCGTGTGAAAGATCACCGCACCAATTACCAGACTTCGAACGTGGGAGCTGTAATGGATGGCGACATCGATGCATTTATTAAAGCATATTTGATGGAATTTCCGGATTAATATTCAATGTCGTTTAGTTAAGGATTTAGATTGAATTCAATCTTTGTGAAACTTAGTGTTTTTGTGACTTAGTGGCTATTATTTTCTTGCCACAAAGACTCTAAGTTTCAAAAAGTAATACACTAACTAAACGACATTGGATTAAAATTGTCTTTATATTTTCAATATAAATGACTTGAAATAGCGTATTTCTCCCGAACGTTGAAGGATGAAATACGCTATTTTTCAATTTTCTCCGTTTATCTTGTTTGTAATTAAAAAACTATGAAACAATTCGTTCTAAGCATCATTATTCTGTTTAACATCGGCAATGCCTGTGCAACCGATTTCGACAAGATTGATAAGCAGTCCGAATCTGTTCCGGCAAATTTGAAAACTGCAACTGAAATAGCTCACTATCTGACCAGAAATCTGAGTAATCCTACCGACAAAACCCGCGCAATTTTCTACTGGATTACTCAAAATATCAAGTACGATGTAGCAGGGATGAACTCGTATAAAACCTATTCGAACACACAGGAATTAGTAGATGAAGTTTTAAAGAAAAGGAAGGGAGTCTGTTCAAACTACTCTGCTTTATTTCAGGCTCTTTGTCAATCCATAGGAATTCAATCGTATATAATTGATGGGTATATCAGGCTAAATGGCAAATTAATGCTGGAAGGTCATTCGTGGAATGCAGTGTATATTGCCAATCATTTCTATGATATCGATGTTACCTGGTCATCAGGATTTGTGTCAGGAAATAAATTTAAACAGCAATTCTCAGACAAATACTTTATGGTGCAACCGTCTGAATTTATCAAAACTCACATGCCAACCGATCCAATCTGGCAATTTTCTACCAATCCAATTACGTTTAAAGATTTTGATACGAATAATTTCCAGAAATTAAATTACACTTCAAATTTTAATTTTGTTGATTCAATACGCTCAATTTCAACTTTAACCACTCAGGAAAATTTAAGCCGCAAAAAACTTAGAGTTATTCATTTGGGAATTACAAATTCTTTTATAAAAGAAGAACTCATAAACCTAACAAATGAAATTGAAGATGAAGAGCTGTTGGCAGTAACAAAAAAATTCAATCATGGAGTTGAAATCTATAACAATTCAATATTGATTTATAATAAGTATGTCTTGAACAGGGAAAAAGACAATACTATATCTTCAACAAATATTGAAAAAAACCTGAATTTACTGACATCTTCAAGAAGTCAATTAGATATGTCCCTCAATATTTTGAATGAAATAAAAACAAGAAATCGAAAATTATACGCCAAAATTACAACCTTAAAAAATCAGATAAATCGGGAGCATAATATTATTGATAACGAAATATCTACAATGAGAAAATCACTCAATAACTGAATAAAACCCATATTTTAATGCTGTGACTTTTATTTATAAACAAAGTTGATATTTAAGCGTTAAATGTTTAAGTTTGCAGAAATACTTGCTATAATTTGTGATGGAAATTATTCGAACATCCAATGCCGTTTATAAAAATCAGATAGTTGCTTTGTATATCGAGGCATTTTCAACCGGATTATCACAACAATATGTTAATCCGATTGAATTAGAAACGTATATAGCAAGTATTCTTGAGAATGGTTATGCTTTACTTGCTCTTGAAAACGGCCAGGTGATTGGAGCACTTTTGTGCTGCCCTTTCGAATTCGATAAACTCATTCCGGCAGAAATAAATCAGAACTTTTCAATTGAAAAATGCGTTTACGTGGCAGAAATGATGGTTTCCGGGAACAATCGCGAACAAGGTATTGGCAAAAAATTAATGCATGAATTTTTTGAAACGGTTGATAAATCAATCTACTCTGATTCATTTATCCGTGTTTGGGATGAAAATATTCCCGCGCTGAATTTATACATCAAAGTGGGATTTACACCTATTGCTACCATTCAACAAACAAAAGTAAAAAAAAACGGAAAGGAAACTTTCAGTATGCAGAAAATATATTTACATAAAAGACTGATTTAAATCATGCAGAAACTAGTAAGCAAAGCCATTAATTTACAAACAGGAAATCCGGAAGAAAAAAGGAAAGAAATTTTAGATTATTTCAATAAAACTTGGTCAATTGACGAGAAACTCTACACACAATTGAAATCCGATGATGTTTTTTACCATCGTGGCGATTCGTTACGTCATGTTTTACTTTTTTACCTGGGTCATACGGCTGCATTTTTTATCAATAAATTAATGCTTGCAAAGGTTATCGATAAGCGTGTAAATTCTGAATTTGAATCAATCTTTGCCATTGGTGTAGACGAAATGAGCTGGGACGATTTGAACGAAAAACATTATAACTGGCCCACCGTTTCGGCAGTTCGTGAATACCGCAATAAAGCAAAAGAGGTAATTACCACTGTGATTTTAGAAACTCCTCTTCATGTGCCATTAAAGTGGGACGATCCATTCTGGATTATCATAATGGGCATTGAACATGAACGTATTCACCTCGAAACTTCATCGGTATTAATTCGTCAATTACCCTTAGATGAAGTTATCCCTGATTTGTTTGGCAAAATATGTACCGATCGTGGCAATGCGCCTACTAATGAATTTCTAACGGTTTCCGGTGCCGAAATTAAGTTAGGGAAACCAATCAATCACCCACTTTATGGCTGGGATAATGAGTACGGACATTACACCGAAAAAGTAGCGGATTTTAAAACATCTAAGTTTTTAATTTCAAATGGAGAATTTTTGAATTTTGTGAACCATAATGGTTACCTGACACAGTCCTATTGGACAGAAGAAGGTTGGAACTGGCGTAATTTCAAACAAGCCGAAATGCCGCTTTTCTGGAGAAAAAATGGAGAAAATTTCAAATTACGATTAGTTGACCAAGAAATTCCAATGCCCTGGAATTGGCCTGTAGAAGTAAATTATTTGGAAGCAAAAGCTTATTGCAATTGGAAAACAGATCGTGAAGGCAAGACATTTCGCTTGCCAACCGAAGCTGAATGGTACAGGCTAGTTGAGCTTTGTAATATCCCTAATGAATTGGAGTGGCAAACAGCTCCCGGCAATATTAATCTGGAACATTTTGCCTCGCCTTGTCCGGTAGATAAATTTCAAAATGGCGATTTCTATGACGTGATTGGAAATGTGTGGCAATGGACTGAAACGCCTATTACAGGTTATGCGGGCTTTAAAGTGCACCCATTATACGACGATTTTTCAACGCCGACTTTTGATGGCAAACATAATTTAATCAAAGGCGGTTCGTGGATATCTACCGGAAACGAAGCAACTCATCACGCCCGCTATGCTTTTCGTCGGCATTTTTATCAACATGCCGGATTCCGCATTGTTGAATCGGAAACACCACTTCTAATTCATAACGACGAGTATGAAATGGATACGGAAGTGGCTGTTTCGTGCGAAGCAAATTGGGGTGACGGGTTTACTTCAGACGAAAATTTCTCAAAAAAAATGGCAGAATTTATTCTTGAAAAAGCAAACAATCTGTCGATTAAAAACGTGTTGGATCTAAATGCCGATACCGGTCGCTTAGCTTTTGAGCTAGCACCTCATTTTGAAAAAATTACGGCACTCGATTTTTCGGCTCGGTTTATACGAATGCCTATACAGCTTCAGGAAAAAGGGTTTATCCGTTATATTGCAAAAGATGAAGGAGAATTGGTTCATTATCGCGAAGTGGTTTTGTCGGACTTCGGACTTGGCGAAAACAAAGAAAATATTTTGTTTATGCAAGATAATGCCAATAATCTGAAATCGATTTACTCGGGTTACGATTTGATTATCGCCCCCAACTTATTGGAAGAATTGACTTGTCCATTTTTATTTTTAGAACAAATTCACGAACGATTGAATGACAATGGCTTGCTGATTATTGCTTCTACCTATGAATGGGAATTAAACAACGTAGAACGAAAACATTGGATTGGAGGTTTCAAACAAGATGGCGAACCGCTAACATCATTTGAAGGAATGCTAAACATACTTTCAGAACATTTCACATTGGCGGAAACTCCAATTAATTTAACTTCAGTTTTTTATAAATCATCCAGAATCAGCGAACAACACAGATCAGAAGTAACAGTTTGGAGAAAGAAGCAATTTAAATAAAATACTGCCTTCAGAATTTTATCTGACAATTTTTTGAAAATTAATTTCTACTTTTGCACAACAAAAAAAACACACACAATTATGAACCCGTACAAGAATCTTCGAATTGCAATCTGTAATGACCATGCAGGTTTCGAACTGAAAAACAAAGTTGTGGAATATATTCAAGGCGAAGGAGTAAAAAAATTAAAAGATTTTGGTGCATTTTCGTCTGAAAGTAGTGACTATCCTGATTATGCACACCCAATGGCTTTGGCAATTGAAAATAACGAATTTGATTTTGGAATTTCAATATGCGGAAGTGGCAATGGTATAAGCATGACTTTGAACAAGCACAAAGGCATTCGTGCTGCACTTTGCTGGAGACCTGAAATTGCAGCATTAGCCCGCCGTCATAACGATGCAAATGTGATTTCACTCCCTGCACGTTTTATAACAGAAGCCGAAGCTCTTGACCTGATTGAGACATTCTTTATGTCAGATTTTGAAGGTGGAAGACATCAACGACGAATCGACAAAATACCTTGTTAAGTATATTCAATTTAAATTTTCCCAAAGGCTGAAACTTTTGGGAAAATTTTTAATAACCCAATCATGCAACGAACAGAAATATCGAAATACGGCGAATTCGGACTAATTAAACATTTAACCGAAAAGTTTCAAATTGTAAACCCTTCAACGCTGAAAGGGGTGGGCGATGATGCTGCCGTACTGAACTACGAGAATAAAAAAGTGCTTGTAACTACCGATTTGTTGCTCGAAGGCATTCACTTTGATTTGGTATATGTTCCACTTATGCATTTGGGTTACAAAGCTGCCGTGGTAAACTTTTCGGATATATACGCCATGAACGGCACACCAAAACAAATGACTATTTCGATTGGCGTTTCAAAACGCTTCTCGGTCGAAGATCTGGAACAATTATATGCCGGAATAGAACTTGCATGCAAAAAATACGGAGTAGATTTGATTGGCGGCGATACTTCTGCCTCACTTACGGGTTTGATCATTAGCATAACCTGCATTGGCGAAGGCGAAGAAGGAAAAATTGTTTACCGCAATGGAGCAAAATCTACCGACCTGATTTGCGTTACGGGCGATTTGGGTTCAGCTTATATGGGCTTACAACTACTTGAGCGCGAAAAGGTGGTCTTTGCAGCAAACAATGAAGCTCAACCCGATTTTGAAGAGAGAGATTATATCCTGCAACGTCAGTTGAAACCCGAAGCACGTAAAGATATTGTGGAACTGCTCCGTGCAAAAGAAATTGTGCCAACAGCTATGATGGATATTTCGGATGGTCTTTCGTCAGAATTAATGCACATCTGCTCACAAAGCAATGTGGGATGCAGAGTTTATGAAGATAAAATTCCGATTAATTACCAGGCGGTAGTTATGGCCGAAGAGTTGAACATGAGTATAGTTACAGCTGCTCTAAATGGAGGCGAAGATTATGAATTGCTTTTCACTGTGGCACTCGAAGATTACGATAAAATTGTAACGTTAGAAGGCATTGCTATTGTTGGACACATGACTAAACCTGAACTTGGCTTGCAATTGGTTGGACGCGAAGGTGAAGAAATAGAACTGCGGGCACAAGGGTGGAACTCACTAAGCTAATTGTTCATCATCAATTGTCTATTGTCAATTCCACTTATCTACATGCATATTATCAGCCGTTGGTTTTTCTACAAATCCTCACCGACACTATCTATTGGTGAGTTTGAAACAATTTTATTTCGTGCTCCGGTATGAAACCTGCTTACCATTTTATTAATAATAAGAGTGGAAGGTATATATTTCATCTCTTTCTTATCTACAGTGCAAACGGTATTCCATGTCTGATAACTTATCAGCATAAAACTATGTTTTGTAAGGATTGTTGAATTCAAGCGGGTAAGTTTTGTTACCTTCACTTCATTCGGGAATTGTTGACGTAACTCATAAATTCCATCTCGAATTATATCACTAGTCGAAGTCAATTTATTAATGTCCATAATACTGATTGAAACCTCGCTATTATTTCTTAAAAGCCTACGTGCATAACGCAGCAAAAACACATCAGACTCGCTGTGTAGTAAAACCAATACAGTAGAAATACCTGTAAACTTCCTGTTTACAAAAACTCCCACACTACAATTACTGTTTTCAATAAAATAGCGGGTTTTATCTTTTATCAGCGTTCCGGGATAGAAAAAGGTTTGTTGCTTGGATATATTATTGATAATATTGTTCAGCCATTTTATATTTTGAAACAACCGGCTTTCTTTAATAAAAGGAATACCAGATAATGATAAACCGGCACCTACTAATAGAAAATCGAAATTATTTTGATTTGTAGATTTTACAATTCCTGATTCAATATTGTCGGTCACTTTATATTCCGTTTCAATGGGAATATTTAATATTTTAGCTTCATCTTTTATTCCTTTGAAACTTCCTTCCGAAAACTGTTCTCCATAGATTGGATTGGTATCTGTTCCGGGAGTAATATGCAAAACACTTACAGCCAGAGAGTTTTTTGTTCCATCCAACACCGTTTTGGCTACATTTAGCAATGCTTTTCCATTTTCAGGATTACCCATTGCAATTAAAGTTTTGAAAATACCTTGCGTTTGTTGTATAATATATTCTTTTTCAATATCCTTTTCAGGGAAAAGATGGTTTATAAGCGATAAAGCCGGCGTAGTCATAAAAGTGGTTACTAATGCCATAATTACCAACATTACGAAGATAGACGGAGGTAAAATCCCCATTTCGTAACCAATATTCAGCACGATAAGCTCCATTAAACCACGTGTGTTCATTAGTACTCCAATCGAAAGACTATCTTTCCAGTTTTCGCCTAAAATTCGAGCCGTAAAAGCACCTCCGGCAAACTTTCCGGTTATGGCTACTAAAACAAATACGCCACAAATCATCCACAGATAAGGCGTGTTCAGCAATCCTATTTCAGTACGCAAACCGGTAAATACAAAAAAAAGTGGTAGTAGTAAAGTAACAGATACATCTTCAATTTTTTCAATAACTAATCGACGAAAATTGTGAAGTGGGGGCATTACTACACCAGCCAGAAATGCTCCAAAAAGAGCATGTATACCAATAACCTGAGTCAGCCACGATGAAGCGATTAGTATTAACAACAAAAAAGCAACAATACTCTTATTCAAAACTTCGCTGTTACTATAAATTTCGCCGACACGTTTTAAAAAAGGACGAACCAACAACAGCATTACAAATACATAAAGTACTGAGAAACCAATTGTATATAAAGAACTTAGAAAACTTCCTGTTTTAGCTATAGCAATTACAGCTGCTAAAATACACCAGGCTGTCACGTCATTAATAGCTGCTGTGGCAATAGAAACAGTTCCAAGTTGAGTCTTGGTCAAGCCTTTTTCTTGCACAATGCGAGCCAAAACTGGGAATGCAGTGATGCTCATAGATATACCAATAAACAAAGCAAAAGGCAAAAAAGTGGTTTGAGCAGTAGCAAACTCTTGAAAAACATAAAATGCCAATAACATACCGAAAAAATATGGGATAGCAATACTGGCATGACTAATCACGTAAATCTTACCCATTTTCTCTTTCAACTCTCCCATATTGAGTTCCATCCCAATGGTAAACATGAATAAAATAAGTCCTATCTGGCTCAAAATATACAGGTTCCCCAGCGATTTAGTCGCAAATAAAAAGTGAAAAGCTTCTGGGTAAAAATAGCCCAACAGTGAAGGACCCAACACAATACCAGCTAAAATTTCGCCAATAACGGTCGGCTGTCCAATTTTAGCAAATAAATAACCAAAAATACGTGAAACTATAAGAATGGAAATGATTTGAAGTAGAAGCATGGAAGCGGGTTCCACCAAGTTATGCAGAATAGACGTTTTAAACATATCAAGTCCACTTACATTTGTAGTAACTACTGTGTGTTTGATTGCATTTAAACCGTCTAAAGCCTCACCTTTCTTAAAAAGCACATACGAAAAAATGCCGAATAAAATCAGCATTAATGCATACAGAAGCCAGGTTTTGAGATGCGAGTTCTTCATGAAGTTCAGTTAAACGTCAATTCTTTGCACAAAGATAGTTATTTTATCAATTTAATATAACCTGTTTTTAGGTTTAATTTTATCTATTTCGTTATTTACACTTTTTTGCATATATGCGTTTTATTGATTTACTTTGCACTGCTATTTCTTTTTATACAAACTGAAACTAGCAGAGTTTCTATACTTAATAAAATTATGAACATCGGTATAAGTTTTTGGATTGGTTTTTTTGTATTTGTACTTCTTATGTTATCACTCGACTTGTTTGTTTTTCACAAGAAAAACACCGTGGTTAAAGTAAAAGAAGCACTTTTGTGGAGTTTGTTTTGGATTGGGCTTGCCGTTGCTTTTAATATCGGTGTTCTTTTTGTAGTTGGCAAAGTTAAAGCACTTGAATTCTTAACCGGTTATCTTATTGAAGAATCACTGAGTGTAGATAATTTGTTTGTATTTATTCTTATTTTCGGGTTTTTCAAAATTGATCCGAAATACCAACACAAAGTGCTTTTCTGGGGAATTATAGGTGCCATTATTATGCGGGCAGTCTTTATTTTTGCAGGCGTGGCAATCATTCAACGATTCAACTGGGTAATGTATATTTTTGGTACATTTTTGGTTTATACCGGCATTAAAATGTTATTTGAAAAAGAAGACGAAGAATACAATCCCAATAATAATTTCTTTATCCGTGGATTTAAAAAAGTCTTTCCGGTTACTGACGACATGTCTAAACCACACTTTTTTGTCAGAACAAACAAAATACTCTACGCTACTCCCTTTTTTATAACATTGCTTGTAATTGAAGCTTCCGATTTGATTTTTGCTGTGGATTCCATTCCGGCAGTACTATCGGTTTCCAAAGATCCTTTTATCGTTTACACTTCCAATATCTTTGCCATACTTGGCTTACGCTCACTGTATTTTGCACTGAACGGAATCATGTCATATTTTCATTTCCTGAAATATGCTCTTTCGGGAATTTTGTCGTTTATAGGCGTGAAAATGTGCATAAATGAGCTTGCTTCGGAACTGGGGTACAACTTTCACATTTCCAACCTTGTTTCATTGGCAGTAATCGTCAGTTTGCTTACAATCTCCATCTTATTATCAATTGCTGTGAAGAAAAGAGACGAGCAAAAACTCCGAATTCATAAGAATAATCAATGAAACGCTTTATCCATCGTTCTTTATTAAACTTTCAGTTGGGACATTGACTTTCTTGTCCGTAGTATTCTATAGTTTGTTTGCGTTCAAACTACAAATCCAATAACTCTTTCAAACGACGATAAAGTTATCTTTTGGCACTCTGTCTGACAATTGAAAGTTCAGAAAAAGTTTTTCTTGATAGTTCTTTTTGCCTTGCATAATTCTTTGTATTTGCTTCAAGAGTAGCAAATTATATCAAAATAAACAAGTATATTTGCAACTTATTTTAGTTGTGCAACAGCCATATCTTCGCTTGGTCGCGGTTACAAGCAAGGCTTTGCTTTGCATACTGAAATATACTATGAAAAGCGGAGCTTTTCTTTTAGCTTCGACTACGGTAGAGCCATTCGCCGAACATCGGGAATTGGAGGCTTTATACTCTACGGCGAAAAGAGACTTTTTAATCCTACCTTTTGTATTCTTAGCATTTGTAATACGTTTTGTGAAATGTCTTATTGAACATAGCTTGTGAATGTTCGTTCTAATATTCATACTCAATTTTCAACGGATCTCGTTGATGCGGTTTTATAAACGGGGTCAATAAACATAAATAAACCAATGGACAAATTAATAGATACCTCAAGCAACATAAGTTCTGAGACGTTTTATCATGGCACGAAGTCCAACCTTAAATCAGGAGACTTGATTAAACCAGGCTTTAATTCAAATTACGGTCAAAGAAAAAAGGCGAAGTATATTTATCTAACCGCCACCCTGGATGCTGCTATTTGGGGTGCTGAACTTGCCTTAGGCGATGGGGTTGGTAGAATTACATAATAGAGCCGACCGGACCTTTTGAAGATGATCCTAATCTGACCGACAAGAAATTTCCCGGAAATCCTACAAAGTCCTATCGTTCTCTGCATCCGCTTCGGGTTGTTGGCGAGGTAACAGATTGGCAGGGACACTCACCCGAACAACTCAAAATGATGAAGGATAACGTTGAGCGTGCTAAGCAACTTGGTATCGAGGCAATAGAGGACTGAGTAAAAATGAGAAAAACAATTTCACACTTCAAAATAACTAAAGCAACGAATCCTAAACGCACGCTCTTGTTTTGTAAACTGTGCCAAAACAAACAAAATGAAAGGAAATACTTGCTGCCACGAGTATGTTACCCATGTTATGACAGAAGCGTCAATATACTGATTTTTATAAAACGAGTGAAACAAAATATCACGTTTTGTTTCACTCGTACATATATTTATATGAATTATTTGTCTTCCCCTGCTGCCCAAAGCACTGCACCAATCAGGTGCTTTCTGAACATATCGTTATCGTACAGTTCAGGCGTGTGACCTAATGCTGTTTGAAAACTTCTTCCGAGTCCAATTTTTTGACACCAAACTAAAGGATGATCGCCCATGACAATATTGACGTTTTTGAACCAGATATTTTCATCGATATTATATGATTTTTCATCAATGGAAACTAATATATTTAAATTGCTATTCTTACGTGGGTTTCTGTCAAAGCTATAGAATTCATCCTTCCATACCAAGGTGTCGGTACCAAAACATTGCGTAGCAAGATGGTTTTTATTTTCAATAATTAGCTTTCCGGTGTGTACAGGAGGATGCCCAAGAAAATGAGCCCCAACCAGTTTTTCGTACCAGGGCCATTTGTATTCTGTATCAGTTGCGGTATGTACACCAACAAATCCCCCGCCACCTTCAATATACTTTTGAAACGCAAGTTTCAGTTCATCACTCAGTAAATTGTTTCCCGTAGTAAGCAGAAAAACCACCACGTTATACTTGCTCAATTCCTTGCCTGTAAACAAAGTTGAATCTTCTGTAAAAGTGATTTGCCAGTTATGATCGTGTCCGATTTCATAAAATGCCTTGATTGCATTAGGTTTTGATGCATGGTAAAACCCGACGGTTTTTGTAAAAACCAGTACTTTCAATTCGGGAGTTGCAGCTGTTGCCAGAACGAGTCCGCAAAAGATAGAAATAATAATCATTATACTCTTTTTCATACGCAGATTAATGTGTGGTGAACTTATTTGATTAAAAAAAAATCTTGGAATGACTTTAAAATATATTCTGACCGGAGAAATTCCTTGCGCTTCGTGGCAAAAGACATGTTTTCCCAGATTGTAATAATTCAGCTTCAACAATTCAAATAAACCCTCAAAGTTAAAGAATTATTTCAAATTTCAAAACAAAAAAAGGGAAACAAAACATCACGCTTTGTTCCCCTTGTCATACTATAATAAAAAACGCAAAGAATTATTTTATTGAATTGTTATGTCGTACGACATACGTGCCTGAATTCCATTCATTTTCTCCAGGTTTCTAATCTGTTTTAAAGTATTATATTGTTCTCCAAGTTGAGCTTTCATAAAGCGGGTTTCAACATCTTTGCTGAAATTCTTCATAAACTTGGTAGTAAAATCTTCTTTTTCAGGATATTCTTTAATGTTATATGCTTTCAGTTTGGCTTTGTCAACCGCCAGTTTGATGGCGTCGTTCAGTCCGCCTATTTTATCTACAAGTCCAATTTTAATGGCATCTTCGCCTGTCCATACACGACCCTCGGCAATGGCTTTTATTTGTTCAACAGTCATTTTACGCCCGTCGGCACAGCGTTTTACAAACAGTTCATATCCACGGTTCACGTAATTTTGCATCAAATCGCGTTCTTCGGGCGTAAACGGACGATTTACCGAAATTGCATCACTCATTTTATTTGTTTTTACTCCATCATAGGTTATTCCAAGTTTCTCGTTCAGACCTTTAATGTTTGGAATAACTCCGAAAATACCTATTGAACCGGTAATGGTATTGGGCTGAGCCACCACTTTATCGGCTACACATGAAATATAATAACCCCCTGACGCAGCATAATCGCCCATGGAAACAATCAACGGTTTTTTTGCTTTAAGCATTGCCAAAGCATGCCATATTTGCTCCGATGCATAGGCACTTCCACCCGGTGAACTGACCCTGAAGACTACGGCTTTTACGGCAGAGTCTTTTGCCACATCGTTAATGGTCTTTACCATATCCTTAGCTACAATTCCATCGCCATCAGTATCGGTTATTTCGCCAACAGCATAAATCACTGCCACTTTATTCTTTTCAAACTTTTCGGTATCAGGCACTTTAGTCATGGCCGAATGTTTTACAAAAACTAATTTGTCATCCTTCTTTAAATCTTTGGCACATTTTCGAATCACACTGTCAACCTGATCCACATAGACCAACGAATCTACCAATCCATATTGTTTTGATTTTTCGGTAGGTTGAAACATCATCATTTCATCAGCATAGCTATTTAATTTTTCGACCGATACTTTACGCGAAACAGAAACATCTTTCAAAAGCGTGTTCCAGATGGAATTCAAAAAAACGTTTACCTGCAGCCTGTTTGCATCACTCATTTTGGTCATGAAAAGTGGCTCTACCGCCGACTTAAACGTACCAACTTTCACTATCTGCATTTCTATTCCCAATTTGTCCAAGGTATTTTTCAGAAACATGGTTTGAGCCGAAAGCCCTTTAAAATCGAGCATTCCCTGAGGATTAATTAAAATTTTATCTGCAACAGATACTAGATAATACATTCGTTGTGAATAATTATCGGCATAGGCAACCACAAACTTGCCCGACTTTTTGAAATCAATCAATGCATTCCTTATTTCTTTTATCGAAGCAATTCCTCCCACAAGTGAACCTCCCTTGAGGTAAATACCTACAATGTTATCATCATTTTTGGCTTTTTCTATATTTGCCAATACATCATCTAAACCGATAGAATTTTCATCCGCCTTACCAAAAAACTTTCCAAAAGCACCTGAAAATGGATCATCTTCCGATCGGTCAACCAAGGTGCCTTCTAACGTCAACTCATAGACGGAATTAGGTTTCAAAACGGTAGTACTATCACTGGAACTGGCTACAGCTCCTATTATTCCAAAGAAAATCAGCAAGCCCAATAGCGTTGTAATAATAACTCCCACGATTGTGGCGAGTGTGAATTTTAGAAATTGTTTCATAAAAAATGGATTGATTGTTACAAATAAATTTTTTAAAATATTATACAAAGAAAAACAATTTTATTTGTGTTACAAAACTTATTTATTAATACTCGATAAATTATTAAGTTATTTAGTTGTCTTTCACGTTCTGAAAATAAAACCTCAATAACAAGGGTAATTAAATAAGGGAAACAGAATTCTGTTTCCCTTATAACTGAATTGAAATAGAAATGTTTAATTAATTTCAATCATCCTCGAAGGCCTTGGTTTCGATTCTTCCTTTTTAGGGATGCTAATACGCAAAATTCCATTATCGTAAGTAGCTTCAATTTTCTCACCATCGGCAGTGTGTGGCAAGGTGAAAGTTCTGCTAAACGATTGATAACTAAATTCCCGCTTAGTAAATTGTTCGCCTTCTTTGGTCTCATTTTCTACTTTCTTTTCCGAAGAAATGGTCAGTAAATCGTGATTTAATTCCAATTTGAAATCGCTTTTATCAAAGCCCGGTGCAGCAACTTCTACTTTAAATTCATCAGTATTTTCTTTGATATTTACCGATGGTAAAGTAGTATTGGTAAGTGAAAAATTGCGGTTTGACCAATCGAACATATCGCCTTCAAAAAGACGGTCAAACACTGAAGGCAGTTGATTTGAAAATCTTACGAGTGACATAATTTGTTTCCTCCATTTTTAAAGTTAATAATAAGTTTTTTTGTTGTTGAATAATTATTTTCAAAGAGAATGCCAACCTGTTTTACGAGACAATATGTCATTAAACAACAATGCTTTAAGGTCGAAATGACAGTTCCTGAAAAGATGTTTTTGAAGGTTTTAAATTTCTTTTTTTGAAAAGTTCTAATTTTCAGATTTATGACAAAATCAAGCTCTTCAGATATAGGATTAAAGAACTGAAAATCTGTCATGTATTTATTGTAGTTAGTAAAAAAACAGACACTAAAAGTAAAGGATAAAAAAAAATTACTACATTTGCCAAGTTAAATTCATAATGGTCAATCAAAAAAAGTTGAAATGATTAAAAGAATACTATTACTTGTACTTTGTGCCTTTTTTTATCAAATCATTTTTATTCCTGTTTTTGCCGTTAAAGCTTATCCTTATCCGTTTAAGGTTTCTCAGCCTGATGGAACTAAATTAACTATACGTTTAAAGGGCGACGAGTTTCATCATTATAAAACGACTGAAGATGGATATTTGCTGAAAACTAACTCCAAAGGTTATTTGACTTATGCAACCATGAATTCGCTGGGTGAAGTAGTTGAAAGCAAGTATATTGCCAAAGATGTTATAAATCGGTCGAGCAGTGAGAGACTATTTCTGAAAACAGTAGATACCTCAGCTGCAATTCAAAAGCTCCAAAGTGCTCCTGTAAAGAGTGGTCTTATGAAAGGCGGTCTTATGAAAAGTAAGTCAACAAGCACTTCCAGCAACTTGCAACGTGCTTATCCTCTGATTGGGGCTCCAAAGTCACTGGTCATATTAGTTAATTTTGCCGATACTACTTTTGTAACTGCCTCGCCAGATTCGGCTTTCACTCATTTGCTGAATAAACAAGGCTATAGCGATAATGGCGGAACAGGTTCGGCTCGCGATTATTTTGTAGCTAATTCTTATGATAAGTTTTCACCTGAATTTGATGTGGTTGGTCCCTATACTTTGCCGCGCCCAATGACTTATTACGGTGGAAATGATTCCTATGGGAATGATCTCAATCCCGTTCAAATGGTAGTAGATGCTTGTAACCTTGCTTCAAGTGCAGGCGTTGATTTTTCTCAATACGATACTGACAAAAATGGTGTTATAGATAATGTATTTATCTGTTATGCCGGTCATAATGAAGCCGAAGGAGGCCCTGCAAATTCAGTCTGGCCTCATAGTTGGGAGGTCACTCAAGGCTCTAATTATTCAGGACCAGTAGATTCAATAACTTTTAACGGAGAGCTTTTAAGCCACTATGCTTGTACCTCAGAACTTAAAGGAGCAGCTGGGTCAAACATGTGTGGTATAGGTACTTTTTGCCATGAATTTGGGCATGTACTTGGACTTCCCGATTATTACGATACTTCAGGAGCACAACCTCACACGTTGGATTCCTGGAGTATAATGGATCTTGGCAATTATTCCAATGAAGGTCGTACACCTCCACTTTATTCCGCTTGGGACAGGTTTTTTCTTGGTTGGCTTGCTCCCCAGCAAGAGAGTAGTCCGGCAAACTTGACTTTATTACCTGTATTTCAGGGGAATTCTCAACCCTTAAATACAAACGATCAAGCTTTTTTATTTTCGGCTACTACTCATAATTTAAATGGAGCAAGCCCCAGTCCGACTGAGTTTTTTATGACTGAATACCGGAAACAGACTGGTTGGGATACATATCTTCCTGCCGAAGGTATGTGCATCTGGCATATTGATTATGATCAATCAGCTTGGAATAATGATACTCCAAATAATTATGCCGGACCTTCCCAGACTGCCGCCAGCCATATGCGGGTGTATTTACAACCATTGAGTGGGTCAACAACCACACCCGGAACGGCTTTTACAACAGGTTCTTTCGTTCCGACAGCCTGGACAGGAACTGACATTAACAGGGCAATAGTAAATATAACTAAAACAAGTGATAATATAACTTTTAGTTTGATGCCGCCAAAAATTTCCATTACAGGTGGCTTTTCAGGGTTTTCTACAGCATTGGGAACTCCTACTGTTTCTCAAAATTTGATTATTCTAGCAGCAAACCTGCTTAATAATTTAAATATTTCATTTCAAAACAGCTTAAATTTTGAAATGAAACTTTCCTCTGATAAAATATGGAGTAAAAGTTTAAGTTTAACACCTGCATCAGGGAGTGTAAATGACACCCTGCAAGTTAGATATAACCCAACTGCAACTGGAACGCAAACAGATCAATTGAGCATTCAAAGCACGGGTTTAACCGCTTCCAATTTCAATTTAAATGGAAGCTGCACTATCGGGCCTAATTCGCCGGTAATTACTATTGGAGAGATATTCAGTGAAATTAATTTTTATCCAACGTTGCTGAATAATCAAAATGTAAAAACAATCAACTTCAAATCTTTAGATGCTACAAAAGATTTTAATTTGGTAGTTACCGGGCAAGATGCAAGTATGTTCACCGTTTCAGTAAGTGCTATTGCCAAAAATATTGCAAACGGTGGCACTAATATAAATATAACTTATACACCAACTGCTATCGGCAGTCACACAGCTGCACTTACTATTTCGGGTGGAGGACTTAAGCAGGACAACGTAGTTACGCTTACCGGAACAGGTTTTTAAGTGCGAAATTGAATGTCAGTTGTTTAGACTATTTTTATGCAAAAGTTTACTTCACTTCTACACCATTTGTAACGGTTGCTTTTGGTTGTATCAGCACCAGTTTCCCATCAGCATCTTCTGCTGAAAGAATCATTCCTTCGCTCATTATGCCTCGAAGTTTACGTGGTTCGAAATTGGCAATAAAGCAAACCTGAGTGCCTATCAATTCTTCTGGATTTGGATAATGCTGTGCAATGCCCGAAAGAATCGTGCGTTCCTCTAAGCCATCGGCAATGCGAAATTGCAATAATTTATCGGCTTTAGGAACCTTTTGGCAATCAAGCACCGTTCCGACCCGAATATCCAATTTCATGAAATCATCGAACGATACATTTTCTTTTACCGGAACAGCCTTGTACGTCGCAACTTCATTGGCTTTCTTCGTGTCAAGCAGTTTCTGAATTTGGGCTTCCATGGCTTCATCTTCAATCTTTTCGAACAGAAGCTCTGGTGTTCCGAGTTGAGAGCCTGTTGTTAATAAATCAATTTTACCTAAATCTTCCCAATTGAAAGATTTTAAGTTCAACATAGTACGAAGTTTTTCGGACGTAAATGGCAGGAATGGTTCGAAAGCAATAGCCAGATTAGCAGCTATCTGCAAGCTTAAATGCATGATAGTTGCCACACGATTCATATCTGTTTTAGCAACTTTCCATGGTTCGGTATCTGCTAAATACTTATTACCTATACGAGCCAACATCATCGCTTCTTTTTGAGCATCGCGGAAACGGAAATTGTTAAGTAACTTTTCTACATTGGTCTTTACATTTACAAATTCTTCGAGTGTTTGCTTGTCGTAGTCAGTTAATTCGCCCAAAGCCGGAACTTTGCCATCGTAGTATTTCTGAGTCAAGACCAAGGCACGATTAATAAAATTACCGAAAATGGCAACCAGTTCATTATTATTACGAGCCTGAAAGTCCTTCCATGTGAAATCATTATCTTTTGTTTCAGGGGCATTTGCAGTCAAAACATAACGTAATACATCTTGTTTTCCAGGGAAATCAACCAAATATTCGTGTAGCCACACCGCCCAATTGCGTGAAGTAGAAATTTTATTGCCTTCGAGATTCAGAAATTCGTTGGCAGGAACGTTATCCGGTAAAATATACGAACCTTCAGCTTTCAATATAGCTGGGAACACGATGCAATGGAACACGATATTGTCTTTTCCAATAAAATGAATCAAACGAGTATCTTCGTCCTTCCACCATTTTTCCCATTTTCCGTATTTTTCAGGTTGATTGTCGCACAATTCTTTGGTGTTAGAAATATAACCAATCGGCGCATCGAACCATACGTAAAGTACCTTTCCTTCAGCACCTGAAACAGGCACAGGAATTCCCCAGTCCAAATCGCGACTTACGGCACGCGGTTGCAAGCCCATATCGAGCCAGCTTTTGCACTGTCCATACACGTTTGGCTTCCATTCTTTGTGATCTTCTAAAATCCATTTACGTAACCATGCTTCGTGTTGATCAAGAGGAAGATACCAGTGTTTTGTTTCGCGCATTACCGGAACATTACCGCTGATAGCCGATTTCGGATTGATAAGATCTGTTGGGCTTAATGAAGTCCCGCATGATTCGCATTGATCGCCATAAGCATTTTCATTTCCACAGTGCGGACATTTACCTGTAATATATCGGTCAGCAAGAAATTGTTGAGCGGCTTCGTCGTAATATTGTTCGTTGGTTTTTTCAATAAAACCACCTTTGCTTTCTATTGTTTTAAAAATATCGGAAGCAAGTTCACGGTGGGTTTTGGAAGTGGTACGTGAGTAAATATCGAAGGTAATACCAAATTCTTCGAACGATTTTTTGATAATACCATGATAACGATCCACAATATCCTGTGGCGTAACTCCTTCTTTTTTAGCTTTAATGGTAATAGGTACCCCGTGTTCGTCGGAACCGCCGATAAAGAGCGCTTCCTCACCTTTAAGTCGCAGGTAGCGTACATAAATATCTGCCGGAATATAAACTCCTGCTAAGTGACCAATATGTACAGGACCATTGGCATAAGGCAAAGCCGAGGTAACGGTGGTACGTTTAAATTGCTTCATATCTTGTGATTGATGATTTCTTTTTGGGAGTGCAAAGATACGGACAAATAATTAAATTTTGAGTATATTTGTCAACCAAAAATTAGAATGCACTATGGTCCGAAACAAAATTCTATTAAAAGAGCAAGTGAACGAACTTTCCAAAAATGAGTTGGTGGATATTGTGCTGAAACTTGCTGCAAAAAGATATAATTACGAATTTATGTTAGTGAATTTCCTCGATAAGGAGGGTGGTGAACATACTTTGTTTGAACAAGCGAAAGAAGATATTGATATGCTTTGGAAGAAAGATTTCAAAGGAAGTACCGAACTGAAAAAACTTGTAAAGAAGCTAAATGCTTGTACAAAACGCATTGCTGAATTTACAATTGAAGCAAAAAATAAAAAATTGGAAGCTGATTTAGTTCTTTATTTGCTGGAATTACAATTCTCCAATCCTTTAAAAATGTTTGGAGCTCACGTTTCGGGTTACGATTACAAAGTTGGGTTGTTGGTGAAACGACTTATTGCGCTTGTTACTAAAAAACTTCATCCCGATTATTTTGTGGATTATCAGGACAAAATCAATGAATTTCTTAAACGATTACATCATTCTTCGAACCGAATCAATACAATTAAAGAGTTGCCTGTGTTTTTAGAATAGTTTGATATGTTTTAGCCTCTACTGTCAATTTTATAACTAGTAATTTTCAATACTATCCAATTGATTACTTAATATCAGAGGCACTTAAAAGTACTTGTGAATCTTTATTAGACGTAATTTTGCAAATAATATTGAAATCTATATCAATCCATTCATTAACCCGTATTAACCCTAACATCTCTGTGGGGGGGTCAAGGCCAAAATCGCGGATATTTATTTTTTCATTTCCGTTTAAAACATAGAAGTCACCTTCACGATTAGATTTTACAGCAATATTATACTTCTTAGTCTTACCTGTTATGGTGAAATCTACCGAAACATTTGCTTTTGATAAATCAGAAGTGTTAGACTTTGGGTCGATTTCAAAGTAATTTAATTTAACATGGATGTCTGGATAAATATCAGCTTTTACAAGTTTTTTAAAATCACGCAAAGCCATTTTGTTGTTTGAGTCAAAATTTTTAACCAAAATGGTTTGCTCATTTTTACTTAAAACTATTTTGTTCTGATTTTGTATGGCAGAAATAACAAAATCACGTTTAGCAAGTTTATCTCCATATTGATAAAGTTTGAAAGAGACTAAGTTTGTAGTTCCATTAATTGTAATTGAACTGTTTTTTTGAAGATATACAGAATAAAAACTTTGTGCACATAATATTGAATTAAATGCAAAAAATAGAAATTGCAGTATGAATAATCTTCTTTTCATAAATGGCTAAGTAATTCTTTTAATTGATATAAACCGGTAAGAACTTGTCTTACCGGTTTATTATATTTCAGAAAAAATGTTTATAATTAAAATGCAATAACAGCTTCTGCACTTAATCCATGAAACTGAGCACCATTTAAAATGTAGTTTACGTTTGGAACACCAGTATACCTTTGGTCAACATATTCCACTTTAGCCAAAAGGTTTTTTGTAACGTACCAACCACCACTAATTGCCAAACGGCTTATTCCCAGTTTATAAGCAGGCACACTAACCAATGCAGTAGTTGAGGTAGAAGGAGCACTTGTTGGAGCAGCAGCCACATCAGCCGATACTGTATTATAACGTGCACCTAAGAAGAAATTTTCTGTATTTCCAAAACGGAAAATAAGGTCAGATGCAAATTGATTTGCATTTCTATCTTTTGCTTCAGCTCCACTACCACCGTGTGCTGCTTCTAAAGTTGAAAAAGATTCAACAGCCAGTCCATCAGTTAATTTGTATTTCAAAAATAAGTTACCCATAAAAGTCGTTACCCTATCTGACAAACCCGGATTGTAACGACCGTTGAAAGCTGTAGTTGTACCAGGAGCGGCATTGTACATGACGGCTGAATAATTTGAACCTGTACGATCGCCTCCAAACAATGTATTAGAACCTGAACCAGCAGTAGTATAAACCGAGCCGGTTAAACGTGCACGGAATTTATCTGTAATTTGTTTGTCGAAACCCAATTTTGCAATAAAAGATGGATTGCGAATACCATTAGAGTATTTACTTGAAGCTTGAGTTGTATCAACTGCAGCAAGATTCGGATTTAATTCACCGTCGGTTACTGCCACAGTTCCAAGAATTCCGTTGTAATTTACGTCAGCTTCTGCACCAATTTCCGTGGCAAATTCATCCATAATGTAGTTATCCATAAATGCGTTGTAAATACCATTACCACCATCCGAACGGCGGAAGTGCGCATCACCATAGTTAACATCCATTTGTCCAACTTTAATAGTGGTATATTTCATTATATCATCAAGCAAGTCCATCTTAATAAATGGAATCTTATCAAACTGAACATAACCACCTTTAACCCAAGTTTCGTTATGGTGTTTTGAGGCAAGATAAAGAGTTACATTAAGTGTTATTCCATCAGCCAGATAACTGTTAATGTATAAATTGGCCATTGACAAACCAAAGTTTGGAGTATTTTTGAATAAAGCTTGTGTGTTAAGCGCCGGATTAGTATTTACAACATTATTACTTTGAGTTAATGCTATATAAGGCATTGAAATAGCACCACCAAACTCAACTTTCGGGCCGTTAAACTGAATATCAGTTTTCGGAGTTTCAAATACGTTAATACCTGTTTGGTCAGTAGGACGTAATTGAGCAAATGCCATGCTGCTTAAAAAAAGTGCAGCAACTACTATAAAAATAGATTTCTTCATTTTTGTTTTCATTTTTAATTTGTTATTCAAACTATTTAATTTTTACTGTATAAAAAATTTTGTTTCGATATAAATTTAATTAATTGCTGCTCCTTCAAGGTATATGTCATATTTCAATGTTATTGCATCGCCAACTTTCATCATTCCTAACATTGCAGTTGGTGGTTTCATCTTGAAGTCAGACATTTTAAGAGCAATACTTCCTTTAAAGTCGTAGACGCCCGGTTTCAGGTTTTTACCCGTAGTTTTGAAGCTGATCTTTTTTGTAACGCCTGCCATGGTCAAATTTCCATTTACTGTTACATTTACCTCATCTCCAGCAACTTGCAGAGATTCTGCATCAGTGAGCTGAAACGAAATTTTTGGGTTTTTAGGCTCATTAAAAGCTTCGTAAGTCTTGGTGTTCATTAGACTTTCGTTGCTTTTTAAGCCGCGAACAGGGATTTCCACACTCAAAGATTGAACTTTCTTAGAGCTAATAGCCAATTCACCATTAATTTGCCCAACTTTGATTGTAAAATTGTGCACATTGGTTGTCCCGTAAATTGTCATTGTCGAAGTCTTTGGATTAATCTTTAGACTTTGTGCAGACAAAACATTGATAGAAAGCAACATGAAGCTTATAAAAAGCAACATGAAAGTTTTTGAAAATTGTCTTTTAATCATAATCATTTGTATTATTTTGGAAAGTGAACGTGTTTATTTTAAATTATATATATATGCTATAACATTAGTAGTATAATTCAAGAAAAAAAATGGAAAATTTTTGTAAACTAATATCTTGCAAATATTACTAATGCTATAATAATAGTAGTATTTGTATTCAAAAAAATATTTGATTAGTAAATAACAAATATGGCAAGTACTTGTTTATTGCTGCACAATCAAATCTTTACATTCGTAATAGGTATCTTGAATAATTTGTTCAAGATTTTTTTTTAGCATTAAATTTGTGATTTCGTTTCGAAACTCATTCCAGTAACTTCTTCCTTTGCAATTATGTGAAGCTCTATCGCAATAACCAAGGTTGTTAATACATTCAATTATAACAATTGGTTCAAAAGCTGTATAAATATCATACATATTTATGTCTTTAGCTTCGCGGGTTAATTTATAACCACTCCCTCTCCCTCTTGAGTTAGTAATTAAGCCTTTTAATTTCAATGACGAAATAATTGGATCTAAATATTTCAATGAGATATGCTGACTTTTAGCAATCTCTTTTTGCAAAACACCATCTGGATCTGTTGAAATAGCAATTTCAATAATTGTTCTTAATCCGTATCGTATTTTTGAGTTAACTCTCATATTAAAGAAATATTTCTGCAAATATATGGTAAATAATTTGAATGCTATAAAATTGATAGCATTCATTGCGATAATTTATATTAATTCTAAATAAATAATATATTGTTATTGTTCAATGCAATTCCTATAATGCTGTAATTATGAATATTGCATTTGATATCAATAGTTTATTAAAAGATATTAATTCACAACCGAATACTCAAGTGTTTGATTTATAGTGGAATTTGATGTGCATAAATTAATGGGCTTCCAACCAATTTTCGCCGATACCACAATCGGCAATAAGTGGAACTCGGAGTTTAATTGCCTGCTCCATTTCATTTGTCACTAATTTTCGCACTATTTCCATTTCATTTTTAGGAACAGTAAAGTTTAACTCATCGTGCACTTGCATAGTCATTTTGGTTTGAAGATTCTCTTGTTCCAAGCGGTTTTGAATGTGCACCATGGCAATCTTAATTATATCTGCCGCTGACCCCTGAATAGGAGCATTGATTGCATTTCTTTCTGCATATCCACGTACAAGGCTATTTTGTGAATTTATATCAGGTAAAAAACGCTTGCGTCCAAGCAAGGTTTCTACGTAGCCCATTTCTTTGGCTCGTTGAATACTGGCATCCATATATTTTTTTACTTCTGGGTAGGTGATAAAATATCCATCGATTAATTCTTTAGCTTCGGCTCGGGGAATACCTAACCTGTCGGACAATCCAAAGACAGAAATGCCATAAATAATTCCAAAATTGGCTGTTTTTGCTTTGCGGCGCATATCGGAAGTTACTTCTTCGATCGGAATTTTGTAAATTTTGGCAGCTGTAGCCGAGTGAATATCAAGCCCGCTGTTGAAAGCTTCGAGCATGTTGACATCGCCACTCAAATGCGCCATAATACGGAGCTCAATTTGAGAATAATCTGCACTGAGAAATAAGCAGTTATCGTCAGGAATAAATGCTTTGCGGATTTCTTTACCTTGCGCATCACGAATTGGAATGTTTTGAAGATTTGGATTGGTTGAACTTAGTCGGCCGGTTGCTGCTACTGTTTGATTGTACGATGTATGAACTTTCCCAGTTACAGGACTAATTAATTGTGGGAGAGCATCAATATAGGTGCTTAAAAGTTTTTTCAACCCCCGATAATCCAAAATTTTGCCAATTATTGGATGTTTAGATTGGATTTTTTCCAGAATATCTTCCGAAGTTGAGTATTGCCCTGTTTTTGTTTTCTTGGCTTTATCGTCTAATTTTAGACGGTCGAAAAGTACTTCGCCCACTTGCATTGGTGAACTGACGTTGAATTCAAATCCGGCAATCTTGTGAATCTCTTTTTCAAGTTTAAGCATTTCTTCAGTCAAAATCTCGGAACTTTGGCTTAATGCTTCGCTGTCAATGCGAACTCCGGTATGCTCCATAGTTGCCAAAACTTGCATGAGTGGCATTTCTATTTCATAAAATAATTTTTCCAATCCGTTGGACTTAATTTCTTTTTCCAAAATTTGTTTTAATCTGAAAGTTATGTCGGCATCCTCGGCTGCATAGTCGCAAAGTTTCAGAATGTCAACTGTGCGAATATCTGCCTGATTTTTCCCTTTGGCTCCAACTATATCTTCGAAATGGATAGTCCGGTAATTTAGATAAATCTCAGCCAGGTAATCCATTCCATGCCTTAGTTCGGGTTGTACCAAATAATGTGCTATCATGGTGTCGAAAAGTTTTCCTTTTAGCTCAATTCCGTATTGCAGCAACATGAGCAAGTCGAATTTTATATTCTGACCAATTTTTTCTATCAGATCGTTTTCAAAAAAGGCTTTGAACTCATGCAAAACTTCTTTCGCTTCGGTTTTATTTTCGGGCAACGAAACATAATAAGCTTCACTTTCAACAAAGCTGAATGAAAGTCCTACCAAGTCTGACATAAACATGTCTAAACCGGTGGTTTCGGTATCAAAACAAACAGATTTTTGAATGAAAAGTCGCGAGATTAAATCTGAACGTTTAATTTTAGTGTCGATTAAAACATACTTATGCGGAATGTTTGCCAATGTTTTCATTCCTGAATTTGACTCAATAATTGGGTTTTCTACAGATGCGATTGTTTGCAATTGAACCGTCTTTTGTTCCTCCTTTTCAGGTTCATCAAATAGTGACATTTGACCGGTTTGTTTTTTTTGTTTTGCAAAAGTAATTGTTTGCAAAGGTTGGTCGGGTGGAAGTGATGTGAAAGGATTATTCATTTTTGCTGACATTGTGCGAAATTCCAGTTCGTCGAACAACGCTCTTAGTTCAGGTTCATTTCTTGGTTCTATTTCCAGGCTTTTCTCGTCGAAATCAACGGGAACATTTGTTTCGATAGTTGCCAAAAAGCGAGAGAAAATAATTTGCTCTTTGTTTTCTTCAATCTTTGTTTTTAAAGCACCTTTCAGCTCATCAGTACGGCTGAGTAATGAGTCGATGCTCCCAAATTCTTTGAGTAGTTTCACAGCTGTTTTTTCGCCAACACCGGGGCAGCCAGGTATATTGTCAGCAGCATCACCCATTAAGCCAAGTAAATCAATGACTTGCTCGTGGCTATCTAATTCGTATTTTGCCTTTACTTCATCGGGGCCCATAATTTCAAATCCACCCGTGTGTTTAGGCCGGTACATAAAAATATGACCTGAAACTAATTGTCCATAATCTTTATCGGGGGTAAGCATAAACACCTCGAAACCTGCCTGTTCGGCTTTTTTTGCCATAGTTCCGATAACATCGTCGGCTTCGAATCCAGGGACTTCGAGTGAGGGAATATTGTAGGCTTTAATTAAATCCTTAATAATTGGCACTGCCAGTCGAATGTCTTCAGGCGTTGCTTCGCGTTGTGCTTTGTATTTTTCATAGGCTTCGTGCCTGAATGTTTTGCCTTTAGGGTCGAATGCAACTGCAATATGTGTAGGTTTTTCACGTTTTAATATGTCTTCGAGCGTATTCACAAATCCAAAAATGGCTGATGTATTTAGTCCCTTGGAATTAAACCGGGGATTGCGGATAAAAGCGTAATAGGCTCGATAAATAATGGCGTAAGCGTCAATTAAGAATAGTTTTTTCATGAAATCAATAATTTACAAAACAATGTAAGTGTATGAAAAACAAATACTATAGAAAAAGTGTTTGCTAACAAATTCGTTTTGACTGTAAAAGTAATTAAAAATTACAGAGAAATAAACTGAGACAGTTAAACAAACGGCAAAAATGTTTACTTTTGCAACGCACACCAATATGAGCATTCAAATGAATATTATAGAAACTATAAAACAACCGATTATTCAGGAAATGCAATTGTTTAAAAAAACATTTGCAGAAGCACTCAAAACGGACAATCCCATGCTTGAAACCGTTCATGAGTATGTGCTTCAAAAAAGCGGAAAACAATTACGCCCCATGTTGGTATTATTATCTGCCAAGTTGTGTGGTGAAGTAAACCAGACCACAATTGATGGAGCACTTTCGCTGGAATTGCTCCATACAGCCAGTTTAATTCACGATGATGTTGTTGATGATACCCTGGAACGACGCGGAAAACCATCGATAAATGCTCGCTGGACAAATAAAATAGCAATACTTTCAGGCGATTATATCTTATCAAAAGCATTAGTTTGTGCTACAAAAACCGATAACTTGTCTATACTAAAATCGATTGCCAATATTGGGATGCAACTTTCTGATGGTGAATTATTGCAATTAGTCAATGTTCATCTTTCTGCGGTGTCAGAAGAAAATTATTTTACGATTATACGAAAAAAAACAGCATTATTATTTTCAACATGCTCCGAAGTTGGCGGACTATCTGTAAATGCCGCTGAAAAATCATTAACTCATTTGCGCAATTTTGGGGAATATCTGGGTATTTGTTTTCAAATAAAAGATGATATTTTCGATTATACTGAAAATATATCTATCGGAAAACCTACTGCCAATGATGTGAGGGATGGGAAAGTAACTTTACCACTTATTTTTGCGCTTCAAAATTCTTCCGTTGAAAGCAGAAATAAAGTTATTGATATAATTGACAGAAAGGATTTCAGCTCCGAAAACATTCAATCTATTACCCGATTTACACACGAAAATGGTGGAGTAGATTATGCTACTAAACAAATGTTGGCATTCAAAAACAAAGCCATCGAAGAACTCAATGGCTTTGCTGATAGCGATGTGAGGAAGTCGCTTATTTTGTGTGCGGAATACGCGGCATCGCGAGAAAATTAAATCTGATGAATTAGAAGTATTTCACTTCTTTTCCCTCGATGGAGCTTAGTAAATTATTAGCCAACCTGCTTGCCCCAAAGCGGAACATGGTATTATTCAACCATTCGTTTCCCAAAACGGTTTTTACAATTGTGTAATGTTTCACTGCATCTTCGGTGGTAACGATTCCACCGGCAGGTTTGTAACTTATTTTCAGATTGTTTTTTTCATTCCATGCCTTTATAGCCTGACACATCACGTAAGTAGCTTCGAGTGTAGCTGCTACCGGAATTTTACCTGTTGATGTTTTAATAAAGTTGGCTCCTGCAGCCATTGCTAAAATAGAAGCTTTCATAATGTTTGAGGCTGATTTCAAGGCACCTGTTTCCAGAATTACTTTCAAATGTGCAGCCCTGCATGATGCTTTAATTTCAGAGAGTTCTTCAAAAACTTCTTCATAATTTTCTTCAAGAAATTTGCCGATTGAAATAACAACATCAATTTCAGTTGCACCTTCCATTACACACATAGCTGTTTCGGCAACTTTTACTTCGATAAAAGTTTGTGAAGCGGGGAACCCTGCCGATACAGCTGCTATTTCGATCTTCTCAGTTAAATGTTCTTTGACTACAGGAACTAAAGCCGGATAAACGCAGATAGCTGCCACATTAGATAAATGTGGAAATGCTGCTTTGAATCCATTAACTTTCTCTACCATTGAAATAATTTCGGCATGCGTATCGGATCCGTTCAACGAAGTTAAATCTATCTGATTCAGACATTGTTTGTAGACTTCTTTATTGTCATTTTCGGCATAATGTGCTGACAGTATTTTATCTACGTCTTGTTTTACTTCTTCGTCGTTCAAGTTGCAATTATATTGCTTAAAAAGATCATCAAATTTGCTCATGTTTTTTTGAGTTAATTGGTTGAAAATGTTGAATAGTTGATTGGTTGGAAAATGGGAAAATCAGATGTAGAAATATAAACTACCAGCAATGTACCATTAGCTAAGTTTCTCATTATCCAAATGCCGCGTTTTGTCCCGTTCTGTTTTCTTTTGAATGTTTTTTTCGAATGCTTCGGTGAGGTTTACTCCTGTTTGATTGGCCATGCAAATCAAAACCCAAAGTACGTCGGCCATTTCATCTGCCAGGTTTGATTCTAAGTCTGATTTTTTGAAAGATTGATCGCCATAAGTTCGTGAAATGATTCGTGCCAACTCACCAACTTCTTCTGTAAGAATAGCCATGTTGGTCAATTCGCCAAAGTACCGCACTCCGTAGGTTTTAATCCATTGGTCGACTTGTTTCTGAGCCTCTTCAAGTGTCATTTAATCTTCGTTTAAACGGGCAATTATAGTTTCGTTTCCGGTGGTGGAATCACCTACTTTTACAAAAATTTCAGTGTCAAGCGGAAAGTAAATATCAACCCGCGAACCAAATTTGATAAAACCGATGTGTTCGTTTAAATGACACTTTTTCCCCGGATGTGCATAAGTTACAATACGTCTGGCTAATGCACCTGCAATTTGACGTACCAAAATTTGAGTTTTTCCTTCCGATTCAATAACCACAGTTGAACGTTCGTTTTCATGACTTGATTTTGGTAAAAATGCCGCCATGTGCCGTCCGCTGTGATGAACCGATTTAATGATTGTTCCTTTTACAGGATACCAATTGGCATGTACATTGAAAACCGACATAAAAATAGAAACCTGAATGCGCTTGTCGCCAAAATACTCCAATTCATCAGTTGGCTCAACCACCACGATGGTTCCGTCAGCCGGTGCCACAATCAAACTTGGGTCATCAATGTAAACTTTCCGGGGTGGATTGCGAAAGAAATAGGCAAAGAAGAACAAAAGTAAAGCCGAAATAACAATGTTTATAATGGGTAAAACTCCGAAAGTAAAATGAGTGTAAATATAAAGGTTCATGAACAATAATATTAAAACAAGGGTGCCCAATATTAATCTTCCTTCTTTATGAATTCTTACGTATCTCATCTGTTTTATTGTTTTTTTTGGGTATTGCTTATCAAATAAATTTAAAATATCCCACGACAGGTTTTAGTTTAAATCAGAAACAAAAGTATAGAAAAAGAATCAGTGATGCAAGGGAGTGAAACAAACTTTTCTAATCCGGCAGAATTGATTAACTTTGCACCTCAAATTAAAGTCAATGCCGGTTCTGAAAATTCCGGAAACCACAAAAACATTTTGTATGAATTTATCCTTACTTACAGCTATTTCGCCGGTTGATGGCCGCTATCGTTCCAAAACTGAAAAGTATGCTGCTTATTTCTCGGAATATGCCCTGATGCGCTATCGTGTGTTGGTGGAAGTTGAGTATTTTATTGCCTTGTGCGAAATTCCACTGAAACAACTGGAGCAGGTACAGGTTTCTATATTTCCAAAACTAAGAGCATTGTACAATGAATTCTCTGAAGCTGATGCTTTGAAAATTAAAGAAATAGAAGCGATTACAAACCATGATGTAAAAGCAATAGAGTATTTTATCAAAGAAAAATTTGATTCACTTGGTTTGCAAGCTTTCAAAGAATTTATTCATTTTGGATTAACCTCACAAGATATTAACAATACCGCTGTTCCGCTTTCGATAAAAGACGCTTTGAAGGATGTATATTTCCCCGAAATTGAAACCCTTTTGCAGGAGTTAAATCATAGGGTTGACGAATGGCGTGATGTTTCCATGTTAGCCAAAACACATGGGCAACCTGCCTCACCAACCCGATTGGGAAAAGAAATAATGGTTTTTGTGAATCGCTTAAACCAGCAAATATCAGTTTTAAAACAAACACCTAATTCAGCAAAATTTGGTGGAGCTACAGGCAATTATAATGCTCATGCAGTGGCCTATCCATCTATCGACTGGAAAAATTTCGGAAATCAGTTCGTGAGCAATAAACTTGGTTTGGATCGCGAACAATGGACAACCCAAATTTCCAATTACGACAATCTTGCCGCCCAATTTGATGCGATGAAACGTGTTAATACTGTTTTAATCGATTTTTGCCGTGATATTTGGACTTATGTTTCGATGGAGTATTTCAAACAACGGATTAAAGCGGGCGAAGTTGGTTCGTCGGCCATGCCGCACAAAGTCAATCCGATTGATTTTGAAAATGCTGAAGGAAATCTGGCTATTGCCAACGCTTCATTTGAATTTTTAGCAGGGAAATTGCCCGTTTCACGTTTGCAGCGCGATTTAACCGACAGTACAGTACTTCGAAACGTGGGCGTACCATTTGCCCACACCATGATTGCCACACAAAGTATTCTGAAAGGAATAAGCAAATTGCTTTTGAACGAAACAGCCATTTACCGCGATTTGGATAATACCTGGGCGGTGGTTGCCGAAGGAATTCAAACAATACTTCGTCGCGAATCTTATCCGGCACCTTATGAAGCTTTGAAGGCCCTAACCCGTACAAACGAAGGAATTACAGAAAAATCAATACGCGATTTTATTGAGACATTAAATGTAAGCCAATCAATTAAAGAAGAGCTAAAACGAATTACTCCAAGGAATTATACTGGAGTTTAATAAAAGTGTATGGTGTAAAATAGAACAAACCCCATTACGCTTTACACCTTACACTTTACACTTTCACCTTTACACTTTCACCTTTACACTTAATAAAGAATGTTCAAATTTATAGATCTTTTAAAGCGGTTTATCCCGCCATATAAAAAATACGTTTTCTTAAGTTTGCTGTTTAATCTGACATCTACGGTTTTCAGTTTATTCTCATTTGCAGCCATTATTCCTGTTTTACAAATCTTATTTGGTTTGCAAAAAGTAGATAAGGTCTACCTTGCCTGGTCGTGGAGCGATGGGTATAAAGAAATTATCATCGCGCTGAAAAATAATCTTTTCTACTTGGTTGAGCAAACCATCCAATCCATTGGCCCGAGTGCAGCACTTTTATATTTAGGGCTGTTTTTGGTTATAATGACAGCGTTAAAAGTAGGTACATCGTACATGGGTTCTTATTTCATGATTCCAATCAGAACAGGAGTTTTGCGTGATTTAAGACGTGATTTATATAAAAAGATTATCAGTTTACCGATAGGTTTTTTTACCGACGAGCGTAAAGGTGATATCATGTCGCGCATGACGGGTGACGTAACAGAGGTTGAAGCTTCCATTATGAGTTCGTTGGATTTGGTATTCAAAAATCCGATTATGATTCTCATTTATTTGGGAGTAATGTTCAGCATGAGTTGGCAATTGACCATTTTTGTACTAATACTTTTGCCTGTGAGTGGATGGTTTATCGGGAGAATAGGGAAATCATTGAAACGGCGTTCTACCATGGGGCAGGAACAAACAGGCGAACTTCTTTCGCAAATTGAAGAAACGCTGGGAGGGCTGCGGGTGGTAAAGGCTTTCAATGCTGAACATAAACTGGAAGCCCGTTTCGCCATTTTGAATGAGAAACTGCGTAAAACATTTAATCGTTTGGATCGCCGATATAATTTGGCTCATCCGGTAAGCGAATTGCTTGGTACGGTTGTCATTGCCATTTTGCTCTGGTTTGGTGGAGTGCTTATTTTAGGGAATAAAAGTAGTATCGGTGCTGCCGAGTTTATATATTATATTGTTATTTTTTATAGCATTATTGCTCCGGCAAAAGACTTGTCGAGGGCTACATACAGCATTCAAAAAGGAATGGCTTCGCTCGAACGTGTTGATAAAATCCTGCAAAGCGAAAATACGTTGGTCGACCCCGAAAATCCAAAAAAAATACAGCCGTTTTCGGATAAAATTGAGTTCCGTAATTTAAGCTTCAAGTACCAAACCGATTGGGTGTTGAAAGACATTAACCTGGTGGTTCCGAAAGGGAAAACAGTGGCATTGGTCGGTCAATCAGGTTCCGGAAAATCTACGTTGGTAGATTTACTCCCTCGTTATTACGATCCGGTGAAAGGTGAAATTTTGATGGACGGAGTGAATATAAAAGACTTTAGAACACGCGATATCCGCTCCCAAATGGGGAATGTGAATCAGGAGGCTATTCTGTTTAACGATACTTTTTTCAATAATATCTCTTTTGGTGTGGAGAATGCCACGTTGGAACAAGTGATTGAAGCTGCAAAAATAGCCAATGCCCACGATTTTATTTCGGCTACTGAAAACGGTTACGAATCGACCATTGGCGACCGTGGCAGCAAACTTTCGGGCGGGCAACGGCAGCGTGTAAGCATTGCCCGTGCTATTCTGAAAAACCCGCCAATACTTATTCTCGACGAAGCTACTTCGGCACTCGATACCGAATCGGAAAAAATGGTGCAGGAAGCACTCGAAAAATTGATGCTTAACCGCACTACGCTGGTGGTGGCTCATCGCCTGTCAACCATAAAACGAGCCGATGAAATCTGTGTGATGAACGAAGGCAAAATTGTGGAACGTGGCAAGCACGATGAACTTATTGCACTCGATGGCTATTATAAACGCTTGTGCGATATGCAGTCGTTTTAACCTGAGGTTAGAAGAACCGAAAATAACGTAAGCTCGATATAAAAACAAAGGGAAGTTGTTTACATTTCCTTGTCTTGAACTTATGCTAAATAATTATTATTAGCAGGCTCCACGATTTCAATATCGTGGAGCCTTTTTACCTTTACATGTTGACAATTCAAAGTTTCTAACTTGCATAATCTCTATTTTTCTAAAAAACTATCGAAATTCGCATTGACTTATACTTTTCAATTTTACACTAATTCTTTATACCCTCCTGCTCAGAAAATGCCCTTTTTGGGGTGTCCAATGACGTCCAAAAATGGGATGTCCAAAAATAATCGATTCCGGTTTTTTAATTTACTAATTATTAGTATATTAAAAATTCACGCGTTCTAATTTATTTTGGCTTGTTTTCTGGTTCTTTAAACTATCATTCTTAATTTAACGTGAGTTCGATATAAGCAAGCTCCTATGAATCAACTGAATTTCATTTTAAAATCCTGAAAGGTGGGATGTCAAAAATCTGATTTAAACAAATAGTTTTTCCCTTGCTCCTTTTTGTTCGGTGCTACGCACCTTATAATTATCATTTTTTTTATAATTCTACCAATGGTTCGCAACAACGTTGCTATTAGGTGCATAGCACCATACTATTCCGTAGTTGAAGCTAAAAGAAAAGTTCCTGCTTTTCATAGTATATTTCAGTATGCAAAGCAAAGCCTTGCTTCTAACCGAAACCAAGCCAGACCGCCGAACTTATAACCACAATCTATGCTCAACCGGGGAATACAGTTCAACCCACGCTTCGCTCAGATTTGAACTAGCCAATGACTACAAACTTGGACGAAGTAGGGTCAACACCCTTAATGAATTCTACAATTTTCTTTGAGTCCAAGAATTCTTGATACCCTAAAATCTTTTTAAATTTCCACGGCATAATTTTAAATGTTTTTTTATTCTTGTTGATACTGATTTTCTAGTTTTACTGTCTCCTCTTCCTCCTCCAAGTCTATTCAATGCACCAATGGGCTTAGTTCAAGTCTGAGCGAAGCGGGGAATACGGTTCAACCCACGCTTCCTTGCTGGGTCGTTCCGACCACAGGAAGCATAAGTATTAGCGGCTGGGTTTTTCATTTAAATTTTTTCATGAAATCATCAATTTCTTTCTTTCGTTGGTCGCCCCAAAGTTTTATAGAATTGTTGAAATTATCAATGTTTTTAGTTAAGTCGTGAACAACTTCTTCATCGTTATTTTGGTTAAGTAGATAGGGATTGATTTGTAGATTAATATATTTTAAATCTGTTTCGTTAACTCCTGTCCAGTCATAGTGGTATTGGATAGTGCAAATAGCAAAACCATATTTAGCTTGAAAAAATAAAGCGAAAATTCCACCAGTCACTTGATATACATTTTTAGCCTTTACTGATAATCCAACAGTAAATATTTGATCGGAATAAATATTGATTTTATAGTCGTGGTCTGGTTTGGCTTGCTCATAAAGGTCGTCAATAATGGAAGATAGACCACCCCAAAATTTTGGATTTCTTTTTTGTCTTTGCTCTACTTCAAATAGACCATTTACAGCATCTATGCCTTTTTCCTTTGATTTTTCTATTATTTTTTTGAATACTTTTTGTTGGTCAGAATAATCCATTTCGTTTAGAGGATTAGACTTAATAACGTCTAAATCAATTGCTATTAGTTTCTCATTCAATGCATCAAAAGAATTTTTAATTATGATAGAATATTTCTCTTGAACTTTTTCCCTGTGGCTAGGAAGAAGACTTTCTTCAAAAGAAATTGTGCCAATTATGTCAATTTCTTTCTCGATTTCTTTTGTTGAGGATTTATCCATATTAGGTAACAATTGAGGTTTAGCTTTTTGCTGAATTACCGTTTCATCGAAAGAAAATACTTTGTAACCGGAGCTCCTGATTTCGCTTACTGGGATTTGTAGAAACTCGCTTTTCTCAATAACTTTCTTTTTTATATAGTTATCAATTGCAAGAATTGTCAAAAAGCCATCTTCATCATAAAGTGTCAGTTTCTTTATTGCCTCAATTAGATAGAACGTAAAGTAACTATTCTTAATGTCATCACTTTGAATAGCTTTCTTTTTGCTTTCAGTTGCAAACATTAGGCAAAATTCAGTTGAGTTGTAATTTAGTCGTCTAATTTCCTTTTCAGGATTATTAGATCCTTTAAAAAAAACATTCGACCCAGAATGACAAGCATCAATTAAAAGATATTGATTCTTGGGAGTTAATTTTAAAAAATATCGGATAAGTATATCCTCTATGGTTAATTCAGTGTCATCTTCAAATAGAATCTTGGATTTCTGTTCATCATTATCATATTCTCCGTGTCCAGAAAAATAGAAAAATAATAAATCTTGTTTAGGTCTGAATGATTTTTCTATTGCTGAGTATGCATTATCAATCTGTTGCTTGACAGGCATCTTACTATCTGTTACTTTGAAGATATTGTCTTTAATAAACCTACATTTAGTAATAAGTGTTTCCTCAAGGTCAACGACATCTTTCACACAATATGGTAATTCATTCCCATTGTAGTTGTCCATGCCAATTAATATCGCGAATCTAGTTTCGTTCATATTTTTCTCAATTTTACATTTCACTTTCTTTCATTTCTAAACTTGCCCATAACACCCATATATACCCTGTTTACTATTTTTATTCCTTTTTTTAGCTGGATATACCCAGTTAACTGGATATATATCGCATTTATGGGTATATCATTTATTTTTTTAACCCCACAAACTTACAAAAAAGAATGAACCTAAAGATAAATTAGCTAAATTATTTTATATGAAGCAAAAAAAAGTAGAGGCATACTCACGTACACCTCTACCGCATAAGGCATTTAGCCCACAATGATAGAGCTCACTGTGTTGCTCCACGGACCATGTTCGCCACGGGTATTTACCCAGCGCAGCCAGTAGTAAGCCATGGTGTTAGCCTGCTTACCTTCGTAACTGGTGGTAAACGAGCTGGTCGTGGACACGCCCAGATAGCTCAATTCAGAGGCATCTTTAGGAGCATCGCCGCCAAGCTTTGCCCACACTTCGCAGCCATGCACACCGGCGGGCTTTGCCTTGCTTTGGGGCGTGGCTTGGTCGCTCAGGCGAAGGATGTGCTGCAACCGTACCGAGAAATCTACCATTCCCAATGGGCTGGTAGTTGGCACAGGTGAAGCCGTACGTGTTCCCGACTTCACGGTGAGACCCATAAGGGTCCGGTCGCTGTCGCTCACAAGACTGTTGTAGGTCAAAAACTCCGACGTGAAGCTCCGAATCTCTTTTTCCAAGTCGTAGCGTGCATCGTTTTTAGCCTGTACATCAGCCGATGTACGGTTTTGTTTATTACTCGCCTTTGAGAACGCCGTGTTCCAAATGCTTTGTTTTGATTCCAGTGCAGTTTGTCTTTCAGCACTGATAACCCATATGACCTGGTTCGCTTTTGTTGTTTTTACAAAAGTGTCCTGCCACAAATCAAATTCGGGGTCGCTAGAAGGAAGGTAGTCTGCCATAACTTTCTAGTTTTTTTTGATAAAACATTTTTTTAATTAACTCTGAGAAAAACAGGGCGAATAGCGGGCTATTCCCTCCCTGTAGTGGGTAAATATTTAAGCGGAGTGAAAGAATATTTCTCAATCGGGAATCTTTTTCTCCTAATCTAAAATGTTTGCCGCTTAAGCAAGAATCTTTTTCTCCTTCTGGCAAATGCTTGCCAGTTGTTCTGAAATGAATCTTGCTTTGTAGAAATGCATTTTTGCTTAAGCGGAAATGTTTTTCTCTTTGGCAAGAATGTTTTTCTCTTTGGCAAGAATCAATACTTACGGGACGGGTACAGCGACGCTTTGGAGATATTGGTTTTCGCCAAAGCGTGGAACTTTTCTTCGAAAGCAAAAAACATTTCCGCCAAAGCAAAATTGGTTTTTTAGTAAGCAAAATTGGTTGTGGATAAAGCGGGAAACGTTTTCTACAAAGCGATGAAGTTTTTCCACAAAGCGAAATATATTTCCGCTTTAGCGAAATTGCTTTTTTATGAAGCAATGTTCTCTTTTTATTCGGAGAGGATGCATCGCCACATGGAGTAAAACAATATTTATTGGGAATGAATGCTTTGCTCCTTGAAGCGAAAGTCTCACACCAAAACGTGAATAAACCTTTATTGCAGAATAAAGGTTTTTCCGGTTTCAGAAAAAAATAAGAGAGTGGGTATAGTGAGAGTGAAATGCCTGAAAAATAGAACGAAAGCGTGGTAGACGATAAACCAATAAAGCCACATAAAGCTTTAACTATAACGCATGTATGTACAAATGTGCTGGTAACAGGGCAGCAGGCAAAGGTTAAGTCCATTGGAGAATCAATACAGTAAAAACAAACCAAACAGATAGTTAATCGGGGCAAATTTAATAAAATTATTTTGGTCAAAACAAAAACTAAACTAAATATTTATTATGTTATATAACACATAATTTTACTTTGTTATTTTACAACTGCCGTTAATAAAGGGATAGCGTGTGGTTAATATTTAAAAACGATATTGGATTTTCAAAAAATAATCGCAGCTATCCCCGATAAGATTTTTTTAAGGAACATGCAGGACAATTGGGTTCAAAACCCTTGAATTGTATCAAAATTACACGATGATGCAACAAATTTGACAGTTATTGGTGTTTATTGACTCTATTTTTGCATCGTGATACTATAATTGAAAACAACCTATTAAATTTTATTCTACATGAGAAAGTCTTACATTCTTTTAGCAGGCGCATTACTTTGCGCGTTAGTTGCAAATTCGCAATCAATAACTCTTTACGATGGAGAGAGCATTAATCCTAGTTTCTTTTCCATTGGTGGGAATCCTCCTAATGGAGCTTCTTGTCCAGCAAATGCAGGATGGACATTAAATGTAACAGGTAAAATGGATATCCTTACAGAAGGCCTTCCAAACCCATTCCCAACAGGATTAAATACAACTGAAAAAGTAGTTCGCGATGTTCGCGCCAAAGATGGTGCTGGTTGGGCAGGTGCTGCGCTGGATATTACATCTTTAGCAATAAATCTTAATCAAATCAACAAGTTTAGCGTATTAGTTTATAAGGAAGTTGCAGGAAATGTAACTATGAAAATTCAAGGAGGAATCGGCAGTCAGCAAGAAACTGCATATTATGATACTCCGGGCCAATGGAAAAGAATGGATTTTACTTTTGATCCAACCCAATCAAGCTCACCTACTCAATTACTTGTAATGCCACACGATCAAACCGATTTGACAGAAACCATAGTCACCTATTGGGATGAAGTAACTATGTACGATGCTTCAGGTAATCCAACCGTTATTTATAATGGTAATGATCCTGTTTCCGGATTCTTTTTAGATGGCTATCCGGGTCCCAACGGTTCTTTGAACAATTTAGAAACTGATATTTTTCCAAATCTCAACAAAACAGGTATCAATACTTCAAATCATGTATTACGTTTTTTGCGTGCTAAAGATGGACAAAGTGAATGTGGTTTTGGGCTCGGTGGATTGGATGTCAATGTTTCAACATCATCGATATTTACTGCCATGATTTATAAAACTGTAGCAGGAAAAGTGGGAATGAAACTTGATGGTGCAGGTTCTCAAGAGGTATACGCCGACTATTCTACACCTGGAGAATGGGCTAAACTTACTTTCATCTTTGATCCCAACCAATTTACCGGGAATCCGACAACCTTATTAATTTACCCACATTTTGAAGCCACTGATTTAGTAAATTTGCCGGATAATTTAGCAATGTATATTGATAACATTACTATGGAAGATACTCCTACATCAGTATCAAATACAGAACAGAATTCCGCACCAGTATCATACAAAATATACAGTATTTCGGGAGATTATATAAGCAATAATGTTAGTTTATTGAAAAATGGTATCTATGTAAAGAAAAGCTTGTTAGAAAATGGTAAAACTGTAAACAGCAAATTAATAATAACAAATAAATCTTTAAGTTAAATCAACAATAAAAAAAATGGATTAAATCGAATGATCGGATAACAGAATATCAAAAAAATCTGTAACGTTAATAGAAAAAGTAGAAATTATTAAATCTAAAAAAATCATGAATGTGAAAAACAAATTTCAAAGCAACATTTTGAGAAGATTGAAACTGTTGGCCCTTTTTTGCAGCTTTAGTTTTGCATTAATGGCTCAGTCAAAAACAATTTCCGGAGTTGTGAGCTCTTCGGACAGTAAAGAAGGGTTAATTGGCGTGACTGTAATGGTCAAAGGAACCTCCAGCGGTACTGTTACAGATATCGATGGTAAATATTCTATCACAGTACCCGACAAAGATGCCATACTTGTATTTACAATGGTCGGCATGAAAAAAGAAGAAGTTATTGTCGGAAAGAACTCTGTTCTTAATGTGAAATTATCTAATGAGAATCAGGCAATTGATGAAATTGTAGTAACAGGATATTCTTCCCAGAAAAAAGCTGATTTGACAGGTGCAGTTTCGGTTGTCAATGTTGGACCTTTGGCTGAAGCCAGTGCTTCAAATCCAATGCAGGATTTGCAGGGCAAAATTGCCGGGGTCGATATTATGGGTGATGGCTCTCCAAGCGGAGGTACATGGATTCGAATCAGAGGTATAGGCACTTTGAACGTCAATGATCCTTTGTATGTAATAGACGGTGTTCCTACTATGAATGGATATCAGGTTCTCAATCCAAACGATATTGAATCCATCCAGGTATTAAAGGATGCTGCTTCGGCTTCTATTTACGGATCAAGGGCTGCTAATGGGGTTATTATTGTTACCACAAAAAAAGCAAAGGAAGGTCAATTGAATATTACTGCCAATGTCAAAACAACTTATTCCTGGTACGGTTCTATTGAACCTGTTCTTAATACTCAACAATATGGACAAGCAATGTTTACTGCAGATGTTAATGGTGGCATTGATCCAAACACTAATTCAGTTTCATATAAATTCAACTGGAATGGGAATTATGCAAACCCGGTTCTTACGAGTCAATCAATTGTTGGCAATCCTACAAATATAGTCCCTGCTAATACCAATTGGTTTAAAGCTATCTCCAGACTTGCTCAAAACACTGATTATAATGTAAGTGTTACAAATGGTTCAGACAAAGGTCATTCATCATTATTCTTCGATTATTTAGATAATAATGGAATTATCATGACAACCTATCTTAAAAGGATTAACGGAAGCATGAATTCGGATTACAACTTAATTAAAAATAAATTGGTTGTAGGAGAAAACTTTTCAATAATATCATCAAAAGAAGTAGACGATCAGGGTTCTGAAAATATGGCATTGCAAGCCTTGCCTGTTGTACCGGTACATACTACCGATGGTGGTTGGGGTGGTCCCTGGGGTGGAATGAATGATCGTCAAAATCCGGTTAGGATTATGACCGATAATCAACAAAATACACCTCAGAATCTCTATCTCTTTGGAAATGTATATGCCGACCTTCAGGTTGTAAAAAATCTTCATATTAAATCTTCATTTGGGTTGGATTATAGTTCATACGATTTTCGAAATATGCAACTAGCATACGTTTCAGGATTTTTAAACAACCCTATTAACAGCGTACAAAACAACCATTCTACATCAAGTAAGTGGACATGGAGTAACACCCTAAGCTACAAAATCAAACAAGGCAAACATAATTTTGATGTGTTGGCCGGTATGGAGGCTTTCAAAGAAGCCGACCAATTCTTTTGGGCAAATGCACAAGGTTTCTCCTCTACCGATCCCAACTATATGTATCTTGATGCCGCAACAGGTATAAAAAATGTTGGGGGTGGTGCAGGTGGAAACAGTTTGTTATCCTATTTCGGAAAAGCGAACTATGTGTATGATGATAAATATCTTGCATCAGCCACTATCCGTTATGATGGCTCATCTCGGTTTGGACAAAATAATCAGTTTGGTACTTTCCCATCATTTTCTGCCGGTTGGAGAATAAACAGAGAGAATTTCTTGAAAGACTTAAATCAACTTTCTGACCTTAAATTAAGAGTCAGTTGGGGTGAAACAGGAAATCAGCAAATTGCAAACTATGGAACTCAAACCATGTACACTACCAGTTATACAGGGGGAGATCCAACCTGGAATATTCCCAATGGAACGGCTTATGCTATTGACGGATCCAAATCTGGAACACTTCCTTCCGGTTATGTAAAAACTCAAACAGGAAACCCTAACCTAAAATGGGAAACTACAACTCAAACGAATTTTGGCTTAGACTTTGGTTTCTTTAACCAAGCCCTGAGCGGATCATTTGATTATTATATTAAACAAACAAAAGACATCTTAGTTGAACCTCCTTATATAGCTGCTCTTGGAGAAGGTGGTTATGAATGGATGAACGGTGCCAGCATGGAAAACAGAGGAATGGAATTCTCACTGGATTATAAAGGTAAAACAGGCGCATTAAGCTATGAAGTAAGTGGAAATATAAGTGGATATAGGAATAAAATAACGTCCTTACCTGAATCAGTCGTAAATAACTACGGTGGTAATGGTACAACAGATAATATTTTAGGTCACGCATTCGGGTCATCTTATGGTTATGTTGCTGAAGGATTATTCACATCGGTTAGCCAATGGGCAAATTCTCCAACTCAGCAGGGCTTAACTGCCGCAAATTGTTTAGGTCGTATCAAATATGCCGATATCAATGGCGATGGAAAGATTGATACAAAAGACCAAACATGGATTTTGAATCCAACTCCTTCATTCAGCTATGGCTTTAATGTCAAGTTAGGCTATAAAGATTTCGACATGACTTTATCATTCCAGGGTCTTGGTAAAACTCAAATCGTTAACAACGAAAAGTATGCAACTGATTTCTGGTCAGTACAGGAAACCGGTTCGAATAAAGGAACTCGCCTTTTAAGTGCCTGGACTCCTACTAATACCGGTTCTTCAATTCCTGCATTAGCCGCAACTGATTATAATAATGAATTGAGATTCTCCACTTATTATATTGAAAATGGAGCCTATTTAAAATTGCGTAACATTGAGTTAGGTTATAACCTTCCAAAAGCATTTGCAAAAAATTTGCTGCTTAGTAATTTACGTGTATATGTTGCAGGTCAAAACCTTTTACACCTTTACGCTAAAAGCTTTACAGGTCAGGATCCTGAAGATGCAAATTATGGATATCCGATCCCATCACAGGTTACTGGAGGTATAAGCGTAACATTCTAGTAAATTTTTAAATATATAAAATACAATACAATGAAAAAGATATTATTAATAATTGCAACATCAGTGTCGCTACTCTCATGCAGCGATTTCTTAACTCAAGAGCCCACTGCTGTTCTTAATACTTCGGAAGTATCAACATCCTCAAGTGTTGAAGGGGCTGTAATTGCTGCTTATGCAAGTTTGGGTAATGACCATTACGATACTCCTTTTAGTTTATGGCCTTATGGTAATGTTAGATCAGGCGATGCCTACAAAGGTGGCAGGGACCCTAATGATATTAATGATTTTGGCTTTATGGAAATTTGCCAGTCGAGATCAGATATGGGAGAATTTAACAACATGTGGTTCGCTTTATATAGTGGAATTGCCCGTGCTAATTCAGCTTTAAAGTTATTGAATAGTATGACCGATGCACAATATGCAGCGTCTGGATCAAATGCTACAAGAACAAATCGAATTGCAGAATGTAGATTTATACGTGGGCACTATTATTTTCAATTAAAAATCTTATTCAATCGTATCCCTTATTTTGATGAAACAGTCCCTGCTGAGAAATACGCCTCTACATCAAACACAGCTTTATCAAGTGAACAGATATGGAATAATATTGCAGCAGATTTTGAATTTGCTTTCAACAATCTTCCGGCAACACAAACTCAGGTAGGACGTGCAACTAAGTATGCGGCTGAAGCATATCTTGCCAAAACAAAATTGTATCAGGCATATGGAATGGGTGATTCTGATGGTAGCCATTATAAAATTACTACTCCCGGTCAATTGCCAACTGCAAGAAAATCAGCTTTAGATAGTGTGATTACCTATTGTAATGATGTAATAGCAAATGGTGGTTATAAACTTGCCTCGGATTTTGCGAATAATTTTTTGCCTAATAATTTCCCGGGGGGTCCTTATGAAAATGGATCGGAATCAATTTTCTCAATCCAGTATTCTGAAAATGATGGAACTATGTTTGGTCGTTTGGACTTTGGAGATGTTTTGGCAACACCAATGGGTGTAGGATGTTGTGACTTTCACAAACCCAGTGTGAATCTCTTTACAGCTTTCAGAACTAATTCAAATGGTTTGCCAATTGCTTCAAATGGTTTCTTTAGTTGGCCGATTAACGGAAGTGCAAGCTTTAGTACGGATACAGTACCTGACTTGACAGTAAACACGGTGGATCCGCGTATCGATCACACCATCGCAATTCCAGGACACATGTTCAAGTATGATCAAACTACAATATATCAACAGAGTTGGAATCGTACACCATCTATTTATGGATTCTTTGCTTCGTTGAAAGAAAATGTAACTGCCGGTGCTAATAATTTTGATTATATTCATGTTGGTCCATTTTATGGAAATGATAAAGATCGTATTGTCCTTCGCTATGCTGATTTATTGCTTTGGCTGGCCGAAGCTGAAATACAATCAGGCGATAACGGTGGCGTATCAGCAGGTATGGCACTTATCAATAAGATTAGAGAAAGAGCCGCAAATAGTACAGGTCTTTTGAAACTTGCCAACGGGCAATATGAATCGAAGTATAAGGTTGGTGATTATCCAACAAACGTCACTCAAGGATATGCATTTTCAGCTCTTCAATGGGAAAGACGTCTTGAGATGGCCATGGAAGGATGTCGTTTCTTCGACTTAGTGAGATGGGGAATTGTAGGTAATTATATGAACTCATATTATACCACCGAATCTAAAGGTATTCCAGCCTATCTTGCAGGAGGTAAATTTGTACAAGGGCGTGATGAATTCCTTCCAATTCCTCTCCCTCAAATGGAATTTAGCCATGGAGCTTATACTCAAAATCCCGGATATTAATGATCTAAAATATAAAAAATAAAGAATCTATGAAACTACATATTTTTAAATATATTTGTCTCTCTGTTATTTTATTAACGGCGGCAAGTTGTATAAACCCCGAATATGACATAAAGGCACCGATTGTAAGTCCCGTAAGTAATTTACAATATACGCTTAACGGAGACAGCGTAAAACTTACATGGACGTTACCTAAAGGAAGTGATAGCTTGTCAGTAGCAATCCAATACAATGGAGGAACAATTTTAGTCAAAGGAAACCCAAGCTCATATACATTTGGAGTGGTACAAACCAATCTAGCTTATATGTTTACAGTAAAGGCTCAGGATAACAACGGGAACTTATCTCCGGGGCAAACGGTTAAGTTCACTCGTGATGGAGCAAAACCTGTTACAAATTTTCAGGGTACTCTAAACAGTAAAGGTATATTACTTACATGGAAATTACCTGCAGGAGAAACCTTGACTGGAATCAAATTAACTACAGGTACTCAAACGATTAACCTTGCTCCAACTGACTCTATGTATCAAACTGATATCGTAGCCGAAGGCTTGTATACATTTGGACTAGTAACGACGAACAATGCAAGTCTTGTTTCAAACACAGTTTATCTTAATTATAAAATAGTTAATAAGGTTGTTGCATTTATTGGTGTAGCTCCCGATTCACTTTCCATTACGAATCCGGATGAAAAAGCGGCAGCAGAATGGTTATTCCAAACTGTTCCTACTGCACAGTATATATCATTTAACGATGTGGCAAACGGGAGTGTCGATTTGAGAGATTTTTCTGTAATCTGGTGGCATTTTGATTCATCTCAAAGTATACCGGATGCAGCTACTAGCTCTGCCTGTGTTAATGCTTTGAAGACTTATTATGCCAATGGTGGTAACTTCCTGTTTACAACATATGCTTGTTCATATATACAAAATCTTGGAATACCTGATGATGGCAAAGCACCTAATAATATCTTCGGAGATACAACTCCGTGGGTCGACCCTGCTTATCCTTGGGGTATTTCCTTTGAAGGACATGAAAGTCATCCATTATTTGCAGGATTGCAGCTTACCAATGATAAACCATATGCAACTGCATACCTGTTGGATAGAGGCTGCTATCGATTGAATCATGCATGTATATGGAATTTCAGCTATGGAGATTACATGGGATTAGCAAAATGGCAAAGTCTAACTGGTGGTATTGATCTGGCTAGTACAGAATGGGATGAAACTCATTCGAGTGTAGTAACAATTGCAGAATTTCCATCAAAAGCAAATTCGGGTAAAACAATTTGCATTGGAGCCGGTGCTTATGACTGGTTTAGTGAAAATGGCGTAGCAAACAAATATATTACCAACACTGAGAAACTAACGCTTAATGGTTTAAATTATCTGAAATAAGAAGTATATTTTACTGCTATCGGGATAAAAACCGATAGCAGTAAAACAACCGATATTATCTAAAATTCTTTTGGGAAAATTCCCAAAAGAATTTTGTAGCTTTGTGAAATTCCTTTGAAACAAACGAATACAGTAATATGTTTGCATTCTATTTAATTTTGCTTTCTGATTATCCCTAACAGTTAAGTCTCTACTAAAATTGAAAGAATGTGTGGGAATTGCATAGAAACTATGCTTCAATTTTTAATTCTAATTCTTACTATTTAAAATTTAATCGTTATAAAACAAATTCTTATGAAAACAGAACAAAACAAATTTAACGGTTTGAACAAGCTGTGGATATTTATGGTTTTGATAAGCTTGAATTTGACCTCTGTATTCTCTCAATATAAAGAAGAATATCGACCTCAATTTCACTTTTCTCCTAAAAGTGGTTGGATTGGTGATCCTGATGGATTAGTCCGCTATAACAACACCTATCATCTTTTCTGGTGGGGACATGCAGAATCAAATGATTTAGTCTATTGGCAAGAAATGCCATATCCTATGACAGGAGATAATGGCTCTTTTGGATATTATTCAGGAAGTGCTGTAGTCGACGCAAAAAATACCGCCGGTTTTAAGACCGGAACAAATGCACCCATGGTTGCCATTTATACGATGAACAACAATACAACCGGTTATCAAACCCAGGGACTTTCTGTAAGCAATGATTACACATACTTCAATTATTATAATGGAAATCCTGTTTTAGATATCGGAAGTAAAGCATTCAGAGATCCGAGTGTATTTTGGGATGCAACTACAAATCAATGGATAATGGCTGTTTCCGAAGCAGATATTAAAAGAATTGATTTCTATTCGTCCACCAATCTAAAAACATGGGGGTTTGTAAATATCTTTGGACCTGTTGGTGCAAAAGAGAGTGCTTGGGAATGTCCGGATTTAATACAACTTCCCATCGATGGAAATTCTAGCAATATGAAATGGGTACTTTTCTGTAGTAAAGGACCAAATAAAGTTCAATACTTTTTAGGTAATTTTGATGGAACAAATGGATTTACCATCGACCCTGCGTGTAACTCTTATTTGAGACAAGGAGTTGGAATACCTGGAACTGTCTTTGCTGATTTTGAACAAACTTCTTTCTCTGGCTGGACTGTTGAAGGTACAGCTTTTGGATCAGGACCAGCAAACGGAACACTTTCAGGTCAGCAATCTGTAATTGGATATCTTGGGAATAAACTGGCTAACTCATTTAATGGTGGTGATGCTTCGTTAGGTAAACTTACTTCTTCAACTTTTACAATCACTAAAAATTGTATTAACTTTCTAATCGGTGGAGGTAACAACCCTGGTTCAACCTGTATAAACCTTGTTGTAAATGGGAATATTGTACAATCAACAACTGGAAGTAATGATGAAACACTTAAATGGAGCGGCTGGAATGTCGCCCAATGGAAAGGAAGTCAGGCACAAATACAAATTGTTGATAATTCAACGGGATCGTGGGGGCATATAAATATTGACCACATTATCTTCTCTGATGATTTGTGGAATTACAATGAAGAACACGCTTTATTTGCAGACTATGGAAGTGATTTTTATTCAGCCCGAGCATACCGTGATTACGACAATGTGGAAAACAGAACCGTATGGATGGGCTGGATGAGCAACTGGAATTATGCAAACTCAACTCCCACAATTTGGGGAAGAGGAAATGAATCAATACCCCGACAACTTTCTCTTAAAACCTTTTCTGATGGGATTCGTCTGGTTCAAACCCCAATCCCTGAATTAAGAAAATTGCGAAATGACAGTGTAATTGTTAGCAATAAAATTATACAGAATGTGCAAAATCTTACAGAATTTGTTCCTACTCTTAATTGTTATGAAATTGAAGCCATTTTTAACGTCACAACAGGTGCAAATTTTGGATTAAATCTTTGTGTAAACGGTAGTAATAAAGTTGTTTTAGGCTATGATGCTACAACTTCCAATCTTTATCTCGACAGGAGGAATTCAGGATATGTAGCTTTCAGCAGCAGTTTCCCAAATATTGTTTCCGCTCCTTTGGATACAATTAACGGTCAAATAAAATTACATATTTATATTGATCAATCAACTATTGAAGTTTTTGCAAACGATGGTGCCAAAGTACTCAGTTCGTTAATTTTCCCTGATCCCACCAGCACAGGAATTCAACTTTTTTCCACCAATGGGCAAACGACTGTTCAAAGCCTGAAAGCTTATAATCTTAAATCAATTTGGTCTACCTCACCTTCTGCCTTACCTGAAGTTCAGGATTTAGGTAAAAAAGAAACTGAGTTATATCCGAATCCATTAACAAATGGACAAGAATTGATTATAAATACTAGCAAACAAAATTTAGAAAACGACAATCTAAAAGTTAGTATTTTTACAATGCTTGGAAAATTAGTATCAGAAAGAATCTTTAGCTCTTCCGAAGGACCAGTTTATCATTTCCCAAATCAATTAAATACTGGAATGTACATTGTAAATGTTGAATCCTCAGGATTCACAAATACAACGAAGCTCATTGTTCAATAATATGTAAAAATACAAATTCAATTTTCTTTTAAACTCAAAAACGTTTTATTATGTCTAATAGATTCTGGTTTTTCATTTTAATTCCTTTGAGCCTGTTATTCTTATCAAATACAGAAATTAAAGCACAGTCAGGAAAACTTCCTCCTTTCAGTATTTTACAACCTAATGGTAAGAATTTCAGGGCTCAAAATCTTCCTTTTGAAAAACCTATTATAGTTATTTATTTTTCGCCTGATTGCGAAGATTGTCTGGCATTTATGGATAAGTTCTTTAAAAGAGCAAACGATTTTAGCAAAGCATCCATCGTTATGATTAGCTATTTTCCAATCAAAGATGTAAAGAAATTTGCTATGAAATATAAAATAGCTAACTATAAAAACATTACTGTTGGAACTGAAGGCACGTCCTTTTTTATCAAAGATTATTACAAAATAATGGAGCTTCCTTTTTTAGCTTTATACGATAAAGATGGGAATATCCAAATCTCTTATCAAAGAAATATACCTTTAAACGAATTGTCAAACAAGCTGATGAAGCTTAGATGATTTATTCTAAATTTAAAAATCAAGAATCCATTAATGTAGCAAAAACTGAATAACCTTAAGTAAAGTTGTATCAAAATTACACGATGATGCAACAAATTTGACAGCAAATTGAAATCTTAGAAACTATTTTTGCATCGTGAATAGTTAACCAATTACATCAAAATATATGAAAAAAACAATTCTTTCAATGCTAATTGCACTTTTCCTTATCAGTATAAGTTGCATTTCTCAAAAAAAATCTACCGGAGAAAATATTAAGGTAGATTATCAGATCCAATCAAGCTACCTGCTGTTGCCAATAGAAGAAAGTGCACCGGAAGTTAAGCTACAGGTTTCTTCACCCGAATCGAAAGATCAACCTACTTACGATGTTCATCTGTCTAAAAATCATGTCGACTATTGGGTACCGTTGGATGTAAAGAAATGGATAGGTAAAAAAATCACCCTTTCATTTTTAAATACGACTGATAAAATATCCGGCATTGACAACATCAAACAATCCGATAAATTTAATTTCAACTTTAACGAGACTTATCGCGCTCAATTTCATTTCACGCCCGAACATGGCTGGACCAACGACCCGAACGGGATGGTATATCTCGACGGCGAGTATCATCTGTTTTTTCAATACAATCCTTATGGCTCCATGTGGGGAAACATGTCGTGGGGACATGCTGTAAGTACCGATATGATTTCGTGGACTTATCTTCCAACGGCTCTTACACCCGATAGTTTGGGTGCCATTTTCTCGGGCAGTGCCGTAGTGGATGTAAACAACACCGCCGGATTTGGCAAAAATGCCCTGATTGCCATTTACACCGCCAACGGTAAAACCCAGCAGGAATGCATTGCCTATAGTACCGACAAAGGACGTACTTTCACCAAATACACACGGAATCCGGTGTTGCCAAATCCGGGAATTACCGATTTTCGCGATCCAAAAGTTTCGTGGAACGAAGCATCCAACCAATGGGTTATGGCGCTGGCCACCAAACAAACGGTAACTTTCTATGGCTCTCCGAATTTAAAAGACTGGACAAAACTGAGCGAATTTGGCGACGGAATAGGCTCCCACGCAGGAGTTTGGGAATGTCCCGATTTGTTTCCACTGTCTTATCAGGGAAAAACTAAATGGGTGTTGACTGTAAGCATCAATCCCGGCGGACCTAACGGTGGCTCTGCTACGCAATATTTTATTGGCAATTTCGATGGAAAAACATTCAAGGCTGATGCACTCCCCTACCCGCTCTGGATTGACTACGGACGCGACAATTATGCCGGAGTTACCTGGGGAAATGTTCCCAAACAGGATGGCCGACGTTTATTTTTAGGCTGGATGAGCAACTGGGATTATGCCAATCAGGTTCCGACAGTAAATTTCCGAAGTGCAATGACTACACCGCGCGAACTAACGTTGGTGAATAATGGTGAACATTTGGTTCTGAATAGTTTCCCTGTTGCCGAAATGAATACACTAAAAACAAATATCTCGGATAAACCGGATATGGAGATAAATAAGCAAGCATTGATATCTCCATTACTAAAAACAAATAATGGTTGCTACGAAATAGAAATGACCATCAAACCACAGCTCGCTAACGTGTTTGGGTTCGAACTTCAAAACGCAAAAGGAGAATTGCTTAAATTTAATTTCGACCTTGGTAAAAAACTCTTCAGTATCGACCGGAGTAAAAGCGGTCGTATCGGTTTTAGCAACAGCTTTAAATTCGGAATGAATGCTCCGCTTGTAAAAAAAGACACATACCGGATTCGATTATTGGTTGACAAAGCCTCGGCAGAGATTTTCATCAACAAGGGTGAAATAGCCATGACTACCTTGTTTTTCCCTACTGAAGTAATGAATCAACTGAAATTTTACGGCGAAGATGCAGCATGGAAAGTTGAAAATATCAAAGTTAACAACATAAAATAAATCAATACAATGACGAATAACAAGTATTTATATTGGACTACCTTCGTTGCCATCAACGGCGGATTACTTTTCGGGCTAAACATGGCAGGCATTTCAGGCGCCGTGGATGGGATAAAAGGACAGTTTTCATTAACCGACAGCGGATTAGGCACAGTCGCGGCTTTACTCACCATCGGATGCTTAGTAGGAGCCTTATTTACGGGTAATTTTACCGAAAAGTTTGGTCGGAAAAAAGTAATGATTACCACAGCTGTGCTTTACATAATTTCAGCGTTGGGATGCGCCGTGGCCGAATCGGCATCCATTCTAATTATCTTCAGGATTTTATCTGGTCTTGCAGTTGGCGCTACTTCGGTTGTTGCACCCATGTATATTTCCGAAATTTCGCCGGCTAAAAGCCGTGGACGGTTGGTCTCATTCAATCAGTTCGCCATCACCATTGGTATTGTGTTGGCGTATATTTTCAATTATTTATTAATAGGTTTTGGCGACAATGCCTGGCGCTATATGCTTGCAATTCCGGGTATATTCGGAGTTTTGTATTTGATATTCCTTATTACAAAATTCCCCGAAAGTCCACGTTGGCTGTTGGCTCACGGGCAAAAAGATGAAGCAATCAACGTGTTGAACAGAACCGGAGGGAAAAAGCTGGTTGACAAAGAACTTCCCGAAATGGAAAAGACGCTTTTAGCCGATAAAAGCAAAGATAAGATGAAGTTCGGTGAACTATTTAAAGGGAAAACCGGAAAAATTGTGCTTATTGGAACATTGATTGCAGCCTTACAGCAAATAACAGGTATAAATGCCGTAATTATGTTTTCACCCGAAATTTTCCATGCTGCCGGTTCGGCTAAAGGCGATTCGATGATGCAAGCTATGATAGTGGGACTGGTAAACTTTCTGATGACCATCGTGGCTTTGTGGCTGGTGGATAAAAAAGGCAGAAAAACTTTATTACTTTGGGGAGCCGTGGGTATGATTGCCTCGTTGGCTTATCTCACCTGGGAATTCGCCAAGCCGGTTCAAAACGGAGTCGGTGTGTTGATTGCCTTGTTGGTTTATATTTCTTTCTTTGCTGCTTCATTTGCACCGGTAATGTGGGTTATTATTTCCGAAATCTATCCTAACCGGATTAAAGGTTTGGCCATGTCGTTTTCAACTGCTGTCAGTTGGCTTTGCACATTTCTAACTGTTTACTTTGCACCGGTAATTCAAGGATCGTTGGGCTTGGCTTATTTATTCGGCATCTTTGGAATTTTTAGTATTATTGCATTCGTTTTTGTAAAAATATGGATTCCCGAAACCAAAGGAAAATCATTGGAACAAATTGAAAAAGAATTGGGGTTATGACCCAAACCCCTAAAGGAAAATTAAACTACTACAGATTAACAATACAATTGATATGAAAAATACGCAAGAAAAAACACAAAACCACAGTCTTACAAACTCCCCTTTAGGGGCCGGGGGTCAAAACGTCATTGTAGGAATTGGAGAAATATTGTGGGATGTATTTCCCAAAGGAAAAGTGCTTGGTGGTGCACCGGCAAATTTTGCTTATCACGTATCGCAATTCGGATTTGAAGGATACGCTGTCAGTGCAATAGGGAATGATGATTTAGGGCATGAGATTATTGAAAATCTGAGCAAGAAAGATTTAAAATATCAAATTGAAACTACTCCCTTTGAAACAGGAACCGTACAGGTAACGTTGGATGAAAAAGGAATTCCGCAATATGAAATTTGTGAGAACGTAGCCTGGGATAACATTCCTTTTACTCCCGAGATGGAAGCTCTGGCCCGAAAAACACAAACAGTGTGTTTTGGCTCACTGGCTCAACGCAGCAGCGTTTCTCGTAGTGCCATCAATCGTTTCTTGGATTGTGTACCTGAAACTGCGCTAAAGATATTTGATATAAATTTACGCCAGCATTTTTACACGTTGGAACTGATAGAACATGCGCTTGACCGTTGTAATATTCTGAAAATAAATGATGACGAAATTCTGATTGTAGGTAAACTGTTTGGCTGGGAATCAAAAAGTGAATTAGAAATCTGCAATCAGTTACTTCATAACTGTGATTTGGAAATCGTTGTACTTACAAAAGGAACTCAGGGAAGTTATGTTGTTACACGGAATGAAACTTCATTTAAACCTACGCCACTGGTAGAAGTTGCCGATACGGTTGGTGCAGGCGATTCATTTACAGCCGCGTTTGTTTCAGCATTACTGCGAAGTCAAGGTATCGGCGATGCCCATCAGTTGGCTGTTGATGTTTCGGCATTCGTATGCACGCAACATGGAGCAATGCCTTTACTTCCCGAAAAACTATTGTCGAGAGTAAAAAAACTCGTTTAATTAAAAGATATCTCTCAAAGACCGGTCGGATTTACGAATTCGATCGGTTTGCTGTTCAATAAAATTACACTACTTTTGAATGAGAATTAAGTGTCGACCTTTCGCTTAGATTCACTAATCCCATGTATAAAATTAATTTTATAGGCATATTTTTCCTGGTTATTCTTTTTAATTCATGTTCGAAAGAAAAATCCAATCAAATAAAAGTAATTGGAGTTTCGCAATGCAGTGACGATGCATGGCGACGGACAATGAACGACGAAATTCTCCGTGAAGCTTCTTTTTACCACGGTGTAGAAGTTAGTATAAAAACCGCCCACGACAGCAATCAACAACAAATTCGCGATATAGAAAGCTTTATTGCCGACAAAGTTGACTTAATTATCGTTTCACCCAATGAGGCCATTCCGCTTACTCCGGTAATTGAAAAAGCTATGCAGGAAGGTATTCCGGTAATTTTAGTTGATCGGAAAATAAGCTCCGGAAAATATACTGCATTTGTTGGAGCCGATAATTACCAGATTGGGAAGGAAGTGGGTGTTTATACGGCCAATTTGCTTAATGGCAAAGGGAATATTGCCGAAATACGTGGTTTAAAGGGTTCTACTCCCGATTCTGAAAGAAATAGGGGATTTATGAGTGTGATTGAAAAATACAGGAACATTCATATAGTTTATCAAGATTATGGCGATTGGCTTCGCTCGCATGCCAAGGATAAAATGACTCAGGCATTGCAAAAAAACATTCCAATTGATTTGGTTTTTGCTTTCAATGATGAAATGGCAACCGGGGCTTATGAAGCAATTACGCTTAAAAGCGGTATTAAAAAACCCCTGATTTTAGGAATTGACGCACTTCCGGGAACTGAGGGTGGTATTCAGAAAGTAATCAGTGGAATACTTGATGCAACTTTTATTTATCCAACCGGTGGAGAAAAAGCTATTCAAACAGCCATTCATATACTCAATAATGAACCCTATGAGCGGGACAACGCGTTGTACACGGCCGTAGTAGATAAAACCAACGCCCGCGTACTGAAACTTCAGACCGACCAGATTATTCAACATCAAAACAGAATCAATCAGTTAAACACTGTTTTAAATCAAAACTTAGCAAAATACAGTACCCAACGCATCATGTTGGTTAGTTCATTGCTGGTATTGTTCTTAATTCTGATTTTATTGATTTTACTTATCAGAGCCTATAGTAGCAAAAACAAATCAAACAAAATACTTGAATCGCAAAATATTGCCATCAACAAACAAAAAGAAGAGCTTTCGCAACAGCGCGACCAATTAATCGTTCTTTCTAAAAACTTAGAAGAAGCTACCCAGGCAAAGTTGGTTTTCTTCACCAACATTTCGCACGAGTTCCGTACACCTCTTACCCTTATATTAGGTCCGTTAGATAGCTTGATGGATAAAGAAAACCTGACTAATGAAGGTAAGAAGCTTGTACAACTTATGCGTAAAAACGTTCACATTCTACTGAAATTAATTGACCAGATTATTGATTTCAGAAAATATGAAAACGGAAAAATGCAGATGGAATTTACCATGACAGATTTGAAAACATTCATACAGGATATTACTGATTCGTTTCTGGAATTTGGGAAGAAAAAGCAAATTCATTTTTCATTCAAAGCTTCCGACGAAGATTTCACCTTATGGTTTGACTCGGATAAAATGGAAAAAATCTGTTACAACTTACTTTCAAATGCATTTAAATTTACCGGCGAAAACGGTAAAATAGATGTGCAATTATCTAAAATTGACCTTAATGGCGAGCCTTACGCCCAATTAACTGTATCCGATAATGGTACAGGAATTTCCGATCATCATATTCATAGCATTTTTGAGCGTTTTTACAAAATTGATAGTAGAGCAGCCGGATCAGGAATAGGATTACACCTCACCAAAGTACTTGTAGAAATGCACAATGGAATTATTTCTATAAAAAGTGAAGAAGGAAAAGGCAGTACATTCACCGTTCAGATTCCATTTAAACAGAAAGAAATAGCGCTGGTAGAGCAATATCCATTGCTTAAAACTCCATCGGATAGAGAGGAAGATTTGATGATACTTGAATCTGAAGAAGAAACAGAAGAAACAGTAAACCTTCAAACAGACAAACCACTGATTCTGATTGTTGAAGACAACAATGACGTCAGAAAATATATAAAAAGCCTGCTCACCGAAAGTTTCGAAACAATCGAAGCTTCAAACGGACAAATCGGACTTTTTAAAGCCATGAAATTCGTTCCCGAACTTATAATCAGCGATGTATCGATGGATACAATGGATGGCTTCGAACTTTGCAAACAAATAAAAGAAAACATTTCCACAAGCCACATTCCGGTAATATTGTTAACGGCTTATGCGCTTGACGAACAACGTGCAATTGGTTTTGAAAGTGGTGCAGATGCTTACATTCCTAAACCTTTCAACGAAAGTTTATTGAAAATCCGTGTTCGTAAACTGATTGAAAACCGTGAAAAGATTAAAGCGTATTTTCAAAAAAACCTGACTTTTGGCGAACGGAAAGAAAATGTACCCGAAATGGATAAATCTTTCATCAATAAATTCAGGAAACTAATAGAAGATAGATTGATAGACAGCGATTTGAATGTAGATGAAATTGGCAAAAGCCTTGGGTTATCGCGCGTTCAGCTCTATCGGAAAATTAAATCGCTGACAAACTATGCTCCAAACGAACTGGTCAGGATAATCCGGTTAAAAGCCTCTGAACAATTATTGCTTAATTCAGAAAAAACGATTTCGGAAATAGCCTATGATACCGGATTTTCATCACCGTCTTACTTCGCCAAATGCTTTAAAGAATACTTTAACGAAAGCCCTACTGACTATGTAAAGCGTATTAAATAGACACAGCTAATCACATTGTACTTCGGAGTGTTTTCTCAGCATCAAGTTGCGCCTTCGATTTACTTTGTGTAACAATATACACCCCTGCAAAAACCAAAACACCTGAAAGAACTTTTTCATATCCAAAAGAGTCAATGCCAATTGCAACTGCAAGCAATGACGCAACAACCGGTTGTACATAATTGTACATGCTCAATGTAGTTGGACGAAGTACTTTCTGACCAATTGGAATAAGCATGTAGCTTAAAAAAGTGGCCAAAATTACCATATATCCTATTCTCCAATAAATTCCGGCATTCAACAATGCGAAATTTGTTTTTGCCAATGGTTCGTAGCAGAAAGGAAAGCAAACTATGGTTCCAAACAAAAACATCCATTTCATAACAGTAATTGGCGAGTAGCGCATTATCACATTTTTAAAAACTGTCAGGTAAATTGCAAACGAAATTGTACCGGATAGAACAATTACATCTCCCCAAAAATTACCTTTCCCAACATGTGGAGTCTGACTACTGAGAACTAACAACAAAGCACCTGAAGCTCCAACAATAACACCTATTGCTTTCATTAATGTAATAGGCTCTTTAATTATGATCGCAGCAAATATCATAGTAAGAATCGGCAACATGGTAACCACGATAGAAGCATTGATGGGTGAAGTCATAGAAAGCCCAATAAAATAAGGCAATTGATTGAATGACAAAGAAAAGAATGAAGCTAAAAACAACAATAAAATGTCTTTTGCAGGTACGTGTTCACTCTTAATAAAAAATGAAGTTATCCAAAATAATAACATTCCACCAGATAAGCGAAAAAACGTAAGTGTAAATGGACTAAGAATTTCAGGCATCAATGTTCTGGAGATAGGTGTATTCATTCCAAAAATTAAGTTTGCCAAAAAAAGTGCAATATGACCCGTTAGTTTTTTATTTTCCATATTCAACATTTAGACTACAAAGGTAGTTATATAGTTATAAGCCACAATAAATAAGTTGAAACAAAGACTGGCATTACTCAACCCAAGATTATAGTTAAACTCAAACAATTATTCTCCTCAAATTAATCTTTACAAACTTTTTAAACTTTCATGGTTGTAATTTGCTAATTTCGAGAATAGTGTTTAGTTTTGTACTCTAACAAAAAAAGTTTAAAGACATGAAACGAGACCCGAAAGAACAACGTTCACTTTTCCCCGAAGAGTGTTTGTTGCGCGAAATTGCCCGTCAACCACGCCTGTCAATTGGAATTCCCAAAGAAAATGCCAACGCCGAAACACGGCTGGCACTCACCCCCGAAGGAGTTTCAATAGTCACCGAAGAAGGACACAGTGTTTATGTACAGCGCGGCGCAGGCGAGCCCATGTCTTATTCCGATTTACAATACAGCGAAGCTGGCGCTTACATGGGGGATGATGCTTCGGAAGTGTTTGGAGCGGATATCGTATTTAAAATTGCTCCTCCAACTATTGAAGAGCTTAATTTAATGCACAATCGTTCTACTATTCTTTCCATGTTGCAATTATCTAATCTATCTGCAGATTGTATAAAACTGATGATGAGTAAAAAAATGAATGCATTTGCATACGAATTGATTAGAGATGAACAAAAAATGTTTCCTGTGGTAAGTTCAATTTCTGAAATAGAAGGGAATACCGCAATTGCTGTAGCAGCCGAGTTGATGAGTAATGAACGTGGTGGAAAAGGCTTGTTGCTGGGCGGAGTTGCCGGAATTTCACCTCCCGAAGTATTGATTTTGGGGGCAGGAATTGCAGGTTCAGTTGCAGCCCGTACTGCATTGGCTTTAGGTACTTTGGTCAAAGTTTTTGATCACGATATTAATAAGTTGCGCAAAATTCAGCATTATCTCGGACAAAAGGTCTTTACTTCGGTCATTCATCCATCAGTGCTTTTCAAAGCTTTAGCTTCCGCGGATGCAGTCATTGGCAACCTTCGATACATTAATGGTTCTGAACGCTTTATGGTCTCAGAGGAATTAGTTAAGACTATGAAACCGGGTGCTATCATTATTGATATGAGTGTAGATCAGGGTGGCTGTTTTGAGACATCAGAATGTCGTACACTACAAAATCCGGTTTACGAGAAACATGGGATTATTCATTATTGCGTTCCAAACATTTCAGCCCGCGTGGCACGTACTTCTTCTATGGCATTGAGCAATATCTTTGCACCTATAATATTAAAAATAGGTCATTCAGGCAGCATTAATTCTGCCATTGCAGAGAGTTCCGGTTTTCGTCATGGCGCTTATATTTATGGTGGCGTATTAGTAAATCTATTAATTGGAAATTATTACGATATTGCATCCAATGATATTAGTTTGCTACTTGCAGGTTACTAATCAAAAAGGAATAAACGGTTACTAAGACCAAATAGAATTTGTAAAATAATCGGGAAATAATAATACAAATCTGCTCGTTATTAAATGCGTTTCTAATAGGCTCACTGCTTACAAATCTGTTTTTTTTATATCTTTGCAATCCAAATCAATACCTGACTTTGATTAATTATTAGTTGAATTTTTCACTGTTAACTAAGTATTATTAACAGATAATTGAAATCCTATGATGCCTACTCTAATTGAAACATTAACCGAAGATGATCTGATTCAGCAGGAATTTGAGGCATTACTCGATGATTACAGCAAAACCAGTCATCGTCAAAAAATTGAGATAATAACAAAAGCATTCAATTTTGCGAAAGCAGCCCACAAAGGAATTAAACGGCGTTCCGGCGAACCATACATCATGCATCCGTTGGCAGTGGCACGAATTGTGGTACGTGAAATCGGACTCGGGTCTACGTCTATTTGTTCAGCCTTGCTACACGACGTGGTTGAAGATACGGATTATACCGTGGAAGATATAGATAATCTTTTTGGACCTAAAATTGCTCAGATTGTGGACGGGCTTACAAAAATTTCCGGTGGAGTTTTTGCTGAAAAAGCGTCGCAACAAGCAGAAAATTTTAGAAAATTACTGATAACGATGTCGGATGACATTCGCGTAATTCTAATAAAAATTGCCGACCGGCTACACAATATGCGAACCTTAGGTTCGATGCCATTGGCAAAACAATACAAAATTGCCGGCGAAACCCAATATATTTATGCCCCTCTTGCCCACAGATTGGGACTTTTCCGCATAAAAACTGAGCTTGAAAATCTAAGCTTTAAGTTTGAACATCCCGATACATACAGAGAAATTGAAGACAAATTAGCAGGCGATGAAGATGCACGAAACCAATTTTATAAAGAGTTTTCAGCTCCAATCGACAAAAAACTGACGGCCTTAGGTTATCAATTCTCACTCCGCGAACGTATCAAATCAGTTTATTCTATTTGGAATAAAATGTCCACACGCAATATTCCTTTCGAGGAAGTATATGATATTTTGGCCGAACGCATCGTTTTTAAACCGCGCGAAGGGATGAATGAAAAAGAACAATGTTGGATGCTTTACTCGGCCATTACTGCAATTTATAAACCACACCCCGAAAGGATTCGCGACTGGGTAAGCACACCTAAAGCAAATGGCTATGAAGCATTGCACGTAACGGTTATGGGGCCGGGCGGCCGATGGGTTGAAGTACAAATAAGAAGCGAAAGAATGAATGACATTGCCGAGAAAGGACTTGCGGCACACTGGAAATACAAATCAGGCATAGCGGATGAATCAGAACTGGATAAATGGCTCAAAACCATAAAAGAATTGTTGGAACATCCGGAACCAAATGCCATTGATTTCATGGATACTTTCAAACTAAATCTTTTTGCCTCTGAAATTTTTGTATTTACGCCAAAAGGTGAAATAAAAACTATTGCCCAGGGTGCTACAGCACTGGATTTTGCATATTCTGTTCACTCCGATTTGGGGAACCATTGTATCGGTGCAAAAGTAAATCATAAATTGGTACCACTAAGTTATAAACTTAATAGTGGTGACCAAATTGAAATTCTGACATCAAAAAAACAAGCACCGCAACCTGAATGGTTGGAATATGTAACAACCGCCAAAGCCAAAACAAAACTCAAAGCTTTATTTAAGAAAGAAGAAAAAGGTTTTATTTTCGAAGGTCAAAAGCTAATTGAAGCAGCATTATTTGCAATTGGTCTAAAACTCGATAATGAAAATATCGTCCGTATTCTTAATTATTACAGTATCACCCAACGCAATGAACTGTATTTGCAGGCTGGTAAGAATTTATTAAATTTGGATGATATCGGCAAAGTTATTTTTAAAACAAAAGCCCAAAATGTTTTTGTAAAATATCTTAAAATGCCTTTTGGAGGTTCTTCCGATGGGAGTAAACAAGCTGCAACAGTATCGATTGACAGTAAGGTAGATCGAAAAAAATCGATAAAACTTACTGAAGAGAATGCAGGTAAAACTTATATATTGGCCGAATGTTGCCATCCTATTCCCGGCGACGATGTGTTGGGATATGTGGATGATTCTGAGAAAATAATTGTCCATAAACGCCAGTGCCCGGTAGCCGCTAAATTGAAAAGCAGTTATGGCGAACGAATTGTTTCGGTCGATTGGGCAACTCACAAAGTTCTCTCATTTATCGAAGTGCTTGAAATTAAAGGAATTGATAAAAAAGGTGTTCTAATTCAGATACTAAAAGTTATTTCAGAAGGCTATGGAGTGAATATCAACAAAATGAATATCGAAACTAATGCCGGAATCTTTGTCGGAAGATTTTACATTTATGTTCACGACACCGAAGATATTAACAATCTCTGCAAAAACATCAATAAAATAAAAGAAATTAATTCGGTGCAACGCATACAGGAATAAAAAAATGGTGAGATACACCCACCATTTTTTTATTCAGCTTCTTATATTTCGATTTACTTCGCGGCTATTTGTTTAAATCGTTTTTCTCGCCACAATTAATCCTAAGCCATTTTATAAATCAAAGCATTAATATTCATGCCAGCACCAACAGAGGCAAATATCACGATGTCACCGCTGTTAATTTTGTGTTCTTCAATTTTATCTTTTAAAATCAAATCGAACAAAGTGGGCAAAGTAGCAACCGAAGTGTTTCCCAAATGATGAATAGTCATCGGCATTACGTTTTCAGGTGCTTCCTCAATGTTATAAAGGGTGTAGAGTCTTTTTAAAATGGCATCGTCCATTTTTCCATTTGCCTGATGAATAAGCACTTTTTTAATTTCGGTAATAGGTATATGCGTTTTGTCAAGACAAGCTTTTATGGCATTAGGAACAGTTTCGAGCGCATATTGGTAAAGTCTTCGTCCATTCATTTTTAAAAATAAATCATCCTTCTTTTCAAAATCAGGATTATACGATTTTCCCATGTGCAATAACCCTGCATGAGAAAATGTATCCGATCTTGTTTTATGAGCCAATATTCCAACCGGTGTTTCACTAACCTTAGCCTCAAGGACTACTGCTCCGGCACCATCGGCATATAACATGCAGTCTCTGTCATGAGGATCGCTAATGCGCGACAGAACCTCGGCACCAATAACCAAAATCTTTTTAGCATCACCTGATTTAATAAAATAATCTGCCTGAATAACTCCTTGTAACCAACCGGGGCAGCCAAAAGTCAAATCGTAAGCAATGGTTTCGGGGTTTTTAATTCCGAGCTTTTGCTTTACTTTCGAGGCCATTGCAGGTACATGATCAGAAGCACGATTATCGAATTGAGTATCGCCAAAATTATTTGCAACAATAATGTAGTCTAGCTCTTCCTTATCAATATTTGCTGATAGAATTGCATTTTCAGCTGCAAAAAAAGCCATATCTGATGTAGTTAAATCATCAGTAATATAACGTCTTTCGGCAATAGTTGTAATTTCCAGAAATTTATCCGTGATTTCCTTATTGGATTTTGTTATCTTTTCTCCGTTCGATTCAAAAAATTCATTTTTGTGAAAATCTTCGTTCTTAATTTGTTTTGAGGGAATGTAATTCCCTGTTCCAGTTATTACACTATAAGTACTTGTATTCATGTTTTAATTTAAATGTTCTGGTAAATATATAATCTGTTTTTTTGGTAATTTAATTCTATTTTGGGGACAAAGTTAAAAATAATTTTGAGATATTTGAGTATGAAATACTTTTATGTGACATAAAGAACTTAATGTCTATTATCAAAAACACTGTAAATAGCACTAAAATAAACCGATAAGAATTATAAAATCAGAAAAATTAATTTTCTCTTTTACGCACTAATTCACTAATTTCCATAACCACATCTTCAATTTCACCTGAAATAGAATATTCGGCTTGTGCGTAAAAAGGTTCTCGTTTGTCCAATCCTTCAGCTATAAATCTATTCAGTTCTTCCCCTTTTCGATCAGCAAGCAGAGGTCGCTTATTAGCATGTGAGGCTTCAAGACGTTCGCACAGGTCAGCAGCTGAGTGTTTGAGGTAAACGGTTAGACCATGAGTCTTCATATATTCCATGTTGTCGAAGAAGCATGGAGCACCACCACCGGTAGAAATTATTACGTTTTCAAATTCGGCAACTTCGTGTAGGCATTGTTGTTCAAGTATTCTGAATTCGGATTCTCCAATTTCCGAGAATATCTGAGAAACAGTTTTAAAATGCTTCTCTTCTATATGCGTATCCATATCCACAAAATTGTAACCAAGTTCCTTAGCCAATAATTTACCAATCGTAGTTTTGCCGGATCCCATGTATCCTATCAAGAAAACTCTTTTCATTATAATAATCTATAAGTATTTAAATCAATTACTTATGTTTTGAATTTAAAGTTAGCAAAAATAGTAATAAATTATCAAGGGGAGGTTTATTTGCGAATAAAAAACTCAAAATCGGATTCAAAATGTGACTTTAGTACCGTAATGGTTGATTTTTTACGCTATCTTTGCAAGAAATTTTTTACATAATTGTTGTGGATAAAGAAAGTGCTGTATTATTGATTTTTACGGGTGGAACCATCAGTATGTCAGAAGACCCGGCAACTGGAGCATTACGCCCCATCGATTTTGACCGACTTCAAGAATATTTGCCTGAACTTAAGCAAACCGGCATTCGTGTAAAGAGTATTCCCTTTTTGCCGCTTATCGACTCGTCGGACGTTCATCCACCGGTATGGGAGCGAATGGCACAGATCATTCAGGAAAATTATGATGATTTTGACGGATTTGTAGTGCTTCATGGCACTGATACTATGGCTTATTCTGCATCAGCGATGAGTTTTATGCTTGAAAATTTATCTAAGCCCGTAATATTTACCGGAGCTCAGTTACCCATTGGTATGATGCGTTCGGATGCTAAAGAAAATTTGCTAACCGCTATAGAAATTGCCACCGCTAAAGAAAACGGGCAACCAATTGTTCCTGAAGTATGTATATTTTTCGAAGACACACTTTTCCGCGGAAACCGCACAACGAAGAAAAATGCAGAACATTTCAGCGCTTTCAATTCATACAATTATCCGCCTTTAGCCAAAGCAGGTGTTCATATTAAGTATTTCCGTTCGTATGTTCACTATCCGTCGGCCGGAACCAGTCTACGCGTTCGAACCAAAATAGATCAAAATATTGCTATTCTAAAACTGTTTCCAGGTATTTCGGAGCACACAGTAAATGCTATTTTGAATATTTCAGGATTAAAAGCAGTAGTTCTCGAAAGCTTTGGTGCAGGGAACGCCCCTCGTCGAACTTGGTTCTTCAATTCGCTAAAAGAAGCAACCGACCGTGGAATTTTAATTGTAAATAAAACACAGTGTAGTACTGGTTCTGTGGAAATGGGACGTTACGAAACCAGCCTGAATCTTGTAAATGCTGGTGTAATGAGTGCTTACGATTGTACCACTGAGGCTATTGTTACCAAACTAATGCACTTGTTAGGCGAGTACGATTCGCTTGACGATGTAAAGCATAAACTTAGTGTGAGCATGTGTGGTGAAATGACCGTGATTTAGGATTGATAAACAGAGTAACTAAAAAAAGGAATAAGACCATAATCTTATTCCTTTTTTTAGTTACTCTGTTTATACTCAGTTTTATTTTAATCCAACTTCAAGTACCGTGAAGGAATTCGGTTTCAAAGATGGTCGTGGATGTGAATTTTCAGCTGTTGGTGCAGGAACTTCACCATACTCAGCTGTTGGCAAATAAATTTTATGTGTTTTAGAATTCAACGTTATCGTTCTGGCTCCTTTTTGAGTTGGAAAGTTTTCTAAAACAGAAAATTTATTTTCATTTTCTTCCTGAACCACAGTCATAAATCCTTCGCCACACGAAGCATAGACTCTCTTTAAAACCGGATCAAAAGATACGCCATCAACACCTTTACCAATTGGAAGCGTTGCAACAACTTTTCCATTTTCGGTATTAAGGACAACCAATGTCTTATTATCGCAAACCGAAAATAAGCGATGATTCTTCACATCAAAAGCCAACCCGCTTGGTTCTTCGCCTGGTTTAATTGACCAGTTGTGGAGAACCTTCAACGTTTTGGCATCGATTTCGCTTATTGTGCTTTTATTTTCAATGTTCACATAAATTTTCCCATTACCATCGGTTGCAGAAAATTCAGGTTTCCCTGACAATTGAATAGTTCCAATAACTTTATTAGTCACAGCGTCAATAACTGTAGAGTTTGAACTTCGTCCGTTAAATGTAAAAACTCTGGATGTAAATGGGTCATAAAGAATTGCATCCGGATTATTGCCGGTTACTTTTATTTTTTCAATAAATTCTAACTTTTTTAAATCAATAATAGTCACTGAAGAGTCTCTCCCATCACTAATAAAGCCTTTATTCAAATTTTCGGCTACAGCTATTCCGTGTACACCTTGCGTATTTGTTATTGTTCCAATAAGAGTGTTATTGGTTACGTCAACAACCTGAACCATATTACCATGCGAAACATATAACCGGGAAGCAGATTCATCCATTGTTATATAATCCCAGCCACCGTTACCATCCAAATGTATTTTGCTTAATACCTGATACTTGGATTGCGCAAAAACGGAGCTTGCACTGACAAAAAGCAATAAAACGAAAGAAAAATGTAGTTTTTTCATTTTTAAAAATTTTGAATTAATAGTAGGGATGTTTAGAACAAAAAATCACTCTTTAAATAATTCGTTCAATTTTTGTTCAATTTCTTTGACTGCTTTCGATTGAGAAAGTAAAATCTCGTTATTGTTTTTTAAATCAATTGACTCAAACAAAGTGCCAATAAATTCCTCCAACGATTGGATATTTTGAATAATCACTTAATTTTCAATTAGATAAACTTATTACTTTGAAGCAAGTGCAGCTTCTACCCTATTTGTCAGGTCAATAAATGCAGCCACATCCAATCGCTCCGGTCGCAAATCGAACAACGAGTCAGCATACATAGGATGACCGGCTTCAACGAGTGGCTTCAATGAGTTGCGTAAAGTTTTACGACGTTGGTTGAAAGACGTTTTGACCACCGTTTTAAATAGCTGTTCGTTGCATTTAATCTGAGACACGTCATTCCGGGTAAATCTGATCACAGCCGATTTAACCTTTGGGGGCGGGTCAAAAACGTGCTCGTGAACAGTGAAAAGGTATTCAATTTTATAATAAGCCTGCATCAATACACTCAAAATTCCGTAGGTTTTACTTCCGGCTGGAGCTGCAATGCGTTCGGCTACTTCTTTTTGAATCATACCTGCCAAACATGGAATTGAATCCTTGTTGTCGAGCATTTTAAAGAAGATTTGGCTCGAAATATTGTACGGAAAATTGCCAATAACACAAAACTTGCTTGGAAAAATACTTTTCAAATCCATTTTCAGAAAATCAGCTTCAATAACTTTGAGCTTCGGATAATGTTCTTGAAGGTACTTCACCGATTCCGTATCAAGCTCTACTGCCGTGAGGTCAATCAACGGATTTTGAAGTAAAAACTGAGTAAGCACTCCCATTCCCGGACCAATTTCGAGCACAGAGGTTTCTCCGTCAAGGATCAAACTATTAGCAATCTGACTGGCGATTCCCATGTCTTTTAGAAAATGCTGTCCCAGGTATTTTTTTGCTCTTACTTCTGTCATTAGTTTGATATTTATGCTGAATTTTGTTAAAATTCAGCTGGATGCGAAATTGTCAATTCATAAATTGTATCTTTGCATAGCCGAATAAAAAGCACACAAAAGTAATTAAAATTGTTTGTTATTACGACATTATCGATGCAACAAAATACTGTGAAACAATCCAAGACAGCTCAATGAGAAAAGAATTTATATCTGTTGGTCGTCATATTTGTATAGTTATCGACTTTTTCTATCCACCTTTTAGAAAATATATGACTTTGCAGTTTTTCCGTTATGGAATTTCGGGAGTGGCAAATATGATTTTCGACTGGATCTTATACTTCACCATTTATCATTTTGCTTTGAGGCAACACATGTTATCATTTGGTTTTATGACATTTAGCTCTCATATTGCAGCTTTATTTCTCACTTTCCCGATAACTCTTTTTACCGGATTTTTGCTTCAAAAATACGTCACGTTCACTTCGTCGGAACTACGCGGAAAAGTTCAACTGTTTCGTTACTCAATTGTTGTATTTACCAATTTATTATTAAATTATTTGGGATTGAAACTTTTGGTCGATATTATAGGTCTTTTCCCTACTCCATCAAAAATGATAGTTACAATATTCACCACAATGTTCAGCTATTTCTCTCAAAAGAAGTACACATTTAAAACGCATTCTTAAATTGGAATAAGGTTTCTTAACTTATTATTCATTAAACTCCTCTAAATGAAGGCTTTTATTCAACCTATTGAAATTCATAAATTCATAAAAGAAAGATGGGTTTCGATGTTGAAATGGATAATCCTACTGGCTGCTTTTTCTTTTCTTACATACAAATTTATCACATTCAATCAATACAATCAATTCTTAATCCATTGGAAATCAATTTCGCCATCGCAGTTTTGGTGGCTTATAGGCGTGTTGGCGTTGCTGCCGCTCAATTGGCTGCTTGAAGCAATAAAATGGAGAAAATTAGTTTCTAAAGTACAGGAAATTAATATAAATAATTCTATTAAAGGAGTGTTGGCCGGCATTTCAACGGGATTCTTCACACCCAATCGTGTTGGAGAACTGGTTGGACGAGTAATATATTTGGATGCCGAGAAACGAAAAGCAGGAGTAACTTTGAGCGTTGTAAATAGTCTGAGCCAAAACCTTGTAATGACTTTAATTGGCGTTCCGGCTTGTTTTTTGTATTTTAACAGAGCTGCAACAAAAATTGAGATCAATAGTGCTTCTTATTTAACTGTTTTAATCTCTTGCTTATTGATTTTAGGTTTAGTTTATTTCAAACTTCCGCAACTCAGCCGCCTCTTTAAACAAAGTCGTTATTCCGAAAAGATAAAAGAATTTACCTATTGTCTTAATGATTTCAATAAACAGGACTTATTTCAAATAATGTTTATTTCGCTTTGTCGGTTCATTACTTTTAGCCTTCAGTTTTTCCTTATGTTGCGGTTTTTTGGAGTTGATTTAACTGCCATACAAGCTTTAATAGCTATTCCTACAACCTATTTATTTGTAACATATACGCCATCGTTGGCTTTTTCTGAACCGGCAGTTCGAAGCTCGTATGCTGTAATTGTTATGGGAGCTTTCTCTGGTCAGGTAGTTGGTATCGCTTTAGCAGGAGTTTGTATCTGGTTGGTAAACTTTGTCATTCCGATGTTGATAGGATCGGTGATTTTGGTAAGGAAAAGAGCGTAGAATTTATTTGTGACTACATTTTTATTTCTAAAATTGCCACTTAGCTTTATTTCGTCGATATATCGCTTTACAAAACAAAATTAAGTTGATGACAAAAAAGCCCTTTTCCAATCGGAAAAGGGCTTCAGTATAATTTTCAAGAAGCAATTACGCCAATTTGTTTACATAAACAGCCAACTTAGATTTTAAGTTGCTGGCTTTGTTTTTGTGAATGATATTACGTTTTGCCAATTTATCTAACATTGCACTGATTTTTGGTAACATTTCAGTAGCAACTGTTTTGTCTGCAGTAGTACGCAATTTACGCACAGCATTACGAGCTGTTTTTGCATAATAACGATTGTGCAATTTTTTCTTTTCAGCTTGACGAATTCTTTTAATCGATGATTTGTGATTTGCCATCTCAATCTTATTTTTTAAATCTGTAAATTTCTTATTTTTTTCTGTAGTCCATAGGGGAGTCGAACCCCTCTTTCCAGGATGAAAACCTGGCGTCCTAACCGATAGACGAATGGACCATCTGATTTTTTTAATTAAGAACTGTTATTCTCAATTGCGGGTGCAAATATACGTCTCTTTTTTGAATTGACAAAGGCTTTGCTGTAATTATTTCTATTTTTTCGTAATGAACTATTTATCAACTTATAGAACCATCAAACCAATCAAATTTCAAAAGAACAGTCTCGTATTTAAACTGAATAATTTGTTACATTTGCAGCTTGATTTGATTTTTATGCAGACAAAAACATCTGGAATCATCTTGCATTCCATAAAATATACCGATACATCAACAATTATTACCGTTTATACCCGGCAATTTGGGCGAGTGTCGTATATGGTTCATGGAGTTAATAAAAAGAAATCAGTTTGTCCTATCGCATTTCTTCAGCCACTTACACTTGTTGAGATGGATGTGTATCATGCTCCGGGAAAGAGCATTCAACGAATAAAGGAAATTAGTATAGAACATCCTTATAGTGGAATTCCTTTTAATCCAGTTAAAAACTCTTTAGCTTTGTTTCTTTCGGAAGTTCTTTTTAGAACATTGCATCAAACAGAGCCGGACGATAATTTGTATCTTTTTCTCGAAAATTCTTTTCTACAATTAGATTGCAGTGAGGCAGGCATCTCAAATTTTCATTTGGTTTTTCTGCTTAAACTAACCCGTTATTTAGGCTTCGAGCCAAATATGGATGAGAAGCAGAAAAGTTATTTTGACTTAATGAATGGAGTATTTTTGAAAGAAAAACCGTTTCACCCACATTTCCTCCTTCCTGAAATTTCAAATGACTTTAAAATGGTATTGATGTCCGATTATTCCAGTATGCATGATTTGGTATTTTCAAGGTCAAACCGCACCAATTTACTTCAAAGCTTAGTGGAATTCTACCGGCTACATATTCCTGATTTTCATGGGTTACAATCGCTGCAAGTTCTTCAAAGTTTATTTGATTAAATGCGGGGTTATTTATCAGTTTTTTGCAAAAACTATTACTTTTTCTCCAATTTTGACTTTGTTGCCTGTTTTATTGTTCCATTTTTTCAAATCGTCAACTGTACACCCATACTTTTTAGCAATTGTGTAATAGGATTCGCCTGACCTTACTTTGTGCTGAATAGTTACTGGTTTACTATCAGGTTTAGTACTTGTACTTTTAGGTTCATCAGATTGAGTCAGTTTTAATTTTTGACCGAGTTGAATCTTAGAATCGGTCAGATTATTGATTTTCATCAGTTCATCAACTGAAATATTGTTATTTTTGGCAATAGTAATTAGAGTTTCTCCTTTTTTTACTTTGTGTTTTATCCCTTTTTCAGAAATTTCAGACTTATTATTTTGCTGTTTATCGGATTTGTCGGCAATGATATCTTTTGTTTTTGGCTCAACGTCCTGAGTTAATTTTAGTTCTTGTCCGGGTTTTATCTTTGCATTTGGAATGTTATTAATCTTCTCCAATTCGGCAACAGGAATATTATATAATTTTGAAATACTATATAATGATTCCCCTGAAATTACTTTATGTTTTGTAGTTTTTTGGGGCTTTTCTACTTTAGCCATTTCAGTTGTTTTGGCTGGTTCAGCTTCTTGATTTATTTTTAGCTCTTGACCCGGATGAATTTTTCCTTTTGGGATGTTATTTATCTTTTTCAATTCATCTACCGATGTATTGTATAATTTTGAGATACTAAAAAGTGTTTCTCCTTTTTTTACAACGTGAGAAGTATTTTGCTGTTTGTTAGATGTTTCAGTTTTGTTTAAAGTGGTTTTATTGTCCGCCAGATTCGAAGAATTATTGATGGTGGTTTTTGCATCTTCAACTATTGTTTCTTCATCTTTTACTTTTAATCGTTGTTTGAGTCGTAATTTGTTACTGGTTATGTTGTTTTTTCTCTTTAGTTCAGTTATGGTCATTCCGTATTTTTGAGCTATTGACGAAAGTGTTTCACCTGATTTTACGCGATGATATTCTGCTGGTATTACTTTCTTTGTTTGTTGTGCCGGTTCAGAAGGCTGTATTTTTGCATAATTAGCCACAAAAGTTTGTTTTGGTTTAGGGGTTTCGGATTCGCTCTTGAAGCTTTTAGACAAATTATGAAAAATTGTCAAAATTGGATTGGCCACAATTACCCTACTCGCTTTTAGAAATCGTTTGGTATAATACGCTTCTGTTGAGCTTGAAATTGTTACCCCACTATGAACCGCAGCGTGAATAAAATTAAATTCTCCATTTCCCTTTGCTGCAACAACAATTCCCACGTGTCCCACTTGTTTACTTCGATGCCGGCCGGAGAAGAAAACCAAATCACCAACTTTTAAATTACTGCGGTCCACCGGTTCGAATTGATTTGCTTGTTCTCTGGAAGAGCGATCTAAATTATATCCAAAATTTCTATAAACATAAGAAGTAAATCCGGAGCAATCAAAAGAAGACGTCCCCGGAGAGCCATAATGGTATGGAGTGCGCAAAAATAACTTGCCGTAATTTACAAGAGAATCACTTAATGAAATCTGATTTGAAGCTCTATAATTATTTATTGTAGAATCGGGTAAAGATGCAAAAACAGGTTCCGAGTACATTTCTGCAATCGAAAAAAATGTAAAAAAGGAAAAGACAAAAAGTATTTGAAAATGTTTTTGCAAAGACATAGCTTGAATAAGTCTGATAATTAATGTATTGCAAAGATACCTTTTTTAGGTTATAAAGCAGGATCATTTTTCTCTTTTTAAGAAAAAAGGAGATTCTTTATAAACACTCTCCTAAATTATAAAAAATGAGTTTAATAATATAAAGATGTACCTTCATTTGTTATCTGAAGATTCACATTTGCTCCCAAAACTAAAGGCAAATTAAAATTGACATGCCCGGCTGGGAAATTGAAGCAAAGCGGATAATTGTAATCCTTTACAGCATCATAAATGATTTCGGCTATAGTTTGCATCATGAGCGAATCTTCTTCACAATCAGCAAATTGACCGACAACAAGTCCAGAAAGTTCTGACAGAACACCACTAAAACGCAAGTTTTGTATCATTCGGTCGATGTGATAAGGCTTTTCAGCTATATCTTCGATAAAAAGAATAGAATTTTTGTAATCCAAATCGAATTGACTGCCTCGCAATCCCATCAAAACGGATAAATTTCCTCCAATTAAATTTCCTTCAGCTTTTCCATGTCGATTCATAAGATGTGGCTGAATTTTGTAAGTTGGCAATTGTCCGAACAAAATGTCTTTTAATCGCAAAACTTGTTCCGATACAGCGGGTGATTCTGCCAAATGTTTTGCCATAATTCCATGAATAGAGGCTACTCCGAGCTTAGTAATAGCATTGTGTAAAATAGTAATATCACTAAATCCAATCAGCCATTTAGGTGATTTTAGAAATTCAGTGAAGTCTATTTTGTCAATAATTTGCGCGATACCATAACCGCCACGACTGCATAGAATAGCTTTTACATTTGGGTCATTCAACGCATTTTGAAAATCTGAAATACGTTGTTCCTTTGTTCCCGCAAAGCGTCCATATGCCAACCGTGCGAATTCGCCTTCAGTTACATGTAATCCCCAACTGACAAGTGTTTTATTTGCGCCATCAATAAATTCAGGATTTATTGAACCCGAAGGAGAAACTATGCGAATTTGGTCAGATGACTGTAAATATGGAGGAATCATGTTTATATTTTTGAGTTAGTATTTCAGCCACTTCCAAAGTTCTTTCCAGGATACTTTCTTGCCGTACATCAAAATACCTGTACGGTATATTTTGCCGGCCATCCAAGTCGTACCAATAAACGAAAGTATTAGAATTGACAACGAAAGAATGATTTGCCATGCAGGGACATCAAAAGGAAGCCGCACCATCATCACAATGGGTGAAGTAAAAGGAATCATCGAACACCAGAATGCCAATGGACCATCGGGATTTTGAGCAGCAAAAATGCCGGCATAAATACCAAATATGATTGGAAGCATGATGGGCATGGAGAATTGTTGTGTGTCGGTTTCGTTATCAACCGCCGAACCAATGGCCGCAAAAAGCGAAGCATACAATAAATACCCGCCTAAGAAATAAACAATAAACAACCCGATAATTTCTATGTAATTTAACCCATTCAAGGCGGCAAATAATGTTTGGACTCCCGAAGGAGTGGCATTCGCCGGAACTGTCTGCATACCCATTTGGCCCATTTGATGCAAGGTGTTTGAATCTACGTTTCCGCTAAATATAGTACTTGCTCCAACCGCAATAATGCCGGTCAGAATTACCCACATAAGAAATTGTGTTAACCCTACCATCGCAATTCCGATGATTTTTCCCATCATTAACTCAAATGGTTTTACCGACGAAATCATCACTTCCACAATTCGGTTGGTTTTTTCCTGCACCACACCGTTCATTACCTGTGCGCCATAAATAACGATAAACATATAAATGATAAATGCCGTAATCATTCCTATTGTCAAAGCTAATTCGGCCGAGCCAACTTTATCTTTTCCGTTTTCGCCCCATTTAATTGTTTCCAAATCAATCTCTGTGCGCGATTTATCTACCATTTCTTTTAGATTTGGGATGTTATATGCCGCCAGTTTTTGTTCTTCCACATATTTATTTAGCATTCCGGCAATATAACTTTTCAGCTCCATATTCACTTGCTTTTCGGAATATAAAGTAGCAGCTTTTGGATTATTTTTCAAATCATCGGTTATATAAAGCAAAGCTGTGAACTGATTGTTGTCTGAATTTTTCTTTTTAACTTCTTCAACAGGCTCATCAATAAACCGAAATGTGTAGACATCATTGCTTTTCAATACGTTGGTATAGAGATGAGTTTTGTCAATTACAACAATATTCTTAACTTTATCATCTTTGATGCCACCTAACCAAACTACAAGTGCAATCATTCCGGCAAAAAGAACAGGAGTTAAAAAAGTTAGCAGAATAAATGATTTTTTCATTACCCGCGTAGTATATTCACGTTTTATTATCAGACTAATCTTACTCATGCTTTCACGGTTTTAATAAAAATATCATTCATACTTGGTAATAACTCTTCGAAAGAAAGAATTTCGGTTTGTTTAATTATTTCATTCAACAACAAATTATTTCCGCCGGATATTTGTTTCCTGATTGTGCTTTCCATCATGCCATTTTTGGTTGATTGCGAAAGCAATTCGATTTTTTCATTCCCTAAAATCGGACTTTGGGAACGAACAACATAGGTGTTGGTAGCGTGTGAAGCTCTGATTTCAGCTACATTTCCCTGCAATACAATTTTTGCTTTATCCACTAATGAAATATTCTCACACAAGTCTTCAACTGTTTCCATATTGTGCGTGGAAAAAATAATGGTAGCCCCTTTATCGCGTAATGCCAGAATTTCACGTTTAATAAGATCAGTGTTAACCGGATCGAAACCGCTGAATGGTTCATCAAAAATCAGGAGTTTCGGTTCGTGCAAAACGGTGATGATAAATTGTACTTTTTGAGCCATACCTTTCGACAGTTCTTCCACTTTTTTACTCCACCAAGCCTCAATTTCAAATTTCTCGAACCAATATTTCAATGCTTTGAGCGCATCACTTTTGGTCATACCTTTAAGTTGAGCCAGGTACAAAGCCTGATCGCCCACTTTCATTTTTTTGTACAGTCCACGCTCTTCGGGCAAATATCCAATATGTTGCACATCGGCGGGAGTCATCCGTTTACCGTTCAATCGCACTTCGCCACTATCGGGGGCGGTTATACAATTGATAATACGAATCAACGTAGTTTTGCCGGCACCATTCGGACCCAGCAAACCGTAAATTGAATTTTCGGGAACAGTAAGACTCACACCATCCAACGCTAAATGTCCGGCATATTGTTTTACTACGTTTTCTACTTCCAGGAATTTGATGTTCATCGGTTTATTGGTTAATTTGTGTTCAGGGATTGGAAAATCATCACATTTTCCCTTCATCAGCAAAACTATAATATTGGCCTTTTGCAATAATGATATGATCGAGTAAAGTTATGCCAATGGCTTCGCAACCGCCTTTGATTCGGCGTGTGATTACATCGTCTTCGTGGCTCGGACGATTTTGCCCCGAAGGATGATTGTGTGCAACTACAACGGCTTGTGCCGATTTTTCCAACGCCAATTTCAGTAACATGGGTACATCCACTACAGTTTGTCGGCTACCTCCCTGTGTCAATCGTTTTATCTCAATTACTTTGTTGGCTCCGTTAAGCAACCCGATCCAAAACTCTTCGTGCGGTAAATCCACCAACTGTGGTTCGAAAAGGTCGAAAAGATCGAGGCTGGAAGTAACTTTTTTCCGTTCCAGTATTTCACTGGTTTTACGACGCTTACCAATTTCGAGTGCAGCCATAATGGTTACAGCTTTTGCTTCGCCTATGCCCTTGAACCGTTTGCACAAATCATTTATAGTAAGTTGAGCCAGTTCGTTCAGGTTGTCCTTGCACTCACGCATAATCCGACGCGACAGTTCCACGGCCGATTCGTCCCTGTTTCCGGAACCAATCATGATAGCCAATAACTCCGCATCTGAAAGACTTTGCGAGCCTTTCCGAAGCATTTTTTCGCGCGGGCGGTCATCTTCTGCCCAATCGCGGATTGTCAAATGTTTATCGTCGGTTACCATGTGTCAAAAATACGAATAATTTTCTTTTTTACAAATTGATAGGAATGGAAATAAAAAAGCTGCTTAAAAGTGGGAGTTTGAAGCAGCTAAATTGTAATTTAAAAAACAATGTGTTCATTTGTCACACTATAGTGGTGTGGGGTTACTGTAATCAAAGCTTTTTAATTCCCAGGTTTTTATTTGGACAGGCCCTAAATTATATTCTTTGGTATATAACTTAACGATTCCTATTTGGGGCTTAAAATATATTTTCTCATACAGAGAATAATTAAAACTTCTGATGTTCCTTTCAATTACATATGTATCATTAAAACTACCGGCCGGAACAGTAACATCTTCGATACTGATTACTTTTGAATTATTGGTTGAGAAATAGGATTCATTCCATATCTGGTTCAATGAGAATGGAACGACATAAATCCTCTTAATGAAACTATTGGAGTTAAAAATTATGGTGTCCTTACTTTGACTCACAAAAAACGTGTCGGTGCGATTTGTATAACTTAAGAGCCAAACTGCAGAATTTGCCCCGTTAATTGTTCTGTTATCAACAATTGAAACTCTGAGTGGTTCTGATTTATTCAATACACTATCAAAAACATTGTAAAACCAGTAATAACCAACTGAATTAGGGAAATAATCAACCTGCTTAAATTCATGCTTACAGCCAAATGCAGTAACAAGAACAATCACACTTAGAAATAAACCACTTTTATTACTTTTCATTTTCGATAATTTTAGCTGAATGATTTGTAGAATGTAAGATACCCTCTCGAGCCAAATATGTTCATAATTTCGATATATTAAGTTTGGCTGTATAATTTTGAGAATTAATTGGCTTTCCGGTAGGATATGGATCTAACCTTATAAGGCAAATTCTGTAACCCAATGTATCCTTACGGTAGTAAAGATTATCATCACATTTATATTCGTCGTGACATCCTAGAATAATTAAATATATACTTGATTGCGTATTTTGGTGGGTCAACAATATTTGAATTGTTGCAGTACTACCGTAACAAAGATAACATTCTGATTTAGGACACCTCGAATCATAAATAACTTTTTCAAAACTAACTGAGAGCCTACTATCGGAAGAGTTATTACTCGGATTAAAAAGTATAAGTGATTTAACTTCCTGTGTTTTTATAAAAAAAGACACACCAAGATGATTTGTGTTGGTTAATGTCGAATCTTCTTTAGCACACCCCATTCCGCCTATAAGAAACAGTGTAATTACAATCATTAAAATAGCTTTGGTTTTCATAGTGCTAAAAGTTATTTTGTGATTGACACTGTGATTATTTCTCTATGCGGTTGGCCAGAAAGATATAATGCTAAACATGGTGAACTATATGATTCGTTTTGTTTAGGATATCGATAAGTAATATGAACTTTAAAATCATTACGGGTAATTGTTGGAAAGTAAGTAAAACTTTCAAAATAGTTTTCGGGTATTCTGTATAAAGTGTCCCCAATTTGAGATAAAATAGAGGCTGGCATTTTATATGTTGCATCAGAGATATTGTATGTTATCACAGTGTCATTTAAGTTTACAGATACAATGATGTAACCAATTTTGGAGTGCTGCTGTCTTGTACATGGGTCATATCCTATAATATACCCATCCATACGTTGAATAGCTATTTTTTCATCTACGCATCCCATGTCTCCAAAAAGAAAGAACATGATAACCCCAACAAATAAAGCCATTCTATTTTTCATAATCTTATCTGTTTAGGGCGAATAATAAATCTTTTGAGTCAATGAAACTTATTATTAAGATGCAAATCTACCTTAAAACGTTGCATCTCTGCTTCAATTAATTTCATCCAATGTTATAATTCTATCAATAAAAAAGCTGCTTCAAATTGAGGCTTGAAACAGCAAATCTTGTTAACAGAATCCAAGCTTTACAGATAAAATTACATTGGATCTACATCTAGATTTACCCACAAAGCTTTGAATTTTGGTTCGGCAAGGAGGTTATTTGTGATTTGGCGGAGGATTGCTTTTGCTTTTTCGGCAGAGGCTTCAACTTCAAACTTGAGTAAAATGTGTTTGATATACATATTTTGTATACGCGAGATGGACGGAACGTTCGGTCCTAGCACACGGTTGTTGAACACTGCACGCAAATCGACAGCCATGCGGGCGGATGCCTGGTTCAAAATACTCGGGTCGCGATGGCGAAGGACGATCTGAATCATGCGGAAATACGGCGGATATTTGAATAATTTACGCTCGTCGCACTGGGTGGCAAACATAGCCTGATAGTCATTCCGGATAACCTGCCCGATAATCGGGTGCTCGGGTGATGAGGTCTGGAGAATTACCGTACCACGCTTATTTTTACGTCCGGCACGCCCGCTCACTTGTGCCATTAATTGGAACGCGCGCTCGTGAGCCCGGAAGTCAGGGAAGTTAAGCATGTTGTCCGCATTCAGAATGCCGACCAGACTCACGCACTCGAAATCGAGACCTTTAGACACCATTTGCGTTCCAATAAGAATATCCACTTTGTGTTGTTCGAAGTCGGAAATGATCTTTTCGTACGACTTTTTGGAACGGGTTGTATCCAAGTCCATGCGCGAAACACGGGCGTCCGGAAAAATCTGTTTGATTTCGTCTTCGATCTTTTCAGTTCCAAAGCCTTTGGTGGAAAGCGTTCCGGGCATTTTACAAGCCGGACAGATATTCGGAATCGCTTCGGTATATCCGCAATAATGACAAGTCAGCGTATTGAACGATTTGTGAACGGTAAGACTCACATCGCAGTTTTTGCAATGCGGCACATAGGCACAAGCCTTACATTCTATATACGGTGCATAACCACGGCGGTTCTGAAAAAGGATAACTTGCTCTTTGTTCTGAAGCGCTTTGGCAATTCGCTCCAATAGAGTATCGGTAAAATGGCTTTCCATTTGTTTTTTCCGATAGGCTTCTTTGGTATCCACCACCAGAATTTCAGGCATAGCCATATCTTCGTGGCGTTGGTTCAATTCCACAAAGCCGAATTTACCATTCTGCGCATTTTGATATGTTTCGATGGCGGGAGTAGCCGTTCCAAGCAAGGTTTTTGCACCGTGCATGGATGCCAACACGATGGCAGCATTGCGGGCATGATAACGCGGTGCGGGGTCGTATTGCTTATAACTCGACTCGTGTTCTTCGTCCACAATGATCAATCCGAGTTGGCGGAAAGGCAAAAAGATAGACGACCGCACGCCTATTATAACGTCGTAGGTTTTATCATTAAGTACATTGTTCCAGATTTCCACCCGTTCGGCATCGGAGAATTTGGAGTGATACACCCCGAGGCGTTTGCCGAACACCCGTTTCAACCGCGTGGTGAGCTGCGTGGTCAGGGCAATTTCGGGAACAAGATAAAGCACTTGCTTTCCATCGGCGAGTACCTTATTAATAAGGTGTATGTATAATTCGGTTTTGCCGCTGGACGTAACACCGTGCAACAACACCACCGGTTTTTCAATAAACTGCTTTTCAACCTCCTTCAAAGCCACCTGCTGAAACTCATTGAGCGGGTAAACGGCAGAAGTCTGCACATCCGAAACATCTAACCGTCCGATTTCTTTCAGGTAGGTTTCCAGCACGCCCCGTTCTATAAGTCCGCTGAGCACCGCAGCCGAAGCTCCCGATTTTTCCATCAGCTCTTTGCGCGAAACTTCACGGCGCTTAGACGGAATGAGGCATTTCGACAAATCGATGTACATCATCAGCACATCCAGTTGCTTTTTGGCTCGGCTCAGGTCGTCGAAAATTTTGCGGAGATTATCTTCCTGCATGGCTTCGGCGGACATGCGCACAAAAGTATCGTTCTTCACACGGAACTTATCGGTCAGCTCTTCGCTAATTTCCAACGCACCTTTATCCAACAATGCTTTCAGGGTTGGCATCACGTCGCGCATTTCGGTTACTTTATTGAGTTCCGAAACGGTGGTCGGTTTGCCGTCGGACAAGGCATCCAGCACTTTTTGTTCTTTTTCCGAAAGTAAAGTTTCGGCTTCGTAATCGGGATTAATGCACACCCGCGTTTCGCTTTCCAGCTTCAAACCTGCCGGAACGGCCGCCTGATACACATCGCCCAGAAAAGCCTGGTAGTAGGATGCAATCCATTCCCAGAACTTCATTTGCGGACGACGGAGAATGGGCGCATTATCCAGTAAGCACACAATATCTTTGGCTTCGTAAACCGTAGGCATAATTGTGTGAACGAGATACACCACGGCGGTGTACATTTTCTTTTTGCCAAACGGCACCACCACCCGCATGCCAATTCGCACCGAGTCCGCCCATTCATCCGGCACGGAGTAGGTAAAAGTATTGGGCAATGGTAAAGGTAATATGACGTCGACGTATTTCATTTTTAATAGAAGCGAATGATATAGTTTCAAATTACTTAATACTAATAAAATCAGATATTTACAATCATTTTAAAAATGCAAATTCAACAAAATAAATATTATGATTAAATGGTTTTTGTAAATGTTGCATAATCATTTTTCGTCTGTTCAAAGCCCATTTTTTTTAAATATCTTTGGTGGCTTTTATTTTTACTATTACATATGATTTCCGTAATATTCTGTTTTTTAATAAGTTCTATATTCTTTTTATAAATAAAATCTCCAGGTTTCAAATCGCGATATTCGGCCGTTACAAAATCAAGATGGACGGTGAGGGTATGAATGTTTTTAGTTCCTATAAATACGCCGGCAACTGAAGCATTTCGTAAGAGTAATATTGCAAAAGTGTTATTTTCATTTCCTTGTTTAAATTTTTCTTTATTAAAAAAAGGGAAAACCTTTTTAATCTCGCGTTGATAAAAATCAATAAAATAATCCAAGTAAGAATCGTCGACATCTACGCTGATTGCTTTAAATAATTCCAGATGCGAGTACATTTTATACAAATAATATAAATCGGCTACTACAATAAACAAATTGAGGAAACCTACCGGAAAAGCTCCAATGGCAAAGCCATAAAACGAAAATACGGCAGCACCAATAAGATTATACCATCTGAGTTTTTTTATTGAACTCATCGTTAACGATACGGCTACAATAACGGATCCGCAGTAGCCTACCCATTCGAGTAGAGGAATATTTAACTGCATAGTTTTATCATTTAATTAATTCTCTTATCAAAATAACATCTAAGAGGATTGCAAAATTAATCATTTTTCTGATTATAAAACTATTGATAGAAATCTCATTGAAAATGTTTTCGTTATGAGAAAGTTCTGTGATTTTACAGGTATTAGAATAAACTTTCCATACCTTTGTATTTTTAAAATAAAACTTTAGCATGCAAATATATCTAGCCCCGCTTCAAGGTCTTACCGACTGGATTTTCCGCGAATCGTTCTCCGAACATATTGGTCGCTTCGATAAAACTTTTACCCCTTTTGTGCGTGTACAAAGTGGTGGTTTTTATCGCCCAAGCCAATGCAACGATATGTTACCAGCACATAACACGTTTCAAAAACCAGTTCCGCAGTTTTTGGGAAAGGATGCCGATTCATTTAAACTCTTTGAGGAACTTTGTCACGAACATAATTATACAGAGGCAAATATCAACATGGGATGCCCTTTTCCAATGATTACGGGCAAAGCGATGGGAGCAGGATTGTTGTCACATCCAGCAGATGTGTCAAAACTACTGGAAGATATTTTTACAGATACACAACTGAAAATTTCCATCAAATGCCGGTTAGGACAAGAAAATTCAACGGAATTTCAAGCACTGATACCTGTTTTCAATGATTTCCCGATGGAAGAAATTATTATTCATCCGAGGGTTGGTAAACAACAATACAAAGGGGAAATTGATGTGAATGCTTTTGCTCTGTATGCTCCACAGTTGAAACATCCGATTTGTTACAATGGCGATATTTTGACAATTAATGATGTGGAACAGATTCAGACACTCGCTCCACAAGTGGATCGTTTTATGATTGGGCGCGGAATACTGCAAAATCCGTTTTTATTAGCAGAAATACAAAAACAAGCTATTTCGCAAAATCAAAAAGCCGACATATTACGAAACTTTCATTTATCTATTATTGAACATTGCAAACAAAAATACTCAGGCGACTTGCATTTTCTGAAACGATTGGAAGAGCTATGGGAATACCACCATCTGGCATTTGAAGACGGGCGTAAGATTTACAAACAAGTTAAGAAATGCAAGAATCTGGTTCAATACGAAGCAGTGGTTTTCAAAGCTATTAATGAAATGGCATAACTGCTATTTTACTTTTTTAGGAATTTATTTAAATCGGCATCCATCCAAATGGTCGTTTACCATACCGGCAGCTTGCATAAAAGCATAACAGATGGTTGAACCCACAAACTTAAATCCGCGTTTAAGCAAATCTTTACTCATAGCATCCGATTCGGTCGATTTCGCGGGAATTTCGGCATTCATTGTTGGATGATTCATGATTGTTTTTCCGCCTGTGAACTGCCAAATATAGTTATCAAAAGTTCCAAACTCTGCTTTTACAATCAGGAAAGCTTTAGCATTGCCTACCGTTGCGCGAATTTTAGCCTGATTACGGACAATGGAAGCATTCTGCATTAGACTTTGTATCTTTTCTTCGCCATACAAAGCAATTTTCTCTACATCGTAATTATCAAAAGCACGACGGAAATTCTCGCGTTTATGAAGAATGGTTCTCCAGCTTAATCCTGCCTGAAAAGCATCCATCACCATAAATTCAAACAGTTTTCGGTCATCGTGAAGTGGTTTGCCCCATTCGTCGTTATGATAAGCACGCATTAAGGTATCTGAGCCCGGCCAGTTACATTCAGTTAATTCATTATTCATATTGTACAATTTGTAATTATTACTTTAATGCCATTTGAGCAGAAGAAATAGTGTAATTTTGTCTTCTGTCAAAAAACTTTATTGCAAAGTTAGTGTTCTTTTTTAATATCATTCAAATGTGAATTATGAATTATGAATTAAAAATAAATCCTTTTGAAATAATTGAAAAATATTATTCCAAAGGAAGTGAGATTTATTATGTTTTAGTCAAACATTGCGAACAGGTAAGAGACAAAGCATTAGATATTTCCTCTAAACACCCCGAATTAAATCTTAACAACCAGTTTATCTCTGAAGCAGCTATGCTTCACGATATTGGCATATTTCTATGTGATGCCCCACGAATTCATTGCCACGGTTCACATCAATATATTGAACATGGATATTTGGGAGCAGATGTGCTTCGAAGTGAAGGTCTGCCACTTCATGCGTTGGTTTGTGAGCGACATACTGGAGTGGGGCTTAGTCTGGAAATGATTGAAAAAGGCAAACTACCGCTTCCTCATCGCGACATGCTGCCTGTGTCGCTCGAAGAGCAAGTAATTTGTTATGCCGATAAATTCTATTCAAAGACTCAGCTAAATGAAGAGCATTCGCTTGAACGAATCAGAACATATTTGAATCGCTATGGCAAACAGGAAGTAAATAAATTCGATAAATGGCATTCTCTTTTTGAGGGATAATAAAATCCTTAGTTGAAATTGTGTGAGAAACCAACACTGATTAGTTGTTTGAACTGCATTTTTGCAATTGCACCGTTTGTTTCAATTACGGTATTATCGTAACGCGGATTAAACGAGATACGGGTAGACATGAATCGATTAATTGTCATGTTACAAACCATTTCCCAATCAATTTGCATTTTTTGGTAGTTGGTAAAAAATGACAAATTAGAATCGAGATGAATTTCTTTTGTTAACGGATAAGAACATGTTGCTTTGAATGAACTTCCTATTTGACTCAACACATTTTCGCCTGTTTTAATGCCAAAAAGATTTGGATTTACATTTTTGGTATCACTCATATAAATATAATTATACGTTACGGGCGAAAGCATTATTGAGAATATCTTTTTGTATTTATAATCCATACCAACACCAATATTTAACCTTATAGGGGTCAGAAATGAAGTTTTCATAACGTTTGAATTTATTCCGTTATAACTATTAAAAAACTGGGTTGAAAAATCGACAGATCCACTATAAAACCAGTTACCACCAGCTTTTACACCTAACTTGCTATTAATTTTAAATATATCGTCATTTGTACTTATCATGTGCAAAGTATCACCTGCATTTGTATTAAAACCCATGTGCCATTCTGCCGTATTTTCCCATTGAATGCTTTTTTTATTATCGTAGTTCAACTGCGCGGTTACTATTCCAAGCATTGCAAGGTTGCTGTTTCCACCCTGATACCAATTTGGTGAAATATAGTTTTGCGAAAATTGAGCTAAAGCAGTTTCTTTATGCTGCCATGGACCTATATGTTCTCTACGCACAATTAATCGCCGGCGATAAGGATTAAGTTCTTTAGCATCAGAGAACTTAATATTATTGATCGGCTTAATTTTTATATAGTGATTTTTATAATTTTCAGGGTCGGGCAATTCATCAAAATCAATACTGTATAAATCAATGTCAGTTTTTGTAATTTCATCGCGGGCATCGTTACGTAATTCAGTAATTATCTGATCTACAGTTTGTACTTTTGTCGGCTTTGAAATTTCTTCGGACAATGTTGAGGCTTTAAATCCATAAAAAAGAGTTTTTAAATCGGGTTGAAAATTCACTTTTATATCAAAAGGTAAACCTTTATATACTAAATCGATGAAAAAAGGATTTGCCAGAAGAAGCAATGAATCTATTTTTACCGGAACATAATTGGCCGACAAACTGGAAGGAGTGAGAGAATCAGGAATTTGCACTTTCAAATCAGCATTTTTTGCGGGTTTAGCCGATTTATTTAATACATCTTTAACTGTGTCTGCTACTGCTTTAGCTTGCGTAGGTACTTTTGGTGTTTTAATTGAATCCGAAAATACACTTTGGAATAAACTATCCGTATTAATAATTTCAGAAGCAGGAATATTCAAATTTTTATTATTATCAAAAGGTTTATTTGCATAAACACCAGAAATAGAAAAAAGAAACGCTACAGAAATAATTACCTTAAACTTCATACCTTAAAACTTTATGTCTTATTTAATCGGGTGCAACAAGTTAGATAGATTAATAACGATCAATAGTTTTCAAAACCTGTTGGCAGAGACTTATTTCCTGTTTTGGCACCCAGTTCTTTTATCTTTTCGGCTGTACGGATAATATTTCCGGAACCGTCTTTCATTTTTTTCATTGCATCATCATATGCACTTGAAGTTCGATCAATATTGGTTTTAATTTTAGCCATATCTTCAGCAAAACCAATAAATTTATCGTACAATGCACCGCTCAAACGAGCAATTTCCTGCGCATTTTTTGTCTGGTTTTCCTGCTTCCATATCGACGAAATGGTTCGCAGAGTTGCCAACAAAGTTGTCGGGCTTACAATTACAATTTTGCGCTCCCAAGCGTATGAAAAAATCTCTCCATCACCCTGAACAGCTACCGAAAACGAGGCCTCAATTGGCAAAAACATTAAAACAAAATCGGGAGTATTCAAATTTTGTGCATTCTGATAATTCTTTTCACTCAGCAATTTCACATGACTACGCAACGAATTAATATGATCTTTTAAATGTGCAACTCGTTGTTCTTCAGTTTCTGCCGATACAAACCGCTCGTAAGCTACCAGTGAAACTTTGGAGTCAATAATAATATGTTTGTTATCCGGCAAATGAATAATCACATCAGGTCGTTGTACGCTGGAGTCTGCACCATCAACCACTTCTTCACGTTCATATTCCTGCCCTTTAGTCAAGCCTGAACGTTCCAACACACGTTCCAATATCACTTCACCCCAATTTCCCTGCTTCTTCACATCTCCTTTGAGAGCTTTGGTCAGATTATTTGCTTCTTGGCTTACGCGAGTGTTCAACTCCGTTAACTTCCTTACTTCTTCACGCAAGCTTATCTTATCGCGCAATTCCTTATCGTAAGTTTCTTCCACCTTCTTTTCAAAAAGCTGGATTCGGTCTTTTAATGGATTCAGAATTTCACTCAGGTTTTTATGATTTGAAATCGTAAATTCGTCGGATCTTTCCTTTAAAATTTTTGTTGCTATATTTTCAAACTCGGTTGTTAAGCGCTTTTGAAGGCTCTCAATTTCTATTTTTTGATTTTCGAGTTTCTCTGCTAAATTTTGATTTATCGTTTTTAGCGTAGCAACTTCTATGCCACGGTTGTTTGCCATTTCTAATTGCAGAGCCAGTTCCAACTGTAATCGTTGTAACTCTTCCGATTTCATTCGCAGCGTTTCCAAAGCAACAGATTTCTGCATTTCTGCCTCATTTTGAGCATTTAACAAACTCTTCTCATTTGTTTCGTACATAATTTTTTGAGTAGCTTGTTTGCGTGAAAGTAAAAACCAAGCCAGCAAAAAGCCAATTATAAGTGTGGACACTGCAAGTAAGTATTCCATAATTTAAAGTTTTTATAAGTTTTATTAAAAATAAAATCACCTACTCTTGGGGGTAGTAAAGTTTCCAAAATTAAATCAATCGAACAAAGTTGGATGGTCTTCTTCCATTTTTCGGATGATGGCAAACATGAGAGTTTCACGAATTAACTTAGATTTATTTTGCACTTTATACTTTGAAATATAGCGGTTTAACGCTTTATTTTCTTCATCATTTAATGTGAATATTTGTCGGTGAGTGCGTAATGAATTTCGTTTAGTTGACGAAATTGTTATTTTTTTTGCCATAAGTAATCAATAATTCTGTACAAAAATAATATTATCCCAGCGATTTTAACGGGATTAATTCAAAAAACTGTATTTTTGAAAAATTTTTTATTGAAATTCAATTTCTAACCTAGGTTTTGAAACCTTTATTCTCATTTTAAAAATGGCTGAACATAACGATTTAGGTGCATTGGGCGAGCAACGTGCTCAGGCATATTTACGGAACAAAGGGTTTCATATCCGTCATATCAACTGGGTTTGCGGAAAACTTGAACTAGATATTGTTGCCGAAAAAGATGGCTGGTTAGTAATTGTAGAAGTAAAAACACGCTCCACTGAAACTTTTGAGCACCCCGAAGAAGCTATTACGAAACGAAAAATAAGAAATATAATTAACGCTACGCACGAATACATCATTCAATTTGACTGGAATGGTGAAACACGGTTTGATGTCGTATCGGTAATTCCTCACGGTCAGTCGTTCGATATAGAACATATTGAGGATGCATTTCTGTCGCCCGTAAATTAATTCTCTTTGGTATCTCAAAAAATAATGTCGTAAATTTTGCATTAACAAAATTTTACGACATTATTTACTTAAAAAACTTACACCTATTTTAATAACTCATACCTATTAAGTTATAACACTAATATAAAAAATTCGATTTTAAGTTCCCTCTGAAGGGAATAAATAGCACTTAATTTACTACAACAACCCGCATTTATCCAAAATACTGGTTTCCATTTCATGCACTTCGTTAGCTGGAAGTTTAAAAAATTCAAGCTCTCCAAGCAATATATGTCTTGCTTCGTTTGCAATTGAAATTTGATCTGGATGATTTTCAAAATAATTTCTCCATTTTTCAGGCGATAAGTCTGTGGGATTAATTATGTAGTTGATAAAATCATCATCTATCAAAAAACTTATTAAACGTTTGTCAGTTTTAGTACTCACGTAATTGCGTATTATTTTATATTAAAACGCATTACCAGATAATTTGTACTCACAAATCAGAAATAATTCATCAAAGATTAAACCGCACAACTTCTCAGCTTTGAAATGCCGCGGTGAATAAGGTTTCGAACCGATTGATAATTCATGTTCATAATAACACAAATGTCTTCGTATTTTTTTTCTTCAATATAATATAGTTCAATTGCACTCCGTTGCCTTGGGGACAACTGATTAAGCATCTTAGATACAAAAGCATTATCGAGGCTTGCCTTTTCAGCATTTATATAATCGTGTTCAATATTATCACATGAAATTACATCCAATTCATCCACTGCAACGTCAGACAAGTGTATGCGTTTACGGCTCTCATCGCACAATTTATTTTTCAACGAGATAAGCAAGTATGATTTAAAATTAATCACTGCGTCTAATTCAGTTCGCTTATTATATATCTTAATAAACACATCCTGAATGCAATCTTTCAAAAGTTCAACATCTGTTGTCAATCTATAGCCATAGTTATAAAGCATATTGACGTGTAAATTATATAATTTAGAGAACGCAGCCACATCGCCTTCTTTAAAATCAGCAAGAAGTTGACTCGTCTGAATATCTGAATCAGAATAAGGTGTTTTTTTGATGTAATTATTTTCCATTACAGTATAAATTGGTTGTAAATCTGACGGAACAAAAATACTGCACCGACTATCGAGATGGTTGTAAATACTGATTTCTATATGGGAAATTTAGGTAAGGTGTTTTATAACATGATTTTTTGTTAATTTGAGCTTTGTTTGAAAAATAATAAAGGCGAAACAACTTTGGATTGTTTCGCCTTTAAAGGTGGTACGCAATAAGTAATATTAATTCAAATCTCGATCAACTAATTATTTACTTACTATATTTTAGTTTACTGTGAATCTTATATTGCTTGAAAACCCTTGATAGAAATGCTTTAAGCACTTTCAGAGCTTCTGAAACCAATAAGCTCCTTCATTTCCGTGGGTAACATTCAACTGATATGTTTGTGCGCCTTTTAATGACTTATTAATCACTTTTTCTTCACCTGTTTTTCCATTAATAAATTTCAGGGCATATTTTCCTTTTTCCAATTGAACAGGAATTTTAGATTCAGATTGGGAATAAATGATAATTCCTATACCTGATTTTTCCAACTCCTTATAATTCTCACTATTCACCAGTGTAATATCCATTTTTGCTGCTGCTTTTAAAAAATCTTTATCGGTTGAAGGTAGCACAGGGCAAGAACCTCCAGCCATAAATACAGCCCAAGCCATACCAGGATAATTTTCAGCATCATAAATAACAGCCTTTTCAGGATATTTTGTCCGATATTCACTTACGGCTTTGTAAGCATCTTTAAAAGTAACATTTCCAACTTTCATGATACGAGCAAATTGGCGAGGTGCCAGATTTTGACCTCCTTTTGGAGCATAAACACTACCATCACTCTTATAATGCCAGTAACGAATATCAATGACATCTACCAAAGATGATCGTTTTGGATCGGCAAGTATAGAATCCTGCACATCTTTCGTTGTGCTTAAAGCTACCGTCGCTTTTTTGCCTGTTTCTTTTTCCCATTCGCCAATCACATCCAACCAGAAACGAACAAACTTGAGCGGACCGGTAAATTCGGCACTAATAAGCTGAATAACATTTTTGTTATCGGCAAAATTATTCAGGCACTGACGAATGTAATTTCGGTAATACTCCCTTCTGACAGGAACTGAAATATCGTAAAACATATCGGCTCTATAGATACGCTTGTCGCCGGCGAAATTTATAGGTTCGGGAAAACCAAGGTCGTTGATATTATTGGCCGATCTCCAGGGACAATCAACCCAATGAGCTCCGGCTTCAATGATATTATGTTGGAAAAAGTTTTCGTGATATAAAAGCATACCATCTTTGCCTGCTTTATCAGCAAAGTCTTTTAACCGATACCAATACCATGCATTAGGGCGATTTAGATCATATTTCGATAATCCATCCCAGGCAATTCCTTCGCTGCTTCTGCCAAAAGGTTGTTCGTAAAACGGCGCCCAAACATCACCATCTCGTTCGCGGACACGCTCGTGACCATCTCTTCTTCGGTCTGCCCACAAACCATAATTATGATCAAGGACAGCAAAATTATCCCTTTTCATAATTGAAACCACAGAGTCAATCCGGTCTGTGAGTCCAAATCCTTCACGACCGGGGACAAAACGTGTAACACCTGGTTTTGTTAAGTTTGAATTGATATATTTTGGTTTCAACTTTCCGCTCCACCATTGAACATCGAGCTTTGCTCCTGTGATTAATGCTCCATCGCAAACTATACGACCATTTACAATTCCTATTTCAGGAATATAGGCTTTAACTTTCATCGGTTTGCTTTTCAGTTCGTTCACAGTCAACAGTTTTGAATGATCAACTGACGGTTTAAAAACAGCTTGTTCAATCCATTTTTCCGTTGTAAGAAGTGGAATGTATGATTCCTTAACCATTTCAGCAGCTTCTTTCAATGAGGGACTACTTGAGGCATTTGTATTTTTAGGTAAAATACGTCCACGCGCCGAAACGTCCTGATTCAAACGAGTTGCAAGCTGATCATAATAGATGCTTCTTGGTTGAACATGATTATTTGAATTATACCACTGACCATCTCCGGAGAACTGTCCCCAACATCCGTATGCTCTGTTTTGAGCATCCTTTGCCGGAGAAAAGCATTCTAATTCGGAAGCTGTACATTGCCAGAATAAACTGTTTGAAGTTCCCCAACCTGCTCCGTTTTTATCCTGTCCCAAATTTTTAAAAGTCAGATTATTCCCATCTATATTTACAATATCAAACAATAGTCCGCAAGCCCATGCATCAATTGCACCGCTAAATCCAAGAGATCCTTTCGACTCACATTGCACAAAAGCATTCGGACCCGGAGCACAATATCCGGCAGCAAAATCGTTTATTCCATTCTCGGAATAGCAACGTTGAAACAAATTTTGTTGCCCCATTGTGTAGAATATTATCCTGCGGAAACCTCCGATTTCTGAAACCGGATCGAGTGAGATACAATCTTCAACTGTAGTTTTGGAAGAATTTGGTTGAAGAAAAACTGCATTTCCAGCGAAATGATTAAAATTCATTTGTCGAACCCAGCAGTTTTCTGCATTTTCTATTGAAACTCCTGTCCAACAATGATCTTCATCTTTCGCATACTTTTTATTATAATCCGATGTCATGGTCATATTTTCGACCCCTGACTCGGAAATACGTCCGTTCCAAACATATTTAGTTACTGTTGCACCACCAAATTTTGAATCAATCGCTACAGTAAGAGGTGCATCAATTGTGATTTCATTCCCTTTAATCGCTGTTATGGTCCTATCCCAGTTCACTTCCATATCACCTTCCTTCCAACCCAAAGCACTAATACCACCGCCAAAAATATCGCATCCCACAGATTTAATCCATTCACTGGTGCACGGGCGGACAATTTTTAAACGGTCACCGATTCTCAGACCTGCAACAGAATTGACTTCGAATGTCTTTTCGTTTACAGGCACATAATTGGAAGTAACTTTGAATGTATCTTTTGGCAATAGATTGTTTATGCCTTCAATATGCAAAACTGCAGAACGATCAACACCATGTCTCAAAATAACGGTTTCGTGTTTGTCGGTACCTCTCAAAACTACGCCCGAAGCCGTAATCCACAAACTTTTACTTACATTAAAAACACCTTTATCGAGCAAAACTGCACCCCGATAACCATTAATATCCGGTTTCAACGCAGATACATAATTTATTGCCCGTTGTATTGCATCAGAAGCATCAGCATCCTGCTGAGGTACAAAAATGACATTTTTTATGTCTGGAATATCTTGTTCTGAACTTTTGTATCCGCAATAGGAAAAATCGAGTATGCGGTTTCCTTTGGCATCTTTGATATAAGTTATTTTATCGTTTTTTACTTTTAAAGGAAATTCCTGAGCATTTCCGTACTGAAATGTACTTAACACAACCGCACAAAATGTTGCAAAATACAATTTTAGATTATTCATTTCTTGATGATTTATTTAAAAATTTTGAATTGGGATTACATCAAACTTTTACGTCCGGCAAGGGTGTCGTGGTTGTTTTTTTGATTTTTCCAATCAACTTTCTTTTTGGTATCAATTCCGTTGATGTATTTCTCAATATTGGTATAACCGTCACCGTTGCAATCTTTCACAGCATCCGATGGGTCATTTGGATTCAGACCATTTGCAATTTCCCATGCATCGGGCATTCCATCTTTATCGGTATCAACATACGGTTCGCCTTTGTATTCGGGCAATCCGCCAACCTGACGAATATCGGTAATAATTCCTTTTTTATATGAATCAACAGGAAGGCGCCGTTTAACATATTTAGGTACATACAACGGAGCATTTTCAACGTAAATAGCTTTCCCTGTAATTACAGTTTTAATAATTCGAGAATCTACGGCATCGCGTTTAGGGAAATTAGCACCAACATTTTTCAATACAAATTTATAAGCCTCTTTCGCGCTCATAAGCGTAACATAAGGCATTACAAAGGGCTTATCTACTTTAATCTTGTTTACAAAATCAGCAAAATTAAGTCCCTCTGAGATTTGAACTCCACCATCCCAATTGTTTTTAGTAACTTTTTCATTCCCATCTATTATGTTTCCTGCTACATAAGCCTTACCAAATGTAATAGGTTTGCTTCTATCCCGTCCTGATTCAGGTTTTAAAATTCTATATGATATCGGTTTATCAAGTGGAGTAATCGGACCCGGTTTGAAGTAATTGTCCATAATATTGAACAAGCTATTACTATCTCCTCCATCAACTGAACGATTCCACCAGTTGAAGATAACGTTATTCACAAAATTAAAGCCGCCATCCATACCTACCGAACAGTTTCGGCTGATATTGGAAGCATAGAGATTTCTTGTAAACATGCAGTTATGACCACCACAGGTAGAACCAAAGGCATGATTGTAAGTATCTAATCCTTCTGAAAAAATAGAATTTTGAATAGTAACATTTACGGTAGGGAGTTTCTCTCCTTTTCCATTGGCTCCACGATTGTAAACATGTCGATATATTGACATATTTTCGTCGAGACCCCAACTTGCAGAGCAGTGGTCAAGCATAATATTTCCGACAGGATTTCCTCCAACTGCATCGTCCCTGTCACCAACATCCTGCGCTCCTCGACGGAAACGCATGTCGCGCATAATCACATCGTGTGTATCGATTAAAAATGAAGCGCCTGTAACACAAACTCCATCGCCGGGAGCTGTTTGTCCGGCAATAGTCAGGTAAGGTGCACGAACATGGATAGGAGTTTTGAGTCGGATAATTCCCGAAACATTAAAAACAATTATACGTGCTCCACCTGTTTCGCAAGCTTCACGAAAAGAGCCCGGACCTTCGTCGGCCAGTGATGTTACTGTTATCACTTTTCCTCCACGCCCTCCAGCAGTGTATTCACCACCTCCTTGTGCTCCGGGGAATGCAGGAATATCAGATTTCAATAAATCTTCAGGTTTTGATGCCCATGGTCTGTACGGCCGACCGGCTTCTGCTTCTTCATTCACGATAGGCAAAGCTTTTTGCCATGCCAAGTCCGATTTTCGATCTATCTCAGCTTCCTGACGTGCTACTCTGGTCTTCACCGAATCAGGGATAATTGGATATTGAGCCATTAATGGCAAAAGGAAGATATTACACGCTAATATCGCCAAAACTTTTTTTCTTACTTGATTTCTTTTCATTTAACTGGATTGTATTGTTTATATTTAAAACGAACAAGAAATCTTTTTGTAATCGGAAAATCAGTTTTTTCTGTATTTATTCATATATTCTGTGGGAGTTTGGTTATATTTTTTTCTGAAACATTTTCCGTAGTAACCGGCTTCTTTGAATCCTACTGTAAAAGCAATTTCAGAAATAGTCATATCAGTATTTTTCAACAATTCTATTGATTTGTTCAACCTGATTTCTTTAACCAAATCTACCGGTGCTAACCCGGTCAAACTTTTCAGCTTTTTAAAAAATGCCGAACGGCTTAACCCCAGATTCTCAGCAATGGCATCAATATTATAATCACTATTGTGAAGATTTTCTTCAATTACCTGATGAATTTTCTCTAATAAATGAATATCCTTTTTTACCAAGTATGTTTCGTAATTATCATTATCACTTTTTTCATGTAATTCATCCTCTTGCTTCCATATTTTTTCACGGAAAACTTTGCGTTCGCTCAGCAATTGTTCAATGCGTGCAATCAGGTATTCTTTACTAAAAGGCTTAGTTATATAGGCATTTGCACCCATACTTATGGCCTTGATTTTAGCTTCCTCGTCATTTTTAGCAGTCAGAATAATTACAGGTATATGACTAATCTGAAAATCTTTACGAACTTGTTCCAACATTTCCAGGCCACTCATTTCTGGCATCATTTGGTCGGTTACCACAATGTCAGGGTGATAATGAAGGATTTTCTTTAACCCTTCAACTCCATTATTTGCCACATGAACATTGTATTTATCTTCAAGTTGTAGTTTCAGTAATTCACATAGGTCTTTATTATCTTCCACCACTAAAAGAGAGGGTAAATTGCTGTTTGCTTCTTCAGTTTTATCTTCCAATTCTTCATCGATTTGTTCATTTTCTGAATTATCTGAATTATTCTCAGAAACAGTGTCACCTACATAAAAATTAGCTTCAGATGGTTTATAATGATCTTTCCCCAACAAAAGCTCTATGGTAAATATCGACCCTACTTCCGGCTTCCCTTCGGCCGAAATGGTACCATGGTGCAAGGTCATTATTTCTTTTGAAAGCGCTAAACCAATCCCGGTTCCTGGATAATAAGCATTTTTTGAATTCTCACCTTGCGAGAAGCGTTCAAAGATTTCGGTAATTTTATTTTGTGGAATGCCTACACCTGTATCTTCAACTTTTATGTAGCATTTTGATTTATCTTCGGTTATACCCGTCGTAACAAATATATTTCCTCCCGGATTTGTAAATTTAAATGCATTTGAAAGTACATTTCTGATAACTATCTCCAGTTTATCTTTATCAGCCCACAGGAGAATATCCTGATTATCAAGTGCGAATGTAAAACCAATTTCGTTTTCCTCTGACATCACGATAAACTCTTTGTGAAAAGATTCAACAAACTGGTTGAGGTCGAACTGAGAAACATGTAAAATCATTTTTCCGTTCTGAATTTTTCTGAAATCGAGAATCTGATTGACTAATTGCAACATTTGGTTTGCGCTTTTTTCAATCAATGCAATGTATTGTTTGCCTTTATCTGTAAGTTGTTGTTTTTGTTTTAGTTCCTGAATAGGCCCCATGATTAAAGTAAGAGGGGTTCTCAGTTCGTGAGAGATATTAGTAAAAAACTTAATTTTGAGTTCAGAAACCCGCTGTTCAATGTAAACCTCATTCCGCATTCGAATGTAGAACAAAACGCCTTTTACAGTTACATAAATCAAGAACAGGACAAAAATTGAATAAATAATATATGCCCACCATGTAAGCCACCAAGGTGGTAATACAATGATTTCCAACGTTCTCTCAGACTTTAATGAAGCATTAGCCTCATCTACTGCCTGTACTCTGAAAAGATATTTGCCCGGGGGAATATTCGGATAGGATGCAATTCTGTTTTTATTGTTTAAATGCCATTCCTTTTCAAATCCTTCAAGAATGTACTTGTAAGAAACCCTGTTTTGATTATAATAGTTTAATGCAGCAAATTCAATAGCAAAAGTTGATTGATTGTGCTTGAGCGTAATGGAATTAACGTATTTGATGGATCCTTTTAGAATTGGGTCATTTTTAAAGCTCCGTAAATCTCTGTTTGAAACTAAAAAATCGACAATAAACGTTTTATAATCGCAATTATACGTTTCAATTCTTTGAGGGTTAAATTCTAAAATTCCTTTACGGTTACCAAACCACAATTCGCCGGATAAAGTCTTTAGGGCACTGGATTCTTCCATTTGTACATTGATAAATCCATCGTATTGGTCAAAATTGCGGAATGTTTCCCTGGTCTTATCAAACCGCGAAATAGCATTCTCGGTTGCAAGCCATAAAGTGTTTTGATTGTCTTCTATAATTGATAAAATCACTTCACTTTTCAGCCCTTCCTTCAATCCATACGATTTAAAAACCGGAAGATTTGCTTTTTTATCATACCTCTCAAGCTTATTCAACCCCCCTCCAAAAACACTGACCCAAATTTGCGATGAGGCATCTTTAAATAGTACATAAATGTCATTATCAGATATGTCTGAGCCAACCATTTCATTTCTATATATCTCAAAATCAATTTGGTTCGGATCTTTAAAATGACTATCGAAAGACATCAGCCCGTCACTGGTTCCAACCCAAATCCTTCCATCTTTATCTTCTGTCATATTTCTGACCTCCATATACAAGCCATACTTTGGATAAAGAGCAAAACAATTAAATTTATTTTTAAACGTAATCTGTCCGTTGGAATCATTCAGCAGGTTCAACCCACCTCCAAATGACGCTACCCAAATGCGATTATTGCTGTCTTCGAAAGTATAATATATATCATTCCCACTTATTGATGAATTGTTTTTTTCGTTATACACAAAGCGTGTAAAATTATATCCTAGTGGCGAATTGTTGTTGAGTTCTGCCCTTACAAGCCCACTCCCTTTGGTAGAAAACCAAAGAATACCCTTTCTGTCTTCCATAATATGGTAGACATTTCCTATTAAATAGTTTTTCTTTGAAAAAACACGTTTTATCTTCCCATTTCGATCAAGTTGATATACCTCAGCCAATCGATTTGCTACCCAAATATCGCCATTACGAGATTGAAACATTGTTTTTACCGCATTATCGGCATTTAAAGGCTGGTTTGGCGAAGTAAGATGAAACAGGTTAAATTGTTGTTTCGGAAAACTTATGCTAAAAATACCGTTTCCGGTAGAAGTTAGCCAAAGAATGTTGTCTTTGTCCAATAAAATATCGAAAAAAACTGGTTTCTCACCGTTTTGAAACAACTCTTTTTGTTCGTTTAACAATGTAATGGTTAGAAGTGAGCGGTCAAAATGTGCAATATCTCCGGATGAAGTGAGGAAAAACATCCCTAACTCTTTTCCATCCTGAAATTTCAATTCCGTATTCACCTTTCCAGCAGGTAATTCGAATCGTTTAACTGATTTATTAAAAGAGTCGTAATAAACTAACGTTGACTGATTTAGCTCAATCCACAGTTTATCGTAACTATCTACATAAGAACTTTTAACAACGTCTCTTCCCGAAAGAGGAATTACTTTAACAAAATCGGACGTTTGATCATTATATTCATAAATACCTTTGTTACTGATTGAAATAAAAAATGTTTTACCATTGGAGCTAACAATATCTTGTATCGCACCAGCATCAGGCAACAATTTCTTTTTTGTAACACTTCCATCCTTATAATTTACTTTATAGATGTTACCATTGTTATCTCCAAGCCAAAGAAATTTACGATACAAAAATGCGCATGAAAACTCTTGTCCGGCTGCCGGATTAATTTTTTTGAGAACAAAATCAGATGGCTTTAACTTTAAAATCTTCCCTTTTTTGCAAGAGATTATTTTATAATCCATTCCAATCCAATTAATATAATTTTTATCCTCAATCAAAAGATTATTCATCAACTTGTGTCCCCGCTTCATTTGGGAGTCGTACAAAAGGGAGACTTCCATCTTTCCATTTCCTTCAGAAACTACCTGAAGTAAATCTTTATTTTTTGTAAGCAACAACAAATTACCCGATTCCGTCTTTTGTATCTTAATTATTTTGGGACTGACTGAATATTTCTTTTTTATTTCATTAAAAACATCATAATAATGTTCATTCCGTTTGTCGAACAGGTATAATTTATGGTCGATAGTTTTAATCCACAGGTTTCCATCTTTAGCTTCGATAATTGTCTGAACTTTATTGGGCGGAATATCAGTATAATCGTCCCTATTGTTATATGTTTTGAATTTAACGCCGTCAAAACTCGAAAGTCCATACCATGTTCCAAACCACATAAATCCATCCTTATCTTTTATAACACAGTGAATAGTGTTATGAGGTAAGCCATCTTCGATGGAATAATTTCTCACTATCATGTTTTTATAACAAAAACCAGATTGAGAAACAAGGATTATGAAAAATAAAAGAACTAAGTACTTTTTCATGAAATAAAAACGATAAAAATGGGTGTTTAACAGTAATTTGTCTGCAAAAATATAAAACTATCTTTATAAATGATCTGAATGCCAATAAACTATAACAATATTATGCAATCGGTTGTTTTGCTCACACACGTTCAGTAAAAACACCTTGATTAAAAGAACTTTTCCCACGGATTATTACTTCGGAATGGAACAGCCGGCAACCCTTCTTTGTTGATAAGATTTGATAAAGCAGCTTCATTCCATCCTAAGCGAACCGAAACCGGCTTTTGAACCTCCGGCGATGAAACAATCACGTTATTTCCTTCAATCACAGCACTTGCTGGAATAAATTTACCATCTGATCCTGCAATAGAGAACCATGTAAGTGGTTTCCCATCACGACTTGTCAATCCGCTTCCTGTATTTGTAAAAGTCACTTCAATCGTCTTACCCACAATTTTCATTTTCTGATAGGTTGGTCCCGAACAAACCACATTTTTCTGGCCGTAGGCTTTATTCAGCGCAACCAGGCTTAACCGGCGACCGACTTCCCATTTATATCCGGGATGTAGATCGACAATGCTATCCATCAAATCGGTGATAGTTACCATCCCTGTATGAGGTAACTTCAGTGCCAAAGCTTGTGATTCCCAAAATTCAGGTTCGTTGAAAACCGTATGAGGACGAACATCTTTGGATGCCGAATAATGAAAAGGAGCAATTTGTACGAAATAAAATGGTAACTCAGGGTTTCCCCAATCATTTCTCCAACTCTCAATCAGCGTTTTAAATTTATAAGCATAACGGATATTTTCGTTCAGAAAACAGTTCGATTCGCCCTGATACCATAGAAAACCTTTGAGCGCAAAAGGAATCAACGGCTGGATCATCGTACTGTAAAACTTGCCGGGATCACCTCCATCAGCCGAAAGTTTTTCCAGGACTTTCCCATTTTTCATTTTCGGTGCAACATCCATTTTAGATGCTTCAATCCAGGGTTCTATACGGCTTCCGGGTACAGCCGACGAAATCATACCTATCGGAACATGCAATTTCGCATACAATTCTTTGGCAAAATAATAGCCGACCGCCGAAAAATCAACCAGCGGACGACCCATTGCTGCATCCCATCCTGCATGAGTGGAATCGGGCGACATATATTTACGTCGAACTAAGAAAATCCTGATATTGGTATTTTTCGCATTATTCAAATCATCTTCTGGCGGCTTATATCCCTTTACTGCCGACTTGAAATTACTATATTTCCGCATGGCATATTCCATATTCGATTGGCCGGAGCAAAGCCATACTTCACCCACCAAAATATTTTTCAACACAATGGTGTTTGTTCCCTTAATCGTCATTTCGCGAGGGACATCCGATGCTTCCATAGGATTGAGCTTCACCATCCAGTTGCCGGAATCATTGGCAACAGTGGTTTTAATTTGTCCTTCGAAAGTAACAGTAATCTTTTCGCCTTTATCGGCTGTTCCCCAAATTGGAACTGACTTAAGACGTTGCAGCACCATATTATGCCCAATGATTTTAGGCAAAACTACTTCTCCAAAAAGATTGGAAGTGAACGTAATTAAAATACTAACTGAGAGTATTGAGAGTTTTTTGAAATTCATTTTTTATAGAGATATAAATTATTTTGTATGTTTTTCGCCGAAATCAGTTTGTTGCTTTTCCACTTCATCCAACAGCTTTTGTCTTTGTTCATCAGTAAGTTTCACTTTTATGGAAGTAGAATCTTCAATTTGTTTAACTAAAGTCTGATGTTGTTTTATGAAATTAAAGGGCAAATCGGTTGGAACACTCTCAAATTCAATTTCGGCTGAAGTTGGTGCTTGCGTCCCTTCAAATTGCACCCGCGCTTTTACTTTAATTTTACCGGCTTTGTTAGTCGAGCGGATTAGCACCGGAGCCGAGCCCCATTCCACGGCACGAGGATTGGCATTAATGGTTTGGTCACCAATAATTTCGCCTTCACCCTCCACCGTGAACACGATATTGTCTTTTGCCAACCGCCGCACATTGCCATTATCATCGGTAATTTCAGCCACCACAACGATAAAATCGGAACCATCGGCCACAAGCGGTTTCCCCAGACTGTCGATGTACAACCGGATTTTAGTTGACCTGCGCGAAGGCATTTTCTTTTCACTGCAAACAACTTTTCCGTTGATAATTCCTTCGGCCAGAAAGCTCACTTTTTGCCAGTCTTTAAGCCTGTAAGAATAATCGCGTGCCTCCCAAAAATCATAGACATTTTCGAAAGTAACAGGTGCATAAGGTATATGCCCTTTGGCATGAACCACGGGTTTTGTCCACGATTTTCCTTCGTAAGCAGTGAGCCGCACCGAATCGCAATTGCTGAAAACGGTTACATTCGCATCCGAAAACGGCGTCATTTCATTAACCACATAAACCATCGGACCGGTTTCCACGTTTGGAACTTTTAATGCCGGATTCACCTGACTTTTGAACATGTAATAAGCGTATTTCGGCTGACGGAACGCATCGAAAATGCCACCCCAGTACGGATCGGGATGATAACCACGCTGGTGATCGAACGGATGCCATTGCGCACCGCCAACAAATTGTCCGGTGGTGTGGAACATCGCGTCGTACGATTGTGCCAGCGACAAAGCCTGTACCAACATGGGGCGTTCGCCCCAACTGCGGCTGGCGCGATTGTTAGCATTGTGTGCATACCAATCGTCCACGTTTTCACCAAATTCACGTGTAAAAATGGATTGTTTCGCCTTACCCTCGTCTGTTGGCCAGCCGTAAACCACATCGTAATTATCCGCCACACCTTCCGAATGTAAATCGGCAGCTGCACCCGGTGCTCCCGGATACGGAAATTCGTCTTTCGTAATTTTCAGGGAATTAAGCGAGAATTCTTTCGGGAAACGGGTTTCGTTTAGAATTGGTTCCCATAAAAGAACAGAAGGGTGATTGCGGTCGCGGCGAATAATATCTTTGGTATTTTGATACACACGTTGTTCAAATTCAGGGTCTTTATTCCAAAATTGCCAACCGGGAGTAGCCACAATAATAAACATTCCAAGTTCATCACAAGCATCCATGAAAGCCGGATCATGTGGATAATGAGCTGTGCGGATAATAACGCAACCTGCATCACGAAGTCGTTTCACATCGCGCCATTGCTGCGAATTAGGTACGGCATTGCCCACGTATGCAAAATCCTGATGGTGATTTCCACCAATTAATTGTCCGTAAGGTTTACCGTTAAGATAAAATCCATCCTTGCCACGAAACTCAGCTTTACGGATTCCCACACGAACGATTCCACCGTCAATGGCTGTTTTTCCTTCCTTTACCAATAAATTCACACGATACAAATCAGGCGTTTCAGGCGACCAAAGTTTTGGATGAACAATGGTTGTTTGCTGTTTCACCGTTTTCGATTCATTTGGTTTTAAGAATATTCTACTGTTTATTTTCCTTACAATATTCCCCTTGGGATCAACAAGTGAAGTTTCCAACGTAACGGTCTTTGCTTTTGACCCGTTGTTTTTCAATTCCGTATTGACAAAAACATCAGCACTTTTTGCACTTATATTATCGTAATGCACAAACACTCCTCCACCAGCCGTTTCACCTGCTTCGATGGCATCGGTTATGGCTATTTTATTTTTACAAATCATCCACACATCGCGGTAAATGCCTCCATGATAAGCAAAGTCGAGCGTATATTGCGGTTTGCCGGGCGGATAACTTTTATCATCGCTGTTATCGGCCATAACTGCCAATTGGCATGTATCTCCTGCTTGCGCTCCGTTGGCTGTTAAGTTTATTGTTATCGGTAAGTACCCTCCAAAATGCTCTTTCACTAATTTTCCATTCAAATAGATTTTTTGCTTACCCATGATGGCTTCAAAATGGATGAAAACATCTTTTCCCTTGGCATCGGTAGGCACCACAAAGCGTTTCCGATACCAGGCTATACCCTGATAATTACGACAACCACTGGCTTCAGCCGGCATCAGTTCTACGGAATGAGGCGTTGCCACCACTTCCCATGCCGAGTCATCGAATTTCGTTTTATTGGCATCTTTTACATCACCCCTGTAAAATCTCCATCCGAGATTAAAGTTATACACTTGTCGTCCACTGCCTGCCAACTGATAAAATCCGGCAACAGAAGTTTCGGAAGCAAATGAAATCATGCAAAATTGCAGAAATGTAAGAATAAGAATGTGTTTTAGTTTCATGAAATATTGTTCTGTTATTTATACTATTCACTCTTTAAGAAGTATCGTTTGCTCGATGAGAACAAAGTTTTACTCATTCGGAGTCAACTTTTGCTCTTTATTAGCAAAATTTTGCTCCGAAGGAGGCGATAACTCCCATTTTTTTCTTTTTGAATATGTCCAGAGCATCAAAATAAAATTGACGTTTACCAGAGACGAAATGTAACTGTAACGCCCAATGAGTTTATATTATTTTACCATGATTACAATATCCTGTCTTCTATTTTCAGGAATTATTGAAACCACCCGCACTTTCCCATCCTTCAATTCAGCTTCTACAGTCGTATTTTTTGGCGCATGTAATTTAAAATGTACATTCCAATCTTTTGGCCATGCCGGAAAAAGAAGGATTTTGCCATCGTCGGTGGTTTGCAAAAGCATTTCCTGCAAACCAATCATGCCACTGCCTCCCCAATTGCAATCGGGACTCCAGTCGAAACCGGGACCCCAGAATGCAGGAAAACGGTACGGTCCGTTGGCAAGTTTCAGCGAATTTAATCGTTTGGCTTCGTCGGTTAGTCCGAGGCAGGCTGCAAAAATATTATCCTGTTTCCAACCCACATGACTTCTGAATTTTTGAACATCAGGATCGTAAAGATAGGTATTTCGGGCAATTTGCAGACTATCTTTCCCCACTCCAAAAATATGCCATGGAAACACCGGATAAAGCTGGGGTGCTTCTGTATTATTCACCCTTTCCCATGTTTTGGCTGGTGAAATCATCGTTTTTCCATCAATAATTCTCAATGGTATTGGTGGAATGGTTTTGAGCAAAGAATCATTGCCCAATGTTTTCAAAATGGTTTTCAATGCAGCAATTGTACTTGCCGGATTATTGGCCATTTTATATGTTTCACAAGCCGAAGCCGGAAAAAGGATTAAATGTCCTTCGCCATCCAGCGTTTTCCGCCCCCGATGTTGTGCCAGATAGCGGTAATGTTCGTCGAAAAAGCGGACACAACTTTCAATCAGCGGTTTGTATTTCGCAATATCAGCATTTGCATACTCTTTCGTTTCCAGAATCATTTGGCAGATTTCCAGTGCCGTATCCCAGGTATACTCTAACCACGCGTTGTATTCAACTCCTTTGTCAAAATAATCAGGGCGTTTCCAACCGTATTCGCTTGGGTTGGGCAACCCGAAATTCTCAATCTGTTCCGTAAAGCATGCCCCTTGATGATTCCAATAAATTTTAGAGCGAAGTTCGGCATTTTTCAAAATACGATTGTAAAACTCAAATTCAGGAATCATCATGTCGAAATCACCCGATTTCAACATAGGCCAGTAAACCAATCGTTGATTTTGCGCAGTAAAAGTGCCACCTGTCCAGCGACGGTAATCGGGTGTAAATGCCAGCTTTGAATCAACAAAAACCGGATCGAAAGTAAACAGTCCTCCGTTGAAGCGGGTAGGCCAACCGCTGTGGGCATTACAGCCAAGCATATAACGAAACAACGTGTAATTCCGCGAAAGATTTGCAGCTTCGCCGTCGATATGAATAAAACTGCGGTTCCAAAAATCATTCCACCAGACAACAGATTGTTTCCCGTCGATTTTTGTGTTTATCTTTTCAATTGTTTTATTTAAAGCAGATGTCCATTCGCTAATATTTTTATCCTGTGAAATTTGCAGAGCAATTTTTAATTCCTGTTTTTTAAAAGGTTTTTTACTTTTGAAAATCCATGCTTTATAATCAGTTCCTGAATAAATCCCCTTTTCAGTACGATTGAAAATCAGATTTTCGCCCCACATTTTTCCCCCTGAAGTGAGTTGGCAAAGAGGATTATATAGTTGAGGTTTCACACTTTCGAGTCCTTGCTGAGCAACGGTTATATCAAAAATTGTCTTTTCGGAATTTCGGTGAAAAAAAGTAACTGAATTCTCCGTAGTCGAAATTGAATCTTTCCCTGTAACAAGCCCTTTGGGAGGAGACCATTTGTAGGATCCCTGATCTCCTTCCCCTTTTCGGATTATTCGGTCAGCATATCGCCAGTTTTCATAACTAATTTCTGACGTAATTTTCTTTTTGCTTACAATTTCAAAGTGAATAACCGGCTTAAAAACATCTGCCCAAAGTTGAATGGTAATTCCATTGGCTGAAAATTCAACATAACCATCGTTTAATTTCAAAGTCTGACGGAAATTTGTTGCCTCGGTGAATGGATTAGGTGAAAGACGCACCCTGAAACGCCCTTGTTTAAGCATGGTATTATTTTCATCGAAAGCACCACTTTTACTGACGTAAAATAACAAATCACCATTTTCCACCCACACATTCATGCCGATATCGCCGCCACCACAGGGCATTGATTCCGATGAATTGTGAGATGGGGAAGTCCATGTGTAATCTGGTTCTATAGCAAAAGCAGAGGAACAGACTAAAAAGAGGAAAAAAAGAAGAACCCCTAACCCCTGAAGGGGAACTAATTTAGCTTTGCTTTGTATTCTTCTCATATTCATAATCGTTGATTTATAATGGAATGAAGTAATTATATGCCCCTTTAGGGGTTAGGGGTCATAGCACTCTACCAATTATCACTCCTAAATGAAGACACAGGCATACCATCCGATCCATACAAATCACCATCCACATAATTTTCAAAAGCATAACGCACAGCAACAGGTTTTTTCACTTCATCGCTTTTTACATACATTTTACTTCGTTCAATCCATGCTTTGGCAGGATGAAAAACCTTGTCATCACCGGCAACCGTGAAAAGTTTTGATTCAAAATTATTAGCCGAAATCCACATCGGAGCACGTTCAAAACTAACAATTACTGTATCACCTTTAATTTCTATGCCGCTATAAACTGGACTTTCGGACGCAACACCTTTAAATCCGTAGGTTTTAGTCAAAGCAAGTAAGGCCAGCCGTTCACCGGCAATTTGTTTTTTTCGAGGATGAATCCCTTTTTCCAGTCCGGCATCTAACAATACCGCCATTCCCGATTGAGGAATCATCGATTCAGCTTTCAGTTGAGCTTCGCGCAAATAAGCCGAATTGATCACTTTTTTACCTTTTTCAGTAATAATTCCATAATCGAATGGAGCAATTTGGCAGTAATAAAAAGGAATCATGTCCTTTTGTGCCCAGTTGGTTCTCCAACTTTCCACCATAGTTTTAAACATCGCAGCGTAGGTATCGGCATGATCATAATTCGATTCACCCTGATACCAGATTATTCCTTTTATTGTCAGTCCAACAATCGGATGAATCATAGCCTGATAAAGTGTAGTCGGTGTGCGGTTTTTCTCTTTGATATCGGCTTCGGTTTTCGGAATTTTCACCGAAGGAAAAGCACGCAACATATCTTCTGTCATCCATGCTTCAATACACGAACCACCCCAAGAACTTAAAATCAATCCAACCGGCACATGAAGCATTTGTTGCATTAACCGACCGAAATAATAGCCCGTGGCACTAAAATCTCGAACAGATTCAGATGTGGCTTCTTCCCATTTTCCTGTCACATTATTTTGAGCTTCAATGGTTGAATTTCGTTTTACAGTGAATAATCGAATATCCGGATTAGCACTTTTCAGAATGTCCATATTCGACCCATCAACCTGCTGGTTTTTAAATCCCTTCATGGGCATTTCCATGTTACTTTGTCCAGAGCACAGCCAAAGTTCGCCAAAAATCACATTGTTCAACGTCAACGCTTTACCATCGGTGATTGTAAGCGTATATTTTTTACCATCTGCAATTGGAGTTTTGAATGAAGTTTTCCAATTGCCGTTTTTATCAGCTTCCGTTTTAACCGGAGTTTTTGACCAGGAAGTCAGAATTGTAACTGTTTTGTTTGCATCAGCTTTTCCCCATATATTCACCTGAGTATTCTGCTGCATCAACATGTTATCTGAGAAAATTGAAGGAAGTTTGATTTCAGCAATTGTTATCTGCGTAAGAGATAACATGAATAGAAATATTAATTTAGAAAGATGTTTCATTTTATATGTTGATTTTGTTATTTAGTTATAAAAGTCAATGGTCCAATTAGTCCTGCTTCCAGCAGTTTATCTTCACTCATGCGGTATTTGCCGTTTGTCCAGATTCCGGGAAATGGTGGTGTACCTTTATCTGAACCATTTATTGCATTTGCCCAGGTGTTGGTCACTTCAATTTCGAGTGAATTTAAACCATTTTTCAGAGCTTTGGTTATGTCAACCTGATAAGGTGTTGTCCAAGCCGTTCCACAATCAATGCCGTTAACGCGAACAGTTGCCAGATTACAAACTTTCCCTAAATTCAGGTAGATTTTGTTCAATTTAGAATCTGCATTCCAATTAAAACCGCTTTGATAAATGGCTGTACCCGAATAAAATTTAATCAGCGGATTTGCACTTTTACTCCAGTCGAAAAGCTGGTTTGATAGTTCCGTTTGATTATTTTTCAAGAAAGAGACATTCCACTTTCCGTTAATTTCAAACGGTTTTGTGACAGCATTTGTTGGCTGTTCCACAACATTCGGTTGATTTGTTTTATTGCTGAAAACAACAAAAACAGATTCGTAAGGGGCTAATGTAAGTTTCATCGAAGTTCTTCCTGATGTCGATTTCCAACTTTCAGGGGATGTAATTTCAGCATTAACCGGATTCCATAACTCCGGTGTTTTTCCAACGATCCGAAATGATGCATCAAAGTTTCGTGTATTATTTTCCTGATTTGAAATAAAATAAATATCGGCTTTATCGCCCCGACGATGCGTCCACGCTATTTGTTCCGGCACAATCACATCCATTTCAATCCCATAAGCCGAGAAATCATTGGCTGTAAAAGGCAAGGTTGGAATAATCACGCCTGCCTTTTCTAACTCATTTATTTTTGCCTTAACTTCAGCCGAAAGTGGTACATTGTCGGGATTCATTGGGTTCGACAAAGGCAATACGAGCACTTTGTACGAAGCTCCACCGGGCAACACCAATCGTCCGTTTTTGGCCTCAGCCAATCGTAGTAAAGCATCCTTATTGAACGAGTCGTAGGCATATCCCCGCAATGGGTTAATCCATTTTTCGGGTTCAGCCATGTTAGCTGAATGATGAACTCCGGCTGGCATTTCACATTGCGGCTGGCCTTCATTCTTCAGCCGGATGCGTTCACTTTCCACGCGTTCCGCCCCGAAAATTCCGGGAAGTGAAGGTACAAGCCGGTCAGGCAAGATGGCACGGCGCGGAATTTCTTCACCCGTAAATACAGCAATGTCAGCAACCGGATGACCATATTGCAACATAGCCTGGCAGCGGGTTACATAATCAACCCAAGCTTTGCCCGATTTCCACCAGGTTTGATCACGCTGAAAATAGTGACCAATTCCATCTAAGGTAACTCCCGGCGCACGATCCATATACGGATTGTGTACAAAAACATGAAAGAAAACTTTATTGATTCCCAATGCAAAATTACGGTCAAGAACCGGTTTTAACAGAGCTGGATCTTCATCCCAATTAACCCTCAATTCTGTGAAACTTTCACATTGAATAATATTTTTACCATAAATATGGGCTCCACTGATGGCATCGAGCATGTCGTTGGGCTTATCGTGAGTAGGACTGCGTAACCAAAACTCGCCCATTGGACGATCGGGTATTTGGAAGTGCAACATGCCATCGCTCACAAAAGTTGGAGCTATACATTCATTCGACGTTTCGCACCCGTAAGCCTTGGCATTTTTCTGCATAACTTTGAAAAACACATCCACCACTAGTTCGGAAATAGTCGTCCGCACATCGCGCAAAACTTTCTCCGAAACTTGTACATTCTCAATCGGATAACCTGCCAATAATGGCAAGTATGGCATTAAATCGTAACCACGCCGGGCTTTAAATTCGGTAGCAAAATTACTGCTCCAGTTTTGGCTGCCACATTCCCAACTGTCGATGTGCATAAATTTCAGTACCCGATGCGCCAATGCCGAGTCGGTTTTGGCAAAAGCTGCCCCAAACCAATTGTCGAATTGTTTTTGCACTGCTGTCTCTGAAAATTTATCGCATTCAAGTCCTTTTGCCTCACCACCGGTTGCATTGGTTTGTCCAGTGGAAGTATGTCCCATGCGCAAAATCCGCCAAGTGCCACGCGGAAGATTACATGTGAGGTATCCATCTTTAAAAGACGAAGTTAGATTTATGATTTTATCTTTTGGCGTACAATCTGAAGTTGTGATTTCATGCGACGAAGTTTCGTTTGCTACACGCCAAACAAGTCCGGCTTTGCCTTCCCATTGATTAATTCTGGGGGTAGAACTCAACTTAATTTCTTTGATTTTCAAAGTCGGTTTCCATTTGGCAGCGTCCAAATCTTCGCTTCCGGGCTCAGTTCCAACAGGAGTCCAGGATAAGCGGAAATAACTTGCTGTGGTAGGTGTAACACTGAACGTACTGTTGAATCCCGTGTTTTGCCAACCCTGACGGGCAGGAATAAGCAGTTTGACTAAGTGGAAATTTACCCCATCATCACTGGCTGAGACGGCAAGTCGCTGCGACTCAAAATTATTTCCTGTAGGCGTCAGCTCTATGCTTCGCAAGGTAAAAGGGCTGGTATAGTGATACTCAAGATAACACGGTTTCGACGCTTTGAAATCTTTTCCGGGGATGGAAAACGGAATGGAGTCATCAGGATTGTCAGACTTTACTGAAAAATCATCCCTTGATTTTCCGAAAGAGGCGTTAGAAACCGGAAGTGCATAGACAGCAATATCATCGTAATAGCCCTGATAAGATTCAGGAATTTTGATTTTCAAATTATTAATTTTTCCTCCGGCAATAATCGTATCAGTAAATACCACTTTTTGCATGGACTCCTTGGGCGTAATCCACGGTCCGCCGGCTAAGGCAAAACCATCTGAAACATGCATACCAAGTTTCAACCCGAGACTATCAGCTTCCTGCATGCTGTAACGCACCATTTCCCACCATTGGGGTGTCAGTTGCGAAACGGCGTTCGGATAAGTTCCATCAACACCCCGTATTGTCATTAAATATGCACCTCCCAAACCGATTTGCTTCATGGCTTCCAAATCGGCTTTGATACCGGGCTTGGAAACTGCACCATGCATCCAGTACCAAAAAGTCCAGGGTTTGGCTTCGACAGACGGATGATTGAATTGGTTGTAAAGAGAAGGTTGGGAAAAAGAAAAAGTTGAAATAAATAAAAACAGAAAAAGAACAAAAGAACCCCTAACCCCTAAAAGGGAATTGAAGTTACATTTGTCTATAATATTTTTTTTTTCTAACATATGCAGAATAACTAATTTAGTTCCCCTTTAGGGGTTAGGGGTCATTTAAACTTCAACACAATTCTTCCTGTTTGTTCACCGTCCACCCATTTTGGTTGGGCTGATGGCCCGTTTAAATCAGTTGAATTTACTTTATTTCTAACTGGTGGAATTACATTTAAAATTGAAATTCCGCTTTCAGGCAACTTATAGAGCAAATTATCGCGACCGTCACGTGGTTGGTAAACGCCAACATACGTATCCGGTGTTTCATTGGTAATGCTTATTTCACCTTCCGAAGTTTTCAGGGTCATCCAGCTTACATGGGCAAAATAGCCTTTAAATTCGGGATAATCGAATGATTCACCTGGAATGGGATCATTGTATTTATTTTCCCATAAATCGTAAACCGGACCCTGGGTTCGGTTTTGCCATACCCGATACGGACCGTCGCCCAACCAGCGTTTACTTTGAACTTTGTCTTCAGGATAATCGAATTTTATTCCCATCATATCTACCACTGCACTGAAATTATAGCTGTAATCCAACGTCATTGTTCCGTTGGGAGCAATCGTCCATTGTGCTTTATCCATATTTCCAAGTTTATAATTAGCAGTTACAATCAGGTTTTTACCATTTTCTTTTATATCAAATCCGGTAAAAACAGCTGCATCGGTAAATTCCGTATAAGTACGTTCTTTCGCTTTTGCATCCGGATCGTCATGGTTGTAGAACTGATCCAATGAACGGTCGGCTCGGCGAGCCGCAAAAAAGTGAGGTCCGTTGGCAAAACTGATTTCACGTCCACCAATCGAAACACCTTTCAGTTCGCCATCTTTTTTGCTGAAAGTAATTTTCTCATTTGCTGCAGTAATAATCAATGATTCAGAAGTTGATTCCTGAGTCGGAACCGGACCTTCAATGGTTGAACTTTGTGCCGGTTTTTGAGCCGGTATTCTGAACGACCAACGCCAAAGTTCTTCACCACGATAATCAATAGCCGTAAGAAATAATGCATCGGCTTGAGGGTCAATAGTCGTATTCAAATTGAGTTTCCCGGCTGAATGTGCCACAATATCCGAACCATTCACTTCGCCTTGTTTCAACACTTTTACTGTTCCTTTTTCGTCGGAGGCAGATGGAAATTTCACCTGTTTCCACACAAAACGGCAAGTATTTATGTTCAGAAAATCATACCGGTTCTCAATATTGAAAACTCCGTTAAAAGTGGCATCAATACTCTTTTCAACCACCTGCACCGGACACCAGACTTGTTTTATCGTAAAATAGCTTCCCTCTTTTTCGTGATGCGGACCTACAATTCCATCGCAAGCCCAATTTCCCTGGTTATCAATAAATCCGTTCATATCCACACGCTTTACACCTTCGTCAATCAAGGCCCACAAAAAACCACCGGCACACCGTGGATGTTTCCGCATCATTTCCCAATAATCGTACAATCCGGCACCCAATCCGCCATCATACAATCCATGTAAAAATTCGGTTGGCATAAAAATTTCCGGCTTGCGCAAATAATCTTCTGTTTCGCCGTACGAGCGGTAATGCATGGTTTCAAATCCTCCGAAATTTCCCTGAGGATGAATAACAGGGCGGTGCTGCACATCGTATTTCCAAAATTCTCCATTCAGTTCGTTGTTCCAACCGCCTTCGTTGCCGTTACTCCACCAAATTACACACGGATGATTCACATCGCGCTCCACCATTTCTTTCACCAGTTTTATCCCCGTTGGGGTATCGTAATGTCCGTGCCACCCCCCCAGTTCATCCATCACATACAGTCCAAGCGAGTCACAAGCATCCAAAAAATCAGGATCGGCAGGATAGTGTGAAAGGCGTACCGAATTCATATTCATACTTTTAATCAAAAGTACATCTTCAATGTTTTTTGCCTTGGAAAGTGTCCGGCCACTTTCAGGGCGGAAACTGTGGCGGTTCACACCTTTTATTAAAACTTTAACGCCATTGATATACAAACCATCACTTGGACGAACTTCGATGGTGCGAAATCCGAATTTATCGGAAACCTGATGTAAAACAGTACCATTTGCGTCGAGTAATGAAACCTGAGCAGTATAACGGTTTGGAGTTTCAGCAGTCCAAAGAAGTGGATTTTTTACAGACAATTCAGCTGTTGCCCAATCACTTCCTTCTTTTACCGAAGTAACGGATTCAGCCACTTGCTTGCCTTTTGCATCGAGGATAACAGTTTTTATACTTGCTTTTTCAATGGCTTTATTCAATTGACAATTCGCCTTGAAAGTTCCATCGGCATGAGCATCAATGGAAAACTGTTGAATATTAATTACAGGCATTACTTCAAGAAAGACCGGGCGGAAAATCCCACCAAAGTTCCAATAATCAGCACGGCGTTCAGCCAGATTTACGTTTGGATCGGCACTTTCTTTGTTTACCGTCACTTCCAGTAAATTTTTCTTTCCATATTTTACTCTATCGGTTATGTTGTATGAAAAACGATAAAATGCACCCTGATGCATCTGACCAGCTTTCTGACCATTGATTTTTACCTGTGTATCCGTCATCGAAGCCTCGAAAACAATGTTTATCTGTTTTCCCCGCCATGCGGTCGGAACTTCAAATTCATATTTATACATGCCGGTTTCATTGGCAATACCTTCGGCAGTAGCTTTTCCGTAAAATTTCATTCCATACTGATATTGCCCAAATCCCTGTAATTCCCAACACGAAGGCACTCCAATTTTGGTCCATTTGCCGGAATTCATTCCTTCGGTACAAAAGAAATCCCATTGCACCATATCATCGCAACCGTGCCCTGAAAGGTAAATACGTTCGGTTGTTAGTGTTGACTTTTGAGCAAAAATGGAACTGATTGGGGAACCAAAAAGTGTAAAAATCAAAACAAATTTTAAATACTTCATGCTGTTTGAGCGTATTACATAAATTTTATCAAATGTCATTTTCAAGACGCAAAAAAGGAATATTTGTACCCATCTGAACGAGTACTGAAAACCTGAAAAACGAGTCTGATTATCAGTTTTTGAACAATAAGCAAAACTACGTAAAAAAGCCGTTCTAACCTAAGTTCAGAACGGCTTTTTAATTTTTCAAAATCTATTTCAATACTCTGTTTTATTGATGAATTTTGGGTTCAACATGGTTAGTTGCAACAGAATCGCCACTAAGACTACAATTCCAAGTACAGCAAAATTGCCTCCAAGATTTCCCGCGTCATCCGATTTCCCAAGAAAACCGGTTATAACTGCACCCGAAGCAATTCCAACTAAATTCATCAAACCATAACCGGTTGCACGATACCGTGGCGACACAAACTGGCAAAGAATGGGCATGTTGTTTACATCAAAAATTCCGAAACCAAGCCCGAAGCAAAGAGCACCCCCCAGAACAGTAGTGAAACTATGCCCGTAACCAAGTAGAATCAATGCCGGAATGGTTAGCCCCAACCCAATTACTCCTGTATAAATTCTCCCTTTCAGGTTTTTATGTACCCACTTGTCGGAAAGAACTCCACCAATCAAAACACCTGCAAACGAAGCCATAGCCATGGTAATAGTTGCCATAGGTCCGGCCTCTGTCATTTTCAAATGAAGCGATTCTGAAAGTAAGGTCGGGAGCCAGTTTTTGGTAGCCCAACCAGGCAAACTCGGAGCCGAGAAATAAAATAAAAGTACCCAAAAGGAAATATTCCCGAGCAACATGCCGATTCCTTTAAATGATGTGGCAAGTTCTTTCAAAATAGAATTTTTCCGGACAGCATCCACATCATATCCTTTCTTTTCTTTCAAAAACAAAATCAAAACAAGGCTATATGCAACTCCCACCAATCCAAACCAATGAAAAGTTGTTTGCCACGAAAAATTGCCGGCAATAGTTGCACCAAAACCTCCAAATGCCTGACCAAGATAAATTCCTGTGGTGTGAATTCCAATTGCCAGCGAGCGTGTTTTCCCGTCATGATAATCAGCAATCAGCGATAAACCGGCAGGAATGTAAAATGCCTCGCTAATTCCCATGATTGCCCTAAGCCAGTAGAGTTGGTCGAAAGTATGCGCAAAGCCCATCATCAACGTTACTCCCGACCAGACAAACAGGCTGCCAACAATCATCCATTTACGGTTCAATCTGTCGGCAATAACACCCGAGATGGGACTCATCAACGCATAAATCCAAAGAAAAACTGCCATCAATCTGCCAAAATTCTCCGCCGAAACCAATTCATGAATATCTATCATCATCGATGGCTTCATGGTGGAAAGCATCTGACGGTCCAGGTAGTTGAGCAACGCTACAAACCACAGCATAGCCACTACAAGCCAAGGATAGATTTTTTTAGATTTCATTTATTGGATATTAGTTGGTGCAAACTTTTCCAAAGTTTAGAACTTTGGAAAAGTTATATAGAATTATAAATCAAGCTTTTCAATTGCCTGACGAATTTTGTCTTTGTGTTCTTCGTCAAATTTATTAAACGGAGCAGCCAGAAAATCATTGCAAATTCCCAATACCGAAAGTCCGGCTTTCACTCCTTTCAAATAACTTGAGCCATAACTTCCAACTGTATAAATCGATGCGCTGATTTGCATTACCTTGGCATGAAGTTCACGAACTTTATCCACATCTTTTGCTACCGCGGCATTGTATAAATCAACATACAGTTTCGGGAACATGTTAGCTCCACCATTTACACCTCCGTGAGCACCCATTAGCACCACTTCGCCCATCATTTCTTCCGGTCCCACAAAGATAGAAAAATCCGGACGGTCGCGCATTTCGTGCATCACCGATTGGAAATAACCACCACCAGCCGAACTGTCCTTAAAACCGATAACTTTTGGGTTTTCGGCAATACGACGAATGGTTGACGGCGCAAACGACACTTTGGTATGCGTTGGCATATTGTACAAGTAGATAGGCAGTTTGAGTAGCGGAATCAGTTGCTCGTAAAACTCAGCTAATTCGGCCTGACCGGTTGCATAATAATAAGGCGGAGCAGACACCACCGCATCGGCACCACATTCGGCCGCCAAATCGGCTAACGTTATACTATCCACCAGCGAAGTATCTGAAATTCCGACCAACAAAGGCAACCGGTTTTTCAAAATACGAGCCGTTTGTTTAATCATTTCGCATCGAAGTTCAAAACTAATGCTCTGTGCTTCGCCGGTTGTACCAAGGATAAAAACACCGTGAACACCGCCAGCAATGACATGTTCGATTAATCTCTCAAGCCCCTCAACATCAAGCGTGTTATTATCTAAAAGCGGCGTTACTAATGGTGGAACTATTCCACGTAAAGTTGTTTTCATAAAAATAATTTTTGTTCTTATATTTAGTTCCGCGAATTCTAATTCGCGTTTATTTACAATAATAATACCGCGAATTGGAATTCGCAGAATCCGTTACCGCGTGGGTTTAATTCTCACATGCAGCACATGTTCTTTTTTCTCAATGGCGTATTTTTTCAGTACCCCCGGTCCGCAACTGCTGTTTCCTAATCCTAATACGGCACAATCCATGCTCAAAATCACTTCTTTGCGTGGAACCAAATTGCATTGGTGGGCTTCCTTTGCCAAATCATTGACCGAATAATTCAAGGCAGAAGTTGAGAACGTTTTACCCACAGCTTCTACTTTTATTCCCTGCTTTTTACCGTTTGTCAGACTCAGAAAATGAACGTCTTCTTTGTTTCCCGTTTCTTGTGGGCGTGGGTAGTTGAAAGCTTGTTCGCTGACTTTTCCATTCCACAACCCCATTAGAGCAGCATCTTTCCTATCAGGATAATTTTCCTGCGGACCCCGGCCATACCAGGTAAAATCATTGTAATCACCGTTTATCGCCAAGCCTATTCCAAGCCGTGGCAACTCAGGTAATTCACCTCTGGGAATAAAATGACATTCCAAATCAATCTGCCCATCCGAAGTTACGGTATAAATAAGGTTGGTCAGCACTTCGCCATTTTTATACTGATTTATTTTTTGAACTTTCACTACCAGCGCACCATCTTTGCGAATAAAATGAGAAACCGAATCGACGATTACCCGTGGAGAATCAAGTTTTTGGTTTTTCCAGTCCTTCGCCAACCAGTTTCCAAAGCCTTTATCGTTGTCGGTCGGAGCACGATAAACCTGCACAACCGGTTGCTGTTCAAACTCTTTTGAGTCAAGTGCAAGTATTTCCTTTCCGTTATAAATCAAGGAAGTAAGATTTCCTGATTTCAAATTCCACGATGCAAGAAATCCCTTTCCCGAAGCATTTAAAATCTGATTTTCTTCTTGAATCTTCAACCTCTCCTGGTTCAAAATTTCCCTCGAAGCTAATTTCCCTTTTTGCAGTTCAAATTGTTCGTAAGCCACTTCATAACCAGCTTTTGCCCAAACGCAGTCATTTTTAAGAACAAATGAAATTTTCAACTGAACATCGCCCGCCGGAAGTTTCATTCCTGAAACGGGTGATTTGATAAATGTACTGTCGCCTGCCGACACTTCGGGCAGATTGATTTCACCGCTTTTTGTTTCTTTTCCATCCGTATCTATCGTCCAAAGACACCGATATTGCGAAAGCGAAGTATGATGATTCCGATTTATTATCAGCAATTGATCGTTTTGTTTAAAAATGGCAACAGGTTGATAGACTTTCTTTACTTCCTGGTATTTCGGAGTAATCTCGCGGTCGCTTGTTACAATTCCTTTAATGCAAAATGTTTTTAAATTGGGGTAATCGCCAAAATCGCCTCCGTATGAAACCTGCGTTTTTCCGTTTGGCAACGTTTTGAAAATACCTTCGTCAGCCCATTCCCAAATAAATCCACCCAACAGGCGTTTGTTCGAGTACATTTCGTCCCAATATTCCTGTAAATTACCCAACGCATTTCCCATGGCATGTGCATATTCGCTGGTCAAAACGGGACGGTTGTCATTGGTTCGTTCAGCAATATCCAACAATCTTTCCCAGCGGGCATTTTCAGGGCGTTCAATATCGCTGCCTTTAGGCTCGCCTGGATTAAGATACTCTTCCCGAACCCGTGGATAAAAACGGCTGATCACATCAACCGTTGACGGATCAGGGTTGCCATTAACACCCTGAGCTCCTTCATAATGAACCGGACGGGTCGGGTCAAAATCATGTAACCAGGCTGAGTTTGCAGCAAAATTAGGCCCGTAACCGGCTTCGTTGCCAAGACTCCACATGATGATGGATGGATGATTTTTATCCCGTTCGGCCATGCGGATAGCCCGATCCAAAAATGCCGCTGCCCAATCGGGATCGGAAGCCAGCGTTCCCCGCAAACCATGCTCTTCAATATCTGTTTCGTCAATCACATACAATCCCAGCGAATCACACAATTCGTACCAACGGGTTACATTCGGATAATGACAGGTTCGGACGGCATTGATATTAGCTCGTTTCATTAATAAAATATCTTTCAACATCAAGCTTTCTGTCATTACCTTTCCCAAACGGGGGTCATGCTCATGGCGGTTAACTCCCCGCAATCGTATCGGTTTTCCATTGACCAACATTTGTCCGTCTTTGATTTCCACCGAACGAAAACCAATACGCTGGCGGACACGCTCTACCACTTTTCCGGTACTGTCTTCCAACGTTACAAGCAAAGTGTACAGATTTGGGGTTTCGGCTGTCCACTTCAATGGATTTTTGATTTCAGCTTTTAAACGTCCCATTTTTCGTGGTCCCCGTTGAGGATTCCATTCATTCATCAACGCCGCTTTGTGATCCAGATTTAGTATATCAGCGGCATCGGCTGTAATATTGACCAGATTTTCAATCGTTGCACGCACTTTAAATCCTTTGCCGGTAGCATTTCCAGACACGGCAAGTTTGGGATCGACTTCCAGCGTTGCATCCTGATAATTTTTATCGAGTAAGGTGCGCACAGTCAAATCCGTTATTCTGATATCCGGTGTATGAAGAAGTGTAACATTTCTGTGAATTCCGCCAAACCGCCACATATCCTGATCTTCGAGATAAGAGCCGTCGCAATATTTATATACTTCTACAGCTATCTGATTTACATCCGGTTTCAGATATTTAGTTACATTAAACTCACTTTGTTCCATGCTTCCCTGACTGTAACCAACCCGTTGTCCATTTATCCATACATAAAATGCACTCTGAGCTCCATCAAATCGCAAAAAAACCTGACCATCTGATTTCCAGCCGGAAGGCAACGTGAACGAACGCCGGTATTCCCCGACAGGGTCGCGCTCCAGGAAGGTTGTGTATTTTTTGGGAGGCGTGCTTGTAACGCGTGGTGGATCAATTTGAAAAGAATAGCCGGAAGAAACATAGATGGGTGTTCCGTAACCATTCACTTCCCAATTGGCAGGAACGGGAAAATGCTTCCAATTAGAATCGTTAAAATCCGTTTTAAAGAAATCCGGTATCCGTCCTTCAGGTGTTGGCGACCAATGAAATTTCCATAAGCCATTTAAGGTCAACGAACAATCGCCGGGTTGATGGGTATACCCGATAAAAGCATCTCTTGCCGGCTCCCGGTTGATTTGGAGAACATGATTATTTTCCCAGTCGGGTTGCTGTGCATTTACACTAAATAAAACACTAAAAAACAGGAAAATAGTCAATGTTAGCTTCTTCATCTTTTCGAGTAAAATTGTAATAGAAAAAGACGGGAAAAAAGGGGGAATGTACTCAAAAGCATCTATCATTGCACTTCCAACGATTCAAAAGCCAATCCTTCCAAATCTAAACCTGATATTACAACCTGATATTGTCCGGCATTGATAAATGTTCCAGTGGTTGTGCTTATCTGCTTCCATTTCTCAGCAGTTTCGGGGAATGTGATTTCATCGTTTTTCAAAACCGAACCGTTGGCAGCAATTAATTTCAAATTTGCCTTGATGGGCTTTCCGCTCAGGTTTATATAATTGAAACGAAGTGCGTAAACCTGAGCCAATCCGGTGGAAACATTCCACTGAATGGAGGTTGAAGTGCCTTTTTCAAATTTCACTCCTCTTTTATCTTTCACAATTATTTTCCCAAATTTACCTTTCACTCCGGCTTTCTCTGCCTCATAAACAGTACTTAAACGGGCATTCTTATCTTCGGGAAGCATTTCTTTTGGCGTCTTCTCCAACACATTTTTGTCGGCTGCTTCCCACGACCAGGAAGTTTCCTGATGCTGAATCGGTTTGACTGACAAATTAGTTGAAGCAATAGCAATGGCAGAAATAACTGCTTGTCCGGCTTTTACTTGGGGAAACGAAACTTCCAGCTTTCCATTTTTGGCGTAAACATAAACCACCTTCTTCAGCGCTCCTGCATGACCGACTTCAGCCCAAATATCCAGGTTCTTCAGCACCACCGAGTCATTAACCGCAACATCAAAAATACGCAGGCCTTCACAATCTGTTCCAACGCCACCACCCGTTCCGTGCCACGGTTCGGTGAAGTAAAGTTCCACACGGTAACGTCCATCAGGGACAGGGAAATCATATTTCAATTTATGACGGCCAAACCGGAAATGCCCGAACAACGACCAATCGCGCGTACCTTTAATCGGATCGCAGGTTACACCCTGACTGGCAAGATAAGGATTCAGTTCTTTAAAATCAGCTGCCCACGAACGGGAGAAAGTGGTATCGTCTTTCGCCCAGTTTTGTCCAAATTCATCGGTATAAGCATCGCCACCGCAATTCAACCGATAGATATAATTATAGCCCGGTTCAGCTTTAATGAGGGCGCGACTTTGAGTCGCACTCTCATAGTAAAGCGCATCAAAATGCGGCGCTTTTTCCAGATTATTCAGCACAATTACATCTTCTGCCACCGGCTTTCCACCATAAAACCCCACTGCCCGAAGCACATTATACCGTATATCGCGATGTTCCCACATAAAATGGGTTCCAATCCCCTTGTTATTTTTCTTCCCGATATAATTATCGTTGGTAGCATCGTTGTAAAGTTTCACGCTGTCACAATTGCTGTAAGCTTCAATGGTAGCGCGACTGCGTTTCTGAAATCTGTCGGGCCAGGTGTGCGAAACAATATACACCATTGGGTCTTTTTTGGCCGATACATAATTGGCCCGGTACATATAATAGGCATCTGTGGGTTGTTCCCAGGGAGTAAGCAATCCTTTATAATTGACCGGTCCTATTTTATCAATAACGCGATAACCTTCGTCGGGCTGGCGGCGACCGGGGTTGTCGTGCGAACTGAAAACCCACAAAAATTGACCGCAGACACTATCCTTTACTTGTTCTGCCAACCTGATTTTTGTTTCCAGCAACTGACACATCCGGTTTTCGCTCCACTTTCCGTTAGCATCAAAAGCAGTTGGTTCGGTATGAAAACCAATACTTCGCCACGCACCATATTCGCCATTCAAGAGTTGATTTGGCTGCGACAATTCGTGTCCGTAATTTTCTATATCTCCTCCGTACGTTCCACTCCAGTTTTGAACTACATTCCAATCGGTTCCTTCACCCCCGTTGCAAGTCGTAATTACACGCATTGTCTTGGTTGTCGGATCCATTTCACGAATAATATCGCTGCATTCTTTGGCAAAATCTTTTGGCAACACGCTCTCGTTTTGTAGCCCCCACATGATAACTGAAGGCGAATTGCGACGTTCTTTCACCCATTGGCGAAGCAATGTTTTAAAATTGGCACGAAATTCAGGCGTATCGTACCAGATATGTGCCGAGAATTGTGGCCAGAAAAGGATGCCGTCTTCGTCCCAATATTTTTGATAAAGCAGGTTGTGCGGTTGATGCGCATCCCGAAACGTATTAAATCCGGCTGATTCAATTTGTTTCACACGCGATGCAATTTGTTCGTCTGAAAAAGCATGCGATTGCCCCAAAAGATGCTCATATTCAGCTATACCATTGATAAAAACGGCTTTGCCATTGAGATAAAACCGACCGTCGCCGTCGTTGCGCTTTATCGGCCAGCTGATGGTACGAATCCCAAACGCAGTTGAAATTTCATCAGTGGTTTTATCGGCACGCTTAATCATCGAAGCAAGTTTGTACAAATACGGATTGCCAATACTCCACAATTTCGGATTTGTAATTGGCGACGATTGTTTGACAATTTTCGTTTCACCTGCCTCCAGTTTAATTGTTTCTGCCAAACGGAACACGCCTATCCCATCATCGTTATTCAACTTATTAACCACTTCAATTTCAGCAGCTTTTTTGGAATAGTTTTTTATTTCGGTTTCAATAAATACCGAATCGGCTTTTGCATTGTTCCAGATATGAACTCCAAAAGGGTCAATGCGAATATCGTCAGTCACTTCCAACACCACCGGACGAAAAATGCCCAGCGGCTGGGAGCCTTCGCTAAAACCGGCCTCAGAAGAACAACCGCCACAAACCCACGGCATATCTGAAATCATAGCCGGATGTTCGGCAATCACGGTCAGTTGGTTTGCTTCACCGGGTTTAATTTCTTTGGTCACATCGATGGTAAAAGTAGTTCTTCCACTCAGGAAACGTCCAAGTTTTATTCCGTTCAATATCACCGTTGCATACGTTCCAACTCCCTCGAAACGTATAAAACAACGTTTATCATTTCCCATTTTCGGAGCTGCGAAAGTTTTTGTATAGGTGGCAGTACCATGCAGATTTCCGTGTTTCAACTGACGGTAACCGTAATAATCGTCCCAATTATGAGGGATGTCAACTTTCAGCGTATCGCCTTTCATCCATGTTTTCCAACCCTTATTCAGATTGACAATAGTTCGGCGTTCTTTGATTTCCGGTGCCGGAAAATTCACTTCCGAACGACCCATTGGTTTGCTCGTAGCAACGGCAATTCCCCGTTGATTAAATTTATCAACAGCACAATAAAAATGATAAACAACGCCTTTGTAATTGATCAAATCGCTTTTGTGGGCAAATAAATCGTCGTACTTTTTAGATGGAATAATTAAATCATCACCCTTCCAATCAGACCAATGAATCAAATCATAACTGCAAGCAAAAGTATTATAGGCTTTGTATGGCTTATTCGTATTAAATGCAGAGAAATAAAACATAACGTACAAATTCCCAAACCGTTGAATCTGGGCATCACCGGTAATCATTCCCTGAATTTCGTGCGCAAAAACAGGATTTCCGGGGTAGCGTTTCCAGGTTTTTAAATCATTCGAAAGTGCAATTCCGATACGTTCTCCTTTCAGTTTGGTTTCAGGGTTAATACCGCCTGCATTGTAAAACATGACAAACTGAGATCCTAATGTTTTCTTTTTATCCCAATAAATGGTGCTTTTGTATTGAATTAGATTTTCAAACCATTGAGCATCTTTGTCTTTATTGGAAAGTATTGGTTTATCCGCCGATTGCCATTCAACGGCTTTACCCAGATTTTTTGCATCTGTCCAGGCCAAACCGATGCTTAGCGGTCCGGCTTCGTAACCAGCTGTAGGTCCACCGATATAGGTCATCCAGTATTTGCCTTTGTAGGGCTGCAATTCATAGCTTCCTCCCCAAGTCATGTCGGGCAAAGCCGGGAAACCTCCACGCTGGTTGCAATCCCACATACCATCCCTGTACGATAAGAGACGACCCTTTATGTCCCATTTGAGCAAATTATCGCTTTCGGCCATCCATGTTTCGTAACCACGTCCATCATTGCCGGTCCTACCGTTGTAAATTACAAATGTCATGTACCATTTGCCATCCTTCCGAAAAACAGTCGGGCAATCCATTTTATGATTATTATCGGTTGGAGCAACAACAAGACCATACTTATAAGGGGTTTTTACCTGCTCGTAAATTTCCGCCATTTTGGATTGGGAAACTTCCTGAGCTGATAAAACCGTTGAAATAAAAAGTATAAACAGTAAATATATTTTTTTCATATGACCCCTAACCCCCTGAAGGGGAATTGAATTAGTTTCGTCAAATTTGATATTCATTTCATTAAGCCTATAAATTGCAGGATGCAAATATTCCCCTTTATGGATTAGAGGTCTAATAAAACATCCAATCCATAGTTTCTTCATCGCCTGCACCAACTAAACCCACATTACGAGCTGTAATGTTAGCCGAAGTAAAGCCAAGAACCAAACACAAACCTTTCGGTAACAAAAGTTTATTGTCCCCTGCGTTGAAACTGTAAGTATGTACATTAACTGCCGGCAGATTATCTATTTTCAACGCGTTCATCAAAACCGGATCGGCCTGACCATATAAGTTAGCACCGGCATCAGTTTCCAGCATTGGAGCTTTTGCAAATTTTTTCTGATCATCCTTGAAAAACCCTACCAGTAATTTAACCGGTTCTGCATTTGAAAATTCTATCGTTGTCCCTTTATCTGACTGAGTTTTTGAGTTTAGCAAACAAGCATTCATTCCTATAAGTTCGGGTGCAATTTCTTCCACATCCGATTTGAGATCGCTGTATAACGAAACGCCGGGAGTAAGCTTTAGAATTGGAAAATCACTGATCAATTTAATATTCGCAACGGGTAAAGCTGAAATTACAACCGGTTTTTGTATACCTCCGTTCAGTTTTGATTTCAACAAAGCCAGATTGTTTTTATAATTCACCAATTCCTTTTGATAATGCACCAACATCTCTGCCCATGTTTTATTTTTTCCGTTGTCGCCACCAATCGGAATGCGGCGTTGTGAAGTTTGCATACTGTTTGCATACAAGTAAGTGTTTTTAGTCAAATCGACCAGTTTGCTATAATGTTCCAGGCTTTTTTCCAAAAATGGAACGGCAGCATCCAGGCTTTTAATATTTTTTCCCCATTGGTAATCAAGCACCAATTTCGCAGCTTTTACTTTGTTGTTGAAGAAATAAGCAAATTCCCTGTAACAATGCATATCGTTGCGCAACCGCTCAAATTCAGCTTTATTTTTAGTTACCTTCCCTTCTACCGAATCGATGGCCGACTCTGCTTTGTCGCCGTGAGCAATTACCTGAGCTATAATATCGAGTGGCAATTCCCCTACATGAGGTTGGTGTTTCCATTCTTTCTCAACATATTCAATCAATTTTTCGCCAACAGGTCCACAACTTTCGTAAAAACCGGGGTAAATCTTGTATTTATAGGGGTTAACCAACTGGCTCATAAACATACCAAGTAATAACGTCTGGCGATTTCCCTCTGTAATTCCGAACCGGCGGATTAATTTTGGCGCAATTTCACCCGACTGATCGTAAGCTTCTTGTATTTTACGTGCATCACTGTCATTAATTCCATAGTAATCGGCTAATTGCTGATCCCAATAATTAATTTCGTCCTTTCTGTCTCGATGACAATTCCAAGCATAACGAGCCCATGCTTTAGTCCACATCCAGTCACGGTCAATTTGTTTCAGGCGAGCACCATTTGGCAATTTATCTGCCGTGTAAGGGTAATCCCAATACGAAGCCTGAGGGTATAAATGCAGTCCATTGGCACCCTGAATATTGTGCATGGCAATTACGGCTTTTTGAATAAATTCGGGAGAACTCCAACGCCACGGCTCCAAATTAGCCATAATATGAACATTGCTGATAAAAACAGGTCCGAGTTTACTCAAATCCCTGTCGGTTTTCGACCAGGGACCACCGGGTTGATAGGTTGTCAGACTTTCGCCGGTGTATTTGTTCATCGTGTACAGGTTTTTATACAATGGCTTTGCTGCTTCAATATCCATTTTAGCATCCGTGTCGTGTGCACGAAGAATGATTGGTGGTTCATCGGTACGACCCAAGGCTTTCAGACCATCTTTTATGCCGGGGATAATGGTTTTCGTAAACCAGTTCACATCATCCTCGTACGTATCCATGGCTTCTCCAAGCGTAATCAAAAAACCTATATTTGGATATTTTTCAACAAAAGCGGCAATGCTTTTTCTGGTATAATCACTGATCAAAGGTGTAATCGGGCGATTTCTATCCTGCGTTTTAATGCCGTAATGTTCGGCAAACGGTTTGGAAACAATAATGTTGTAAAACATTTGTATTACAAAAATTCCACGTTTATCAGCTTCTTTGGTCAGGAATTTATAGATTTCCTCGTTCTTTTTAAATGTTTCCTCGCTCACTTCCACAGCAAACGGATAATCTTTCAGCCGTACCAACGAAGCAAACGGGTGGCCACTCCAAAGGTAAAGCGTGTTCATGCGATTAGCCACCAACATATCAAGGTATTGAATCCATTGCTTTTTATCGTAAAACCATGGAAAAGTTTCGGGTGTATAAGGATATTCATACACCGTGCGACCGGGCAGGTAAGTCGATTTTTGCATGCCAATACACGTCCCGCGAAGCACCATTTCGGGAGCATCGGTCAATGAAGCCGGCAAATCCAGTTTTTTCTCGTTTTGCAAACGGTCTATAATTTCGCGGCAACCGTAAATCACCCCATTGCCATCGGTGCCACAAATAAGGGTGGTATTTTTTTTAGTAGAAATAAAAAAACCTTCCTTCTTCATCGAATCGGGCAACTGGACTTTAAGCTTTTTCAATACCTGTTTTAATGCAGGATCGTTTTTTTCAAAAGCCAGCATGTATTTTTCATTTTTATTGAATTTCTTTATTTCTGTTTTTGAATTTACCTCAAAATTTTTAGACTGAAGTGACTTACTCAGCATATTCGCTGCAAACTGTACACGGTTTGAAGCAGTAGGAGAGATGATAAGGTTAATTGTTTCACCGTATATGATCCCCGAAAATATCAACAAAAAAAATAAAACTAACCCTTTCAATTTCATATTTAAATAACTAATATTCCACCTAAAAATAACAACAGAAAGACGTAAAAAACGCCCTTCTGTACTCAACTTCTTTCTATTATGAAATCAACAAAACCAGTGTTTGATAAATTACTTATTCGAGTATTTATTCTCACTTTAAAAATTTAGTTTACCTTATCTCTATTTTTTGATTATTCGGCACTAACAAATAAAGAGATAACCAACATAGCAGATAGGCCATACTGGCAATGGCAAACACCACATAATAACTGCCCGTAATCTGAAGTATCAATCCCACTGCGCCGGCAAACAAAACACCGCCGATAGCACCGGCAAACCCCGAAAGTCCGGTAACAGAACCAACTGCATTTTTCGGATAAATATCGGAAACAATGGTAAAGATATTGGCTGCGTAACCCTGATGGGCAAAAGTAGCCATGGAAATGAGAGCTACTGCCAGCCACACATTGGAAGTAAACGAGGTAAAGAATATCGGAACCACCAGCAAAGCCATAACAAAAATGGTGAGCTTACGCGCTGCCAACGGGTTTTTACCGCGACCGATCAAAAACGACGACAACCAACCGCCAAAGATGGAACCTCCGATTGACACAACATAAATCACAATAAGTGGCAATCCAATTCTTGTTAAATCAATATGATAGTTTGAATTCAGGTATTTAGGCAACCAGTAGAGAAAAAACCACCAGATAGGGTCAGTAAGGAAACGTGCCAGACAAATTCCCCAGGTTTGTTTATATGACACAATGGCTTTCCACGGGAGTTTTTGTGTTTCGGGTTCTTTTTCGTCCTGAAGGATATAACTTAGCTCAGCAATACTAATTTTATGGTTTTCTTCAGGCTTGCGATATGTAATTATCCAAAAAAACAACCACACAAAACCCAAAGCCCCTGCCGAAATAAACGCCCATTGCCAACCCCATTTCAGGGCAATAACAGGAACTACGAGTGGCGTGAGAATTGCACCGAGATTTGAACCTGCATTAAACAGTCCGGTAGCCATGGCACGTTCTTTTTTCGGAAACCATTCAGCAGTTGTTTTTACAGCAGCAGGAAAATTGGCCGAAGCACCAATGCCTAATCCAAAACGAGCTACGGCAAAAGCAGCCACTGTACTGAAAACGGCATGAAACATGCCCGCAACACTCATCAGTACCACCGAAACTATAAATCCAAGGCGTGTACCGATTTTGTCGAGTAAAGTTCCCATCGAAATCAACCCGATAGCATACGCCGCCTGAAAAGCCATGATGATAAAACCGTAATCTGCTTCCGACCAACCGAATTGCGCCTGAAGTTGTGGAGCCAGAATTCCCAAAACCTGCCGATCGGCATAATTGATGGTGGTGGCAAAAAACAGCAGCACCACAATGCGCCAACGGTAATTTCCTATTTTTGCTGACATAAACCGTGGATTAAGTGGTAAGCCTCCTCCTGTTCTTCGGGCGTTTCACAATACGTTACCACCACCATTTTCATGCCGGGCACCCAAAGACGGGTGAGTTGTTCGCGGATAGTTTCCAGATCGCCCACAATGCGGGTATTAAGCACCACACCTGTATTGGCAAAGCTGTTGAAAGCTTCCAGATTGGTGTTTGCTCCGGGGTCGGTTTGTGGCGAGAAAGCACCGTCGGCCATTTTCAAACCTTTCATTTGCAGCACAGCATCTACCCAACCTGCCCAGTCGCCACACGAATGGAACACCGGTCCGCCAAGTGGCGTACATATTTTCTCCACCGAAGGAGCAGCCATTTCGAGATATTGATCGGGTGCAATCATAATGGCATTGTCGTCGCTCATGCCCAGTCCGGTCCACTTGGTGGAAGACGCAAAACCATGACCGGGCGAAGCCAATGCCGAGCCAATCAATTTAACTTGTTCTTCATTGAAACGAATAGACAAATCCGCCAACCGATCAAAAAGCTGCAACACTTTTTCAGGCTCCATCATGGTGTCCATAAAAAACTGGTCGAGCGGATACAGATGTCCGATCATGTTAAGCGGCGATTGTGTATCGGTGAGCGAAACGGGCACACGGCCTTTGGTTTGCTCCATGAAATACTCAATCATGTCGAGCGTATGCCGACCAATATTAGTTTGCGCCACTTCCTGCGGCTCGTAAGCCAGCACTTCGTCGATGGTTTGAAAACGGGTTGTTAGTGCAGGAGCCTGACCTTCGTGCCAAACATAATCGCCACCATAAGCGCTGGCAATCGTGCCAATGCCGTACCATGGTTCCAGGAAGTTGGGCACATCGGCTTTGAAGAGCATACTTTTTTGTAAAGCGCCCAATTGCAGTTCCAGTGATCGTTTCATATCCCGGCAACCAAAGGAAAAACATTCAGCCACCCGCATGCGGCGATAAACCGCAACTCCGGTTTTTTGGTTCCAGAAAGTAGCACAGGTTTTATTCAAATCTGTTGCATAAGCCTCGTAACAGTCGAAATCAAAATTCTCCGGTTTAATTGGGAGTACCAATGTTGATTGCGAATCGGCTAATTTGTTGTCAAATTGTTTTGCCATAATATTTATCTTTAGAACCCCTCCGCTACGCTCGTCCCCTTAAAAAGGGGACATCTGCTGGTTACTTATTTTTTCCGTAATTAAATACTCTTTGTACAAAATATATTAGTTGTATCAAAGCCATTTCAATGTATAAATTTTCGTATTTCTCAACTGTCCCTTTTTTAAGGGGACGAGCGTAGCGGAGGGGTTTCTTATATCAAAACCAATTTATTTATATTCTTTTCTCAATTCTTCCACCGTCGCAAAAATAGTATCTATCTTATCGTCGCTTACCGAGTCGTCGATATTGATGCAGCAAACGCCCGTCAGGTACGGATTTCCCGAATCGTGAACCAGCCGTGTAATTGTTTCGTGAATTTCGTCATTCGATTGTTTAGCCAGTTCCACCGGGCTCAGGCGGATATTCAAAAAGGTATCGGGCAAATGTTCGCGCAGGATTTTCACATCGCCGCCCCAACCCAGGTCGAGAAAATCGAGGTGCGGAATTTTGGCAAAGCTGGCTGCCATGCGATGTGGATCGGGTCCACAATAATGAATTCCGTACGGGCGGTTACGGCTCCAGGCAAGATCATAAGGCAGCAGAAATTCCTCGTAATCTTCTGCCGAAATCATGGTGTGCGAACATTCCGAATGTAACAATACCGGCTTTTGAAGATGACGCACCCCACGATTTACCGAAATAGACGTAGAACCGGTTTCGGCTTGCAGGTAAGTTGTAAACTTTTCAATAACGCCCGCAATCGAATCAAAATACGCCTTCACTTCGTCGGGTGTCATCATCATGTCTAAGAAGATATTTTCACCGCGCAAGTCCATGGCAATATTCAGAACGCCGCCCCAGTTAATATCACCGGTAACGCGCCCGTATTTCGATTTCAACGCATCGGCCAGCGTCAGCACTTGTTTGAAAGCAACGGAATTAAAAGCGTCATCAACACTCACATTCTCCAGCTCTTTATGGGCTGCCAACACCTGTGGCGGATGCGAATCGGAGTAATTTATTTCGCACCCAAGCATTTCCGAGAGCAGATAACCGGCAGCCAAATGCACCGCACCAATTTCCGGACGGGCTTCATTGTGATGTTGCCCCAGTCCATAATGCCCCCAACGGTCGTAGAGCACCTTTTCTTTTTGTTGCTCCACTTCCACCCGCTTCAACGGATGATAAAAAAAGTCACGGTCGAAGGTGATTCCTTCGTTTTTGTGCCACCATTCGGGCAACAGAACAATGTCTACGGGCAAAACAGAATTGCCGAGTAAGGGATTGTGATTGAAAGGCATAATATTTCTTCTATATTTTATAATTTATATTGACGGCAACATATTTTCGGCAACGAAAACTTGATACCATATTGCTGTTAATATATTACTGGCAATAACATCCTTGTACAATATTGCGACCAAAGTATCAATGGCAATAATATCCTTGTACAATATTGCGGCCAAGGTATCAATGGCAATAATATCCTTGTACAATATTGCGGCTAAGCTATCAATGGCAATAATATCCTTGTACAATATTGCCAATGATTAATCATTGGCAATATATTCATTTGGAATATCCGTAAATCATTTGTAGTTTACCTCCACTTCTTCTTTTCCATCAATCAACAAACGGTATTTATCAGCATCTATTTTCTCAACTGTGCCTTTGCTGGCTTTGGGTTTCGATTTACTGACGAAAGTCAGGTATCCTTTGCCCTCGGTGGCGGTGACTTTAATGGTTTTGGTGTCCATAAAGAGTTTGATTTCGCCATTCGGTGTTGGTACCGTTCCTTCTATCCATTTCAGTCCGCCAAGGTTTGGAGCAATGGCAAATTCGCTGTAACCGGCTTTAATGGGCTGTATGCCTAGGTAATATTTCCCCAACAGGTAAATAGGACTTGCGCCCCAGGCGTGGCAGAGGCTTTTGCCGTACGGACGGCCATACATGGCCAAATGCTGTGCACCTTTGTCGGTTGGGTTATATTTTTCCCAGAACGAAGTAGCTCCTTCGCGAATCATTCCGCCCCAATAATCTTTCATCTCTTTCATTACCTGTTTTTGTTCGCCCATGGCACACAGGGCTTCCAGCTCGTAGAAACGCATATAAGGCGTTGAGATTTTCATTACTGAATCGTTCATCAATACCGATTTTTTGATTTCCTGTTTTTGCTCAGGACTCAGGTAATTGAAGAACACTGCAAACATATTGGAATAACGGGTAATTTGCGATTGCTGAACATCATTGAGGCGATTGTGCACCAATGCTTTTTTGGTTTTGTTCCAGAATGCCGGCAAAAGTTTCGCCCGCAGGTTGGCAGCCAGTTTTTCGTATTTAGACTGGTCGGCAGTGTTATTGGCTAATTTGGCACACAGCGCCATTGTTTCCAGGCTTTTGGCAAACAATACCTGCTCAAACGACAACTCGCCGTGTTTGTCCATAAAGCCATCGGCCCAATCCACAAATACCCAGTCGCCTGTAAGACCTTCCACCATGCCGTTTTTGTTGGTACGACCCAGCACATAATCCATCAGGGTTTGCATACGCGGATATACCTGTGAAATGAAATGCTCATCGCCGGTGTACAGATAATAATCATAAATACCAAGGAACCAGAAGAAAGTGTAATCCAGAATGGTATTGGTGTGACTCGTTACCGGGTCTTTTCCACGCAGTGCCCAGGAGGTATTTTTCACGGTCTGCGAATCGAAGTTCAGGTAGTAATTCATCAGGTAGCTTTGGTATGCATCGCCACTCCATATCCAGCGGTCGCGCTTGATACCGTCGATAAAGCATTCGCGGGTGGTCAATTGCATGGTATAAGCACCGACGTTCCATATTTGGTTCACTTCCTCATCATTACATTTGAACGAACCGCGTTGTTTTTCGGGTTTGAACTCGTACAACATGTTCAGTTCTTTGAAGTCCACGCTCGCATCTTTGGTTACATACACATAGCGGAATGCTTTGCTGTTGGCCAACGTGTAAATTTCTTCAGTGGAGGAAGTAATTGCCAATGCCTCGTCGGTTACCTTGTTGCCATCAACACTGAGTTGGTCGAGGGTTTCGCAAAATTCAGTATCCATGGCCTCTTCTTTGCTTTCGCCGTAATACATATTGATTTTTCCTTTGCCCGAAAGCGCATGAAAGCGTAGAAACCCGAAGGTTTCTTTACCAAAATCGATCAACTGACCACCCTGAACATCGGTTACTGTCACAGCTTTGTGCTCTTCGGTAGCCAGTTTGTATTGCGATGGAAGTTTATCTGCTGCATCAAAATTGGTCCAACCCTCGGCAGCCATATAAATGGTTGCAGACGTATCGCTCGCTTTACCGCTTTCGTCAATCCATTCTTTGTCTTCGTAGGTTACTTTCCAGCTATTATCTGTTTTTACGGTTTTTCCATTTACAAAAATAGCGGGCACAGCAGCCTGATTCCATACTTTGATATTCAGACTGTGCTTTCCGGTAGGCAACGTGAATTTCTTCGGCATACCAAACTGAAGTTTCCCGTCTAATTTAATATTGAATGTGCCTTCCACCGCTATTTCAATTTCTTCAGCTTCCCCCACATCAATCTTTTTGCTGAATTCCACCAACACATAATGACTGTCCATTTTCCAGAAATGAGGAAAAAAGGCACCCCGTTCGGTACGACAGTTGTTCATTTGGTTAGCCAACCAGATTTCGTAGTCGCCCGGATACCAAATCCAGATGGCAGCAGAATTGTTATTCATATGTTTAATAATTTGACCCCCAACCCCTAAAGGGGAGCAAGACTAGTTAGCATTATTTTTTTTCAATATTTTATTATAGAACTGTACCTTTTTTAGTTCCCCTTCAGGGGTTAGGGGTCTTTAAATATCGTCTCCGTATCTTTCCTTTGTTATTTGTTGCAATGACTTACCACGGGTTTTAGGCGTCCAGATAGTTCCTATGATCAACGCGATAAGGAGCAATCCGATCATAATGTAGGCCGCAGTATTAAATCCTTCGCCGTTATTACCATAAATATGAACAAATCCTAATCCCCATATTGCCGCTATACCTCTTACTGCAAAGAACATAACACCCTGCGCAGCTGCGCGATATTTGGCAGGAAATAGTTCGGAAGCCCAAAGGGCATAAAATGCCTGTACACTTAAACCTGCGTGAATGCCCCACAGAATGGTGAATGCCCATAATGCAGCATAATTTTTTATTCCAACAAAAATAAGGATACACCATGCCGCTATACCTATTGCCGTGCCGATAAAATACAGCAGGCGCTGATTTACCTTATCAACTAACATAGCAAAACCAAAATAAGTTACCGCAATAATTACGATCCATTGTGCGGCCGACACCATATTAGCGTCTCCGTTGGAAAGACCGCCCGCAGTTTCGTAAATATGCTGTTGGAAGAAACCCATCACGGAAGCAACCATGTTCCAGCTAATGTAAATACCAGCCAGAAAAAGTATTGTTCGAATATTGACCTTGTTGGTAAAAAGTGTTCCAAATGATGCGAAAATACTTGGTTGTTTTTCTTTGCTTTGCAATTTTTGTGCATCTTCCCAATCTTTAGATTCATTGAGTTTTCGTTGCATAATCCATGCAATAAACGCTACAATAAACAACGAGCCAAAAATAAGACGACTGCTGAATACATTCACTGCTTCAACACTTATATTGTTTCCTAAAAAGAATGTTGCGATTTTTTGCACATAGCCGAATAAAACACCGGCTGAAGCATCTGCCTTACCCGGAGCAAGCAACATTCCCAACAATAAAATGATTGTTGGGCCGACTCCCCAGGCAAACTGAGAAATACCCATATTTCGTCCGCGTTTACCCACTTCTGAATTTTCAGAGATATAGGTCCACGAGGCAGGAACACCCGCTCCAACGGAGATACCCGTAATCAGAAAGCCGGTCAACAGCATCGGGAAATTGACCGTGAACATGATAATTGCAATCCCCAACATATACACAAGCATATTGTAGGTGTAAATCGTTTTTCGTCCGTATTTGTCGGCAAGAAAACCGCCGATAATGGCGCCTATAGCCGCGCCGAAACAGTTGGCACTTATGGCATTTAGCCAGCCAAGATGCCCTTCGGTTAGTCCGAGATAATTTTGCCAAAGAGTCAATCCGCTTGCGCCGGCCACAATAGCGCCAGCATCGAGATAATTCGTAAGTGATACGGCGATCGTACTTTTTAAACTTCCTTTTTTATGTTCCATGTGTTTTATTTAATATTTTATAGTGCGTTTTGTCCACCGTCCAATTTAATATTGAATGTGCCTTCTGCGGTAATTTTAATTTCTTCAGCTTCGTTCAAATCAATCTTTTTACTGAATTCCACCAATACATAATGGCTGAAAAAAGAAAAAAGTGCGTTTCATATAATTTTTTGTATTAAACTTTAGTTAGAGTTGAAGATCAAATTCAGTCAAAATATCGGCTATTTTAATAGGAAGTCCGATCTGCAATGATTTATCCATGGCTTTCAACAGGGCAACAGTGCCAATGCCTTCTTTCAAATTTGGATAAGCTTCAAAACCTTGCTCAATGCTGTCGGCAAAATACTCCAGGTAGTTCTGATATTCACCGGCATGATGGCTTTGCCCTTCGAAACGGAAATAATATTTAATCTCTGAATCGCCCCAGGTAATTATCTTTTCTTCGCCCTCTCTGGTAGTAATTGCATACCTTAACTCATGGTAATCGGCTTGACTGGCTCCGGTTGTTCCCCTTAAGATACAACTCATTTCACTTTCCCGTTGTGCAGGTTGCGTTGGAGAAGTGTAAACCCCACTCACCCGGGCAATTCTACCATCGGCAGCTTTAAAAATAAAATGCATGGTATCTTCATTTTTCAATCCCGCATTTTTTCCGTTACTGCTAATCATTCCATAACCCATCACTTCGGCAATATCCGGTAAATACCATCTGATAAAATCGACGGGATGACTCAATCCGCCATAAAGCCATTTGAATGACTGTTGCAGTGACCATTCTTTACCTAAAAACCAACGATGATTGGCATTATAATGCGCTTCGATGGTGATTAAATCGCCAATTTCACCCGCTTCAAAATCGGCTCTTTGCTTTTTGGCAGGTTCAAAGAAACGTGAACTCTGACCGATAAAAACTTTTTTACCGGATTTTTCACTCAGCTCCAATAGCTCTTTTGCTTTTGAAAGATCATCAATAAAAGGCTTGGTGCAAACCACATGTTTTCCATGAAGCAAAGCCTGTTTCACATGTTCAGCATGCAAATGATCGGGCGTATAAATGGCAATAATATCTATTTCGGAATCATTCAGAATGTCTTCATAATTCGTGGTGTAAGCATTAAAATCAAACTCTTTAGCTCTTTGTTTGCAAAGTTCTTCATTTCTGTCGCAGACTTTTACAAGTTCCAGTTTTGAGCTTTTTAATGATGCCGACATGGTACTTCGGCCTTCTCCCAGCCCCAGAATTGCTATTTTCAACATCTTAGTAATTTTGTTTTTAGTTTTTATCTTTCAAATACTGAAAGGAATGACTGAACCCGGCATTTTTCTTTATTGAATCATTCACCATTGGTCCGTTGTTTTCCCAGGTATTTCCTGGCCCATTGGCATTTTGAAGGAATTTTTCACCTTCGGTATAGTTATCTTTCACCGTGATATACGAAGAACCTTCGTCGGTGTATAAATAAAACCAGTGATTTGGGTCGTGTACATAGCCGGGATGATAAATATCGTGAACATAGTTTTCTGAAATGATTGTTTTTGGTTGCATTCCCAGTGTATAAATTCCTGCCACATCGTACATGTGTTTGGCGTAATGCCATATATTATTGGCAAAAACACGGTTGTTGTGCATCCGGTTAAATGTCTGATTCCAACCCCAACCCAAGCTGATTCCCATATACGAAACTTCACTGATATCGTTATGTTCAATATTGATGTTGCTGACATATCCGGCAAAAATCCCTACACAACCCCAGTCTTCGTTGGTAACGTCGGTGATCCGGTTATTGATAATTTGTTGACCATCACAAATTTCCCGTTCATCCTTTGGAACATAAGGGATATGTGTTTCCAACGAAGGCGGCGATACGCTTCCTGCTAAAATTCCGTTTCCGGCAATATCCGTAAATGTGCAGTTTTGGACTTTTCCACCCTTATCGCCGTAGGCATAATCCAACCCTGAATAACCAAGATGTTCAAAATCACAATTGTCAAAACTGATTTCATTCGAACATTTTACTGTAACAGCAGCCGGAGCTCGTTCCAGCCAAACCTGATTATCCAGTTTATGGTTATTATCACCACGCACGATTTGTGGGTTAATACGGTATGCTTCTGTAGTATACATTCCTGCCTGAAGAGGCACATGACCTTTTTCGGAAGGACGCATCCAGGTGGTATGGCTGAAAGTGATATTTTTAAAAATAATATTTTCAACCGGTCTGTCGAGTGTTCCTTCCACCTGAACCAGGGTTTCAATGGCAGGAGCAATAATTTCGTCGTGATTCGGATTTTCTCCTGCTAATGGAATATAATAAAGTTTGTTGGTTTTAATATCGTGAAACCATTCGCCCGGTTGGTCGAGCAGTTCAATGGCATTGGTCAGGTAAAAAGGCGAATTTACACCTTTACCAATCATTGGACGGGGCCAGTAACGCTCAAACTGCAATTTACTTTCGGGGTTTTGGAAACGAACCGCGGCAGAATCGCCGTGAATTTCAATGGATTTGATGCGTAAAATTGAAACCACCCACATTTCGTGTAAAACCATTTCGGCATAAGGCGCTTTCAAAATGGATTTCACCGATTTTGCCGGCACCCAGAGTATTTCGTTTGCCGGATCATACCTGCGAATACGATTCATCTTTTCAAAATCAACCACATCGCGTGCACGAACAGCTTTTTTGCCGTTTACCCACAGTTGACGAAAATCGAGCGGACGGCCATTAAAATCGGGTACATCAGCCACCCAAAATTTGCCGGATTTTTTCCAGTTAGTGACTTTTACACCACCGCTCAGCACTACATTTTCACCTTCGGCACCACAAATTGTTGTTGGTGATTGAGCAGTTCCGCTATCTTCGGGCCGGACATAAAGCGGTTCGTACTGCGAATAGGTTCCACCTTTCAAAATAATTTGAATGCCATTCTCAATTCCGGGAGCATTCACTCGGCGCATTTCACGTGCCAGGCGCAAAGCAGCAGAAAGAGTAGCTTTGGGAGCTATTGCAGATCCATTATTTGTGTCTTTTCCTGAAGGAGAGACGTAAATATTGGAAGCAAAAGTATTAGAACAGAAGAACAAGAACAAAAATAAACCCCTAACCCCTAAAGGGGAACAGAAATTAGTTTTGTGTCTGAATAATGGTTTTAAATTCATTTATATTGTCGTAAAAATTTATAAATCAATACTAATTTAGTTCCCCTTTAGGGGTTAGGGGTCATTTATTTCTCCAACGGCATCCACACCGTCATATCCATTTTTCCACGGTTTCCCCATGCATAATATGGAATCAGGGTAATATTGACCGATTTATCCGATTTCCCAACCTCCCGATAGAGGGTATTTTTCCACGATTTTTCATTAGCAAGCCTAGCTGTTCCGTCCAACACGACAATAGAACTTCCGGCAATTACAGTTTTGCGCGGAGTGAATTTTATGTCAGCAGGAATCATAACATCATCTATTTTTTTACCTCCCTGAATATCCATTCCTTCGAGGCAATACACCAGCGGACCGCGTTTTACACAAGTCTGGTTGCGGGTTTCTTCGACCAGCGGATTCGATTCCAATAATTTCACCGGCATATCCAATATCAGTTCCACTACATCGCCTTTTTTCCAAATACGGTTTATTTCCGTATAGGTATTCGATATATTTTCAGCGGCGAACGGCTGTCCATTAACGGTTATTGTTGCTTTGTCACACCATTCCGGAATGCGAAGATAAAGCGAAAAAGCTTTCTCAGGCGCGTTTTCTATCGATATTTTGATATTTCCATCCCACGGGTAATCAGTGGTTTGAGTCAGTTTTATTTTATCTTTTCCATTCAACATCGTTTCAAGTTGGCTTCCTCCGTACAAATTACAGTAAACAGAGTTTCGCCCTAAGCTGTAAGCATAATCCTGCGCTTCGCAAAGTGTGCGAACCGTGTTTGGTGGACAACAGAAACAGCTAATGTATTCGGTACGCTCTTTTGGCCAGCGGAGTTTATACGGGAAATCATTGCTGATTCGCAATGGGTTGGTATAGAAAAACCGCTTTCCATCCAAACTTACACCGCTGAGTACGCTATTGTAAAGGGCGGTTTCGAGCACATCAGCATATTTAGCATCGGCCGTAACCTGTAACATGCGCCAGTTGAACAACATATTACCAATATTGGCACAGGTTTCATTATGCGCCGTTGAGTTTGGTAACTGATATGCCCGCCCATACGCCTGATGCACTTTCTGAATACTATCCGGGTGATAATTAGTTCCATCGGGTGAAGTTCCATCATACAATGCGCCGCAAGCTCCGGTGACATACATTTTGCGGGTGGTAATATCCGTCCAAATGCTTGTCAGGTTTTTTATTAATTGTTGTTCGCCTGTTTCGGCATACACATCGGCTACGCCGGCGTACAAATAGTTTGCCCGAACTGCATGTCCCATGGCTTGATATTGCTGGCGAAATGGAATCCTGTCCTGATTATCATCAGTCCCATTCTCCACCATTCCACGAATATTAATCAGATTTTTTGCCAACTCTAAATATCTGGGATTTCCAGTGGCACGGTACATTTCAACCACACCCATGTAGTGCGACGGGCAAATGGCATTTCGTGCCAATTCAGCTGATGCAGTTTCGTAAAAATGACACAGGAAATCGGTGGCTTTAACAGCTGCATTGAACAATGTTGTTTTGCCGGTAGCACGTTTATGAATTATTCCTGCCATCATCAAATGCCCGAGATTGTAGGTCTCAAAATTTAAGCGGTTATTAAACGCTCCTTTATCGGCAGTACCAACTTTGGTACCAACCACAGTATTGTCAATTTTATGCGAATCAATTCCTTTATGCAGTTCGGCTATAATTACCGGTGTATGAATATACCCATCTGCCCGTTGTACTTTTACAATAACTGCAATGATTTTGTCCATCAACGCATCTAGTTTCGGATCTTTGGTGACGGCATACACCGACGCTACCCCTTCCAGCCATTTATAAAAATCGCCATCATGAAACGGCGGTCCCCAATGATCTCCATCAATATCACCTGCAGCCACTTCAAAATTACGGTACATGTGACTGATATCCGGATTGTCGATGGTTTTCCACATCGAAAGTATCATGGTATCTTTAAAAACATTGTAACGCTCTGCCCAGAAACCGTTTGTCCACTTTACAGCATCAATATTGGTACTGTTCATTTTAGCATATTTACTCGCGGAAGTATTAGTTATACCTCTGTTTTGGGCAATCAACGTTAGATTTAACGAAACGACTATAAAAGAAAGCAAGAGAGATTTCTTCATATTTTGGAGACTTTACTTACAATATTGTTTAATTCACAGCTTTAACATAGACGGAGTTAATGGCTTTTTTGTACTAAGCTATTCTCATAAAAAAGTCGCCCCGAAATACAAGTTTTCAGGGCGACCGGATTAAATTAATTATCTATTTTACTGAACAATTACTTTTTGAGTTGCTGAGCCAACTTTGACAACATAAGTTCCCGGTGTAAGCTTCATGGTTGTGTTGTCGCTATTGACAACCGACGAAGCAACTTTAGATCCTGTTAGTCCATAAACTGTAACCACATCTCCTACGTTAGCATTTCTAACAACAAGAGAATTATTGGATCCATAGATTGTCAAATTACTATTTGAGTTCGACACTAAACCGGTAGCAGTTGATGTACCTCCGGTTGCAAAAGGGGTAGCCAATGCTGCCAGACTAATTCCTGGAGCCGTGTAAGTGTTGCCACTTAATACTGCAGAAGTTGAAGCTGCATAAATCCCTGATGTAATACCAGAGAATATAGCAGGAGATGTAGTATTTGTAGCTGTAGTTGGTGTTAATGCTAACGTAGCAGTAGTTGCAGTTTGCGGAGTCAGTGTCCACTCATTCATGTTGACTGCATAGCCTGAAAATGTACCAGTTGGAGTTGCACTAACACTGGCAGAAATAATATTGTCACTTGCAGGAGTAATTGTAGCCGGAGCATAACCAGTAGTTGTACCAATTGGGAATAAAGTTCCTGAAGCTGAAGCTGTTTGAGTTAGTGTTCCCGTACCATTTGTTATCACATAACTGGTAGCTGAACCTCCTGATATCGATCCCGCTGTTAGATTAGTCGTTCCCAAAGTTAGATTGCCTAATGATAATGTTAAGGCATTGTTTACATTAATGTTTAACGACGAAGGCAGAGTTACACCTCCGGTATTATTAATTATCAAATTATAAAAAGAGGTTGGGAATGTGTTATTTGTAACAGTAATTGTTGGAGCAGCTTTATAACCAAATTTTACAGTTGAATATTGTGTTGGGTTAAAAACTATTTGACCAGCGGAAGCCGCATTCAAATTTACTACTGCACCTAATACCAAAGTTCCGGCATTTGCCTGGGTTCCATCTCCAATGTTAACTATTACATTTCCATTTCCGGCTATGGTAAATATATCAAATTCATTTTTAGTCTGTCTATAACTACCCATATCCAAACATCCATAAATGTTATAAATCATTGAACCTTGAATTACTGATGGAGCTGAGTTCTTGTGAAAGATACCGGCTACGAATACAGTATCACCAGCTGCAATTGTACATGTTCGTTTATACGTTGTTGGAAATGCATCATTAACATGCAATGTAAATGGATACGAAGAACCTGTCCCAACTACAGCAACTGATTCATTTATATAAAGATTTAAGTCTTGTGATTGAGTTCCTGCGTTGACAGGCTGAATTAATACAGGGGTAAAGACATAAGATGTTACACCCGGGGTATGTGTAATATTTACAGCCTTGGCAATATTCGGATAGTAAACAAACAATCCAGAACCTTTAGGAGTATTTGTTGTTGCGATAGATGGAGTTCTATACCAACCTATAATGCCATCATTTAGAATTGTACAACTATCAGTACTAGCTGCAGCAGTGGTTCCACTACAAGTATATCCCGCATATAATGCAACAGTGGTTGTGGTATTAGAATTTGTTTTAGTTGAAGCCCATATTTTGCCATAATTGAAAGTGTTCTTACAATACACTTGTTTAATTACGCTAAAAATCCCAGTATTAGCTACAGTAAGATCTCCGTTAATATTTAAGAGAGCATTGTTAGTACATATTACTCCACTAACGTTAAGGGTCTTACAATATCCAACTGCATTTAAGTAAATACTATCTCCTGAGGAAATGATTACATCATCGTTAACACCTGGAAGAGCAACAGTAGTTGTATCGACAATAGCTGGATCATACCATGTAGATTTTGCAGTCCATGCTCCAATTCTCAAACCATTATTAGAAGAAGTAATTTGAGTTGAAGTAGGAACACCAGTAATAGCACTTAATCGTGAGGTAAAAGTAGCAGCCTTCACATTGTTTCCTATCCCCACTAAGAAGAACAGGAAAATTCCATAAGTAAAAATGTTTTTCATAAGTAAAAAAATTAATTGATTAGTATTAGTTTCAATATACATATTTTAATTTGAGACGCTTCATTCCATTTGTTGTACTCACAGACTATCTTTTCTGTCTTTAATCTGATATTAAAATGCGGTTAACTACAATGACCAAATAGAATGAGTACTATTTTATCATTTCATCGTCTCAATCATTGTGTAAACGAAGGTAAATGTGTTTTTTAATATATAGAATTTATAAGATTGATGATCAAGAGATTTAAGTTGTCGGCTGTTTTTTTGTTACTATTTGTAATACAGTTATGTAATGCTGAGAAGAATGTTTACATATTCACTTCATTTCACGAACCTGCTAACCAAGGACTTCGTTATATATACAGCAAGGACGGGTTGCACTGGGATAGCATTCCGGGCGTTTGGCTAAAACCTGAAGTTGGCAAACAACATGTTTTACGCGATCCATCCATCACGCAAAGTCCCGACGGAACATTTCATTTGGTTTGGACAAGCAGCTGGAAAGGTGATTTTGGCTTTGGCTATGCAAACTCAAAAGATCTTATTCATTGGTCGAAAGAACGATTGATACCAGTAATGAAGAACGAACCTACAACAGTGAATGTGTGGGCTCCGGATATTTTTTACGATGATGAAAAACAGGAGTTTGTTGTTGTGTGGGCATCATGTGTGCCTCACAGGTTCAAAAGGGGTCAGGAAGATGAAAACAACAATCACAGGTTATATTACATCACCACCAAAGATTTTAAGACCATTTCGAAAACAAAAGTATTGTACGATCCAGGCTATAGTTCCATCGATGCTACCATAGTTAAACGGACTAAAAATGATTACGTATTGGTATTTAAAGATAATACACGTCCAAACAGGGATATTAAAGTGGCATTTTCAAAATCTCCAACCGGACCTTACTCAGCACCTAGTTCATCTTTTACTCCGGGATATTCCGAAGGACCGACAGTAGAAAAAATCGGGAACAAATACCTGATATATTTTGATGAATATAAGAAATTTACATTTGGAGCTGTAGAAACAAAAGATTTTATTCATTATAGCAATATCTCAAAAAATATTTCAGTACCAAAAGGGCATAAGCACGGTACTATCATTAAAGTTTCTGCTTCAATTGTAGAGAATCTACTCAAAACATATGAATTGAGTGTCAATCAGAAAGCTGATTCAACATCCAAAGTTCTTTCAACCATAAAATAGAATTTTAAATTCCTTTGTATTCCATCTCAGAATTATAGAAATGAAAAAGTATAAATTATTCTTCATTTGTATTTTGTTTACTTTGGCAGCAAATCAAATGCCGGCTCAGAACAAAATTCATTATAGCGGCACAGTACTTTCCAATCCCGCTTACCACGACGGACAGCTATCGCCGGTAATAGGTGTGCACAATATTCAGGTTATGAGGGCTAACCGGGAGCATCCCGATGCTTCAAACTGCAATGGCTGGACGTACAATCATCAACCAATGCTGTCTTATTGGAACGGGAAATTTTACCTGGAATATTTAAGTGACGAGGTGGGAGAAAGCGTTCCGCCTTCACAAACTTTCTTGCAAACTTCCGCTGATGGATATCACTGGACGAATCCACAGACTTTATTTCCCGAATACAAAGTTCCCGATGGATATACCAAACCCGAACACCCGGGTGTTTCAAAAAACCTGATAGCCGTTATGCATCAACGCGTTGGATTTTATGTTTCCAAGTCAGGCAAATTGATTGCAACGGGATATTACGGTGTGGCATTAGACAAAAAAGATGACCCGAACGATGGAAACGGAATAGGACGAGTAGTACGTGAGATTAAAAAAGACGGCAAATTTGGACCAATTTATTTTATTCATTACAACCATGCTTTCAATGAAAAAAATACCGATTATCCCTATTTTACCAAAAGCACGGATAAAGAGTTTAAATTAGCTTGCCAGGAAATTTTAGACAATCCGCTCTACATGATGCAGTGGGTGGAAGAGTCAGATCGTGGTGACAAAATTATCCCATTAAACAAAGAATATAAAGCATTTAATTATTATCATTTACCCGATGGGAAAATTGCCTGCCTTTGGAAATTCGCTCTGACTTCCACCAGCGACGACGGCGGCAAAACATGGGCGCAACCGGTGGAACGTGCTAAAGGTTTTGTAACCAGCAATGCCAAAATCTGGGGTCAACGCCTCACGGATGGAAGTTATGCCACCGTTTACAATCCTTCGGAATACCGCTGGCCACTGGCCATTTCCACCTCAGCCGACGGGTTGAATTATACCACGCTGAATCTTGTTCATGGCGAAATCACCCCCATGCGTTACGGTGGAAACTATAAGTCTTACGGTCCGCAATATACCCGTGGCATTCAGGAAGGAAACGGTACACCGCCGGATAAAGACCTGTGGGTAACATACAGCATGAACAAAGAAGATATGTGGGTTTCGCGCATTCCTGTTCCGGTAAGAATAAATGCAACAGCTCAGGCTAATGATAATTTTGAGAAAAACACTCAAATCTCAGAACTAACCGACTGGAACATTTATTCTCCACTTTGGGCACCCGTTTCGTTAGAAAAAAAGGATGGAATCAATTGGCTTACACTCTCGGATAAAGATCCATTTGATTTTGCCAAAGTTGTCAGGAAAATTCCGGCTACAAAAGAGCTGAAAGTTTCATTCGACATGTTGGCAGATCAAAACAATAAAGGAATTTTCCGCATTGAATTTATAGATAATAAAGGGATTGCCTGTTCCCGGTTGGAACTTACCAACGCTGGAGAATTCCGTGCAAAAGGTGGTTCAAGGTTTTCGAACATGATGAAATACGAAGCCGAGAAAATTTATCACGTAGAAGCAAAACTTTCGGTAGCCAACCGCAGCATCACTGTTTCAGTTAACGGAAAACAAGTAGGACTTCGCATGTTTTATGCGCCGGTTCCAAGTATCGAACGGATCGCTTTCAGCACGGGCGAAACAAACGAATTCCCAACTCCCGAAACACCTGCCGACCAAGATTACGACCTGCCGAATGCAGGCGGACAAGACTCATTGGCTGTTTTCCGTATTGCCAATTTTAAAAGTGAATCGTTAGACAACGATGCTTCCGCTTCTTTCCTTAAATTCGCCAACTTTAAACATTACGTGGATTATTTCAACGGAATGGAAGATGAAAATATTGTAACTGCCATACCAAACTCGCAGGTAAGTGAATGGATGGAAAAGAATATCCCATTGTTTGAATGTCCGCAACAGAATTTCGAAGAAATGTTTTATTATCGCTGGTGGACATTGCGCAAGCACATTGAAAATACGCCGGTTGGGTACGCCATGACAGAGTTTTTGGTACATCGCAATTATGCTGATCAATACAATTTAATTTCGAGTGCCTTGGGTCACCACATCTATGAAAGCCGCTGGTTACGCGATACAACGTATATGAATCAGGCCATCCGTACTTGGTATCGTGGCAACAATGGTGCTCCAATGAAAAAAATGATGAATTTCAGTTCGTGGAATATCGATGCACTTTTCAACCGTTTTTTGGTAACCGGAGATAAAACATATTTACTTGGCTTACTTAAAGACATGGAAGGCGAATATTCCCGTTGGGAAAACACACACCTCCTGAAAAGCGGACTTTACTGGCAAGGCGATGTTCAGGACGGCATGGAAGAAACCATCAGTGGCGGACGCCATAAACAATTTGCACGCCCAACCATCAACAGTTACATGTATGGAAATGCCAAAGCTTTGTCAATCATCGAATCGTTGGCAGGAAATGCAGAAGCTTCAAAAAAATATGCTCTCAAAGCAGACACATTGAAAATGCTGATTGAAAATAAACTTTGGGATAAAAAATATAATTTCTTCGAAACACTGCGGAAGGATACATTGGCAAATGTGCGCGAAGCAGTTGGCTATTTACCCTGGTATTTCAATATGCCTGATGCGGCAAAATATGACAGTGCATGGACCCAGGTTGCCGACGAAAAAGGCTTCTCGGCTCCTTACGGGCTTACAACTGCCGAACGACGCAGTCCGTTTTTCCGCACGCATGGTGTAGGAAAATGTGAATGGGATGGTGCAGTGTGGCCGTTTGCAACTACACAGACATTGACTGCAATGGCCAACTTCATGAACAATTATCCGCAAAAAGTAACGAACGACAGTGTGTATTTCAGCCAGTTGGAAAAATTAGTTCAATCGCAATACCACCGAGGGCTTCCATACGTGGGCGAATACCTCGACGAAGTGACGGGCTATTGGCTCAAAGGAGACCAGGAACGAAGCCGGTACTACAATCACTCCACTTTCAACGATTTAATTATTACCGGTTTGATTGGATTACGTCCCCGAATGGACAACACGCTTGAAATAAACCCACTTCTGCCGAAAGGAAAATGGGATTGGTTTTGCTTAGACAACGTTCGTTATCACAATCATAACCTGAGCATTGTGTGGGATAAAGATGGTAGCCGTTATCATGTTGGAAAAGGTTTACGTATATTTGTCGATGGAAAAGAAGTAGGACATGCAGACACACTTACAAAAGTGGTTTGTAGCGATGTCTTGAAATAATTACACATGAAAAAACATTTTTTCTTACTATTCCTTCTGTGTTTCTCAATCGCCTCACAAGCTATTGTAATAACCGGGCTTACCTGCGAAACAGTTGAATCACCTTTGGCAGTGGCAACTCACCATCCGCGGTTCAGCTGGCAAATGACGTCGGACGAAAACGGTGCGATGCAAACCTCCTACGAAATTGAAATTGTTTCAATGGAAAATGGAGCTCGCCAACAGGTTTGGAATTCAGGAAAAGTTGCATCAACACAAAGCCAGCTAATCAGCTATAACGGCAAGCCACTCAGCCCCGTTGTGAGATACCTTTGGCGGGTACGTGTTTGGGACGAGCAAGATAGGGTTTCGCCCTGGAGTAGCGAAAATGAATTCCGCCTTGCACCCGAACTCAAGTTTCTGAATGCAAAATGGATTGGTGCTATACGTAGTGACAGTGCACACATTCCGGCAGGAGTTCGCTTTCCAACTTCTGAAATGCGTACTCCTCAATACAACGAAATTTGGAAAAATATCAATACGCTTTCTCAAAAAAGCATTTACCTGCGAAAACCATTTTATGCTGAAAAACAAATTACAGATGCCACAGCTTATGTGTGTGGGCTGGGTCATTATGAGTTTTCATTGAATGGGGTGAAAGTTGGCGATGCTGAATTTGCACCATTTTGGAGCGACTATGACAAAACGGTCTATTACAATACATTTAATATAACCGGTTTGCTGAAAAAGGGTGAAAACGTGGCCGGAATTTTGCTTGGCAATGGTTTTTATAACCAACAGGGTGGACGTTACAGCAAGCTGAAAGTTTCGTTTGGCGCTCCTACGCTATTTATCAAAATGATTATCAATTATTCAGATGGAACTTCGCAAGAAATCATCTCCGATAAAACGTGGAAATACTCCCTGAGTCCGATTACGTTCAACAGCATTTATGGTGGAGAAGATTATGATGCCCGGTTAGAACAAAAGGGGTGGAATATGCTCGGATTTAATGATCAGGACTGGAAACCGGTTGTTTTACAAGATGCCCCGAAAGGCAAACTCACTCCGCAATTGGCAGCTCCGGTAAAAATAATGGAGTATTACAGCGTTAAATCAAGGGAAAAACTGACTGCCGCCGAATGCGACAGCGCATCACTAAAAACAAAAAGAAAAATTGATCCTTCAGCTTTTGTCCTTGACATGGGACAGAATCTGGCAGGCTTTCCCGAAATAACCGTTCGAGGTAAAAAAGGCGATAAGATTACACTTGTGGTAGCTGAAGCTTTAACGCCCGAAGGCGCAACAAACCAAAATCAAACCGGCCGTCAGCATTATTACCAATATACGCTGAGAGGCGAAGGCGATGAAACCTGGCATCCACAGTTTGCATACTATGGTTTCCGGTACATCCAGGTGGAAGGAGCCGTGATGAAAGGCGATAAAAATCCGAAGAAACTTCCATTATTAAAAAATATAAAATCTTGCTTTGTCTATAATTCGGCAACGCCAACATCCACGTTCGAAAGTTCAAACGACATTTTCAACAAAGCACACATTCTAATACAAAAAGCTGTTGAAAGCAACATGCAGGCTATTTTCACTGATTGTCCGCATCGTGAGAAACTGGGCTGGCTCGAAGAAGTTCACCTCAACGGACCAGGCTTGATGTACAATTTCAATCTGGCTGCATTTTTGCCAAAAATCATGCAGGATATGGCCGATGCACAACTTCCAAATGGTATTGTGCCAACCATTGCTCCGCTATACAATATTTTTGGAAACGATAAGGGTTTTGACGAATTTGGCGACTCACCCGAATGGGGAAGCACGTTGAATATCATGCCATGGATGTATTTTGATTTTTACGGCGATTCCACATTGATTGTAAATTACTACCAAAACATGCGTCGGTATGTCGATTACCTGACAACGCGTGCCAACAATCATATTTTAGCTTACGGACTCGGCGACTGGTACGATTATGGAAATTTCCGTGCGGGTTTTTCGCGCAATACGCCCTTACCGTTGGTAGCAACTGATTATTATTACTACGACCTGACGTTATTGGTAAAAGCGGCCAAAATGGTAGGTAATAAATTTGACGAAACTTACTATCAGGAGTTAGCTGAAAGAGTTCGTAGGGCAATTAATACCATGTATTTCAATACCCAAACCAACCAATACGGCACAGGAAGCCAAACTGCGAATGCCATGGCCGTTTACATGAATATTGTCGACAGGGAAAATCGTCAGGCAGTGCTCAATAATCTGGTGAAAGACATCAAAGCACATGGCAACCGCCTTACAACCGGCGATATTGGTAACCGGTATTTATTCCAAACACTGGCAACAAACGGTCTGAATGATCTGATGTATACGATGCAAAATCATTACGATGCACCGGGTTATGGGTTCCAGTTGAAATTTGGTGCCACTACGCTCACCGAGCAATGGGATCCTCGCATGGGTTCATCCTGGAATCACTTTATGATGGGCCAGATTGACGAATGGTTTTTTGGCTCTTTGGCAGGAATCCAGACTAAAACAACTGCACCCGGATTTCAGCAGTTGGTTATTCGCCCTGAAGTTGTAGGTGATTTAAAGTTTGTAAGATCATCGTACGAAACCCTTTATGGAAAAGTGTCGGTAGATTGGAAGCGCGATGGAGATAATTTCACGTTGAAAGTATCGATTCCCGTAAATTGCACGGCCGATGTTTATTTGCCGGGAGAAAAAGAGCCGAAAAGAGTGAAAAGCGGAAATTATGCATTTTCGGAAATTCTAAAACAGAACAACAATTAATAACATATATGAAACGAGCATTTATCATTTTAGTCTCATTATTACAAATCAGTATTTTATCATTACATGCCGAGCGCATTGATATGCTTCAGGCAGGAGCAAATCCTGATGGAAAAAAGCTAAATACAATTCTGATTAACAACACCATCAATAAACTGAATGCCAATGGTGGTGGAACATTATTCTTCCCCGCAGGAAAGTATCTGACCGGAGCCATCAAGTTGAAAAGCAATATCACCATCGAATTAGAAGCCGGTGCAACACTTTTGTTTTCCGATAATTTCGACGATTACCTTCCTTTTGTAGAAATGCGACACGAAGGAATTATGATGAAAAGTTTTTCACCGCTCATTTATGCAGTCGATGCCGAGAACATTACCATCAAAGGCGAAGGCAAAATTGACGGACAAGGCAAAAAATGGTGGGACGAATTTTTCAGAGTAGCTGCTGATGCAGATAAAAATGGGAAACACGATATTAATAAATACCAACCCATGTGGGACAAAGCCAACGATGTAAAAGCATTGTACGCCGAAACCAACCAGGATTATGTTTCGTCCATGCAACGGCGCTTCTTCCGTCCGCCGTTCATTCAACCCATGCGTTGTAAAAATGTACGGATTGAAGGAATTACCATTGTAAACTCACCGTTTTGGACTGTCAATCCAGAGTTTTGCGAAAACGTAACAGTCGATGGTGTTACTATAATTAATCCCCTTTCGCCCAACACTGATGGCATTGATCCCGAATCGTGCCGCTATGTGCACATTTCCAACTGCCATATTTCGGTGGGCGACGATTGCATCACGCTCAAGAGCGGTCGTGATTTGCAGGCACGTAAACTAAATACTCCCGACGAAAACATTACCATCACCAATTGTACCATGTTGGCCGGTCATGGAGGTGTGGTTATTGGCAGTGAAATGAGTGGAGGAGTGAAAAAAGTGGTTATCAGCAATTGTGTTTTCGACGGAACTGACCGTGGCATCAGGATAAAATCAACGCGTGGACGTGGTGGAATGGTTGAAGATATACAGGCTGATAATATTGTCATGCGAAATATAAAGGAAGAAGCCATTGTGCTCGATCTGAATTACAGCAAAATGCCTGCTGAACCGCTAAGCGAACGTACTCCAATTTTCAGAAATATCAATATCAACAATGTTACGGCTTCAAATGTGTTGATCCCCATCCGGATTAACGGACTTGAAGAGTCGCCAATAACCAATGTTACGCTGACGAATGTCAATATTCTGAACAGCAAACAAAAATCTACTTTCACCAATTGCAAAGACATAAAAATGACAGATGTTTACGTAAACGGAGAAAAGGTAGGAGTAAAATGATTTGAGAATTAGAAAATTTGGAAATGTAATGCGACATCTATTTATGAAACTATTTAAACATATCAATCCACACGAAATATGAAAAAGAACTTATTAATTATTTTATTAGCGGGAGTATTCGTTACAAATGCCTTCTCCCAGTCTTACGAGACTCAGTTTGCCAAACCACTCGGGCAGGTATTGCAGGAAATTGGCACGCGTTTCAATGTAAAATTAAAATACAATGTTGATACTGCCGGATTGGTAGTTACGTACGCCGACTTCCGCATTCGTCCTTATTCGGTGGAAGAATCATTGACCAATGTTCTTGCTATCTTTGATTATAAATTTGTGAAACAGGACGATAAAACGTATAAAATCAAAGCATACGAATATCCACGCCGAACGCCTGAAGATGGAAAGAAAATGCTGACTTACCTGAATACATTGTACTCAGATTCGGCACAATGGAATCAACGTAGCGCATGTCTGAAAAAAGAAGTGCGTGAAAAGCTTCAAATCGATCCTATATTAGCCCAACGAGTTCATGCCAAACCCATCCTTTCGAAAATTCGTAAACACGATGGCTATACCGCTCAGAACTTTGCTATGGAAACGCTACCCGGATTGTATGTCTGCGGTACCATTTATACCCCTTTGGCAAAGGGTAAACATGCGCTGATTTTATGCCCCAATGGTCATTGGCCCGAAGGGAGATATAACAAAGACGAACAAACTCGCTTTGGAACACTTGCCTGCATGGGTGCTGTGTGTGTTAGTTACGATCTTTTCGGTTGGGGAGAATCAGAATTGCAGGTTACGGCTATAGCCCATCGCACGAGTGTTGCCGAAATCGTTCAACTGATGAATGGTTTGACCATTCTAGACTACATGATTCAGCGCAAAGACATTGATCCGGGACGAGTGGCTTCTAACGGAGGTTCAGGAGGCGGCACGCAAGTAGTTTTACTCTCGGTGCTCGACAACCGGTTTACTGCCGCATGTCCTACCGTCAGCCTTGCTTCGCATTTCGATGGTGGATGCCCCTGCGAAAGTGCCATGCCCACTACGTTATCATGTGGTGGAACCAACAACGCTGAATTAATGGCAACATTTGCACCCAAACCGCTTTGTGTCATTTCGGATGGAGGCGATTGGACTGCTTCAGTTCCTACATTAGAATTTCCATACCTGAAAAGAATATACGGCTTTTTCAATGCTACCGATAAAGTAACCAACGTTCATTTATTAAACGAAAAACACGACTTTGGAATAAATAAAAGAGCAGCTGTTTACAATTTCTTTATCCATACATTCGGTTTAAACAAATCGAAACTTGATGAATCGAAAGTTACTATCGAGCCGATTAAAGACATGTTGAGCTTTGGAGACAATGGCGAAAAGATGCCTGCCAATGCCATTCGTCAATACAAAGATGTAGAAAAATATTTCAATAAAAAAGCTGATTCCAAAATCAATTCGGATATAGATGCCGAAAAGCGTGCTGAAGTTTGGACCGATTCACTTAAACTGAACGATAAAGCAAAAGAAGCCCGCGTAGAAGCAGTTATTTTTAAACATATCAAAGCCGTACGCGACTGGCATAACGAACATCCTTACACAACAATTCCCGAAGGAATTGATCCAATTACCGGCAATCCGTTAAACAAAATCCAGCGTGAAGTCATAGCCAATTCAGCTAAACCAAAATCGATCCACGAAGCACTGATGAACGGACTTCGCAAAGACTTGACCGAAGAACAGGTTGAAAAGATATTAGACAAATATACCATTGGTAAAGTGGCCTTTACCATGAAAGGTTATGAGTCAATCGTACCAAATATCACTGCAAAAGAAAAAGAATACATCCTCGGACAACTAAAACTTGCACGCGAACGAGCAGTGGATTTCAAAAGTATGAAAGACATTTCGGCAATTTTTGAAATATATAAAAACAATTGCGAGAAATACCTGAATGACAATGGCCGCAACTGGCATCAAATGTACAAGGATTTTGTAACTAAAATCATTGCCGAAAAGGCAGCCAAGAAAAAAGCGGCAGCATCTACTAATTCAAAGTAACATAATTATTTATTATATAAGATATTGGCAGTCTGAATTTGTTTCGGACTGCCAATTTTTTATCATCTAAATTCTTCGAAATAACGGTGTCAACAATGAAAATGAGATTACATTAAATTTTTTAAATTTCATTGGTTTTAGTTATTTTTTATTAATGAATTTATCTTTGATTCAGCAAACCATCAAACTTCGTTTATTTTCTTTTATTTTTGTATTCGAAACTATACGAAAATAAATTGTATGCTAAAAGCAAATAAACAAACAATTTCTGCTTTACAATTGAAAGCAGAAGAAATTAGAAGAAAAGTACTTAACATTGTATATACTTCAAAAGCCGGACATATAGGAGGTTCGCTGTCTTCTGTCGATATGGAAACGGCTTTATATTTCCATATCATGAATATCGATCCGAAAAAACCCGACATGGAAGGTCGCGATCGATTTATCTTAAGTAAAGGTCATAGTGTGGAAGCACTGTATGCCGTATTATCCTCCGCAGGATTTTTCGACGAAGAATTACTAAAAACGTATGGACAATTTAATTCAAAACTTGCGGGTCATCCTACAAAAAAAATTCCTGGCGTTGAGCTAAACAGCGGAGCATTGGGACATGGTTTATCTGTTGGAGTAGGTTTATCAATTGCAGCCAAAATGGACAAAAAACTTTACTGCACTTATGTTTTAATGGGTGATGGTGAACAAGGTGAAGGTTCTATTTATGAGGCTGCCATGTCTGCAAGTCATTATAAATTAGACAATTTAATTGCTATTATCGACCGCAATAAATTGCAAATTAGTGGAAAAACAGAAGACGTTATGTCGCTCGAACCGATGCGCGATCGTTGGGAGGCGTTTGGCTGGGAAGTATTTGAAATTGATGGAAATAATATAAGCGAAATTGTGGAAACATTCGAAAATATGGATGACACAAACACTAAACCGAAGCTGATTATTTCACATACAATCAAAGGTTGTGGCGTTTCTTACATGGAAAAAGTTGCCAAATGGCATCACGGTGTACCTAACGAAGAACAATATAAAGAAGCAATTGCAGAAATTGACGAACGAATCAAAAATTTGAAAGCATAATTATGAGCACTGAAAATAAAAATACCATTCCATGCCGCAAAATGTTCACTGACACATTAGTAGAACTGGCAAAAAAAGATAAAGATATTGTAGCAGTAACTACCGATGCTCGCGGCTCGGTTACATTGGATCGCTTTGCCAACGAACTTCCCGAACAGTTCGTAGAGCTCGGCATTGCCGAACAAAATGCAGTAGGAGTAGCAGCAGGATTGACTTCCGCCGGAAAAAAAACTTTTGTTTGCGGCCCTGCTTGTTTTTATGTTGCGCGCAGTCTGGAGCAGGTAAAAGTTGACGTAGCTTATTCGGCCAATCCGGTAAAAATACTGGGCGTAAGCGGAGGTGTAAGTTATGGGGCATTAGGATTTTCCCATCACAGTTTACACGATATAGCCGTATTGCGAACTTTTCCCGGGATGCATATTGTACTTCCCTGCGACATTTATCAGACCAAGAAACTGGTGGAAGAATTGGTTGATTATCCTTACCCTGTCTATATCCGCGTTGGAAGAAATGCTGTTCCAAACGTCTACGAAAATGAGAATCCTGAATTTAAAATAGGTAAAGCAAATCTGTTGCTTGAGGGTGATGACCTGACAATAATCGGAACAGGTGAAACTGTTTACCATTGCCTCGAAGCCGGCAAAAAACTTCATGCTCAGGGAATCAAAGCTCGTGTAATTGATATGCACACCCTCAAACCATTTGATAAAGAAATTATAGAAAAAGCAGCGCGCGAAACTGGTAAAATTATCACCGTGGAAGAACACAGTATTAGCGGAGGATTAGGCGGTGCTGTTTCCGAAATTGTATCACAATCTGTTCCAGTTCCAATGCGAATACTTGGGATTCCTGACGAAAATGCGATTCATGGTACTGCTTTAGAAATTTTCAATCACTACGGGATTGATACGGAAGGCATAATCAAAAAAGCCATTACATTTTATAATTCATAAGTGAGCTATTGTTATATAGTTACATTTTTCACCCTGTTTCGTCTATTATAGACTTAATAAATCGAAATCATTGTTTTTGAAGCATAAATCAAAATACTAAATCACATACTTATTGACATTAAATGAAATATATACTCGCCATAGATCAAAGCACCTCGGCAACAAAAGCAATGTTATTCGATGAAAATGCGGCAATAGTTGCCCGAACATCCCTCGATCATAAACAATATTATCCGCAGCCGGGCTGGGTTGAACATAATCCGACAGAGATATTAGAAAACACCTACAAAGCAGTTGAGCAATTAATTGATGTAACAAACATCAATAAGAATGATATCATATCAATAGCCATCACCAACCAACGCGAAACAGTTGTAGTGTGGGATAAGCGCACAGGAATTCCTGTTTATAATGCGGTAGTATGGCAATGCAACCGGGGAGCTCGAATTTGCGAAGACCTAATTAATCAAGGATATGAACCTTTAGTAACAAAAAAAACAGGACTAATCATTAATCCTTATTTTTCAGCAAGTGGAGTAAAATGGATACTGGATAATATATCGGGAGCACGCAAAGCTGCCGATGAAGGTCATCTGTTGTTGGGAACGATGGATAGTTGGCTAATTTGGAACTTCACAAACGGAAAGATTCACGCTACGGACTATACAAACGCCTCGCGCACACTACTTTTCAACATTCATTCACTCGATTGGGACAGCGAATTATTAAACATGTTCAGTATCCCATCTACGATGCTTCCAAAAGCTTTGCCATGCGATGCACAGTATGGAACAACTACGTTGACTGGAATTTTAAACGAAACTCCGATTGCCGGAGTTTTGGGTGACTCGCATGGAGCACTCGTAGGACAAATGTGTTTTTCGAGAGGAATGGGCAAAGCAACCTATGGAACAGGCTCATCCATCATGGTCAATATTGGTGAAAAGCCTCTTACAGCACCACGAGGCTTAGTAACGTCGATTGGTTTTGCTGCTAAAGGCAAGGTATTTTACGCTTTCGAAGGAAATATCCACTGCACAGGTGCCACCATAAAATGGTTGCAAGACGATCTCCAACTCATTCAAACGGCCGCCGAAACTGAGGAGCTGGCTACTTCAGTTAACAGTACAGATGGCGTTTATTTTGTTCCTGCTTTTGCGGGTCTGGGAGCTCCGTGGTGGGACAATGATGCTAAAGCGCTGATTTGCGGTATGAATCGAGGAACAAACAAAGCCCATATTATACGTGCAGCACTAGAATCGATAGCCTATCAGGTAAAAGATTTAATGGCTTTAATTCAGGAGTCGGGTATCAATTTACTCGAACTCAGGGTTGATGGAGGACCGGTAAGCAATAATTTTCTGATGCAATTTCAATCGGACATGTTACAAGCCAGAATCAACCGAAGTCCGATTGAAGAAGCATCGGCCTTAGGTGCTGTGTTAATGTCCGGATTTGCATTGAAAAACTATGCCGAATTTCAGGATGCAGCTGATTTGCGAAAAATGAACGATTATATTGCACCGCGGATGGATTCAGAAAAAGTAACTGAGCTATACGCACAATGGCAAAAAGCCGTTCAACGGACGTTGATGAAATAAAGTCTGAATTAAAAATCAGAATACTGAAAAATTAGGAAAATGACGAAACAAACTAAAATAAATTAACTAACGCTTTAAACACAAAACATGGCTTATAAACAGAAACTCACCTTTGGACTTATAATTGGTACTAGAGACATTTTCAGTGCCAAACTGGGCATTGCAGCACGTGAAATATTACTTCGTAAAATAGAGGCTCAGGGCCACGATTATGTTATTCTTCCTGTGTCTGAAACAGAATCAGGAAGCATTGATACGTATGAAGATGGGAAAAAGTGTGCAAAACTTTTCAGTCAGAACCGCGATAAAATTGATGGTATTATCATTGTACTCCCAAATTTCAGTAATGAATTGGGAATTATCAATGCTATCAAAATTGCGAACCTCAATGTTCCAATCTTGGTTCAGGCAATGGACGATGATAATGATAAAGTAGATGTTTACAGCCGGCGCGATGCATTCTGTGGCAAAATATCGGTTTGTAACAATTTCTACCAATACGGGATTCCGTTTACCGATACGGTATACCACACCTATCCATTGGACAGTGAATTGTTCGACAAAGATCTCTCTAAATTCGCATCCATTTGCAGGGTAGTAAACGGTTTACGCAATGCACGTATTGGTGCTATCGGGGCTCGTCCGGCTGCATTCCAAACTGTACGTGCCAGTGAAAAAATCCTGCAGGCATCAGGAATCACTGTTGTGACTGTTGATCTTTCCGAAATTTTAGGAGCTGCCAATAAAGTCGACCTGAAATCTGCAGAACTAAAATGGAAATTGGCTGAGATTAAAGACTATGGTAAAATTGCAGCTACTGTTCACGAAGATAAAATTATCCGTCAGGCAAAATTTGGCATAGCTGTTGAAAACTGGTTATCAGCAAACGAAATTGATGCTTCAACCATTGAATGCTGGGATTCGCTACAACACAATTACGGTTGTGCATCCTGCTTAACAATGAGTATGTTAGGCGAAAAACTCATGCCAAGTGCCTGTGAAGTGGACATTGCCGGAGCAGTTTCAATGTACACCCTGATGCTTGCTTCAGGTGAAGCACCTGCCCTACTCGATTGGAACAACAACTTTGGAACCGACCGCAATAAGTGCGTTTGTACACATTGCAGCAATTATCCTAAAAGTTTCATGAAAAATGAACTGACCATCGGTTCGTTGGATGTTTTGGGAACAGTTTTGGGTCAGGAAGATACGTTTGGAGCCGTAAAAGGTAAGGTGGCAGAAGGCGATTTTTCTTTCTTCCGTATTTCTACCGATGATCCTAAAGGCATTATCAAATCTTACCTCGGACAAGGACAATTCACTGCAGACCCATATGGAATGGATGGTGGAATTGCGGTATCTCAAGTCGATAACTTACAACAATTATTGAAATACATATGCAAAAACGGATACGAACATCACGTTGCGATGGTTCGTGGAGGTGTTGCCGAAATTATCGAGGAATCGATTGAAACCTATTTAGGCTGGAGTTTGTATCATCATAAATAAACCTTTGCCGGGGTGCAAAGCCTTGTGCCCCGGCAATATTTAAATCTAATTCACATGATCTTAATTCACAATTTTATTCCTGCAGTTATCTTTCTGCTTTTCAGTATGGTTTACTGGGGTTCGTGGTCTAATACTCAAAAAATGACCCAAAAGAACCGGCGTTTCGAGTTATTCTATTTCGATTTTGTTGCAGGGCTCTTAATTACAGCCGTTTTAGCAGCATTCACATTTGGAAGTTTTAGATCAGACGGTCGCAACTTTCTGACCGATGTAGCACAACAAGCTGACACCACACGTATTTTATATGCTATTGCCGGTGGAATAGTATGGAATTTAGGAACTTTACTCCTTGTTGCAGCAATGGCCATTGCCGGTATGGCAGTTAGGTTCCCAATTGGAGGCGGCTTAGCATGGATATTGGGAATACTGGTTAACTTTATTATTACCGGCGCTCAGGGAAACAACGAATACATTCTCTTTTTTGGAGTTGCATTAATTGTTGCAGCAATATATTTCTGCATGTTAGCATATAAAAAAATTATCTGCAGGCAAAAAAGGTTCTACTTCAAAAGGCCTGATAATTTCTTTATTGGCAGGCGTTACCATCGTGTTTTTCTATGGTCTTGTTGTAAAATCGCTTGACCCCGCATATGTGTCGGGTGGTACAGGTAACCTGACTCCTTTTTCAGGTGTATTCTTCTTTACAATTGGAGCAGTAGTAAGCACTCCTTTTTTCAACCTTTTCGTTATGCGACATCCGGTTGAAGGAGAGAAACTCAGCATGAAAGATTATTTCAAAAGAGACACTAAAACTCACTTAACCGGTGTTTGGGTGGAATTATATGGATGATAGGTATGGTTATCAGTTTTATGGCTATTCCGAAAGCCGGTCCAACCATTTCTTATGCATTAACCAATGGCGCACCTGTAGTGGCCATGTTTTGGGGCGTTTTTGTCTGGAAAGAATTTAAAGGAGCACCCAAAGGGACAAATGTTTTACTTACTGCCATGTTCTCTTTGTTTATTATTGGTCTGATTATTATAACCATGTCAAAAATCTAAAGTCAACTGTATACTGGAAAATATAACATTTATTTTAAATTAAAAACAGCTACATCAAAGTCTCCTTCAATAGATTTAGATGTAGTTTTTATAGTGTATGAAGAAACCAATCATCGGGTTAGTAATGAAATCGCTCGAAGCCGAGTTTTTTCAGGAAATGAAAAAAGGAGCTTTGGCATTTGCTGAGACACACAATAATTTTCGGTTACTGACCGTGGGAACAGCAACACAAACTGAAATTGATTTGCAAATAGAATTGGTCGACAAGCTGATACAGCAAAAAACGGATGCTATTGTGCTAATTCCCATTGACTCAAAAGCATTGGTTCCGGTAACTGTAAAAGCAATTCGTTCAGGTATAAAAGTGATAAATATCGATATAAAACTGGATGAAGAATTATTAAAACAAGCAGGAGTTGAACTGACCTACGTGGGACCGGATAATAAAACTGCCTCAAAAATTGTGGGAGATGTACTTGCCCGAAAATTGGGAAAAGAAGCGAAAATTATCCTGATCGAAGGACTCAGCGTTGCCGAAAATGCCCAACAGCGCAAAGCGGGCTTTCTTGAATCAATTACCGAAAACGGATTCAATCTTGTGGCTTCGGTAGCCGCCGACTGGGAAACCCACAAGGCGGAACAGCTATTTGCTGAACTTATTATTCAACATCCCGATGTGGACGGAGTGATGTGCAGCAACGATGCCATGGCACTCGGAGTATTAAAAGTACTGGAAAGGAAAGGAAAGATTGGAGAAATTCCGGTTGTAGGATTTGACAATGATGCATCTGCACAACCTTTTCTAAAGTCAGGAGCCATGTTAGCAACTATCGATGCGTTTGGCTCTCAGATGGCGGTTCAAGGTATTGAATTTGCATTAAAAGTACTGAACGGAATGGAAAACAAAGGTTCGTATTCTACTGATTTTAAACTTATATCGAACTTCTGAATAGAAGAAAAAAATTTATTACACCCCCATATTGGAACAACGATCGGCCTATGAGGGCACAGACTTTTAAAATTAATTGCTATCTTTGCAGCTAAATTAAAAAGAAGGCGTTCTGAAAGTTTTCATTTTAAAAATGCCTGAAAATGAGCAATAAATTATAATTACATGTCTGATAAATTTAATTCGGTAGAAGAAGCTATTGAAGATATCCGTGAAGGAAAAGTTGTATTGGTATTTGATGACGTTGCACGCGAAAACGAAGGTGATTTTATTGCTGCTGCCGATTTGGTTACACCCGAAATTATTAATTTTATGGCAAAATTTGGCCGAGGATTAATATGTGTGGCTATTAAAGAAGAGCGTGCACAGGAGCTTTCGCTTGAAAGGATGGTACAAAACAATACTGCAACCATGTCAACAGCATTTACCGTTTCGGTTGATCTACTCGGAAATGGCTGTACAACAGGCATTTCCGCTTCTGACCGATCCAAAACTGTAAAAGCTTTGATTGATAAAAATACAAAGCCAGATGATTTAGGTCGTCCCGGACATATTTTCCCTTTAATAGCACATCCTGACGGTGTTTTAGGACGCATGGGACACACCGAAGCCTCGGTAGATTTACCAATGCTGGCAGGTTTAAATTCATGCGGAGTGCTGGTAGAAGTGATGAACGACGATGGCACTATGGCTCGTCTGACCGATTTAGTGGAAGTGGCTAAAGAGCACAATGTGAAACTTATTTCTATCACTCAGTTAGCCGATTATAGAAAATCACTAATATAAAAGTTATGCTTCAGAATCAACGCCGTGATAAAATTCTTGAACTCATCCGCGAGGATGGACATGCCAAAGTATTAGACCTGAGCCGAATTTTCAAAGTTACCGAAGTCACTATTCGTCAGGATTTGGAATACCTTGAGAAAGAGAGTTTTATTATTCGTGAGCATGGTGGGGCTTATCTGAAGAATATTGACTTGAACGTTCGTAATTTCAGTCTGCAAAATCAGGAAAATATCAACGAGAAAATGATGATTGCCCACAAAGCAGTTGAATTTATTCACGATGGCGAAGCAATAATTCTTGATTCAGGTTCTACAACAACTGAAATTGCCAAACTTCTCACGGGCTACAACAATCTGACAGTCATTACAAACGCTTTGAATATAGCATTAATTTTAGGTGCTCAGGCCGGTATTAATGTTGTTGTCACAGGAGGAGAGTTTAAAGCCCCTACACTTTCACTCACAGGTCAAAAAGCGGCCGATTTTTTCCAAAATCTGCATGTTGACAAACTTTTTTTAGCCACCGCAGGTATCGCACTCAAATCGGGACTTACTTATCCCGGAATCAGCGATATTTGTGTAAAACGTGCAATGATTGAATCGGCTAACGAAATTTATCTGGTTGCCGATTCATCCAAGATAGGAAAAAATGCCTTTGCCAGTCTTGGAGCTTTATCGCTTATTAATTATCTGATTACCGACTCCAAAATAAAACCGGAGGACATCGAGTGGTTGAAAACATATGATGTTCAGTTTGTTATAGCTGATGAATAATCTATAAGCTCACTAAATTATTTAAAATGGCAGTTTGAAGTAACTTCAAACTGCCATTTTACTTGAAGCCACCTTCATTTGGGTACAAACAGCACTTTTTTACGTCTATTATATTGCTTTTAAATAGTAAAAACTGCATTTAAATGAAATATAAAATCAAGAAAACACACCTTTTAATTTTGCTGATAGTTTATTGCTTCCAATCATTATCAGCTCAAAAAAACGAGTATAAACTCTGGTACAATAAACCCGCACAAGTCTGGACTGAAGCTTTACCGTTGGGTAATGGAAGGTTGGGAGCAATGGTTTTTGGAAACCCTGCCGCGGAACAAATCCAACTGAATGAAGCAACTATCTGGGCGGGGAAACCAAACAACAATGCCAATCCCGATGCATTGGAGAATATTCCAAAGGTTCGTCAGCTTGTTTTTGCAGGAAAATATTTAGAAGCCCAAACACTTGCCACCGAAAAAGTTATGTCGCAAACCAATTCGGGAATGCCTTACCAGCCTTTCGGGGATTTACGCATCTCTTTCCCCGGACATACAAGATACACGGATTATTACCGCGACTTAAACCTCGATTCGGCAAGAGCCACGGTTCGGTACAAAGTGGATGGGGTTACGTATAATCGCGAGATTTTCACCTCATTTACCGACCAGGTTGTAATTATCAGACTCACTGCTTCGAAAAAAAATAAAATCACGTTTAATGCCGTTCTCACTTCACCCCATCAGGACGTGATGATAGCTTCGGATGGAAATTGTGTAACCCTCGACGGTGTTTCGTCGTGGCACGAAGGATTGAAAGGGAAAGTGAAATTCGATGGAAGACTGACGGCAAAAACCGAAGGAGGAACGTTTACCTGCAAAGATGGCGTACTATCCGTTGAAAATGCCAACGAAGCAACTCTGTATGTTTCCATCGCCACCAATTTCAATAACTACAAGGATATAGATGGAAATGAAAAAGAACGGGCCAAAAATTATCTCGACAAGGCACTGACACACACCTATCGGGAAGCAAAAATTGCGCACACAGCATTTTTCAGGAAATACATGGATCGCGTTTCGTTGAATCTGGGCAAAAATACGTCGAAAGAAACAACGGACATGCGTGTGCAGAACTTTGCCAAAACAAACGATGCCAATTTGGTAGCAACTTATTTCAATTTTGGGCGGTACCTGCTGATTTGCTCTTCACAACCGGGCGGACAGGCGGCTAACCTGCAAGGTATCTGGAACGATAAACTTTTGCCTGCCTGGGATAGTAAATACACTACCAACATTAATGTGGAAATGAATTACTGGCCTGCTGAAGTCACCAATTTGAGCGAAATGTATCAGCCGTTACTGCAACTCACCAAAGAGGTGAGCGAAACAGGCAAAGATGCAGCCAAGATCATGTATGGAGTTGACGGTTGGGTGCTGCATCACAACACGGACATCTGGCGTATAACCGGAGCCGTTGACAAAGCGCCATCGGGCATGTGGCCCAGCGGCGGAGCCTGGCTTTGCCGCATGATGTGGGAACATTACCTCTACACCGGCGATAGAGAATTCCTTAAGTCAGTTTATCCGATTATGAAAGGATCGGCCCAATTTTTCGATAACATCATGGTAAAAGAGCCTGTTCATAACTGGTTGGTGGTTTGCCCGAGCAACTCGCCCGAAAACACACATGCCGGAAGCGACAACAAATCCACCACAGCGGGTGGTGTAACCATGGACAATGAACTGATTTCGAGTCTTTGGGGCATAATTATAAAGAGTTCAAAAATTCTGAATACCGATGCAGACTTCGCCGCTCATTTACAGGACAGAATGAAAGAAATGGCGCCATTTCAGATTGGTCGATGGGGTCAATTGCAGGAATGGATGTTCGATTGGGACAATCCCGACGATACACACCGCCACGTTTCACACCTTTGGGGCTTGTTCCCCGGTAACCAGATTTCGCCATACCGCACACCCGAATTGCTCGATGCTGCAAAAACTTCACTCATTCATCGTGGCGACGAATCCACCGGTTGGAGCATGGGTTGGAAAGTTTGCCTTTGGGCGCGCCTACTCGATGGCGACCATGCCTACAAACTCATTACCGACCAACTTTCCATTGTGCGCAACGAACCAAAACACGGCGGAACATATCCAAACCTGTTTGATGCGCATCCGCCTTTTCAAATCGACGGAAACTTTGGTTGCACAGCCGGAATTGCCGAAATGTTGATGCAAAGCTACGATGGGTTCATTTACCTGCTGCCTGCTTTGCCTACCGTTTGGAGAAACGGTGAGATAAAAGGATTAGTGGCTCGCGGTGGGTTTGTGTTGGATTTAAAATGGAAAAACGGCAAGATAGAAACTGTAAAGATATTCTCAAGGATTGGTGGAAATTGCCGGTTGCGTTCACTGACTCCTTTAACCGGAGCAGGACTGACCGAAGCAACAGGTCAAAACTCAAATCCATTATACGGTGTGCCACCTATTCCAAAACCATTGATTAATGAAAATGCCAAACTTAATCCAGTGAATTTGAAAAAAACATATCTTTACGATTTGAAAACAGCAAAAGGAGAAACTTATATAATAAACCCCTAGCCCCTAAAGGTGGACTAAATTGCTATAACTTGCTACAAAATATATTCAATGAATACAAAGACATCTTTCAAACACAAAACTAACTCAAAAGCCCACTTCAGGGGGTTGGGGGTTCTTCTTTTCCTCATTACTTTTTCTCAATTATTTGCCGAAAAACTCCCCTGGGCAAATGGCAAATTGATGGTAAGCGAAAATCATCGCTACCTGCAATTCGAAAACGGGACTCCATTCTTTTGGCTCGGAGACACAGGTTGGTTACTGCCCGAACGGCTCGACCGCTCTGAAGCTGAATTTTACCTGGATCAATGCAGCAAAAAAGGGTTCAATGTTGTGCAGGTACAAACAATGAATGGTGCACCATCGTATAATTACTACGGACAATCATCATTGCCCGATGGGTTCGATTTCAAAAATATCAACCAAAAAGGAGTTTACGGATATTGGGATCACATGGATTACATCATCAAAACGGCTGAAAAGAAAGGTATTTTCATCGGCATGACCTGCGTGTGGGGCGGTGAAGTAAGCAGTGGCAGAGTGACATTGAAAGATGCTCAGGCTTATGGAAAATTCCTTGGTGAACGGTATAAAAATTCACCAAACATTATCTGGTTTATTGGTGGCGATATTCGGGGCGACGTAAAACCCGAAGTTTGGGAAGCATTTGCAACAAGCATAAAGTCTGTTGACAAAAATCATTTGATGACCTTTCATCCCCGTGGAAGAACATGTTCGGCAACATGGTTCAACAATGCTAAATGGCTTGATTTCAATATGTTCCAAAGCGGACATCGCCGCTATGGGCAGCGCAACGGTGATGGTGATTATACCATTGCCGAAAACACCGAAGAAGATAACTGGCGTTATGCAGAGAAAAGCCTAGCAATGACTCCGCTAAAACCGGTTATCGATGGAGAACCTTCATACGAGGACATTCCACAGGGATTGCACGATTTTAATGAAACCCGATGGAATGCAAATGATGTTCGTCGGTATGCCTATTGGTCGGTTTTTGCAGGTTCGTTTGGGCATACTTACGGTCATAATTCTATCATGCAGTTTATGAAACCGGGCGTTTCAGGGTCATTTGGAGCCAAACGTTACTGGTACGATTGCCTTGAAGATCCGGGTTACAACCAAATGAAATACCTGAAAGAATTAATGTTGGCATTCCCATTTTTTGAACGCGTGCCCGACCAAAGCATTATTGCAGGACAAAATGGTGAACGTTACGACCGTGCTATTGCCACCCGCGGAAATGATTATCTGCTGGTATATAATTATTCGGGACGACCAATGAAAATCGATTTATCCAAAATAAGTGGTGCAAAGAAAAACTGCTGGTGGTTTAATCCTAAAAATGGAGGATTGCAGTTTATTGGCGAATTTGATGGAAATAAAATTGCAGATTTTCAAATAGATGCTGCTTATGAGTCGGGCAACGACCGGGTGCTAATTGCTGTGGATAGTACGAAAGATTATATCAAAAAAGCTCAGAATCAACTATAAACCAATAAAACTTTCTAAACACAAAGTCTCGAGGACACCAAGGATTGAAATTTCCTTTATTATCTGCCAGACTTTGAGTTTCGACGTTCAAAACAAATCAAAGTCATGAAATCAAAGCATTTACTTCTTATATTTTACCTGCTACAGTTGACTCTTTTTGCCAATGCAACCATTACAGTGACTGCATTGAAAACCGAAGGCATAACAAACCCACAAGGAATTGATGCCACACAACCTCGTTTAAGCTGGAAAACGGAAGCAACATCCGAGCAAAATGTCATGCAAAATGCCTATCAGATTATCGTGGCTTCGTCCTCCTTAAAGTTGGGAAAAAACGAGGGAGATGTTTGGAATAGCGGGAAAGTTTCATCCGATGCCCAGCTATGGATTCCTTTTACCGGAAAAGCCTTGCACACAAACGCAGCTTATTTTTGGAAAGTAAAAGTGTGGACAAACAAAGGTGAAAGTGGCTGGAGTACAATAGGCACCTGGAGTATGGGGTTGTTGAACGAAAACGACTGGAAAGCACAATGGATTGGACTCGACAAGGCCATGCCCTGGGACAGTGAAACCACTTGGAGCCGACTTTCGGCACGTTACCTTCGAAAAGAATTTAAAGCAACAAAATCGATAAAACGTGCCACTGTGCATATTTCCGGTTTGGGACTTTATGAATTATATATAAACGGGAAACAAATAGGAGATCAGGTATTGGCACCCTCTCCCACCGATTACAGAAAAACTGTGTTTTATAATACTTACGATGTCACATCCTTAATTCAACAAGGGAATAATGTGGTAGGCGTTACATTGGGAAATGGACGTTTTTACACCATGCGTCAACATTATAAACCCTACAAAATAAATACATTCGGTTATCCCAAATTGCGATTCAACCTGACAATCGATTATACTGATGGCTCTTCTGAAACCGTTGGAAGCAATACATCATGGAAACTTAATCCGGATGGGCCAATACGCAGCAACAACGAATACGATGGTGAAAAATACGATGCCCGTAAAGAGTTAAAAAATTGGAATCAAACTGGTTACGACGATTCGAAATGGATGGAAGCAGAACGGGTTGGAATGCCTGACGGCACACTTCGCTCACAACCTATGGCAGGAATGAAAATTGTAGATAGAATCACTCCGGTTTCAATCACACCGCTTGGAAGCAAATTCATTCTTGATTTGGGTCAGAATATGGCGGGATGGTTGAGGATTCACGTGCGGGGGAATGCAGGCGATTCGGTAAAACTGCGCTTTGCAGAAACCCTGCAAAAAGACGGGGAACTTTACGTGGAAAACCTTCGCGATGCCCGTGCCACCGATCTTTACATTATGAAAGGCGATGCAAATGGTGAAGATTGGGCTCCCCTGTTTGTGTACCACGGTTTCAGGTATGTTGAAATCAGTGGATTGAATTACACACCCGATAAAACTGATTTTACAGGAGAAGTAGTGAGCGACGAAATGGAAAATCTGGGAACACTGGTGACTTCGGATGATGTACTGAACCAAATTCTGAAAAATGCCTGGTGGGGAATTCGAAGCGATTACAAGGGAATGCCCGTTGATTGTCCGCAACGCAACGAACGCCAGCCCTGGCTTGGTGATCGCTCAATGGGTTGTTGGGGTGAAAGTTATTTGTTCGACAACGATGCCATGTATGCTAAATGGGGCGAAGATATAACCGATTCGCAACGAAAAGATGGTTGCATCCCTGATGTTGCACCTGCTTTCTGGAATTATTACAGCGACAATGTAACCTGGCCTTCGACTCTGCCAATGCTCTGCGACATGACTTACACTCAGTTCGGAAATACAAAACCATTGATTGAAAATTATACAACTATGAAAAAATGGATGGAACATATACGCAATAGTTATATGACCACCAAGTACATTGTTACACGTGATGAATATGGCGATTGGTGTGTACCTCCCGAAAATTTAAAGTTGATCCACAGTCGCGACCCGAAACGGCAAACAGATGGAGCTTTGATTTCAACGGCTTACTATTATAAAATGCTTCAACTGATGATCCGTTTCGCCGATGTTCAGGGTTTGAAAGATGATTCAAAAACGTACGCCGCTTTGGCCGGAAAAGTAAAAGATGGATTCAACCAGACATTCTTCCGTACTGATTCATTGTTTTATGGGAATAATACAGCCACTGCAAATTTACTTCCGCTAGCTTTTGGAATGATTCCAAAGCAATTTGAAGATACTATTTGCAAACAAATCATTAAAACAGTGGTGGCAAATAACACACCTCAGATTACTACCGGAATGATCGGGATACAATGGTTATTGCGCGAACTTAGTAAAATGGGACGCTCGGATGTGGCTTATGCCATTGCCGCGAACACTAAATATCCTTCGTGGGGATATATGGTAGACAATGGTGCCACCACTATTTGGGAACTTTGGAACGGCAACACTGCCAGTCCGAAAATGAATTCAGGTAATCACGTCATGTTGCTTGGCGATTTGCTTCCATGGTGCTATGAAAACCTGGGCGGGATCAAATCGGACTACACCAAAACCGCTTTCAAGCATATTATTCTGAAACCAAATTTTGACATTCCCGATCTTGAACACATTGATGCATCATATATCACCCCTTATGGCAAGGTAGTGAGTAAATGGAAAAAAACATTGATGCATCTCGATTGGAAAGTTTCAATTCCGGTCAATACAACTGCCGAAGTTCATCTGCCAAACGGAAAAACAGAACAAATTGGGTCAGGCTCTCATTCTTACAGTGTGGATATTCCTCAGAAAAAAGGGATTGTTGTAAACCAGTTTTTGTACGAAAAAGCCTCGTTTCCACAATGTCATGCTTCAACTATAGCCGAAACAAACAATGGTGATTTGGTGGCAGCATTTTTTGGTGGAGCACGCGAAGGCGCACCCGATGTTTGCATCTGGGTTTGCAGGAAAGAAAAAGGCTCGGATAAATGGACTGCTCCTGAAAAAGCTGCAGATGGCGTGATATCCGCCACCGAACGAAAAGCTTGCTGGAATCCTGTTTTGTATCAAATGCCGGAAGGAAAACTATATTTGTTTTATAAAGTGGGGAAAAAAGTTGCCGACTGGACAGGCTACCTGAAAACCAGCGACGATGGAGGTAAAACCTGGAGCAAAGCTCTTCAACTGCCCGATGGTTACCTCGGTCCGGTTAAAAACAAACCGGTGGAGGTATCTGGCAAAATTATATCTCCATCCAGTACCGAAACCGGAGGTTGGAAGGTTCATTTTGAAATTGCTGAAGATGGAGGGAAAAAGATTCATTATGTTGGTCCGATAAAGGCTTCCGAGGCTGTTCTTAGCCAGGATCAAGTTAAATCGGCTAATGCTTCGGATGATCAGGAAGGCGGCGACAATTCAAAACAAAACACTATTCAGGCCATTCAGCCAAGCATATTAAAATACAAAGACGGTCGTCTGCAGATTCTTTGCCGAACACGAAACGGACGACTTGCCACCTCGTGGAGTTCAGATAAAGGAGAAACCTGGACTCCGCTTGTGTTGACTAACCTGCCAAACAACAACTCTGGAACTGATGCTGTCACGCTTCAGGATGGCCGACAGTTATTGGTTTACAATGCTGTTGCCACAAAACCCGGTGAAAAGAAAGGACCACGGACCCCGTTAAATATTGCAGTTTCAAACGATGGAATAAACTGGAAAATGGTACTGACGCTCGAAGATTCACCCATCTCTCAGTACTCCTACCCAAGCATCATTCAGGGAAAAGATGGACGAATTCATGTGGTTTATACCTGGCGACGGGAGAAGATAAAATATATGGAGATAAAATTATAGTTAAGTTGAATTGTTTTTTAGATATTACACATTAATTATTGATTTTTATTGATTAAAGTACATGACAAACATTTAGTTGTTACGTCTTTTTCTTTATATGCTGTATTTGTATAAATTCATACCATACAAAACACATTTGTAGCTTATTAATTCAATAATTCACTATTAAACAATTAAATATCAAAATTTATGAAAAAATTAATTACTTCCTTTATGGTTTTGTTCTTCCTCATAGGAACGGGAACAAAAAGTTACGGGCAAGCTGCCGGTGACTATGTATTTACGCAAGCAACTGATAACACATGGGCAACGGTGAGTAACTGGAGTACCTCTGACGGCGCTGGAAATTTAACCGTTGCAACAAGAACTCCTACTGCTACGGATAATGTATTTATTCCTGCTACATCAACGATGAGTACTGTTATTGCTAAAGCCTCCGGGACTGCAACTATAAACGCAGGATCTTCAACAGTAACTTTAACTGCTGCCAATGCCTCAATAACGGTAGGTATGGCTGTAAAAATTACACAGTCAATGGTATCAGGTATAGCCGTAAGTACAATTATCGGACTAACTCCAGGGACATATGTTACGGCAGTAAACGGAACAACTGTAACTCTTTCTCAACCAGTTTTAACAACAGGCTCGACAGTTTCATTGGATTTTTATCCTGCATGTAAAAATCTAACAGTAAACGGAACCTTCACCGTATCTTCTCAATTTGTGGCTTTTGGAGATATTACTGTAAATACAGGAGGTACTCTTACACAAGGTTCTGATTTATATTGTGCAAATATTAACAACTTCGGGACATTTAATTCTACAACTAGCTATCGAAGCGCTAAAAGCCTATATTTTGGATTTAATGGGGCTATACCTGGGCTCGGCGATTATACTATTATAAACGATGGCACTTTTGGAGATTCAAAAATTGATATGCCTGCAGTAAATAGTAGTGGTATAAAATTGTTATATAGCAATAGGGCTAATAGTATAACAATCAAAACTTCAACTCCATCAGTATCTAGCTACGCATTTAATATAGCTCAGATTTTACCACATTCCAGTACCAAAACCACAGCTAACACCAATTTGGAAATAAAAGAAAATATGTCTTTGTTAATCCATAACGCCATGGGATTATCAATCCAAAATAACGACACATGCCCAGGTACTACCCGTACATGTACTATTGATCCGGGAGTAACGGTGTATGTTGGATATAACTTTCACGCTAACCGAGGTATAACTACGAACGATCAGGGTAATTTTATTTATAATGTTTATGGAACACTAGATTTGGGGACTTATGGTTCTGCAAGCAACAATACAACTGCTTCTGCTGCAAACACCTCTGATTTTGATTTATGTATGACCACAGCTATCGGAAATACAGGTTCGATGACATTTAATTTGGGTGATGGAACACAGGCTAATGCCGGTACATTAGTTTTGGGTAGTAATGTGAAGTTGATTAAACAGAGAACTCAAACTATGGCTATTAATTTCAATGATTATTCTACCGTAAAGGTAACAGGAAACTATGGTTGGATTATGAACTATCAATTATTAAACAGTAATAATCCGGCTTTGTATTTATTTCCAAAGAACTATTATAATTTAACTTTTAATGGCGCTAAATCTATACTTCCAGTAGCTCCTGTTGTAAGAGGTACAAAAACATATACTAGTGGTGCATATGGTACTTCTAATTGGACAGCAGCTGTTGCAGGGACAACAACTACTGCTAATTCTCTCTATAATTCATCTACCACTTCAGTATTACCACAGGGGTCAATTATGTATACAGGAACTAACTATTATTATGTACCTGTAGTTCGTACTACAAGCTCGTATTCAAATGCGACAAACCCAATTACTTTAGCCGGTGACACCATTCTGAACTATATACAGCCGGCACAATTGGTTACTGGAAGTTCATTGTCTTCAATTGTTACTTCATTAACTGGTACTAGTTTACAACTTGTAACGGCTCCAACTCCACAAAATCCTGTAACTAATGCATTTGTTCAGTTTTATGCAATACAGGGAACCAGTGCTCCAACCGGTACAAGTACAAATACATTTAGTCCTGTATTCGATGGTACTCAGGGGCTTATTTACTTGGGAGGATCTGAATTTGCTAATGCAGTTATTCTCACTGCTATAAATTCTCCTAATGCTAATAATAGTGCGTTAGTTTACTCAGTTGAAAAGAATAAACTTGTAATCTCCAATGCCACTGCAGGCGATATAGCTACAGTTTATGCTATAAGCGGTATTAAAGTTGCTTCAGCTACACTAACCGGTGATAAAACTACATTAGACATTCCTACAGGGATTTATCTGGTTAAGATTAATACATCTGTATCCAAAGTAGTTGTAAGATAAATCACAACCATTTAATTAATAGAAACGGGATATAACTTAATTGTTACATCCCGTTTTTTTTATATATGCGGAAACAGACTTTGAAAGTTACGGTTAGATTCCATCTAAAACTAACCTCACTTCTTTATTTCCAGATTTTCATACTTTCAAGTATGGATTTCAAACTATAGGATTTCTCCCCTTAATATATTTATTTACCATACAGAAACAAACAGAAATCTGAACAAAGAAAAACGTTTACGAATTAAGCAAGTAAGGATACAGGATAATTATATAACCTGAACCCAGTTACAATTCAGCACAAAAAAACTCCCGTATTGACTATAGCCAAACACGGAAGTTTTCATCATCAAACTATCAAATTATAGATATCAATTATTTCTTTTTAGCTTCATCACGAGCTTTTATCCGCGCATACCAGGCATCTCGCTCTTTTACCAGATCATAGCCCCGAGTTGAAAGATAGTTGTTTATACGTCCTTTATATTTGCCAAACGCCTCATGTTTTTTGTTAGCACTTTCAGCGTCGATGGCAAATTCGCGGGCTTCTTTCAGCCACGCCAGAATCTGGGCTTTTTCGTCGGCTTTTAGTGTAGGAATCATATCCAGCGTAGCATCATACGTAACTTTTACAACTCCAAAAGTAATTCCATCTTCGATAGCTTCAATTTGTTCAGGATTGAGGTACAAGGATAAATTGGCAGGGAACGCAAAGTGCGAGCGGTAAAGTGCAGACTCTTTTTCGTTTTGAGCTTCATTCAACGCCAATTTTTTATCATCGCCTTTCAATGCAGATCTTTTTATGCGGTTTATCGTTGTGTCGCGCTTAGCATAAATATCGTTTAACTCGAAATAACGGTTAGCCACAATGTTAGTCACATTTGTAATTATCTCGTTATCTTTCAACTCCAGTTTGTCTACAACCTTTTTGGAACGTGAAACAATAGTTTCGACGTATTTCGGATTACGGTTCTTGGTGTCAAGTTCCACTGCATGTAAAGCTGGAACTAAGAGTAAAAAACTCATTGCAAGTCCGAAAAATTTATTCTTCATTTTCATTATAAAATTATTTTAATTAATGAGTTTTGGAAAAAACGCAGAGAATATTAATCTCTGCGTTTATATTAAAAATTTAAGAAAATCCGTTGAATTGTGAATTACATTAGTTTTCCTTTTGCAGCTAACGTATCGTGATTGTTTTTAGGATTAGTCCAGTCTGTTTTCTTCTTGGTGCTGATTCCGTTGATATACTTTTCAATGTTGGTATAACCATCACCGGTGCAATCTTTATTAGCATCAGAAGGATCATTAGGATTTAAACCATTTGCTTTTTCCCATGCATCCGGCATACCATCGTGGTCAGTATCAACATAAGGTGTTCCTTTGTATTCTGGATACCCTCCAACCTGGCGAATGTCAGTAATAATTCCCTGTTTGTATGAATCTTTACCCAAACGACGATGTTTAAACTGGTAGAAGTTTACAGAATCTAATCCCTCTTTGTAAAATACTTTTCCAGTTTTTACCTGAGTCAAAATATGTTGATCTATAATATCTCTTTTTGGAATATTAGCCCCAACATTATCCAACACAAAGTTATATGCATCTTTTGCTTTCATAATTGGGAATTCAGGTTTTGGAAAAGGCTGGTTCCAACGCATTGAATCGGTATATTGACCAGCATTGTTCATATTTTCCACCTGCACACCACCGTTCCAGTTATCTTTCGTCACAGCATCATCTCCTTCCATCACGTTTCCATTGCAATAAACGCGGCCAAAGACCAAATAGCCCAGTCTGCTGCGACCCGATTCTGGTTTCAGAATTCGGTGCCCAATCGGTTCATTTTTAGGAGTAAGCGGTCCCGGTTTGTAATAGTTGTTAATGATATTATAAAGTGCAGTATAATCACCTCCATCCACTGAGCGATTATGCCAGTTATAAATTACATTATTCACAAAGTTGAAAATGCCGTTCCAGCCGATTGACGGATTGCGTCCGGCATTATTGGCCCAAAGGTTACGCATAAACGAGCAGTTTTCGCCACCAAGTGTGCTTCCAAAAGCATGATTATATGTATCGAGTGCTTGTGCAGATATAGTATTCTGAATAGTTACATTTACTGTCGGCAGTTTTTCTTCTTTTATACCAGGTCCCGGATCGAACATATGGCGATAGAACGAGATATTTTCATCTAAACCCCATTCGCACGAGCAGTGGTCAATCATAATATTTCCAACCGGATTTCCACCAAATGCGTCGTCACGTCGCTCAACTTTTGTTTCACCCCTACGAAAACGCATATGGCGAACTACAACATCGTGTGTGTTTACCCAAAATGTTTCACCAGCCACACAAACCCCATCTCCCGGAGCGGTTTGCCCTGCAATAGTAAGATATGGAGCTTCAACAATTATAGGTGTTTTCAGGTGAATAATTCCTGCCACGTTAAATACCACGATGCGTGCTCCAACACTTCCTTCACAAGCTTCACGCAACGTTCCAGGACCACGGTCAGCCAGACTTGTTACCGTAATTACTTTTCCTCCACGTCCACCAAACGAAAATTCACCTCCACCTTCGGCACCCGGGAAAGCAGGAATTTTAGCCTGTGGTAAATCGGTAGGACGCGCAGCCCAGGGAATATACGGTTTTCCATTGCATTTATCTGCTTTCAGAATTGCCTTATTAGCGAGCATAACGCTGTCTGCATAATGGAATTCTATCTGAATCATTTTTTCAGCCTGAGCCTTTAAATCAGATGGTACATCAGGGTACTGTGCATACAATGCCATAGGCGCAAAAAGCAGCACAGTCATAATTTTTAAGAAAGTTTTCTTGTTCATTTTTTACTGTAATTAGTAATATTATAGGGTTTGAATTTCAAAAACAAGACGCAAATCTTATGCAATTGTACTCAAAAAACGAGAGTTAGACAAATGCAAAATGGAGATAACGACAAATAAAAGCGCGATCTCCATTCTGTTCTGTATCAATAATATTCAGTCTAATAATTCTCTTTTTTAAATATGAAGCTAATCTTTTATAATCTTAAATTGTTGCGTAGCTCCAGTGGCATTTTTTATCTGAACAAAATAGCAACCTTTAATAAAATTAGATATATCTATAGAATTGTTGTTTGCTAACGAACTAACTAAAAGTTGTTTTCCATTCAAATCGATAACCTTAGCCGATAGTAATGGACTATCGGCTATAACTTTGAATTTTCCATTAACAACAGTTGGTACAACTTTAGCATTAAAGCTCTTTACTTCGTTAATTGCAGTAACAAAATTATGAGTTATATTATCTCCCATCAGGCTGGCAAGATAAACTTCAAGAGCTGTATATCCTTCGGGAGTTTTCTGGTTGCGATCATCCGGATTATTAGGATCCAATCCATTGGCAATCTCCCAATCATCCGGCATACCGTCGTTGTCGGTATCTGTTGGAGCAACTGCATTTGCATAAGGTCTATAACCTTCAGCATTATAAGATTTATCAATAATTCCCCACGATCCTAAAGAAGCTTTAAATGTTGCGGTTCCATTCTTTACTTCGCGTATTACACGTCGTTCCACAGAGTCTCTGTTTATAGTTCCAACATTAGCCAAGATACTATTGTAAGCATCTGTTGCTGTTTGAATTGTACTAATTTTATATGGAGTGTATCCCACCCAGGCACTATTATACACTACACTCGAAGGAGGTGAAAGTAAAATATCAGAACTTGCTGTTGCTTTTGTTGGCAGGGTTGTACCTGCAGTTCCAGACCATTTCCATATAAAACCAGTCCAGTTATCTGAATTTATTGTTGAAGAACCTTCCATGATATTTCCTGAAAGATACCATTGAGGAATACTGCTCGCTCCGCTATAAATGTAATTTGTGAAAAAATACTTTGAACCGGTTGGAGTTGCCGGTCCGGGCTTATAGTAGTTATTAACAAAGTTACAGGTATGTGAACGTGTACCAGAATTTAAAATATCACCTCCGTATGCAGCATTGGTGCTACCCCAATTGTATACCACATTGTTTATAAATTCAATAAAAACATTCGTCTCGTTAGTTGTTCTAGCACCATTTAAGCGTGGTGAACGGGATTCATTATTAGTCCAGAGGTTATGATGATAGGTTGCGCAAATTCCTCCTGTTTGTGATCCATAACTTCTATTACCTTTCCCATGACCATCATCATACAGTGCATCATGAAATATCGACCATTGAATGGTAGTGTAACGATTGTCATAGAAAGTAAGATTTTCTTCGCCGGACCATCCGAAATTACAATGATCAAAAATGACGTTAACGGCATTTTCACAGTCTACTGATCCTCCGGGAAGAAAAGTGCTATCAGCAGCATTTTCACCAACCCTGAAGCGCACATTTCTTACTATTAAATCAGTACATCCTCCGAAATTTACACGGCTATTTCGTATTAAAATTCCCTCTCCCGGTGCAGTTTGTCCGGCAATAGTCATTTTAGCTCTGGTACAACGGATTTCGTTCCGGTTTACAACAGTAGAGCCTGATGGTTGTAAATAGGGTTTCAATTTTATTATTCCTGAAACACGAAATATTATCGTTATTGAATCGCCGGGATATTGAGCTAACGCCCAACGAAAGCTTCCGGGAATGGGAGTTTCCATACTATTATAAGCGATATAATCATTTAGGTTATCGACAAATACCACTTTGCCACCACGACCTCCTTTGGCATATTTGCCATATCCTTCGGCACTTGGAAATGCGAGAGTTTGTGCATCTGTAAGAGTTACAACTACACTTATAAACACTAATGTAAGTGCAAATTTGATTATGAATTTTGTCATGTGTTTAATTAGATTTAATATTAGAATAAAAATATGGATGAAATTTTCTTTGTTTTGAGAAAATTTGTGTGGGTTTGAGGAATAAATAATAATTATCGAGGATAGATATACAATTTAAATCTCCAACTTTTTTACTATTATAAATCCATCCGTAGTTTGAATACGTATAATGTACGCACCTTTCATCATATTTGTAATTGATAATGCAGATGCATTCTGATTCTCACAAATTTTAACTCCACTAGGATTGTACAATTGAATTTTAGCAAGCATTTCAGTAAATATAATTTTGTCTGATTTTTTTAAAAAACTTATCTGGTTTTCCCTCACATTATTTGTTCCAGTTATAGTAGAGGTAGCATCGCTCAAAACTCCGATCGGATTCATCGCCCTTACACTATAATTACCGACTGTTCCTGCTTGGTCAGTAAAAGTCAAATCAGTGGTTGAGCCAATATAATTTCCATTCTTGTAAATTACATATCCAGCTGTTCCTCCAACTGCCGGCCAACTAAGAACATTCCCTGTTACAGTCAGGCCCGAGGGTTGAGCTGTAGGAGTGCTTAGTGTTATCGGATCAAAAGCTGCTGCATAAGCTGTTGCATAAACAATTTTGGGATTTAATATGCTATCTGCATCATATTGTTGTAGCTGGAAACTCCAGCTGATTCTTCCTGTTACATTTGCAGCAGTTCCATCTGCGTTCAAACTCCCGTATTCAGCAAATTTGGCTGTTGTTTCATTTCCACTCATAGCAGCCCAACCTGCCGATTTGATATGTTTTCCAAGTGTACAGTTTAAGTAATATGCTCCGGCATTTATATTCCATGGTCGGCCTAAATCATAGCTACTTGAGGCTACATCAGGGTTAGCAGTTATATTACATTTTCGAAACACAAAACCAAGATTTAAAGTTTTTCCTGAAACAGATGATGTTTTTATTGTATATGAATCCTCAGGAGCAACTATATGACCTCCTCCATTTACACAATTAATTGTGCAATCGTCAAAGAAAAGAGTACCTCCTGCATAAATAAAATCTACAGCTCCTTCGAGCCAGCAATTTTTGAAATAGCCTCGCGTTCCTTTTTTTGATCTGTAAGTGTCTTGATATCCCAACACTTTACAATTCTTAAATATCTGGCGGTCGCCGGCAGTATATAGTGCTTCAGCCATTCCTGTATTACCAGCAGTATTTTGAATAGTTATATTTTCACAATAAAGATCTGAAGCATAAAACTTAACGGTACAAACATCTTCGTATGTGGGAGAACCTGAACTTGCTCGTGATTGAGAATGAGTAATTATAACATTTCCATAACTCTCTCCTATCAAACTGATTTTTTTAGTTGAAGCTGCCGCTTTTGTTCCCAATGTGACTTGCTCATTATAAGTTCCATTTTTGATAAATATCATGCTTGCCTGTCCATCGGGACATGCATTCAAAGCAGATTGTATGCTGGTATAATCCCCTGAACCATCTGAAGCAACAATATATTTGAAAACCTGAGAAGATGCATTTATCGAAAGCATCACTAAACAGGTTAAAATAAGAAGTAATTTTTGTAATTTCATTCTTGTTATTTTTATTTTTGATAATTGTTGCAAAATATAATTCCTGCAGATACCTCTCTATTTAGTGATTAATCATTAAAACAGGGCATCTGCAGGAATTCAAATTTTAGCTCATCTGCATAATAAAAAAGTTATGGGTTATTCAGCCAATGGATCGTAAGTTCCATTCGCATTCCCATTTTCCAGATCCGGCCAACCTATGGTTTGTTTTAAAGTTACATTCATTTGCTGTGCACTATATCTCAATCCAATAAAGTAATACTTGGGTTGAAAAGTCACTGCCGCTGCATCCACTGTATAATATTTTCGAGTCAAATTATTAGCATAAAACGTAAACAATTTATCAATTGTATTTCCGGTTATCTGAACAGTGGAATCACTCATAAGATTCAGAGGTGTAGGGCGTACAACACTATTTTTAACTAACGGATCATTTGCAAAGCCTGCTACAGTTGTAGCAGTTGAAATCGTAGTTGCGTTAGTACCACTAATATTATCCGCCACGCGAACTTCAATTCCGTTTCTATATGTTCCATTAAATGGTGGAACACCTAAATACGTACATGTATTTCCGGAAAAACCTGTTAATACCCAATTAGGATTCAGCGATCCTTGTCCAACTCCACCATCAAAGAGCATCCAACGACGCATATCATCAAAGCGTTTTCCTTCATATGCCAATTCAATTTGGCGTTCATACAGGATGGCAGCAAACAATTTTGCGCGGTTACTACTCAAGTCTGCATCCAATCCATAATTATTGGCACTCGTATAACCCACACGCTGACGGATTAACTGCAAAGCAGCCACTGCTTCATCAGGATGATTAGCACCACAAGCAGATTCGGCAAAGTTCAATAAAACTTCCGCATAACGAATTTCCATGTAAGGAGCTGCAGATAACGTAAAAGCCTTTCCTGCACCGAGTGCTGTATTATAAACATAATCAGGGGCGTTATTTACATCGAGGTCATCCGTACGTTTGCGCACAAAAACACTTGTATTATTAGCTCCCAGACCATCGGCTGCAAAGCCTGTATAGGCTGCAGATGCCCTTTTAGTTGCATCATCATACCAGGTATAGCTCCAAAGTACGTAGTTACTGCCGATATAAGGATATGAATTGGCTCCCAACGAAGTAGGATCACCGCTAAATGACCATTTTTCACCCGGGAAAGCAAATGTACGGTAGAAACGTGGATCACGGTTCACAAAGAAACGGAGATTATCATAAGCATACGCTGATGGAGTTAACAAAGAAGAAACTGACGACGTTGTAGATGGTTTTCTGCCATCTGCCATAGGGAAAAGATCAATCATCTGGGCAGTTGTATTCTTGCCACCGCTTCCACCTGCGTTATACGGGCGAATAGAATTTTCCCACGTATTATTCTTGTCGTAGTTGGTACCTGGCGAAGTTTGCACAGTGTTATACAACGTCACAAACACTGCCTCTGGACTAGTGTAATCTGAAAACATTTTTGCCCATCCTGAAGCATTATGACCCGGACTTGAAAGATAAGCCAAACCAAAACCTCCTGCTGTCAATTCAGCAATAGCAGCTTTATTAGATTGATAGGCTGTCTCCCAACGAGCTACATCGTCTGCACGGTTAAAGAGCGGACTCGCATAAAGCAGACGGGCACGACCTTGCAAGGCTAAAGCTGCACCAGCTGTTACACGACCATTATCAGTAGCTGCAGTAGCAGACCAGTTTGCAGGCAAATAAGTAGATGCCGTGTCCAAATCGTTACAGATAAAATCAATACAAGCTTTTGAGGTAGCACGTGGAATTACTAAACTTAAACCTCCGGTACTCCCGATTATCGGATTTTGTACATGATCAACAATCGGTACTCCACCATACATTTTTACAAGCATGTAATATTGCCATGCCCGGAAAAAATAAGCCTGTCCGAGTAATGTCTTTTTCTGATCAGCTGGAAGGGTACCACCTTTAACACCCTCTATGACCATGTTGCACTCACGTATATACCCATAAGGGCTGATATTTTTATTTTGGTAATAAAAATAATCAGGAACATTTGTATTATCCATGACGATTGATGGATCTACATATTGAGATAATCCTCCATACTCTTCAGTACATTTCGAATAATCGTCAGATGTACCAGCACTGGGGGTATTCCAATTTATACCGGCAGTGGAACTGGGCAACATATCATAATAAAGACTATTTACCCTCTCTGTTGCTCCTGTATAATCATTATAGATATCACTATTATATGCATTATAATCCTTTTTATCTTGCAGAAACTGATCGCTACATCCAGCGAAAAGAGCGGTGATTGTCAACAAAGCAACTAAAGCACCTAATTTATTTAATTTGTTCATCGTTTTTTACTTTTTAGAATGAAACATTTACTCCCATTGTAATTGTCCGCAAGGTGGGATAGCTCCCATAAGTCGACATGGGATCCATGAAATTATCCGGATACGGATTGTACAAACTCAGCAAATTCTGACCAGTAAGATTGAGTCGAAAACTTTCCACACCCAAATTTTTAACTATACTCCTTGGCAATGAATAGGCAACCGTCATACTACGGAGAGTAACGCGGGTACTACTTACTTCCCAAAATGTAGAGTTATAACTGTTTACACTGTATTGCAAATTAGGATAAGCAGCTGTTAGATTTTGAGGAGCAACTATAGCTCCCGAAGCATCAGTTACATTACTGTAATTAAACATATTATTTCCCCAGAATGAAGGCAAATTCGTGTATTGCAGGTCATTGTACGTATTTGTTGAAGAAACCGTACTTAAACCTGTGCGTGCAGACTTAGGTATAAGAGCGTAGCCTCCCCAGCTGGCTGAAAGTTGTGCACTAAATGAAATTCCTTTCCATTCTCCACCTAAATTTGTAGTGAATCCGTAAGGGTTGCTGGAACGCTTAGATATTCTGACAATATCAGTTGTAGCATTAATCACACCATCTGGTGCCTGATAGGTTCCATCTGCATTCTGAGGTCCACGCACATCCCGATAGATTAACATACCCGGACGAATTTTGTCAGGTGACATTCCAAGATAATTTGTAATGTGATATTGGGCAACATATTCAGCAATTTGCTGGTAACTACGGAAAATTCCCATACAATCCAATCCCCAAGTTCCAAGGTCAACGCGTTGATCCATGTGCTGTCCGTCAATTGTAATTACACTTGGCCAATACATTTTTAACACTTTATTATCACTATATCCGGTATTTACTTTAATATAATAAGTAAAATCTTTACCAATTTTATCTTTCCAACCTACTGATAACTCTGCACCATAGTCATCAATAGCACCAAAATTTTCAGCTGAAGGTTTTGTACCTACAGTGGTAGGAAAATCAGTAGCTCCGGTACGTTGCATAAAAATATCACGGTTCATATTATAGTATCCATCCAGACTAAAAGAAAATCTATCCTTTAACAGATGTCCATCAAAACCCAAATTCGATTTGTAACTGTTATCCCAATGTGCATTAACGTTTGGGGCTGCACTACTCTGCATGGCAGCTCCCATATTTGTAGAAGTGCTTGTTCCAAACACGGCTCCTTTATTTGCAACCATGCTATAAGTTTGCAACCATCCCCAAGCAGGGAAATTATCTTTACCCTCGTGACCAAAAGAGCCACGAATTTTAAAGAAGTCCATCCAACGAACGTGATTTTTGAACCATGATTCTTCAGACATTACCCAGCCAAGCGACAAGGATGGAAATACTCCCCAGTAATTTTGTGGTGCAAATTTTGTAGACGCATCCGTACGAATCAGAAATTCTGCCAGATACCTGTCGTTATACGAGTAGTTCAAACGACCCACATACGACAACATACCCGATTCCAAACGGCTAAAATCAGTTGTTTGTGCTCCTGTGGCTGAAGTAGATTGACCATTAGTAAAAGTTAACGGATTGAGTACAATGCCATCCAAATTTTCCAATTCGCTTTCAGCTTTTTCAATGGTAAACAATGCACTTACGTCATTTAATCCAAATTTACGGGCATAAGTAGCATAGAAATTGAACTGATAGTTATCACTCATGCTCATAGAACGCTCTACAGAATGTCCATTATCGGCATTTACAGCAGAAAAGTTTCCGGAAGATAAATCTAGACCATCGCCTGTATAAAGATGGTTACCAGTACCACCACGAGTTAGCATTTGATAAACGGTAACGTAAGTTTCCAATGTATTGGTTTTAGTATTACTCCAGTTTTTGGAATAGGTTGCTTTAAGTTTTAACCCTTTCAATAGTTTACTCCAACCAAAATCATATTCCAACGAACCATTGACATTCATATTTTGCGACATATTCTGATTGCTGTTGGCCAGATTCTGAATAGCTTGGTAGTTGTATTCCTGAAGTGAATTAACTAATGTATTAGTTACCCCAAAAATCATCATAGGTAAACCGTTTACAGTTTCCGGAATATAACGTGGTCGGGTTAACAAATAATTGAAATCTGTTTGTCCATTAGAACCACCTATTTTATTAGCCGCCGTGGTTTGTTCTCCGTTGTCTCCGGATAACTGTAAAGATACTTTTACCCATTGATTGATATTGGCATCTATGCCGGCTCTGTAGTTCCAGCGGTTATAATTAAGTGAACTCAAATTTCCATCTTGGGTAAAGTACGAAATGCCTCCAAAATATTTAACCGCTTCGGTACCACCACTAACATTTAAGCTATGTTTTTGTGTGTAAGCCGGTTTCCAGTCTTTGCTCAACAAATCATAATTCAGATTTTTCATGGCATTCAATTCATCTGCCTGAAATAGATCAGTTCTAGTATTCAAGGTAGTATTATCGATCGGAGTTGCTCCTCTCACCCCATTCCAAATTGTACCATAATTATAAGCATTCAACATCTTAGTTTGTGATATTTGGTCAGTAAAGCCAAATTGTCCGCTATACGAAACTTTCGGAGCACCTATTTTACCGCGTTTAGTCTTTACCAAGATGGCTCCTTGAGCTGCACGGGAACCATAGACAGCAGCTGCGGCATCTTTCAATACCGTAATACTCTCTATCATGCTGGCATCCAGATTATTGAAAGTTGTAGCATCTGATATGTAATCATCGATAACATACAGAGGGCTTGGATCTGAAATATAATTACTAAAATTAGAATAAGCAACAGCTGCACCGGACTGACGAACAGCCAACGATGCTGCATCTCCGGGGCGGGCACTACCGCCACTAACACTAAGTCCGTTAACCTGGCCAACTAAGGCTGAACTTAAGTTACTAACAGAAAAATCTTTAATATCCTTCGGGGCAATTGTTTCTACAGCACCCGTCACATTCTTCATTTTCTGAGCACCGTAACCTACTACGACAACTTCATCCAATTTCTGTAAGTCTTCTGCCAAAACAACACGTGGATTATTTAAATCCGAGATGGTTTGACTGAGATATCCAATATAAGAAATATTGAGTTTTGCCTTTGGTAATACCTTAAGCATAAAACGTCCGTTAATATCAGAAACTGTACCTGCTTCACTCCCATCTACCTTAACAGTAGCACCGATAACAGGTTCACCTTTTTCATCCACAATAGTACCTTGTACTGTTTGCCATTTCTGAGCTTGTGCCTGAGCCTGAACCGGTAGTGCAAAAGCCAGAATGAAACTCAAGCATAGACTGAGAATTAAATATTTTTTCTCCATTGTATTAGTTATTATTGATTTTAATTTCATATCATCTTTACTTTCTTTTATGGCAACCAACGTGGGTCTCCCAATCGAGCAGAAATCTGGTTAGCTCCTTGAACAGTAAAATCACCATTTGCAGGGTCTTTTAGTTGTGGATCTGTTTGAATATCGGTACTGCCGGTGTCATATCCAGACGTAATTTCTGCAGTTGCAAAAACCCCATTAAACCAATATGTATTGTATCCAATATTACGAGCCATAGTTGCATTAATGCATAAATCTTTAAGAATTCTTTGATTACCCGTGTCAACAAAAATATCATATAACAATGTGAGCTTATTGTATGATTGTGACATACCTGAATAGTTTGCTATTTTATTCAATTTATTCATTTGCCAGAAAGTACTATTTGTAAGCGTTACAGTACTGTTAGCCCAACCTGAACCGATGATTTTAGAGACATTCGTACTATTAGCATATTGAATCAGATAACCACCTGTAGCAATTTGAGTATTATAAAACGTACTTTTGGATAGGGTCAAATCCTTAACCATCCCACCTGCCATTGAAATCAAATTTTTAGTTAAGGTGTTCTGCCCGATAATACAATCACTAATTACCAAAGTTCCCAAAGCATACTTCACACCATTATCATAAATCAGTGGAGCAATCAATCCTGTGATCTTACAAGATCGAACGCTAACGGGTGAAGTCGTCGGAACAGCTATTCCCGACCATCCTGCCAAGTAATTTGGTGAAGATGTATTTAATGATGAATTAAATGTAATAAGACCTGTTCCCGTAAAATTGGTACAATCGAAATTAATCGTACTTAAATTAAACCCTGCACCATCACTTATAAACTTACCTGAACTCATCGTGACAGTTGGATGGGTTATTTTATCCCCCCGAAAAGTAATATTTACCAGTCCGGTGGGGATGTCTCCGGTCATTGTATAGGAACCTCCTGCTTCAAGCTGATAAACCTGTGTAGCAGGGCTTGCTTGAATTGGATTGGCTGTAAAATATTGGTATAAATCTGTTCCCGACGGGATGGTAGCATTAGCCGGTACAAATGTACTATAAGAAGCTATTGTTGCAGCAAGAGCATCTTTATTATTGTAGGTTGTGTTACCTAGAGTTTTAACAACAGCTTTATACTTAGTGTCAGGTGCTAATGCACGCGTAGTTGAACATCCATCTACAACTTGATTTTCAGTGCCAACCACTACTGGGTTATTCGGGTCGTCAACTTTGTAAAAAGAAACCTGATACCCGCCAGCTCCAAATACAACCGGCCACGATATTGTGACAAGAGTATCATTTGCACTGCTGGGAGTAAATACAATACTGTCTGGTGACAGCAATGTGGTATTCCTCACACTTGAAGTAAAGAGCTCAGTCTCCTTAAACCCATCCACACAAGAAGTGGCAAGTAGAACTATCGTTACAAGTAGAAGATTCACGATAATTCTGAATTCATTTTTTAACTTCATAGATTTAATTTTAAATTTAATATTAATATTGTTCATTTCAATATGTCTTGCCCTCAAAATATCAAAAAATACTCTATAACAGCACTTTAGTATTTATTGTTTTAGCTTAATAATACAAACATATTGAATTTAAAGACTTTAATAATTATAATATCGTTTTAGTTGTTAATTAAAAATTTTACGCTATATATTTCAGATTATATTAAAACACGATTTTAAAAACTTTATATTAGCTCCATAGTTTTTCTTTACATTATGTACATCGGCTCCATCTCTCGAACGCTCAACCACTAACCAACCGTACCATCCCATTTCTTTTAAAGTTTCCTTCACTTTGTTCATATCAATTCGTTTGTCGTTTGGCAATGTAACTCCATCCGTGTCGGTACAATGTATCTGACAAATATTGTTTTTACCTAAAATTCTAAGTTCTTTTGTAAGATCACGACCGGATTCTAACTCGTTTTGAAAATTGAAAGATATCTTTATTCCCTTTGAATGAATCTCATTAAGCAATTTAACCTCGCCCCTTGCATCCAATGTGGTTTCTATTCCGATTACTACACCGGCTTTCTCGGCCATTTTGCCAGCAATTTTCAAACGTTCTACAATGATTGGACGGAGCTCAGGGTACTTATTTAAATCACATTTAATTCCAAGTGGCAAAAAAGCAGTTTTCACTCCCATAACCTGCATTGTTGTCAGGCAATCTTCAACCAAATCTCTGTAATTACTGCGTTGTACAAAAGATTGACCGTAGAATCCGGACATTGCAATTGATGAAATTTCAATTCCGTATTTTTTGGACTTTTCTTTAAATAGCCTTTGAAATTCCGGCTTCCTTAGTTTATTATCAAAGGAATCTCTTTGTCCTAATGACCCCATATCCAACTCTACTCCATCACCATTAAGTTCCCTGATCAGTTCAAATGACCCGATTTTCTGACGCTTCAGAATCATCCAGTCACAAACGGCTACTTTATATTGCTTACTATATTTATTATTTCTGACTTCAATTTTCTTATTATCATTTGCAAACATATTCAAATTGAAAAAATCAATAAGAAAAATCAGTACAAAAAAAGTCTTTTTCAGTCTGTATTTTAGCATTTATAAAGTATCTTCAAATGAAAATTAATTTATTGTATCAAGAAGACGAAGGATTTTATTATTTGTAATCACAAGAAAATATTTTTTATGCAATCAATTTGTAATATGGAGCAAAAAATATTATTCTCGTTTTATTCTGAAGTCGTAAAACGGCTATTTAAAGCCAGAAAATATTAAATTTCAAACACTTCTTCGAATTAATTTTGCATATAAATGAGATTAAAATATATTTTATACGCAAAAAACTTTATTTTTGTATTAATATACGCATATTACAAACCAAAAAATGTTTTAGAATATCTTTATTTATATTTCATGTCTCAACTTGTTTGTGTACTTTTGCAAAATGAAAAATGTAAATGAAATACAGCATTTTTTTGTATTAAGCTTGTCATAAAACCTATTAAAAATGAAAACATTAGAAAAAAGTGTAGCAGAAAAACTACTGAAAATTAAAGCTGTAAAGTTACAACCAAACAATCCCTTTGTTTGGGCTTCGGGCTGGAAATCTCCTATTTATTGCGATAACCGTAAAACTCTATCATACCCTCAGATTCGTACTTTTATTAAGATTGAATTATCCCGGATAATCTTAGAAATGTACCCCGATGTGGAGGTAATTGCAGGAGTAGCAACCGGTGCAATCGCTCAGGGCGCTTTGGTAGCCGATGCGCTCGGATTGCCATTCGTGTATGTTCGGCCAACGCCAAAAGATCACGGACTTGAAAACATGATTGAAGGTGATTTGCGGCCGAAACAAAAAGTTGTAATTATTGAAGATTTAATTTCAACAGGTGGTAGTAGCCTTAAAGCAGTCGAAGCTATCAGAAATGATGGTTCCGAAGTTCTTGGCATGGTGGCTATTTTTACTTACGGATTCCCTGTTTCAGAACAAAAGTTTAAAGCTGCAAAAGTAAAACTCACAACGTTGTGTGGATACGAAGCCGTTTTGTCTGAAGCCTTAGCTATAAATTATATAACGGCCGACGATATTGAAACACTGCAAGAGTGGCGGCAAAATCCATCGACCTGGAGAGCAGAATAAAATTATACGCGGAAAAATTTGCAACCAACTATTGAACTAAATGGATATCATACCGTTTATTTTATACTGGATTATTGATTATACATTATTAATCCAATAAAAGATTGTAAATAAAAAAAACTGTAAATCAAGAATATGACAACATACGAAAGCGATGTAAAAACCATTTCTTCTGGCGAAGAAGTGGTTTTTGCTATACTCAGCGACCTGACTAATTTAGAAAAACTGAAAGAAAATCCTTCATTAAAAGATAAAGCAAAAGATTTGCAATTTGATGCCAACAGTTGCAGTTTTCTGGTCGATGGTTTTGGGAAAATGGGGTTTCGCATTGTAGAACGCGAACCATATAAAACCATTAAACTGGCATCGGAAAAAGCACCGATAGAAGTTACTGTTTGGATCCAATTAAAACAAATAGCTGAGAATGAAACAGCTATGAAATTAACGCTAAAGACAGAACTATCAACAATGATAAAAATGATGGTTGATAAAAAGCTTAAAGAGGGAATTAACGCTGTTGCCGATGTTTTAGCAAAAGCATTGAACCAATAATTTCACTCATAAATTGTAAAATAGCAATGGCAACAAAACTCTGGGAAAAAAGCACACAGGTAAATGCAAAAATTGAAGCTTTTACCGTTGGTAGCGATCGTGAATTGGATGTTTTTTTAGCAAAATACGATGTACTTGGTTCCATGGCTCATATCCGTATGCTTCAGTCGGTCGGACTTTTACAACCCGAGGAGTTAAAATTCTTATTAGCCGGATTGAAAGAAATTTACGAATTGTCTCAAAACGGTGAATTTTTAATTGAAAGTGGTGTAGAAGATGTACATTCGCAAGTGGAACTCATGCTGACACGCAAGCTTGGAGATATGGGGAAAAAAATCCATAGTGGTCGGTCCAGAAACGATCAGATTTTATTGGATTTAAAACTTTTTGCACGTGCCGAAATCGAAAAAACAGTTGAGTCGGTTACCGGATTATTTGATGTTTTAATTTCGCAAAGCAATCGTTACAAAGACATTTTACTTCCGGGATATACACATTTACAAGTTGCCATGCCTTCATCTTTCGGGCTTTGGTTTGGGGCTTATGCTGAAAGCTTGGCAGACGATTTACAACTTTTACTATCCGCATGGAAAATTACAAATCGTAACCCACTAGGCTCGGCTGCCGGATACGGTTCTTCATTCCCACTCAACCGCCAACTCACGACGGAGTTATTAGGTTTTGATTCAATGAATTACAACGTAGTATATGCTCAAATGGGCCGCGGGAAAATGGAACGTACCGTAGCAAACGCCTTGGCAAGCGTAGCTGCAACAGTATCAAAACTGGCTTTCGATGCATGTTTGTTCACTTCCCAGAATTTTGCATTTATCCGCTTACCCGATGAGTTTACAACCGGATCGAGCATAATGCCTCACAAAAAAAATCCGGATGTCTTTGAGCTTACACGTGCAAAATGTAATAAACTGCAGTCGCTTCCTCAGCAAATAATGCTGATAACAAACAACTTGCCTTCCGGATATTTTCGGGATTTGCAAATTATAAAAGAAGTTTTCATTCCAGCATTTGGTGAGCTGACCGATTGCTTGGAAATGACAGCCATGATGATGGCACAAGTGGAAGTAAACACCAAGATTTTAGACGATTCACGTTACGACTATTTGTTCAGTGTTGAAGAAGTTAACCGCTTGACTTTATCCGGAGTGCCATTCAGAGATGCTTACAAACAAGTTGGGATAGAAATAGAAGCAGGGAATTTTAACCCGAACAAAAAAATAAACCACACTCATCAGGGAAGTATTGGGAATTTATGCAACAATGAAATTTGCGAATATAAAAACAACATTTTAAAGCAATTTTCTTTCGAAAAAGTAAAAATAGCTGAAAGTGAATTATTGAAATAATACTTCCTAAATTAAATTTTAATTGAGCCTCAATTTGTAAATACAAATTGAGGCTTTTCATTTTAAATCGATATCATTGATTATTAATTTATTACAAAGTAAAATAAAAAACTCATAAAAATACTTTTTAATTTAATCTGCTTTTTAACTATACAAATCCGATTTTAATTTTTAAAATTGAATTTTAATTTTGTATATTTGCAAAACATACGTGCCATTTATATAATCTTATTTAATTATGCATCCTATACACTTGAAATAAAGCGTAATACATCATTTCTTTAATTCAGAATTAAAATTAAAATAATATTATAAAACTTCACAAATCAACAAATTTATGAAATTGAAAATTAACGCTAAAAAACTACTTATTACATTAGGTTTGTTTTTATCCATCTGCGCGGTTTGGTCACAAAAAGCACCCATGAAGTATGGTAAAGTTGATCAAGCAGATCTTGAAATGAAAGTTTATCCTGCCGACTCAAGTGCTTCGGCGGTGCTATTGTGTAATTACGGCTATTTTGATTCAAATCAGTTACAGTTTATTCACCAGATGCGTTTTAAAATTCTAACTGAAGAAGGAAAAAATTATTTGCTGAATTTAACTATACCTGCCGATGAAAAAACCACGGTCAAAGGACAAACCGTCAATTTAGAAAACGGTGTTCCTGTTATCACAAAACTTAGTAAAGATGGAATTTTTATTGAGCGTGTAACAAGGAATAATTATCGGGCGAGAGTAGCCATGCCTAACGTAAAAGTTGGTTCTGTTGTTGATATTGAGTTTTATTTTAAAGGACTACCAGCATATTGGAGTTTTCAGCAATCTATTCCGGTTAGATGGAGCGAATTAATACTCGAAGAAAGTACTTATTTCTCTTTCCGAAAAAATTTTACAGGTTATACTTCACTTTCCGAAGCTTCAAATGACAGATGGGTGGCAAAGGAAGTGCCAGCTTTTAAGTCTGAACCCTATATAAATAATTATGAGAATTATCTGACTCGATTTATTATTGAACTTTCAAGCATTCATATTCCCGGATATTTATATAAAGATTATGCCACAAGCTGGGAAGCAGTAGCAAAAACTTTGCGCGATGATGACGATTTTGGCGGACAATTTAGCTCAATCAACTTTTCTTTGAATGGTATAGAAAAAGAAATAAAAAATTCGTCAACCACTCCTGAAGATCGCTTATCAAAAGCTTATGATGCCATCAAAAAAATAAAATGGAACAAAGAAGAATCAATTTGGGCTACGAAAACAGGTTTAAGTTACGCGTACAATAAAAAAATCGGGAATGTGGCCGATATAAATTTAAACCTCGTTTTACTCCTTCGAAAATTAGGACTCGATGCCAACCCAATGGTTTTAAGTACTCGCTCAAATGGAATTTTACCCCCATTCTCTGTCAGTTTAGACAAATTAAATTACGTGCTGGCATATGTTGTTATAGGCGAAAAATCGTATATATTGGATGCCACTGACGACAATTTACCACTTGGACTGTTACCCAAAAGGGCAATTAATGGTCGCGGTTTAGTAATTAAAAAAGAAGATATTGCTTGGGTTGATTTGACTCCACAGAAAAAGGAGAAATCGGTTTCGATAATGAACCTGACACTGACACCGGACGGAACAATGAAAGGAAAATGGACGAAATCCACGTACGATTATGCAGCTTTAGATCAACGTAAACATTACAAAACGTTTAATAGTGAAGATGAATATCTGAAATCAATCGAAACAAAACATATTGGGCTTTCAATCGATCATTATTCATTAAAAGGAATGGATAGTATACAACAACCATTAAATGAGGAATTTACTATAGTTTTGAAAAATAAGGTTACAAAAGCAAATAATCAATTTTATATTAATCCTAATACATTTAATCAATACGTTGAGAATCCATTTAAGGCTCAAGACAGGGTATATCCGGTAGATTTTACAACTCCGATTGAAGAAACGCATATTTTTATGTTGGATTTGCCCGAAGGTTTCACAATTGACCAACTCCCTAAAAACATGAAAGTTTCACTTCCTGATAATACAGCAAGTTTTCAAATGTTATCTTCTGCAACCGACAATAAAATACAGGTTTTATTCAAATTATATATCAATAAAGCTGTTTTCTATCAACCCGAATATCAAAATCTGAAAGCATTCTTTGATGAGCTGGTGAAAAAGCAAGCCGAAATGTTGATTATAAAAAAAATCTAAATGTATGATTAAAAGAGTCAGTTTAAGTATCGTAATGTTTTTTGCAGCCTTTGTTCTATCAGCAAAAGATTTGAAGTATCCTGTAAGTGATATTCCCGCGGCATTAAAGGAAAATGCACACACGGTTTATCGTCTTTATCAACAGGAAGTGGAAATAAAATCAGAAAAATCAGCACTTGTTACAATCACAGAAGTACGCACCATTCTCAATAAAAATGGAGAGAATGACAGTTATTTCAAAGAAGCGTACGACCCCATGGATAAAATTGTAAATTTAAAAGGCAAGGTTTATGATGAACAAGGAAAACAAGTTCGAAGTCTGGGCTTCGATGAGACCATTGACCAGAGTTATATTAGCGGCTACTCGGCTTACGAAGAAAACCGGATTAAGGTAATTGAACCTAAATATGCCACATTTCCTTTTACGGTTGAATACACCTATCAAATTGAAATGAAACAAACTTTTGAATTACCAACTTGGAACAATGGCAACGAAAACACTTCATACGAAAACTCTTTGTTCATTGTTAAAGTTCCAGCAGGTTATTCTTTCCGATATAAAGAATATAACTTACCAAAAGGAGTTGTAAAAACCAGTCAGGATGGAAAAGATATTTACACATGGACTTTGAGTAACTTGAAAGCAAGAATTAATGAACCAATGACTTCCATTACCGAACCGGATTATCCTCGCGTGCAATTAGCACCGAATAATTTTGTTGTTGGTGAGTCAAAAGGAAGTTGTGAAAGCTGGAAAGAAATAGGCAAATGGGCAACTTCACTAAATGTTGGCAGAGACAATTTACCCGAAGCAACTATTGCAAAAATGAAGGATATTACTTCAAATTGCAAAACTGATTTTGAAAAAGTGAAAAAAATTTACGAATATATGCAACAGAAAACCCGGTATGTAAATATCGCCATTGGAATAGGCGGTTGGCAACCATTCGATGCGGCTGTGGTCGATAAATTTTCCTATGGTGATTGCAAAGCTTTATCAAACTATACAAAAACATTACTAAATTCTGTTGGAATTAAATCATATTATGTATTAGTAAAAAGTGGATCAGAAAGTGATAATATTTTTGAATCATTTCCGTCAAATCAGTTCACACACGCCATGGTTTGCGTACCAATTGAGAAAGATACTATCTGGTTAGAGTGTACCAGCCAACGCTTGCCATGTGGCTTTAACAGCGATTTTACCGACGACAGGCAAGTTTTATTGGTAGATGGCGATAACAGTCGCTTAGTCCACACAAGAGTCTATCCTGCGAGCGAAAATTGCATTAGCCGGCATTCCAATGTAAAACTGGTGGATGAATCGACTGGGGAAGCTGACGTAAAAACAAATTACAAAGGCTTACGTTACGATGAAATTTCGTCGATATACTACGCCGATAATGCCGATAAAAAAAAGATTATCGATCAGCGCATTAAACTTCCATCGTTTACACTAAATAAGTTTTCTTATACCGAGAACAGGGATAGAACTCCCTCGTTCGATGAAAATCTGAATATATCCGTTTCAAATTATATTCATAAACTGGCAGGAGATATTTCATTATTGCCACTGAACTTCATGAATAAACTAAATTCTATTCCGGAAAAAGTCAGAAATAGAAAAACTGATCTGTGCATTCGCCGGGCATCCATGGAAAATGATACGGTTGTATATCAATTGCCAACAAGTTATAAAGTGACTGAATTACCGGAAAAATATGAGATTACGGGTAAATTTGGGAAATACTCGGCCAGCGCAACTCTAAAAGGCAATTGCCTGACTTACATCCGGCATCTTGAATTATTTAAAGGAGTGTTCCCTCCTGAAGCTTATTCCGAATTTAGAGATTTTTTGGAACAAATATCTACAGCCGATGAGGCTGTGGCAAGCTTGAAAAACCAAAAAGATATTGCAAGCAACAAATAAGACCTCACATAACGCTTATAATTAAAGCAACCTTTCGCTAAAAAACGAAAGGTTGCTTTTGCAAATTAAAAACAGACAAATTAAAGTAACGTAAAATTTAATATCAAACAGAACATCTATACAGATATTTTTGAAATTTTCTGGTTCAAATTTTAATACTATTTCAATAAACAAAGGAAAGCGGTACAGTCAATACTAAAAATTACGATTAAATTATTATTCTCTTAATGGAAAAGGTTTAGGTTAGAGAATAATTAAACCCTTGTTCACTATACCGAATTGACTATACCGCTTTTGTACCTTAATTTTTAATGAAGATTCAGATTAAACAAAAAAATCTAAAACGCAAATTTTATTCTGAAATTTAAGAATCAGCTTTCGATTTAAAATTGCCTTTAAATTCAAAATACTTTTTTGTGCAACGAAGTTATATAAAAAAGAAGTATCCATCCAAAATTTACGGCAAATATTTTTGGACATTTTATTTTAGAAGATGTTGTTTATTAGACAGTTACATTTTTTACATCGATTATTTTTGGACATCAATTTTTGGCATCAAAAAATTAAGTAAAATAGACGCTGTTTTGAGCAGAAGAGAAAAGAAAAAGGAGGAAAATTATTTATCCATGCCTGCCAGTTCTTTAAGAAAGGAACTAAGATTGCGGGTAGACTTCAAATTCAATTTAAGAGCCAGACGTTGTTTTAATTTATACAGACTATCCGAAGTTGCGTCAAGCAACATGATTCTGTCGGAATGAGGGATGTCAAGAAGATTTAAACAACACCACATTATTTCCTTCTGGTTAATTTCCGGAAATTTTAATTTCAAAGTTTCTACAATATTATTGAACGCATGGTTCATTTCCGATTGAAATAAATCCCAATCATTTATATAAATCATACTGTTATACAGCTCTTTATCAAGACGTAAACGATCCTCAACCGAAGCATTTTTACGCGCTTCTACTTGCAAAGCTCTAGTTTGCTCAATCTTTCGGGCTAACTCCTGACTTACAATATTCTGGTTATTAGTCAATTGCGCTTTAAATATATCTAATTGTTCCTTTTTTAACTTGTAACGTTTGTATAAAAAGAAAACGAGTAAAGTACTTAAAGCTATACTAAATATCAGAACAAAAACTATCAGGCTGCTATTCCGTTTGGCTCCATTAGCTTCTTGAGTTTTAGCGTGGAGATTTTCAAGTACACTGCATTTTGTTTGAGATTCTACATTGCGAATTGAATCACCATAAGACTGATATTGAGCTATATACTTTCCCAATTGTTTAATATCATTCCGAATATATTCTATATTGGCAAGAATACGATAACATTCACGCCGCGTATAAAAACTTGCTGGATGTTTTAGCGATATTGTTGCATAAACAAATGAAGAATCATATTGAGCTTTATCAAATAATAAATCTGCTAAATTAAAATTTCTTATTGAATAATTATTGCCCTCAGCTGGATAATGAAGACATTTATAAAAAAAATACTGAGCAGAATCAAGTTGTTTTTGATTATAGAATCTCAGTCCCATTTCTTGATATAAGACACCACATATTGTTGAATCTTTAGTTTGCTTTAAAACAAAACGAAAATATTTTTGAGATGTTTTGTAATCTTTTAAAAATAGATAAGTTCTACCGATAAACAGATTTTCATAATTTTCATCAATTTTCATTCCCGCCCGATTAAAATACTCAAGCGATGTCGTGTATTTTTTTAGCGCCCCCTTGTAGTCATTTTGTATTGAATAAATATCACCTAAATTGGAGTAGATATGTCCTGACAAGGGCAAATCATTTTTGTCTTGCAAGCAATCTAATGCTTTTAAAAACAGTACAGTAGCATCATCATAGCGTTGATTATATTTAAGTTTAAAACCTTTACTATAGTAACATCGCGCTAAATGAAGTTGGTCATTTTGATTTTGGTAATAATTTATCGAAAAGTCAATTATAGAATCGGGCATTAATGGCTTGTAATTTTTCTCTAATGCCTCAGAATAAAGTAAATTGTACAAAGCGCGGTTTGCATCCGATTTGTATTCGGCAGGTTTAATTTGTTGTAAAATATTAAGAGCGGAGTCTGGCTTTGTTTCCATCAGTTGTTCTACAGTTTTCAATTGATTCGAAACATGCGAACAGCCAACAATAAACAAACACAAAAAAAAAGGTATAACGCTTGATTTAAAACACATAGTCCGATAAAATTGAGTGACATAAACTTTATCACTCGTGTTTATACAATAAGGAAGAGATTAAATGCAAATGTATAAAAATAAATTTGCATTTAATCTCTTCACTTAAAACTTTAGGTTTTAATAAAGAAATTAATACATAAAATGCTCTTTAATAATCTGTTATGCCTGACACAACCAAGCTCTGAAAGCAATACCACAAGCTGGTTCGGGTATGGCTTTCAAGGAAGAAGTAGTCATTAAATCATTTTGATAATCTTTAATAGCACTGTCATTATCATCTAAAACAGTGACATTTTCCAAATCGCTGGCTTCAGTTCTTTCGCCCAAAATTTGAACTTTAGTCTCGGCTATAGCCTGCGATAAATCAAATGCTTGTGTAATAAATACATCAATCCAATTAACTGTTGGGTTCCATTTCATGTTATAAAACGAACCTTTAACCGTAGGCCGCATATTTACCAAACCGGTGTTTACATTATATCCGGTTGCTACTAATTGAGCCGCCTTGGTATTAAAGTGAGCTATAATTTTAAGCGTTTGCTCGCGATTCAACTCAACTCCATCTAGCAGCAATTCATCTATAATTTCTGAAACTCCTACGCTGCCTGCTACAGGAACCTGTGCAATAAAATCGTGTGGGTCGGTATTCAGGGGATTTTTTCTCATCCACGCTTTTAAAATATTATACATAGTATTTTGTTTTTATTTGTTACGGTCGAATAAAAAAATGTTTAATAACGAAGCGGTTTACAATTCCGCTTCGTTATTTAGTATTTAATTACAGATTAATTGTTCCACTCAGGGTTGTAGTGCCGTACGTAACTTGTAAGGTGTACGTTCCGCTATCCCAGCTATCGGTAGGGATTACTACTGTAGAAGTAGAATTCGTGTCCACTGATTGCATATAAACAATGCTACCAAATTGATCTATTACGGTAACCTGGGCTACCCCAACTTTACTGCTGAAAGTTAAGTACAAATCGGTTCCATCAAACGAAGCAGAAACCGGAATGATAGTTACGGATCTACTCATCATAATATTACTGCCTCCGATACTTCCAGAATCGCCTTTTTTAAGGGGAACGTCAATGGCAAAAACGGATTGTACGGAGAGCATACAAACCAAAAGCATAAAAATGCTAACAAGTGAAGAATTAATTTTTTTCATAAAAAAACGAATTATAGTGTGAACATAGGGTTATAGAATCCAAAAGAGGAATTCTTTCATGGTGCTAAATTAAGCATAGCAACACAAGTCACCAAATTTTAAGGCAAAAAGAATCGAGACACGTTATTTTATAACTATTTAATTTCTAGGTAATTAGTTTGTCAATGCGCAATATTTTCGAGACACGTAATAAAAAGGAGGAAAACAGGAGGAAAAAATGGGGGTGTAAAAGTAAAAAAAACAGAAAAGTAGAATATTTATCAGTTATTTTCCTTCCGACTTTATTTTAAGAAATTGCTCCAACTCTTTTACATTAGCGAGCTGCAATCTTTGAGCGAGCCGTTGTTTTAATTTATATAAACTTACCGGTTGGCTTTCCAGAATCAAAGCCATATCTTGGGTAGGAATATCCAACAAAAATAATCCGCTCCAAATTATTTCTTTTCGGGTTATTTCGGAATAATTACTTTCCAGGGCAGCAATTATATTGTTAAACGTTTTATTCATTAATTTTTTAAATGCATCCAGGTCGTTTACATGAAGGCAAGTATTGTAAAGTTCTCTATCCATAAGTTCACGTTGGGGCATAGAGGCTTTTTTATATTCAGATGCATATAACGCACGCGTTTCTTCAATTTTTTGTATCAAACTTTCAACCAGTAAATTTTGTTTTGCACTGATTTGCACTTCCGCCTCTTCCAGTTCTTTTTCTTTTCCCTTGTTGCGTTTCCGTAACCGGTACAGTATATAAAGACTAATCAATATAATAATGGGCAAAATCATTCCAAGGATGCCTAGATATTTTTTAGTTTTAGTCGCATTTTCAGAAGTTTGGTGCAAATCTTCCAAAACAGTGATTTTGGTTTGCGATTCTACTTTACGTACAGAATCGGAGCAAGCTTGAAACTGCGTCATAAAAACAGCCATTTGCTTGAAATCTCCTTGCACATATTCTGTATTCGCCAAAATTCGATAACATTCTCGTTGTGTAAAAAAATTTGCTGGATACTTTAAAGCAAGAGAAGCATAGTGATAAGCTGAATCATATTGCTCCGTATCAAAATATAAATCGGCTAAGTTGTTACACCTAATAGCAAAATTAGTCGTTTTATATGGAAAATGTACACTTTTCCGAAGATAATATTTTGCTGAATCATACTGCTTAGCCCAATAATAGTTAATTCCAATTTCCTGCATTGCTACACCACTAAAAATAGAGTCTAGAGGTTGAGCAAGAGCCTTACGATAATATTGAAGAGCTGCTTTGTAATTTTTGGCAAGTCTATACGTTCTCCCAATATCAAGAAGACTATAACTAGCATCTATTGTCTTTCTTGCGCTTTTAAAGCAGTCAACAGAAAGCTGATACTTTTTAAGAGCTTCATTATAATCCTTTTGGAATGAACAAATATCGCCCATATCAGCATAGATTTTACCTAGTAGGTTATAATCTTTTTTATCCTGACTATTATCCAATGCCTTGAGATAAAGTACCGTAGCATCATCGTATCGCTGGGCATTTTTATACATACGTGCTTTATAAAAATAGCAAATGGCTAAGCGGGGTTTATCATTTGTACCCTGATAATAATCTAATGAGTAATTAATTAGCGAATCGGGCTTCAGGGGTTTGTTATTTTTATCGAGCGCCTGAATCATTAGCAAACCGTACAACGCCCTGTCTCCGGAAGTTAAGGTAAGGTTGTCGGCATGCATGTGCTGTAAAATATGCAGGGCGGAGTCGGGAGCGGTTTCCATTAAACGCTCTGCAGTTTTTATTTGGTTGGGCAAGAGTGAACAGCCCATCAATAACAGGCCAAAAATTGGAAATATTAATCGAAGTTTAAAACGCATACATCAACTGGCACAAGTATGTTTCGGAAAGCTTGTATTTAAATGCAAAACTACATATTATTATTCATTTTTCGAACTATATATTCGCACTGAATTTCAAATTTCACGTTAAAAAATAAACCTCATCGAGAACATTCTAAACTATTAAGAAAATTATTCCTGTAATAGCACTTTTCAGGCTACGGCAAGTGTAAAAATACTTATTTTAATATCATTCGTTTGGAGCAATACATTAATGCAGGCTTCAAGTGTGGAACCAGTTGTCAAAACATCATCTACCAACAGAACATGCTTTCCTTTCAGCACAGACATGTCAGTCAATTCAAAAATACCCTCCGTGTTTTTGTATCGTTCAAAAACAGATTTTTTTGTTTGCGTCGCATTTTCACGTACCCGAATTAAAGTACTCGTATCCTGAGGTTTTTCGAGAATCTCAGACAATCCTTTTCCAATCCATTCGCTTTGATTATAGCCACGAAGTTTATATTTCTTAGGATGAAGCGGAACAGGTATTATAACATCCACCGAAGCAAAATCTGAAGAATCCATTATATCAACTGCAGCATATTTTCCGAGCAATTGACCTATTTCTTTGTTGTTTTTATACTTCAGCGCATGTAATAATTTTTGAAATGGCGAGCCTTTTTGAAAATAGAAAAAGGCAGTTGCTCTATAAATTTGAACTTTACCCCAAAAACGTTTTTCTATCGGATTATCGGTTAATAAATGAAAATTTGTTTTTGGGATTCCATTAAGACAAGCCAAACACAAATGATGTTCATTCTTCTGCAGATTCTGATTGCAAATCAAGCATAAATTAGGATACATCAAATTAATAAGGTCGACAAAAGGATTGAATTTTTTCATAGGCAAACATGGGTTGTAAATGAATTAAAAAAGATTCATCAATAAAGGCCACACTTTTGGTAAAAAAATCAATAAGCCGATTATTACGGAAATTATCGCGCAAATCAATACGGCTCCGGCAGCAATATCCTTGGCTTTACCGGCTAAAGGATGCTGTTCGGGCGAAGCCAAATCTACCACATTCTCAATTGCCGTATTTATCATTTCAGCTCCAATTACCAATCCAATGCAAAGCAAACACATTATCCATTCAGGAACATTTATCCTTAAGACAAACCCTGCAACTACAACTAAAAATACAACCACGAGGTGAATTTTCATATTTGTTTCAGAACCAAAAACAGTTTTTATTCCCCTGCCGGCGTAAATGAAACTTTGAATTCGTTTTTTCATGAATTATCTTTAAAATAATGTTCCTGCAAATTACGTGAATTTAATGCAAAGTCAAACTCAAATTGTATAAAAAAATCCGACAAACTATCAAGTTTACCGGATTCTTTCCAAAAAATGTATATTTATTTGTAATTACGCTTTTACACGGCCTAAATATGAACCATCACGCGTATCAATTTCTATCGTTTCACCTTCGGTAATAAATAAAGGGACACGAATAGTCGCACCTGACTCAACACTGGCAGGTTTGAGGGTGTTGGTAGCTGTATCGCCTTTCATTCCCGGTTCGGTATAAGTTACTTTCATCTGTACTTTTACGGGCATGTCTGCATAAAGTACAGTATCGGTCGATGCATCCGAAACCACTTCTATAACCATACCTTCAAGTAGAAAATCAACACCATTTATCAGGTTTTTGCTAATTGGATGTTGGTCGTATGTTTCCTGATTCATAAAAATGAAATCATCAGCTTCTTTGTATACGAATTGATAAGGACGACGTTCTACGCGTACATCTTCCAGTTTTTCGCCGATATTAAAACGACGTTCAATAACTCGACCATCCACTACATCTTTAAGTGTGGTACGCATAAAAGTATTGCCTTTGCCTGGCTTTACATGGAGAAATTCTATAACAAAATACAACTTTCCATCCATACGGATGCAAGTTCCATTTTTGATATCTTGAGCATTCATCATAAAAGTAAAATTTTATATATTATTTTTTCAGGCTGCAAAATTACAATTTTTATTCTAAATACCAAAATAATCTGAATTCCAACATATTATAAAAAAGCTCCTACACATTGTGCAGAAGCTTTAATCGTTTTTTTAGTTTTATTGTTTTTCTATTTATCGTTTCTTTTCTGAACGTTATAGTATATTTTCATTTGGTTGCCGAGAATCTTAGTAAATCCTTTTACATCTTCGGCACTCCATGCGCGGTTAACTTCTCCGTATTCGCCAAAATCTGTTTTCATCAAATCGAATGTGCTGTCAACTCCCACCAAGGTATAACTGTGTGGGCGAAGATTTACAATCACGGTGCCGGTTACGTTTTGTTGAGAACTTTGAAGGAATTGTTCAATATCGCGCATAACAGGTTCCAGGTATTGTGCTTCGTGAAGAAACATTCCATACCAATTACCAAGTTGGTCTTTCCAGTATTGTTGCCACTTAGTAAGTGTGTGTTTTTCAAGCATTTTATGCGCATTGATAATCAAAAGTGGAGCTGCAGCCTCAAAACCTACGCGCCCTTTGATACCAATAATGGTATCGCCGATATGCATATCGCGACCAATTCCATATTTATTGGCAATATCCTCCAACTGATTAATTAACAATACTTTATTCTCATTTCTCTGACCGTTTACAGCGCAAATTTCGCCATTTTCGAACTCAATAGTAACTGTTTCTTCTCCTTGCTTTTCTATTTGACTTGGATAAGCTTCTTCCGGTAATGTTTTATCTGATTTCAGCGTTTCTTTTCCACCAATACTGGTTCCCCACAAGCCTTTGTTTATGGAATATTCCATTTTTGTAAAATCGGCTTTGAACCCGTGATCTCTCAAATAGTTAATCTCGTATTCACGAGTCAACACCATATCGCGCGTTGGGGTAAGAATTTTGATTTCGGGTGCCAGTACATCAAAAGTGAGGTCGAAACGCACCTGATCATTTCCGGCACCTGTACTTCCGTGTGCAACATAATCTGCACCTATTTCTTTTGCATAGTTGATAATGGCAATTGCCTGAAAAATACGTTCCGAGCTTACCGAAATAGGATAAGTTCCATTTCTCAACACATTACCAAAAACCATGTATTTAATGCTTTTTTCGTAATATTCCTGCGTTACGTCGAGCGCTACGTGACTTACAGCTCCAAGTCTGAATGCTTTATCTTCAATTAGTTTTAATTCTTCGGCACTAAATCCACCTGTATTTGCAACTGCGGTGTGTACTTCGTATCCTTTTTCCTGAGCCAGGTACATGGCACAAAACGAAGTATCCAATCCTCCGCTAAATGCTAAAACAACTTTTTCTTTCATATTCTTTTTGTATAAAGTCGTGTGGATTGCTCTAAACAATTTTAAACCATACTACTAAATGAACTAATAACCTCTTTTACTTTTCTACATCTTTAGCCGGATCGAACAACATTCCTGTGCACAAGCAGTGCTTCCTGCTGGTGCGTTGCAAGATGTCATAATTCACACAGCTTTGACATCCTTTCCAGAATGCTTCATCGTTGGTCAATTCAGAAAATGTTACGGGCTTGTATCCCAATTCCGAATTAATTTTCATTACTGCCAACCCGGTTGTTAACCCAAATATCTTAGCGTCGGGATAACGCTGGCGCGAGAGTTCAAATGCCTTTCGTTTAATACGTTTTGCAAGTCCATGTCCACGATACTTATCTACAACGATTAAACCCGAGTTGGCAACAAACTTTTTATTACCCCAGGTTTCGATGTAGCAAAATCCTGCAAACTCCTCACCTGCTAAAGCTATTATAGCTTTTCCTTCTTTCATTTTTTGCTCGACATATTCGGGCGAACGTCTGGCAATACCTGTTCCGCGCACTTTGGCCGCATCAGCAATGGTGGTCAAAATTGTATCAACATACCCTAAAAAACGCTCATCAGCAATTTGTACCGTTATCTCTTCAACGGCAATATCTTTGTCCATATTCAATTTTGAATGAGTTCTTTTAACTTTTACAAGAAGCTCCTTTGCACAACATACTACATTCATTTGTATCCCTTTAATTTTTCTGAATTTTTTGATCAGATTTGTTCTAAATATTCTTCAAAAAAGGCTACAAAGATACGTAAAATATGCTTTTTATAAGCAAATAAATTTCTTATTTATCCTTTTTCAGAAAACGTGATATTCATCATCTCGAGAATATCTTCACGCGTTATGCCTTCACGAGGTATAACCAAAATCGTATCGTCACCGGCAATTGTTCCTAAAACATGCTCCGTGGCTTTATTGTCAATATCCCATGCAATGGCACTGGCATATCCCGGTTTAGTTTTTACAACTCCTAATTGACCGGAAAATTCCAAACTTAAAACAGCTCCATGCGCTATTAATGTGTTCATTGTTCCGGAACTTGGAAGGGGTTTGTTGTAAGCAGGTAAAATGTACTTGTAAGCTCCATTCGACAAAGGTGTTTTTGCAACTTTTAGCAATTTTAAATCACGGGACAAGGTTGCTTGAGTAACTTCACACTGTCGCTCGCTGAGCATTTTTAACAACTCTTCCTGACTGCCAACTACAGTCGTTCGGAGAATTTCCGATATTACCTGTAAACGATTCCGTTTATTCTTCATAAATGCATAATTATTTAGATTTCGGGCAAAAGTACAACAAATATTGCATACTACAATGCATACAATTAAATTTATCTGATATTTATACTAAATTTAGGTTGTTTTGAAATATATATTCAATTTAAATGCAATTTTGACGTTTATGAAATGTATATATACCGTATATTTTGTGGTTCTAAACATTTTATTCTTTAAAATAGTTGTTGTGATAATTATTGATTGTTCTATATTAGATATTCATTTTTGAAGTCGTATCTTTGCAAGTTCAATTTAGTTGATTGTTTTTGGTTGATAGTTTCTAAGTTAAACATGAGAAATTGCCAATTTATTAATCAATTACGTATTACAAATTGTAAATTAAGAATCGTTTAAGCTCATGTCCAAACAAGGAAATATACTTATAAAAGGTGCCCGGGTTCACAATCTAAAGAATATTGATGTAGAAATTCCACGGAATAAGCTGGTGGTAATTACCGGGCTTTCCGGTTCGGGGAAATCATCACTGGCGTTTGACACCCTCTATGCCGAAGGTCAACGCCGATATGTTGAAAGTCTTTCGTCATATGCACGCCAGTTTCTTGGGAGAATGAGCAAACCCGAAGTGGATTATATCAAAGGAATTCCACCGGCAATTGCCATCGAACAAAAAGTCAACACACGTAATCCGCGTTCTACCGTTGGTACTTCCACCGAAATATACGAATATATAAAACTGCTCTATGCGCGCATTGGAAAAACATATTCTCCAATCTCCGGCGAAATAGTCAGAAAGCACGAAGCTCAAGATGTAATTGATGCTGCTATGAGTTTCAAGGATGAAACAAAGCTAATGATTTTAACTCCCGTAATTCCAACTCCCGACAGGACGCTCATAGAACAACTAAATAGCCTTCAACTGCAAGGATTTAGCAGAGTAGATATCGATGGAAAAACAATTCTTATACCGGAAATACTAAAAAACGAATCGTTAGTCAGCAACGAAAATGAAGTCTTTCTATTAATCGACCGATTAGTGGTAGATCACACACAAACAACCATAAGCAGACTTACAGATTCTGTTGAAACAGCTTTTTTTGAAGGAAATGGAGCTTGCGTACTGAAAGCAATTACCGATGAAGAAACGAAGTTGCTTTATTTCTCTAAAAAATTTGAAGCCGATGGAATGGTTTTCGAAACTCCAACTGTTCACACATTCAGCTTCAACAGCCCAATTGGAGCTTGTCCAAAATGCGAAGGTTTTGGTCGGGTTATTGGCATTGATGAAGATTTAGTGGTTCCAAATAAAAATCTTTCAATTTACGAAGATGCAGTGGTTTGCTGGAAAGGCGAGGTTATGAGTGAGTGGAAAAATCAACTTATTCACACGGCAACCAAGTTTAATTTCCCAATTCACAAACCATATTATGAGCTTACCGATTCACAACGGCAACTCCTCTGGACAGGCAATAAATACTTTGAAGGATTGAATGCATTTTTCAAACATCTGGAAGCTAACCAGTATAAAATCCAATATCGGGTTATGTTGGCTCGCTACCGGGGGAAAACTATTTGTCCCGAATGCAATGGAAGTCGATTGAAAAAGGAAGCTTCGTATATTCGCATCGATGGGAAGCCTATTTCGGAATTAGTTTTAATGTCTGTCACAAAGTTGAATGATTTCTTTGAAACCATTCACTTGGACGAGCAAGATACGGCTATTGCCAGGCGACTTCTGATTGAAATCAACAACCGCATTCACTTTCTGATGGATGTAGGATTGGGGTATTTGACACTGAACAGGTTGTCCAATTCACTTTCGGGCGGCGAAAGCCAGCGAATTAATTTAGCTACTTCGCTCGGAAGCAGTTTGGTTGGCTCGTTGTATATTTTGGATGAACCAAGTATTGGTCTGCACTCTCGCGACACGCAGTTGCTTATCAAAGTACTAAAACAACTTCGTGATTTGGGCAATACTGTGGTGGTAGTGGAACATGATGAAGAAATAATGCGAGCTGCCGATTACCTGATTGACATTGGTCCAAATGCAGGTCGATTAGGTGGTAAAGTTGTTTTTCAGGGAACTCCGAATTTGACTGAAACAGGTAAAAATGATTTGTCAAATACTGAAATCGAAAATTCGTATACCTTGAAATACCTGATGGGATTAGAACAAATTGAAGTTCCAACTCATCGCAGGAAATGGAATAATTATATCGAAGTTATTGGAGCGCGCGAAAACAACCTCAAAGGAATTGACGTTAAATTTCCTTTGAATGTTATCACAGTGGTTACAGGCGTGAGTGGTTCGGGAAAATCATCATTAGTTCGGAATGTATTTTACGCCGCTTTGAAAAAATATTACGGTGGCGTTGCCGACCGTACAGGTCAGTTTGGAACGTTAAAAGGCAGCATGTTATTGGCAAAAGATATTGAATTTGTTGACCAAAATCCTATCGGACGTTCTTCGCGGTCTAATCCGGTAACATATATCAAGGCTTACGATGAAATTCGCAAACTATTTGCCGACCAGCAGCTTTCCAAACAAATGAACTTTTCCGCTTCGCATTTTTCATTTAATACCGAAGGCGGTCGATGCGAAGAATGCCAGGGCGAAGGAACCGTAACAGTAGAAATGCAATTTATGGCTGACCTGGTGCTCGAATGCGAACATTGCCACGGAAAACGGTTCAAACAAGATGTATTGGATGTAACTTACAAAGGAGTCAATATTTTCGACGTGCTTGAAATGACTGTCAATCAGGCAATTGAATTCTTTTCGCAAAGTACAGGGAATACAGAAAAGAAAATAGTAAAGCGAATGAAACCACTTCAGGATGTTGGAGTCGGTTATGTCAAGCTGGGACAATCATCGAGCACACTTTCCGGTGGTGAAAGCCAGCGTGTTAAACTCGCTTCGTTTTTGGCAAACGAAAAACCCGAGCCAACCATTTTTGTTTTCGATGAACCAACCACAGGTCTGCATTTCCACGACATTAAAACATTGATGAAAGCCTTTGATGCACTTATTGCCAAAGGACATACCGTTATTATTATTGAACACAACATGGAAATAGTTAAATGTGCTGATCACATAATTGATATTGGTCCGGAAGGTGGCGACAAAGGCGGAAATCTGGTTTTTGAAGGAATACCCGAAGAGATTATCAAATGCAAAGAGTCTTATACCGGAAGATTTCTGAAAGAGAAAATGTGATAATCTTAAATGAAATATGTGCGCCAATTACGCACATATTTTTATCACCTTATTATTTTCCCTTAATTTCCAGATAACTTTTCAGAGCCTCTACATATTCTTCAAAAGCATCCACGCCTTTCTTGGTTATTTTACAGGCTGTACGAGTCCGTTTCCCTAAAAACCCCTTGGTAACTTCAATATAACCTGCCTCTCTGAGTTTCTCAATCTGAACACTAATATTTCCTGCCGTAGCGCCCGTTTTTTCACGTATAAATAAAAAATCAGCTTCTTCAACAGAAATTAAAATAGACATTACTGCCAATCGTAGCTCAGAATGAAGCAACGGATTGAGTTCCTTAAACATGTTTTTTCCTCCCTTTATAATTCAGTATATGTCCCGGAACTACCATCATAATCAGGTAAATAACTCCAAAAACCAGTATTTGTTCATTGCTTTTCATTACAAAAGGCACTACACAACTTGCCATACCGATAAAGCCACTTATAGTTACAGGTTTAAATTTAATAACCAGACCGGTTAATGCCGTTCCAATTCCCATCAACAAAATTACCAGTGAAAGTATAGGGATACGAACAAAAAATGCGCCTACACTAATTATGAATGCTGCGATACCAATCACCGTCCAGATATTCCCGATTACACGCTCAATAAAATTCATACCGTGTCCGGAATATTTTGTTTTTTTTCTTTCACTAATAAACATTCCAATTGAACCAATTGCCGGAATCAGAAACCAAAGATAATGATAATGATAGTCGCCGGTAACATTAATAAAATAGAAAACAACAAGTGATACAAAAAAAGTAGTATAACCCCAAATAAGAAATGGTATTCCGTTACCGTCTTCTAACTTTTGACGGGAATTGCTGATCATTTGAGAAATAAGTTCTAAACTGTCCTTCTCACTTAAGTTTTTTTCTTCCATAATAAATTATACGTATAAAAATTAGAACTAAGAATTAAAATCAATGCAAATATAAATCGTTTTATATTATAAACCTAATTGCAATATAAACTAAACCCAACATTTAATCTTATTTAAATAATTTAAAATCAAATGTGCTGGCTACTTCACTTATTTGCTGATATATAATTAGTTTAATGGTTCTACAATTACTAAGCATGAAAGATTTTAGAATTGTCTTTAATTACAAATACACAAATATTATTGAATTTACATTATTACATTTCAATAATTGAATTATAATAATTATATTTGCAGCAAAATTAATAGCTATGAGAAGAATTTCAAATCCATTTATAACAAGTGGCTATGTGTCTGACACATACTTTTGCGACCGCGAGAATGAGACAGCAACTTTGATCAAAACCATTACAAATGGGAATAATTTAGCAATAATTTCTCCACGCAGAATGGGAAAAACAGGCTTAATTCAACACTGCTTTCATTTGCCGGAAATAAGTGAAAACTATCATTGCTTTTTTATCGACATATATGCCACAAACAACCTGAAAGAATTTGTGTTTATGCTTGGTAAGGAAATTTTCGAGACACTTAAACCAACAGGCCAAAAGTTTATTGATAATTTCTTTTCAATTATCAGCTCACTTCGCCCTGCTTTTAAACTTGACTCCATTACCGGAACCCCAACTTTTGACATTGGCATTAGTGAAATTAAAGAAGCTGAATTTAGTTTAGAGCAAATATTCAAGTATCTGGAGTCGGCTGATAAGCCTTGTCTTATTTCCATTGACGAATTTCAACGCATTGCTTATTATCCCGAAAAAAATATTGAAGCTTTGTTAAGAACTCATATTCAGCATTGTAAAAACACCTTGTTTATTTTTGCCGGCAGTCAACGCCACTTGATGCAAAATATATTCTTTAGTTCATCCCGCCCTTTTTACCAAAGCGTAAGTTTATTGCAGCTCAATGCTATTGATGAAAATACATATAGCGACTTCGTTAAAAAACATTTCATACATGAGAATAAAATTATTACTGATGAATTAATAAGCTCTGTTTATAAGCTTTTTGAAGGTCATACCTGGTACATTCAGAATATTTTTAATGAACTTTATTCACTGACAAACATCGACGAAACATGTACGTTGGAATTAGTAGAACAAGCATTGGACAATAAGATAGCATCCTTCGAACCTCTATTTCTAAGTACGTTATCGCTCTTGCCCGAACGACAAAAAGAAGTACTTTATGCCATAGCCAAAGAAGGAAAAGCAGCAAAGGTCACTTCGTCGGATTTTATTAAAAGTCATGGGCTCCTTTCCTCAAGTTCTGTTCAAACTGCAATCAAACAATTGCTCGATAAAGAAATAATCACTACCGAAAATAGCACTTTTCAGGTTTACGATCGCTTTTTTGGTTTGTGGTTGACTACAATCTTTGGAACGGGCTACCGGATTGGATAACTGACATGCTAAACTGTTGTAAATTATAGTTTCAACGCGGCTCTAAGTGTTTTATATCCGGCCGGACTGGTTTTAATTTGCTGTCCGTTTTTAAGTGTAAGCATTTGGTTTTGCTTCTCGTAAAGTTCAATGCGTGAAATCATTTCAACATTTACGATGGTCGAGCGGTGTACCCTTACAAATTGATTTTCGGGCAAATGCTCTTCAAAATACTTCATGGTTTGTTCTTTCAGGTATTTACCTTGATTTGTAAATATTTGAACATAATCCCCATCGGCTTGCAAGTAAAGTATTTCGGGAACTAACACCACGTGAATTTTTGTTCCTGATTTCACAGCAATGCGTTCCAGCAATTCGATATTTGAAACTTTCAATTGCTTTACTTCATCAGCTTGCTCAACCAGAATTTCATTTTCCGATAAATTTTCAGATACTTGAAAAACAAATCGAAACCGTTGAATTATTAACAGATAGATTAGTAACCCAATAAAACCACGTATTGGCAAAACAGGGATTAACTTAGAAGTTACAGCAGGGCCAAAAAACCAGTAAAACAAACCATATCCAACACCAAGCCAAATGGCAATAACAAGCAGAGCCAAAGCTATGTAATTAATTAACTGCTGATAGATAGTCAATACAGCATAATTTCCATAATTAACAATACTCCAAAGTAAAAGACCAATAATTCCAAAAATCAGGGCATGAATAACTCCATCTAAAATAACCATCCAGATAGGCAGGTCAACTATCGAAACTAATACAGATGTTTGAAACACAGCGTATGCCGCCCAAAGCAGGATGTATTGGACGGTTTTTGCTGTATTTTCTAAGAATGGATGAAGCATCTTTTATCAGTGAAGAGTTATCAGTAATTAGTTTCTGAGTTCACCACCACCAAATACACACGATCCGGTAATAATCAGTTTCTTCGTTGTATCCAATGGTTCTTTTGGCATTCTGTTGTCCTGAAAGCCTCCAAAAACAGCATCCAAATGTGTTTCCACAAACCAATCAACAGGAACATAGATTGTAATTCCACCGAAAACCGCATTTACTTCCAATACTGTTTCACCTACCGGCAAGTTTGTTCTGCGCAAATCCAATGTAATGCCTCCGAAAACTGCGTTCAATTCACCACCTTTAAATTCAGGATCGAGAACAATATGTTCACCGCTACCGAAAACACTGTTCTTTGAAAATCCACCTGCATTCGCCCACTTAGAATAATCTTCACTCTTATTCGATTCCCATTTCGAATAACGATGGTTGCGATAATGATGATTGCGATGGTAATGATGATGTTGCCATTCTGAGTTCCAAAAGTCGTTAAAATATTTTGGATGAATAACCCGTTGCAATATAATCACAACCCCTACAGCGATAAGTATTAAAGGCCAGAAGTTTTGTTGAAAATTGTGATCTAAAAAAGGGAAAACTTTAGGCAAAATAAAAAAACTACCGACAAAGATTAAAACCACTCCCGAGATAAGCCGGCGTCTGAAAAGATTGACCACACCAATAAATATAAGAAGCATTTGCCAGGAAATAATAATGTCCTTCAGAGGGAAAGGAATCAATCCGAAGTTTGAACCGAGATATACAATACCAATAAACATTAGCACAAGTCCTAAGCCAAGACCTTTGGGATAGCTCGAACGATACGAGCTTTTTTCTTCATTTTCCATAATAATATTGTTTTAAAAAATTATGCAGCAAAGATACATGCATACAATGGTCTGAAACAAGCATAAATCGATAAACGGTTCAATATTACCCGACGAAGATATGAAATTTAAACTACAAAAATACCCTAATGACCGTGAAAAGTGTCAATAGGGTATTTTGAATTAAAGGGAAGGTCTTTTACTTTTTCAACAAATCGCGAATTTCGGTAAGCAGCACTTCTTCATTGCTTGGTGCAGGAGGAGCTGCAGGAGTTTCATCTTTCTTTTTGGAGAAAGAGCTCATTCCTTTAATTACCAAAAAGATACAGAACGCAACAATCAGGAAATCGAAAGTGACTTGCAAAAAATTACCATAGTTCATTGTTACAGCAGCTTTTTGCACACCATTTACCATTTCAGGTCCTTTCAATACCCATTTCAGGTCAGTAAAATTAACTCCACCGACCAACAAACCGATAGGAGGCATAATTACATCAGCAACCAACGATGTGATAATTTTTCCAAAAGCGCCACCAATAATTACAGCGACAGCCAAATCAATAACATTGCCACGCATGGCAAAATCTTTAAACTCTTTAATTAAACTCATAATTCATAAATTTAAGATGTTTTTAAGAGACTATTATACCAATGCAAAGATATAAATTATTCTAATAATTGCAATATATCAGCACTTTATCTACATTATACGAATATCTTTTTGTGAGACATTCAGCTATTTATCACATTTACAGATTTATATCTATTTCAAATAATTGGCAATATTTATTGAAAACAGTAATATTTATGTCAATATAATAGTCATTATATAAGTTACAATCCTTATAATTTCGAATTCCAAGATAGTAGACGTTTTTTTTTCTGAAATTTTTTCTGTTATAACCCCCAAACCCCCAAATGGGGGCTCAAGAGTGATTCTAAGAAAAGAATATCATTAAA
>JARLGX010000033.1 GCA_031292575.1 Paludibacter sp.
CTTATAATTTCGAATTCCAAGATAGTAGACGTTTTTTTTCTGAAATTTTTTCTGTTATGACCCCCAAACCCCCAAATGGGGGCTCAAGAGTGATTCTAAGAAAAGAATATCATTAAAGAGAATTTTACATACTTGGTCTTAAAGCCCCCATTTGGGGGTTTGGGGGTAAATAAAAAACTAACTTATATAAACTCTAGTATTACCGGGATGTATAATTTTTGTTTATCAATTATCATCATTATGATCGCGATGATCTCTATCACCCGATCCAATTATAAGTACAGCACCTTTATTATCCCGATGGTCATCATGTTTGTGAAACCATCCTCTATGTCTTCCTTCATCCGAACGCCGACTTACTTCGCACGAAGTCATTCCTACTAAGATCATGGAAAGGAGAAAAATTGTTACTACGTTTCTAAGCTTTTTCATATCATTTATTTTTTATACAAAGTACGCCCTATTTATGCCTTACTATGTTACATAATTTCCTGAATATGTTACATGATTCACAGATTTGGTTTTTGAAGAACCTTTTGGAGAAAGATAATTTCTTTTGAATCATTTACTCAAGGGCGATAGCTCGCTATTTCTATAGATAGCAGCTAAATACATTTAAATGTTCAGCGATATCAACGTATTACTTTTATCATTTTTCTGGGTTGGAATAATTAAGAGCGGAATAGCGGTTTGTTGTAGGGATTCATTGCTAACTCTTCCCAAAACTATTTCCTCCAACCACTTTGTGCTATGCGATCCCATAACCATCATATCCACCTTCATTTCTTCGGCTGTATTGAAAACAAATTCTGCAAAATCTCCCTCCATTACTAAGGTTTCAATCATATTATTTTCAATGTGGCATTTTGATTTTTCAAGAAAATCATGAGCTGCAAGTTCTAAATCGGCCATGCTGTCTAACTTCATCGATCCTACCTTTTTATATATCAATGAATAATTGACAAGTTGGCTTTTCACATACAACAGTACTACGTTTGCCTCCATTGCCTTAGCCATTAACAGGCCGGCTTCAATTATTTTTGTTGCCGAAGGATGAAAGTCTAATGCAATCAGTATCTTTTTCATGTTGTAAAGTTTTTAATCGTTTTTTTGAGTTATTTTTCTAAGTCCTCTTCAAAATCATCATGGTTATCGCCACCCAGACTGTACAGGTTGTTTTCTTCATCTTCATTGCCGGTTTCTTCTTCCTGATCATCCAATTCAGAACCGGGCACATCTAAATCATCGCCCGTAACATCATCCATGAAATCTTTTTCATTGTTTTTACCTGCTTCTTCATTCTCTTTATCTCTGGTTATTTGTTCGGGGTCAATTTCTTCCTCTTCTTTTCCCTGATTGTAAATATCTTCACTAACGGGATGAGTTGGATATCCGGGTAGGATGATTTTCTTTTCGTTACCTTCTTGTCTGACAAGCGGGTACTTGTTATCGGTTAGTTTTTCCATTGTTGTTTTAATTATGAATTAGACATTATGAATTATGAATCAATGTCGTTTAATTAAGGATTTTGATTGAATTCAATCTTTATGAAACTTAGTGTTTTTGAGACTTAGTGGCTATTATTTTCTTGCCACAAAGACTCTAAGTCTCAAAGTTCCACAAAGTAATACACTAACTGAACGACATTGAATTATGAATTATCTTTCTGATTTCGTATTTCATCAAAAAACGGTGTACTTTTTAATTCCACACATTTGGCAGCATACAAGTAAAGTGCTGCACTCCATGTTTGCCAGTCTTGCCCCATAGGTTTTCCATCTTGTGCTTTTATCCACTCATTAAATCCAAAATCAACATTGCCGGTTCTTGATACTTTTACAAAATGAGTCAACACACCAAGTTTCTCTTCGGCAAGCGTGTACTTTTTAGCCGCTACCAGAGCAGCAATATATATTCCGCTGATAAAGGGCCAAATACCACCGTTATGATAATCGCCGGGGTTGTTATATTCGGCATAGCGCTCATTCCATTCAGGGTCCTGTGGTTTTACAAAAGGGAAGAAGTTAGGGGGTAAACCAACTACCAGGTCGCCTTTTGCACGCATGGCAGCACATTCTTCTTCAATCCACGAAATCATCTCGTTGGCTCGTGTAGGGGAGGCAACTCCCGATAAAATGGCTAAGCTATTGCCCAATAAATCGAATCGTTCGCTGCTTAGGATTTTATACGACCATATGGCGTAGTAAGGTTTGTGTTTTACCACCAATCCTTCGTGCACATGGCGATGTATACTCCCCTCGGTAATTGTAAACTTACTCATTTCCTGTTGCATATAGTCGGCTCTTTCGTTTAAACCCAGCAATCGGAGGTAACTGTAAACAATTGTGTTTACAAATAATCCGTAACCCAGCACCCATTGTTCGTCACGCCAATCGCTGGTGGGCTGTTGTGCCACCATATATCGGTCGGACGGGCTTTGATATTCCATCCATACAAGTGCTTTTTCCACTGCTTCGTGCAGGAACTCCAACTCTCCGGTAAGTTTCCGAAAAATGGCTGTGCCAAGTAAAAACAAGGGCGTGGTATCACTCGAACCCCTGTCTTCACTATCGTGAACCAACGAAGGTATATGCCCGTGCACACTTTGATTCTTTGCCAGGGTTTTCAATACCTTTCGAATGCTTTCCAACAACGATTTATTCCCACTCACGGCAATTCCGAAAATAGAAAACATTAAGTCGCGTGTGTAAGGTTCGGGATAGCCCCAACCTGCCGTGCGTGGAAGTCCCATAAATGGTCCGTGTGCATTGTGAAGCAACACTTCTAATGCTGCTTTCTTAGCTTCTTCAATTTCTTGTAAATCTGTTGTTTTCATGTAGTTTATTTGACCCCTAACCCCCTAAAGGGGGCTTTAAGACTGGCATATTAAGTTATTGGCACATTAGCACATTAGCACATTGGCACATTAGCACATTGGCACATTGGCATATTAAGTTATTGACACATTGGCACATTGGCACATTGGCATATTGGCATATTAGCAAATCCCCAATCGGTCATTGATTATCTGCACAAACTTTTTAGCTACCACCCGGTAGTCGAAATTTGCCACAACCCGTTCACGTCCCGCTTTTCCCATTTTTTCGCGCAGAGGTGCATCGTTCATCAGTGTTTCCATATAATTGGCAATGTCCGGCACATCGGCGCGGTAATCAACAATGCGTGGAGTATCAAACACCACTTTATGGCCTTCTTCGTATCCGGCTGCGACACCAAGTATTACTTCGTTCACCACTATTTTCTGTGCCACTCCGGCCAATAAAGCTGTTTCGCCGTGTACCAAGGTGTCCAGCATTCCCATAGCGTTAATGCTCAAAACCGGTTTACCGCAGGCTCCGGCTTCTACTTGCGGCATTCCGAATCCTTCCAGACGAGATGGTGCTGCATAAATATCGCACGCACCAATCAGGTATGGCATAAAGGTACGCGAAATGGTATTGACGGCATAAATAATCTTTTTCTCAATACCAAGGCTTTCGGCCAATTCCTCGTCGGATGCATCTTGAATACTGGTGCGCTGCTGTGGCCATACTTTGCACACATATTTCCATTTTGGAACTTTAGTATCAATCATGGCAAGTGCCTGCATAACTTCCCTCCCACCCTTGGAAGCAGCATCTCCACCAACAGTCAGAATCATTAATTCATCCGGAGCAATGCCAAGCGATTCACGTACGGCTAAAATTTTAGGATCATTCTTGCTGCATGGCTTAAAGCCGTCGGTATCGCAACCTACGGGTAAAACTTCTATTTTGTCGCCATTAATTCCATCGCGTACATACATTTCCTTTACCCAATTGGAAGTAACCAAAATAAGTGGTAACGCATTTAGTACATCCTGGTAATTAGCAATGTATCCATCAGAAACTAACCACGGAACAGCCAACGCTCCAAATTTTTGAGGATTGAGAATTAAATGAGGTGTATAACCCCAATAACCTATTCCAACCACAACATCGGGTTTAAACCAACGGTAATACCACTCTTTTTCCTGATCCGATTCGAAATGCGCTGCATGAACATCAACTCCCAATTCCTGCAGGCCTTTATAGAGTAAATCTCCCTGCGTTGCTAATCCACCCGGCGTTGGGGGATATTCATACAATACCAATACTTTCATAATACGATGTTTTTAATGTTTCAATAGTTGGTGTTTTAAAAATTCCCAATTCTTTTTCAAGTTTATCCAGCGACTTCTTTACAATTGGTTCAATGATTTTTGTTGAAACCTTTTCAAAATAATTTGTTTCTGTTTCAAATCTGCTTTTATTCTGTAAGTACGCTTTACTTTTATAATAGAGCAATTTCAAAATTTCAATACTGGAAGTTTTGAATATACTCAGCTCCTTTCCTTTTTTTGACATTGATTTTATTGCCTGAAATGGATTTATAGATTGCCGCATTGCTTTAGTTGAATAATTTGTATCTGTATCAGAACAGATGGTATCAAGTTCATTAACAAAACTATCATTGTACAACAGTTTAATGATTGCGAGTTTGGATACTTTAATATCATCTTTAAATTGGTTTAAAGACTTAATTGCTTTATGTGGACTTTTAAATTGCCAAAATGCTTCTGCCAACGGAGTCGTTTCCGCTTCCCAGCTGCTTTCTCCGAACCCATAGGTTTGGGTAATCAGTTTATATTTTTTCAACCATGTTTTTTCCGAAAGCGATTCGAACATATTGGCACTTTCAATTGCCTTTGGAAAATACTCTTTATTCCCATCTTCGTAAGCAAATGTCCAAAGTTCATTGGTCGTTATTTTTTCATCGTGCCAGAGTGTTACTACAGCTTTGTTGACTTCTTCGTGTCGCAAATGTTTGGTATATTCACCGGCAGAATCGTGAGTCAGAATTAAATCGAAATGGGTTTTTGGCAATAATTTTAATATCTCTTTTTCCACTTCCTTCTCATCCAATGGATGTTGATCGGGGCCATCATCCAAGTTGCCCATTATACCTTTGGCTTTAAGTTTTATCAGTGCATTTTTAAACCTCTCGGCCCGCTCTTTATCATCGGCACGACAAAGACACACAATAAACCAATCGTTCATTGAATGATCCAGAATTGTTCCACCTGCCCACAATGTTTCATCATCGGGATGAGCCACAATAACTGCAACTGACTTTCTGTTTTTATTGTTCATTTTTATATTTTTCTACGGTTAAGCGCGCCATAAGGTAACTTACAGTCGACTCTGCTCCCTGGTTTAAGTTCACATGTGTTTCTTCCAGTCCGTCGTAACAACCACCGGTACATGGATTGTAAATAATCTGATGTAAACGGTTATCACCCAAAAACCAATTGAAAGCTATTTCCATTTTCTTATGGTACTCTTCGTCCATAAATACATCGTAAAATTTACTTAAAGTCATAATGGTGTAAGCAACATCAATGGGTTGTTCGCCAAATTGCCCTGCTTCCTGTCCTTTTTGCAACCAGCCTTTGTTGGAAATCACTTCAATTCCATTTTTGTTGAATGTCAACGATAACAGAAAATTAAATGATGTCCGGGCAATGTCTTTATAAATACTTTCGCCGGTCATCAACCAGGCATATAGCATGGCTTCGGGCAAAATACTGTTGGCATAGGTCATATAACTTTCAAACCATTCCCAAATCATGTTCGATTCATGCTTATACATCCCAAGTAACCGGTTGGCATACAGTTGCACTAACTCCAGGTAATCGGTTGATTTTTTCCCTTTATGAAAATAAAATATTCCTTTCAGGACAAAAGCCATTGCCCGGGGCGATTTTACCGAACTCATATTGAGCATGGCATGTTCAAAAATAGTAATGGCTTCAGCAATAATCGTTTTAGGTAAAATATCTTTCAAAGAAACCACATACCCCAATGCCCAAAGTGCTCTGCCATTAGAGTCATCTAAATTGACATCATTGTTTTGCTCTGTAAAGTTTTGTTCCTGATCCACATAATTTAAAAAGTTACCCATTGGTTGTTGGCAGAACTTTATAAATGCAAGATATTTACCTATATCGTCAATGCTTGCCTTTTCGCGGGATAACTTGTAACACATACAGGTAGCCACCAATGCGCGTGCATTATCGTCGAGCGTATAACCCGATTTGATATTGGGTTGATTAATCTTCGAAAACTGAATCATACCAAATTCAGTTGTCATAGCCTTGAAGTGGCTTAAATTTATTTCCGGCAAATTAAATTGAAGCTGGATTCTATTTCCCGACATATTTTGAAATAACATGGCATGTGCCACTGCCGAATTTTCCCAGGCGGTAGAAACTATCTTTTGGAGTGTATTGGTGATAATACTTTTGCGTAAAGGATAATCGTTCAACAAAAGATTGACACCTTCGGCCAATTGCTTGGAACTTTTGAAGTCAATTATAATACCTGTATCTTTTGTCAATACTTCTTTGGCATGAGGGATGGGCGTAGAAATAATAGGGCAACCGCAACTCATAGCATAAGCAAATGTACCACTTACAGCCTGGTTCGGGTCATTGGTGGTAAAAAGATATATATCGGTGAGTTGCAGGTATTCAAGCAACGTAGGCAAATCGAGGTATTTGTTGATAAATTTCACATGATCTTTTATTCCAAGTTCTTTTACTTTTTCAATAAGACTATTCCGATACACCTCCCCGTCATTTTTTACTACTTCAGGATGTGTTTTTCCGATTACCAGAAATATCACTTCGGGACATTGCTTAATTATGGCCGGTAAGGCATTTAGGGTTGTTTCGATGCTTTTTCCTGAACTAAGCAATCCAAAAGTTGTGAGTACTTTACGATTGGTTAACCCATATTTTTCTTTCAAAAACATTTCGCTTAAATGAGGCACTAAGTGTGTTCCATGAGCTATTACGTTTATTTTTTGCTTCGAAATGCCATAATCATTCATCAGTATTTCAGCTGAAGTTTTAGTCATAACAATTATTGATTTACTGGCTGCAACTATGTTTTTTACTTCCAGCTTCAACCGTGCATCCGGATGGGGAAGCACAGTGTGAAAGACCACCACTACCGGTTTAATCAGTTCGTACAATAATTGCAGAAATGCTTGTTCCTGATCCTTGTAGAAACCAAACTCATGCTGAATAAGAACGAGTTGGATATGGTCATCGTCGTTAATTTTTCCGGCTAAATCCAGGTATGATGTCACGTGCGATGTGTCAAGCCTATATTTAACCTCCCCGGGATAATCGTAACTATCTTTCCCATTTTCCAACGCACAAATTTTAATGGATAATGAGTTACTGAATTTCTTATTCAATGCCGTAATCAAATCTTGCGAATAGGTTGCTATGCCACATTCGCGTGGTGGATATGATGTTACAACTAAAATTTCAGCCTGATTAATTGTGTGATTAACCGGGGCATGATACCTGTTCTTCCGAATTGTATTGGGCGAAAGAGTTGTGCTGTCATAACTAAATATGGCTTCCTGACTGATAAGTCTGTCTATCTTTCGGGTAATATTTTCATTTTTCATTTTTTCTAGTTTTTGAATTTTTCTTTGTTTTAGCTACCTTCTTCACTGTAGGAATTTCCTTTACTTTCGGGGTGTCTTCAAATTTTGATTTTATTCCATTGATTGTGTCAATATTGTTCTCTTTAACCTTAATACAATCTAATAACTCTTTTACTAAATCTGATAACTTCAACGAAGCACAAGCAATGTGTGAATCAGCTGCACCGTAATAAATAAATAAAGTATCGCCAAATATAGCTGTACCGGTAGGGAAGCAAACATTGTTCACATCGCCTTCTCTTTCCCATTCGTATTCAGGTGTAAATAACACATTGGGTAGCCGTGCCAATTCTTTTAGCGGATCATTTAAATCGAGTAAAGCCGCACAGGCCGAATAAACAAGTCCGTCCTCTGTTTCTTCAACGCCATGATAAATTAAAACCCAACCTAGTTCAGTTTCAATAGGCGGACAGCCACTCCCAATATAACTCGACTCATGTTGATAGACTGGATCCAGAACAATATGATCCTGAAAGTTTTGAAAATAGTCATTCCAAAACTTTGGAGTTAAATCTTCAATATTTTTAATAGATACAAGTTGAATTCCCGGTCTGATACGATGTAAAAACACCAGATTCCCATTAATCCTGCGTGGGAAAAAAACTACGTTTTTATCCCACAAAAGAATCTTTTCTTCCGGGTCGGACTCCTGGTAATAAAATTTATGATTGTGGTAATAATTCTCATTTACCCTTCCGGCCGATTCTACCAGAAAAACAAAATGCGCATAAGAAATCGGCGGTACAATCATTCCCTGTTTCTCAAAATGAATTAAATCTTTCGATGTAGCTAAAGCACCACGGGCATTAACCCCATCGTAACCGGTATAAGACATATAATACGTATCGTCAATTTTAGTAATTCGAGGATCTTCAATTCCGTGCGATTCATAATCAAATTCAGGAATCATGAAGGGTTTTTCCCAACGTTCAGCTACAGTCAGCGGCCCATCTAACCTGCAATATCCAATCGTTGATTGATTCCAAAGTTGAACTGCACGATAAAAAATATAAACACTATCGCCAACACGCATTACGGCTGGATTCAACACACCCTCATTTTCAAATTCCGATTCGGTTTTTGATAAAATAATTCCTTCTTTTCTAACTTCTATCATGATATTTATATTTTGTAATTTATTTAGCTATAATTGTGTCATACCTTTAGCATATTTACCCTTATTTCTTGTTCTTTTGAAAAACCGGCAAAGTATCTCCTAATAAAAATCCCCAGGGTTTCATTGAATCCAGATGATCGAATATTACTTTGACTATAGCCAATAATGGAAGGGAAAGAAACATGCCTGGAATACCCCACAATGCATTTCCAACAAGTACTACAAGTATGGAGAACAATGCATTTATTTTTACTTTCGAAGCTACAATTTTCGGGACAATGAAATCATTGTCTATTATCTGTATAAACGTATGAATTCCAAAAACATAAAGGGCAAACCAGGGTGATGACTTGGTAACCAAAGCTACCATCATAAATAATGCAACTGCAATGATTCCGCCAATGTATGGTATGATATTAAGCAAAGCCCCCAGTACGCCCAGTAAAATGGCATATTCAATACCAAGCAGTAGAAATCCAACGGTATTCAATGTACCCACAATAACTGCTTCAATTATCAATCCAACCAGATAGTGTTGAATAACTGATTTGGTTTGAGTAACTATTTCACTTACCTGACTTTGATGTGTTGCATTAAAAAGCCGATGGATAAATTCGATTAAAAGTGGTTTATAATAAAGTATTACAAAAATGTAAACAGGAACTAAAAGCAATGTTACCAGGCTGCTTCCTACAGTCATAATAGTTTGTCCCAAAAAAGTACCGTCAATGGTTATTAGTTCGTGTTGAGTTTTGGCAATCCATTTATAGATAATTGACGGTCTGATATTTAAATAATCAGAAGCAGAACCAATTGTTTGATTGAGAATAAGCGTAAACTTATTAACAAAAATAGGCCAGGAATTACTAAAGCTAACAGCCCTGGTATAGATAAATGCAATAAAAGCAAGTAAAAGCAAAACTGTAAGAAGTAATGTAATACAAATTGCAACTATTCTGTTTATCTTCATACGTTCAAGAAAACGAACTACTGGGTCAAGTAGAATGGCTATTATAAATGCAAAAACTAATGGAACAATAATGCCCTGAGCGATATATAATATTGCTAACAGGGCAGATAGACCGATAAAGAAAATGCCGGCTTTTGCGTAAAAGGGTAATATGGATTTTTCGAAAATCACGTCTTTTGTGTATTAACTTCGTGTTTATGGAAAATTTTACTTATCAAAAAATGACCGACTGATTTTACGGTCTCCGGGCGTTTGGCTATAAACTCTGTAACTCCAAATTGTAATACCAAACCTAAAAGCTTCTTTAAAGGATTGTGTGTTGAACCTAATGTTATTTTTTTCGACAAATAACCTGTAAGTAAGCCTACTGATGAGCCTAATACGTTATCTATCAGAAACTGTGATGAAGATATTTCAGTTAGTGTATTTTTGAGAATGCTTAAAGGCTTCAAATTTTCGTAAACCCGAAATAAATCTTCCTTGAATAACTCCCCTTGAATATCACGTTCTAACTCTAATTTTTGAATGGCAATTTTTAAATCGGCAGCACAGGTTATATTTTCCATTTTGTTTTTATTTTAGGAGTTGTTTTATCATATAATCATAAAAAATTCTCTTTAACCATTTATACATAAAATGATGCATTATTATTGCAACAAATCCATAAAAGGCCGCAACCACTAAAAATCCAAAATAAAATTCGCCCAAGATTTCTCCAAGCCAAAATGCAATACCCAAATTGAGAAAAAGCATAATAAATCCACCTATTGCAACGACAATTAGTTGAGGTAGAAATGAAGAAAATCTGTCGGAAGCTTTATCAACGACATTCAAACTTGCCAGTTCGTAGCTTGCTTTGCCGTACGCTGTAGCCCTTTCAAGAAGCGATTCTATTAATTTCGTATTATCTTCCATGATATTTATTTCAATTAAATCTGAGTTTGTAAATCTCATTTTATTAAATTAATTAAGTCCACTCCGAAAATCCTAAGGCAGGTCAATTTTATTTAGAAATTACTTTTCGGAGCAGACTCAATATGCAAATGTTTCAAAACTTACTTTTTAGCAGTTTTTTGATCTTTTGTAACCTCTTCAACTTTTAACTCTACGTCATCAATCAAATCGGTAACATCATCTTTTACTTTTTCGAACCTTTCGGTGATACTGTCTACAAAATCACTGAATTTATTTTTCAATGCATCTACCTCACGTTCACCTTTGCGGTAAATTGTTCTGCGAGTTACGGCACCACGTGCCGGAGCAATTAAAATTCCTACCAATGCTCCGGTGGCTGCACCGGCAATTACACCTAATACTACTTTTCCTGTACTCATAATGTTTTTGTTTTTTATATTGATTTATACCTTATTGAATAATGCAAATGTATGCTTATTTATACCTTCAAAAGTTACATTATTATTAGGGAGAATTGCATAATTCACACATCGAAATACCTGATAATTAGTCTGAAATACTATTTACACAGTAGTTAAAAACAATCAACCCTTCTCTTTGTCAATCGACAATAGAGAAGGGCTGCCATAAACTGAACTTTTCAGAATATCTAAACAACATAGTCTTTAAGTACAAATTATACCTCGCTTATTTTGCTTTTATCTTTACGTTTCAATGCTTTTTCAGCACGTTTTTCTTTCAGGTTCTTGACGGGTTCTTTTTTGCCCAGTTTATCATTTCCCTCTTTTCCTTTTGACACAATGTTGTTGATTTAACGAATAGAAATACCAATAGTTGAAACTCCGGTTGATAGGTCGAGAAATAGTCCGATGTTATTTGATACATGATATCTTGTTCCAATGCTAAAATCGAGATACAATGGATTTGCTGCAGTATAGTAGCTTCGGTCACCTGTATAATTAGCATTCCATGAAGTATTAACAATTGCTATACCCAACGAACCTGCCATGTAAAAATTCCATCTCGATCCGGCATGGAGTAATTGATCCAAATAGTAAGAACCCTTAACCCCAATTGGAGTAACTAAAGCAGTATAATTTGGATCAGAATATGAATATAAAGTCAAGAATGGAGCCAATGTAAAATTTCGGGCTACTTCAAATTCGTAATTAATATCAAATACCGGCAAAGTATGCCCTATGTAACCATAATATCCGGAATAACCACCAATTCCTAATCCAAGATTTAACGTATGACCATATTCATCTGAATATGAATGACGCTGAGCCGAAAGGTTAGTTCCGAAAGTTAATAGAACTAATGCGATTGTAAAAGTTAATGTCTTCATTTTTTTTAATTTATTGAAAATTATATTCTATGTTTTAAGTTGAAATTAGTTTCTGTTACCGTTATCATGACCATCTTTCTTGTCATTACCACGTCCCTGGCCTTTGTTATTTCCATGGTCATGATTGTTGTTTCTCATCTGCCTGTCGTTATTACCTCTGTTATCTCTATTTTGCTGAAATTCATTATGCTTCTCCTGACGATTATTTCTTTCGCCTACATTTCTTTGAGGATTACCACGGTATCCACGGGCATATTTCATTCTATATTCCCTGAAATGAGTGTAAGGGGTGTTACCACGATAACCATTCATTGGAACTTTATAACCTCCGTATAAATCGTAATTTCGGTAACGTCCAGGTAAATTTCTGCTATGTATCCATCTGTTACCTGAGTAATAAATAAACATGGAAGATTGTACATCGTAATAGCTTTCAATATCGGGAAGATAGTAATAATGTACATCATTATACCCTGCCGGACCCCATGCCGGAGGTGTTCCAATATTCAATCTGACAGATAATTGACTTTGAGCTGAACCAGCAAGCATCAACATCAATGCAAAAGCAAGCAATTTTAGTTTTTTCATTTTATTTGTTTTAAAAATATTATTTAATTTTTCTGTACAAAGGTGAGGCATTTAAATGACGGGTGCGTTACATAATTTTATTCAATAGTTACAAAATTCACACATTGTAAGATGCTAAGGATAACTATAGCCGGACAAATTAAGACCAACAATTCAGCCTCACATTTAGTGTGGGGCTGAATTGCAGGTTTATTAAGCAGTGTTGAGTTAATAAGAAACTACATTAAAAATTGTGAATTTTATGGACCAATTTATGGTTTAAGAAATAGTTATATTTCGTGGCAGGATGATGAAAAAACCCTACAAAACGTTTATTTTGTAGGGTTTATCTTTTTTGTAAAATACCTTTCGGCTTTACTTTTCGTGGGCGTTGAGGGATTCGAACCCCCGACCCTCTGCTTGTAAGGCAGATGCTCTGAACCAGCTGAGCTAAACGCCCGAAATGTGTATTCTTATTATATTGAATTTGATAGTGGGCGTTGAGGGATTCGAACCCCCGACCCTCTGCTTGTAAGGCAGATGCTCTGAACCAGCTGAGCTAAACGCCCGAATCTCTTTTTATGTATTCGGATTGTAATACCTTTCTCCAAAAGCGTTGCAAAGATACTGCTTTTTTTATATTCTGCAAGTGCCCTAAACGAAATTTTATTGAAAGTCAAACTAAAGCCGAATGAATAGCTTTTAATACATTCAAAATCACAGAACTTATATAATATGTTTAATATAATAACTTTTGAAAATTAGTTCATTGATTCTTTAGTACGTTGGCATATTGATTAATTTCCGTACCTTTGCAGCTGAAAATATTTGCACCCGCTGTTCAGCTTTGCGAAAACCTGAACTGATTTAAATAAATGGAATGTAAATATCTAACTTATTAGATATAAAAAATAATGGGAAATATTGTAGCAATTGTTGGTCGCCCAAACGTGGGAAAATCGACCCTTTTTAATCGGCTCACGAACAGTCGTAGAGCCATCGTAAATGAAGAAGCCGGAACCACCCGCGATCGCCAATATGGCAAATGCGAATGGGATGGTCGTGAATTTTCAGTTATCGACACAGGAGGCTGGGTTGTAAATTCGTCGGATATATTTGAAGGCGAGATTAAACGACATGTGGTTTTAGCCATTGAGGAAGCTGATGTGATTTTATTTTTGGTTGACATTCAGAACGGAATAACTGATTATGACCTTGAAGTAGCTCAAATTCTTCGTCATTATACAAAACCGGTACTGTTAGTTGCTAACAAATCTGATACTTTTGAATGGCAATACCAAGCGGCCGAGTTTTACAAACTCGGATTAGGAGAACCGCTAATTATTTCTGCCATAAATGGACTTGGCTCTGGAGATTTACTTGACAATCTTCTCACCCATTTCAATCCCGATGTAAAGGAAGAAATTGAAGAAGAGTTACCTCGTTTTGCTGTAGTTGGCAGACCTAATGCCGGAAAATCATCCATAATTAATGCATTTATTGGTGAAGATAGAACTATTGTAACCGACATTGCCGGCACTACAAGAGATTCAATTTATACCCGTTTTAATAAGTTTGGACACGATTTTTATTTGGTCGATACAGCAGGAATTCGTAAAAAAGCCAAAGTCAATGAAGATTTGGAATACTATTCGGTGGTTCGATCAATTCGCGCTATCGAAAACTGCGATGTATGTATTTTAATGATTGATGCCACACGAGGTATTGAAAGTCAGGATTTAAACATATTTTCCTTGATTCAGAAAAACAAAAAAGGTTTTGTGCTTTGTGTAAACAAATGGGATTTAATTGAAAACAAAGAATCAAATGATATTAAAAACTACGAAAAAACGATTCGCGAACGATTAGCTCCCTTTGTTGATTTCCCAATTATATTTACTTCGGCTACTACCAAACAACGCATTTTGAAAGTGTTGGAAACTGCAGTTGAAGTTTTTGAAAACAAACAACGTAAGGTACCAACTGCCAAATTGAACGAATATATGTTGCCGGCAATTGAAAATTATCCACCTCCGGCGCTGAAAGGCAAATATATTAGAATTAAATATGTTACTCAATTACCAAATACCCAGATTCCTACTTTCCTGTTTTTTGCCAACTTACCTCAATATGTAAAAGATCCATATCGAAGGTTTTTGGAAAATAAACTTCGTTCTAAATACGATTTTACAGGAACTCCAATTCAAATTTTTATTCGTCAAAAATAGTCCTCAAAAATATAACTATAAAAAAATGCAGCAGAAAATTATTTCTGCTGCATTTTTTTATAGTTCCAAACGCATTTTAAAAGCCACTGTAAACCACATTTATTCTCATTGGCGAATATGTATTTATTCCACTTCTGAGAGTCACAGCACTCATTAAATAGCTTTGTTTAATTTTCGTAATGGTTCCGCTTGTATTAAAAGTAATTTTTACAGGCACTAATCTTAATGCTAATTTCTCTGGTGGATTTGCTCCATCGTTTTTCAACTCGTTAGCAATAAGTTTTGCTATACTAAAAGTATAATACTGTTGATAAACTCCGGTAGTACCAATTTGTACAGAATTATATTGGGCATAAATCGCGCATGTGTCAGAGGGCAATTCGTTATTATTAAAGAATCGATTCATCGACGATTCTTTAATAAGCAGCATATAAGTTACTACTGGATGTAAAACAGTATCTTGCTCCGTTTGAGTTACTTCAACTTTCATCAATGCACTATTCACAGTTACTTTTTTGCCATTAACACCGGCATCCATGTGTTGTTTAATTCGCATCAATGGTACGTTCACACGTGTTTGTAAGTTAGCAGGCGAAGCCACATAATTTATACTGTCTACTTGCTGAACAACTTTAGCTCTATCTGGATGTAAAAATCGATTTACCTGACGTACTTCTGAATTAGCTGGAAAGACAATATAATTTTTCACAATTACAGTTGAATCTCCCCCACTCACGTTTTTTGTAGTGTAAGTGTAATGAAAGAAATAACTTAAATCAATTTGGCTTATATTCAACAGTGTAGCAGCACCATAATTTGCCGTTATATAAATTCCTTTAAATTCATTCAAAAAATTTGTTGGATTTGAATAATAAGGGGAATTATTGATAAACGTTTTAACAAAATCGCTTGACAATTTAAATCGTATAGCGGTTGAATCAGCCCGCATTGCAACTGCATCTTTCGCTGAAAAAATTCTTTCTCCCAATTTTATTGATCTATCAGTATAAACCGTAGGGTCCAAATTAGTTGGATATAATGATGAATAACTGAAAGTGCTTAAATTCATCTGATATATATTCACATCCAAAGGAGCGTATTTATCGCCTACCCATGTTTTATAATACATTACAACAACTGCTGAATCAGGAACCGATGAAGGTGGGTATATATAACCTATTGGACAATTGACTTGTGCTAAAATATCAGCCTGAGTAGAACCAAATTTAGCATCATAAAAATTACCCAGTAAAAATGAATCTGGTCTTGAAGTAATGTAATCAACAAAAATATTTTCAGTAGTTAAATGAAAAGTATCTGTTCCAATCTTAATCTGATCTGACGAAGGTTGAATGTTGCTACCAATATTAGCCAAATTATCCGTACAGGAAAAAACAAATAGTGATACTAAAAAAAGCAGGATTAGTTGATAAGATTTCATGTAAAATGAAAAAAAGAATGACTTAATTGAAAGTTAAAAAACACTTGGAATTTAATTATTTTTTTAAAGATTATCGTAAAATTGAACATAAGCATCAGCATAATCTTCATCCTTTTGAAAAGGCAAAAACTTTATTTTTTTGGAAGAAATATATTTCAACACTTCCTCATTTACAACAGGGCTGGATTGAATTACAGCATCTGAATAATCAATTGCTAATTTTGAAAGAGCTACAAAATCAATTACTTTATCTTTTACCTGAACTACATGTCTTTTTTCAATACCTTCCAGCAAAAGACGTTCGGCAAATAAGCTTCTAAACGGTTTTACAAAGTCATCGTTAAAAACAGAGTAAACAACTTTTGAATGCTTAAAAAAAGGATCATCATTAAAAGCTTTCTTAATATATAGCGGCGCTAAAGCAGTCATCCAACCCTGACAATGTATAATATCCGGAGTCCAACGAAGCTTTTTTACTGTTTCCATAACGCCTCGAACAAAGAAAATTGTTCGTTCATCGTTATCTTCATATTCTTCACCACTTTCATCTGCAATTGTATTTTTTCTATGAAAATAATCATCATTATCGATAAAATAAACTTGCATTCTCGCCGATTGAATTGAAGCCACCTTTATAATCAGGGGATGATCAGTATCATCAATTATCAAATTCATCCCTGACAACCTAATAACTTCATGAAGCTGGTTTCTTCTTTCGTTTACGGCACCAAACTTTGGCATAAATGTTCGGGTTTCACGCCCCCGGTCTTGTACTGCTTGAGGTAAATACCTCCCCATATTCGACATTTCGGATTCAGGTAAATACGGAAATATCTCTTGCGAAATATACAAAACTTTTGTAATCTTTTTCATGCTCTTCTGATCGGATGCTTTTGAGATAAATTTCGGAATGCAAAGATATATAAAAAAAATCGGATATACACAAGCAGGCAAACTCAAAATGTTAAGTGCACTTATCAGAAAAAGAACTTATATAAAAAGCATAAACACACAAACTCGGCTTATGGTACACGCAATCAAATATTTATGAATTTAAGTTCCTGAAACAATTTTCTCAAATCAGCTTCCTATTTATAAAAGTTTAACCAAGAATTATTTAGTATATCTAAATCGTAAAAAAAATTATACTAAGTGCTTTTTGTTAAACTAAAAAAATCACTTTAGAGAGTTGTAACAAATCCTTACTGATATATGTTTAAGAATAGGATGATTAAACAAATAAGTTTTACTACTTTTGCACGCAATTTTTTACCGGTGTTGAAACCTTTAAATTCATCAGACTTTTATTAAACCAAAGATGAAAATAATTCGATTAAAAACAGAACTTGAAGCTGAAATTGAATCACTTAAGTCGGAGAACAAAACGATAGGATTTGTCCCTACAATGGGAGCATTGCACGATGGGCACAAAACTTTGGTAGAACGATGTGTCGCTGAAAATGATATCTGTATCGTAAGCATTTTTGTAAATCCTACGCAGTTCAATAATGCAGCGGATTTAGAAAAATATCCACGAGATTTATACAGGGATTCAGAATTTCTTGAAAATGTTGGTTGCCAATATGTATTTGCGCCCAATCCTGACGAAATTTATGAAGCCGATGAACTGAAAAATCAATTTGAGTTTGACTTTGGAGGACTTGATAAAGTTATGGAAGGAAAGTTTCGACCTGGACATTTTAATGGTGTAGTACAGATTGTAAGCAAACTCTTTAAACTTGTTCAGCCTGACAAAGCTTATTTCGGCGAAAAAGATTTTCAACAATTATCAATTATTCACCACATGGTTAACAGTTTGAAAATCAATGTTGAAATTATTGATTGCCCAATAGTTCGCGAACAAAACGGATTGGCAATGAGTAGTAGAAATGAACGTTTAACCGAAGATCAACGTAAAAAAGCGGTAGAAATATCCAAAGTTCTATTCGAAAGTCGTAACTTTGCAGGCCAATTATCTCCAAAAGAACTTACTAACTGGGTGATTGAAAAAATAAATGCAGTTTCGGAATTAAATGTCGAATACTACGAAATTGTAAATACTAAAACCCTTCAACCAATTAACTCCTGGTCAGAACATACTGTTGGTTGTATTGCAGTATTTTGTGGTGAAGTGAGGCTAATAGACAATATCAGATACAACTCACTTAATAACTAAATAAAGAAAAACAAGTTAACCAATTACTGTTAACTGAAAACTGATACATATATGTTAGTACATATCGTAAAATCAAAAATTCATAGGGTTTCGGTTACAGAAGCCAATCTAAATTATATAGGAAGCATTACTATCGACGAAGATTTGATGGATGCAGCCAATGTGATTGCAAACGAAAAAGTTAGCATTGTGAACAATAATAATGGCGAAAGATTTGAAACTTACGTTATCCCTGGAAAGCGTGGTTCTGGAGTTATTTGCTTGAATGGAGCCGCAGCTCGAAAAGTACAACAAGGTGATATCGTGATTATTATGGCTTATGCCATGATGGAAATGGAAGAAGCACGAACATTCAAACCTGCAATAATTTTTCCTGATACCGCTACAAATAAACTCATTTAAAATAGTTTAGTTGTTTATTAAGCAGGAAAAAACCTTGTTTACTTAACTAACTTGTCGCATTAAAAATTTTATTATTAATGAAAGTAGTCATCATCAAATACAATGCTGGAAATATTCGTTCAGTGCTTTTTGCACTTGAAAGAATTGGTATTAATGCCATTGTTTCCGATGATCATGAAGAAATTCGTTCTGCCGATAGGGTTATTTTTCCAGGAGTTGGTGAAGCCTCTTCGGCAATGAGTTATCTGAAAGATAAAGGACTCGACAAATTAATTTGTTCGCTCACTCAGCCTGTCTTGGGAATTTGCCTTGGTATGCAATTAATGTGCGCGCATTCTGAAGAAAATGATACACAGTGCCTTGGAATCTTTAACCAAAAAGTAAAACTTTTTCCAAGTTTAGGACTTAAAATTCCACAAATCGGTTGGAATAACATAACGCATTTAGAATCAAACTTATTTAATAACGTAAATGAAAATTCATATATGTATTTCGTTCACAGTTATTACGTTGAGAATTGCGATGATGCCATTTCCAAAACAGATTACGGTTTAGAATTTAGTTCGGCTGTTCAAAAAAATAATTTCTATGCCGTTCAATTTCACCCTGAAAAATCGGGCGAAGTAGGACAAAAAATATTGGAAAATTTTATAAAAGGAGAATAAAGGGTTCTTTAAGTTCTGCATTTTTTAGAGCAGGCATATATTTCAATATAGAATTTCCCCAATTCTTATATTCTTGCTCATATTTAATATTAAAAATGACTTTCGAAATACAGAATACCGATCCAAATTCAAATGCTCGTGCAGGTAAAATAACTACAGATCATGGAGTTATCGAAACACCTATTTTTATGCCTGTGGGAACAGTTGCCTCGGTAAAAGCAGTTCATTTTCACGAACTAAAAGAAGATATTAAAGCTCAAATTATATTAGGAAATACTTATCATTTGTATTTACGCCCTGGGATTGATACGTTGGAACGAGCCGGCGGATTGCACAAATTCAATGGTTGGGACAAACCGATATTGACTGATAGTGGTGGCTATCAGGTCTTTTCTTTATCTGAAAACCGGAAACTAAAAGAAGAAGGAGCCACTTTTCGTTCACATATCGACGGGAGCAAACACCTTTTTACTCCTGAAAATGTTGTTGAAATTCAGCGAATAATTGGTGCTGATATTATTATGGCTTTTGATGAATGTACGCCCGGAACTGCTGATTATCAGTATGCAAAAAAATCGATGGAATTGACACACCGGTGGTTAGATAGAGGGTTGAAACATTTTGATAAAACTGAACCCAAATATGGATATTCTCAGACTTATTTTCCAATCGTTCAAGGCTGTATTTATACTGACTTACGAAAACAATCAGCAGAATTTATTGCCTCTCAAAATCGTGATGGGAATGCAATTGGTGGATTGGCAGTAGGCGAACCAACTGAAATAATGTATGAAATGATTGAAGTTGTAAATGAGATATTGCCAAAAGATAAACCACGATATTTAATGGGTGTAGGAACTCCTCAGAATATTTTGGAAGCAATAGAACGCGGTGTTGACATGTTTGATTGTGTAATGCCCACCCGAAATGGTCGGAATGGAATGCTTTTCACTTCTCAGGGAATTATAAATATAAAGAATGAAAAATGGAAAAATGATTTTTCAGTGCTCGATGAATTTGGGACATCGTACGTAGATCAAGCTTACTCAAGAGCTTATTTACGTCATCTTTTTATCAGTAAAGAATTGTTAGCTTTGCAAATAGCTTCCATTCATAACCTTGCATTTTACCTTTGGTTAGTTGGTGAGGCAAGAAAGCATATTCAAACAGGTGATTTTTCAACTTGGAAAAAAGGAATGATTGAACAACTTGGACGAAGAATTTAAAAAAAATGAAAAAAATAAATTATCATATTTTTGGCTTAAAAAGAATTGACACGTATATCATCAAAAAGTTTTTGGGGACATACTTTTTCTCCATCATACTTATTTTGAGTATTGCAGTTGTATTTGATTTAACAGAGAAACTTGATAATTTTGTTGAACATAATGCGCCTTTGAAAGCCATTATTTTTGATTATTACTTCAATTTTATTCCCTATTACATGAATATGTTCAGTCCGCTGTTCACATTCATAGCGGTTATTTTCTTCACTTCGAAAATGGCTTCTAATACCGAAATCATTGCCATCCTTTCCAGTGGAGTCAGTTTTCGCAGATTAATGCTTCCTTATTTTCTTTCTGCAGCTGTTATTGGTTCAATTTCATTTGTTGTAGGTGGATATATCATTCCTCCTGCAAATAAGAAGATGCTAAACTTTGAAGACAAATATGTTCGTCCCATTAAACAAACAAATGCCCAAAATGTACAAATGGAAGTTGAAAAAGGGGTAATTATGTATATCGAGCGCTTTGAAGTTTCGAACAACACTGGTTATAGATTCTCATTAGAAAAATTTAATGGAAAAACATTAGTTTCTCGTCTTACTGCTCAAACAATTACATGGGATTCAGCATATCATTGGAGAATAACAGATTATCTACAACGGAATTTCAATGGAATGCGCGAAAAAATTACAAAAGGTAGCAGTAAAGACACAACTATCATGGTTCAACCGGAAGAGTTTTTCATTACTGCTCAGGAAGCTCCACAAATGAACAATCACAAACTTGGAAGTTATCTCAGTAAACAAAGGAAAAGAGGTGTAGGGAATATTCAAGGATTTGAAGATGAGTATTATAAACGATTTTCTATGCCTTTGGCTGCTTTTATTATGACTTTAATAGGAGTTTCTCTATCATCCAGAAAAGTACGTGGAGGAATGGGAATTCATTTAGGAATAGGTCTTGCATTAAGTTCAATTTATATTTTATTTTCAACCATGTCAACCAGTTTTTCTGTTAGCGGAAGTATGACATCTTTCCAAGCTGTTTGGTTACCAAATGTCGTTTTTCTGTTAATTGGAATTTATTTATACAGAACCGCCCCAAAATAACAATTACGGAATTTATTCTCAACAAAACAGGTATTTCAGAATATCTGAAATGCCTGTTTTGTTACATATAAAACTAAAAATATATTTATCTTTCAGAATATTGTTTCTCGTAATATTTTTGATAATCTCCATTAATGATATTATCCATCCAAGCTTGGTTTGCCAAATACCAATCAACAGTTTTTTCAAGACCCTCTTCAAATTGTAATGAAGGTTTCCATCCTAATTCACGTTGTAGCTTTGTAGAATCTATCGCGTAACGCAAATCGTGTCCGGCACGGTCTTTTACAAAAGTTATCAACTTTGCTGATTCACCAGGTTCGCGATTTAACTTTTTATCCATAATTTTACAAAGTTCACGAATCAGATCAATGTTAGTCCATTCGTTATTTCCTCCAATATTGTACGTTTCACCTACTACTCCTTTGTGGAAAATAGTATCGATAGCCCGTGCATGATCATTAACCCACAACCAATCGCGGATATTCTCACCTTTACCATATATCGGAATTGGCTTTTTATTTTTAATATTATTAATGGAAAGTGGAATTAATTTTTCAGGAAAATGATTAGCGCCATAGTTGTTCGAACAATTTGAAACCACCACCGGCAAACCGTAAGTATGATAGTAAGCACGAACAAAATGATCTGAACTTGCTTTTGCTGCCGAATATGGACTACGTGGATCGTAAGCAGTTTCCTCGGTGAAAAAGCCAGTCTCACCCAGCGACCCATATACCTCATCTGTGGAAATATGATAAAAACGCTTTCCGTCCATATTTCCTTTCCAAGCTTCTTTAGCAGCATTCAACAAATTAGCTGTTCCGAAAACATTTGTTCGAATAAATGCAAAAGGGTCAGTAATTGAACGGTCAACATGCGACTCGGCGGCTAAATGAACTACCCCATCAAAATTATGCGTTTTAAACAATTCGGTAATGAATACCTCATCTGTAATATCACCTTTTACAAACTTGTAATTCGGTGCTAAAGCAACATCTTTCAAGTTTTCTAAATTACCGGCATAGGTCAATGCATCCAAGTTAATAATTTTATATTCAGGGTATTTAGTAACGAATAGCCGAACAACATGTGATCCAATAAACCCCGCACCTCCTGTAATTAAAACCGTTTTATTCATGCTCGTTTCATTTAAATTATTTTGTTAAAGTTGCACAAAGATACATCGATTTCTTTGGTCTAACAAGTTGTTGATAACTTTTAGGCTAAAAAATAATCCACTTCAATTCCTTTAAACTACTTTTGCAAGGTGGAAAAAATATTTCAACATATCGAAAAACTTTTGATGCAACATGACTATGTTGTAGTTCCAAATTTAGGTGGCTTTGTAATACAAATGCAATCTGCACTTTTTTTGTCTGATCGGATAATTCCTCCACATGCTACAATTGGTTTTAACCCGCTGATGAACCAATCCGATGGATTATTAGCCATCGAAATATCCAGATCTGAGCAAATTAGTTACAGAAAAGCAGTTGAATATCTCGACAATGAAGTTGAAAATTTAAAAAGTCGCCTCAATACTTCAGAAAATATTGTAATTGGAAAATTAGGAATTTTGCATAGGAATAATACTGGTTCATTGACATTTAACCCAATATATAATGCAAATTTCTTACCTCAGAATTTTGGATTATCAGATTTATATATTTCAAAAAGAGCCAGTAAATCAACCGATGAACAAAGAAAAGTAACAATTAATCTTCCCTCGACTCGAATATATAAATATGTCGCAGCTGCAATGCTTGTGTTTGGGTTGTTCTTTTTTTCGCCACGTGTTGATGATTTGAAATACTCCAATAGTGCAGGTTTAATAACTATTCCAATTGCAAATAATATAGAAAAAAATGACTCGTTAAAAAAAACGCAGAAAAACAATACTAAAGACTCTATTACTTCAATTAATATATTGACGAATAATCAGTTTCATGTAATTGTAGCTAGTCTGGCTGATAAGAAATCAGCAGAGAAATTCTGCAAAGAACTAATCTCCGAGAAATACACAAACGCCCATATTTTATCTCCCATAAGAAACTATAGAGTTGCAATCCAATCATTTCCAACCAAAGACAAGGCATACCAATTTATGGAGAACCTTCGAAAATCTGACAATCGTTTTAAAACTGCCTGGGTATTCGGTGATTGAAAAAATTCTTTTACGATAAATACTTTTAAGTTCCAAATAAAAATACTACCTTTGCAACCGCTTTTCGAGAAAAAGCATTAGGTATAATCAATTAATAATTCAAAAAATGCCCGTAAAAATTAGATTGCAACGTCACGGTCGCAAAGGATATGCTTATTATCATATCGTAATCGCAGACAGCAGAGCGCCACGCGATGGCAAATTTATCGAACGAATCGGTTCTTATAACCCAAACACCAATCCTGCAACGATCGACTTAAAATTCGAAAAAGCATTATATTGGTTGCAAACAGGTGCACAACCAACCGACACAACAAGAAACATTCTTTCTTCAGAAGGTGTATTAATGAAAAAACACTTGCTTGAAGGAGTAAAAAAAGGAGCATTCGATGCTGCCGAAGCTGACAAACGTTTTGCAGCATGGAAAGCAAGCAAAGAATCAAGTATCACTAAAACTAAAGAACAACTTGCTGCTGAAAAACAAGCGGATTTGAAAGCTCGAATGAAAGCTGAAACTGATGTTAATAAAGCAAAAGCTGCCGAATTGGCAAAGAAAAAAGCTGATGCAATTGCAGCAACAATTGAAGCAGTTGCAGAAGAAACACCTGCTGAAACAACTGAAGAAGTTGTTGCAGAATAATTTTCAGCAAATTTGAAATAATTAAGACCCGAAAGAAATTTCGGGTCTTTTTGTTTAAAACAATTTAAATAATAGCTTTACAAATTCTATTCGTGATTTTTTACTTTACATATTAACACCCAAACTAAATCAATCAAAATGAATAAAACAGTTAACATTGCTCTCCAAATTTTACCCAGTTCTCATTCTATACATCCTTATGTCTTGGTTGATAAAGCTATTGAGGTTATCGCAGCTTCAGGAATCAGATATAAAGTTACTCCTTTCGAAACTGTCATGGAAGGGAGTTATGACGATATAATGGAAATAGTAAAACAAGCCCAAGAAGCCTGTTATGAAGCCGGAGCTGAAAGTTTAATGACATATATTAAAATTCAAAGTTCACTTCAGGATGTTAGTATTGAAGATAAAATGGAAAAATACGAATAGGAAAACACTTTTTACTAATCCGGTTTTCAAAATTACTTGTGATAAATTTATACAATTAATTCTTAAAAGTTTATGTCAGTAAATGTTTCCATAGTTCTTTACAAACATAAATTATCGGAAATAATTCCTTTAGTAGAAACTTTGCGAAAATCGGAAGCAGTTTCGCAGATTTTTCTTATCGATAACTCACCAACTGAAAATCCTGAGTTCACGTCATTATACGTAAATTACTCGTTTACAGGAAAAAACATTGGATACGGAGCAGGACACAATATTGCCATTAAACAAACACTTGAACAAAATATTAGTTATCATTTGGTCATTAACCCTGATATTAATTTTGAACCTGAAATCCTTTTAAAAATTGAGGATTTTATGAATAATAATTCAGAAATTGGATTATTAATGCCTAAAATACGCTATCCAAATGGAGAAATTCAGTATCTTTGTAAACTAATTCCAACACCTTTCGATTTAATTTTCAGGCGCTTCTTACCAAAAAGCTGGACAACAAAACGTACTGAAAAATTTGAACTTAGAGCTTCGGGTTATAACCGTATGTTGGAAGTTCCTTATTTATCAGGCTGTTTTATGTTTTTAAAAACTGAAGCTATTCGCAGAGTTGGTTTGTTTGACGAGCGATTTTTTATGTATCCTGAAGATATTGATTTATCAAGGCGAATTCATAGAAACTATAAAACAATATACTATCCAAACGTAGAAGTTGTTCATTTTCATGAACAAAGCTCATATTTGAATTTAAAAATGCTTATCATTCATAGTGTGAACATGATTAAATATTTCAACAAATGGGGCTGGATTTTTGACAGAAATCGAAGAAAAATCAACAAAAACACTCTTAAACAATTAACAAGTAAGATAGGTTGATAAATTGAAAATAAAAGAATAAAAAATGAATAATTTCAGTTTCATACAAATTACGAGTGCTTTTATGGTTCTTTTTGCCATTATTGATATTTTAGGTTCAATCCCTATCATACTCAACATCAAGCGGAAAGGCGAAAAAGTTTATTCTTTTAGAGCAAGCATCGTAGCATTCTTAATTCTAATCGCATTTCTGTTTTCAGGTGAGGCTGTTCTCAGATTATTTAATGTTGACATTCAATCATTTGCGGTAGCCGGCGCATTGATAATCTTTATTTTTTCATTGGAAATGATTCTTGACGTGGAAATTTTCAGAAATCATGGTCCGGAAGGAGGTTCATCCATTGTTCCAATCGCTTTTCCTTTAATAGCCGGTCCAGGTTCTTTCACAACATTACTTTCGTTAAGAGCTGAATATGCAACTGAAAATATAATTATAGCATTGGTTTTGAATATGATTTTTGTCTATATCGTACTAAAATCAACATCAAAAATTGAAAAAATTTTCGGCGAAGGTGGCATTTACATTCTTCGTAAATTTTTTGGAATTATTCTACTTGCCATTGCTGTAAAACTTTTCACGACGAATATTGGTTCACTGCTTAAATGATTAAAATAAAAAAACTGAGGAGCAAGTAATTTATTATACTTGCTCCTCAGCTTTTTTTAGTTTCACTATTTCCTAATATTCAAATTTGCCGAATTCACTTTCAATTATCAATTCCTTTTTATCAGACGCTTCGCAATAGCCCACTATTTGAGCATCAATATTGAAAGATTTAGAAATCTCAATTACTTTTTGTGCAAACTCGGCTGGCAAATATACTTCCAACCGATGACCCATATTAAACACTTTGTACATTTCTTTCCAATCTGTTCCCGATTCTTTTTGAATCAACTGAAATAATGGAGGTATAGGAAAAAGATTATTTTTTACAACCTTTAAATTATCAACAAAGTGTAGAATCTTTGTTTGAGCTCCGCCTGAGCAATGTACCATTCCATGAATATTCTGATGAAGTTCAGTCAAAAGTTTCTTTACAACCGGTGCATAAGTTCTTGTCGGTGATAACACTAGTTTTCCTGCATCAATTCCCAAATTCTCAATTTGATCTGTCAATTTACAAGAACCCGAATAGGCTAATTCCTTTGGAATTTCGGTATTATAACTTTCAGGATATTTAATTGCCAGATAGTTGGCAAATACGTCGTGACGAGCCGAAGTTAAGCCATTGCTACCCATACCTCCATTATATTCCTTCTCATAAGTTGCTTGACCACTTGAAGAAAGACCAACAATAACATCTCCGGGTTTAATATTCCCATTGTCAATCACATCGGCGCGTTTCATGCGGCAAGTCACTGTACTATCAACGATGATTGTCCTCACCAAGTCACCCACATCAGCTGTTTCACCGCCTGTAGGATAAATATTTACTCCCATTAGACGAAGTTCTTCAACTAATTCATTCGTTCCATTAATTATAGCAGAAATAACTTCTCCTGTGATTATGTTTTTATTCCTTCCGATAGTTGACGAAAGTAAGATATTATCCGTCGCCCCAACGCACAACAAATCATCGATATTCATTATCAGTGCATCCTGAGCAATTCCTTTCCATACCGACAAATCACCTGTTTCCTTCCAATAGACATAAGCTAAAGCAGATTTTGTACCTGCTCCATCAGCATGCATTATGTTACAATAGTCGGGATCATCTCCCAAAAAATCGGGAATTATTTTACAAAAAGCTTTAGGATAAAGACCTTTATCAATATTCTTAATCGCATTATGCACATCTTCTTTCGACGCTGATACGCCTCTTAAATTATACCGTTGATCACTCATTTTTAAATTTGTTATCTTGCTTCGCGTTTATATTATTTTTTTACTTAAGACAAAGTATGAACTACCTTCCTGAGTTTTTAATCATCTCGGCTATTTTTTCATTAAAAGAGTCTTCTTTTAAAAGTTGTTCTAATGTCATGTGCATTCTATAGCACCAAAAATTACGTGGATTGCTGGGAACATTAATCCTTTCAGCAAAAGGATGTTCAAGGCATAATTTACTTTCCAAAGCCATCCAATCCTGCCAGGGCAGAATAATCCACATGGCATTTGAGTCCAAATGTTGTTCAATAATTCTTTCCGCAATCCATGTTTCACAAGTAGCTGGTGCAGGTCCTTGCATGCCAAGCGCATGATTATAAAACCTTTGTGTTAGTATGGCATCTTCTTCCCACCATGCACGAATCGGATTCATGTCGTGAGTTGAAGTTGTACAAACCGAGCGATATGGAGCATCAGCTGGCATAGCAAATTCTGTATTTGGCTTCTTTGGCATACGCTGAATTTCAAGGCTAAGAATTTCTAGCGCATTCATCACAGAAGGAACTGAATCTGGAACCATACCTAAATCTTCGCCACAAACCAACATATTTGTTGAAGAAATAAGAGCAGGCAATTTTTTTAAAGCTTGCTGTTTCCAAAACTCCGTATGTCGGTGGTAAAAATAATCTACATATATCTTATCGAGTAACCTGCGGGTATTATCAGGTAAATCGCGGAAAGAAGCAGAACTATGCATCGAAATGCGTGGATGGAACTTATCAGTTTGACGCATATCGCGCACAAAAAGAACTTCACAATGCAAAGCATACAATCCATCTCGGATTAACACTTCTTTATTTCCAAAATTATATCCAAGCGAAGCAAAATGCGCTTCAATCTTTTTCTGTGTATTAAATTCGGGCTTAAATTTGAAATTCTGCCAACCATCCGGTAATAAATACTCACGAATCACGTCATCGGTATATTTTCCAAAAGTTGCATAAAGCACATGTTCTTTCAAATAGGGTTTTAAGTAACGATTTTCATCCCACCAAAGCCCCTTGTTTTCAAGCTCTTTTATTGAAAAAGGTAATGCTGGGAGAAAACTGCCGGTTAAACCCCAAACTGCATCAGCAGGGATTTCCCAAATACGGAAGAATCCTAAAATATGATCGATGCGATAGGCATCAAAATATTCTGCTAATTTTTGAAAACGTTTTTTCCACCATTGATAACCATCTTTTTCCATTGATTCCCAGTTATACGTTGGGAAACCCCAATTCTGACCTGTAGCCGAAAAATCATCCGGTGGAGCACCTGCTTGTCCATTAAGATTAAATAACTCAGGTTCTACCCATGCATCTACACTTCTTGGGCTCACACCAATAGGAATATCGCCTTTTATAGCAACACCATTTTTTCTGGCATAATCATGTACTTCAATCAATTGTTTATGTAAATGATATTGAAGGAAGTAATAGAATGCTATTTCTTTGTAATGTAAAAACTCGGGATTGGAAAAGTCTTCGATTTGAGATTTATCGTAAATGCTAAATTCTTTCCACTTGCCAAATTCAGGTGTTCCATTTAAGTCGCGCAAGTAAGAGAATGCAGCATATGGAACCAACCACTCTTTATTTGTGCTGAAGAATGTTTTATATTCGTCTGAAGCCAAAACGGAAGTACCATCCTGTAAATAAATTATTTTGAAAAACTCCCACTTTGTATTTAAAACGTTTTGATAGTCGGAAAAAGACAACGAATTTAGCTCTGTTTTCTTTGATTGAAAATAATCTTTTAATTTCTTTGTTTTAAGCTTGCCAAGGCTCTCCAAATGTAAATAAATTGGGTGAAGCGCATAAACCGAAACGGCATTGTAAGGATACGAATCGTAATTTGTGTGGAATAAAATTGTGTCGTTGATAGGTAAAATCTGAATTATTCGTTGACCGGTTTTTTTAGCCCAGTCAATCATTTTCTTCAAATCATTGAATTCTCCAATGCCAAAACCATCCTCGCTTCGTAGTGAAAATACAGGAATAGCCACACCAGTTCCCTTCCATGAAGGGATTGTTCTGATAAAATGTTCATCGGTTACTACCGTTAAAACCTCTTTGTTTACTGCTTCAACCAAACGGTTTGGTCCCCCACCCCATGCCAGAACTTCGTCAGTCAGGGTGTCGACAATAAGATATTTATATTCTAATGGAAATTTAATTTTACTGGCATCAAGTGATATACTCCAAACAGGAAACTGTGATTCATCAAGTTTAACCTTTTTGGAGACATCCCAATTGCCCAAAACATCTTGATTACCCACAATTGCAAAGTGCCTATTCGGCTCCATCTGAGGACAATTAACCCTTAGGATAAAGTTGTTAATTGATTGTTGATATTCAATTTTTAATGGTTCCCGTTTAAAAAAACATTCGGTAAAAGCTGTTTTGGTGAAAGGACTATCACCGTATGACTCTCTCCAATTGTCGTAAATAGTTACATTCTTTTTTGTATCATGAAATTCAACCACTCGATTGGCTCCATATTCACTGGTAAATGTCTTATCCTGATTTTGAATGACGTATCTATATGAAATATTTGAGACTGAATCTACTGAAATTTCTGTTTCCCATTCAGATTTTTCGTTACAATGCATCACGTATGTCTGAAATGAAATTAAATTTTCATCTAAGGAATTCACTAACACACATAAAGTTTGACCCCATTGTGTTTTGAAATGTATATTAAATTGAATTTTCATCTTACTAAGAATAAATTATTTGGTACAAATTTACAAAAATTATACACAATATGAAAGTTGAACTAAAAGACAACAGAAAAATTCAGTGCAAACGATTGAAAATGAAAAGCCTTCTTAATTGTCAAACGACAATATTAAGAAGGCTATGAGGTACTTGGCGGATTCGAACCGCCGTGAACGGTTTTGCAGACCGGCGCCTAACCACTTGGCTAAAGTACCTTGTTTCGGTGTGCAAAGGTAGTATAATTTCGCGTCAATCCAACGATATTGTAGTAAAAAAAGGAAAAAACTTAAATGAAAAGTTTTTTATTTATTATCGTGAGGTTTGTGTCCTGGTAAATCCTGCAACAATTTACGTTTAAAGCTCCGTTCTGCTTTGTAATACTTAAACAGGGTTTCTGGCTCCATCAGTTTGCGTAATTGAAGGTGATAGTTTCTGAATAATTGGACTTCTTTGAACTCATATTCCACATATCTATCGTTTAATTCGGCATAATTTGGTTTAATATTCTTTGCGTTTTTAAGTGCAGATTTAAAGAAATCTCTCTTTTGTTGATGTAATTTCCAAACCGAACTTTCGTATTCCATAAAGACCGGATGAACAGCCTCAATTTCTTTGGGTGTTAATTGTGCTTCTGTTACCAAAATTTGCCATTTATGCATATGCATTTCTTCAATTTGGTCAGGAGAATCATAGCACTGAAAAGCACTTAAAAAACCACTTACAGTTAGTAACAACCCTAGTAATACAAATTTCATCGGTTTCATATTATTTATCTTGAAATGATTATATTCTCTAATAATTTTATTTTTTGGACTGTTCAACATAATAATCCATTAACGTCGACTCATCAACTTGCGAAAGCACATATGATTCATAATTCTCAGCATTTTTTGTTAAATTGTTTTGATGAATAGTATAAAATATCTGACTCATAATCAAAATTCCTACAAACATAGCTGTCATATACATCCAGGGTTTTAGCAATTTTCTTTTTAATGTATTCCCATAACCTATTTGATCTTCAATTTTTAAAGCAAATTGATTAAAATAATTTTCAGGAACTGTAAACGGCAATTCCTTTCCAATTTCATCTATTAATATGTTTTTTCTATCATTCATACTGTTTGTTTGACTAATTAGAATTCATTAGGTTTAATCGTAAATGTATTTTTGTAATTGTTTTAAGTTTGTAATTTTGCATAAGCTTTAATCATCAAACATAATTTAATTAATCTTCCTCAGAGAAAAACTTTTCTATTTTTTTTACTGCATGATGATAAGACGCTTTCAAGGCTCCAACTGTCGTTCCAAGAATTGGTTCCATCTGTTCATAGGTAATATCGTCGAAATATTTCATATTAAAAACCAATCTTTGTTTTTCTGGCAAGGTCATTATTGCTTTTTGTAATTTCAATTGTAGCTCATTTCCACTAAAATAAGTATCAGACTGTAAATTCTGTATCATTACTTCTTCAATATTATCAATAGAATTCTGATTTCTCATACGTTTGTTTGTCAGAAAAGTGATAGTTTCGTTAGTAGCAATGCGATATAGCCATGTTGAAACTTGCGAATCGCCTCTAAAACCATCTAAGCCATTCCAAGCTTTCATAAATGTATTTTGCAAAACATCATTAGCATCATCGTGCGAAAGCACCATTTTGCGAATGTGCCAATAAAGACGTTCCTGATAGGTACGAACTACAACAGAAAATGCTTTGCTACGGCTAACCGCCTGACTAAGTTGAAAAACTAATTCTTCTTCAGCTGAATTCATACATTATCACATGAGATTCTTTCTCAAATTTCATTATTAATATAGTTGTTAGACTGTTATAAATGAAAATAGTTTAATTTATATAACTTAATTTACTCGTGTTATATCCGATTTTCCATCAAAAAATCGAATTATATTCTGTGAAACAAATCTACTCATTTCATTTCGGGCTTCAATCGTTGCAGTTCCATTGTGTGGCGATAAAACCACATTGTCGAGTTCAAAAAGTTCTTTACTAATATTTGGTTCAAACTCATAAACATCTAAAGCCGCAGCTGCAATCCTTTTATTTTGTAATGCGTCAATAAGTGCAATTTCATCTACAACTGGTCCGCGAGAAGTATTTACCAGAATGACTGTGGGTTTCATTTCTTTAAAACTATCCTGATTTATAATATGATATGTTCTTTCGGTTAAAGGTGTATGTAACGTCACAACATCACTAATTTTAAGCAATTCATCAAGGTCTAATCTTTGTGCTTGATATGCAAGTTCTATGTTTGGTGTCAATTTGGTTCGATTATAATAAACAATTTTCATACCATTTGCAATGGCTCGGCGAGCAACCGCCCGACCAATCCGCCCCATTCCAATGATTCCAAGTGTTTTACCATACAATGATTGTCCAAGATTTTCCATAACTCCCCATTTTAATCCATGCGGAAGGCGAATTTTTCGGTCACATTCTGCTATTCGACGTGCTGCAACTAACATTAAACCAAAGGTATGCTCTGCAGTTGGTTCAACTACGGGATTCGGTGTGTTGGTAACCACAATTGCATTACGAGTTGCACATTCTACATCTATATTGTCAAATCCAACTCCATAATTTGCAATAATTTTCAATTTCCCTTTTGTAGCTTCAATAACCTCTTTATCCACTTTAAACTGAAAAGTAGAAACCAAAGCATCAAAGCCAGATATAGTTTCAATGACCTCTTTCTTTGAAAAGAAATCATTTGTTGGAAAAACAACGTCGAAATCTTCATTCAAAGATGAAAAACCTTCTGAAAACAATTTTGTAGTAACCAGAACCCGTAATTTAGATTTAATCTCCACAACAATCAAAGTTTAGATAATAGTACAAAAGTAGATTGTTTCAAATGAAAAGTCAAAAAAAATCCCCATTAATTATTTAAAATTAATGGGGACATTTATTTAATTAGAGAATTTAGAAGTTTACTTTAAATTCTACTCTTCTGTTTTTAGCTCTTCCTGCAGCAGTTCCGTTATCGGCAATTGGCATAGTTTGACCAAAACCCTTGGCAGTTAGTCTTGAAGCATCAATACCATTTTTTGTTAAGTATGCTTTAACTGCTTCTGCACGTCTTTGAGATAAATCAAGATTCTTTGCGGCAACACCTTGACTATCTGTATGACCATTGATTTCTACATTATAAGATGGGTTTTCTTTCAAAACCTTTACAACTTGATTCAAAATTGAATAAGATGATTTTTTAATGACATCTTTACTTGATTCAAATTGAATGCCTTGCAATGCCTGAGCAAATATTTTCTTAGTTTCAGCCTTTACTTCAGGACATCCTTTATTAGCTGCTACACCAGGTACATCAGGACATTTATCCAAGTAATCTGGAATTCCATCACCGTCTCTATCTAATGGACAACCGTTAGCATCTACCGCTACGCCTTTTGGTGTATTTGGGCATTTATCAAGATAATCAGCAACTCCATCACCGTCAGTATCTAATGGACAACCTTCAGCATTAACTTGTACGCCAGCTGGTGTATCAGGGCATTTATCAAGATAATCGGCAACACCATCACCATCTGAATCAAATGGACAGCCGTTGGCATCAACTTTAACTCCGGCTGGAGTATCAGGACATTTATCAAGATAATCGGCAACTCCATCACCATCAGTATCTAATGGGCAACCGTTAGCATCTACTTTAACTCCGGCTGGAGTATTAGGGCATTTGTCTTGATAATCGGCAACTCCATCGCCATCAGTATCAACTGGACAGCCAAATGCATCTACTTTAACACCTTTAGGGGTATTTGGACATTTGTCCAATTTGTCAGGAACTCCATCACCATCAGCATCTTTTGGAGCACCAAAAGAAAAAATGATACCCAGTGAATGCTCTGCATATGCGTCATTTTCAAGGTTAGTGTAAGACCTATCACGTTTATCGTGATTTGTAAAGTTGTAAACAAACTTATACTGTAATGCTAATGTTTTATTAAATTGATATTTCAAACCTACACCAACCGGAATAATAAAGTCAGCTGGACCCGAAGTGTTAATTCTTCCAGCTTGGGATACACCACCCTGAGTACCTGAACTGTATCCGGCTAAACCCATGCCAACTTCGATAAATGGAGATAATTTGGCACTTTCTTTAAAAATGTATCCATTATTTAATTTATAGTGTAAAAATAATGTACCTTCTGTTTTATGTCCCCAGAAGTTCAAAGTGCTGTTTGAATAACCATAATCTCCCATATTTCCCTGGATTCCTAAGTCGAAGGAAGGAGTAAGGTAAGTAGCTACTGACAAGCCCCAAAATCCATAATAAGTTTTGGAAAAATCAAAAACACCATTTCCAAGGTCTCCATTGTACTCATTTTTTCCACCGTACAATCCAACAGCAATCTTACTATCAACTGTTTGAGCATTCGTAAAGAATATTACAGATAGTAATCCTAGTAATAGCAAACTTTTTCTTTTCATATTTTTTTATTTTAAAGATTAATAAATTTCAGAGTGTCGATTGAAAAATAATTAACAAAATGCCAATTTTATAGTTTTTATAATATTGTTTAATATTTCGGTTTATCTACTGGAATATGACTTTTTAAATTAAAGCTTATAGATTAATTATTACATATGGCTGCAATAATTGCTACAAAGATAGATAAACTAATATTAATTTCAATGTAAATTTGTTCATAAATAATAATTATTTAGATATGTGTTATATTTACTTAATTGTATAGATTTCATTTTAGGGCATAATTTGAATGTAAATATAAATATGAAATGCCACGCTAAATATACAATTTATTCTTATACAATAATTTAGATAAAAAGGAACATAAAATAAACAAATGCCCAAAACAATATTAATACTCCATACTTAAATGTAGTTTCAATTTAAACAAGCCTGAAAATCATTAAGTAATCATTCTAAAATTAATATTAATTACACATGAATTATGTTTAAGGTATTAGTCCATAAATCTTTTAAAAAAATAGATTTTATAAATATTCATATATGAATTCATTTTTGAATTACTATATTTGTGCGGCTGTTGAATATTTATTTTAAAATGCAAGCTTAATTAATTATATCTCATAGGTTTATCATTTATAAGATGAGCATCATATTTAAAAGTTTTCGCTATTGTTTAAATAAATATTTTGTATTCTTAAATTTTAAAGATTAAACTTTGTATTTCTAAAATTAAAGAATTTAATCAAACAACTTTTACATATATAACGTTAACCCTATATTAAATTAGAAATTGGTAAATTTAAAAGCAAACCGTATTTTTAAAATATCCTTAAATTCAAATTAAAACCATAATAAAATTTATATGAAGATTCATGAATATCAAGCCAGACAACTCTTTAGGAAGTATGAAATACCAGTTCCTGAAGATGTATTATGCTACACTGTTAGCGAAGTAGAAAAAGCTGCACGCGATTTAAATCGTATGGTGGTAGTAAAAGCACAAGTTTTAGTAGGTGGGCGTGGAAAAGCGGGAGGTGTTAAACTTGCACGAAACGTAGATGAAGCTGTATCTGCCGCAAAGCAAATACTGGGAATGGATATAAAAGGATTTAAAGTTGAAAAAGTATTAGTTGCTGATGCAGTAGATATTACGAAAGAATATTATGTCGGCTTAATTAATGACCGGAACACTAAAACAGTAACTTTGATGGTTAGCTCCGAAGGTGGAGTTGAAATAGAAGAAGTAGCCAAAACAAATCCGGAAAAAATCATTAAATTTCACATAAATCCTCTTACCGGATTACTTGATTACCAGGCCAGAGATATTGCTTTACAACTTTTTAGCGATATAAAAGTTGCACAAAAAGCAGCTTCAATTTTCAAGAAACTTTATAAACTATATGTAGAAACTGATGCAACTATTGCTGAAATTAATCCGCTGGTATTGACTCCTGATAATGAAGTATTAGCAATTGATGGGAAAATGAATTTTGATGATAACGCACTTTTCCGTCAACCTGAGATATTGGCAATGCGCGAACCTGACGAAGATGAATTGGTTGAAATTGACGCTCATAACAAAGGGCTATCATACATACGATTGGATGGAAATATTGGTTGCATGGTAAACGGTGCAGGACTGGCAATGGCTACCATGGATATGATAAAATTATATGGTGGAGAACCTGCTAATTTTCTTGATATTGGAGGCAGTTCAAGTCCTCAAAAAGTGATTGATGCCATGAATATTTTATTAAATGATAAACATGTGAAGGCAGTAATGATTAATATTTTCGGTGGAATTACACGATGCGATGATGTGGCAAAAGGATTGATTAAAGCAATGGAAGTCATTTCAACTGACATTCCAATTGTGGTACGACTTTCAGGCACAAATGCGGCTGAAGGATTAGAATTATTAAAACAAACTAATCTCCCAACTGTAAGTTCCATGAGCGAAGCAGCTCAAAAAGCTATCGAATTAAGCAGATTATAACCATTTTGATACAATAAAAACATAACATTATGAGCATATTAGTCAATAAAAATACAAAATTAGTTATTCAGGGAATAACCGGGCGAGATGGTAAATTTCATACCGGAAAAATGAAAGAATACGGAACAAACATTGTAGCAGGAGTTTCGCCAGGCAAAGAAGGTCTTATACTCGATGGAGTTCCTGTTTTTAATTCAGTGGCAGCAGCTGTTAAAGCAACCGGTGCCAATACATCTATCATTTTTGTACCCGCGCCATTTGCAGCTGACGCCATATTAGAAGCTTCGGAAGCAGGGATAGAACTGGTTGTGGCTATCAGTGAAGGTTTACCCATTCAAGATATGATTCGGATAACACCTATTCTGAAAATGAATGGAACCCTGTTAATCGGACCAAATTGCCCTGGTTTAATTACTCCCGACGAAGCACTTGTAGGAATTTTACCTGCCAATATCTTCAAAAAAGGGAATATCGGATTCATTTCACGCAGTGGCACATTAACTTACGAAGTTGTAAATTTACTAACTTTAAATGATTTTGGGCAAACTACCTGTGTAGGAATTGGTGGTGATCCTGTTGCAGGTCTATATTTTATCGATTTACTGCAACGTTTTGAAGATGATCCGGAAACAATTGCGGTTGTAGTTATTGGCGAAATTGGTGGAGATGCAGAAGAGCAGGCTGCACAGTTTATTGCCGATAAAATGACAAAACCTGTGGTAGCATTCATTGCAGGTCAAACTGCCCCTCCCGGAAAACGAATGGGACATGCCGGTGCCATCATTTCAAGTGGTTCGGGAACTGCGGCAGAGAAAATTGCCGCATTCAATAAAGCCGGCGTTCCAGTGGCCAAAGAACCGAATGAAATTCCTGAATTATTGAGACAAAAACTGAAAAAATAAAGCTTAATAAAATATTTAATAAAGACTCAAAGTTTAGTTACTTTGAGTCTTTTTTTCTCCTAAAATAGAATCAGAGAATTAGTTCATTATTTCCTACCTTTTGGTAATTACACATTGTTTTTCTCAACATTTGTGTAACTTCTAAGCCACACTCTTTCATTTTAAATACACTTAAATATCTATTTATAAGCACATTGAAACAATGGCACAGGAATTGAAATGCCTTGTCCGGAATAAGAAACTTTTTGGTGCACAAAAATAGGTTCCGATTTCCAACAACAAATATGCAAGAACAATGAACCATCAGATTTTCAACATGGGTGCAGAACTTTCATTCTATCGCGAAGGTGAATTATTTCTCGGCTCAATACAAATCCGACTCTTAAAACAAGTAGCGATTGATGGATCAATACACGCAGCAGCTAAAAACCTGAAAATGTCATATCAACATGCCTGGCATATTCTCGATAAACTTAATCTTTTGTCGCCTGTGCCAATAATTATTAGACAAAAAGGTGGCAAAGACGGTGGCGGTTGCAGGATAAGTCCGTACGGTATGAAACTTATACAGACTTACGAGAAAAAAGTGGTCGACATTATTCAGTTTCTTGCTCAAAGTAACAGCGAATTAGAAAGCTGTTTTTTTTAGAATAGCGATATTCTTATTTATGAATATCGCTAAAAATTTAATTAGCGTTGTTCTTTTTAGGTTATAACGAAAAAAAAATAAAAGTATGAAATCAATTAAAGTAAAAAAGATTTTAGTCGTTTGTATAATGAGTTTTATCTCAGTCATTACATTTGCTCAAACAGTAATAATCGATGGAGAAATTCGTCCGCGTATTGAAAATCGCGATGGCTTTACCAAACCGTTACTCACAACTAATGATCCGGGAGTTTCCGCAATTCAACGTACACGTATTGGAATGACTTTTACAAGTGCAGCTATGAGCACACAAATCACGTTGCAGGATTCCAGAACATACGGACAAACTCCAAATTCATCGAGCGTTGCTACAACCGGAATTTTTGAAGCATGGGCACAAATGCTTGTAGCACCTGGCGTTTCTTTTAAAATAGGTCGTCAGGCGTTGCAGTACGACGATGGTCGTCTTTTCTCAGCCTCCGATTGGAGTAATACGGGAACTTCGCACGATGTGGCATTAATAAAATACTGTGTGAACGATTTTCAGGGACATTTAGGGTTGGCTTATAACAACAATTCAATTATTTCTTCCGAAACTTATTATAGTCCAATATCAAATTATCGATATATGGGGTACGTATGGTTAACTAAAAACATTGCTGATGCTTTAAATCTTAGCATTCTCGGTGTAGATGAAGGAGTTCAAGATACAACCAAAACAAAAAATGGAGTAAACTATCTTAAAACCAACATGTACCATGCTTACACTTTTGGTGGAAATTTAAAGTATTCAAATGAATCTTTGCCAGTAAGCGCCTTGGCAACAGCTTATTTCCAAGCTGGAAAGAACAGCGCAGGGTCAAAAATGAACGGAAAGATGCTGGCAATAAAAATTAATTATAAATTTTCGGATATAATTTCGGCAAATATTGGAACCGACTATGTTTCGGGCGATAATAATACAACTGATGGAACCCAATCGAATTTCAAGAAATTATATGGTAGTGACCATACTTTCTATGGATTAATGGATTATTGGGATGTGGCTTTGACACAGGGATTGCTGGACTATTACGCCGGTGTAACAGGTAAAATTGGAAAGAATTTAAGTTTAACTGGAACTTATCATCTTTTTAACTCTGAATTTTCGGGGAAAAATAGCAAAGGAATTGCCTTCGGCAAAGATTTGGGTTCTGAATTTGATTTAATTGTAAATTACAAATTAAATACCTGGACATCCGTTCAAGCTGGTTGGTGTACCTATTTTACTACTAACAATACCCTTGTGGCTAAAAATATAATAACTTCTGCAACAATACCAGCCATCCGAACTCCTCAATGGGCGTATGTAATGTTCTCTATCAAACCAAAGTTTCTATAAGCCCTCCCCCTTAAAGGAGAATAAGATATATACACTTTGATAAAACTTTAAAAAATAAATTTGGTCTTTAAGCCCCTATAGGGGTTTGGGGTCATAAAAATTCAAATTATGAAACGAATAATCATCTCATTAACGATATTGCTCAGTACAATATCCATGTCGGCTCAAAAAGTAAATGTAGCCGCAGCAGCCAACTTACGTTATGTGTTGGAAGAAATTAAAACAGTTTATGTAAAGCAAAATCCTAAAGCGAAAGTCAATCTGACTTTTGGAAGTTCAGGAATGTTGATTCAACAAATTCAAAATGGTGCAGCCTTCGATTTTTTTATGGCTGCCGACAATGAGTTTCCGTTGAAGTTGAAAGAAAAAGGGCTTACCACCGGATCTATGACAACCTACGCTTTTGGAAAATTAGTTATGTACAGCAGCACTTTAGAACTCAATAATAAAGGATTGGAAGTTCTAAAAAGTCCATCAATAAGAAAAATAGCCATTGCCAATCCCGAAACCGCACCTTATGGCGAACGGGCTTTAGAGTTGCTGAAAAGCCAGAAACTATATGATGGATTAAAATCGAAAATTGTTTTTGGCAACGATATCTCACAAACAGCACAATTTGCTTTTACCGGAAATGCCGAGATTGGTTTTATCGCCCTTTCGCTGGCTTTGGCTCCCGAAATGGCCGGGAAAGGAAGTTATTACATTATTCCACAAAAAATGTATAAACCAATAGAACAGGCTTGTATCCTTATCAAAACACCTGTTTTAAATACTGAAGCATCAAAATTCAAAAAGTTTGTACTCTCGCCTGCAACAAAAGGGATTTGGGAGAAATGGGGATATGGATTAGTTGGAAGTCGGTAACTTTTCCAAAGTTTAGGACTTTGGAAAAATCGGATTAAATAAATAGTAATAATCGCGATTTAGAAATCGCGAAACCGAAGTAAGATGATGGATCAGGACTTTATAAATACACTTTTACTTACCGGCAAATTGGCCGGTTGGACTACGGCAATACTGTTTGTCGTTGGGTTTCCATTGGCCTATTTGCTGGCGTATAAACGGTTTTGGGTAAAACCGGTCGTGGAAGCGTTGATTAGTATGCCAATGGTTTTACCTCCAACAGTATTAGGTTTCTACATGTTAGTAGCTTACAGCCCACAAAATGCATTTGGCAGGTTCTTATCAGACCATTTCAACACTCGGTTGGCATTTAGTTTCGAGGGTGTGCTAATTGCCAGTGTACTTTTTAGTCTGCCGTTCATGATTCAGCCTTTACAAAACGGACTGACCAGTATTCCGAAAAGTCTTCGTGAAACTTCGTATACGCTTGGGAAATCCGAATTCACAACTTTTATTCGTGTCTTAATTCCAAATATGATTCCATCAATCATTACAGCTGCCGCCATGACTTTTGCACATTGTATCGGCGAATTTGGCGTGGTGATTATGGTTGGTGGTAACATGCCGGGCGAAACACGTGTGGCTTCCATTGCCATATTCGATGAGGTTCAGGCACTGAATTATCACACTGCCAATCAGTATTCAGTCGTGTTATTTATTATATCATTGGTAATACTTACATTGGTTTATAGTATTAATAAAAGAAACCCAATAAACTTATAAAACGACCCCCGTTCCCTAAAGAGGAGGAAGAGATTACATTAGTTCAATAGAAATATGAATATAGAAAATTTAAGAGACAAAACTAACTTCGACTCCCCTTTAGGGGTTGGGGGTTCTTTATGTATTACAATAACAAAAGCCATGCTAACCTCTGAAGGCACGACAAATTTAGAAGTCTGCACCGAAATTAACGACAATGAATTACTTTGTCTGTTTGGACATTCAGGTGCCGGTAAAACCACGTTGTTGCGTATACTTGCCGGACTTACAAAACCTGACAAAGGACTAATTGTGTTTAATGGTATGGTTTGGTTCGATTCTGAAAAAAAAATAAATATTCCGCCACAACAGCGGAACGTGGGTTATATGTTTCAGGATTATGCGCTTTTTCCAAACATGACAGTAGAACATAATATCCGCTTTGCACAAAAAACAAAAGATAAAAATGAAGTCGATCAATTGATAAAACTTTTTGATTTAGAAGCATTGAAAAACCAACATCCCGCAAAACTTTCGGGCGGTCAGAAACAACGTGTGGCATTGGCCCGGGCATTAGCTGCCAAACCTAATGTATTGTTACTTGACGAACCGCTTTCGGCTCTTGATTTTGACATGCGGCTGGCATTACAACATGAAATCCGGAAAGCACACGAACTATTAAACACTATTACTTTAATGGTCACACATGATTTGCAGGAAGTATTTCATTTGGCAACTTCGGTAGTAATACTTAAAAACGGAAATGTAATAAATCAAGGCAAACCAGTAGATGTGTTTAGTCAGGATAAAACTCCTTACCTTTATTTAAAATAGATTTTTGAGAGTACAATATAAATTTAAGTCAACAAATAATGATATAGACACAACTATCAATTATAAATTATTTAAAAATCAGTAAATTATGGAAATCAGTGCAAGAAACAAAATCAAGGGAACCATTGAAGAAATTACATTGGGTAGTGTAATGGCTAAAGTAAAAATCAACATTGGCAATGGAAATGTAATCAGTTCAGTAATAACTATTGAAAGTGTGACCGATTTAAAGCTTAAAGTTGGAGACGTGGTTTATGCTATCGTGAAATCAACTGAAGTTATGATAGGTAAATAAATTAAACAATACACAAAAGATGAAGTCAATGGGCGTTTTTTTGTCGCTATATTATTCATTTTAAAAATAAAAGCAAATGGAAGATATCATCATTAAACCAATTGGAATAATACATACACCACACACCGATGTAAAAAATATGCCAATTCAACCTATTGCTGCCGACGGCGTAAAAGGTTATATCGAACTGTTACCGGAATTTGCAGCCGGATTAAAAGACCTGGAGGGATTCTCACACATAACGCTGATTTATCATTTTCACAAAATAACTGGTTATGAACTTACTGTAGTTCCATTTATGGATATCGAGACGCATGGTATTTTTGCAACTAAAGCCCCGAAAAGACCCAATGCCATTGGTATTTCTACTGTAAAACTAATTGGTATTGAAGGAAATGTTGTACAAATAGAACAAGTAGATATGCTCGATGGAACTCCGCTGATTGATATAAAACCGTTCTATCCACGATATGATAATCGAGAAAACGTAAAAATCGGTTGGCTTGAAAAAAATAAGAATCTCCCCTTGGAAAAACTACGCTCCGATGAGCGGTTTAAATAACATTTTTTTCCTACTTTTTAAGTATAATTCCCTACATGAATGTAGGATTCGTTACTTTTCCAACTATTGAAAATGCCCTACTGTACCTTTTTTATACATCATAAAATATTTTTTTATTCCATTTGTAATCAGAACATTACAAGTCCATAAACAGGATCAAAAACGAGCACGAAATGTTAATGGCACGATAAATGAATAACAGGTTGCAGGTTTAAAAGTTAAGCCATAAACAGGTTATTCATTTTAAATATAAAAAAGATGAGAAAGATTGCAATTTACGGAAAAGGTGGTATCGGCAAAAGCACAACCACTCAAAACACGGTAGCCGGATTGGCTGAAATGGGAAAAAAGGTAATGGTAGTGGGTTGCGACCCTAAAGCAGACTCAACACGTTTGCTTCTGCACGGGTTAGCTCAAAAAACAGTATTAGATACCTTGCGCGACGAAGGTGAAGATATCGATTTGGACGATGTAATGAAAACAGGTTTTAGCAACACCAGCTGTGTAGAATCAGGTGGTCCTGAACCGGGTGTTGGATGTGCCGGTCGTGGTATTATTACTTCTATCAACTTGCTTGAGCAACTTGGAGCTTACGATGAAGACAAAGCATTGGATTACGTATTTTACGATGTATTGGGTGACGTTGTTTGCGGTGGATTTGCCATGCCAATCCGCGATGGAAAAGCCGAAGAAGTATATATCGTTGTATCGGGCGAAATGATGGCCATGTATGCTGCCAACAACATTTGTAAATCAATTTCCAAATTTGGTAAAGTTGGAACAGTTCGCTTAGGTGGTTTGATTTGTAACTCACGCAAAGTAGACAACGAAGCTAACATGATTGAAGAATTTGCACGACAATTGGGAACTCAAATGATTCACTTCGTACCACGCGAAAACATGGTTCAACATGCAGAGATCAACCGGAAAACAGTTATCGACCATGCACCTGAACACGCACAAGCAAACGAATATCGCTCTTTAGCTAAGAAAATCAACGACAACCAAATGTTCGTTATTCCACAACCATTGGAAATGTCAGCTTTAGAAGAGTTATTAGTTGGATTTGGAATTATGAACTAGTTTATTGGTTAACCGGTTAATCGGTTAACTGGTTAATTGGTTAGGAAGTAGAAAATTAATTATAAACATAGCCTTCTTACTCCCCTTTAGGGGTTGGGGGTAGGTATTAAAACATTTATTATATGTATTTATTAAGAGCAATTGTTCGTCCTGAGAAATCAGCTGTTGTTATGAAAGCGTTATTTGACGCAGGCTTTCCGGCAGTAACTAAATTAGCCGTTTTTGGTCGTGGTAAACAACGTGGTATCAAAGTAGGAAATGTAACATACGATGAGCTACCAAAAGATTTGCTGATGATAACCATTCCTGCAAAAGATAAAGATTTTGTGATCGAAACTATTATGGAATCAGCTCGTACTGGAGAACAAGGCCAGTTTGGTGATGGTAAAATATTTGTTACCCAAGTAGACGAAAGCTACACCATTTCCAGTGGTAGAAAAGAAGTTTGAAAGTACTCTAACCCCTAAAGGGGAAATAAAAAAGGACCCCTAACCCCTATAAAGGGGGATAAGACTTAGTTTCTGAAATGGGGACAGGGTAGTATATAAAAAAAACTTGGTCTTGCACCCCTTTAGGGGCTGGGGGTCTCCCCTTAAAGGACCAGGAGTCATCATTAAAAAAGAATTTATATGAAATTAATATTAGCAATGATACGAATCTCAAAAATGAGCGAGACCAAACTGGCACTTTCGGATGTTGGACTGCCATCGTTCACTGCCATGCCCGTATTGGGCAGGGGAATGGGAAAAGGTGGATTTGAAAAAGCCGCCAATTTAGATCCTGACCAACAGGAGCTCATTGTAGAGATGCCTCGCTTAAAATCAAAACGCATGATAACACTGGTTGTAACCGACGAGAAAAAAGATCTTGCAGTTGAAACATTGATTAAAGCGAATCAAACAGGTAAAAGTGGAGATGGAAAAATTTTTGTGATTGACACAATTGATTCTATTCGGGTAAGAACAGGAGAAAAAGGCGATATCACTCTAGACTAATCAGGAGGAAAAAAACAATGGAAAAGAAAATTAAAAAAGAATTGGATTTGACAAACTTCACTGACGAGGTTGTAGCTGCCTACCCTTCGAAAGTAGGGAAGAAAAGAGCAAAATCAATTGTCATAAATGATCCGGATTCAATTCCTAAAATACAGGCAAACGTACGCACCATTCCGGGTATTATCACCCAACGTGGTTGTACATATGCAGGATGTAAGGGTGTGGTTCTCGGTCCTACAAGGGATATTGTAAACATTACGCACGGACCAATCGGTTGTGGATATTACTCGTGGTTAACACGCCGTAACCAAACCCGTGCCGACAAACCCGAAATGGAAAACTATATTCCGTATGCCTTCTCTACCGACATGCAGGATTCGAATATCGTATTCGGTGGCGAGGAAAAGTTGAAACAGGCTATTCGCGAAGCGCACGAATTGTTCCACCCAAAAGGGATAGCTATTTTCTCTACTTGTCCGGTTGGATTGATCGGTGATGATGTTCACCGTGTAGCACGCCAAATGAAAGAAGAGTTTCCCGAAGTAAACATTTTTGGTTTCTCATGCGAAGGGTACCGTGGAGTATCACAGTCGGCCGGTCACCACATTGCCAACAACGGGTTATACAAAAACTTAATTGGGAATAATGATAATCCTACACGCAAACATAAATATGCAGTAAACGTACTGGGTGAATACAATATTGGTGGTGATGCTTTTGTTATCGAAGATTTATTCGAAAGAATAGGGGTTGATATTATTGCCACTATGTCGGGCAACTCTACCCTGGAGCAATTTGAAACAGCACACACAGCCGATTTCAGTTTGGTAATGTGCCACCGCTCCATCAATTACGTTGCCGAGATGTTGGAAACATCATTCGGTATTCCATGGGCAAAAGCAAACTTTATCGGTGCTGACGCAACCGCAAAAACATTGCGCAAAGTGGGTCAATACTTTGGCGACCAGGAATTGATAGATCGTATTGAAGTAGTCATTGCCGAAGAAATGGAAACTGTAAAAACAGCTATTGCAAAAGCAAAAGCTAAGACAGAAGGCAAAACTGCCATGATGTTCGTAGGTGGTTCACGTGCCCACCACTATCAGGAATTATTTACGGAACTTGGTATGGAAACACTTGTAGCAGGGTACGAATTCGGACACAGGGACGACTATGAAGGTCGCCGCGTAATGCCAACTATTCAGATTGATGCCGACAGTCGTAACATTGAGGAAATAACGGTTGTACCAGACCCAACACGTTTCAATCCACGCAAAAGCGAAGAAGAGCTGGCCCAACTGAAGGAAGCATTTGATATTGAATTCAACGAGTACAAAGGAATGATGACCGACATGAAAAAAGGCACATTGGTTATCGACGATTTGAGTCATTTCGAAATGGAAAAGCTCATCGAACTTTACAAACCTGATGTATTCTGTGCCGGTATTAAAGAAAAGTATGTAGTTCAAAAAATGGGAATCCCAATGAAACAGCTACACAACTACGATAACGGCGGACCATATGCAGGTTTCAAAGGAGCTATCAACTTTTACAAGGACATAGAAATGATTGCTTGCAGCACCATTTTCAAACAAATGAAAGCTCCCTGGGAAAACGAAGCATTTGTAACTGCGGAATACGTATTTAATTAGACCCCTAAATCCCCTAAAGGGGACTTTAAGTGCCCCCAAACCCCTAGGGGCTTGAAGACACGTATTATTTGATAATTTATCACAATAAGAATGATATTTATAAACTAAAGAGCCAAAGTAACTCAGTTCCCCTTTAGGGGTTAGGGGTGGTTCATAAAAAAATAAAAACATTATGTTACTTAGACATACCACTGCATTAGAAATAGACAGGAAGGCACTGACCATTAACCCGGCCAAAACCTGCCAACCTGTAGGCGCAATGTTTGCAGCATTGGGTATCCACGGATGCCTGCCACATAGCCACGGTTCACAAGGGTGTTGCTCTTATCACCGAAGTGCTTTGTCGCGCCACTTTCGCGAACCAATCATGGCCGGAACAAGCTCATTCTCCGAAGGTTCATCCGTATTTGGCGGGTCGGCTAACTTAGTTCAGGCTATCGACACCATGTTCACGGTGTATAAACCCGAAGTTATTGCCGTACACACTACTTGTTTGTCGGAAACGATTGGTGATGACCTTGTTCAAATCGTATCAAAAGCCAACGAGGATAAACTCATTCCCGAAGGGAAATATGTGATTCATTGCAATACGCCAAGTTATGTTGGAACTCACGTAACCGGATACTCCAATCAGGTTGCTGCTTTTGTGAAATTTTTCTCAACGGCAACACCAAAGAAACGTAACGTTATCAATATAGCTGCCGGATGGATGGAACCATCGGATATGCGTGAAATCAAACGATTGACAACGGTTATGGAAGCCCGTACAATTATGTTTCCGGATATGACCGACGTGCTGGATGCTCCATTGGATGGACATTACAAAATGTATCCAACAGGTGGAACAACCATCGAAGACATGAAACTGACCGGCGACAGCAAATTTACATTAGGTCTTGGACAATCGTGCACCGAAGATGCTTGTATTAAACTCGACAATAAATGTAAAGTAAAATTCGAGATGTTGGATATCCCGATTGGTTTTAAAGCTACCGACCGCTTTCTGATGTCGTTGAGCCGCCATGCCAATGTGCCGATTCCTCAAAGCCTGAGTGATGAACGTGGCCGCTTGATCGACCTGATTTCAGATAGTTCGAAATACCTGTACGGAAAACGTGTTGCACTGTGGGGCGATCCTGACACACTGATTCCTTTGGTAGAGTTTTTAGTAAGCATGGATATGAAACCGGTGTATGTTGTTACAGGGACTCCAAGTAAGTATTTCGATGCTAAAATGCCGGAGTTACTGAAAGATATACCTGAAGCAAAATTCAAGAGCGGTGAATTGGCCGATATGTTCCGCATGCACCAATGGATCAAACAAGAAGGGGTAGATTTATTAATCGGAAATACATACGGTAAATACATTGCACGCGACGAAAACACGCCTTTTGTTCGCTTCGGGTTCCCCATTGCCGACCGTCCCGGACACAATTACTTTGCTAAAACAGGTTACGAAGGTGGAGCCAATTTGGTAAAACAAATCATGGATGCATTCCTTGACCATTACGATCGCACTTGTTTGGAAGAAAAAGTCGAATTCCAATTGTAATTCAAAAACCCGGGGACGTTGAACATAGTTGTTAGTTAACTTTTCTCAGTAATAAAACGTCCTTGGGTTTTCATTTATATTGTGAATATGTTCTACTGGTTTATACAACAAGGTTTTTATAGATAATATCAAACGATAAAAAGCACCTGTAAAAAAGTAATTTAATTCTATTAGTCCAAACGACACATGACGCCAGTCGATAAGACGCATGACACCAGTCGGAGCGACTATTATTTTTCATCATATATCTAAATTTGTCCTATCTTTTATTACTGAAAAAAGTCCGGCTACGGCTTCACCACAAGTGAAGCCGTAGCTTTTTTGATAGATTTATAATTGATGATACTTCAAGACAAGGCATCAAACCTACCGTATAAGACATATTAAAGTGGCGTATAATAATGATGGCAGTACAGTATAGTACTGATGGATGTATCGTATAATACCGATGATAGTATCGTATAATATAAAACGCCCTTAAATTCCAGCCTTACTTCTTCCTACATTTTAAGTATAATTACCTACCTAAATGTATGATTTCGACAAGTCATACAACAGCAAAAACTCACGTCCCTCCTACGCTATATCATAAAAAATAAAAACACACAACATTCATTACAAGTAGATTACATAGCACTATCAACGCTGAAAATTGCAACTAATTTGTTAATGGCACGATAAATGAATAAAGGGGAAAGACAACCCCTAACCCCTAAAGGGGAAAAGAGATATTACAACCAATTATTGAAAAATTGAATTATGAGTAATATAAAAAACAGAACAGACGGAAGTAACTTCAGTTCCCCTTTAGGGGCTAGGGGTATATTATTAGATGATAGACAAAAGCAAGTATCGATAGCCGGCGCCAATGAGCGCACGATTGATTGCAACAAAGCAAGCCTGGCTGGAAGTGTTAGCCAACGAGCTTGTGTCTTTTGCGGATCGCGGGTGGTGCTTTACCCCATAGTGGATGCTCTTCATATTATTCATGGACCGATAGGTTGTGCTGCCTATACCTGGGACATACGAGGTTCACTCTCGTCGGGACCCGAATTGCACCGGTTGAGTTATAGTACAGATTTGCAGGAACGGGATGTAATTTTTGGCGGAGAAAAGAAACTCTACGCATCCATTATTGAACTTATCGAGCTGCATAATCCTAAAGCTGCCTTTATTTATACTACCTGTATTGTTGGTGTTATTGGCGACGATGTAGAACAAATTTGCCGTACGGTAGAAAAAGAAAAAGGCATCCCCATCATCCCTGTTCAGGCACCCGGATTTCAGGGTTCCAAAAAAGACGGATACAAAGTGGCTTGTGAAGCCATCTTTACCCTGGTCGGAACAAAAAGCAAACCTTTCACACCTGCTAAAAGTATCAACATTCTGGGCGATTTCAACCTTGCCGGTGAACTTTGGATACTATTGGAATACTACAAAAAAATGGGCGTTCATGTCAATGCCACCATTACAGGCGATGGCCGCGTAGATGATATTTGCAATGCACATAATGCCGCGCTAAACGTGGTTCAATGTTCGGGCTCAATGAACTATCTGGCTAAGATGATGAAAGACGAATATGGAATTCCTTCGATGCGGGTTTCGTATTTTGGAATTGAAGATATGAGTGATGCGCTGTACGATGTAGCCCGCTTTTTCAAGGACGATGATATGATGGACAAAGCCCGTGAGTTGGTAAAAGAAGAATTTACAAGACTTATTCCGCAACTGGCCTGGTATAAGGAACGGTTAACAGGGAAAAAAGCCGCCATTTATGTAGGCGGGGCATTTAAAGCCATATCATTGGTAAAAGCATTACGATTGATTGGCGTTCAATCGGTGATTGTGGGTTCGCAAACTGGCACAACCGAAGATTATGAATTGATAAAACAGCTTTGCGACGAAGGCACCATCATTGTTGATGACTCGAACCCTGTGGAGCTTTCGCATTTCGTGAAAGAAAAGCAAGCTGACATTTTTATCGGGGGTGTAAAAGAGCGCCCCATTGCTCATAAAATAGGACTCGGATTCTGCGACCACAATCACGAACGCAAAGAACCATTGGCAGGTTACGAAGGCATGTTGAACTTTGCCAAAGAAATTTATGCAACAGCCATGAGCCCGGTGTGGAAGTTTACAAAGTAGAGGCGCATTGCATGCGCCTAATAACTAAAAAAGCATGCGCCTAATAATTAGAGAAACCGCTCCTAAATCCCATAAAGGGGACTTTAAGACGCAGTTTCTAAAAGAAAATTGTATTGAATAAAACAAACTTGGTCTTTAAGCCCCTTTAGGGGTTTGGGGCAGTAGAAAAAAACAATCATCATGATCGAAGCAAAAACATATACATCCACCCGCAACTCCTGCAAACTGTGTGCTCCATTAGGTGCATCGATGGTGTTCAAGGGAATCGAGGGTTGCGTGCCATTAATTCATGGAAGTCAGGGTTGTGCCACCTACATTCGCCGATACATGATTAGTCATTACAAAGAACCGGTTGATATTGCTTCGAGTAATTTCAGCGAAGAGTCGACAGTTTTTGGCGGAAGCAAAAATTTCATCACCGGAATTGAAAATATAGTAAAACAATACAAACCAAATGTCATTGGTATAGCTTCAACATGCTTATCGGAAACGATTGGTGAAGATATTCCGGGACATATACGACATTATAAAGAATCTCATGAAGCCGATGGAAGTGTCATACCTACTTTCATCCACACTTCAACCCCCAGCTATAGCGGCAGCCACGCCGAAGGTTTCCATAACACTGTCCTGGCTGCCGTGAAAGCTATTGCAAAACATAAAAAAACCGTTGAGACACTAAACATCTTTCCGGGTATGGTTTCTCCTGCCGACATTCGCTATCTGAAAGAATTGCTGGAAGACTTTGGTATGAAGTACGTGCTTTTCCCCGATTTCAGTGAAACACTCGACAACGAATACACGGCGGAATATCAGTTGATACCAACCGGCGGAACACCAATGATTGACATAGAACATATTGGTGATTCTAAAGCAACCATTGAATTTGGAACTTCGTTCAACAAAACGGTAAACCGTACAAAAGATAGCGGCTCACTGCAAACTGCAGGCGAATGGCTCCAATCGACATATTACATTAGAAACCACCAAATGCAGTTACCAATAGGTATAGAAACTTCCGATAAATTTATTAAAACGTTGGAAGAAATAAGTGGAAAACCAATGCCCGAAAAGCACCGGAAAGAACGTGGACGCTTAGTAGATGCATATGTAGATGCTCATAAATATGTATTTGGAAAAAAAGCATTGATTTACGGTGAAGAAGATTTTGTAACTGCCATGGCCGATTGGTTGAAAGAAATTGGAATAGAAGCCTTCTGGATTAAAGGTGCCGACTTTGAAACATTACGCGAAAAGGCTGATGAGTTTAAACCGGACTTTTTATTGGGAAACAGCAAAGGCTATTACATTGCCCGCGAACTCAAAATACCGTTGGTACGGGTAGGTTTTCCTATTCACGATCGCTTCGGTGCAACACGCATACATCACATTGGATACCGTGGTACTCAGGAACTTTTTGACCTTGTAGTGAATGCATTGATAGATTACAAACAAGAAAATTCACCGATTGGATATAAATATTTATAACAGAAGACCTACCCCTAACCCCTAAAGGGGAACAAGAAATATTACTAACGATTATTAAACGAGTAGATTATGAGTAATTTAAAAAATACAGGAGACACAAGTAACTCCAATTCCCCTTTAGGGGTTAGGGGTCTACAAGCACATCCTTGTTTCAACGAAGAAGCAAAGCATACCAATGCACGTGTTCACCTGCCAGTAGCTCCAAAATGCAACATACAGTGTAATTATTGTAATCGCAAATACGACTGCGTCAACGAAAGTCGTCCGGGTGTAACTTCATCTGTGTTAGCACCATTCCAGGCAGTTGATTATTTGAAAGACTTGGACGGTCGTATTGAAAATCTGGCAGTAATTGGCATCGCGGGTCCCGGTGATCCATTTGCAAACCCCGAAGAAACCCTTGAAACTATGCGTCGTGTAAGTGCTGAGTTTCCCGATAAAATCTTCTGTCTTTCCACCAACGGATTGAATTTAGAACCATATATTGATGAAATTGCCAAGATGAACGTTACTCACGTAACCATCACTATCAATGCCATTGACCCAAAAATAACAGCCCAAATATATAAATGGGTTCGCTATAACAAAAAGGTGTATCGTGGCGAAGAAGGTGCAGCTATCCTGTTGGAACGCCAACTGGCCTGCATTCCTAAATTGAAAGCTTGCGGAATTACTGTAAAGATCAATTCCATTATCATCCCGGGAATCAACGAGAATCATATCCCTGAAGTGGCACGAGTATGCGCCGAACTCGGAGCTGATGTGATCAACTGTATTCCATTGATACCTACTGCTGAAACTCCGTTTGAATCGGTGGAAAAGCCGGATACAAAAATGATTTTCAAAACCCGCACATTGTGTTCGGATCATTTGAAGATAATGAGCCATTGCGCCCGCTGTCGTGCCGATGCAGCAGGATTATTGGGACAGGATTTAAGCGAAACCCATGCTTTGCTTAAAGAATATTCATCGCGTGCCGAAGAAATGGACACCACCAGCCGCCCTTATGTAGCAGTTGCTACCAACGAAGGGTTGTTAGTGAACCTACACCTGGGCGAAGCACGTAACGTATATATTTTCGAACAAACGAAAAATGGATTCAAAAACGTAGAAGTTCGTGATATGCCACCTAAAGGAAAAGGCGATGAACGCTGGTTGAATATGGCCCGTGACTTAAAAGATTGTCGAGCAATTTTGGTTAGCGGCGTAGGCGAAAACCCCAAAGCAATGCTTAAAGGTTGTGGAATACATGTGGTAGAAATGACCGGACTTATCGACGAAGGATTAGAAGGCATTTACAATAACAAAGTGATTCGCTCTATTGCCAAACCCGATGCATTCAAATGTGGTACAAGCTGCAAAGGTGAAGCAAAAGGATGCGGGTAATAACCCCAAACCCCTAAAGGGGCTTAAAGACAATATTTACCACACAATTATAAAAACAGAGACGAAGTGACTTAGTTCCACTTTAGGGGCTAGGGTCGTTATTAAAATTACTCGTATGAAAAAGCCAGATTATCACATTTTAGTATGCAACTCGTTTCGTGTTGCAGGAGATGCTCAAGGAGCATGTAACAAAAAAGGGGCAAGTTCATTGCTTCAGTATATTTCAGAAGAAGCTTCAGACCGCGGCTTGGACGTGGCAGTCAGCACCACCGCTTGCCTGAACGTATGTTCACAAGGTCCGGTAATGGTCATTCATCCAAATAATTTTTGGTATGGTGGGGTAGAATCGGAAGCAGTCATCGATGAAATCTTGGATTCATTGGAAGACGGTGAACTTTGCGAGAAATATTCCATTGCGGACTAATAAAAACAACCCCTAACCCCTAAAGGGGAACAAAAAAATATTACAACTGATTATTGAAAATTTGAATTATGAACAATAGAAGGAATACATCAGACGAAAGTAACTTTGTTCCCCTTCAGGGGCTAGGGGTAGATTCCCCCTTAGGGAATGGGGGTTCTCTTTACCCATACTTTATTGACACTACATTACGCGATGGTGAGCAATCACCGGGAGTTGTATTTTCTCTGACTGAGAAGATTCACATTGCGGAATTATTAGAAAGTGCTGGCGTTCCCGAAATTGAAATCGGTACACCGGCCATGGGTGAAACAGAAGTTCATGACATTCGCACAATTTGCGAAATGCATTTCAGCTTTAAAACGCTTTCATGGTGTCGTGCAACTAAAAATGATATCCTTGCAGCCAAGTCGGCTGGAACAAACGGTGTACATATTTCATTCCCTGTTTCACCAATATTAATGAAAGCAATGGGCAAAGATCCAAACTGGGTTTTTCAACAATTGGAAGAACTCATAGAATTTGCTTACCCCATGTTCGACTATGTAACCATCGGAGCTCAGGATGCTTCGCGAGCTGAAATTAAATTCTTGAAAGAATTTGTTTCTGCAGCCAGTGCTTTTGGTGCTTCACGTGTCCGGCTAGCCGATACGGTTGGTTTATTAAATCCAATCACAACCTTTGAAATGGTTTCGTCCATTCGAAGTGTAGAAAAATATATTCCAATAGAAATTCATGCACACAATGATTTGGGAATGGCAACAGCAAATACATTGGCCGCTTATATGGCCGGAGCAAATTGCCTCAGCACTACCATAAACGGTTTGGGCGAACGGGCAGGAAATGCTGCGATGGAAGAAGTAGCAATGGCTTTAGAACTTAGCGCGGGTATCAAAAGCACGCTGCGTACCGAGAGTTTTTCGGAACTAAGTGCGTATGTTGCACAGGTATCAAATCGCGCACTCAGCGAAAGCAAACCAATTACCGGAAGCATGGTGCTGACACACGAAAGTGGTATTCATACAAACCTGTTGTCCAAAAACCGGAGTACCTATCAACTTATTTCGGCCGAGAAAATAGGGAAAACCGAGCAGAGATTCTTGATTGGCAAACATAGTGGCAAAGCAACCATTGTATATTATCTGACAGAAGCAAATTTACCTTTTACGGATGAAGGCTGCACTTTGCTGCTACAAAAAGTAAAAGAATGTGCCGATGCATTAAAGCGTACAATAACAAAAGATGAATTGCTGGATTTGTACGTAGAAGTTTTTATCCGAAAAAATCAATTCCAATTTAATTGATTCATCAACGGCTTTATTGTAAATAGAAAATAAACAAATAGTAATAAATTAAAAATTATGGCAACAGAAAAATTTATCCCCGATGAAGACATGCGCAAACAAGCAGTAAGCAGTTTGCATTATGCCAATGGTTTTTATTCCACCTTACGGAAGAGTCTGGACAATGAGAACTCACGTTTCGATAATGATTTACGATATAATTTTGCTGTAATAAGTATCGAAAAATACTTTGTGGCTCTTCTTGCCCGGTACGATTGGAATGCATCGCACCATATGCCCATTGCTCTGTATAATGAAGCTTTAACATTTGATTCGGAATTGACGGATTCAATGAAACAAACGGCAATTTTAGCCGGAAAATTTGAAGCAATCTGTTCGCTCGAAGGATTTGGATACAGAACTCCTTCTTTTGAAGAGCTGGAAGCAATGGCAACAGGAATAAACGAAATAAAAATGTTGGTAGAAAAACGGATAGCAGAAATATAAAGACTCATGAATGCAAATAAAATAAAAGCAATGAAACAACTAAAAGTAACCAAAGTTCCATTTTACGATTTAGAAATTGTTCGCTTTCTAATTAAAGATGGTTGTGATTTAGATATTGCTTATGCTTATGAAGATCTGGTTTTTTCAGAACACGGACTTTTTATACTTCAGTTTATCGGGGAATCGAGTCAAAGCTTTGCTTGTTGGTTTAATAAGGATTGCATTGAAAATGACCGAATAAACATATTTAAATCACTAACTAAAACTGCAACACTCAATGGGTTGGAATTAGAGTATAAAGGTAAATTCGAAATATCTCAAAAAGAAGATTGCGACGAAATTGATATACATTTTGAAGAAGTATAAACTACCCTATTATCTAAATAAAGTAAACCATGCTTTTACTTCTTTTACTCTTCCGGCTTGTTCGTACGTTTGGCATTTAAGTTCCAATACATTAAATGCATCGGCAATTTCATCCGGCGTAAAACCCATTTTTTGCTTTGCCATGTTTTCTAATAATTCAACTTGCGATTTATTCGCGTAGCATGATTTCCGGAAGTCACTGTCGGAATCTACCTTTGAAATAAAATCTATTGCGTTTTGTAAGCTCATGATTTATATTTTCTATTTTTTTCAACTCTTCTTTTCCTCTTCGCAATCCGTTTTACACACATTGCATTCTCCACCACAAACCGAAGCAAATTCCATGGCAGCATCCATATCAAATGGTATTAGTTCGTTTTTAGAAAAAAAATGAATATTGACATCTAACATATCACCTTTAGATTTAAATACATTAAAGCCTCTATTTGCAAGCACTTTTAGAGCCATTGGCTGTATTTGTCTTGTAATAATATTTGAAATATTCTCACGTTCAAGAGCAGGAAGTAAATCGCCCATGTTAGAAGCCAAATCAATAGTTTTCATCCAAAGTGCTTCTTGCTTGTCTGTATCATAAATACACAAATAGCCAATTACACTAAAACCTCCAGCAATGCGGTCTTTCTGCAACTTATTATCTATAACAGGAATAGCTATTTTCATAATTTCAACTGATTAATTTATAATTTTTTTGTCCAAAACAACATAGATGGCTTACATTCTTCAAAACCAAAACTAAGATATAAACCTTGTGCTGCAACGTTATCTTCACGCACTTCAAGTGTTATTTTGCAATAATCGCGCGATGTTGAAATAGAAATCAATTCTTGCATTAAATTAGTTGCCAATCCTTTACCTCTAAAAGTTGGATGAACAAAGAAGTCATGAATATTAAGATATGATTTCACATTAAAAGTAGAAAAATTAATAAAGCAAGTTGCCATCCCTACAATTTCAGCTCTATAAAGCACAAAAAGCACAAAAGCTGCTGGGTGATTGGCTAATCCATCTACAAGCCGCAATTGCTGTAACTTATTTAACGGTGCAGCATCACCCATTGGGTCAGCCATATACATATTCAACAAATCTGCTAATGCAGTTAAATGAGCAGGATTTTCAAAATCACAAAATTCAAATGTTATACTCTCAACCCCTGAAGGGGAACTGAATTTACTTTCGGCAGCTATAATTTTCATATTACTCATAATTCAAATTTCAGTAATCGGTTGTAATATCTCTTCTTCCCCTTTAGGAGTTAAGTGTCTTATACTTTAAATCTTTTCGGATCAATTTCATATTTTTTAATTCTGATTCCCATCATTCGCTCAGTAATTCCCAAATGCTCGGCGGCTTTTGCACTGTTTCCTTTACTCGAAATAAGTGCATCCATAATAATTTGTTTTTCCATTTTGTCTAAAATAATATCTAATGTTCCGCTTTGCATGGTCTTTGAAGTTGATGCAGTTTGCAATGAAGCCGGAAGATTATGAGCACGAATAACCTGATCTGTACACAGAATGCATGCTCTTTCAATACAATTTTCAAGTTCACGAATGTTTCCCGGCCAATGGTAAACCATCAATGTGTCAATTGCCGAGGCAGTTATGCGTTTGATATTTTTACCATGCCGTTTATTAAATTTATCGATAAAGAAATCGGTCAAAACCGGTATATCGTTAATTCGCTCCCTTAATGAGGGAATGTAAATTGGAAAAACATTAATTCGATAATATAAGTCTTCTCTAAACTGATCTTTGGTGATTAAATCTTCCAGGTTGCGGTTTGTTGCGCACAAAATCCGAACATCTACTTTTATAGGTTTAGTACTGCCAATACGTTCAATCTCACGCTCCTGCAAAACTCGCAAAAGTTTCACCTGAATGGAAGACGGGATATCGCCAAATTCATCCAAAAAAATTGTACCACCGTTTGCAGCTTCAAATCTACCTATTCGAGTTGTGGAAGCTCCTGTAAATGAACCTTTTTCATGTCCAAATAATTCACTTTCAATCAAGCTCTCGGGCAATGCAGCGCAATTTACTTTTATAAATGGTTTTGCTTTTCGCAAACTGTTATAATGTATAGCATCTGCTACCAACTCCTTTCCCACTCCGCTTTCTCCCCGTATCAATACGGTAGCATCGGTTGTTGCCACACTATCAATAAGTGAAAACACTTCATTCATTTTACCGGAATTTCCCTTAATTTTTTCGGGCATAATCCTGTTACGCAATTCTCCTCTTAAACTATTGTTTTCGATACGTAATTGCTCCATTTCTTCGGCATATTCCTGCCTTCTACGCATTGTTCTGCCAATCATTGAACCAACAATCTTGAGTAAGCGTACATCGTAATCGAACGAAATAGGGCCTTTGTAAACTTTATGAAAACTTAATGTACCTATGTTCTGATCTTTATAACGTATTGGTGTACAAATAAATGACACATCAACTCCATCAATCGCTGTAGGTGCATGAGTTAAATTCAAAAAATCATCTGACATAGCTATTTTGGGTATCATCACCGTCAGTCCATCTTTAATAACACTGCCAATAATTCCTTTGCCAATCTGATATACAGCTTTTTTACGTTCATCTTCCGTAATTCCATAGGAACCTTCAATTATGATCTGTAAACTTTCGCGATTCAAAATGGTCAAAATGATTCGCTCTGCAGTTAGATGTTCTGCTAAGTTCTTAATAACTTCATCTAAATTAACATCTTTATTACTTAACAAAGAACTTAATTCCAACAAAAAATCAAGTTCTTTTGCTCCATAGCAATCCGGCTTATTGTATTTGCAAATTGATTCCATAAACCTTATTTTATATACCTATTGATACTATATATGCTATATAACATACTTTCGTCTGCAAATATACGGATTTTTAAAGCATTATGACATTAATATCAAATGTTTTTTCGATGTTTATCTCAATTTAACCTTTTAAAAGAAGTTATTTCACTCAAAGTTTTCAGAATTGAGTAAAAACCGGATGAAACTTTCATTCTTAAAATAACACTACTTTAATTGTTGAGCAAAACAAAAAAAAATGTACTTTTGCGCTCATTACGAAATAACGAAGTAACCTTGACTTTAAAAACAGCTAAACTGAAAACAAATGATACTAAACTATATTTGGATTGCATTTTTAGTTATAGCCTTCATAGTGGCTTGTATACAAGTTATTTTCTTTGGCAATACACAAATATTTACGGATATAATACAAGCTGCATTTGGTTCAGCAAAATCAGGTTTTGAAATTTCACTTGGATTAACTGGTGTTTTGTCAATGTGGCTGGGAATTATGAAAATTGGAGAGAAAGGCGGAATAATTAACGGTTTATCACGTTTAGTTGCTCCCTTTTTTAGCAAAATATTTCCAGACATTCCAAAAAATCATCCAGCACTTGCAAGCATATTCATGAATCTGTCCGCTAATATGTTAGGACTCGACAATGCAGCTACGCCCATGGGTTTAAAAGCAATGAAAGAACTGCAGGAAATAAATCCAAATAAAGATACAGCCTCCAATCCAATGATTATGTTTTTGGTGCTTAATACTGCCGGATTAACGTTAATTCCTATTAGTGTAATGGTTTTCAGAGCTCAACTTGGAGCTGTCAATCCTGCTGATGTTTTCTTACCAATTCTATTAGCCACTTTTTTTGCAGCACTTACCGGCTTAATAAGCGTCTCAATTTATCAGAAAATCAACCTTTTTGATAAAACAATTCTTCTTACTTTATTAGGAATGACTTCGCTTATAGGTGGAATAATCTATTTTCTGAGTGGAATGCCAAAAGAAGAAATAGCTCGATACTCCAGTTTAACAGCTAACTTTATTCTATTTTCAATCATAATCTCATTTGTGGTGACAGCATTTATTCGGAAAATAAATGTTTATGAAGCATTTATTGAAGGAGCGAAAGAAGGATTTCATGTTGCAATAGGTATAGTGCCCTATTTAATTGCTATATTGGTGGCCATTGGTATGTTTCGGGCTTCGGGTGCAATGACCATGCTCATACAGGGTATTACATGGTTAGTAGGACTTACCGGACTAAATACAGATTTTGTAGGCGCTTTGCCAACAGCATTTATGAAACCATTGAGTGGAAGCGGAGCACGTGGCATGATGGCAGATGCTATGAAGTTAAACGGTGCAGACTCTTTTGTGGGAAGACTTTCGAGTATCATTCAAGGTTCAACAGATACTACATTTTTCATTTTGGCAGTTTACTTTGGGTCTGTTGGAATTAAGAACACACGTTACGCCGTTGTTTGCGGATTAATTGCTGATTTTGCCGGTATTACAGCAGCAATTTTGCTTGGATATTTATTTTTTCATTAAATATATTAAATAACACAATTAAATGATATTATATGTAGCCGAGGATGTTGCACTTCCAAAATTACAAAAACATAAAATAAATAGCTGGATTAAAGAAACGGCTGCTGAATATAACAGAAAAATTGGTGAAATAGCTTACATTTTCTGCTCTGACAAACGTATTTTAGAAGTTAATAAGCAATATTTGGAACACGATTATTACACAGATATTATTACATTCGACGATAGCAAAGGCTCTATAATTTCAGGTGACATTTTTATCAGTATTGAAACCATTGCTAGCAATGCGAATGAATTTAAAGTAAGCTTCGAAATTGAGTTGCAACGCATTATGATTCATGGGATTTTGCACCTTTGCGGACAAGATGACAAAATGCCTGAGCAAAGAATAGAAATGACAAGAAAAGAAAATTTAGCACTAAAAAGACTACACGATATAATGTTTTTTTAAGCTTATTTACTTTCTTGAAACTGGAATTACTATTAACTCACTAATTTTGCAATTTAATGTTAAATAAAGCTTTGACTTGGATGGCATTTTATCATCATTAAAAGATTATCACTACTTTTGTTGCAGGAATTCAATTTAAATGATAAAATTAAACCGCGAAATATACGTTCTAAGTCTAATTACTTATACAAATTGAATGTATGAAAATAAAACTGCTTAGATTATTGATTCTATGTGTTTTGGGTATAATTTCCGCAAATACTTTAGCACAAGACGAATATAAAGCCGAAATAGGCGTATCAGGCGGAGGATCGTATTATCTAGGTGATGCTAACAGTCAACTTTTCAAAAATATGCAACTTGCGGTTGGTGGATTTTTTCGTTACAAATTTGATCCTCGATTTGCATTAAAAGTTGAAATTATTAGTACAAAAGTGGTGGCAGCACAAAATACAGTCAACAATTCACTGTATTCTACCGATTTTTGTGGAGAATTTAATTTCTTTGATTTAGAAGAAAATCAATATAAACAGTTTAGCAAAAAATTCTCACCATATATATTTACAGGTGTTGGAATTATGACTGATATGTACGACGGACAAAAATTTCCCGGATTCCTAAGCCTTCCGTTTGGCGTTGGAATAAAAGTTAAGTTAGCGAGCCGTTGGAATTTTAATGCGCAATGGACCAACAGATTATTATTGTTTTCGGACAATATGGAAAATAATCCGATTTACAATAACACAAATAACCTAAATGGTACAAATGTGCTAAATAATGATTTACTTTCAACTTTAACAGTAGGCTTAAGTTTTGATTTTTGGGAAAAATCTTGTAACTGTTTGAATAACAACTTTTCAAAGTAATTTTTAAAACTTAGTAAGCTGAAATTTTTTATGCCATCATATATCGAAAAAATAGACAAATCCAGGCTGCCAAAGCACATTGCCATTATAATGGATGGAAATGGACGTTGGGCAATTGAACGTGGCTATGATCGGGTTTTCGGACATCAGATTGGCGTAACTTCGGTTCGCGAAATAACTGAAACAGCTGCAGAAATTGGGATTGAATACTTAACACTTTATGCATTTTCTACCGAAAATTGGAGTAGACCACAGTCTGAAGTAGATGCGTTGATGGAGATATTAATTGATACCATTGAAAAGGAAACTCCAACTTTACATAAAAATAATATACGTTTGATGGCAATTGGTGATTTAAGCCGATTACCTGGAAATGCAAACGATAAATTACAACGTTGCATTGACCAAACAAAAAAAAATACCGGATTGGCATTAATTTTAGCTTTAAGTTATTCTTCCAGATGGGAAATTACAAATGCAACAAAACAAATTTGTAAAAAGGTTCAGGATGGAGAATATACCATTGAAGATATTAGTGATGAATTGATTAGTAACCATTTGACAACCAAATCAATTCCTGACCCTGATTTAATGATCAGAACAAGTGGGGAAGAACGAATAAGCAATTTTTTGTTATGGCAAGTTGCATATACAGAATTTTACTTTACTCAAACACACTGGCCGGAATTTAGAAAAGAGAATTTATATCAAGCTATTTATGAATTTCAACAACGAGAACGTCGCTTTGGTAAGTAAAAAAATCAATTCCACAGTTGCTCTACACTTTAAATATATTATGCAATACAAAACGCTTTTTTCTTTTTCAATGCTATTCATTTTTAGCCAATTACTTGTAGCACAAACAACTACTGAAAAAGACACTACAAGTTTACCAGTTATTGAATATTCAAATTCAGCTCCAAAATATGAAATTGCCGGAATAAAAGTTACCGGAGCAAGTAATTACGAAGATTTCGTTCTTATTGGATTCTCTGGTTTAGCCGTTGGTGATGTGGTTAGCGTACCCGGAGATGCAATTACAAATGCAGTAAAAAGGTTCTGGAAACAAGGACTTTTCTCAGATGTAAAGATATTGGCAGATAAAATTAAAGATGGAAAAATTTGGTTAACAATTGCTCTAAAACAGCGACCGAGAATTTCTGAAATAAATTATATCGGCTTAAAGAAAAACGAAATCCAGGAACTGGAATTGCGTGTAGGTCTTGTAAAAGGGAACCAAATCACTCCAAATATCTCTGACAGGGCAAAAAAAGTAATTGAAAAATATCTTGAAGAAAAAGGATTTTTAAATGTATTAGTGAACGTTTATCAACGAAATGATCCGAATAAAGCCGGATATGTTATTGTTGATATTAATGTAGATAAAAAGCTTAAAACTAAAATTCATAAACTCTATTACATAGGAAACAAAGCCTTATCACATATTCAAATAAATAAAGTAATGAAGAAAACCAATGATAATAATTGGCGAAACTTTTTCAGAACTAAAAAATTTGTACGCGAGGAATATGAAAAAGACAAGATAGCTTTAATTGACAAATACAATGAAATAGGGTACCGTGATGCATATATTGTTTCAGATAGTGTTGTTAAGTTTGATGACAAAAGTGTTGACGTTTATATAACTATAAATGAGGGCAAAAAATATTATTACAGAAATATCAAATGGATTGGTAATACCATTTATCCCTATCAATATTTAAACACAGTATTAGGAATCAAAAAAGGTGATGTATATAATCACAAAAATTTAATGGCCAGACTTCAAACAGATGACGATGCCGTTAGTAAGCTTTATCAAAACCGTGGTTATTTATTTTTTAACGTTGACCCTGTTGAAGTTAGAGTTGATAATGATTCTATCGATTTTGAAATGAGAATGTACGAAGGTAAACCTGCAACTATTAATGAAGTAGGAATTCAAGGAAATACCCGCGTTTACGATCATGTTGTTCGGAGGGAATTGCGTACAAAACCGGGGCAGCTCTACAGTCAGGAGGACATCATGCGTTCTTTGCGTGAATTAGCTCAAATGGGTCATTTTGATCCTGAAAAAATCAAACCAGATATTCAACCCGATCCCGAAAATGGAACTGTTGATATAACTTACGACCTTGAAACCAAAGGTAGCGATCAGATTAATTTTTCTGCAGGTTGGGGTTCCACCGGAGTGGTAGGAAGCATTGGTTTAAAATTCAGCAACTTTGCCATTCAAAATCTATTTAAGCCAGATACTTACAGAATTGTACCTCAAGGTGAAGGTCAAACTCTTACCTTGAATGGAAGTACAAGTGGACAATCTTACTCTTCGGTGAGTTTATCATTTTTGGAACCTTGGTTAGGTGGTAAACGTCCAAATTCACTTTCAGCATCTATTTATTACTCTACACAGTCAACTGTAAGTGATCGGTATTCAGCCAATTATTCCAATTACATCAATTCCATGTATACTGGTTACGGAAGCAGTACTTCCAGTTCGTTATATCAAACTGAAATTGACCCAAACAAATACATGAGGACTTTGGGAGCTTCTATTGGTTATGGTAAACGATTAAATTGGCCTGATGATTACTTTGTATTTCAAGGGGAATTATCATATCAATTATTTATGCTAAGCCAATGGTATTATTTACCACCATTAACCGATGGTAAATATAATAACTTCAGTGTAAACTTGACTTTAAGTAGAAATTCTATTGATAACCCTATTTATACACGCTCGGGTTCTTCATTTTCACTTGGATTAAAAATAACTCCACCATATTCATCGTTAAATGGTAAAAACTATGCAAGCACTACTATGACTAACGCTGAACGTTATAAATGGCTCGAATATCATAAATGGACATTTACAGGAAAAACTTACACTCCATTAACTCCGGACAATAAATTAGTATTAATGAGTAGAGCAATGTTTTCATACTTAGGACAATTTAATAAAAATGTACGTTCACCTTTTGAAACATTTGTAATGGGTGGAGATGGTATGTCGAGTTACACAACTTATGGTACCGATTATATAGCAATGCGCGGTTACTCCAATGGATCATTAACACCAACTGATCCTACACTTGGCACTCCAATGGGCTATTTATACGATAAGTTCACTATGGAATTGCATTACCCATTATCGCTGGAACAATCTGCAACAATTTATGCATTAACATTCGTAGAAGCGGGTAATTGTTTTAATAAAATATCAGATTATAACCCATTTAATTTAAAAAGAACTGCAGGTATAGGAGTTCGTATTTTCCTACCAATGTTTGGTATGATGGGTATAGATTGGGGTTATGGATTTGATAAAGATAACACAGGAAAATTGAGCGGTAGCCAATTCCACTTTGTTTTAGGACAAGAGTTATAAAATAATTAAATTGCGTTTGACTAAGCCTCAAAACTATTGAAATTTAATTTGTTGCTCAAGTAAAAATTTCACAAAATATTTTTGGCAAAGATTTTGTAATGGAAGATATATCAAAAATAACAGTTCAACCATTAAAAGAAAAATTTATGAAGAAGTTATTTATTTCCCTCTGTTTATTAGCAGGTATAGCATTTGCAGGTAACGCACAAAAATTTGCAATGGTTGATATGGAATATATTATGAAAAATATACCATCATACGAAACTGCGAATGATCAATTGAACCAAATATCAAAGAAATGGCAATCAGATATTGATGCTCAAATGCAAGAAGTACAGAAAATGTATAAAGATTATCAAACTGAATTGGTTTTTCTTTCTGAAGATATGAAAACAAAACGTGAAGATGAAATTGTTGCCAAAGAAAAAGCTGTTCAGGAACTTAAGCACAGCTATTTTGGTCCTGAAGGTGAATTATTCAAAAAGCGTCAAAGCTTAATGAAACCCATTCAAGATGAAGTATATAGCGCAATTCAGGATATTTGCAAGGAAAGGGAGTTGGAACTCGTATTTGATAAAAGTTCGTCGATGAGTGTAGTATTTACCTCACCAAAATTAGATATAAGTGACTTAGTTCTTCAAAAATTGGGTTATTCAAAATAATTTTATAATTTTGCAATCCATTGTCTAATAATTAAAAACTCAAAAAAAAATAACATGTTTAAAAAAATTGCTTTAGTACTGCTTTGCGCTCTTCCATTTAGTCTAATGGCTCAGGAAGTAAAATTAGGTCACGTTAATTCACAAGAAATCCTGTCGTTGATGCCAGAACGTGCCACTATCGAAAAAACAATAACAGATTTACAAAGCCAATGGCAAAAAGAATTGGCTCAGATGAGTGATGAATACTACGCTAAGATTAAGGATTTTCAAGATAAACAAGCCACAATGCCCGAAAGCATAAAACAAGCTCGCCAAGGTGAAATCTCAGATTTGGAACAAAGAATTACTACTTTCAAACAAACTGCCAGCACTGACTTGCAGAAGAAAGAACAAGAATTATTTACGCCGGTTATTGACAAAGTGAAAAAAGCAATTAGCGATGTTGCTACTGAAAATGGATATTTGTATATCTTTGATTTAAGTACTCAAAGCATCGTTTATCAATCACCAAAATCAAATGACATTACTCCATTGGTAAAGAAAAAATTAGGTTTAAAATAATTATCAAATCAGATTAAACTACAAAAAAATAGCCTCTGAAACTCAGTTTCCAGAGGCTATTTTTTTATTAAATGCCGAAAAAAACACATAGGATAATAAATTATCATGCGTGGTCCAGAATAGCGCATTACTTCCCTTATTTTTTCTCTCATTTCAGTTTTATAACAATGTGTCTTACATTCTTTGCAAGCCGTTTTATTATTTCCATAAGGGCACTTAGATAATTTATTAAGAGCATACATTTTAATAGTTTTGCATTCAGAGCACAACTCCTTGCAGTTATGATTGTTCCGACAATAAAGCCTAATCATATATCCAACAATTAGCTTTTCCTTAGTAATGCTTGCCATCAAAAATAAAAGTTACAACCATATTATTATACAACCCATTTAATAGATTAATTTCAACCATATATATTCCCTTAATGCAATAATGCATTTGAAATCCCTATCAATTCTTTTCTAATTAACTTCAAGCGTTCAACAACTTCCTGCTGCTTGGCAATAACGTCCTTCTTTTGACTTAATTTACGCTTTGCACCATCTAATGTTAGTTTCTGCACACTAACCAAATATATTATTTGTTTTATTATCAGAATATCATCGGGTGAATAGAAGCGGGTTCCTTTCGGATTTCGTTTTGGTTTAAGTTGCTTAAACTCCTTTTCCCAAAACCGGAGGTTGGATTGATTTACACCAAACATGGCAGCAACTTCAGAAATAGAGTAGAAAAGCTTTTCCATAATCAATTTCAGAACAATTATTTAATAATCTTCAAACGCTGACCGATTCTTATATTAGAACCATGTATGTTGTTCCACTTTTTTAATTTTATAACCGAAATTCCGTATCGAGCGGCAATAGTTCCTAAGTTTTGACCGGATTTCACTTTGTAATAAATTACTCTACCTGACCCTCCCGGAGTTTCATTTAATGATGTTTGCTGAATTTCTATTTCACTGCGACGGTTATTAATCAGTTCATCAGCTTTATAAGCTACAACTTCATTAAACTTATCAATAAAAGTATTAGCATAATTCAATGGTAAGCACAATTCGTAAGGCTTTATGTTTCCTGGAATTATATCTCTTCTGTATTGCGGATTAAGTAGCCTGATTTCTTCAATCGGCAAATTTAACACAGTAGCAATTTGCACTAAATTAATGCGTTGATGTACCATAACAGTATCAGTTATTGCAGGCATATTTACTATCGCGGGACACAGATTATGTTCGGCTGCATAATGGAGCGAATAATTTGCAGCAATAAAAATGGGAACATAGCCTCTTGTTTCCTTGGGTAAATATGGATAAATAGCCCAATAATCGCGTTTCCCTCCTGATCGACGAATGGCTTTATTTACGTTTCCGGGACCACAATTGTACGATGCAATTACTAAGTTCCAATCGCCATAAATTGAATACAGATCCTTCAAAAAATGTGCTGCAGCATTTGTTGCTTTAACCGGCGATAATCGTTCATCAACTAAACTGTTAATTTCCAAGCCATACATACGCCCAGTTCCAATCATCAATTGCCATAATCCGGCCGCCCCCATTCGGGATACAATTGTGGTGTTAAGAGCCGATTCGATAATAGATAGGTATTTTAATTCAAGAGGTAAGTTGTTTGCCGTTAATACTTGCTCAAAAATCGGGAAATAATAATTGCTCAATCCCAGCATATATTCTACTTGCTTACGCTTGCGAACCGTATATAAATCGATAAAAGAACGAACTACAGGATTATAAGGCATTTCCATTAAACATGGCATTTTAGATAACCTGAGCTTTAATACAGAATCAGAGACCGCCTTAATGTCGTCACTGGAATTGCAATTTAATTTGCTTGAACGCTGAATAATCCAGGATTGCAACATATAATCAAGCGTATTATCAAATTCTGCAGGGACTATTAAAGAAGAATCTGACACAATCTCACTATTTAGCAATTCCGGTTTAGTTATTTTGTTCCCCTGAGCAAACAAAAAAACAGTTCCCGTAATTAAAAATAAAGTGGTAATATATAGTGTTCTGAGAATCATGCTTTATAATCTATTTTCCAATTGAACTTATTATTTATTATTTAAGATTAAAGTTACATTGCATGGCAAATGTATTTGGCACTCCATTACCATTTTTTAATAATGTAGGCTGTACTCTCATCGACAAATTCGGACTAATATCAAAATCATACAGCTGAGCATCAACATAAGCATCGACCAACGTTAGCGCGTAATAACCAATGGTAACGAGTATACTTAGATCGCGATAACGGCGATAAATACTCATTCGACCTGACAGAATTGTCTCCCAATTGGCATAACCATTGATGCCAGGACTGTTAATATTGTACCCTTTGGGAATTATTTGATAAAAACTTACAGCACTCGGGTTCTGATCAATTTTCCTTTTATAGTTAATATCTCCCTGATTATAGGCATAAATATCCAAATACGCATTTTTATATGAATTATACATACCCGAATTCCACGTAATGGCATAAGCACAACCTAAGAATCCACCATAAACGATTGGTAACTTCCAGTATTTTCTATTCATTATCTGGCCATAACCCGGAATAATTGCAGCCATCCAAACAACTTTGAATGGGTCGGGTTTAAAAGCCTTTTTGAATGTAGAATCTTGAATATCAGAAACTTTATTAGAGATAATTTTTGAACCAGAAAGTGTTACAAGAGTATCTTTTGGAGCCCTGTTTTTTATTGAAACCACTTGAGCCTGAACACCTGTGGACATCAGTAAAATTGTAAAAATAAGTATTCTTAAGCTTTTATACACAAAAACTGCTATTAAATTTTATCTATTAGCTCCATAATTCTAGCTAATTCTTCGTCATTGGTAAATGGAATTGTTATTTTGCCTTTACCATCGGAGTTACATGTAAATTGAATTTTAGTTCCAAAAACTTTATTCAATTGCGTTTGTAAATCATCAAATTCAGGCAAAGCTTTTATTGGATTCCCGTTTATTTGTTTCCTTTTTGGGTCTAAACCTCCGGATTCTTGATATAAACGAACCAATTCCTCAATTTTTCTAACACTATAGTCATTTTGAATAATTGATTCATAAAAATGTAGCTGAGCTGCGGGGTCATTTAATCCCAAAATGGCGCGGGCATGTCCCATGTCAATTTTTTTGTCTTTAATTCCCATTTGAATTTCGGCCGGTAAACGTAAAAGACGCAAGTAATTAGCAATTGTTGCTCGTTTTTTTCCAACCCTGTCGCTCAATCGTTCCTGCGTTAGTTTGTATTCTTCCATCAAGCGATAGAAAGTTAGAGCTATTTCTATGGCATTCAAATCTTCACGTTGAATATTCTCAATCAGAGCCATTTCCATAACTTGTTCATCGGCAGCTGTCTTTACATAAGCCGGAATGGTTTTTAAGCCGACCAGCTTTGATGCCCTAAAACGACGTTCACCCGCAATTATCAGGTAAGTGCCATCATCATTCATTCGCAATGTAATGGGTGAAATTACGCCTAATTCCCGAATGGACGTAGCTAATTCTGTTAACGATTCCTCGTCAAAATGACTACGTGGTTGATTAGGATTTGCGAAAATTAAATTCATTTCAACTTCATTAATCGATGAAGATCCACTTGTAGTAATGTTTTCGGTATCAATTAATGCACCTAAACCTCTTCCTAACCCTGTTATATTTTTTGCCATATTAAGTTATTCGAAAACGCAACTTTAACTATTTATTTCATTTGTAATTAATCAATATTTTCATGCTTGGCAATCAATTCATTTGCCAAATCCATGTAATTAGTTGATCCTTTCGATTCTGAATCATATAATAAAACCGGTTTACCATGACTTGGAGCTTCACTCAACCGAACATTTCGCGTTATAACTGATTCAAAAACCATCCCTTCAAAATGTTTTTTTACTTCTGCATAAACCTGATTTGCTAAGCGTAAGCGGTTATCGTACATAGTAAGTAAAAATCCTTCGATTTCTAAAGACGGATTCAACTTACTCTTTATTATTTTAATGGTATTCAGCAATTTGCTAATTCCTTCAAGAGCAAAATATTCACATTGAACGGGAATAATTACGGAATCCGCTGCTGTTAAAGCATTAACAGTGATTAACCCTAATGAAGGGGAACAATCAATTAATAAATAGTCGTAAAGTGGTTTCAAAGGTTCAAGCAAGTTTTGCATTACCCTTTCGCGGTTCTCCATATTCAACATCTCTATTTCAGCACCAACCAAATCTATATGAGATGGTAGAATAAATAAATTATCAACTTCTGTGGGATGAATTGCCTGAATTGAAGGCACATTATCAATCAAGCATTCATAAATAGTAAACTCAAGTGACCGAATATCAATACCTAAACCAGACGATGCATTTGCCTGAGGATCAGCATCGATCAATAAAACTTTTTTTCCGAGCGAAGCCAAAGAAGCAGCCAAATTTATCGCAGTAGTGGTTTTACCAACACCACCTTTTTGGTTTGCTAAAGAAATTATTTTACCCATTGTGAAGAGTGAATTTAGTAGACTAATAGCAATATGAATACATTATCACGGCAATATCTGCAATCTTTTAATTAAATTCTGATTTTTCATTTGCATTAAAATCTCAATACACTGAATGTCAAAATTATTGAATTGAGCAACACATTTTTTACCGATTGGCAAAGATAATAAAATAAATCCACCCATTCAATAAGCATTTTGAGCATCAAATATAAATAAGTTTTTTTAATGCAACAAAATGTAAATTGTTTTCACAAAGGCAAATACCATTTTTTTTAATATAAGCTATAATTATCAATCTTGCCAGAAATATCTGATTATGTTATCTTAGGTAGTGTGCTTAATTAAGTTTTGAGAATTATTAAATTTAAATAGTTACAAAAATGATTATCTTTGCAAGTGAAATTGAAAATCAACAATTTCACCAACTCATTCTATTTTAATCATTTCTATTTTAAGTTTTAATTATTTATGCGAATCAGTATTTAAAAAATCAGATAAACGAAAGCAATAGACATTTTGCCAAACAAATGAATAAGTAATCCGGCAGTTGATCTAACTTTCATCGCTCTTTGAATTTTTGTTTTTTCATTTAACCAGTTAA
>JARLGX010000034.1 GCA_031292575.1 Paludibacter sp.
AATTCGTGCCATTGGCGAAATTCGTAATTAAACATGTATTTGAATAGAATAACCTACGAATTACACAGATTACACGAATAAGAAAAAATAATTCGTGTCATTGGTGAAAATTAGTAGTTTAAAAAAATAATTTGTAGTTTAGTACATAAGAAGTTATTATGCCAACAGCAATAAAATTCGAAAATATCTCCAAACAATACCGCCTCGGTTTGGTCTCTACCCAAACACTGAGTCATGACCTGAACCGTTGGTGGAAGATGAATATCCGGGGAAAGGAAGATCCTTACTTAAAAATAGGTGAAGTGAACGACCGTGCTCACAAAGGTACCAGTGATTATGTGTGGGCACTGAAAGATATAAACTTTGAAGTGCAGCAAGGCGATGTATTGGGTATAATCGGGAAGAACGGTGCAGGTAAATCTACCTTGCTAAAGATTCTCTCTAAAGTAACAGCACCTACTACCGGAACCATTAAAGCCCGTGGACGCATAGCTTCTTTATTGGAAGTAGGTACGGGTTTTCATCCCGAAATGACCGGACGTGAAAACATTTTTATGAACGGTGCCATTATGGGTATGAGTAAAGCTGAAATAAAACGTAAGTTAGACGAGATAGTTGATTTCTCCGGTGTGGAACGTTACTTAGACACTCCCGTGAAACGTTATTCCAGTGGTATGACTGTACGCCTTGGTTTTGCCATAGCTGCACACCTTGAACCTGAAATATTAGTTGTAGACGAAGTCCTTGCCGTAGGCGATGCCGAGTTTCAAAAGAAAGCCATTGGCAAAATGCAGGACATCTCTAAAGGAGAGGGTAGGACAGTGTTGTTTGTGAGTCATAATATGGGAGCAATACAGCAATTATGTAAAAATATATGCGTTTTAAAAAATGGTGGAGTTGATTTTATTGGTGATGTAAATGAAGGTGTTGATTTGTATTTAAAGAATGATAATTATAAAATAAATGATAGTCTACTGTCTCAATTAGAAAAAATACCCATAGATGATAATTTTCATTTATTGGATTTAAATATAACTCAAGGTGGTGAAATTAAAGATAGTTTTTTTACAAATAGACCAATTGAATTGTGTTTTAAATATAAAGTATTAAAAGATACTACTGCATTACGGGTAGGTTTTGATTTAATTAATGCAAAAACTGGAACCACAATTTTTAGATCATTCCATGATGATAACTTTGTAGAAATTAAGTCAGTTAATAAAGGAAACTACGAGTCGGTGGCTTTAATACCTGCAAATTTGTTTTTAGAAGGTGAATACATTTTAAGTATTTCAATTGGAATTCATAATGTAAAATGGATAATAAATGATAGCTTGAAGATATCACTGACTTATCATAATATCGATGGTATAAATAGATTGTATTTTTCTGATTATCGGCCAGGAATTATTAATCCATATATACATTGGAAGAACACTGTCTTATAGAGTAAAAAATATTATTGTAATGAAAAAGCCTTTGGACGTAAGAGTTGCTAACTTTATAATACGTCAAATTTCAAAATATGTGAGAAAACGTATTAATTCAATAGATCAAGAAGAAAAGAACGATCAAATCTGGTTAAGTAATTTTTCAAATGAAAATCTCTCATTTGAATATAATTTATCCAATAATGTAAAAATAAATCTTTTCAAGGATAGTATATTGTGTAAGTACATCTATTTCTCATTTGAAGAAGTAGAAATTTCATTTATAAAAAAGTTTTTAAAGCGTGGAGATATTTTTTTCGATATTGGTGCAAATATTGGTTTGTTCTCATTACATGCATCTCCTATATTAGGTGCTAATGGACATATTTACTCATTTGAACCAACGCCGGAAACATTTACTCGACTAACTAGAAACATAGAATTAAATTCATTTTCTAACGTGACTTTAGAAAATAAAGGATTATCTAACAAAAATGAGTTTTTGCAATTTCATGTTGCTACAAACGGATTTGATGCCTGGAATAGTTTTGCAATTATAAATGAACTTGGAAATAGCGATACCATTAAAGTTGAAGTAACAACTTTAGATAATTATATAGATACACAGAACATATCAAATATTAATCTAATTAAATTAGATGTTGAAGGTTGGGAATTAAATGTTTTAAAAGGAGCGGTCAGTTTACTGTCTTCTTCTAATTCTCCAGTCCTTTTAGTGGAGTTTACCGAAACAAATGCTTTTGCAGCCGGTTATTACTGTGGTGAATTGTTCGATTATGTAAAATCGTTTGGATATGAATGGTATGCTTACGATATTGATGATAACAAACTCACCAGACAACAAAAAAAATTACATTATCCATATGAAAATTTAATAGCTATAAAGGATATAAATGACGTTACCAAAAGATTAGAATCATAAATCATGCTTAAACTCACTATTATAACCATCAACCTAGACAACGCCGAAGGCTTACGCAAAACCATCGAAAGTGTTGTTTCGCAGACTTTCACCGATTACGAGTATATTGTTATAGACGGTGCAAGTACGGATAATAGTATTGATGTTATCAAACAATATGAAGATCAAATTACTTATTGGGTAAGTGAACCGGATACTGGCATTTACAATGCAATGAATAAAGGTATTTTAAAAGCGAGTGGAGAATATTTGCAATTCTTGAATTCAGGGGATTGGTTAGTAGATAATAGTATTCTTACCAATATATTTATATCTAATGTAAACGTTGACATCCTTTACGGAAATGTTTTACTTCCGTATGATGAAAATAGAATTGATATACGAAAGGGATGTAATAGAGAAAAATTAACGCTTAAAGACTTTGTTTTTGATACTATTTGCCATCAGGCGGCATTTATTCGGCGCAATTTGTTTGAAAACAATGGGTTATATGATGAGAGTTATAAGATGTCTTCAGATATATTGTTTTTTGCTAAAGCAATTGTTAATGGTAGGGCTACTTATAAATATATTGATATTTCAGTATCTTATTTCGATCCTTATGGTATGGGAAATGAAGGACAGGAGGAAAAAAGGATTGCTCTTGAGAATTTATTTTCAAAAGAAATACTAGATGATTATAATTACATAACTGAATTGGAAGTAAGAATTAATAGATTAAATTTGGAGTTAAATCGATATAAGCATCGTTTCAGATTAATTGATAGCTTTATCTCAAGAGTAAAAAGAGCTATATATCACTTTAAAATATAAATATGGTAAGGGGAATTTCAGTTATCGTTTGCTGCTTTAATAGTGAACAACGTTTACCGGATACAATAAAACATCTTATCCAACAAGAGGTAGTGCATTCTATTTCTTGGGAAATTATTTTAATCAATAACAATTCTACCGATAATACTGTTGATATTGCAAATCAAATAAGGAATCAATATGATTGCACAATATCATTTAGAATAATTGATGAGTCGCAACAAGGTCTATCATACGCTCGAAAAAAGGGAGTCTACGCTGCACAATACCAATATATAATCTTTTGTGATGATGATAACTGGTTGGCACCAAATTATGTTCAGCAAGCTTTTGAAATAATTGATCAAAATCCAAGAATAGGTATGTTGGGTGGGAGGGGTATACCTGTTTCTGAAATAGAATTACCTGAATGGTTTGAAGAAAAAAAGATTGGATATGCAGTCGGAACCCAGAGCTTACACAATGGTGAAGTTGAGAATGATGGATTACTTTGGGGGGCAGGTGTTGTTTTAAGAACCAATATAATGTTGAAGATATATGATTCAAATATTCAATCATTGTTAATCGGCAGAAGTGGAAATCAACTAAGTTCGGGTGATGATTCTGAATTAGCTGTTTGGCATATTATTCTTGGATTTAAACTATGGTATGATGATAGATTAATATTCAGTCATTTTATTTCTAAGGAAAGATTAACTGAACAGTACGTTACAAATCTGTTTAAAGGATTTGAGCAATCAAATAGAATTATGGCATTATATTTTAGGATTATAGAATATCAAAAAAGTGTTAGACAGACTGGAAAATTAATTATTCTTGTAAAATCTTTATCCAAGATATTACTAACAAAGGTTCATATTGTTGATTTCTTTCCGGCATTTCCAAGATTAAAGGAGAATATCCAATTGACATTTAATTCAAGAATCGTATTTAGTGAGAATTTAGCTTTAGTACAAAGAACGGTTGTTAATAGATTGAAATATCTAAGTCAATCTATATGATTTAGATATTTTAGTTACATTTCAAAGAATAATTTCTAAATACAAATCAGAATGATTAATTAAACGAGTTTATAAATAATGATAAGGCAATTATTAAATCATTATCATATCCGATTTCAAAGAGATCATAGAATGGCTGTTCTCTTTGAGCTTGTTTATAATTTGTTTCTTGAAAAAAAGTGGAAGATAATGAAGCGAATACAGGGCATTGATCATCCAGTTGTGCATGTTTATGCAGTTTGTTGGAATGAAGAAAAAATCATTCCATTTTTCTTGTCTCATTACAATGAATTTGTAGATCATTATTATATTTATGATAACTATTCCGACGATAAGAGTGATGAGTTATTATCAAAACAATCAAATATTAGTGTGATAAAATACGATACCGGAGGTACTTTTAATGATATAGTTCATCAGCAAATAAAGAATACGGCTTGGAAACAATCTCGTGGAAAAGCCGATTGGGTGATTGTAATTGACATGGATGAGTTAATTTATCATCCAAATTTGATAGGATTTTTAAATTCATCAGTTGATACTGTGTTTAACCCTTCTGGTTTCAATATGGTTACAGATAAATTTCCGCAATCGAAACTTAAGATAACCGAGCAAATCCAAACAGGTATTCCTGATGAAAAATACACCAAAATGATACTGTTTAATCCGCATCGTATAGTAGATATAAATTATATGCCAGGTGCTCATGAGGCTTATCCTGAAGGAATTATTAGGATCACAAAAATTAATGAACTTAAATTATTACATTATAAAAATCTAGGAGTTGATTATGTGTTAAATCGGATTGAAATATACCGGAATCGGTTGTCGGAAACAAACCGCAAGATGAAATATGGAATTGAATATGAAAAAGAATATCAAAAAATAATTGAAGAATTCAACACAAGTTTGAATTTGTGTAAGAGGGTTATTGATTAATTCGTTATTGACTATTTACAGTAAATTAATTTATGCCTAGAGTCTCCGTCATAGTTCCCAACTACAATCATGCTCCATACTTGAGGCAACGCATTGATAGTATATTAAATCAAACCTATCAGGATTTTGAGTTGATATTGCTGGATGACTGTTCAACAGATAAGAGTGAGGAAGTATTACTCTCTTATAAAGACCATACTAAGGTTACATACCTGATATTTAATAAGCAAAACAGTGGTAGTACATTCAAACAATGGAATAAGGGCATTGGACTGGCTAAAGGTGAATATATCTGGATAGCTGAAAGTGATGATTGGGCAGAAACAGGTTTTTTAGAAAAGATAATTGTAGAATTAGAAAAAAGAGAGAACATTGGTTTAGCTTACGTGGCTTCAAAGCTAATAAATTCAGATGGCGAAGTTACGTATGAGAATAAAAGTCAAGATACTAACGAAATAATCGGGTATACAGGAAGTCAGTTCTTGTCAGAAAAATTAGTAACTTCAAATAACATTTGGAATGCCAGTATGATGGTTTTCAAAAAAGAGTTGTTTTATAACCTCAGTGATAAGTCTTATCTGGAAATGAAGTATTGTGGTGATTGGTTCCTGTATGTACAACTTTGTGAACAAACCAATGTGTTAGAAATAAAAAGTACTTTAAATAATTATAGAATCCACGCTGACAATGTATCGACAGATGCAAAAAGGACAGGGAAGTACTTTACCGAAGGATTTAGGGTTTTTGAATATATTACTCACATTAAAGGTGTTTCAATTCCTTTGAGAAGTTTATACGATTGGGCTAAAATGTACCAAAAGGCAAAGGATGAATATCAATTTTCAAAAGAACTCAAACATGATATAGTAAGCATGTTTGTCAGGTATAATCCGTTGATTAATATTTTTGTTTATTTCCGTATCATACTGTGTAATCTGAAAAAAGTATGAATAGAGTAACTGTTCTTTTACCAGTATATAACGGAGCTGAATTTTTGGCAGAAACAATTGATTCTGTTTTAAATCAGACTTATGCCGACTTCAATTTTCTAATTATAAACGATGCTTCAACTGATAACAGTGAGGAAATTATTCTTTCGTACACCGACCTCCGAATTCAATACCTTGTTAATGAAAAGAATTTAGGTTCTATTGGTTCTCCCCAAAAAGGGATGGATATCATACAAACTGAATATATTGCACGGATTGATCAGGATGATCTTTGGCAATCTACTAAATTAAAAAAACAGATGGATTTGTTGGATTCAAATCCTCAAATAGGACTTTGCGGAACTTCTATTGAATTGATAGGGGATATATCAGGAATTCGGATATTCCCTATCAGCAATGAACCGTTGAAAGTGGGATTTTTATTCGGTTGTTTTATGAGTCATCCCAGTGTTGTTTTTCGGAAGTCTTTTTTAGTTGAATCCGGATTACGTTATTCACCTGAATATTATCTGGCCGATGATTATAAAATGTGGATTGATTGTCTGAACTATACCGAAATATACAATATCCCCGAACCTCTTGTTTCGTACAGGCAACATCAATCGCAGATATGTTCTGTACATGCCCCTGAACAACTTGTAGTTAAAAACAGAGTGAGATTGGAAATGTTAGAACGTATCTATCCAAATCCAACGGAAGAAGAAAAGGAATTTCATTTACAAATTTTTTCAGAGCAGAATATTCAATCCATTGCTGATTACAGAAAATGCATTGAATGGAAAAAGACCCTACAATTACATAACAAACTCTATGGATATTATATTCAACCACATATATTATATAAAGAATTAGATAAGTATATGCAAGCAGGATATAAGGGATATGTATTGTCCCGATATTTTCAAAAATTCTCTATGTCCAATGGTTTAAAGTATATTCTTTCATTCGATTGGCGATATTTAAGTTTAAGACGAAATGCATCGTTGCTTTTTAAATGTATCTTTTAATATGCCTGCATTGTTTTTTAAAATAAAACGAAAAATCAATAAGTTATTTCACCCGGCCTGGGGTGAGATTCTTATGCTGCATCGTGTTGTGCAGAAACAAAGTCAACTCCAGGCCAACAGGCAAATGGAAGTAACTCCGGAGTTTTTAGAGAAAAGGATTTTGGATTATCAGGCAAGAGGCTATCGGTTTGTTTCGTTGGATGAAGTCCATGAAATAGTGAGCACTCAAAAACGGTTGAAACAAAAGTTCGTTTGTTTTACGTTCGACGATGGGTATATGGATAACTATGAGTTAGCTTATCCTGTTTTTCAAAAATTCAATTGTCCTTTTGCTATTTATATCACTACCGATTTCCCTGATGGTAAAGCCTTGCTTTGGTGGTATGTGTTGGAAGATTTACTTATGTCAAATACTGAATTGAAACTCGGAGATGGCAGTTACTATGATTGTTCCACAATAGAAAAAAAAGATAAGACCTTTGATGCTATCCGGCAAAAGATATTTAATTTTCCGGCTGAAAATATGGTGCAGAAATTAAATCAATTATTTGTCAATCAGAGCCATTCTTTCGAAGGCAAAAACAAAGCATTAGCGTTGACTTGGACACAAATAGAAGCACTGGCAAAAAATGACCTTTGTACAATTGCAGCTCATACTGTCTCTCATGGAGTCTTACCTAATATGAGCCTTGAAGATGTCGTGCTTGAACTGAGAAATTCTAAATATCAACTAGAGAAGCATATTAATAAGCCGGTTCTGCATTTTGCATATCCGTATGGGGCATGGAATGATTCTGTTTTGAATCAAGTAATAGCTGCCGGATTTAAGACTGCTGTATTAGGCAATGGAGGTAAAGTAAGAAAGGGGGATGATACTTTTATGTTGAAAAGAATCAATTAATAATGATTTAAGATGATAAATTCTCTTCGAATAAAAATTTATACACGTTCGATGAACAATGAGCTGTATAATCGGGCAAAGTTCCTTTTAAACTTACCTTATCCTTTTGTAAGGCTCACCAAAACTACGGCTGATGGTTATTTATATCAATTAATCAGGGATGAAGAGGCTGATATTGTAATAAATATTGATGAAGATGCATTTGTATTCGACCAAAAACGATTGGAAATATTAGTTGACTAGGGTCTATTCAATAAACTGTGTCAGAAAAGGGGAAATCATTATATTTACCCTTTAAAAACCAGTTAAAATGAACAAGACAGAAGAATTTGATTACAAGGAATTTGAGCAAGAAGCATTATCTAAATTAAAGCAAGGTGT
>JARLGX010000035.1 GCA_031292575.1 Paludibacter sp.
AATATCTCGAGAATTTTCTCGTACTTTGTTAGGAAGTTGTTCATGATATTTATGTGATTGGTAGTTAGATAAATATACGGATTTTATCCGACATGAACAACTTTTTTTATTACTATTTTATAAATGCACTACGGGTTATATTATCTCTTTATTTTATGTGTATCTCATCATTATATAGTTGAATTTTGATATAACCTTGATGCGGCAATGATATATAAGTAGTGTTATGTCATCGAATTATTTTTATGTTACTCCTCTTCTCCGACAAATCGATTGAAGTGTTTGTTCGACTAGTATGCATGACTTGTTTCGGTCTGAGGCATAATAATGTTATATTATACCACAATCTAATTTTCACCATCCACTTGGAAAATAAATGATATACCAAATTATTAGATATAAGTAAGTGGAACTAAATAATGTCGTATAATTCTTTGTGCTTCTTTGAGTCTTAGAGCCTTTGTGGCAAGATAAATAGCCACTAAGCCACAAAAACACGAAGTTTCACGAAGTAAATATAAAATATAAAAAGGGATTATCTAATCGAAATAAATACGACATTATATTTATCCTGCTACTTAGATTACCAAACTATTCTTGAAAATCAGAACAAATACAATTTTAATCCAATTTCACAACGCGATATATCTACTAAGTAATGGTCAGAATATAATGTCGTATTTCATTAAAAGAATAGAACGCAGATTTTCACGGATTAAGCGGATAATCGCTGATTATAATTTAAACTGATTTATAACTGATTATAGTCATGCAAGCATGACTGATAAGACTTAAAACTCTTGAAAATCATTTCGACTTGTCGAAATTTAAATCCGTATTAAAATCCGCTATATCTGTGTGAATCGGCGTTCTATTCTTATTTTATTATAAATTGATTTTACGACATTATTTGTTTCCCACTACTTATATATGATTTATAGAATGGTACAGTAGTTTAAAGTTGGTCTTCATCTAAATTAGATAGAACTAATCTTTTGAATAAAGTTTACACAAAAAAAACGGCTAAACTTTAACAAGTTGTCAGACTAGCACTGGAAATTTTATCAACCATTTAAAAGATTTAATTATTAAATAAAGAGTATTTTCAACTTCAATATGAAGTTTATTTTAATTTCTAATTGTAAGTTGAAGGATTAAAATAGGAACAAATTGAAGAAATATTTCTTTAATTGCTGTGTTTTTGCTTTAAATTATATGCTTTTTGCTGGTTTTTTGGCAATTTTAAAAGTTAAATCTAAGGTATGATAAAAAAAGTTTCAATTTTTCGCTTTTTATTTTACTTTGTTTAGATATATTGTTTATTAACGCTTTTTAGTTTTTATGATAAGTGTAATTGCTTAAATATAAATACGATATGTATATGTTAATATGTTTAAAATGCAATTATTCCTCTCAAAATAAGTCTTAAAATTTTGATTTGCCTACAAACTGACACAAAAATTCTGCATATTTTTTCTATTTATCATCAAAAACACTTGTTTTTTAATTATTAATCCTTTATTTTTGCAAACTGATTAAAAGAACTTACTGGAAAAAACGCAAATTAAAGAAGATTAATAAACAAAATGTAAAATTTATGAGAAAACTAACGTTCTTATTGGCTTGCCTGTTTTTGGTTGGCGTAGGTTTGGTTAATGCTCAAACAAAATCTATTTCGGGAAAAGTATTTTCCGCAGATGATGGGCAACCTGTTATTGGAGCTACTGTAATGGTAAAAGGTACTAGTCAGGGTACAATTACCGATACGGATGGTAATTTTAAAATCATTTTGAAAGGAAATGACAAGAATTTGATCATTTCTTATGTAGGAATGAAAAAAGTGGATGTTGAAGCTAAAGACAACATGGTAGTTAAACTGGAATCTGATACTCGTCAGATGGATGAAGTTGTTGTTGTTGCTACTGCCCTTGGTATTAAAAGGCAGGAAAGAGAAGTTGGTTATGCCGCTACAACAATTAAAGACAATTTCATTAATCAGGCAAATTCTACCAATGTAGATCAGGCATTGAACGGTAAAATTTCGGGCTTGAACGTTACAACTACAAATAGTGGTGTATTCGAAAATGCAAAATTGAACATTCGTGGTATCCGTTCTCTAACGGGTAATAACCAGCCAATGTTTGTATTAGACGGTTCGCCGGTTGATTTGAGTTATCTTAATTCAATTGCACCAAGCGATATTCAGGATGTAACTGTATTGAAAAGTGCTGCTTCAGCTGCTTTATACGGACCTGATGCTGTAAACGGTGTAATTTTGGTAACTACTAAACGCGGTGATACCGATAAAACAGCTATTTCAATCACATCATCGTTAGAAGCTACAAAAGTTTCTTACTTCCCACAAATGCAAAATCAGTTTGGTGCAGGTGCCGGTGAAGTAAAAGACCAGTTTGGTAATTATGGGTATGTACCTTACGAAAACCAAATTTACGGGGCGCGTTTCGATGGTTCTATACAGCCTATTGGTATTGTTAATGCCCAGGGTCAACAACAAACAGGACCTTACACAAATGCTCATTATTCCGATAAAATTAATTTTTTCAATACAGGTTCTACTTTCCAGAATGCCATTTCATTATCCAGTAAGGATTACTTCTTTAGCGTAACCAATGCTGATATCCGTGGTATTATGCCAAGCGATAAAAACAACCGGACAACTTTACGCTTCAGTTCGGGCAAAGATTATGGCAAACTATCAGTTAAATATAATATAAACTATACCAATCAAACTTATGATGTAGTAAACGAGGCCGATATGCCTAACCTGACAACCAGTTCATACACTGGTAGTATTTTGTCAAATGTTATGCAGGTTTCCAGCAACGTTCCATTATTATCCTATAAAAACATTAATAGTGGTTGGGGACAGTTTGATAACTACTTTAATGAGTTCGCTTTTAGCCCTTATTGGTTGATTGCCTCTTTAAGACACAAAGGTACAACTCATGATATTATTGGGAACGTTGATTTGGAATACAAATTTGCAAAATGGCTGAAAGCCGATGTGAAAGCCAGCTCCAATGTTTCAGTTGAAAATTTTGCAAATACCGATGGACCTATAAGTGTGTCAGATTACACATTGAATGTATTGAAACGTAACAGCACTCAGTATCATAATCAACCTGGATCAGTATTAACTGATATGAACTTAACCAGTCGTGTAAACGTGGATGCATTCTTGAGTGGAGAGTTTGATGTAAATCAGTTCAACTTGAAATATGTGGCTGGAACTACTGTTCGTAGCAATGATTTTAAAGATGTTTCTGTCGGTGGAAATAATTTAACTGTCCCTGGATTATATAATGTATCAGTTCGTTCTGGGGATGCGATTGTTAACACATATGGCGCCACAACTTCTTATGCATGGAATGCTACTATACAATCAAGATTAGTTTCGGCTTACGGTAACTTAACTATTGGCTATAAAAATTTAGCTTTCTTGGATTTGACAGGTCGTAATGACTGGGACAGCCGCTTGGCAGTCGCAAATCGTTCGGTATTTTATCCTGGAGCAAGTGCCTCGGTTATTATGTCTGATATCTTCCCTTCATTGAAAGATAATTCTATCAGTTATTTGAAATTAAGAGCTGCTTTAAATAAATCGGGTAACGTAAACATTAACCCTTACTCGTTACAAGCAGTTTATACCACAAATTATGGTTTCCCTTATGGAAATACTGTTGGTTTAACCGCAGGGAATACGATTCCAAGCCCGAACCTGAAACCGGAGTTCGTAACAACCACTGAAGCCGGTTTTGAACTTCGATTGTTAGAAGACCGCGTCAACGTAGAAGCTACTTATTTTAATCAGGATTGTACAAACCAGATTTTGGCAGTTTCTCAGTCTTGGGCAACAGGCTATCCTACAGCTTTGGCTAATGCAGCCAGCTTCCGTAACTGGGGGTATGAAATGGATTTATCGTTAACTCCGTTAGTTAAGATTGGAAATGGTGACTTTAATTTTAGAATTAATGCCACGTATAATGATAACGTTGTTACAGCTACTCAAGGAAATGTTCCGGTAGTTCTTACCGGTAATGGTAATTTTATTCAAAATGCTGCCAGTAACCCAACTGTAAACAATATCGCTATTGTTGGACAACCTGCATTTGCATTCCAAATGACAGATTATAACAGGGATCCTAAAACCGGTAAAGTAATTGTAGATGCCACAACCGGTAATCCTTCAGTTTCTTCTACCCTGGTTACAAAAGGACGAACATTGCCTCTTTGGGTAATTGGTTTATCGCCTTCTTATACCATTGGTAACTTTAGCGTTTCTATGACCTGGGACTATAAAGGTGGTAATTATTTCTACGCTGGTATTGGTCCGGATATGGATTTCTCGGGTATTTCTGCCCGTTCGGCTGAATATGGCCGTCAACGTTTTGTATTCCCTAATTCAGTTTACCAATCGGGGACCGACAGCAAAGGAAATCCAATCTATTCACCAAATACCAAAATCCTTATTTCTGACGGTAATTATGGTTTTTGGACAGGTTCAACAACCAATACAGGAGTTGCAACAAACTATTATGCAAGTGCTGCAGCCTGGAGATTGCGTGAGTTGAATATCACCTATAATTTACCAAGCAAGTTCTTAAAGAATAATGTAAACTTTATTAAAAGAGCTTCAGTAAGTATCATTGGTAAGAACTTATTAATGTACCTGCCGAAATCTAACCAATGGGGTGATCCAGAATTTAACTACACATCTTCCGGTAACGTTGCTGGAGTAAGTAGTGCTTACCAGACACCGGCTTCGAGATTCTATGGTGCAACAGTTAACGTACAGTTTTAAAATTTGTAAAACTAAAGAGATATGAAAAAAATAAAAAATATAATGTTGTTGTCGCTTTTAGCTGTTGTTTTTGCAATAAGCTCATGCAGTGACTTCTTGAATGTAAACACCGATCCAAACCGCGTGACCGATGCGAATGTTACTCCTGATTTAATTTTTACCCAAGCTGAAAATGCAGTCGGCGCCCGACAAGCAAGCCGGTTTGTATTTTTGAACAACTGGATGGGCTATATGAGTCGCTCAGGAACATTTGTTGTGGACCAAATGGAAACCACCTATCAAATAGATAATAGTTTTACTGAAGCCAACTGGGATCAGGCATACAATATATTATTTGACCTTTATCAGGCAAAAACAAAAGCAGTTGCTACCAATAATAAAGCTTTAGCAGGTGCTTCCATTGTATTATCAGTTAAGCTGTGGCAGGAAACTGTGGATCAGTTTGGTGACATCCCGTATACACAAGCATTTAATTATGCCAAGTATCCACAACCTAAATTTGATAAAGCAGTTGATATTTATACAAATTTATTAGCGCAACTCGATACGGCAGTAGTATATCTGAATGCAGCAAATCCGATGACTTCTTTTGCAAAAACAGATATTATTTTTGGACGGGGTGATAGTCTTAATCACGTTATATCAAAATGGAATAAATTTGCAAATACCATCAGACTTCGTATATTATTACGTCAAGCATCAACTACGTTTGCTTCTACTGTTCCTACTGCAGAAATAGCTAAAATTACTGCGAATGGCGGACTTTTGGGATCTGGAGAAGATGTAAGTGTAAATCCTGGTTATACAAACACTGTTGTAAGCGGCAATACAACAAGACAAAACCCTTTCTATGGGGCATTTGGATTGACTCCTTCAGGATCTCCAGCCACTTCGGATAATACGGCAAATAATTATTTTGCAAATTCCATAGAAGTATCTGCAGCCAATGATCCGAGGCTTACACAGTTCTATTCAGCCCCTGTAAAGGGAACAGATTATGGAGCTCAAAATGGAAGTCTGGACGGAACAGTAGTCGTTGGTACCGGTTTTGGTGACGGATTATTAAAAACTCCTGAAAGTGACCAATTTATTTTACCTGCTTTCGAAAGTTTGTTTTTTCAGGCTGAAGCGGTTGAAAGAGGTTGGATGACGGGAAATGCACAAACTGTCTACGAAAGCGCAGTTGCCGAATCATTTAACTGGCTGGCTGTTCCAAGTGCAAGTACTGCTGCAGCTACTTTCTTGTCAACAAATATTAAAGCAATGTGGTCGAATGCAAGTGGAGTTAAGGCAAATGAACTTAAGTTGATTGCGTTTCAGAAATATATTGCTTTATGCTGTATAGACCCGCTGGAATCATGGTCGGATTTACGCCGTGGTGTGTTGGTTTTACCTACTAGTGGTAGTTCAACTTATATATCACACAATCCAACTGTAGCTACAGGCTTGCCTAATGTATTGACTTATCCTCAAAGTGAGTTTACTACAAATGGTTCACATATTCCAACTCCAGCAAGGACGACCGCGACGATATTTACCGAAAAGCTATTCTGGCAACCTTGATAAACAATCATTCAAATCGTGTATCGGTTTGTTGAGATGATCTTCAAGCCGGTACATAATTAAAAACTTAAAATAAAAATGATTATGACAAAAATAATTTATAAAATCTTTCCTATTCTCACACTTGCCTTTGCATTGTCAATGACGGCTTGTTTGACCGATAGTGAGTACGATAATAATCAAATTGGTATAAATCCTACCAATAATAAAAACTATGTGGAAGTTCATATAACTTCGGATAATAACACCAATATTATCTCACGTGCTTATCCTACTATTGGAAGGGATACTACTATTACTAAGTTTATTGCTATTAATTTAACTTCAGGAGCCGCAACCAGCGATGTAACCATCACTTATAAAGACTTGAATATGACTACAGGTGATCCTGAATATTCATACGTTGTTGACTCGTTGGTAAATGTTCTGGGATTTGCATTGGCTGATGCAACTAAGATGACCGATTTAAATAATGGAAAAGTAGTGATATCAAAGGGCTCGAGCACTGGTTATATTGCTGTTAAATTAAATCCTAATAATTTAATCGGAAGTTCTTATGTTTTTGGTATCAGGATTACAGCAGTTAGTGACTCAAAATATACTATTAGTAATTTGACTGATGGAGTCGTTAAATTTGGAGCTGCCAATATGTATGATGGTCAGTATATCAATTCTGGTTCTATGATTGATTATGCTAATGCTGCATTCACAGGTGCATATCCTTTGACTGTTAATCTGGTTACTCAGAGCGCCAATTCAGTAGGATACTATGATGTGAAAGTTTGGGGTGATTATTTCCATGCATTTATGAATGGTTCATCATATAGTGGTTATGGAACTTTTGCACCGGTATTTACATTTAATGCTGATAATACTGTTCAATCGGTAACTAATTATTATGGACAAGCAGTTCCTCCTGCAAATGGAAGAACAGCACAGTTAGATCCATCAGGTATAAATAAATTTGATCCAATAACTAAAACATTGTATGTTTCGTACTGGATGAATCAACCTGCTGTTATTACTCCGCATCGTACACACTTTGTTGAAGTATTTACGTATGTAGGACCAAGATAATTCTTATCTTAATCAATTCTAAAAAGGAACTGCTCATTTGAGTGGTTCCTTTTTTTGTTTTCTTGCATTTGTTTACAAGTGTCCATTGTCTTTCAGGCAAAAGCAGATGAGCAATAATATTAGTTTTTATTCTTTTACATCGTATCCTCAAGTACATTTATAACAGCAAAATCATTAAAAATAGGTAAGTAAAACATATGAAATGCTAATCGAAATAATCATAAACAGTTGAGTAAACTGCACAAGTAACGAATTTATGTGCATTATTTTTAGATTAATTGCACAATTATAAAATAAATGTGTATTTTTGTAGGCTTAAAAAAATATAAAATTATCAATTTGATTTAGTTTTCATTTATATACAATGAAGACTCTCTCAGGGAACTAAATTTAAAGATCAACTTTATGACTAAAAAATTAATGTTACTATGTTATCTCACGTTGGGTGCAAGCACTGCATTTGCAGGCGGTTTATTGACTAACACGAATCAAAGTGCCCATTTTTTGCGTAATCCGGCACTTGATGCTTCTACCGAAATTGATGCTGTGTACACGAATCCTGCCGGATTAACTTTCTTGTCCGACGGTTTTCATTTTTCTCTGACCAATCAAAGCGTGTATCAGACCCGTACCATTACTTCTACTTTTGCTCCTTTTGCTGGTTTCAATGCTGGTGACCCAACCAAAACATTTAACGGAACAGCCTCCGCTCCAATTGTCCCCAGTTTTCAGTTCGCGTACAAAAAAGATCGTTATGCCATTTCGGCTGCATTTGCCATTACCGGAGGTGGAGGAAAAGCCGTTTTTGGTAAAGGCTTGCCTTCTTTTGAGGCTCCAATTTCGATGATACCGCTGTCATTGACATCCAAGGGAATTCCTACGTCGCAATACTCGGTTGACAGCTACATGGAAGGCCAACAATATATTTTTGGTGTTCAATTGAATGGTTCGTACAAAATAAACGATAATTTGTCAGCTGCTCTGGGAATGCGTTTAAATATAGTGAATAATGCTTATTTAGGACATTTGAAAAATATAATGATTAATCCAAATCAACCTGCTTTTGGAGCTTCATACAATGGATCATTACCGGTATCAGCACCAAAATTCTTCACTGATGCAGCAACAGTATTAAGTGGATGGTCTGCAGGTGCAACAAGTTTTGTGACTGGTTTACAGCCAATTGTTTCAGGTGGTGGTGGCACGGTATTGTTGGCAAATGGCACAGCTGCAGGTTTAAATGCAACTCAAATAGCTCAGATTCAGGGATTATTGGGAGCTGCTGGTTTAACCCCAGCGCAAATTGGTGCTATAAATATTCAAACAGCCCAGGGTACATTAGCCGCAGCTGCTCCGGTTTTTGCCGGAAAAGCCGCTACTATGACAACAAATGCTGCATCCACTGCTGATAAGCAATTGGATTGTACCCAGTCGGGTTGGGGTGTAACGCCAATTATCAGTCTCGATTATCATTTAGATGGTTTGAACGTAGCTGCCAAATATGAATTTAAAAGTGCCTTGAATATCGAGAATAAAACAATTATTGACGATACCGGTTTATTCCCAAATGGCGTTAATACACCGTCCGACATTCCAGCTCTTTTGACTATAGGTGCCGAATACGAACTTTGTAAAAGTTGGAAAGTATCCGCTGGTTATCATCATTTTTTCGATTCGGATGCCAAAATGGCTAATAATCGTCAACAATTTATCAATGGTGGTGTAAATGAATACCTGGCCGGAACTGAATATCAAATTAATGACTTGTTTCTGGTGAGTGCCGGATTGCAAGTTACTCGTACCGGCGTTACTGATGCTTATCAAACCGATATGAGTTATAGTTTGAATTCTTACTCTATAGGTTTTGGTGGTGCAGTAAAAATTTCTCCACAACTGCGGTTAAATCTGGCATATTTCTTTACCAATTATGATAAATGGACAAAAGTTTCAGCAAATTACAATGGAACAGGATTGCCCGGAACTGATGTATATGACCGTACCAACAAGGTTTTTGGTATTGGTTTAGAATATAAATTCTGAAAATAGCCATAAAGGACGAATTTTAGAATTCAGCATTGAAAAAGAAATAAGTTTAGGCTTATTTCTTTTTTTATTTAGATTGTGTTTAAATTTGTACATCCGAAGCAAATTATTTACTTTTGCTAAAAAATAAACCTATGGTAGCATTTAAACGCATTTTGCTGAAACTGAGCGGCGAATCGCTTATGGGCGAAAAACAATACGGTATCGATGAGAAACGATTGGGAGAATATGCATCCCAAATTGCCGAAATTGCCGGATTGGGTGTGCAGGTTGGCATCGTTATTGGCGGTGGAAATATCTTTCGGGGACTGAGTGGAACGTCCAAGGGTTTCGACCGTGTTCAGGGCGACCAAATGGGCATGTTGGCTACGGTGATTAATAGTTTGGCATTAAATTCTGCTTTGCAAGCCTCAGGGGTAAAATCGCGCGTACTCACTGCTATCCGGATGGAACCGATAGGCGAATTTTACAGCAAACAAAAAGCAGTGACTTTTCTGGAACAAGGCGAAATAGTCATACTTTCGGCCGGTACGGGTAATCCATTCTTTACAACTGATACAGGTTCTTCACTTCGAGCCATCGAAATTGAAGCCGATGTGATGCTGAAAGGTACCCGCGTGGATGGAATTTATACTGCCGATCCCGAAAAAGACAAAACTGCTACCAAGTTCGACGAAATTACCTACGACGAAATTTATAATCGGAACCTGAAAGTGATGGACTTAACTGCCACCACCATGTGCAAAGAAAACAATATGCCTATTTATGTTTTTGATATGGATACGGTTGGCAATCTGAAAAAGGTGATACTGGGCGAAAAAATAGGAACTTTAGTGAAAAATTAGTTCATAGGGTGAAAAGTTTTTAAAGTTGAAAGTCAGTTTTGATAAACTTTACAAACTCTTCTACTTCACAAACATTGAACTTTACAACTTTATAAACTCAAAAATATATTATGCAAGACATTAAACCAATACTGACACACGCCGAAGACAATATGGAAGCAACTGTGTTGTTTTTGGACGAAGCATTGGCGCACATCCGTGCAGGAAAAGCCAATGTGCGGATTTTAGATGGTGTAAAAGTAGAATATTACGGAGCACATGTGCCCGTTTCGAATGTAGCTACCATTACGACTCCCGATGCTAAAACTATTAGCATTCAACCGTATGAAAAAGCGTTGATTTCGATTATTGAAAAAGCAATTTTAAATTCGGATGTTGGTATCACGCCAATGAACAACGGTGAAACAATTCGATTGGGCATTCCGCCACTTACCGAAGATCGCCGTCGGCAACTGGCCAAGCAATCTAAAGCTGAATGCGAAGAATCAAAAATCAGCGTTCGTAATGCACGCAGGGATGCTATTGAACATTTAAAAAAGTTAGTAAAAGAAGGGCTTCCGGAAGATTTGGAAAAAGACGCAGAATCAAGCGTTCAAAAAATTCACGACAAGTATATTAAAAGAATTGATGACTTGTACCTGGCAAAGGAAAAGGAAATTATGACGGTTTAAAATAACTCATAATGATTATACAGTAAAAATAGATCAGTCATCTCATGTTTGATGGGATGACTGAAGTTTTTTTAATCTCATGGTTGGATTAGTAGTTAAAAATACAGGCAGTTGGTATCAGGTAAAAACTGACGCAGGCGAATTATTTGAATGCAAAATAAAAGGACATTTTCGCATGCAGGAAATTCGTAGTACCAATCCTATTGCCGTAGGCGACATAGTGGAGTTTGAGAAAAATGCCGACGGAACTGCCATGATTCACGCTATCAGCGATCGGCGAAATTATATTGTTCGTCGTTCGTCAAACCTTTCCAAGCATTCACAAATATTGGCGGCTAATCTTGACTTGGTGGCTTTAATTGTAACCATTAACTATCCAGAAACATCGACGGTTTTTATAGATCGGTTTTTGGCTACGGCCGAAGCATATCGTGTTCCGGTTTGCCTTGTTTTCAATAAAACAGACCGATATTCCGAATCGGAAAAAGAATATCTTGGAAAATTGGAAAGTCTGTATGCTTCGTTGGATTATCCGGTTTTTAAAATATCGGCTTTGTTGTCCGAAAATATTACAGATTTAATGGTTTTCCTGAGTAATAAAACAACTCTTTTTTCAGGAAATTCAGGCGTAGGTAAATCAACGTTGATAAATGCTATTGCACCCCATTCGCTGGCCAAAACAGGTGAAATATCTTCGTATCACAACAAAGGAATGCACACAACCACGTTTTCGGAGATGTTTGAATTGATTTCAGGCGGTCATATTATCGATACTCCGGGGATTAAGGGATTTGGAACTATCGACATGGAAGAGGCTGAAATTGGTCATTATTTCAAAGAGATTTTTAAATTTTCTAAAAAATGCAAGTTTGCGAATTGTAGCCATGTGCATGAGCCTGAATGTGCTGTTTTAAAAGCGGTAGATGAGCAGACTATCAGTTTATCGCGTTATCAGAGTTACATAAGTGTGTTGAAAGACTGTAAGGAAGGAAAATATAGATAAAATGAATATTATTGCACTTTTAACTATCAATTTATTGCAAATATTGAGCAAATTACAAAAATATTAAATACATTTGCATTATATTATTACATTTAAACCCCAATAGACTAATATTAAGGAAAAATTGAATATTATGGCACAACATCAAATAGATAGATTAGATAAAAAAATTCTTCAACTTATTTCACAGGATGCTCGAATCCCATTTTTGGAAGTGGCGCGAGAATGTAATGTCTCCGGAGCAGCAATTCATCAGCGCATTCAAAAACTTCGTAATACCGGAATTATTAAAGGTTCTGAGTTTGTTATTGATACATACAAGGTTGGTTTTCAAACTTGTGCTTATATAGGAATCACTTTAAGTGATATCAAAATGTTTAATGCTGTGGTTGAGGAGCTTAAAAAGGTCCCTGAAGTAGTTGAATGTCATTATGCAACCGGAAAGTATTCGATGTTCGTAAAGATTTATGCTAAAGATAACCGTCATTTGCTACAAATTATTTTGGAACATCTAACTCTTATTCCGGGAATTGCTCACACCGAGACATTCCAAATTTCGTTGGATGAAATTTTCCGTCGCCAACTTTCTGTTTTTGAAATTGATTCAACAATTGATGTTATAGACGAAGAGTAATTTTCTGTATCAAAACACATAAAAAAAGCTTCCAATGGATTATCCGTTGGAAGCTTTTTCTTATCCAGGTTTCGTCAATATCTGCTATGTGCTGAACGAATATAAGAAACCGCCTGAGAATAAATAGGTTTTGTGAATTCGATAAACAGATCTTGATCTGAAGGTGGAGTTTGCGGCTCGCGGTTACACATTTTCTTTTGCTCATTATCCAACGCACGGTCGTCGCCTTTGAACTTTGCCCAGTTTGTATTCCAAACATAATTTCCTGCGAAATTCTGTTGTTGAATTACCTGATTATTTTGGGCATCGATAATACGTAAACTTAAAATACCGCCCGAGCTGATTTCCCTATGGAAAGTTGTCAGCCTTGCTTTTACGGTGTTGTATGAGTTGTAAATTTTGCCTTCAACCTTAACTGTTCCCACAATTACACTATCACGTGTATATTCTGCAGTATTGGTTGATTCGTGAACATCTCCAACCGAAAAATCTTCAAAGTTCAATGCAATATATTGATGAGGGTTGTTCATATTTTCTTTTCTGGCTTCTTCCGGCGTATAATATCGCACAAAACGGTTTTGAGCATTTTGACGTATTTCTGCTAGTAAATTGTTGTAAAAGAAGTCGGCTGAATACTGAAAATTCGCATTGGTATAGGGTCTTTGAACAATTACCCGAAGCGTGGCATAAAACTTAGATTCGTTGATTTTATTCAATACATCTTTGTAACCATTGACGTATCTATTTGCATTTTGAAAGTATTGATAGGCTACTCTGGCCTGATCTAATGTGCCAATGCCCAATGCCTTAGTTCCCAGCTCGTATGCCTGATCGGCAGCGAGTTGTTTGGCCTTGCTCAGTTCAGCAATATATTCAGTGGGGTGGGGAATAAGTTCCAACGCTTTCGGACAATTATAAATCTGATTAGCCAATTGATTCAATCTATCATATTGATAAACTGAAACATCATATTTATCCGATCCGTTGGCAATCAATGCATTGTCAATCTCACGTTGAGCAGCTTGCTGAGCTAACGGATACGAACTCACAAGTACGGATTGTGCCTTTGTGTTTTTAGGACTGGAACGTAATCGGTCAATAGATTCAAGGCAAGCTTTGTAATAATCTCCGTGTTGGTATGATTTACTTCCTGTAGAACAAGAAGTTACGGAAATAATAACTGAACAAAACAGGAGAAATGGATAGAGTTTTTTCATATCAACATAGTAAATGTAAATGAATAAATGGTAAATAGTTTTACATTCTTTCTGGTACATCAATTCCCAATAATCCCATTCCGGTTTTAATTACGGATGCTATTGATTCGGAAAGTACCAGTCTGAATTGTTTTATATTTGGATTTTCTTCTTTCAAAATGGAGAAATCGTGATAAAACTGGTTGTACTCTTTTACTAATTCATAAATATAATTGGCAATTAATGCCGGGCTAAATTCTTCTCCGGCTTGATTAACAACTGTTGGAAATTCGGTAAGTAGCTGAATCAGATAGCTTTCTTTTTCTGAGATTTCGAGCTGAGTATCACTTAACCTGCTAAATTCGAGACCCTGTTCTATTGCCTTGCGCAAAACGGATTTAATACGGGCATGTGTATATTGAATAAACGGACCAGTGTTACCATTAAAATCAATCGATTCTTTTGGGTTAAAAGTCATGTTTTTGCGTGGGTCGACTTTTAGGATGAAGTATTTTAACGATCCAAGCCCAACCATGCGTACAATGGTTTCAATTTCATCGGGTGTACAATTATCTAATTTTCCTAGTTCTTGCGAAGTTTCGCGGGCTGTTTCAATCATTTCGTCCATCAAATCATCGGCATCCACCACAGTGCCTTCACGGCTTTTCATTTTTCCTTCGGGAAGTTCTACCATACCGTATGAAAAGTGTACCAGGCTTTTACCCCATTCAAAACCAAGCTTATCGAGCAGGATTGATAAAACCTGAAAATGGTAGTTTTGCTCATTTCCAACAACATATACCATCTTATTGATTGGGTAATCGTCGTAACGAAGTTTAGCAGTTCCAATATCCTGAGTCATGTAAACCGATGTCCCATCAGCACGCAATAATAGTTTCTCATCCAGACCATCACCGGTCAAATCAGCCCAAACCGAACCATCCTCGCGTCGATAAAACGCGCCACTTGCCAAGCCTTCTTCTACTTTTTCTTTCCCTTCGAGGTACGTTTCCGATTCATAATAAATCTTGTCAAAACTTACGCCCATTTGTTTGTAAGTTTTATCAAAACCTGTATAAACCCAGCCGTTCATGGTTTGCCACAATTGCCGTACTTCAGGTTCGTTATTTTCCCATGCAAGGAGCATTTTTTGAGCGTCAAGAATAAGCGGAGTTGATTTTTTTGCGTCTTCTTCGGACATTCCTTTATCCATTAGCTCTTTGATTTCAGCTTTGTAAGCTTTATCAAAAATCACATAGTATTTTCCAACTAGATGGTCGCCTTTCAAACCTGAACTTTCGGGGGTTTCGCCGTTTCCAAAAAGTTTCCATGCTAGCATAGATTTGCAAATATGAATGCCACGATCGTTCACAATATTGGTTTTCACCACTTTCCAACCGTTGGCTTTTTGAATTTCGGCAATGCTGTGTCCGAGTAAATTGTTGCGTATATGTCCTAAATGGAGTGGTTTATTGGTGTTTGGCGATGAATATTCAATCATCATTAATTCCGAACTTTCTGTAACAGGTTTTATCCCGAAATTACTGTCTGAATGAATTTCATTCAGGGTTTCGAGCCAGTAATTTTTGCTGATACTCAAATTTAGAAAGCCTTTGATAACATTGTATTTTGAAACAACAGGATTATTTTGAAGAAGGAATTCTCCAATTTCTTGTCCGGTTTGTTCGGGTGATTTGCGTGCTGCTTTTACAAATGGAAATATTACAACAGTGAGTTCGCCTTCGAATTCTTTCTTTGTTTTTTGAAGTTGTATTTGATTAACCTCAGTTTCCATACCATAAAGAGTTTTTACGGCATCGGCTACTACGGCACTAAGAATTGTCTCTAAATTCATGTTTCTTTGTTTTTTCTTTCGGAATGCAAAGATACAAAAATAAGTGATAAGTACTAAACTATTGTTTGGTAAGTAGGTAGGTGAATGCAGGAAAGGTAAAGACAAAACGTCTGTTTCTCATCTCGGGAAACAGACGTTATAATAGAAATATGGGCTTTGTATTTAAAAGAATTTCCAGCCTAAAGAGATTACAAAAGTATTGGCGGGGATGTTATCTATTGTTAAACTGCTAAGTTTGGTTTGATACATGTCGTTAATTATTTGATACCGTGCATCCAATGTAAACATTAAAACGTCTACGCCAACACCTGCTTCTAAACCTAATTGCGCAGCTTTAATGTCTTTAACTAACTGGTTTTGAGTTACTGAACCTCCTGTTGACAGGTTGCTATAATCAAGGGAAGAACCTGCATTAAATCTTAGTTTTGGGCCGGCAAATACACGAAGATTTACCAGTTTCAAATCCAATAATTTATAGCCAAGCAACAATGGAACATCCAAGGTGCTGACATTTACCAATTTGTCAAACCTGACATTGTTTTTCAAAGCATCTTGAAATGAAATGGTGTAATCCTTTTTACCCATGTTGTATAAAAATTCCGGTTCAAAATAAACCTTTTTGAGCCCTAACCGGAAAAATACACCAGCCTGAAAGCCGTTAGATAATTCAGATTTTACCGAATTCAGATTATAATCACCGGTAGTAACTGAGCCTAAATTGTTTAGTCCAAGTGATGAGTTATAGCTTGCTTTAATACCAAAATTTAATTGTGCAAAAGCGGAAGTTACTGTAAGCAAAAGTACAGCTGCAAAAATGATTTTTTTCATACACTTATTTTTTTATTTGGATTGCTTCTTTTGTTTATTAGTTGAAAACGCAGAATTAAGACATTTGTTATAAAAATTCCAATTAAAAACTAACCCACATAGGATTATATATTTTTATTTTTGCAGGATTGAATTTAAAATCTTCTTTGTTAGGAACTTGTATGGTATATTCTTTGTTAGCTAAATTAGTTAATTTTCGATCTCGTAACCAGATATTAAAGTCTTTGAGTTGCGAATAGCTTATTCCATACTGTGCTGCCCAAACCGTCCAATCTGCAACCGGACCTTTCACAATTACATTTTTTGTTCCAATTGTTTGATAAAACTCATCATGTTCAATGTTATAGCCAAATGCTTTTGGGTTTTGCAGAAATTGCTTCATGGCCAAAATTCGGAAGACATAACGACTGCTTTCTGATGTCAACAACATATCGAAGGAATTGTCAACTTGCTGATTTTCTTTTTCATTCGAAATTCTTCCCATTCCTGCGTTATATGAAGCCGCCACTGTTGTCCAGTTTTTATATTTTGCATAAGCACTTTTAAAAAATTGACAGGCAGCTTCGGTGGATTTCTCAATATTGTAGCGTTCATCCACTTCATCATTCACTTCCAAACCAAACTGTTGTGCTGTTTTGGGCATCAGTTGCCAAAGTCCTGCTGCCTGAGCACCCGAAATAGCTCGTGGTTCCAGATTACTTTCTATTACAGCCAGATATTTAAAATCATCAGGTACACCATTTTCTTTTAATATTGGCTCGATAATTGGGAAATACCGATTTGCACGTTTAATAATCATAAAGCTTAAAGATTGTTGGTATGCTATGATAATTTGTTCACGGTCAAAACGTTCACGCATATCATAACGCTCCAGTGAAATGGCTTGGCCGGCAAATTCTGTTTTTGCCGGAATTGGGAACGAATAAAATGGTTCAACAGAAAATACAGATGTACTTAAACAAGCAAAAAACATCAACAGTAAAATGGATTTTTTCCTCATCTTTTTATTTATTTTTTGAAATTTGACTTTTTGAATACTGCAAAGGTAGTGATATGAGAGAAATATTGAATGAAAAATTAAAAAAATCAAAGATAACATTCAGTTTTTAAATCTCGAAGTTAAATTTACCTATCTTTGTAGATGCTTTTTCAAAGTGATTGTTTTTATATAAATTGAACCAGAACATAATTAAAAGTATGAGAAGAGCCATTTTCCCCGGAACATTCGATCCGTTTACAATCGGACATTATGGTATTGTACAGCGAGGACTCTCGTTTTTTGATGAAATAGTAATTGGAATAGGTCAGAATCAGGCAAAGAAAACTTTGTTTTCGGAAGAAAAGCGTATTGACATAATTCAACAAGCGTTTAAAGATGAACCAAGAGTGAAAGTAGCTACCTACAATAGTTTGACGGTTGATTTTGCGCTTTCGGTCGAAGCGGATTTTGTTTTAAGAGGCTTACGCTCGGTCAGTGATTTTGAATACGAACGTACTATTGCCGATGCAAACAAAAAACTTACAGGAATAGAAACTGTTATACTTTTCACGGAATCACAATATTCTTTTATTTCATCAACGGTAACGCGCGATTTAATTGCTTTTGGCAAAGATATTTCAGCTTTTTTACCGCCCAATGTAAAGCTCTGATTGACAGAGTTAGTTGTAAATTTTAAATTCAAAATATATCGTATTTATAAACCAACAATATATGAAGAAAATAATTAAAATCTCAATTTTTATTTTTTGTTTAAGTTCCAGTTCTGTAGCGTTTGGAGCTTCAACTGTTGATCAACATAGTTTCAGAATTAGTAAAAACTTGTCAATTTTTAATTCAGTGCTGCGCGAACTCGATTTATTTTACGTGGATACATTGAATTACGACAAAATGGTGAATACCACAATTGACAATATGCTCGAAAAGCTTGATCCATATACTGTCTATTTACCTGAAGCTGAGACTGACGATCTTACTTTTATGACAACGGGCGAATATGCGGGAATTGGTGCTTTAATCATGAAAAAAGGTAATCAAATTTGTATATCAGAGCCATACGAAGGTATGCCTGCTCAACGAAACGGACTTAGAGCCGGAGATATAATTTTGCAAGTAGATGGAAAAAATGTTGAAGGCCTTTCAGTAAGCGAAGTAAGTGCTTTGTTGAAGGGAACTCCAGGTACTACGATTAAATTGAAATTAAACCGAGCAGGGGAGAAGAAGCCACTTGAAATTTCGTTTCCAAGAGAAAAAATTCAGGTCAACCCTGTTTCGTACTATGGGGTTATTTCCGATAAAGTGGGCTACGTTTTGTTGAATGAATTTACTGATCGCGCTGCATTGGAACTTAAAAATGCTGTGAATGATATGGTTAACAAGAATCAAATAGAATCTTTAGTGCTCGATATTCGGAATAATGGAGGAGGCTTAATTGATGAAGCAGTAAAAATTGTGGGTTATTTTGAACCTAAAGGAACTGAAGTTGTAACCACTAAAGGCAAAAACAAAGATGCCGATAGAACTTATAAAACTCCTACCGAACCTATTTTCCCACAAATGAAATTAGTTCTTTTGGTGAATCGTTCTTCAGCTTCTGCATCAGAAATTGTTTCAGGATCTATTCAGGATCTTGATAGAGGTGTAATTGTAGGCGAACGAACTTTTGGAAAAGGATTGGTTCAGAACATTCGACCTATTGGCTATGGTGGTCATTTAAAGGTTACAACGGCCAAATATTATATTCCAAGCGGGCGATGTATTCAGGCAATTGATTATAGTCATCGTAATGAAGACGGAAGTGTGGGTCATATCCCCGATAGTCTGACATCGGAATTTAAAACAAAAAATGGACGGATAGTTAGAGATGGAGGTGGAATTGTTCCCGATACATTAACAAAAGATGATCGGAAGTTGAACATTGCCTATTATATTTATGCACAGAATCTATACTTCGATTTTGCTACACTTTATGTTTTATCGCATCCAAAAATAGCGTCGCCAAGCGAGTTTAGTTTGTCCGATGCCGATTTTAAGGCTTTTACCGATTATTTGGTCGAGAAGAAATTCACTTATACAACTCAAACTGAGAAATACTACAAAGAGTTATATGATATGGCCAAGGAAGAAGGATTGGATAAATCGGCTAAAGAAGAGTTTGCTGCCCTAAAAGCTAAACTAATGCCGGATATTACAAAAAGTATTGTAGAAAATAAAAACGAAATTTCCGAATTATTGAGCCTTGAGATTATTAAACGCTATTATTATCAAAAAGGAGAAATTCAGTATTCACTTCGAACCGACAAGGATTTGAAAGTTGCTCTTTCATTGCTGAAGTCTGGTGGTAGGTACAATGGAATATTAAAAATAGAAAATAAAACTACCAACCAGTAACTATCATTTGGTTATTTGTAACTAATTAAAAGACTTTTGATTGAAAATCTTCCAAATTTCAATCAAAAGTCTTTTTTTATGCAGTATTTTTTATATTTTTGCATGCTGAACCAAAAATTAACGATAATATTCATGAACAAAAACATTGTAAGCGAGAAAATTAGCACTTTATGTGCCGACAAAAACATTACCAAAGCAGAATTGGCTGAACGTTCAGGTTTAACTATTTCGCAAATAGAATTAATTGAAAGCAGCGACATTGTGCCATCTTTGTCGCCACTAATTAAAATTGCCAGAGCATTGGGTGTTCGGTTGGGAACCTTTCTTGACGATAGCGATCAATTTGGTCCTGTCATTCATCGGCAGTTTGATGTGCAACAGCCTGCAACTTTTTCCAGTCAACTTTCCAGTGCAAATTCTCATCTTGACTTTTTTTCTTTGGCGGCCAGTAAAACAGGTCGTCACATGGAGCCATTTCTCATAGATATAAAACCATCTACAACACACGAACCTATTTTGTCGTCGCACGAAGGGGAAGAGTTTATTTTTGTTATTCGTGGATCTGTGAAAATAAACTACGGCAAACATACTCATATCTTGCAGCAAGGCGACAGTATTTATTACGATTCAATTGTTGACCATTTGGTAAGTGCCGCGACAACTGAACCGGCTCAAATTGTGGCTGTAGTTTATACGCCTATATAAATACGCAATTGATTATGAAATTATTTGACAGAACTTTAGGAAATTGGCTGGAACATTGGGCTACTGAAACTCCCAATCAGGAATATATTGTTTATTCCGACAGAAACTTGCGTTTTACATGGTTTGCTTTCAACGAACGTGTTGACAATATGGCCAAAGGATTATTGTCAATTGGCGTTACAAAAGGTTCACATGTTGGAATTTGGGCTCAAAACGTCCCTGATTGGTTGACATTTCTATACGCGTGTGCCAAAATTGGTGCAGTAGCGATAACAGTCAACACCAATTATAAAGACCATGAATTGGCTTTTGTGCTGGAAGATTCGGATATGCATACGCTTTGTATCACCGATGGTGTTTCTGGCAGTGACTACCTAGAAATGGTTTATTCCTTAGTGCCCGAACTGAAAACCACCCAACGTGGCCGGTTAAAAAGCGAGCGTTTCTCTGAACTTAAAAATGTAATTTATATCGGACAAGAAAAACACCGTGGAATGTATAATACAGCCGAAATGCTGCTTTTGGGAAGCAATCAGGATGAACAGGATTTTCTGCGCATAAAACAATCACTCAATTGCCACGAAGTAGTCAATATGCAATATACATCCGGTACTACGGGATTTCCAAAAGGCGTCATGCTCTCGCATCATAATATAGCCAATAACGGATATTTGACGGGTGAGCACATGAAGTTTACTCAATCAGATAAGTTGTGCGTATGTGTGCCTTTGTTTCACTGTTTTGGAGTGGTTTTGGCAACTATGAACTGCCTTACCCACGGCTGTACGCAGGTAATGATTGAGAAATTTGACCCGTTAATTACATTAGCTTCCATTCACAAAGAACGTTGTACAGCTGTTTATGGAGTGCCAACAATGTTTATTGCCGAGTTGAACCATCCCATGTTCGATTTATTCGATATGAGTTCGTTGCGCACCGGCATTATGGCCGGAGCTTTGTGCCCGATAGAATTAATGCGCCAGGTGAACGAAAAAATGTTTATGACCATCACCAGTGTTTATGGCCTGACTGAAACTTCGCCGGGAATGACGCAAACTCGTATCGACGATTCATTTGAAGTGCGTTGTACAACCGTAGGAAGCAATTATGAATTTACCGAAGTTGCAGTTATAAATCCCGAAACCGGTGAAATTTGTCCGGATGGTGCTCAGGGCGAAATGTGTTGCCGTGGTTACAACGTAATGAAAGGCTATTATAAAAACCCGCAAGCCACATCCGAGGTGATAGACAAAAACGGTTATTTGCATTCCGGCGATTTGGGCGTGAAAGACCCTGATGGAAATTACCGCATAACTGGTCGCATAAAGGATATGATTATCCGGGGTGGTGAAAATATATCTCCACGTGAAATAGAAGAGTTTTTATATCATATTCCGGGTGTAAAGGATGCTCAAGTAGTTGCCATTGCTTCTCCAAGGTATGGTGAAGATGTAGCAGCTTTCGTAATTTCACACGATGGAGCTGACTTAACGCCGGAAGATATTCGTGACTTTTGTAAAGAAAAAATTGCACGCTATAAAATACCACGCTATGTGTTTTTTGTGGATGAATATCCTCTAACGGGAAGTGGCAAAATTCAAAAGTTTAAACTAAGGGAAATGGCATTGGAATTATGTAAGGAACAGGCAATTGAGATAATATAAATAAAACCTGGAATTAGGGTTCACGGCTGTTTATTCCATAGTTTTCAGTAACTAAGTTTTAGAATTATAAACTACAATGAATCTGGCAATCTCTGTATTTTGACGGTTGTGTTTTGAAAAGACTAAATAAGAATCATCCCTAAAAGCAACATGCTTGTAAAAATATGTCAAGAACCTTTCTCCCTGTAAATTAATAGGTTTGCAGGGATTTTTTGAAATTGTAAAATGGGAATTTTCAACTTTATAATACTTCCATGACCTATTTTTAAAATATAACAAATAAATATTAATGCAAACTATTGCGATATTAGTTCGCAATTTATTTTTTTATTTTTGTTTTACAAGAAAAATACAAAAGATTTCTCGAAACACTAGTTTTTTTAAAACAAAACATTAAAAATATAGATAAACTTTATTTTAAAAAACATATATATATATTTATCGTTAATTATATCAATTCTTTTTTCTATTTTTGTACCATTATGAAGCGGTTTCGAATCTTGTATAAATTTTTAGTTCATTTTTTTTCTGCCCGAAATACAAAGGGCTTCGGTGTTCATTCTCCTTTTGTTTTTCAATTTACTGATTTCGTGTTAGTTGATAAAAGTATATTTTATGTATTTCCTGAAATTGAAGCTATTCGTTCAAATTTGAGAAGAGATAAAAGAATTATAAATATTAAAGATTTTGGTACGGGGCATGATAGAACGAGAAAAGTTTCTGAAATTGCAAAATGTTCAATTAAATCGGCAAAATATGGGCAATTGCTTTATAGAATTGCTAATTATTTAAAAGCTCGGGATATTTTAGAACTTGGTACTTCATTGGGGTTAACAACCTTATATTTAGCGTCTTCTTCGAATAAAATTCAATGTGTAAGTTTAGAGGGTTGTCCGCAAACGGCTAATTTAGCTAAAGAGAATTTTGATAAATTAGGTTTCGAGAATATAAAAACTGTAGTTGGGAATATAGATGATACATTGCCGGATGTAATTAATGAAATGGAGAAATTAGATATGGTTTTCATTGATGCTAACCACCGCTACGAATCAGTTATTCAGTATTTTGATATATGTCTGCATAAGGCACACGATAATACTGTGATAATAATTGATGATATTTATTGGTCGGCCGATATGGAAAAAGCCTGGGAAAGAATTAAAGAATATCCCAAAGTGAAAACAACAATAGATTTGTTTCAATTTGGAATCGTTTTTTTTAATCCGGATTTATACAAAAAGCATTATAAAATGCGTTATTAAACTTGTCGTAAATTACAAAAAAAGTAGAGTTGATTCTTAAATTAAAAATAAAGAAATGAAACTATATACTAAAACTGGAGATAAAGGTGAAACCGGACTTATTGGTGGAACAAGGGTCCCAAAGAACGATGTTCGGATTGAGGCTTATGGAACTGTTGATGAGTTAAATTCTTTTATTGGCTTGCTTTCTACTTACCCTATTACTGAAATAGATAAGAATTTTTTGCGAAATATACAAAATACTTTATTTTCAATAGGTTCGTATTTAGCAACCGATACTACTAAAGTGGAACTCGATAAAGCTTCGGTGTTGAAAAGTGAAAGAATTACATTAATTGAAACTGAAATTGATCGACTGGATGCAATTTTACCGACCCTTAGTTCATTTATATTGCCAGGTGGCTCACAAACAGGGGCTTTGTGTCATATTTGTCGAACAATTTCTAGAAGAGTTGAAAGAAGACTTTTCGATATGAATGAAACTTATTCTATTGATAATAACATACTTATATATATAAATCGTTTGTCGGACTATTTTTTTGCATTATCGAGGTTCTCTACACTCTACGATGGTGCAGAAGAAATTTATTGGAAAACGCATGATTAATAAAAAAAATTCCTATTTTTGCACAAAAATAGAAATTTAATACTCTAAACTTATTTACTTTAAAAACTGAGTTGATTATGTATTGGACTTTGGAATTAGCTTCTAAAATTGAGGATGCGCCTTGGCCGGCCACAAAAGATGAATTAATTGATTATGCAATGCGATCGGGATCGCCACTTGAAGTTATTGAAAATTTGCAAGAAATAGAGGATGAGGGTGAAATCTACGAATGTATAGAAGACATATGGCCAGATTATCCAAGTAAAGAAGATTTCTTTTTTAACGAAGAAGAATACTAATCGTTAAAAGTAGAGTTAATTGTCTATATTTATCTTTTTTTTATCAATAATGACTTTATTTGAAATAAAAAAGTTAAAGAAAACAATTTTTTGCAAGATTTGCAGTTTCATAAGAGGCACTTATATCAGATAGAGAAATGTGCATAGGTTATGTGAATAAATTAATTAAAATTTCCTATGAAGAAAGTACTATTAAGTTTAATGTTATTACTTATTAGCATAGGTTCAGTTTATTCACAATTTGATGCGCAATTAAGTCAGTATATGTTTCATAATTCAGCATTTAATCCGGCAGCGGCTGGCGATGGCGATATGATTCAGATTATTGGACAGCACCGAATCCAGTGGGTAGGGATGCCAAATGCTGGCCAAACTACCATTTTCAGTATCGATTCGCCACTCAAAATAGGGAATGTAAATCAAGGAATCGGGTTAAAATTTGTCAATGATAATGCGGGGTTATTTACCGATCAAACTGCGCATTTGCAATATGCATTTAAGAAAAAACTTGGTACAGGAGTGTTGAGTATTGGTGCAGACATTGGATTTGTAAGTTTAGGTTTTCATGGCGACAGTGTCAGGTCAATTCCAATTGGAGATTATTATAGCTTTTCTACTGATCCGGCAATACCAAAAGGTAGTGTAGTAGGAATGAGCTTAGATATTAATCTGGGGTTGTTCTATTCAAGTCCTAAGTTATATGGAGGAATATCCTATTTGCACTTAAATAATCCAACAGTAAAATGGGGAGATACATCTGAGTTCAAACAATATGGAACAATGTATATAACAGGTGGTTATAATTTTGTACTCCCGGATGCAAGGTATGTAATAAAACCGAGCACATTAATTAAAACGGACTTCAGCTCTTTTCAATGTGACGTTAGTGGTAGGTTAGAATATAATAATAAGTATTGGGGTGGACTTTCTTACCGGCTTCAGGATGCAGTTGTATTTTTAGCTGGAATTAATATAGCAGGAGGTTTATCGATTGGATATTCATACGATCTTCCAACATCTCAAATTTTATCTGTCAGCTCAGGTTCGCACGAATTTATACTAATGTATAGTTTTGAATATATTTTAGGGAAGAAAAATAGTAAATATAAGAGTATAAGAATATTATAAAAGTACGAATGCTATTCGAAAGAATGCAATCAAAAAATATCAGAGTTTTTATTTCAAAAAAATAAATTGCACAAGAATGAAAAAAAATCTGCCAATTATTGTTCTGACTTTCCTGTTAGTTGCTTGTAACAAACCAGCAGGTGAATTAACTGGTCTTGGAATTAAGGACACATTTCATGAAGCACAGCCGTATGGAATGGTGTTTATAAAAAGAGGTTCATTTATGATGGGACCCAATGATCAATCAGCCGTTGGCTCTATCGCTGATAAATCTATCAATGTGACTGTTGATGCATTTTGGATGGATGAAACAGAAATCACAAATGATAAATACAAACAATTTGTTTATTATGTACGTGATTCAATTGCTTTACGCTCACTTGTTCTTGCTGGCAAAGATGAATTTCGTATGAAAACAAAAAACCAAACGGAAGATGAGGCATCACCCGAGTTAGCACGCCTCAATTGGAAGATTAAAATACCCTGGAATTCAAAAGATGAAGAAGTAAGAACCATTTTAGAATCTTTATACTACAAAGGTGAGAATGGATTAAGTTCAAAAAGGCAGATTGATCCAGGTAAATTGCAATATAAATACGAGTGGATAAACTATGATCAAGCTGCATTGCCAGGTAATAAATACGATGTAAATACAGGTGCTTATCCTGCATCTGCAAGAGCAAGAGTTGATACATCTTACGTTGAAAATGGTGTGATTGTAAATAAAACTATTGAAAGAAAGCTGACTACGCGTAAAGATTTAATTTCTACACGAATTGTAAATGTTTATCCGGATACAATTATGTGGTTACGCGATTTTCAATTTTCGTATAATGACCCTAAAATGCGCATGTATTTTTCAGCGCCGGGCTACTCAAATTATCCTGTAGTAGGAGTAACCTGGGAACAAGCTTCAGCATTTTGTCAATGGAGGACGCAGCTATTTAACAGCTCAAATGCTATTGGTGGTCAAGATTATCGTTTACCTACTGAAGCTGAATGGGAATACGCTGCCCGTGGTGGTCGTAAAATGGCCTTATATCCTTGGGGAGGAAATTATGTACGTGATAAAAAGGGTTGCTATTTAGCAAACTTTAAGCCTATGCGAGGCAGTTATACCGATGATATGGGTGCAACAACAATGAAAGTAGCTTCTTATCCTCCAAATAATTACGGATTGTATGATATGGCTGGTAATGTTGCTGAATGGACATCTTCGGCTTACGATGCATCGAGTGATTTGTTGGTATCCGATATGAATCCAAGTTTTCAGTATAATGCAAAAAACAGTGACCCAGATGTTTTGAAACGAAAAGTAATAAAAGGAGGCTCTTGGAAAGATATAGCATACTATTTACAGTGTGGTGTAAAAACATACGAGTATCAGAATGAAAGCCGCCCATATATAGGTTTCCGTTGTGTACGTTCGTACAATGGAGAATAATTTATTTGTTGATATTTTAAAATATTGAATATATGTCTCAGAACTTAACAAAATTTGATATATGGTGGAACAAGCCAGAAACCAAGCAAAAATTAGGCGCAGCTTATAGCTTGGGGGCCTCAATTGTAATAATTGGAGCCATGTTCAAAATTTTACATTTACCTTTTGCAGGTACCATGTTAGGGGTTGGTATGTCCGTGGAGGCATGCTTGTTCGCCTTGGGTGTTTTTGATCAACCACATAAAGAGTACGATTGGGAAAAAGTGTATGATTTTGATGGTGATGGAAGTAACAAAGTTGAAGGAAAAAGTCCATTTACCCAGTCACAGGGAACAGCGCAATCAAGATCAGTAGGGCTTAATTATACTGAAACAATTAATGACGAAGATGTAAAGAAATTATCAGAAGGAATCAAAAATCTAACTGTTACAGCACAGCAATTTGCAGGTTTATCGAATGTTGTGGGAGCAACCGATCAGTTTGTGAAGACAATTGATGGTGCATCGCAAGCCACAGGAAAGTTCATAAAAAATCAGGAATCTTTAAATGGCGCAACAGGGCTGTTAGCATCATCCTATCAGGGAATTGCTGATGGAATGGAAGTTGTAGAAAAACAGACAAAATTTTATGCAAATAAAGTGGAAGACATTAATAGAAATTTATCATCCATAAATTCAATTTATGAAATTCAGTTAAAGAATATTCAAGCTCAATCTGAGAGTTTAACTCAACAAACTGAACGTATTAGATCTGTTAATGATGAATTAGGCTATGTGGTGAACGATGTTCAGAAAATGAAATCAGCATCTACTATTGCTGCTGAAGAAACAGAAAATTTCAAAAAAGGTACGGTTAAACTGGCTAAACAAATTTCAGATTTAAATCAGGTTTATGGTAATATGCTTAATGCATTGAGCTAACAGTCCGGAGTTTTCTGATTAAATTTTAAAGTAATTTTCAATGAGTGGAGCAAAAAATTGTCCAGAAACGCCCAGACAAAAAATGATAGGTATGATGTATTTAGTGCTTACCGCAATGTTGGCATTAAATGTATCTAGTGAGATTTTGAATGGTTTTACACTTGTAGACAATAGCTTACATACTACCATAGAATCTTCTGAAATAAGGAATAACGCATTATACAAAGATTTCAAAAATTTATCTGAAATTAATCCTGATAAGGTAAAAAAATGGCTTGATAAAGCAATTGTTGTAAAGCAGAAATCTGACGATCTTTATAATTTTATCGAAAAATTTAAAGTTCACATTGTTAGAATGACCGACAAAGAAAAAGCTAACGATAGTGCGTACGTAAAACAAATCATTGCCAAAGATAATTTGGATAAACCCGAGGAGTATGCAATAACAGAAGGTAATGCAATAATTCTGAGGAAGAAGATAGAAGACTATAAAAATTTCTTAATTCAGTTGTCTGCAAATAATCCTACGAAGCAGAAAATGTATGAAGATGTTTTTGCTACCAAAGGTGGAATTGATGGTAAGAAATGGGAAAATGTTGTGTTTGAAATGATGCCTATTTCAGCAGTAGTTACAATTCTAACTAAATATCAAAGTGATGTGCGTTCAGCAGAGGCTGAGGTAGTTCAGGATTTAAAAGGGCAGACAGATGTTAAGGACTTTCGTGTAAATAAAGTTTCAGCATTAGTTGTTCCGGTATCCAAATATGTTATTCGTGGAAGCAGATACAGTTCACAAATTGTACTTTCAGCCGTAGACTCTACTGCCAAGCCAGATTACTATATCGGATCTTCTTTAATTAATAAAGGTCTCTACGAAGTTAATTGTAATAAAACTGGTTCATTTACTTATTCCGGTTTTATCAAGCTTAAAAGAGATGATGGATCTATTACAACGTATCCATTTAAAAGTGATTATATAGTTGGAGAACCGTCAGCTACCGTCTCAAATGAAGATTTGAACGTTGTTTATAGAGGAATTGACAATAAATTTAGTATCTCAGTTCCAGGTGTTGCATCAGAGAACGTTTCAGTTAGAGTTTCAGGCGGAACGGCACAAAAAATTGCAAATGGTAGATTTATAATTCGTGCAAACCAGGATGGGGAAATAAATATAGGTGTATTTGCAAAAATTGAAGGAAAAGAATTAGCCATGGGTGGTGGGATGTACCGTGTAAAATATATTCCAGATCCAAAGTCTTTTCTTCAATATTCTGATGCTGGTGGAATAACACGTCTTTTACAAGATGGAAACTTATCAAAACGAATTTTAAAATCTAATAGTATTTCAGTTATTGCCAGTTATGGTCAGGATGAATTAATTAAAGCTAATTTTACAGTAACGTCATTTACTATGGTAACAATTTTTGGTTCAGTTAGTACCAGTGGATCACATTTTAATAGTAGAATGTTGAACGATATTGAAAAATTAGAGGGTAATGATTTTGTTACACTTAAAAATATAAAGGCAGTTGGACCTGATGGTAAAGTTCGAAGTTTAGGATTAATACAAGTACAAATTTAGATACAAAATATTGTAGAACATAATAAGAATGTAAAACATGAAAAAATATTTGATCGTTTCTTTAGTCATATTATTGACAGCTGTTCCGAGTTTGCTTAAAGCGCAGCAAAATCAAGTGCCTTTTTTCGATAGTAAAGGAAATGTTCGGATTCAAACAACTGAGTTGGATGCTTTGGCAGATACGATTGCTAAAGTGTATCATCGGTCTGACGATATTGTTTGGTCAAGAGTTGTTTATCGAATAATTGACACGCGTGACAAACAGAATTATCAATTATATTTCCCAATGAGAGCAAATGATGAGTATCGGAGCTTGTTTCGTGTAATGCTCGATGCAATTTGTAATGGAATACCTGTGTATAGAAGGAGTCCACGCGAAATTAAACCCGATTTCACTGACAGTACGCGTTTGGAAGGTGATGAACTCTCGAAAGCATTTGCTTATGATAATAACAACGATAACAATTTGATTCAGGTAGATTCGATTACTAAAGGATATAAAGTAGGAAATGATGAATATGTCAATTACGTAAAAAACCAATTTAAGTTTTTAATTCAGGAAATTATATTTTTTGATAAACACACATCTAGGTTGTATACTAAAATTATGGCTATTGCTCCAGTTTATGCTTTCCATCCGGATAATGTTCCAACCAAAAATGTATTTAGTTTTTTCCAACAATCTGTTTTGTGTTGGTTTGATTTCGATGAACTTCGTCCTTACCTTGCAAAACAATATGTTATACCAAATGGCAACGAAACCCAACGCTTAACTTACGATGAGTTTTTCTCTGAAAAACTATATTCCAGCTATTTGTTAGGAGATAGTAATATGTTCAACAGAATGTTATTGCAATATGAAGTGGATCCGCTTAAAATTAGAAAAGAACAAAATCGTATTGATACAGAAATTTTGAATTTTGAACAAGACCTTTGGGAGTATTAATTTGTTTCTTGATTTTATTTCAATAGCCAAAAGTAGAGAGATATTAAAAAGACGACATATAGTCGTCTTTTTTGTATTTTTACTCTATATACTCTGTTTAAAAACAGTAATTTTGCACAGATTATGAAGTATCCTTTGATTGCCGTAATTTCAATCTATAAATTTACCTTAGCTTAGCAACTCTTTAAAATTAGTAAGAAAATGAGAAGTATAATTATAGCCGATAATCAAGATATTTCGAATGCAGGATGGCATTATTTATTTCAAAATAATATGGAGATATTGGAAATAAAGAATGTTTCCAAAAAAAGTGAATTAATTCCATTATTATTGAACTCATTAGATTCAATAGTTATACTTGATTACACTTTATTCGATTTTGAGAGTGTAAATGAGTTACTTATTTTGCAGGTAAGGTTTGAAAAAGTAGATTGGATATTGTTCTCGGACGAGCTTAGTGATGATTTTTTGAGAACTTTACTATATAATACTAATTCATTTAGTGTGCTTCTGAAAAGTTGTTCCATCGAAGAAATTAGTAGCGCTATAAAAGAAGCGATGAAGAGCAATAGATATATTTGCAACCAGGTGAGTAATATCTTACTGGATGGCAATAAAAATATGCAAAAGTACCATGCTAAAAATATATTGACTACTACGGAACAAGAAATTTTGAAAGAAATGGCTTTGGGTAAGACAACAAAAGAAATTGCTACTCTTCGAAATGTAAGTGCACATACAATTATGACACATCGAAAAAATATTTTTAGAAAAATAGAAGTTAATAACGTTCATGAAGCTACTAAATATGCCATGCGAGCAGGTATTGTAGATTTAGCTGAATATTATATTTAATAATGAAAATAGCAACTTTATTGTCTGGAGGAGTTGATAGCTCAGTAGTAGTTCATTTATTGAAAGAGGCTGGATATACACCATCTTTGTTTTATATAAAAATTGGAATGGACGATGATGAGTTATTACATTGTTCGTCTGAAGAGGATATTGAAATGGCTTCTCTTATAGCACGAAAATACGGTTGTACACTGGATGTGATTGATTTACATAAAGATTATTGGGACAATGTTGTATCTTACACTATTGACAAAGTTAAGCAGGGCTTAACTCCAAATCCGGATGTAATGTGCAACAAGTTAATTAAGTTTGGTGTTTTTGAGCAGCGGGTAGGGAAGGAGTTTGATAAAACGGCTACCGGACACTATGCTACTACGGTTGAAAAAAATGGAAAAATTTATTTATCAACTGCATTAGATCCAATTAAAGATCAAACTGATTTTTTGGCTCAAATCAATTATCTTCAGGTTTCTAAACTTATGTTTCCTATCGGAAATCTCATGAAAAGTGAAGTAAGAGAAATCGCTGTTAAAGCAGGTTTGCCAAGTGCGAAACGCCAAGACAGTCAGGGAATTTGTTTTTTGGGAAAGGTGAACTATAATGATTTTATCCGTCGGTATTTGGGTGAAAAGGAAGGTCCTATTGTTGAGCTTGAAACAGGAAAAATTCTTGGAAAGCATAAAGGATATTGGTTTCATACAGTTGGCCAGCGTAAGGGTTTGGGACTTTCAGGTGGGCCTTGGTATGTAATAAAAAAAGATATAGCAGGTAATATTGTATACGCATCAAAAGGTTATGATGTGGATGCGCAATATGGGACTGAATTTTCCATGCGTGATTTTCATTTTATAACTGACGATCCATGGGAAAATTCTATCAGTGAAAGTAATGTTACTTTTAAAATCAGGCATACACCTGATTTTACATCAGGGAAAATCATAAGAACTAGCGATGGATTTCACTTAGTTTCTAACCAGAAACTTCAGGGAATTGCTCCCGGCCAGTTTGGGGTTGTATATGATGCGGAATCTAAAATTTGTATTGGTAGTGGCGAAATAATTTAAATTCTATGTTATAGATTTAAAATAGAGGCTAAACAAAATCCATATTTTGTTTAGCCTCTATTTAGTAAGTAATCAAATATAAAGATGAATTTTATAAGATCAATTTGTCTATATAGTGAACATATGTTCAAAACTATTTGTTATCTTTGCACTTAAATAATCATTCATACATTAATATGCCACGCCCAAAACAAGATAGAAAAATTTGTAATCCACCACTCATGCAGGGATTTAAGCCTTTTGGAATTCCTCGAAAGTTTTTAAGTTCAGTATCACTGCAATTCGATGAATACGAGGTTGTCCGTTTGTTGGATTACGAAGGGCTTAATCAGGAGCAGGCAGCTGAAAAGATGAATATTTCTCGTCCTACATTGACACGAATTTATGAAAAAGCGCGTAAAACTATTGCTCAAGCCTTTGTTGAAGGAAAGATGATTTTGATTGAAGGTGGGAATGTTCAGTTTGATAAGGACTGGTTCAGGTGTAAGAGGTGTCACAAACTTGTAGATGGATTGGAAAACCATGTGCGTTGCAAAGATTGTAAAAATTTTGGTAATGAGGAATTAATAGCTATAAAAAAATAATTGTGAATAAACTTGTTTTAAAAAATCAGAAGATGAAATTGGTTGTTTTGTCAGACAATAACCAATTACAGGAATCACTCGAATTTGAACATGGATTATGTATTTATTTGGAAACAGAAAAATACAAATGTCTGCTCGATACGGGAGCCTCAGACTTGTTTTTACACAATGCAGAAAAAATGGTTATTGATATTGAAGATATTGACTATGTATTTATTTCGCATGGACATTCCGATCATATTGGAGGATTGCAAGCATTTTTAAAATTGAATACCAAGGCCAAAATAGTTTTATCTAAAAAGACTTTATCACAACGATTCTTTTCAGTGCGTCAGGGATTACACGAAATAAGCAGTAAAATTGATATCAGCAAATTTGAAGATCGTCTTATTTTTATTGATTCGAAAACTGAATTCGAAAATGAAATTTTTGTTTTTCCATGTCAACCTTCAATTTATCCAATGCCAAAAGCAAACATTAATTTAATGTCCGAAGATGGGAGTGATCTAAGAAAAGATGATTTTAATCATGAAATTATTGTTTGTTTTGGAACCGATGATTTACTGGTTTATACTGGTTGTGCTCACCATGGTGTTTTAAATATATTGAATTGTGTTGAAAAAACTCTACATAAACCGATTTCAACTCTAATTGGTGGCTTTCATTTATTAGATGGATTCCCAGATCAATATGAATCTGAAGCAGAAATAAATGAAATAGCACAAAATATAAATGCAAATTATCCACAAACGAAATTATATACTGGACATTGCACCGGAAAGCAAGTCTATGGTTTACTAAAGAGTGAATTGGTTGACAAATTAAGTTTTTTTTATACAGGTTACACATTGATTATTCATAACAAGTAAAAATAAGCCAATTGAGGATGCTATTACTCAAATCAAAACAATTAAAAATAATAAATTATGAAAATTGCAGTACCAACAAAAGAAAATAACCAAATTGATGCACATTTTGGTCATTGTGAGTTCTATAAAATTTACACAGTTTCAGAGCAAAATGTGGTTATTTCAGAAGAAAGAATGGACTCACCGCAAGGCTGTGGTTGTAAATCGAACATAGCTGAGGTGTTTGAAAATGAAGGAATAAAAATTATGCTCGCAGGTGGAATTGGTGATGGAGCTATCAATAAATTAGGTGCTCACGGAGTTAGCGTAATTCGCAACTGTCAGGGAGATGTGAATGAAATTGTTGCGAAATACTTAGCTGGAGAAGTGAAAGATGGCGGTAGCAATTGTGCAGCTCATGCTCACGGAGATAGTCATGTTTGCAACCATAACTAAATAAAACAGCCCAATGATTGAACATGAACATAAATTTAGGGTTACTTACCCTGACACTGATCAGATGGGAACAATGCATCATGCGAATTATGTAAAATATTACGAAGCGGCTCGTTGGGAGTTGTTTCGCAGCATTGGCGTTTCGTACAACTCGGTGGAAAATGCAGGAGTCATGTGTCCGGTGGTTAGCATGAATTTTAGGTTTATAAAACCAACCCGTTACGATGAACTTTTGACAGTAAAAACAACATTGAAAGCCTTAAGAGGAGTACGCATGTGGTTCACATATATGCTTTACAACGAGCAAAAAGAATTAATAAACGAAGCGGAAACAGAGCTTGCATTTGTGGGAAGGGACAATTGGAAACCTTGTGCAGCACCGGATTTTGTACTGGCAGCAATTGAAGCAAGACAAAAATAAGAATCAGTGTCAAATGTTTAGTATATGAATCTAAAAGAAAGCATTAGCTCCACAACAGTTATTTGTATTATCAGACATGGTGAAACAGATTGGAACTCGTCAGGAAGACTTCAAGGGCATGAAGATATTGAACTAAATGAATTGGGACGTAAACAAGCCATTGAAACCTCGCGCTATTTTGAAACAGAGACGTGGGATATTGTAATATCAAGCCCATTGAAACGTGCGTTTGAGACAGCTCAAATTATTGCCAAGCGACTTTTAATTCCAAAAGTTCATATCGTAGAAGAAATAATTGAACGAAGCTATGGCGAGGCATCAGGGTTATTACCCGAAGAACGCAGAAGTCGGTTTCCCGAGGGTGTTATTCCCGGACAAGAAGATTTTGAACATTTGCGACAACGCGCAATGATTGGATTAAATAAAATTGTAAGTGATTTTCAAGGCAAAAAGATAATAGTTGTATCACATGGTGGACTTACTAATTCAATTCTATATTCACTTTCAAATGGGGAGTTCGGTAGTTTTAAAACAAGGCTGAAAAATGGATGTATCAATAAAATTAAATTTCAAAATAACATGTGGACCGTCGAATTTTATAATAAAACAACGGAAGAATTAGTAGACAAAATGGAAAATCAAAAGAAGTTATATTCAAAAGCCGATGTAGAAGCTATGCGTATTGCCGAAAATTCTCGTTTGATGGGGAAAAACAGAGTTGAAGAACTTATCAATTATGCTGAAAAATCAGGTATTAAACGCATTGGCATAGCTAATTGTGTTGGGATGCCCAAAGAAACTGCAAAACTCAAAGCTCGCTTGTCAGAAAAATTTGAGGTTTATTCAGTGGATTGTAAAGTGGGAAAACTTAAATCGGCTGAGCTTTTGGATGATGATTCGAAAGGAACATCTTGTAACCCTGCCGGACAAGCTGATTATTTAAATGAAAATGAAACTGAACTCAATATATCATTTGGTTTGTGCATGGGACATGATATAATGTTTAATCAGAAATCGAAAGCCCCTGTTACCACACTTATAGTAAAAGATCGGGAGCACAAGCACAATCCATACAAAGAGTTTGAGGATTAACAGAAATATATTTTACAATCTCAAAATCTATCATTATGAAAACAAACCGAATTATCGTAATTGGCGGTTCAGCAGCCGGACCAAAAGCTGCTTCCAAAGCACGTCGAATGGACGAAAATGCTGAAATTACTATTTTCCAGAAAGCATCTGATTTATCAATGGCTTCATGCGGTTATCCGTATTACATTGGTGGTTTTTTTGACGACCGTAACCAGCTTTTATGCTCACCTGCCGGAGTAGTTAGAGATTCCAGGTTTTTTTGGAATGCAAAAAAAATCACCACCAAGGTGTTGACGGAAGTAACCGTTATTGACAAAAAAAACAAACGAATAGAATTCAGAGATCTTCAAACAGGTGAAAGAGGAACTGCAGAGTATGATAAGCTTGTTATTGCCAGTGGAGCCTCTGCTCGGAAGCCGCCTGTTCCAGGGATTGATCTGGATGGCGTCACTACTTTGCAGTCATTGTCGGATGCCGATTATTTACGCAAAGTCCGCGATGAAGGTATAATTAAAAAAGCTGTTGTGATTGGTGGAGGTTTAATTGGAATAGAAACAGTTGAAGCGTTGAATTTAGCCGGCATTGAAATCACACTTATTGAGTTGTTGCCACAATTGCTTACATTCCTTGATAAGCACTTGGCTCGACTGGTAGAAAAATATGTTCAAACAAAAGCCAACGTCATTTTGCAAAACGGAGTAGCTGCATTTTTGGGCGAAAATGGGAAATTAAATGCTGTCAAATTGCAAGATGGCACTGAAATCCCTTGTGACTTGGCTGTAGTGGCCATTGGTGTAACTCCAAATAACCGGTTAGCCAAAGATGCAGGGTTAAAAATTGGAAATACCGGAGGAATTGTAGTAAATGAATTCATGCAAACTTCAGACCCGGATATTTATGCCGTAGGCGATTGCGTAGAAATCCCTAATCTTATTACAGATTTACCGGTACATGCTCCTTATGGTGATTTGGCTAATTTACAAGGACGAATTGTTGGTGAAAATCTTATCTCGGGAAATGTGGCCAAATTCCCCGGAACCATTCAAACTGGCATTTGCAAGGTTTTTGATTATGGTGTTGGAGCCACAGGTTTGTCTGAGCAAAATGCGTTGCAATTAGGTTATACAAACATTGAAACAGTAGTAAATGCGAGTTTGGACAAACCGGGTTTTATGCACGGAAATCTTTTGATTACCAAGTTGGTGGTTGACATTGCAACAGGTTTGATTTTAGGAGCACAGGTTATTGGCCCTGGCGATGTAAGCAAACAAGTTGCTATATGGGCAATGGCTATTAAAGGCCACCTTACCGTGGATGATATGGCAACTGCCGATCTTCCCTATGCACCACCTTATTCGTTAGCTATTGATCACAGCATTGCCACTGCGCACATTATGCAAAACAAACTGAAAGGTTACTTTACAGGGATTTCGGCTGAACAATTAAAAGAAAAAATCAAAGAAAAAGCGCCCATGGTATTGTTGGATGTGCGTAACCCGGATGAATTCGAACAAATGCGTATGGGAGTAGGTGAAAAGTTAATTCCACTTGGTCAACTTCGTAAACGGTTGGAAGAAATGCCACAGGATAAAAATACTGAAATAATTACCTGGTGTAAAATATCGCTGCGGGGTTACGAAGCAGCATTAATACTTCAGGCAAATGGATATACTAATGTAAAAGTATTGGAAGGTGGCATTGTTGCATGGCCTTGGGTGAGGGAAAAGTAAAAACAGGGCTAAGAAATTAGTATAAATTGATAGTTATCGTTAATTTAATTGGATGTAGAAAAATTATATCGGACATTATTGGTATAAATTCTAACAAGTTAAGTATAAATCATAATAATTTGTATTGAGTTTGTTTTTTTGTAAAGAGATATTTATTTTTAAGAAAAGCTATCAGCGTATATTCTGATAGCTTTTCTTGTTAAAATATAAAGAAGATCTTCCAGATGGACAATAAGAAATGTGAACTTCTTGAAGATTGTATCCTTATTTACTGAAGATGGACAGTCCTTATCATTTCCATTTTCCGTTAGGCGCAGTATTTGTACCTGTAATTATAGCATCAAAATCCTCGCTTGAAAGAATTTGAGGACTATATACTATACCTTGATTTGCAAGTACATTTGCAAAAGCACGAAGATGATTTTTTGAGCCATCCAGCAGGTTTGTATAAACTTGCATAATTTCAGTATTTGTTGTTTCAGCAATTAATCTCTTTAAGTCCCTGATATCATACTCTTCTATATATGCACCTGTGTTTAAAGCAGCATTAGCACTTGTACCAGATGCAATCAACTGATTATACAATGTCTGTATTACCTGATTAGAAAACATACCTGCATCTTTTAATGCCGGATCTGTCAAACCAAAGTGATTAATAAGATTCAGGATAGCTTCGGCATGACGCGTTTCACTGTTAGAAATAACATCAAAATTCGTTATTCCAAAAGCTTCATAAAATTTTTCGTACACATTCTGAGCCATTTTTTCTTCCTCTCTCATCAAAAATAGTCCATTAATTTCTGACTGAGTTAAATTGTTTGTAGTAGTAGTACTCAAAAGGGTTCCAGTTCCTTTTGACACAATTCCTTTAGATTCTGTTATGCCAGAATTTAGTTCGTTTTGTCCACAGGAGACCAATTGGATAGCCAGCATTAGAACGATTGGAATGAAAAGATTTGATTTCATTTTTTGGTAGATTTAATTGGTTTTTTAATTTACTTTTTAAAAGTCTCGCGATTATCGCAGACCCCATTTTTATTCGAATCAACAAAGTTTGCTCCTTGTTGATTGAGATGCGAGTTTCTGTTTTTACATCCATTAAAACATTGTCCCCTGCCAGTTCCTAAGCCATTCCCAATACAAACTTTACAGGTTTTGTTTTCACGGTTATCACATATTTTATTGTTGTTTAAATCAACAAAACAACTTTTCTTAGTCACTGATTTTGTTGTCACTCTTCTAGTGTTTTGGGAAAATAAAACACTTACAGATGCTACAAAAATCAATACAATAAATAATTCTTTTACTTTCATAATTTTAAATTTTGTGATTGATTAAATTGATTTAATTACTATATTTATTGATTTCGAAATCCATTTCCATTCCTATTCCCATTCCCATTTCCTTTATGTCCCCGTCCATCTCCATTATACGACTCACTCTTGTATAAAGGACTAAAGTCCATTTGTAATTTATTCAACTGTTCAGGAGTGCAAACCATTTTTATTTTCAAGTAAAACCTGTTGGTTTCACGTTTTAATTCAGCATGCAAGTTCCCTGTTTCTCGAGATAGAAAATTTAATCTTATTGTGTCTGATTTTGCTTTTTTTAATTCGGTAAACATTTCATTTTTAAGAGAATCTATGCTGAAAATAATTTTATTTGCTTTTGGACGAAATTCATGATTTGCTTCTCTAAAAACCTGCATCTGATTCTGATTAAACCCCAACGTTTGTCTAAAGAACTTACCATTAATCATATTTTTTCGTTCTACATTTATCTCAACTACTTTATCAGTGCTTTCTCTATAATTATGATAAAGTATGGTACCGATTGTAGTTAAATTCAGTACAATAAGCACAACTACTGTCCAACTAAGTATTTTTATTTTATTCATTGCTATCAGAATTATAAAGTGCAAAGTTTTCAATCTCACTGTCGTTAATATTAAGGCCTGTGTATTTTTTTTGAATGGGCGCGTAACTATCTCCAATAACGATTCCCATTATGACAGCAATTGAGATACTTGCTGCAACCGCTGTATATTGGAAGAAACGGGGAATTTTATGTTTAGGAGCTTCAATTTTTTCCATTATCCTGGTTGCTAAGTATGGATTATGTTCTTGCTGTTTTTCCCTGTTTATGTATTCATTTATGTAATCTTCTGTTTCCATTTCCATTATTTTTATAAATGATTAGACAATTGTTCTATTTATTTCCTACTTTGATTGAAAGTTTTCTTTGAAGAGATGTTTTGGTTCGTTGCAACAATTGTTCTACAGAACCCTCGCTGCAATGCATAATGGCAGCAATTTCTTTTTGAGACAAATCGTCATATTTACTCAATACAAATGCTGTTCGTTGTTTTTCGGGTAATGAATCTATTGCATTACGAATTGCTACATTACGTTCAATATCAATAAGATACTGTTCTGGATCCGGATCATTACTTTCTTTATTAAAGATGCTTTGGAGTAAATCTTCTGCAAAATGAAAAATTTGGCTACGCTTTCTTTTTTTTAGCTGATTTATTGATGTGTTTACACTTATACGATAAAGCCATGTTGAAAACTCTGAATTTCCTTTAAAGCTACTAAGCGATTCAAAAGCGTGTATAAAAATATCCTGTGTCAAGTCTTCGGCGTCTTCCCGGTTATGCACAAACCCCATAGCGGTATGAAACACCATTGTTTGGTATTTCAGCACTAGTAATTCAAACTTTGAACTGTCGCCGTTCAATATGGCTTGTATTAATTTTTGTTCGGACATTCGGTTTTTGTTCGGTAATGTAAAGTTAGACAGATATTGACAAAATTTCCTACGATAAAATTACTTTTTTTTTAAAAAGTTCAGTTTATGAACAGAAAAGAGCCGAATTGATTTATCAAAAATCAATTCGGCTCTTTTCTTATTACAAATAATTATAAACCCTGCAAGTTATTTATATAATGGATTGTTTACATTTTTTTAATTACACTTTGTATTTCAAACTGCCATTAGGACAAGCTGCCACGCATTTCAGGCATTTTGAGCAAGAATAACTTGCTCCTGGTTTTAGTTTGTCCGGTTTGTACAAGCTGAACTTTGCAGGTTCAAGGGTTGAAATGTAACATTCCTTGTCACATTTACCACATTTTATGCAAGTATCGTTGTTTATTTTTATTTTGAAAAACGACCATTTGTTTAATAGCCCCGAAACCCATGCAATAGGGCAACCCATTTTGTGATATTGATACATGCTTGAAAATTGCGAACTTCCGCCCATCATCAATTCCATCATAAAGCCAATGGGACACATCCAGCGACAAAACACTTTGCCGAAAATAACACCGGTTCCAATGCCAAAAAGCACGATATACCAAATAGAAATATGAAAATAACTCTTTGCAAAATAGGTTAATGCTCCCAAAACAGCAAGTATAATTATACGCTTTGAAATAATAAATTTTGTTGCTTTTTTCATTTGCTTTAAACTTCAGTGGAAGTATTGTTGGCCAATACGGTTATGTGATTTGTGTTGTTTTTAATTTCAGAAAGAATCGTCAATCCTGCCTTTTCAGCCAGATATGGAATTCCCCCGTTAGCTTGATAATTTCTGAAATTTGCATAGTGTTCGGAACCGGCAATATATTCAATTATCTTTGTCAGTGTCCCTGAAAAATTTGCGGGCTGTGGCGAAAGATAATCTCCAATAATTATTTTATCAGCAACCTGTGCAATTTCTTTCAGAAGTGGAATGCGTTCTTCTTCATTCACTTCGTGAATAACATAGGTAAGAATAGCATAATCAAAATGTTTTGCCTCAGTAATTATATTCTGTAAATTTGTATGCCTGAAGCTTAATTTATCAGTTGGCTTATTGGAGAGGTTCTGCATTGCTTTGTCAATATTCCTTTTCGACAAGTCAACACCTAAAGCCGATTTACATCTATCAGCCACTGTAAAACTAAAAAAACCGGTTCCACATCCCACATCAATAATTTCACTGTCAGGCTCAATAAGTTTAATTATCTGCTCAAAAAGTTCTTTTTGATTTGGAGCAATAACTTTATCATAAAACCAACCATCGTACCAATGATATTTACTTTCAATTACCTTGCTCTGCATAGCTTGTTTTATGGATAATGTTTTGATTCACTTATAATACCGACAAAATTATTTTACTAGTAATACTTCACTAATTGCTTTCTTCAAAGTTTCTTTTGGTAGCGCACCCTGAGCCATTTGTGGAGCTTTTCCTACCGGACAAAACAATATGGTAGGAATACTACGAATGCCAAAAGCTGCTGCCAGTTCTTGTTCTTCTTCTGTATTTACTTTGTAAATATAGATCTTACCATCATATTCTTTGGCTAAATCTTCCAAAATTGGAGCTACCATTTTGCAAGGACCACACCATGATGCATAAAAATCGATAATACAAGGTTTATCACCCAAGTATTTCCATTCGGTTGGATTAGTTTCGTAATTAGCTACTTTCTTTAAAAAATCTGCTTTGGTTAAATGAATTGTTCCCATTTTCTTTTCTTGATTAATTGTTTTTTGATCTTCTACTTTATTTTCTTTATTATTTCCGGCGCATGCTGAAAATATGCTCGTAAGCATTAAGCTTACAAAAATTATTTTTCTCATATTGTATTGTTTATATTGATTTTTATAAGGCGCAACCCCAAATTGAGGGCTCATCTGTTTCAATTTCTTCGTCTTGTTTTATCTCATGAAATCCACGTTCTGCAAGGGCTTCCGCAATTTTATCACGGGTTACTTCATCAGTGTGGGTTACGACAACTCGTCCTTCAATTCGGTCCAACTCTACTTCAAATACACCTTGTAATGTTCCGAGTTGTTTTAAAACCCGATTGTTGCAATCCATGCATTCATCTTTTGATACTAAAAAAGTGCTGTACATACTTTTATTTTTTAGGTTCGTATTTCTCGAAATCTATTTCAGTTGTTTTATTGCTTTTGTTGCCTGTTTCGCAACTTCCACCAGGACAACTGATATTGAAAATGGCTTGAGCTGCCAAAATAATCCCGACAAATAAAAATATATTTTCGCGATTATAGTAAAATGCAATTCCTAATGCACCAGCCAACACCAGACGAATAATGCGTGTAATACCCCAGTTTTTAAAATAATTTTTAATTGGTTCCATGTTCTTTCTTTTTAAACATATCAAATAATAAATAGCCTAACACTCCTCCGTAAATGACACTTATATAAGGATTTGAGCTAATCGGACAAGTACCACTTGCACATCCCACAAAATGATAATACATAAAACCGGCAATACCGCCAATCAGGACTCCAATTATTTTCAAGAAATGTTTTTTTAAAAATTCTTTCATTTTTTCTATTCGTTTTTTTACAAAGTGATTAATAATACACACCTGTTTAAAAATTCTTTTATACAAGAATTTACTCAATTTATAAACCTGGAATTCTTGGGAACTGCCCTACTTTTGTCATTTTAGAATAAATTCCCCAGCTTTTTTTCATCCAATGTCCAAAAATTGGCATCGGAATCAAAATAGCCTTTTTACTGTTGCGTAAGACAAAAGCTGCTCCATCACCGGTATCCATTACACAAAGAATATTCAGATGTTCCTGATACCCTTTTAGCTTAGTGCCGCCCTTTTCAATCTGTTGAATATTATAAGCCACATTACGTCCCATCATTTCAGCTATATGCCCTTGTTTGGCAACCCATTCCGGTCCTTCATAAGCCGCGGCATCACCAATAGCAAAAACATTTTTCACTTCAGGCACCCGATTAAAATTATCTATTCTCACGAAACCTGCTTCAGAAAGAGGTAAATCACTATTTTTCAGGATGGAAGAACCTGTCCCCGCGGCTATAAACATAATTAAATCCGATTCAAGTTTTGATTCATCTTCGAAAATTACGCCATCTTCCACAAATTCTACTATTTTTTTACCAAATCGCTTATGAATGTTCAGTTTTGAAAACATGCTGTTAATCATTTTCATTGCACCTTTTCCCATACGCGCTCCGGGTTCTTCCATGGGGGCAAAAAAAGTAAGTTCAAATTTGTCACCCAGGCCTTTTTTCTTCAGGTAATGTTGAATGTTGAACATTAATTCAAAAGCCGGTCCACCACGCACAGCCGATTTGTCTTTTGGATTTCCACCAAAGCCTATTGCAATTTTTCCAGATCCCTTTTGAATCAACGAATCCAGTTTATCGCGTAGTTGAACACTCATTTCCGGTTTTCCACAAATACTCAGTGTGTTGTTTATGCCTTTATGTTGAATTTTATCCGCACCAAAAGCCACCACCAAATAATCGTAATTTAAAACCTGACTTTCGCAAACGACCTGATTCTCAGAAGCTTTTATTCCGTTTACTTTATCAATAATTAAATTGAATGGATATTTCTTTTGAATTTTTGATAGTGGTATTTTTACATCGTCAAATTCTTTTTCGTGAACAGGAATCCAAATTGAAATGGGATAAACAAACAAATAATCACGATCTGAAACCAATGTTACTTCAAATTGACTGTTTTTTTGCAATTCTATAGCTGTTTGCACACCGGCAAAGCCACCTCCAAGTATCAGAACTTTTTTCATAAATTATCAATTATGCATTTTGAATTTCTTTCAGTAAAAAATCTTTTTGTTTAATCCCCACAAACCGCTTTACTTCTTTGCCATTTTTGAAAAGAATAAGTGTTGGGATGCTACGGACTTTGAATTGTTGAGCAAGCGTTTTTTGTTGTTCAATGTTTATTTTTCCAATTTTCATATTTCCAGTTAATTCATCAGCGATTTCATTTAAAACAGGAGCCATCATACGACAAGGAGCACACCACTCAGCCCAAAAATCGACTAAAACAACTTTCCCTTTGGTTTGTTGCTGAAAATTTTTAAATGAAAGAGTCAAAATCTCATTATGATCGGCGACTAAAGGTGTTTTCTTCATTTTAATTCTGGCATAGATATTCAGAAGTAAAAATGTGCCGATTAAAGTCCCAATAATTATAAGTGCCGTTTCCATATCAATTTATTATTTAATTACTTCAATATCTATATAATTAACGTCTCGACATCATTTGCATTATACCTCCACCATTTCTCACATTCGTGAAACCCAGTTGCTGTAATATCCGTTGAGCATAGGCCGAGCGTGCACCTGATGCGCAATAAACTATTATATCTCTTGAATGACTTCCAAATTTATTTATGTGCATTTGTATCTCATCCAATGGAATATTGATTGCTCCCGGATAAGCTCCACCGGCAAATTCTTGTGCTGTACGTACATCTACTATGATTGGTTCATTTGAAGTACTGGTTGTAGTTGTTGTCGCAGCTGCAGGTTTTGAATTCCTGCGTGCCATCATGGATCCAAGTCCTCCACCGTTTTTCACGTTTTCATACCCAATTTGCATCAACATTCGTTGTGCGTAAGCCGAACGTGCACCCGAAGCACAATAAACTGTAATTTCCCTCGCTCCATTATTTCCGAGTTCTTCGTATCGTTGCATCAACGAGTCCAATGGGATATTAACTGCATCGGGATATGCACCCGCTCTGAACTCTTCAGGTGTACGTACATCTACAACAATTGGGGAGTTAAAATCAACAGCCTGTTCGGTGGTTGTTTGATCGCCCTTTTCTTCCTCTTCATTTATCGATTTTGATTCAATGGGCAATAAATCAATATTTATATTTTTAAATCCAATGGCACGAGCATAACGTTGTAATGAAGTATGTCCACCCGAGATATTCGTTACATCTTTGAAACCAGCTCCTAAAAGTGTACGAAGTGCCTGATGACCTTTTTTCCCTGTTTCGTCATAAATAATAGTCGGACGATTGGATGGCAATGAATTTATTTCCTGCAACAATAATTCAAGCGGTAAATGAATTGCTCCTTTGATATGGCTTTTTTCGAATGCAAAGACATCTCGAACATCAACAAACAATGGATTTTTACCTTCTACAAAGTTGTCAAGTTCCGAAACCGTTATAGAAGGGCTGAAGCCCGACATTTTGTTTTCGGCGGTGTAGGCAGCCATATTAATGGCATCGTTGGCAGTTCCGATTGGTGGCGAATAAGCAAAATCTACATCGGCAATATCGTGTATAGTCAATTTTGCAGCTGTTGCAGTTGCTATAATATCGAGCCGTTTGTCAGCGCCTTTGTATCCTGCAGTTTGTCCGCCAAGAATGACTCCTGTTTCACGATCGTAAACCAATAAGGCTGTAACTGTTTCTGCACCTGGATAATATGAAGTATGGTGTTCTTTATGAACCACCACTGCATCTGCATCCATTCCCAACATTCTGGCTTGTTTCAGTGATAAACCGGTAGTTCCGGCAACCGCTTCAAAAACACGAACAACCGAAGTACCCAACGCGCCTTTGTAAACATGACTGCCACCCAATGCATTTTCAGCTGCAATTCTGCCTTGTCTGTTAGCTGGACCTGCAAGCGGAATACGAACTTTTTTGCCATTCACACGGTGTTCAATTTCAACCATATCGCCGGCTGCAAATATATCAGGGTCATTAGTTTGCAATTGTGCATTTACAAGCAAGCCACCGGCTTCACCCAATTCAAGTCCGGCATCTTTAGCAAGCTGCAAGGTTGGACGAACTCCAATCGAAAGCAACACCATGTCTGCTTCAATTATTTTGCCGTTATCCAGTTTCACTGCTTTGTGCGTTATTTCAGTAACACCTGTACTTGTATGAATACCTACTCCGTATGATAGGAGTTCATTTTCAATAAATCCGGCTGTTTCGCCTTCCATAATTGCCATTACGTGAGGCATCATTTCTATAACGTTGACATTTAAACCTCGTTTTACCAATGCTTCCACCATTTCCAGACCAATAAATCCACCACCAACTACCACTGCATTTTTTGGCTTCTTTTCATCCAGATGTTTGGCAATTTTGTCCATATCTTCCAACGTCCAAAGCGTGAAGACATGATCGTAATCAGCTCCGGGCAATGTTGGTGTGATTGGACGACCGCCTTGTGCTAAAATTAGTTTGGTGTATTCAAATGTCTTTTGAGTACCGCTTTCTGAGTTTATCGTTTTAATTTGATGTCCGATTCTGTAAATTGCCGATACTTTGGTGTTTACATACACATTTACATCGTATTGTTCTTTGAAACTTTCAGGGCTTTGCAAAATCAGTTTCGATCTGTTTTTAATATCTCCACCAATGAAATATGGTAATCCGCAATTGGCAAATGAAATATCGGGGCCTGCTTCAAGCATTGTTATTTCAGCATCGGGTGAAATCCGACGGACTTTAGCTGCGGCTGTTGCACCTGCTGCAACTCCGCCTATTATTACAATCTTTTCCATATATTTAATATCCTATTTTTAACTAATACTTTTTATTACTTCTGAACGGGTAAATTGTTTCCTTCCCAACCCGGAAAACCATCCATCATTTGGTAAATTGTCTTGAAACCACTTTGCATCATATGTGTAACGGCGATTCCACTTCGGTGATTGGTACGGCAATATACAATGTATTTGGCCGTGCGGTTGAGTTTATCAATTTTGCTAAATGCTTCCGGTTGGCGTATGTCTATATTTTTAGCGCCTTTAATGTGTCCACCGATATATTCTTCGGCCGACCGCACATCCAATACAATATACTTACTATCTTTTTGAAGCAGGCTGTAAACTTGTTTAGAACTTACTTCAATTTTATTTTGAGCCTGAAGGCTGTAAAATGTTGTGAGGAATAGAACAAATACAGACAATAAAATTTTATTTTTCATAAATTATTTATTTAATTAAATTACTTTTTGTTCCAGGTATTAATTCCGAAAGGAAGATACAAAGGACAAAATCTGATTAATCCGGTGAGAATGAAAACTACTGCCAACACAAGTAGCACAATGGCTAAAGTTCCGGTAATGACATGTGCAAAATATAATCCGATAATAACTACAGCTATCAGTATTCGGGCTGCCCTGTCGATAATTCCTACATTTTTCTTCATAATTTCCGATTTTAAAATATTGTTTATTTATTAGTTTAATTCTTTTGATATTGTAATTGCTGCAATAGTTCCATCGGCCACTGCCGTGGTTATTTGACGATATTTTTTGCTGATTATATCCCCAATGGCAAATACATCGGGAATACTTGTTTTCATATCTTCATCGGCAAGAATGTATCCCCACGAATTCATTTTAGGAAGATTTTTACCCAAGACATCAACATTCGATTTAAAGCCGATAAACACGAAAACCCCGTCTGATTCTAATTTTTCTAACTTCTTAGTTTTCAGGTTTTCCAATGTTGCAACCATTTTGTCTCCTCGTTTTTCAAATTTACGTGGTTCGTGTTCGTACATCACTTTTATTTTCTCATTGGCTTGAAGTTGTTCAATGGCAGTTTGGTTGGCCGTGAGTTTATCAAACTGATGAATCATGGTTACTTTGCTTGCAAATTTAGTGATGAACAGTGCTTCTTCCACAGCTGAGTTTCCACCACCTATAACCGTAACTTCTTTGTCTACAAAGTATTTGGCATCGCAAGTGGCACAGTAGGAAATTCCTTTTCCTTTGTATTCTTTTTCTCCCGGAGCATTCATCGTATTTGGTGTTGTTCCGGTGGCAATTATTATTTTTTTAGCTCTTATTGTTTCAAGTTCGTCAATAACAATTTCTCTTTTGTGTAAATCTACCGAAGTAATATCTACTGCAACTTTAAAATCAATGCCTGTATGTTTGGCTTGTTCGCTCATATAATGTGCTAACATGTAACCGGGCTGTGGTTGTTCAAATCCCGGATAATTAGAAACTTGATGTGTAATACCCATATATCCGCCTGGCAAAGCAGGATCGATTAATACAGTTTTGATTTTAGCCTGACCAAGATAAATTCCGGCAGTCAATCCGGCAGGTCCACCGCCCAAAATAGCTACATCATATTCCGAAACGATTGGTTTTTGATTGGTTTTAATTGTTTTTACATCATCATCAGAAAGCATAGCATCTAAACGTTGTTGAATCTCAGATTTTTTTATTCCACCACTGATAGAATCAGTTATCTGCTTTCCATTATCAAAAAACAATAAAGTTGGCGATGAACTAACGCCGAGTTCGGTTGCAAGTTCCCGATTACCCTGTCGGAAAACTTTTAAAAATTTTATTTTTCCCCCATAAAGTTCAGCCATGGCTTCAAATTTTGGAGCTAGTGCTTCACAAGGTGGACATTCAGTTGAATAAAAATCGACTACAACTTTACCTCCGTTCACAACTTCATTTTCGAAGTCAACTGTATTAATTTCTCTCATAACTATTTATTTTGCTCGTTGATTTGTTTATAAATCATTTAAATAATATGCTGCTCCCAATGATAAAAGTTCTTTAATCGGGCGACAATCGGGCGAATTTGGATGCCCGTTTTTGTTTTTGGCTACCGAGGCACAACCTCCACCACAAGCTAATGCAACGTCGCAGGTTTTACATTTTTCAATAGTTGTAATATCACGGTTTTGCCAGCTTTCAATGGCTGTTTCATTTTTTGTAACTTCGGGATAAAATGTTCCAAGCTCGTCACCCTTATTTCCAACAGTGGCGGTACAAGAATAAATTGTTCCGGTAAAGTCAAATGCCCATTCGGTTTTGCAAGCCGGACACGAATCGAATAACGCCATAGGCAATTCTTCATGTTCCGAAATATATTTGGCTATTGAGAAAGCCGGTTTATAGAATTCTGCAATATAAGGATGTACTTTTAGCAATTCGTATAAATGTTGGTACAAGGTTGCACGGTCAAAAAGTTTCTCAGGCGTGCTGTTGCAAAAATGCAATTCGTAGTTTCGCCCTATTTGAGTTTTGAAAAATGGTGACTTTGTCCATCCTTTATCAATTGCAAAACGTGAAAGATCAGCTAAGTTTGATATATTTTCTTTATCAATCACCATGCGAAGGTTGATATTAATTCCAGCTTCCAAACAGGCATCAACTCCTTCTACAATTCGGTCGAAAGTTGGTTGTTTTCCTTTCAAATACCGTCGACCATCATGTACTTCCTGCGTTCCATCCAGCGTAACTTGTACTTCGCGGATGCTGGCTGTTTTAAGCAGATCAACATAAGAAGTCAAGGTGTAACCATTTGTTACAAAGGCCACATCAAGTTTAGCCTCGTTGGATTTATTCAATAAATGAGTAATCATTTGGCGTTGATTTTCGCCTGGCAGTAATGGCTCACCACCAAAAACTGTAATATATTTTCGCCGACCGGCAAATTCTGTTTTTATATAATCAAAAAAAGCATCAATAATCTCTGTACTAACTACTTTTTGTACTGGATTATAACCTTCCTGGTAACAATAAGAACAGGCAAAATTGCAGGAATAATTTGGCACAAAAAATAATTGAGTTTCATCGGCTTCGCGCTTCTCGGTAAAATCGAGGTAAGCCAATTTAAAAGCACGCTTTTCTTTTTCTTCATCAACCAAATAGCCATGGCGGGCAAAATCGCCGTTTGGATCAAGTTGGTGTTTCAACATCTTGACTTCGTTTGGACTTATTATATCTGCAGATTTACTCAACGGATTGACAATAAGAAAAGCTTCTGAATCTTTAATCGGAGTGATTATGTTGTGTTTAGATATAGACATTTTAATTGATTTGTTTGATTAAAATTTGAAATTAGCTATTGCCGGAAAATTTCTTTTCCTGCAATAGCCTTTTTTTAAGTAACTTAGTCGTGACAACCAGCTACAATGATCGAAACTTTAGCGCAACATTGTGCAACTTTTGCTTCGTTGCTGTGGCAACCACAGCTTTTTTTCACTACACTTTTCATTTATTTTTGATTTTAGTTGTGAATAAAACCACCAACCTATAAAAGATTAGCGGTGTTTTTTTATTTATATCCTGATATAGTAAAACTTGCAACCTCAGCACTTCCTTTTTCATAAGGTGCTGACTCCTCGTAAATAATTATATTGTTGAACCCTGCACTTTCGAGCATAGTCAAATATTCATCTTTGGTAACTGCACCTGCCCAACATTCGGCAACAGCAACCGGGTCGTTACGATATTCATCAGCAATCGCTGTAGTTGCATAAATATCACTCACTACAAAACGACCTCCGACTTTCAATATCCGGTTTACTTCATTCCAAACAGCTTGTTTGTTAGATGCATGATTGATGGTGCAATTTGAGATTGTTAAATCAACAAAGTTATTCTCAAAAGGCAATTTTTCAAGTTCTGCTTGTAAAATCGTAGCATTTTCAATTTCAAATTTTGCGATGTTTGTTTTGGCTTTAGCAATCATCCCTTCCGAAATATCAATACCATAAGCATGTCCGCTTACACCAACTTCTTCGGCCATTCGGATTACATCGTTTCCACGCCCACTTCCCAAATCAACACAAATTTCATTAAGTTGGGGTTTGGCGTAATTTATAGCTCCACCACAAGACAAACAACAGCTTGTTTCGCTCAGTTGAGTGTATCGTTCATTTATTTTTTCTGTCTGCATAATTAAAGATTTAATTCTTCATTTATTGTTTCACGGTGCAAAGATAATTATTCTATTTTAAATTACAATAGTATCACTAATAAATTATTATAGTATCACTAATAAATTTTTATTATCTTTGTACCGAAATTTAGGTCCAATTTTACAAAATCACTGATATTATGATATTTAAAGAAGATATATCGCCAGAGCTTGCCAAGGAATTATTTGAAGACAGCGAAAAAGTTTTGAAATTTATTGCTGAAATTAAATGGAATGATAGTTTTGTGTGCAGAAAATGTGGACATACAAACTTTTGTGAAGGCAAATCACCGTCATCGCGTCGTTGTACACGCTGCAAAACTGAGGAATCAGCCACTGCGCACACCTTGTTTCATAATTGCAAATTTCCGATAAACAAAGCTTTTTATATTGCTTATCAGGTTTGTGTGGAAGGAAAAGATATATCGTCTTACGAATACTCCGATCAACTGGGTTTAAATCAAATGACTTGTTGGAAGTTTCGCAAACGAATTAAAAACTGTGTAATCAAAAACGGTGCAGACACAAAGAGTGTTACAATTCAGAAGATTTTATTGACTGATTTTTAAAGTGATAAAATTGTTTCCAAGTTATCCATTTTGACTTATTAATTGCAAAGATTTTTTATTGACGATTTCAATCTGTTTCCCTGTTATTTTTATAATTCCATCTTTGTCAAATTCAGTCAAAACCCGACTTACACTTTCACGGCTGGTATCTATAAGATTAGCAAACTCTCCCTGCGAAAGAGGTAAAAGAAATATATCAGATTTAAAAATATTATCAGAAAATTCTAATAGCGCATCCGCCATATTGCCTCGAATCAGTTTTTGAGTTCGGTTAGCACATCTATGGAATGATTCCAGTTCATTTTTACAAAATTCCCGTATTATCTCTCTCGTAAATTCCCTGTTTTCATCTAAGATATTCTGAAAAACCTCTAAATCGATAAAACAAACTTCTACTTCAGAAACAGCAGTAACTGAATATTGATTTATTTTACTTCCGAAAGTTGTTGGCAAACCTAAATAACTTGGTGCATTTACAAGCTTCACAATCTGTTCGTTATAAGGCCCTTCTAAATGAATTTTTGCCAGTCCAGTGCGCAAAAATATAACATTGGTAGAATATGTTCCCTGTTTAATAATAGAATCTCCTTTTTTCAACTTAAGCTCCAAGTGGTTTGAAGTAAGTTGATCCAGACTGCATTCACTCAGTTTGGATGTTGCCTTGGTTTTAAACGGACAATTTCTACAATCGTTTTGCATATCGTTCTGATTTCAGAGAATAAGTTGCAAATATATATATTGTGATGCATATCACAAAATAATGTATGCATAAGCACGTAAATATTCTCAATAAATAATTATTTCTGCAATACATTTGCAGAAATAATTCTTTAATAAAGTTCAATAAAATTCAATCAATATGGAAAACACACAAGAAGTTACAATCCAAGAATTACAAACTCAACTGGATGCGTTAAAAAAGAAAGTAGGTAAACTTGAAAAAAACCGCAAAGATCAATTATCAATGGCAGTAGTTTCAGGTGATATGGATAAAATCCTTGCCACAATGATTATTTCATTGGCAGCTGCAGCAATGGATACTCAAGTGAAACTTTTCTTTTCATTTTGGTCACTTTCAGCATTGCGTGATCCTAAAAAATCACCAAAAGGAAAAGATTTTATTTCAAAAATGTTCGGCTTGATGTTACCGAGAGGTAAAAATAAACTTGCTTTATCAAACATGAACATGGCTGGAATGGGACCAATGATGATTAAAATGCTGATGAAAAAGAAAAACGTAATGTCATTGGATGAAATGTTCAAACAAGCTGGTGAATTGGGTATTGAGATAACTATATGCGAAATGTCAATGGATTTGATGGGTTTCAAAAAAGAGGAATTTATTGATTATCCTAATCTTCGCTTTGCTGGTGCCGCAACTTTTGTGGCTGATGCAGGTGAAAGTGCAATGCAAATGTTCATTTAAAAAAAATATAAAATAAACAATTCATTTTAAAAAATTATGGCAACAGATTTAAAAAGTTTAAAATCAGATTTAGTAGTTGATGCTCGTGGAACAGCTTGTCCTGGACCACTTTTGGCCGCAAAAAAAGCAATTGGTGAAATAGAATCAGGAGAAATTATGGAAATTCTTTCAGCAGACGAAGGAACTAAAAATGATATTCCACGATGGTGCGAAAAGGTAGGTCATGAATATCTTGGTTTCTACGACGAAGATAGCTTCAGCCGTTTATTTTTAATCAAAGAGTAAAAAACACGACCCATAACCCCTAAAGGGGAGTTCAATTACTTTCGTCTTAAGTATTTTTATAGATATAAATTTGTAGATGGTTGTAATTCAGTTCCCCTTAAGGAGCTAGGGTTGTTTTAAATTAATACTTATGGCAACTCAAAATAAATCTCCAGAACTTAAATCTCCTAAGATTCTAGTTTTCTCCACCGATAAAATATCCGACCCGGGAATTGATCAGGCAGGTTTGAGAAAAATTCATTATGCTCCCTACGTTTATGTTATCAACTTACCATGTTCCTCAGGTATCAAGCCGAGATGGATTTTACATGCGTTAGAAAATGGCTTCGATGGGGTTTTCATTGCAGCCGATGGGCACGAATGTTCCTTTAGCGCACGTTGTCCGGATCACACAAATACCATTGTGGAAACAACTCAGGAACTCTTGAAAGAGAAAAATATTAATCCCAGACGTGTGCGTATGGCGGCAGTTTGCTCAGTTTGTGCGGAACCATTTGTCAGCCACATGGAAAATTACGGGAAAATTTTAGCTGGATTAGAAGACTAAATATTATGAAACAAGATAAAAATTACGATGCATTAGTCATCGGAGGTGGAATTGCAGGTCAGGAAGCAGCGTTAAGCCTTGCCGATATGGGTCATGAAGTTTTATTGGTTGACAAAGGTTTATCAATTGGTGGAAAAATGATTCAGTTGAGTAAAGTGTTTCCTACGTTGGACTGTGCGGCCTGTATTACTACACCGAAAATGTCAGAAACTGCACGCCATCCCAAGATAACATTAATGCTTAACAGTGAAATTAAAGGGATTAATAAAGAGGGCGATGATTTCAATGTTGAGATTGCCAAAAAACCCCGATATATTGTTGCTGAAGATTGTACCGGTTGTGCTGAATGTGAAGCGGTTTGTCCCGAAGTGCGCAAAGATGAGTATAATGCCGATTTAGCAGGCCGGAAAGTGGCTTACATTCCGTTCAACCTTGCCAATCCGCGAATTGCCACGATTGACCGTCAGGATCATTCTGCTCCATGTATCAATGAATGTCCCGGTGGTGTAAAACCTTATGGTTATATTACTTTGGTACGCAACGGTCAGTACGAAGAGGCCATGAAGCTTCATTTAGAAGATATTCCTTTTCCCGGAAGTTTGGGTCGTGCCTGCTATGCTCCTTGCCAGAATGCCTGTACACGTGCGAGCCTGGAAGGTTCAGTAGATATTCGTAAAACCAAACGCTTTTTTGCCGATTGGTATTACGAAAAATATCCCGAAGCTCCCGAAGTGGAAATTAAAAATAAAACCGACAAAAAAATTGCAGTTATCGGCTCGGGTCCTGCCGGAATTACTGCAGCTTATCATTTAGCTTTAAAAGGTCATAATGTGACAATTTTCGAAGCTGCTCCAGCTGCCGGAGGTATGTTACGTTTGGCTTTACCCGAATACCGCGCACCAAAAAATGTGGTAGATAGGGATTTGAAAAATATTACTGTTCTTGGCGTTAAGATTGAAGTAAACAAAAGAATTACCGATCTGAAAGCTTTGAAAGCTGAAGGGTATGATGCAGTATTTGTTTCCGTTGGAACGCATGATGCAGTAACTTCTAAGACCGAAGGTTCCGATTTGAAAGGTATTGTTGATTGTCTTGAATTCCTTCGTGAAGCCAACATTGGTAAAAAGGAAGATCTAACCGGAAAACGTGTTATGGTGATAGGTGGTGGAAATACAGCCATTGATGCTGCCCGTACTTCATTGCGACTCGGTGCTGAAAAAGTAATCGTGGTTTATCGTCGTAGCCGTGAAGAAATGCCGTGTTTTGCTCCCGAAATTCACGAAGCGGAAGAAGAAGGCGTTGAAATAATGATTCTCCGTAATCCGGTAAAATACATTGGCGAAAATGGTAAAATCAAACAAGTGCAATTGGTAAAAATGCAATTGGGCGAAAAAGATGCAAGCGGTCGCCGCAGTCCTGAACCTGTAAAAGGTTCGGAATACATCGAAAATGTGGATTATGTAATCGAAGCTATCGGCTTGAAACCATCTACAAAACCTTTTGCCGGACAAATTGATTTAAATAAAAACGGAACGATTGTAGCCGATAAAAAAACACTCCAAACTTCTGTAGACTATATTTTCGCAGGTGGCGATAACGTTACCGGAGCTACAACTCTGATTGAAGCTGCCGGACAAGGTAAAAAAGCCGCTTTCTATATGGACAAATACCTTCGTGGTTTAAATATGCTTGATTTTGAAGATGGCGACAAACTGCCGGCAATTGATAAAGAAAAAGTATTAAGAGAATACGATGGCAAAATTAAACCAGCAATTCCAAGTGATATGATGCCTTTGGCACAACGTGCCAGAAGTTGGGAAGAAGTAGAACAAACTTATACCGAACAGGAAGTAAAAGCCAATACCGAGCGTTGTCTGGATTGCAGTAATTGTCGCGAATGTCACCAATGTGTGGCTGCCTGTCCTTCGAATGCAATTGATTTTAAACAAAAAACTCAAGTTGTCAATACAACCGTGAAATCGGTGGTGGTTACAACAGGTTATAAATTGTTTCCACCGGCTGGAAAACCGAACTACGGTTACGCCAAATATGCCAACGTGATTGATTCCATGCAAATGGATCGTCTGATTGCACCGACTCGTCCGTTCAACAATGTTCTTCGTCCCGGTGATGGTAAAACACCGGATAATATCGCTTATGTGCTTTGTACAGGTTCGCGTGATTCGGCTATTGAAAACTCCGGTTGCGGTGCCGATTGTGAAAACAATCCGATTTGTTCGCAGATTTGCTGTATGTATTCCATTAAGCAGGCTCAACTTTTAATGGGTGCATTGCCAATGGCTGATATCACTATTTATTACATGGATATACGTGCATTTGGTAAAGGTTACGAAGAATTCTTCCAGGAATCGAAATCAATGGGCGTGAACTTTGTAAAAGGGAAAGTGGCAAAAATTCGTGAAAATGAAAATGGCAGCGGTGACCTTATCATTCGTTATGAAGATGTTACCAAAGGTGTGGTAAAAGAAGCAAAACATGATGTGGTCGTACTTTCAGTGGGCGTTGTTCCAAATAAAAATGTTCCTGAAATGTTTAAAAATCAGTTGTTGGAACTGGATGATTTTAATTTCGTGAAACAAACCGATGAATTGATTAATCCTGCTTTAACAAGTATCGAAGGAGTTTTCGTTGCCGGAGCGGCTTCAGGTCCAAAAGATATTCCTGACTCCATTTTGTCTGCCGGATGTGCGGCTTCAGAAGTTGATGGTTATCTTAATAGAGTGAGTAGTTCATCAAAGAGTTTCACTCTTGCTAAAAATTAAGAAATTATGAAAGAAAGAATAGGTGTATATATTTGTCATTGCGGCGGAAATATTTCCGATTATGTAGATGTGGAAGAATTGGGTAAAATGTTTCATCAGGAGGATAACGTCGTCATTTCGAAAGATGTGATGTTTGCCTGTGCCGATTCTAACCAAAAAGACATGGTGAAAGATATTCAGGAAAACAATCTGGATGCCATCGTGGTTTGCTCTTGCTCACCAAAGCTGCATTTACATACTTTTAAAAATGTGGCAGCTCGTGCGGGATTGAATCCTTCCAATTATGTTCAGGTAAATATCCGTGAGCAATGTTCGTGGCCGCACAGTGACCGTCCACGTGAAGCAACAGTAAAAGCTGCCGGACTGATTCGGGCTGGTATCAACCGTGTTTCGTTCTCCGAATCGTTGGAAAATATTGAACTGACGGTTAAAAAATCGGTATTGGTTTTAGGAGCAGGAGTTGCTGGAATGAAAGCGGCTATTGATTTGGCCAAAAGTGGAAACGAAGTTTTCCTGATCGAAAAAGATTTTTTTGTGGGTGGACGAATTGCCCAGAAAGATGGACTGTTTATGTCGGGTCAAAAGGGAAAAGAAATCGTTGCGTCTTTGTATGAGGATATCAAAAAACAAACTAATATTACAGTTTTCACTGGAACCACAGTTGAAAAAGTATCGGGGAGTTTAGGAAATTTCCACGTTGACATTAAAGTGAAACCTCGTTTTATCAATGGAAAAGCTGACAAGCAAGCTGTGAAGCGTGCCATGGATGAATGTCCGGTTTCGGTTGACGATGCGTTTAATTTAGGTTTAACCAAGCGCAAAGCGATTTATAAAAATTATCCTGAAGCATTGCCTGATGTACCGGTTGTAGAAGCCGAATTGCTGAAGAACGAAACTGATTTCGTGGCTAAATTTGCTTCTACATTGAATCTGAACGAACAGGAAGAAACACTTTCGCTAATCGTTGGTTCGGTGCTGGTAACTACGGGTTACGATCATTATCAACCTAAAGAAGGTGAATATGGTTACAAAACCATTGACAATGTAGTGACTTTGCCCGAATTGAATCGGTTGATGGAGTTAAATCCCGAAAAACTGGTTTACAACGGAAAGCAAATCAAGAGCGTTGCCTTTATTTATTGCGTTGGCAGCCGTCAGACCAAAGGCGAAAACAAATATTGCTCACGTCAATGCTGTACATCAACCATTCACACGTCGCTACAACTGAAAGAAAAATACGAAAATATCCAGACCTATCATGTGTATCGTGATATTCGCACGTACGGAAAACAGGAAATTTTGTACGATAAATCTTCCAAACAAGGCGATATTTATTTTAAATACGAAGAAAAAGAAATGCCGGTTGTGGAAAAAGAAGGCAAGTCAACCATCGTGAAAGTGAAAGATTACCTGACTGCTAAAAAGCAAATGGAAATTGAAGCTGATTTGGTGGTGTTGGTAACCGGAATGGTGGCTCGCGAAGATTCTACTCACATTTCCGAAATGTTCAAAATTCCAATCGGACGTGATAAATTCTTCAACGAAATTCACCCAAAACTGAAACCGGTGGAAACCGTTATCAAAGGTGTTTATATCGGTGGAACGTGTCAGGGACCAAAGAATGTAAGCGAATCGGTGCAGTCATCGTTGGCTGGTGCTTCTAAAATAACGGCTTTATTGAAAAGCGGAACTGTTTCGGTCGATCCGATTATTGCCCGCGTGAATGCTGACGCTTGTACCTGGTGCGGTAAATGCAGCGATGTGTGCGATTATACGGCTATTAAAGAAGTGGAAGCAGATGGAAAGCATATTGCAGCTGTGAATAAAGCTGTTTGTACCGGTTGCGGTATATGTGCTCCTGTTTGTCCGGCAAATGCCATTGATATTGCTCAATATACCGATCAGGGAATAGAATCAATGATTGATGGATTTATGCACGAAGTGGAAATCAGGGAAAAGGAAGTAAACCCGGAAGAAGTTCAGGAAGAAGGCAAAGTGGGAATGAAAGAATATCCACAAATATGGAAGAATATTCTTGAAACCATGGACGAAAAAACCACTATTCCACAGGTAGTTGAAAAACTAAAGGTAAGCGGAGAGTTGGTAACCTACCACATGATGACCATGAACCGTTACGGTGTGGTAGTTCCGGCCGGTATGGATGCGAAAGAAGAATATTTTTATTATAAGAAAAAATAACTAACGACCCCCAAACCCCTAGAGGGGGCTTTTATGGCTCCACTTTAGGGGGAGGGGGTAAATATAAAATAATATGTCAAGAGTTAATCCTGAATTTGCAACTGAACTTAAAAAATACGGAGCGAATGATTTTAGTGCCTGTTTCAATTGTGGAAACTGTACGGCAACCTGTTCGCTTTCCACCAGTGATAGTTCATTTCCCCGTGAATTGATTCGTTACAGTACATTGGGTCTCGAAGATGAAATAAAAGCATCGTTGAAACCTTGGGAATGTTACTATTGCGGCGAATGTTCCACCCAATGTCCGCGACAGGCCGAACCGGGCGAACTGATGATGTCGCTCCGCCGCTGGTTGACGGCTAAGTACGACTGGACAAGTTTGTCGGGTTTGATGTACAAATCATTGCCTGCAAGTATTACCGCATTCGTTCTTACATTTATTGGTGTACTGGTATTTGCTTTTAATGCCGATTTTGATTTGGAACACATGATGCACGTGGGTCATTTGTTCGAAGCCATTGCTATTGCCAGTATTATGACGGTAATTTTTGTACCGAACATTATCCGCATGTGGTATTTTACCATTCTGAAACCGAAAACAAAAGTGCCGTTTAAGAGGTATGTAAGTAGCATTGGTGAGTTTTTCGTAACTATGTTCGTTCAAAAACGCGCATTGGATTGCGATGACAATCGCTTCCGTTGGTTCGAACATTTTATATTGGTTATCGGCTATTTATCGCTGTTATTCACAACGGTATTTATGGACTGGTTTTCATCGCAATACATGTTTGTCATCGTTTTCGGATACGTGGTTAGTGCCATTGTGTTTGTGGTAACTATTGATTTTGTAAACAGCCGTATGAAAAAGAAAAAGGCAATGAATCAACAGTCACAACCTTCGGATTGGTTTTTTGTAATCTGGTTATTCATGATGGGTTTAACCGCCTTTATGACCCGCCTGTTTATCGATCTGAACATTCTGGAAATGAACAAATGGTTGTATATCCTTCATTTCACCATTTTGGTTCAATGGGCATTAATCATTGTTCCGTTCGGTAAATGGACACACTTCCTGTACCGTTCGTTTGCTATGTATTTTGCCAAATTGAAAGAAAATTAATGTGGCAATTTGAAAATAAGCCAATGTGCATGTAAAAGAACCGGCTGAATCTCATCCCAGAGATTCAGCCGGTTCTTTTATAGATTAAAACTTCAATAGTTTATTTTATAGCAGCAAGTGCTTGTTCAATGTCAGCTTTAATATCTTCAATATGCTCGATGCCTACTGATACACGAAGCAATCCGGGAAATACTCCGGCTGAGATTTTATCTTCGGGCGAAAGTTGTTCGTGAGTAGTAGCTGCAGGGTGGATAATCAACGATTTTGCATCACCCACGTTGGCCAGGTGGCTGATTAGTTTCAAATTGTTGATTAAGCTGTCTGCCTTTTGACCATCTCCTTTCAGTTTGAAGGAAAGTACCCCGCCAAAACCCCGCTTCAGGTATTTATTGGCTAAAGCATGATACGGACTGCTTTTCAATCCGGGATAGTTGACATATTCAACATCCGGATGTTTCTCGAGCCAGGTGGCAAGTTCCAACGCATTCTGAACATGACGCTCCACACGTAACGAAAGCGTTTCAAGACCTTGTATCAAAAGGAAAGAATTAAAAGGACTGATGGCATTTCCCCAGTCGCGAAGACCTTCTACGCGGGCACGTATATTAAAAGCAATGTTCCCAAATGGACCGTCGAATCCGAATACATCCCAGAAAACCAATCCGTGATAACTATCTGAAGGTTCGGTAAAAGTTGGAAATTTTCCATTTCCCCAGTTGAATTTTCCACCGTCAACAATCACACCTCCCAGTGATGTTCCGTGTCCGCCAATCCATTTGGTGGCACTTTCAACCACGATGCTTGCACCGTGTTCCAGCGGGCGGAAGATTGCTCCTCCGGCACCAAACGTATTATCCACGATCAATGGAATTCCATGTTTATCGGCAACTGCTGCAATGGCATCGAAATCCGGAATATTCAAATCGGGATTGCCAATGGTTTCAAGATAAAGAGCTTTTGTTTTGTCGTCAATCAGTTTCTCAAACTCGGTTGGATTGTCGTTTGGTGTAAAGCGAACATCCACACCCAGACGTTTGAACTGGTTTTTGAACTGGTTGTAGGTGCCTCCATATAGGTGCGAAGTAGAAATGAAATTATCTCCTGCCTCCACAATGTTGTTCAGGGCAATGAACTGAGCCGACTGTCCCGACGAAGTTGCCAGGGCCGATACACCACCTTCGAGTGCCGCAATACGTTTTTCAAACACATCCGTGGTCGGGTTCATCAAACGGGTGTAGATATTCCCGAATTTACGCAATGCGAACAAATCAGCACCATCAGCTGCATCGTCGAAAACATAAGAACTTGTTTGATAAATAGGAACTGCACGCGATTTGGTGGTTCCGTCTACTACCTGGCCTGCATGTACCTGCAGCGTCTCGAATTTGAAATTGTTATCTGACATATTTTTTAGGGGTAAGAGGTAAGAAAGTAAGCGGTAAGCATCGGAATGCAATCATTTACTCATTTTTATACCTTGTTTATTTTTGAATTTTGTTTGTTTTTTTTAATGTAAAAGGCAGCAGGTAAATGGCTTACTCCTTACCTCTTACTCCTTGCAGCTTCTTAAAGCGGATATTCCTCAAAAGCATAAAGCAAAGTTGACAGGTAGCGTTCGCCGGTATCGGGAAGTAATGTTACAATCAGTTTTCCTTTATTTTCGGGACGTTGGGCTAACACAGTTGCGGCATAGGCAGCAGCTCCCGATGAAATTCCTACCAACATTCCTTCTTGTTGTGCCAATTGGCGTGAAGTGAGAATGGAATTATCGTTACTAACCTGGATGATTTCGTCCACCACATTTGCATCGTAGTTTTTTGGAATAAATCCGGCTCCAATTCCCTGAATTTTGTGAGGACCGGGCGCACCACCCGAAAGAACAGGAGAATCTGTTGGCTCAACAGCTACAATTTTTACGTTAGGATTTTTTTCTTTCAAATAGGCCCCAACTCCGCTTATAGTTCCACCGGTTCCTACACCTGCAACGAAGATGTCAACTTTACCATCCGTATCGTTCCAGACTTCTGCGCCTGTAGTACGTTTATGAACGGCAGGATTTGACGCATTCTCAAATTGCTGTGGAATAAATGAAGCAGGATTTTCTTCGTGCAGTTCCAATGCGCGTGCAATTGCACCTTTCATGCCCGTTGCGCCGGGAGTTAACACTAAATTAGCTCCAAATGCTTTTAATAAATTGCGACGTTCCATGCTCATGGTTTCGGGCATAGTCAGTGTAAGTTTGTACCCTTTAATAGCAGCTACCATGGCCAGTCCTATGCCGGTGTTTCCGCTAGTTGGTTCAATAATTTCGATTCCGGCTTTTAGAATTCCGGCTTTTTCGGCATCTTCAATCATCGACAAGGCGATGCGTTCTTTTACGCATCCGGCAGGATTGAACGATTCAAGTTTAGCAACAATAATGGTCTGAAGGCCTTTTTTGGCACTGTAATTTGCCAGTTGAACGAGAGGAGTATTTCCAATCAGTTCGGTAAGATCTTTTGCAATTTTTGCCATGACAATAAATATTAATGGGTTTGTTTATTTTTATGATGCAAAGATAACAGGCTTTCGCAATCTTCACAATCGCAATGATGGGGTATTTTGCATACCATATTTATGGTAGACAGGTTGGAACTTTTTTCGTTCGATTGAAAAAACGATTTCAATCGACCGGGAAAAACCATTTAATTTTACAATAGTATGTTTAAAAGCATTTATATTATCTGTATTAATTTAAAATTATCGTATATATTTGCATTTGGAATTTAAAATTAACTTTGTAAGCTCTCAGTACGTTTTAACCACGTATGAAAAGAATTTATCGTTTACATTACCCTGAAGTTTCTGCTTCGGTTTTCAACATATTTACTCACCATTCTCCCTTTTCGGGGCGAAGTTACACACATCCCATCATCTTCGAGGCTTTACCCCGTCCTGCATTTGATCATTTTCAGACGGCAGAGTACGGGGTGATTTTAATCTGAGTCTGAAAAAATAGCGGACGAAGTGTAAGTCCGTTATCTGTTCTTAGTTTTACAAAAAAAACAAATGAAATAAATGAATAATATTCACAATCAGAGTATTCCACAGGAGGTACTCGACCAGGTAATAGCAAAAATAAATGAAGCTGGCTCAATATTAAAACCGTACACTTTATCTCTTACTCCTGATGAAAGGAAAAATATATTGAAAATGGGGGATAAATCAAGTGCATTTGTTGAGAAGGCTTTTGAATACACTAAAACAAATCCAGAGTTTATTCCTTCATTTATGACTGCAGCTGAATTCGAAATTGATCTCACTGATTCGAAAAATTTAGTTGGGTCAGTATCACTGACAAAGCAGCTATTTTACGCACTTGAAGACACTATGATGGTAGCGGGCAGCGAAGCATATTATGCAGCTTTGTACTATTATAAAAATGTACAACAAGCAGCTGCTATGAATATACCGGGTGCAAAAGCTATTTATGAGGACTTGAAAAAACGATTCCCAAGTCTGACACGTAAGAGTGGTGACAGTACTACCGATGCTGCAAAATAAGGATATAAATTATAGCTGGACTTTAAACCGATTCTTCCGAGAATCGGTTTTTTTATACATATACCTTCCGAAGGTCGACGACCACGTAAAAAGGGTTTTTGGTCATGTAAATAAGGTGTCGAACCACGTAAATAAGGTATTGGGATACGCTCCGAAGGGAATCGGCGGGATAATTTACGTGGTCGGATACGTAAATTACGTCTCCAACAACGTAAAAAAGGAGTCAGGATACGCTCCGAAGGTATACGGAGAGCCAAATTAGGTGTCGGCCGGGGTAAATTACGTGTAGAGAGAGGTAACTTGGTTGAAATTAGTGGGGTTAGATGTGTTAAGTGTAAAATTAAAGGGGTATATTTGCGGGGAGAAAAGTTAACCCCACCCGCTGCGCTCGTCCCCTTAAAAAGGGGATATCGGTGTATAGCGTTTTGCTCATTAATGAAATTTATATTACTTGGAAGTTTGAAAGAAGAAATAGTCTGATTAAAAGTATAGAGTCTCAAGTTCCGGATGTCTCCTTTTTAAGGGGACGAGCGAAGCGGAGGGGTTTTCTTAATAACCAAGTTTGTATTATATAAAAAATATGACAGATCAAATAAACTCACTACCCGAAATGAAGCCATTTCGTCGTAGGTTGCGAAAGCAGATGACTGCTGCCGAGGTGGCTTTGTGGCTAATGATTAAAAACCGGCAGCTTGATGGCGAGCGGTTTTTGCGTCAGTTTAGCATTGGATATTATGTGGTGGATTTTTATTGCCACAAACATAAGTTGGCTATTGAACTGGATGGAGAAGGACATTTTACGGAAGAAGGAGAAGCCTATGATGCTAAACGAACAGAATTTTTGAATTCTGTAGGTGTGCGTGTACTACGTTTCGAAAATTTTGAGGTTTTTCAATATCCAATGCGGACATTGGATGAGATTCGGAAATATTTGCAATGATGCTATTTTAGAACCCCTCCGCTGCGCTCGTCCCCTTAAAAAGGGGACATTGGTGTACGGAGTTTTGCTCATTAATGAAATTTATATTACCAGGAAGTTTGAAAGAAGAAATAGTCTGATTAAAAGTATAGAGTCTCAAGTTCCGGATGTTCCCTCAAAAAGGGGACAACGGTGTACAGGGTTTTGCTCATTAATGAAATTTATATTACTTGGAAGTTTGAAAGAAGAAGTAGTCTGATTAAAAGTATAGAGTTTCAAGTTCCGGATGTCTCCTTAAAAAGGGGACAACGGTGTACGTGGTTTTGCTCATTAATAAAATTTATATTGCCAGAAAGTTTGAAAGAAGAAATAGTCTGATAAAAAGTATAGAGTCTCAAGTCTCGGATGTCCCCTTTTTAAGGGGACGAGCGAAGCGGAGGGGTTGGGTTTTGAAGACTCTCAAATTTCACTCAACTCCAGCCACCGCATAGTTTTCCCGTCAATCAATTCAATGACTTCTGAATGTCGCTGGGAAGCCTTGATGATTTCGTCGCCCGTTAATGTGCCCGAAGCAAGTTGGTTTTCTATTTCAGTTTTTTCGGTTTCTAATTGTGGAATTTCTTTTTCCAACGCTTCAAATTCCTGCTTTTCTTTAAAACTTAATTTGCGTTTAGCGTTTAGTGTTTCACGTTCCGTGTTTTGTGGTCTCTGCTCTTGGTTCTTGAATCTTGAATCTTGTTTTTTCTTTTCTTCCTTCTCCTGCTCTTCCATCAATTCATTCCACTCGCGGTAATCGGTATAATTGCCGGGGAAATCTTTCAGTTCGGCATTGCCTTTGAAAACCATCAAGTGATCCACCACTTTATCCATAAAATAGCGGTCGTGGCTCACCACAATTACGCAACCTTTAAAGGATTGAAGGTATTCTTCCAATATATTCAACGTCACAATATCCAAATCGTTGGTTGGCTCATCGAGAACTAAGAAGTTAGGATTGCGCATCAACACGGTGCACAGGTGCAACCGGCGTTTTTCACCACCGCTCAGTTTGTATACGTAATTGTATTGTGTTTCGGGAGTAAAAAGGAAGTGCAGCAGAAACTGCGAAGCAGTCATTTTCTTGCCGTTACCCAAATCTACCACTTCGGCAATGTCCTGCACCACATCAATCACTTTCATTTGTTCGTCGAACGCCAGTCCGTCCTGACTGTAATAACCGAAAACAACCGTTTCACCAATATCAAACGAACCGCTGTCGGGTTTTACTTCGCCCAATAGCATTTTCAGAAAGGTAGATTTGCCCGTTCCGTTTTTGCCCACGATACCCATCTTTTCGTAGCGGGCAAAATTGTAATAAAAGTTGTCGAGAATTTTCAGGTCGCCATAAGCTTTGGTAATATATTTTGCTTCGAAAATCTTGGAACCGAGGTAGCTCGCTTTCACATCCAGTTGCACCTTGTCGTTGTTGCGGCGTTGTTTGGCACGTTCTTCAATCTCGTAAAAACTTTCCTGACGCGATTTGGCTTTGTGAGCCCGTGCCTGAGGTTGGCGTCGCATCCATTCTAATTCTTTCTTGTATAAATTGACGGTTCGTTCGCTTTCCGAATTCCAGTTTTCAATACGTTCCTGCCTTTTTTCGAGGTAATAAGAATAATTTCCGCTATATTGAAACAATCCCTGATGGTCGATTTCCATAATGTTGGTACACACGCGGTCGAGAAAATACCGGTCGTGTGTCACCATGAGCAAGGCCATGGAGGAACGTTTAAGGAAATCTTCGAGCCATTCCACCATTTCGAGGTCTAAGTGGTTGGTTGGTTCATCCAAAATCAACAAATCAGGTTCTGAAATCAGCACATTGGCCAATGCCACGCGTTTCAGTTGTCCGCCCGAAAGTTCGCCAATCAGTTGCTCCAAGTTGGTAATTTTCAGTTTGCCCAAAATCTGCTTGATACGTGTTTCGTAATCCCACGCTTTGTGCAAATCCATTTGCGACAGGATTTCATCCAGCCCTTCCTGATTTTCGGACATCATGCAATGTTCATAAGCGGCAATGGTCCGAACGGCTTCATTATCTGTACGCAGACAGGCATCAATGACCGACAATTCTTTTGGAAAATCGGGATCCTGATTCAGGTAACCAACGCGTAAATCGCGCCTGAACGAAATGGTTCCGCCCTGATAATCTTCAATTCCGGCAATGATGTTGAGTAAGGTGGTTTTTCCAGTGCCATTTTTGGCTATCAACGCCACACGTTGGTTGTCGGCAATGCCGAAAGATATATTTTCGAAAAGCAGATTGTCGCCAAACGATTTGGTGAGATTTTCTACTTGTAAATAACTGACCATTTTTTAGTTTGAAAGTTTGAAGAGTTTGAAAAGTATAGAGGTGCAAAGATACTGAATTTGCCGCACGAAGCAATTTGTAAAAATAAATGCCAGTTTTATTGCTTGATTAAACTAAAATTTGTATTTTTGAAAGCTGATTTTGAGTAAAATAAGATGGCTAAAATTAATGTAAAAGACACTACAGTTACAGTTATTCAGGTTAATAATGTTGATTATATTTGCATTACTGATATTGCAAGAATCAAAAATCCACTTGAACCGAAGGACGTTGTAAAAAACTGGCTTCGGAGCAAAAATACGTTATTGTTTCTCGGTTTGTGGGAAAAATTGAATAATCCCGATTTCAAAGGGGTCGAATTCGACTCCTTTATGATGGAAGCAGGGACAAATGCATTTACAATGAGTCCCTCAAGATGGATTGAACAAACAAATGCTGTTGGTCTTATTAGCAAAAGTGGTAATAATGGTGGAACTTTCGCACATAAAGACATCGCTTTTGAGTTTTCATCGTGGGTAAGTACTGAATTCAAGCTTTATTTGCTTAAAGAATTCCAACGATTAAAAGAACAAGAACAATTACAGCTCGGTTGGTCGGCAAAACGTGAATTGGCAAAAATAAACTACCGGATTCACACGGATGCCATTCAGCAAAATCTTGTCCCAAATGAATTGACACCAATTCAAATTTCCAATATTTATGCCAATGAAGCCGATGTTTTAAATGTGGCTCTGTTTGGTTTAACAGCTAAACAGTGGCGTGAAGCTAATCCTAAATTGAACGGAAATATCAGGGATTATGCGACAATTAATGAGTTAATTTGCCTTTCAAACATGGAAAATATCAATTCAGTATTAATTGAAGAACGTATTCCTCAAAATAAAAGATTGAAAAAACTAAATCAAACAGCCATCCAACAAATGAGAATTCTGAATGAATCTGAAAACAGAAAGTTATTGAAATAATTATCACCCACAAAAAACAAAAAGTATGAAAAGCATTAAAGGAACAGAAACCGAAAAGAATTTGCTAAAGTCGTTTGCCGGCGAAAGTCAGGCTCGTATGCGTTACACGTATTTTGCCAAAGTGGCAAAAACCGAAGGTTTTGAACAAATCTCAGCCATTTTTCTGGAAACTGCCGATCAGGAAAAACAACATGCTAAAAAGTTTTTTAGTTACTTAGAAGGCGGCATGGTTGAAATTACAGCCTCTTATCCTGCCGGAGTAATCACTACTACTGCCGAAAACCTGAAAGCAGCTGCTGATGGTGAAAACGAAGAGTGGACTGATTTATATCCTCATTTTGCCGACGTGGCCGAGGCCGAAGGATTTCCAAACATTGCCGCTACCTGGCGCAAAATTGCTGCCGTAGAAGCTCAACACGAAAAACGCTACCGTAAATTGCAGGCTCGTGTTGAAACAAATACTGTTTTTGTCCGAGAAGAAGAAACCTATTGGCAATGCCGTGAATGTGGTCATATTCATTATGGAAAAGAAGCTCCAAAGGCTTGCCCAACCTGTGCACATCCTCAGGCTTATTTTGAAGTGGAAAAACAAAATTACTAACCCCACACCTATACAAACGCAACTTTTCCAAAGTTTCGTAACTTTGGAAAAGTTATTTTAAACAACCGCTGTCCGATTTATCGAATAGCGGTTGTTTTGTTTGTGTGTTTTCAGTACTTTTGCAATATGAACACTGAATTGATTTTGACCGAAGACGGTTCACACACCCTGTATGTTCCGCAGATTGATGAAAATTATCATTCGTCGCATGGTGCTATACAGGAATCAACCCATATTTTTATCGAAGCCGGATTAAAAAAATGCTCTAAATCAAAAATCAAAGTGTTGGAGGTTGGTTTCGGAACAGGATTGAATGCTTTTATGGCTTTAATTGAAGCAGAAAAAAGCGGTAAACATGTTCAGTACACTTCGCTCGAAAAGTATCCGGTAGAAGTAGAAAAGGCAATGCAACTGAATTATTCTGAAATACTTTCACCTGCAAACCGAAGTGTTTTTGAACTTATACATACTTCGCCGTGGAATATGGATGTAGAAATCACCCCCTATTTTACATTAAAGAAAATAGAAACGGATTTTAGCAGTTATGTTACCGAAGGTAAATTTGATGTCATATTTTTCGATGCATTTTCACCTGAGAAACAACCGGAAATGTGGACACAGGAACGATTTGAAATGATTTATAAATACTGTAACCTGGAAGCAATTCTCACTACTTATTGTGCCAAAGGAACTGTTCGCAGGGCAATGCAAACTGCCGGATTTACAGTCGAACGTTTGGCCGGACCTCTGGGTAAAAGAGAAATTTTGAGAGGAATTAGTCAATGAGTTAATATGATAATATGATAATGAAGAAATATCTAGCTTTTTACATTCCGTACTTTTTGTTTGTGCTGACATTTGTAGTGCTGATTTTATGCAATTCAAAAGTTGATTTGCATCTATGGCTCACCTCGTTTTACACACCTGCCGGTGATGAATTTTTCCGATATTACACGTATGTGGGTGATTGGATTCCGTTTGTAGTCATTGCAGGATTATTATTTTATCGATATCGAATGGCGCTTTTTGTGCTGGTTTCACAACTTGCAACCGGATTGGTTTCAATAATCATTAAGCGAACATGGAATGAACCCAGACCACTTGCCTATTTCAAGGAACATTTTCCGAACATACAACTGCATCAAGTTGCCGGAGTTCATATGTATTCGGCTCACAGTTTTCCGTCGGGACATACCATTACAGCATTTGCATTCTTTTTGGCATTAGCGTTTTATACTAAAAAGCCCGCATTACATTTTCTGTACTTTGTGTTGGCCTTGCTGGTTGGATATTCCCGAATTTATTTGTCGCAACATTTCGCAATTGATGTACTTGTTGGCTCATTTATAGGTGTTTCAATAACGATTCTATCTAAATACTACTACGACAAATATCCTATGAAATGGGCAGACGGCTCATTACGCGATGTTTTTTCGGGAAAAGCAAGTTGAAGGTTTTGTTATTCAAAATTAAAAACTTATCTTTGCAAGCTCAAAATCAAATATGTAGTTTTGCGATGTGTGCATTGCTAAGTTTGTATTTTAAAACATTTATTTTGAATAAATTATCATGTATTTAACTTCTGAAATTAAGAAAGAAATCTTCGGGAAACACGGAAAGTCTAACACTGATACTGGCTCATCTGAAGGCCAGATAGCATTGTTTTCATACCGTATCAACCATTTGACTGAACATTTGAAGTCAAACAAAAAAGATTATAGTACAGAACGCGCTCTTGTTATTTTGGTAGGAAAACGTCGTCGTCTTCTCAATTACTTGAAAGATACCGATATTTCACGCTACCGTGCAATTATTAAAGAGTTAGGCATCAGAAAGTAATTCTGGCTTTCAAACCTTAAAAAGGCGTTTCAAAACCATTTGAAATGCCTTTTCTTTTACCACCAACCCACTGAAGAGGGTGAAGAAAAGGCAGACTTTTATATTAGTTAAACAGACGAGATAATTTAATTCCCCTTTAGGGGTTAAGGGTCATGAAAATAATCTACTCAACAGGCATTTACCTTTACGGAATCGCGATATTTATTGCTTCGCTATTCAATGAAAAAGCCCGATTGCTTCGGAATGGACAACACAATGCGTTTAAACTTTTGAAAGAAAAAGTGGATCCAAATGCACATTATGTGTGGTTTCATGCTGCTTCGTTGGGTGAATTTGAGCAAGGCCGGCCGGTAATGGAACAACTTAAAAAAGAACAACCTGACATCAAAATTTTGTTGACTTTCTTTTCTCCATCGGGCTATGAAATCAGAAAAAATTATACCGGAGCTGATATCGTTTCATACTTGCCATTAGATATTCCCGGAAATGCATGGTCTTTTGTGAATTTGGTAAAACCGTCGAAAGCTATTTTTATCAAATACGAATTTTGGCCAAATTACTTGCTGGCGTTAAAAGCAGCAAATGTTCCTGTTTATTCCATTTCGGCCATTTTTAGACAGGAACAGGTATTTTTCAAGAGTTATGGTAAATGGTATAAAAACTTATTGGCAACATTCCAACATATTTTTGTGCAGGATAAAGTTTCGCTTGAATTACTCGAAGAGAACAATATTAAAAACGCCTCGGTTTGTGGTGATACCCGCTTCGACCGTGTTTACGATTTATTTTCCCAGACAAAACAGCTTCCGTTGATTGAAGAGTTTGTGAAGAGCACAGAAAAAGTGATAGTTGCAGGCAGTACATGGCCGAAGGATGAAGAATTGTTGGTACGATACCTCAAATTACATCCCGACGTGAAATTAATATTGGTACCACATGAAGTTCATTATGCACATATTTCGGAAATTTCGAAGCTTTTGGATGGTAAATTCGTTCGTTATTCCGAAGCGAATAATGAGAATGTAAAAACTACTAACTGCCTGGTGGTGGATGTTATCGGAATTCTGTCGTCCATTTACCGTTATGCCAATGTAGCTTATATTGGTGGCGGATTTGGGGTTGGAATTCACAATACATTGGAAGCTGCGGTTTACGGCATTCCGGTTGTTTTTGGACCTAATTACCAAAAATTTCGTGAAGCAAAAGAGTTAATTGCCGTTGGTGGAGCTTTTTCTATCTCGAATTATGTGGTGCTCGAAGCGCAATTAGATGCGCTTTTCAAGGACAAAGAAGCCGGAAAAATTGCCGGAGAATATGTGAAAGAAAATACCGGAGCGACACAGATGATACTAAATTTATTGGCAAATTAGCATATTACCAAATTATCACATTAAATTATTATGCAAAAACCTTCTATCCCAAAAGGAACCCGTGATTTTACGCCACAGGAAATGGCAAATCGCAATTATATATTCAATACTATTAAAGACGTTTTTCGTTTGTACGGCTTTCAGCAGATTGAAACACCTGCTATGGAAAACCTGTCGACTTTGATGGGAAAGTACGGCGAAGAAGGTGATAAATTATTGTTTAAAATATTGAATTCAGGCAATTTTGTGAATGGTTTAACTGATGACGAATTGCTTGGACGAAATAGCATAAAACTTACCAATAAAATTTCGGAAAAAGGATTACGTTACGATCTTACAGTGCCTTTTGCCCGGTTTGTGGTACAACATCAGAATGAAATTTCGTTTCCATTCAAACGTTACCAAATCCAACCGGTTTGGCGTGCCGATAGACCACAAAAAGGACGTTATCGCGAGTTTTACCAATGCGATGTGGATGTGGTGGGAAGTGATTCGTTGCTCAACGAGCTGGAATTGATTCAGATAGTAGACGAAATTTATCGTCGCCTGAAAATCAAGGTTGTCATCAAGATAAATAACCGCAAAATTCTTTCGGGAATTGCTGAAATCATTGGCGAAGCCGAAAAAATTACCGACATAACCGTTGCCATTGATAAAATGGATAAAATTGGATTGGAAAAAGTAAATGAGGAAATTGCGTCGAAAGGAATTTCTGCTGAAGCAATTGCTAAACTACAACCAATTTTGAAACTCAGCGGAACAAACTCTGAGAAACTTCTTCAGCTTAAAACAGTACTTGCTAATTCAAAAGTTGGACTGAAAGGAGTCTCGGAACTCGAAACTATTTTCGGGCTTTGCGAAGCCATGAAAGTAAAAACTTCAATTGAGCTTGATTTGACTTTGGCGCGCGGACTGAATTATTATACGGGAGCTATTTTTGAAGTTAAAGCGTTGGACGTGGAAATGGGTAGCATTACCGGTGGCGGACGATACGATAACCTGACGGGGGTATTTGGTATGGAAGGAGTTTCCGGCGTTGGTATTTCGTTTGGCGCCGACCGCATTTACGACGTGCTGAATCAACTGGATTTATACCCGGAAACATCGGTAGAGCAAACTAAAATACTCTTTGTTAGCTTTGGTGAAAAGGAATTGATGTATTGCTTGCCATGGCTAAGCGCCTTGCGAACGAAAGGAATAAATGCCGAAATTTATCCCGAGCCTGCAAAAATGAAAAAACAAATGAGTTATGCCGATAATAAAAAAATTCCGTTTGTAGCCATTGTTGGTGAAACTGAAATGAACGAAGGCAAAGTTATGTTGAAGAATATGAAAACCGGGGAGCAAGCCCTTGTTTCGCAAGAAGAATTGATTGAAAAGTTCCACTGAAAAATAGAATTATAAACGAAGAAGTCCTGAAGATGTAATTGTTTTCAGGACTTTATTTTTCACATACTATAAATTATTTTGTCGATATAGTGATTTAGTAAAATACCTGCAACTATCAATTGGGAAATTGTACCAAGGATAAAAAATGAAAACGAACTAATAGCATGATGAATGGCTTCGTTGCTTTCTTTTCCGGCAAAAAGTTCGCCAATAAAGGCTCCTATAACAGCTCCGACTATTACTCCATAAGAACCAAAATACATACCTGTCAACATTCCCAACAGGCTTCCCCATACCCCGGTTTTGCTTCCTCCAAATTTTCGGTCACCCCAGTTAGGGATAATATAATCAAGGCCTTGAATGGCAATAATAATAACTCCCCAACGAATAAAGAAATGTACCGAATATTCTGCAATCGAGCTGAAATTAAGAATTATTATTCCCAAATAGCTAAGAACAATACCTGGCAATTTTGATATTAGACAGCCTAACAGTCCTGCAATCAGAAAAATTCCCGCTACGATAATGAGAAATATGTCCATGATTTTTATCGATGTTACGTGAAAAATATAGAGTCAATATATTTCAACTGCAAATGTAATTCAAAAAAAAGAAATCTAAGTTTTAAATAGAAAAAAGTGGTTGCATTTTAAATACAACCACACTGAAAACTGCTAAGCTGGAAATGGTTAAGCCAAAAATTGTGATGCTTGAGCAAAAACCATGTTGAATGAATTGTCAACCAGTGAAGATTCTGATTGATTTCCAACAGGAAACGGATTTTCGTGAGAGTATTTAAAAGCAAAGTCAAGTAAATTTATTCTGGACTTTACGTTTTCGGCACCTAAAGCTTCCACAACTCCATGATAGGGAATTACCGCGTCTTTTACTAATGAGATTCCTTCAATTTTATTGCCCAAGTCTTTGAAAAATTGTTGCCTTTTGCCTTTATTCCTTTCGGGTGAAATCATGCTGAAAAACGATTCGTAGATTTTGTCGGAAACTGAGTTTGGTTTAACGTCTTCTGTAAAATCGTTCATGTAATATTGAAGTAAACGGGCAAATGCGGTTTTGTCCATTATACTGCGCGATTCTCCAAACATAGAGCTAAAAATGCTTCCACCACAAAACATAAATAATTTTGAATCGGTAAATAATCCTTCTGGATTTGTCATGATTGTTATTTGCGAAAGAAACGAACCAATGGAATACGAAAAAATATCAATTTGTGTGTTATCCTGAAAGAATGGATGTACTCCTTGTTTTATGTTGTTGAATAATTGTGCAAGGTCATTTATACTTTGACGTCCGGAGCTGTAAAACCTGCTGGGCTTCTCGCTAATTCGTTCGCTAAGTGCTACATTGGCAAAGCTTAGAGATCTGTCATCGCCATTATGCATACGTCGCTGGTTCATTATGTTTTGTAAAGCTCTGGGATCTGACCAGTTGACGGGCGATCGATTCATGTGAAATGCAATTGGAAAAAGTATCACTGCTTTTCCGGTTTCTTTGCACAGATACTCTGCCCAGGTAAGGTATTTACTCCAGTTGCGTTCATTCAGTCCATGCAAAAGTAAAATGGCTTTATTCTGCTTTTTCGAATATCTCTGTGTAAAAACGGGATAAATAAATGCCTGATTCTCCCCAATTCTTTTATCTTCGGGGATAATTAAATTCCCTTCGTTTAATAAATTAATTGCTGAACTTTCGAATTTGCAAAAGCGAATATCAACCGTTGAATCGGTTAAATGTGTGTCAATTCCTAACCGAAACTGAGTCTGAAGTTCTATTTGTCGTTGAGTATAATTCATACTTAAATGCTGATTTTGAAAACAAAGTAACAACAACAATTTCCGATTTCAAATTAACTGGGAAGTTTGAGGTTCAAATGGGATGAAAAGGTGGAATATGGGATAAAACAATGAATTACGGGATAAAAAAATCGATTGCTGAAGAAATCAGGTTTGTTTGTTTGAGCAGAAAGACATACCTTTGTCAGTGTTTTTTGAACCAGCTCAAAGCTATGAATTCCAAAATTCCCGCCTATCTGACTGAAAAGAACAATATCATACGTTTGATATTGTTTACTGCCGCCTTTGCTTTGTTATTCATCAATATTTTTAAACCTTTCGGTTCGCGTGATTGGTATAAAATTTCGGATTTGAAATTCTTTATCTTTGCCAGTTTAATAGTTTTGGTTGGGATGTTGGTTGTAGTTATCAGCAGGATTATTATGCTTGCTTATGTCCGGAAAAACTCCATTAATTATTGGCAATATGCACTTTGGGTACTGGCAGAGATATTATCCATGTCCATGTTTTATGCCGTGTTTACCAAGTTTATACCAAAGGAAAATGCGATGCGCGATTTTGTTGAGATTTTTGATGATTCGACCATTCATGCAAGCCTTATTTTATTGTTACCATATTCCATCATGTGGTTGTATTTTTCGTGGCGCGACAAAACTCACATGCTCGAAAAATTGTCGAAAGATGAGCAACGTGCCGAAGTGCCTAAAAAAAGTTTAATTGCTTTCCCCGACGAGAAAGGCGAGTTGAAGATTTCCATTATGTTGGAAAATCTGTTGTATGTTGATTCAGCTGACAATTATGCCACAATTCATTATCTGAATAAATCAAAATTATCTCATTTTCTTATCAGAAATTCGTTGAAGTGGATGGAAGAAAATCTGACAAATGAGAGCCCGTTAGTTCGTTGCCATCGGTCGTATATTGTAAATTTGGACAAAGTGAAAGTATTGCGCAAAACCAAAGATGGGATTTTTCTGGAACTTGATGCAATTAATACGCCCGATATTCCTGTTTCAAAAACCTACTATGAACGGGTAATGAACAAATTTTCGAAATATTCAGTATAGATAACTTTGTTGAATAATCTGTGAAGTAAAATCGATTGGTTATGTGAGTCGGATTGCTTACACAATCAACTAATTACCCAATCAACTTATTTCTAATCAACTAACTATTATGAATCTAACAAGTTTATTTAACAAAAAACCATATGAAATTGGAATTGCACTCAGTGGTGGTGGTGTCAAAGGTTTGTGTCATGCAGGAGTGCTGAAAGCTCTTGAAGAGCAAGGTATAGTCCCAGATATTATTTCGGGAGTAAGTGCAGGATCTCTAGTGGGGGCTTTGTATGCCGATGGATATTCCCCTGATGAAATTGCAGTTTTGTTCGAAGATATAAATTTTCGCAACATGACTAAAATCCGTATTCCTGACGGTGGATTCTTTAAAACAGATATATTCCAAAAGTTTCTGGATGAGAAGTTAAGAGCAAAAACCTTCGGGGAATTAAATATTCCATTACGGGTGGTCGCAACCAATCTTGACCAAGGGCAAAGTGTTGTTTTTTCGAGTGGAAACCTGATTGATCCTATTGTAGCTTCGTGTACCTTTCCGGTTCTTTTTAGTCCAAAACTTATTGATGGGGTTCATTATGTTGATGGAGGTGTGTTAAAAAACTTCCCTGTTTCCACCATTCGCAATGATTGCGAAAAAGTGATTGGAGTAAATGCAAGCCCGATTGTTGCAGACAAGTACAAACAAAGCATTATCAATGTAGCTACCCGTTCTTATCATTTCATGTTTAAAGCCAATATGTTGTACGATAAAGAATTATGTGATTTATTGATTGAGCCAGTAGATATGGGAAACTATGATACTTTCGATGTAGATAAGGGCCGTGAGATATTTGATTTGGGATATCGTACAACAAAACAATTGCTCGTAAACAAATTGGACACATCGGTTGTTTAATGGCTTGTGTACATTTTGGAACGAATACAAAAATGTGCAGGTTTAATCTTTTTTGATTACTTTTGCCCCGCAATAATTACAAAAACAAATAAATTTATGTTTCCAGTATCAGATCGTCTGGCAGCTCTTTCACCATCTGAAACGCTTGCCATGTCCCAGAAAAGCAATGAGTTGAAAGCTCAGGGTTTTGATGTAATTAACCTCAGTGTCGGAGAACCTGACTTTAATACTCCAGACCATATCAAAGAAGCTGCCAAACAAGCCGTTGACAATAACTTTTCATTTTATTCGCCGGTGCCGGGATATCCTGCATTGCGTAATGCCATTTGTGCTAAATTGAAAACCGAAAACGGGTTGGAATATAAACCTGAACAAATTGTTTGTTCTAACGGAGCTAAACAATCTGTTTGTAACGTAATCTTGGCAATTATCAGCAAAGGAGATGAAGTAATTGTACCTGCACCATATTGGGTTAGTTATCCAGAAATGGTGAAAATTGCGGACGGCACAACTGTAGAAGTTTATGCAGGTATAGAGCAGGATTTCAAAATTACACCGGCTCAACTCGAAGCTGCTATTACTCCAAAAACAAAAGCAATTATACTTTGCTCGCCTTCTAATCCAACAGGAAGTGTTTATAACAAAGAAGAGTTAAAAGGACTGGCCGATGTGTTGGCTAAGTATCCAAATATCATTATTCTGTCAGACGAAATCTACGAACATATCAATTACCTGGGCTCGCACGAAAGTATTGCACAGTTCGAAAATGTTCGTGAACGTGTTGTTGTAATCAACGGAGTGTCTAAAGGTTATGCCATGACAGGCTGGCGTTTAGGCTGGATTGCAGCTCCAAAATGGATAGCTTCTGCTTGTAATACCTTGCAAGGTCAATACACTTCGGGTCCATGCTCAATCACTCAAAAAGCTGCCGAAGCTGCTTATACCGGCGATCAAAGCTGTGTAGAAACTATGCGTGTGGCTTTCGAACGCCGTAAAAAACTTGTTGTCGATTTAGCTCGTCAAATTCCGGGTTTGAAAACCAACGACCCACAAGGCGCATTTTATATCTTCCCCGATTGCAGCTCGTATTTTGGCAAATCATATAACGGACGTGTGATTACTAAATCGGGCGATCTGGCTATGTATCTGTTGGAAGAAGGGCATGTGGCTTGTGTAGGCGGTGATGCATTTGGTGCCCCTAACTGCATCCGTATGTCGTATGCTACCTCGGACGAAAACCTGGTTAAAGCTTTTGGCTGGATTAAAGAAGCATTGGCTAAATTAAAATAGAAATAGTAGATTAAAGTTTAAAACAAGGCGTTGAATTGAGATTCAACGCCTTGTTTCTGTTTTCAGTATAAAACAAAAAAATAAATTCCTTTTTTCGGATTCTAAACATTCATTTCTATCTTTGCGTTTGATAAATAAAAAAATGATATGATGAATCTTTTGTTTCAAAATGGAGATAAACTTCCTGCTTTAGGTTTGGGTACCTGGTTGTCGAAAAAAAATGAAGTTTACGATGCCGTATTGGATGCAATCAAGGCAGGTTATCGGCACATCGATTGTGCATATATTTATGGTAATGAGGCTGAAATAGGGCAGGCATTGCAGCTCGCGTTTGACAGCGGAATGGTGAAAAGAGAGGATGTATTTATTACTTCCAAATTGTGGAACAGCGATCATGCACCTGAACGGGTGGAAATTGCCATAAAAAAAACGCTGAAGGATTTGCAACTTGATTATCTTGATTTGTATCTGATACATTGGCCGGTAGCTTTTAAAACCGGGCACGAACAGGCCAAAGATGCCGCTGATTTATGGTCGTACGATGAAATGCCAATTTCATTAACCTGGAAAGCGATGGAAAAACTCAAGAAAGCCGGATTGACGAAGCATATTGGAGTTTCCAACTTCAATATCCCCAAACTTCAACGGTTGATTGATAAGGAAGAAATCAAGCCTGAAGTGAATCAGGTGGAATTACACCCTTATTTTCAGCAAAGCGAACTGGTAGGTTTTTGTAATGATAATCAAATACTTATGACAGCTTATTCTCCCTTGGGAAGCCGTCATTTAATCAAAAGCGATGCTGGTTTGACCCGCGAAGAGGTGATTATTAAAATTGCCGAAAAGCATAGTTGTACTCCGGCACAGGTTTTATTGGCCTGGGGAATGCAACGAGGAATTGCTGTTATTCCAAAGTCGGTAACACCATCTCGGATTTTGGAAAACTTTGAAGCCTTAAAAGTAAAACTTGATGACTTAGATTATGCCGGAATAGCTTTGCTTGAGCAAAATAAACGAATTGCCACCGGTGCATTTTGCGTATTTCCCGGTGGCAGTTATTCGCTGAAAAACATCTGGAACGAGTGATTATTCTATTTTAAAATTATTTGTTTAGATACTACTGTATTTATAGTTTCCCCTTTTACAAGGTAAGTACCAATTGTTAGATTTGTTGGTATCGTTGTTATTCCATTTGCACTAAATTGAATTTTATTAAGAACTCTCCCCGAGATGTCGTAAATAGTTAAATTACCCGCAAAATCTGTATTGTTCTGAATAAAAATTGTTTTTTCAGAACTAAAAATTTTGATATTGCTGCTGTTGTTATTATTATCAGCAGCAGTCATTGGTAATCCTGTAGGAGTCAAGCTTGTTACTATTTCAAATCGTTTAACCGGTAGAGTACTAGGGTGTACATTGAAAGTATATTGAGTTCCACTTGTTGTTATATCGGTAGTTGTATTTTCCAGCAAATCCAGCAAATACTGATGTGTATAATATGTGGAAAGATTCTGATTGGTAAATGTAAGTGTATAAACACTGTCTTCGCCTGCAAGAAACCCAATATAAGTTTCGTTAATATTATCCAACGCATCCACCTGATAATTTCCGGATGTTTCCATCCCGAAAATTTGTGGTGCAAGCGTGGATCCCAGTAATTTAGTTCCATCCCAACCATTATCATAACCATGCGAACAAGTTGGAATGGTGAGTATCCACATTGTATCAGAGAATCTGGATCCGGTTACGTCAATACGAGTGTAAACATCGCCCGATGCAGAAACTTTTTGTATTCCTCTGGTTTTTTGCATGGTTGTGTCTTTTACAGCGATGGAATTATAGTTAAATCCGAAGGTCAAATCACCCGAAGTGTTTTTTGTCATAATTAAAAAACCTTGCATTGATGCAATTTGACGTTGAATTCCACCTATGCCCGCAGCACTTCTTGGAATTGATGTGTATTGTCCTGGATAAGTGCCAAAAGATGTACCTCCTGAATTAGTACTCCAATCGGCTAAGCTACCTGTATTATAAATATAAACAGTGGCATCCATATCAGCTCCAAAATTTAATTGCCTGATGTCTAATGCTGTAGTATAAGGATTTCCAATTAAATGTTGCCCGGGATAGGATGCCCCTGCTGTATAAGATAATTGCCCGGTAGTGTAATCAGAATTAACTAAATTACCTTGGAAAAATATAGTTGTTGGAGCAACCTGAGTAATTTCGTAGCCGGTAAATGGATCCAAAATAGAAGCGTTGGTTAGCGATGACCAGTGTGAAGGAGTGTCATTCTCGTTCATAACTCGCACATAAGAACCATCTAAAGCCGGACTTGGTGGTATGGAACTAACAGGAATACCAAAAAATTGCCATTTATAATTTGAATACTTGCCCGCAGAATAAGTTGTAGCTGCGGCTTTAGAGTACATTTCAACAGTTGCCGGAACAGGTGAATCTATCGTGTTGTGGAAGATTAAGGTTCCACTTGCTTTAGTTGGTGTAGATTCAATGATTAAACCTGAAACACCCGCATTATTGACAATAGTTCCAGTTACATTCATTTGATTCCCAGCTGAAACAGTTAATGAATTGTTCGGGTTTATTGTCAGAACATTATTGACATTTAAGTCGGTATTTAATCTTACACCCTGAGAATTGTCAATGCATAAATTTTGTATCTGTCCGTTCAAATATTGATTTGTTTCAATAGTTTGTGCCGAAATACCTGCATAATCTACTGTTGATGAGCTAACTGTTGCGTCAATAATTCCGTTCAATAAATTTATTGCCGAACTTCCAGCTATGGTTAGCGTGTCGGCATTGAGTTTTAGTTTCCCGTTGGAAAGTGTAAGTAAACCTTCAACTTTTAAAGAATTTGTTAACGTTACAATGTCTGGGTTGTTAATATTTAAATTATTTACAGTGTTATAACTTGGAGTAGTTGTAAAACTTCCCGTAGATATACCTTGAAATTCATAATTTGCGCTACTGCTAAATGTATTAGTCATGTTAATAGGGGAAACTGATCCGGAAATACCATTTGCGTTTGATGTTATTAATGTAGCACCAGGATAGACTGTAAATAATGCGGTTCCCGGCAGACCACCGGCTTGATATACCTGATAAGTTCCAAGGTCAAGCGTTCCATTCACGAAGATTGCTCCCTGATATCCGAGCTGCGAAATTCCATCGGCGCTGTTTAATGCAATGTTTGAAAGTAACTGAACTTTTTTTCCTGATGGAATTGAATATCCAACAGATGTTGCACCAACCGGATCAGCAAAACTCAGTGTTTGTGTTGCAGGTCCATTAAAGTAAATGGTTGCATTTTGGGCGCCTGCTCCACTAATTTTCATCGTTGCATCTCCTGTTGTTTGACTAAAATTACCGGAAAGAAACATATTGGATGTCCCAGAATTTCCTTGATTAAAATCAAATATGCCACCACTTTGATTGAAGTTTCCTGTAATAATAAGGTTGTTACTTGTAGCATTATTTAAAACAAACTGACCGGATAATAAGCTGAAATTACCTGAAACTGAAATTGAAGAAAGCGCATTCTTCATGCCTGTTCCACTAATAATCAAATTGTTGAAGTTACCGCCACTAATAGTTGTATTCGCTTTTCCATTCAGGTTAATTGTTCCGGTAGTTGTGAAAGTGCCATTGTTTGTCCAATTTCCTCCGATAGAATCTGTATATACTCCAGTATTAAAAGTTGCTCCATTATCAATAGTAAGATTGCCGCCAATCGTCATTGTTGAATCAGCCGTGACTGTGGCTGTTCCGGTTAAAGTAAAATCACCGGCAATCGAAAATGCAGATTCAGGCATCGTTTTAATTCCACTGCCACTAAGAATCAGGTTATAAAAGCCCTGGTTTGAACCGTTTGTATTCAATACTGTTTGATCAGAACCGTTAAATTCAACGGTATTGGGTAGTAGTGCGGTATTCCAAATTCCATTATTTGTTACAATATTTCCAATACGCATTATTGAATTTGTTCTATTTTCAAGATTAGCTCCGAGATTTATTACAAGATTGTAAAAGTTTGTTGTTCCCGAATAGGTTGCTCCGTTTCCAGTAAAAGTAACTGTGCCTATGCCGGAGTTAAATGTACCAGTGTTAATCCAAGCACCCGTTGACCCTGAAATTGTGAGTGGATTATCTCCTGAATTTAAGATGCCTCCATTTTGAATATATAAAGTTTTTAGAATTGCTCCTCCGGTTGGAATTGTTAATATATTAGGAGTGGTACTTGCATCTGGTATTACAATATTGGCAGTACTATCGGTTAGAGATGGTACTGAATTTGGAGTCCAGTTTTTAGCATAAACCCAATCGCTACTAACACTACCATTCCATGTAAATGTTGAAATTCCGGATGTTTCTGCCAACGAAATTTCTATATTTCCGAAAGGTACATTGTTGAAAGGAGCTATGTTTGCGTCGGAAACTCCCACCCATTCATTGGTCATATCAAAGTTCGAACGTCCTTGTTCTCCGGTTCCATTTAGGGTGCTATGAGTCCAACCCGACAATAAATTTTCAGTATTTCCATTTAACTCGCTGTCAAGATAATGAATATTGAAATCGGCTTTTGTTCCTGTTCCGCCGCTTTGAGAAATTTCATAAATTCTTTTTATCGCTGGTTTTCCATAGTCAGGAGAAATTCCAGTAGTCCAGGTTGGTGCTGTTCCAATCTTTATTTTCAAACTCATGGTTGTTGGTAAAGTTTGACCTGTAACAACTGGAAATTTGATATTTGTGAATTGATTCCCAAATGTATAGGATACATTAGTAGTCATGGAGGTTCTTCTCACAATTCCGGTGACATCGCCTAAACCAGTTGTTGTGGCGTTTCCACCCATGTCAAGTGTATATGCCCCCATATCCAAACTTCCTGCTGTTTCAGATGCGTTTGGACTTTGAAGATTAAGTACTCCATTTACAGTTAAATCATTTGCTGCAGAAGCTCCGGCAATATTGTTTATTGTTAAGTTATTGAAATTAATAGTCCCACTGACTGATTGTGTTGCTGTTCCGTTAAGTACCACTGTACTTGTATTTGCATTAAATGTTCCATTATTGTTTAAGTTTCCACCAATATTAATGGTAAAGTTAGATGCATCGAATGTTGTACCGGAAGCTAAAGATACATTTCCAATTAAATTCAAATCTTCGGTTGCTAAAACTTTAGCAGAACCGCTCATTGTAAAATCGCCATTAATAGTCATATCTACTGCGGGCAATGTTTTTGTACCACTACCGCTAAGTATAAGGTTTGAGTATTGGTTCGTTGCAGGGTTTGGTACAACTACGAATTGATCTACGCCATTGTAATTAACAGTGGTTGTGCCTTGGGATGTTGTATTCCAAACTCCATTATTGTTTACAGTGCCTGCAATACCAATTACTGAGCCAGAAAGAGTTTCTAATTTTGAACCAGGATTAATTGTAATATTGTAAAAGTTTGTAGTGCCCGAAATGGTTGCAGCAGGGTTTACGAAAATGATGGTACTGTTCGCAGGATTAAATGTTCCGTCGCTATTCCATGCGCCGTTACTTCCATCAATAGTAAGCACTGCATTAGTAGCAGAATTTAATATTGCTCCATTTTGGATGTTAATGGTTGATATTTCTGCAGATAACGGCAGAGAAGGACTGTATGCTGTTCCGCTGGGGATTATTACATTAGAAGTTGCAATTGGCAGAGTGGAATTAATCCAGTTGGTATTATCATTCCAATCGCTGCTGGTTACTCCGGTCCAAATGCATGAGGTCTGTGCAGAATTTGCTAATGTAAACTGCGTGCCTGTTGGAAAGGAAAAGTTTATATTACTCATTGTAATATAATTATTTGTGGCGTCATAATCGGAACGAGAGTTTTCAACTGAAGATACATTGTCAATACTATACCATGGCACTAAAGAACTTTCGGTGTTTAAATTTAACTCTGAATCAAGATAATGCATCTTAATTGTAGCTTGAGTATTCGTAGCACCGATTTCAAACATTGTATATTTACGTTGTATTGCATTTGTTTTCCAACTTGGTGCTGTCCCAATACTTAAATTAATACTCATCGATGTTGGTAACGTTCCAACGTGAGCAAAAATTATTGAAGAGTTTGGATTCCCAAATGTATATAACGTATTGGCATTAATAGCATTTCTACTTACCGTGCCTGTTACGTCACCTAATCCCGAAGTGATTGAAGTTGGTCCCATATTTAACGTGTTTGCCCCCATATCAAGGCAACCTTGTGTGGCCGAAGTATTTGCACTTTGCAAATACAATGTTCCATTTACAGTTAAATCATTTACAGATGAAACTCCTGCCGAATTATTTATAGTCAGATTGTTGTAAGTTGTGTTGCCCGTGATTGTTTGTGCTGATGTTCCGTTGAAAATAATTGATCCTGCTTCGGGATTGAAAATGCCGCTGTTTGACCAATTTCCTGCAATACTCAACGTTAATGCAGTTCCAACATCAAATGTTCCTGAACTAATTGCCAGATTTCCATTAAGAGTTAAAGTTGTAGTACTTCCACTCACATTCAGTGTTTGTCCGGTGTTACTTAAAGTGATATTATTAAATGTCTGACTGTTGCTGGTTCCGGTTATTGTTTGGTTACCACTTGCATTATTGAAATTAACAGTGCTTGTGCCCGGCACAAAAGCACCGCCGTTATTTGTCCAGTTTCCATTAACAGAATGAGTAAAAGAAGATGCATTAAAAGTCCCTGAATTCAAAATCACATTCCCTATAAAATTGATTGTATTTCCGGCATTTGCTGTTCCCGTCCCATTCATTGTAAAATCTCCTGAAACAGTCATTGCTGTTGACGGTAATGTCTTTGTTCCACTTCCGCTTAATATTAAGTTTGAATATCCGTTTGTAGAACCGTTTGGGTTTATGATTGTTTGGTCTACACCATTATATTCTACGGTATTCAAATTGTTAGCTGCATTTAAAATTCCTGTTGCAGAAAGTGATAATGTGCCGGCTATCCTCATCACATTGTTTGTTCCAAGCGATAAGTTAGCACCATCGGCCACTGTTACATTGTAGAAATTAGTGGGGTCAGACATTGTTGCCAATGCATTTGTAAAAATAACAGTACTTGTTCCCGGATTAAATGCTCCAAGATTATTCCATGAACCCAAACCTCCGTTTACAGTAAGAATACTTCCTCCTCCATCATTCAAAACACCGCCTGATAGTATATTAATTGAAGCCACACTGGCAGTTGCAGGTAAAGTTGGTTGATAAACAGTTGTAGCTTTATCGGGAATAACCACCGCACTTGTTGAAGTTGGAACTCCACCTACCCAGTTGTTGGCATCATTCCAATCTGAGCTATTGGCACCTAACCAGGTAAAATTGGGTGTTTGAGAAGTACCAAGGGTATAGTATTTACTTGGAAATGTTGTTTGTGGAGCCGTATATGTCAGCGATCTTTCTGTTACTCCCACCCATTTGTCGGTGGTGCTATAATTTGAACGTCCATGATCATCAAGTTGCAACGTTTGGCTTACATGATAATCGAACATGTCTAAATTTCCCTCGGTAGCACTATTAAGTTCGCTTGGCAGATAATGCAGATTTAATGTTACTAAAGTGGCTGAACTTCCACCAGTTTGAATGATGTCGTAATATCGGTTTATAGCATCTGCTTTCCAGGTATGTATGGGAGTTAATACTATTTTAAAGCTAACGGAACTTGGCAAAATGCCACCGGCAGCAAGAGCTAACGTGGTGAACTGATTTCCAAAGCTATAAGGAGTATTTACCACAAAGGTTGTTCTATTTACAATTCCGGTGACATCTCCGGTTCCTGTTGTAGTGGCAGTTGCTCCCATGAATAAAGTGTTTGTTCCCATTTCCAGACAACCTTGTGTCGCAGATGCATTTGCACTTATCAAATTTAAAATTCCATTCACAGTAACATCTCCGTTAGCTGTTTTTGAGTTTGTGCCAGTGCCACTGATTGTCAGATTGCTATAAGTTCCTGAACTTATTGTTTGAGTGGCTGGTGCTGCATAATTTACCGTAGTACCACTTGCAGTATTCATCGTTGTAAATGAAGGAAAATTGCTGTAATTGACATTGTATGTTCCCGAAGTTAGATTAAGTATTCCAGTGGCTGTAAGTTGAAAACTTCCATCGTTAAAAATGCTTCCGGTTACAATACTTCCAATAGTGAATGGATTTGAGCCAATATTTTTAGCAGCGTTGAGCGTAACTCCATTTGCATTTTCAATTTTCACACCTCCACTGCTTGACCATATGGAAGGAAACTCAATTCCGGTTGTTTGAGCAGCACTTCCTTTGTATTGGAGGGTTGCTGAAGCCCCATAAGTTGGAACAACAGTTGCTGTTGCAGTACCTTCCATTGAAAGAATGCCATTTACAGTTATTCCTGTTGTTGTTTTAGCACTTGTGCCTGAAAGTATGAGATTATTATAGGTAAGTTGAGCTAAAGTTTGTGGATTTGCTGCATAATATTCTACTGTTCCTGTGTTTGCTGTAAATGTACCGCCACTACCGCTATATCCGCTGCCAAGTCTTAAAGTACTAGAACCGCCATCAAGTGTTCCATTTGTTCTTGTCCATGTGTTTGAAAATGTGTGGGTAAGTCCTACACCTAGGTTAAGTGTACCACCATTGCCATTTAAAAATAATTGACCACCATTTACAGCTCCGGTGAAGGTGGCTGTTCCGCCGGTTTTAGTCATTGATACAGTTCCTGTTGTAGTGAATCCAGCAATACTTTGCGAAGCCATAGTATTTGCTATAACAATATTTGAACTTCCCGCTGTAAAAGTTCCATTATTTATAAAGTTACCTCCGAAGGTTAATTGGTTGTTGTGCGTTGCTAATTTTGCATTGTTATTGATTGTAAGTGGCACAGAAATATTAAACACTTTAGAAGCATATAAATTGATAGTTCCTGTGTTGGTTATATAAACACCACCTATTGCCACAAATGGTGTTATCCATTCGGCACCGGCATTTTTTGATGAAGAACTATTATACTGAAGGGTTGCATTTGAGCCATAGGTTGGTGCAGCGCTAATTGTTTGGGTACCTTCCATTGATAGTATTCCATTGACTGTTATTGAAGTTGTTGTTTTAGTTCCCGAACCACCTAAAGTCAAATTGCTATAAATGCTTGGTTTCACTGTCTGAGATCCACCCGAATAAATCACTGTATTGCCAGACGCAGCGGCATTTAAATTTGTAATTGATGTTGTGCCTAATAATGTAAGGGTACCGGTTACATCGTTAGTTAATGTTCCAGTTCCTGTTAAAGAAGTACTAACTGTGAATAATCCGGAATTCGTATAAGTGCCGTTTATCGTAACATTGGCGATTGAAGTTATTGAACTACAATTAATTACCATCGAAGAACCTGTAAATGTATGAGAGCCTGTTAAAGCAGTAAATGTAGTTCCATTGTTTGTAAAATTATTAGAAAAGGTGAAAGTTGGTATTGCCAGCGAGTTTGTTTCATTCCATATAGCTCCGGAATTTAGTGTCGTTGAACCATTGAATGTCATCTGGCAAGAGGTTGAATTTGTAGAACCGAAATTTATTCTTCCATTAATCAAAGTGGCTCCATTTACGACAAAAGGACGATTCATTGTTAATATAGAGCCACTGTTGATTGTTACAGATGCACAAGTTATTGTTCCAGTGCTTGTTGTAACACTTCCTGATCCAGTAGTTGCAATAATAACACCATCGGTCGATAGTGGTATTATATTTCCAACCCAGGTTGATGTTGAATTCCAGTCGCCTCCTGTAGATGTACTGGTTATTGTAGCAGCATTTAACGATGTCGAAGTCCAAAGAAGAAGAACAATTTGTAATAATTTAAAAAAAGTAGAGTTTAGAGCTTTCATATTAAAGTAGTTTTGACGATTAATAAACTAATAATCAATTCAATTTCAAAAAAAAACAAATATATCAAAATTTTGTAATGTATTGATATTTAGTGTAATGTAGTATTTTATGGAGACAATAAAGAATAAATACTACATAATTGAGTTTGTATTAAATAAAATTATACTATACAATTTGTAAGTTGAATTAATGTGTTTTGATTTATATGTAATTGTCACATATATTGATGTTTAGCATTAATGCCTTAGTAAGTTCAATCCTTATTTACCATCATGCTTTGTGGTATTTTAAATTACAGGTGTAATAAATAAAATTATTTATTTTTAAAGTTTAAGAGATTTTTCAGGTATTGTAATGCATATTAGTATAATAATTATAACAATTATATACTATAATTATTGTATATTAACTATTATACATAATAAAATCTACGACAATTAATATTGTCGTAGATTTTATTCAAAAATTAAAGTTTCTTTTACTTTAATGATGATAATTTTCTAAGAAATTCTTTGCTCGAAGAAAAGTTTGTTTTTTGAAGGATACGATGGAGGGATACGCGTAAACTGTTTGAAGTTTTACCTGTTAAACTTGAAATATCATCTATTGATAATTTAAGAGAAAGATAACCACAGAGGATTAATTCATTAGTCGAAAATTCAGGAAAATATTTTGTTAATAGATTGATTCGTTCATCACCAACAACGTTAATTTGATCATTTCGGGTAGGTTTATTCGCAACTATATCTTCTAATAAATCACTAACTATGACTTCTTCCAGCAAGTTTTTGCCCGGTTTATTCAAATATGGTTTCAAACGTTGTGCTTCATGATGAAAAGCGTGCGATAATTCGGTGAGAATAACCTGATTATACGGATGGGATTCTATAAATTGAAAGATAATATAAGTTGGATTGTCGGGAAAGATACAAGCAATTAAATTGACACTGGCAATAGTTTTATCAAATCGGCGAAGTAAAATTTCCCTATAAATAGATTCTTTGGTTTTAGAAATTAATTTTATCAAATCCACCGCCCGTTGTGAATCAATGATTATATTTTTTATATTTTGTTTATCAAAAATAAAATCTTCTTTTGTTGTAGCCCTGAAAAATTCAATGGCTTGCTGGTTAACTTCATGTATAACACCATTCAAATCAATAACTAACGCGCAAGAAGGCATCCATTGAAATATAGTTGACAATGAGTGTTGATGGGGCAATTTATTATCGAGCGAATCTGAAGTCATCTTGAAAATTTATGGCAGATAAGCTAATATGTAAATTATAAACTATTCAAACAGAATTGAGTATAGATGTTAATCGGAGTGTAACATCTTGAGTTACACTCCGACAATAATAATTCCATTAATATTGATTAATATCCGCGAATAGCTTCAATACCTGGTAATATACGACCTTCAATAGCTTCGAGCAATGCTCCACCGCCAGTTGAAACATAAGATACGCCGTTAGCCAATCCGAATTTGTTAACACATGCAACAGAATCGCCACCGCCTACTAAAGAAAAAGCACCATTTTTTGTAGCCTCAACAATTGCTTCACCTACTACTCGTGAACCATGAGAAAAATTATCAAACTCAAATACACCTGTTGGACCATTCCAAAGAATAGTTTTGGATGCTTTTATTGTTTCAGCAAAAAGAGCCTCAGTTTCAGGACCAACATCCAAACCTTGCCAACCATCAGGTATTTCATTTTCCAAAACAAATTTAGTGTTTGCATCGTTGCTAAATGCATCAGCAACCTTTGCGTCGATTGCTAAAACCATTTTCACATTGTTGGCTTTGGCTTTTTCTAATAATTCCAACGCTAATTCAAGTTTATCATCCTCGCAAATAGAGTTGCCAATTTTTCCTCCAAGTGCTTTGGTAAATGTGAAAGACATTCCGCCTGTAATAATCAGATTGTCAACTTTAGTAAGTAAATTTTCAATAATGTCAATTTTAGATGAAACTTTCGAACCGCCCATTATGGCTGTAAAAGGACGAGCAGTATCTGTCATTATTTTTTCAATGGCAAGTACCTCTTTTTCCATTAAATAGCCAAACATTTTATTGTTTTCGTCAAAATACTTGGCTATAAGTGCCGTGGAAGCATGAGCCCTATGTGCAGTTCCAAAAGCATCATTTACATAGCAATCGGCATACGAAGCCAGAGTTTCTGTAAATTTCTTTTGATTTTCTTTAGTTATTTTTTTCGCTGCAGCTTTCTCATCGTCATTTGCAAATTCACCACGAGGTTTTCCTTCTTCTTCTTCGTAAAATCTAAGATTTTCCAACATTAAGGCTTCACCGGGTTTTAAAGCTGTGGCCATTTTTGCGGCATTTTCATCAGCACAGTCAGGAGCAAATTTCACATCAACTCCAAGTAATTCTGATACATGAGGTAAAATTGATTTCAACGAATACTTTAAATCTGGATTTTTTTTAGGACGCCCCATGTGAGAAGCAATAATAACACTTCCGCCATCTTTTAAAATTTTTTTCAAAGTTGGAAGTGCAGCACGAATACGGTTGTCATCGGTAATTTCAAAGTTTTCGTTTAATGGAACGTTAAAATCCACGCGAACAAAAGCTTTTTTGCCGGCAAAATTAAATTTGTCAATAGTTTGCATATTGTTATTTATTTGAAAGATTGATAATTCTTTTTTTATGCTTTTCTAAGAAATCTTGACCACAAAGATACAAATAAACTTATAATTTTGTGCAATTAGTTTCAGCCCATTTTAAATTGATAATATGTATTTTTATTTACAAAAAAATTAAAGAAATTTTTCTTTAATGAATATATAGTTGTATCTTTGTCTCAAGAATTAAAGTAGAATTTAATCATCAAAAAAAATAAAATTATTATGTCAAAAGTAACCGTAGTAGGTGCCGGAAATGTTGGTGCCACGTGTGCAAATGTACTTGCATTCAATGAAGTAGCTGATCAGGTTGTAATGCTCGATGTAAAAGAAGGTGTTTCTGAAGGAAAAGCTTTAGATATGCTTCAAACTGCCGCATTATTGGGTTTTGATTCGAAAATTGTTGGTTGCACCAATGATTATGCTCAAACTGCAAATTCAGATGTTGTCGTAATCACTTCAGGTATTCCACGTAAACCAGGCATGACTCGCGAAGAACTAATTGGCGTAAATGCAGGGATTGTAAAAAGTGTTGCTGATAATATTCTTAAATTTTCTCCAAATGCTATTATTGTAGTTGTAAGCAATCCAATGGACACTATGACCTATTTAGCATTGAAAGCAACAGGTCTCCCAAAAAACAAAATTATTGGTATGGGTGGAACGTTGGATAGTGCACGTTTTAAATGCTATTTAGGCAAAGCGCTGGAAGCAAATCCTACTGAAGTAGAAGGTATGGTTATTGGTGGTCACGGTGATACTACCATGATTCCATTAACTCGTTTTGCAGGTTACAAAGGTCGTCCTGTTGCAGAAATTCTAGATAAAGCCACTTTAGATAAAGTAGTTGCGGATACAATGGTTGGCGGTGCTACTTTGACCGGATTGCTTGGAACTTCGGCCTGGTATGCTCCGGGAGCAGCCGCAGCTTATTTAGTTGAATCAATTATTCATGATCAAAAGAAAATAATTCCTTGCTGTGTTTATTTAGAAGGTGAATACGGTCAAAGTGATATTTGTATTGGAGTCCCAGTTTTGATTGGTAAAAATGGTGTGGAAGAAATTGTTGATTACAAATTGAATGCTGATGAAAAAGCCTTGTTCGAAAAAAGTGCTGCAGCAGTTCGTACTACAAATAATATTCTGAAAGAAATTAACGTTCTTTAAAGCCTGATTAGAAAAAGAATGAGTCGCAATAAATTTATTGTGGCTCATTTTATTTTTTGAGTCGTAACGATTTTGCAATTTAATTATCCAATTACGTAAGGAATAAACCGAGTCTTGTTAATATATGTTTCTATTAACCATGTATGTGTAATTTATTCAAATTATAAATATTTTTGAATGAAAATTCATTTTTACTAATTATCTTTGTAATTGTTTCAAATAAATAAGTTTTACAAAATTATAATACAATTTCTGCTATGTTAGAATCTCATCAGTATTTGCGCCAATTTTCAATTAAACCATCGGTACAGCGTTCTGCAGTAATGAATTTTCTTTTAAAGAACCGCATACATCCTACTATTGACGAAATATATTTGGCATTAAGTCCTTCAATGCCAACTTTATCGAAGACCACAGTTTATAACACACTAGATTTATTTGTAGAAAAAGGTGCAGTGCGTGCTTTGGCTATCGATGAAAAAAATGCACGTTATGATGTTGATATTTCCGCGCATGCACATTTTAAATGCAGGAGTTGTGGTAGCATTCACGATATTTTTGATTTGAATGCTAATATGTATCAACTTCCTGAAAATAAAAGTTTTAAAATTGATTCAATTGAAATTTCATATTTCGGTATTTGTGAACATTGTATCGGAAATTAAATAATTTTTTGGTTTTAATTTTTAAAATAGGCAGACTTCTTTTAAGTGTGCTTATTTTTTTTATCTTATTTTTTATATCTTTGACCCAAACATTAAAATATTTGGTATGAAAAGAAGTACAATTGCTTTATGTTTGTTTTTTACTTTTTCATCAGTTTTCGCACAACAAGGTGTGAAAAAAGGTTTGGGTTTTGGCGCATTACCAGCAGTTTCGTATGATTCTGATTTGGGTTTCCAGTATGGTGCATTAGTGAATCTTTACCTTTATGGTGATGGCTCGCACTTTCCAAAATACGATCATTCTTTGTATATGGAACTTTCTACATATACTAAGGGGCGTGTTATAGCCCGGATGCGGTACGATTCGGATAAATTAATACCAAAAGTGCGTTCCACAATAGATGTAAGTTATGTTACTGATCCAATGGCAAATTTCTATGGATTTAATGGATATGAAAGTAATTATAGTTCAATTCTGGATAAAACCTCAAATCGACTTTTTTATAAGAATAGTCAATATATGTTTCGTGTAAAAGCTGATTTTCAGGGATTTTTCAGTGAATCTAAATTTGGATGGGAAACTGGGTACTCCTTCTACCATTTTACTAACGATACAGTTAATAATAAGCAACTTGGTATCACAAAGACAGGTGAAACTTTGTTTGAAAAATACAAAGATTGGGGTTTAATAGGGGCGAATGAAGCCGGTGGAGGAAGTGTTAACTATTTGAAAATAGGATTGAAGTACGATTCGAGAGATCAGCTTGCCTGTCCGATGAAAGGAATTTTCACAGAAGCTGTAATTCAAACAGCACCGAAATTTCTAAATGAAGCTTTTCCACATACAAAACTGGCAATAATTCATCGGCAATATTTTACTTTGGCTAATGATTTATCATTTGCCTACAGGCTGGATTATCAAATGTCAATTGGAAATAATCATGTACCTTACTATGCTCAACCATTGTTGATTACCAGTTACCTGATTGCAGCTACAAATCAGGGTTTAGGAGGTAAAAGTTCAATCAGGGGGATACTAAGTAATCGTGTTATAGGTAATGATGTTGGATTTGGTAATTTTGAGTTTCGCTATAAATTCTTTCGTTTTGAATTATTAAAACAAAACTTTTATCTTGGAACGAATGTTTTCTTCGATTCTGGAATAATTTTGAAACCAATTGATATGGATTTGTCAAAAGTTTCTGCTTTAGACAAAGCGACTTATTTTAATGATTATGCTGCTGGAAAGTTTCATTCTGCCGCCGGATTGGGTCTGAAAATTGGATGGAATGAGAACTTTGTAATTTCTGCTGACTTTGGAAAGGCGTTTGATAAGCAAGATGGAAACACTGGATTTTATGTTGGCTTAAACTATTTATTTTAAAGTGTAAATGCATTATTTTAATTAAGTTGGATTTTAAAGAGTTGTATGTGGATGATTATTAGTTTAGCTTTTATTCCCTTTTTATACTTTATCCTCATACTAATTTTTTATGTTGGATGGAGGTTTATTCCTGTTTTTAATCTTAAAACAAATGAATCTTGTTCACTTTCAGTATCTATTATCGTAGCTTGTAAAAATGAGTCTGAGAATTTATTAAGTTTAATTTCGGCATTAGAAAATCAAAGTTATAAAGACTTTGAATTAATATTCGTGAATGACCATTCTACCGATAACTCCAACGAGCAATTACTCCCTATCTTAACAGCTTTTCCAAAGTCTAAAATTATTGATGCTGAAGAGTTTGGAAAAAAAAATGCAATAAAAGAAGGAATTTTAAAAGCTACTGGTGAGCTAATTGTAACTATTGATGCAGATTGTATTCCAAATGTTCAGTGGATTGAGACAATTATCCAATTTCAAAAAATGTATCCTTCCGATTTAATTATTTGTCCTGTTAAATATGAAGATAAACATTCTCTATTTTCCCGATTGCAATTAATTGAATTCACAAGTTTGGTAGCCTCAGGAGTAGGTGCAGCTGGGTTTAATATGCCAATTTTGTGCAATGCTGCAAATATGGCTTTTACAAAAAAAACATGGTTAGAAAGCAGGAGAGGATTACATGAAGAAATACTGTCGGGTGACGACATATTTTTATTGGAAAGTGTAAAAAAAAAAGGTGGTGTAATTAAGGTTTTAAAATCAGAATTGGCTTTTGTAACTACTCAATCATCCGATTCAATCACCGGCTTTTTCAAACAGCGTAGACGTTGGGCATCTAAATCGACAGCTTACACTGATTGGCAAATTATTTTTACGGCTGTAATTGTACTGTTTGTGAATTTATTGTTGATGGTTTTATTGTTTTTGTCTTTTTTTTATTTTAAATATTTAGCCCTTTTTTCCGCTCTTTTTGTGTTTAAGTATTTAGTGGATACTTTGTTTTTAAATTCAGTCAAGTCTTTTTTTAAAATTAAAAATCTTTGGATTTACTCTTTGCTTTTGTCAATAATTTATCCTCTTTATGTTGTTATTGTGGGAGTAACTGCGCTAATTATAAAGCCAAAATCATGGAAATGATTTTATATTTTATAAAGGTGTAACGTATAAAATATTTGAAGACAAAGTGGTTTTGTACCTTTTTAAAGGTTGTTTTGCTTTTCCGGAGATTGGAGAACCAAAACCATATCCAATATCGAAAACTGAACCACAACTGTCACAAACAGCTTGCCCAATCCCATTTGGGTGTACTCGAATATTTCTCTTTGCTTCATATGGGCAAGCCATATCATAAGCCGTGTATTCACCTTCGAATCCAGTACAAACCAATATCCCCCCATAACCAATTCTGTCAGTAATAGGTAATCCAGACAATGTTTCAAAAGTCAGACAATGGAGTGTTGAATTTAAAAATGTTGGATATGTAGATATTAGATTTAGTTCCAGGTATACCGGAAAATCAGGAATTGATGATTGAACATTATCGTAGCAACTTGTAAATGAGAGAGCAAGGAACGTAGTAAATAAGTAATATTTTCTAAGGAATCTCATAAATAGTTTGTGATTATTTAAAAAGGGATAAAAAGTTATCCCTTTTTATTTATCCTAATTCGCCGATTCTCCACAATTCATCATCGGTGAAACTTACATTTTTAAGAGCATCAATATTATCTTGCAGTTGCTTAACAGAACTTGTTCCAACAATAACTGAATTAACCTGTGGTTTGTGCAAGCACCAAGCAAGAGCCATTTGCGCTAAAGTCTGACCACGTTGAATGGCAATTTCATTCAGCTTACTAATTTTCTCCATCACTTCGGGTGTAAGCTGACTTTTTTGCAAAAAACCGTAACTGTGTGCAGCACGCGAATTGTCTGGAATTCCATTCAGGTACTTATCACTTAACATCCCTTGAGCTAATGGCGAAAATGCAATAAACCCAACACCGTTTTCTTGGGCTAAAGGTAAAACATTTTGCTCAACCTGACGTGTGAATATGTTATATTTATCTTGATTAATCAGGCATGGAGTACCGTTTTCGTGCAAAATTCTGTATGCTTCTTTTGCCTTATCTTCAGGATATTTAGATATCCCAACGTATAAGGCTTTACCTTGCTTCACCATATCTGAAAGTGCACCCATGGTTTCTTCGAGTGGTGTATTTGGATCAAAACGATGTGAATAATAAATATCCACATAATCCAGATTCATCCGTTTTAAGCTTTGATGCAAACTGGCAATTAAATACTTACGCGAACCCCATTCTCCATAAGGGCCTTCCCACATATCATGTCCGGCTTTAGTGCTAATAAGCATTTCATCTCTATATGAAGCGAAATGCTCTTTCATCATTTTTCCAAAATTTTTTTCAGCACTACCGTATGGAGTTCCATAATTATTGGCTAAATCGAAATGTGTAATGCCATGATCAAACGCTAATTCAATCATTTTTAATGCTTCGTTTGCATCATCCACATCTCCGAAATTATGCCATAAACCGAGTGAAATTCGTGGAAGTTTTAGACCACTATTTCCACAATAATTATATCCAACTGAGTTAGAATAGCGATCTTTCGCAGCAATATAGGTAGTTTTAGTCATCACTTTACGTTTAGAATTTTACTGCAGGAGCTTTTTCTGCTCCATTTTCTGCAGCAAAATAAGGTTTGTCTTTAAATCCAAACATTGAAGCAATGATGGATTTTGGAAATCTCTGAATCATAATATCATAATTCATAGCTACTTCATTAAATCTGTTTCGTTCTACCGAGATGCGGTTTTCTGTTCCTTCCAGTTGTGCCTGAAGCTCAAGAAAGTTTTGATTAGCTTTTAAATCGGGATAGTTTTCGGTAATCATCAATAATTTTCCTAAAGCAGAGCTTACCTGACCTTGTGCAGCCTGATATTCCTGTAGCTTTTCAGGTGTAAGATTTTTAGGATCAATTGTTATCTGAGTTGCTTTTGCACGTGCTGCTACAACTCCTTCTAATGTTGAACTTTCGTGAGTTGCATAACCTTTAACTGTTTGAACCAAATTCGGAATCAAATCAGAGCGGCGTTGATATTGACTTTCAACATTACCCCATTGACTATTAACCATTTCTCTTTGGGTGACTAAATTATTGTAAGATGAAACACCTCCAAAGAAAACTAAAATTAAAATTACAACAACTGAAATCAAAATAATTGAATTTTTTTTCATTGTGATAAATGTTTAAATATTTATAGTATAATTTTATTGAAACTGATAATTATTTTGATAAATGTATTGATTATGAGTTAGATATAGAAAACTACCAACCGCTTGTGGCTCCGCCACCGCCCGACATGCCTCCACCGAAGCTTCCTCCACCACCTCCGCTAAAGCCTCCTCCACCAAATCCTCCGCCTCCGCTGAAGAACCCTCCGGCAACAGCACCACCGATAATGGCACTATTGTTACGATTTATACGTGGAATGTTGTGATTGTCATCTTCTTCGTAGCCGCAGAATTTACAAATATATGTTGTTTTTTCTGTTCCCGAACTTATATAAGTGGGTGCAACAATTGTGCGTCTTTCTTTCAATATAAATGCTTTAGTTTTACATTTAGGACATTCAGAGTAAGCACTTGGCTTGTCAAGAGTGAAAATAGCTTCGTTGGCACATTTGTTGCAAACAAAAACATCATAATCTACAGCGTGCAATTTTTCTTCAAATTGCTGTGCCAGTTTTAAATGTGCATCTTCTTGTTTTTCAGATAGAATATGCATTACTCCATCACATACATTACATGGAATTGGCGCACGTCTGATTTTTATCATCATCAATCTACCGAAAATGTTTGCGGGAATAGTCGCAAAAGGTATGGGAATAAGCAAAAGTATATAAATTGGATTTGAAAAGAAGAGAATTAAGACTAAACCAATAATTGGTGCAAAAATGGCTACTGTGCTTATAATTCCAGATTTTTGACTCTTGATAAATTTGTATCGAGCTATATTAGTATTTAATTTTGAATCTTTTTTTACATTTTGAATTGAACTTGATATCCAAAACCAGGTAAGAAGTGCAATAATTAAATATATAGCACCAGCAATTGGTAAAATCTGATTCCATGCAATTGGTGTTTTAACTTCTTCGGGAATTGGTTCTTTGAGAATGGTAGAGCCAATACGTTGAACACCAGCTGATAAACCTGCATCGTAATTTCCATTTTTAAATTCGGGAATCATAGATTGATATTGAATTCGTTTACAAATGGCATCAGGTAAAATACCTTCAAGTCCATAACCTGTTTCAAAAGTTACTTTCTTTTGATCTAAAACAAATAGTACCAACAATCCATTATCTTGTTTAGCTTTTCCAATTCCCCAAAGTTTAAACAGATCTGTTGCAAATGGTTTTATCTCATTTTCACCTATTGAATTAACTGCAACTACTGCTACTTCTGCTCCCGTTTGTGCTTGAAGTGAATCGAGATAGACATTCATTTGTTGCACAGATTCATTTTTCAATATCCCATCAGGATTACTTACAAATGTGTGAGCATCTGCTGTTTTCGGATTTGGAATTGTATTTATGGTATATCCCGTTGCAAATATATAACTGGAAAATGAACAAAGAACAATGAGAAGTAGCTTTTTCATAAAATTATGTTTTAAGTATGGTGTAACATAATAATCAATTAAATGAATCCACCAGCTTCACATCAAAAATCAAAACGGAGTGTGGTGGGATAAGCACATTTGTTGTAGAGTTGTCGTAGCCTAAATTACTTGGAACATATAGCAGATAGTCCGAACCACTATACATTTTAGGTAATATTTCTTTCCATGCAGGAATTGTGTTTGACAAATAAAGACTTATTGAACTGTCTTTTGGCACGGAATCAAATACAGAACCATCAATTAAAGATCCTTTGTAACTGACCACAACTACGCTATTTGCATTTGGCTGGCGATTGTAAGGCCAGCCCGCATAGATAACTTTATAGCATAGCCCACTTTTGGTAGTAATAAAACCCGGATCATTTTTATGAGCTGCATACCATTTGTCATTCATAAGTTTCCAGTCAATCCACTCATTTTCTTTACAGGCAGACATTATAATTAAAAGCAGAAATGTGATAAGGAAAATAATTGATGTACGTTTCATTTTTTTTATCGTTATAATAAGATATTACTTTTGTTTATTCTTAAATTGTTGCGAAAATGATTGGTTTGAAAACCTTGGCATTGTTCGTTTCGGACCCCAACCTATAAAATTTAAAGGATAGGTTACACTATTTTTTAAAATTCCCGGAAAAATATCAAATCCAATTCTATTTGAACTAATAAGTTTAAAACCTCTCATCAATATTTTTTCAGAAACTGGACGTAAATTTTGTTCAACGGACTTTCGTCTATTTGCCAATAAAATATCAGTTAAAGGAATTTTTACCGGACAAACTTCAACACACTTTCCGCAAAGTGTTGAAGCAAAACTTAAATGTGAAAAATCATTGAACCCCCGTAAAAATGGAGTCAGTACTGAACCAATCGGACCGCTATAAGTTGTGTCGTACGTATAACCACCTATGGTTTTATATACAGGGCAACCATTTAGGCAAGCGCCACAACGAATGCATGCAAGAGATTTGTAAGCTTCATCGTCGGCAAAAACATTTGTTCGGCCGTTGTCGAGCAAAATTACTACCATTTTTTCTGGGCCATCAACTTCACTTTCTTGTCTGCCACCGGTGAAAATTGTATTATAAGCCGTTATTTGCTGTCCGGTTCCATGAACAGCCAACAGTGGGTAAAAAAGCCCGAGTTGGCTCATTTTTGGAATAACTTTTTCAATACCGGCCAAAACAATATGAACTTTCGGAAATGAAGTTGACATTATGCCATTTCCTTCATTTTCAGTAACTGAGATTCCACCAATATCAGCAATCAGAAAATTTGCACCGGTAACTCCAACTTGCGCGGAAGTATATTTTTTCCTTAAAACCCCGCGAACATATTCTGTCATTTCTTCAGGAGTACTATCAATAGCTGTATTAAATTTTTCGTTAAACAGTTTTGCAATATCACCTTTAGATTTATGCATGGCTGGTGTAACTATGTGATAAGGTTTTTCACCTGCTAGCTGCACAATAAACTCACCTAAATCCGTCTCTACAGATTCACAACCAATTTTTTCAGCTGTTGCATTCAACTCAATTTCTTCGGTGGTCATTGATTTACTCTTTACTAACAATTTTGCATTGTTTTCAGTCAGAATTTTTTCAATGAATGTTGTTGCTTCAGCTGCATCTTTTGCCCAAAGTACCTCTACACCACGGGCGGTAATTTTTTCTTCAAATTGTAAAAGATACTTTTCCCAATTTTGTAAAACATCCTGTTTAATTGTAGCAGCACAATCCTTTGCTTTTTCGATGTTGTTGTACTTTGCCATACCTTTACTCACAGCAGTGTCGTAGCGCGAAATATTGAATTTAATTGTATTTCGATGCTTTTTATCAAAAGCAATTGTTTCAGCAGCCTGTGTAAATTTATGAGCTTTAGACATTTTACATTTATCAGCTATAAATAAAAATGTTAATTATTATTTTTCAAATTTAAATGTAAAACTTCCGATACGATTGCCATCGGCAAAAAATTCAGCACGATAAATTCCTTTCGGAAGTATTTCTCCCACTTTCCAAAAAATGACATCTGTTTTCGCGTCTCCAGTAAATTCAATGTTTTTTGAAGAAGAGTAGGCAATATTTTTGTTTTCAAATGGAAATACATTGTTTGGACTTTTTGTTAACACTTCTTCATCTGGTCTTGTTATTCGTAAATAAATTGTTTTTTCTCCAGGTTGAGCAGTTATATTTTTCCCAATTGTATAATTAAACTGTAGATTGGCCGTTTGTGAAAACCAACCGGTTTTTTTACCTTTACTATTCAGTGGAGTCATACTGAAATTTGTAATTTCTAATATTGAGGCTCTTGTAACAACCTGATTCAATGTCTCTTTTTCTTTAGAAAGTTGTTGAACAGTTTCTGTGGCTGCCTGATATTTTCGATGAACTTCTACATTTTCGGTTTTCAGAACTTTATTAGCCGAATTTAGCGAATCTATTTGATTAACATACTGAATCATTACCTGACGCACAGTTGCAAGTTCATTCTTTAATTGAGCAATTCTTCTGGCATTTGTAGATTTGGTAACTCTTAATTCGTCCAGCAATTGTTGAACTTTAGTTTTTTGATTTTCAAGTAATTTAACAATAGAGTCATTTTTGATATTAGATGTATAACCGTCAAACTCTTGATTAAGATTAGAATACTCCTTTTGGACTTGTTCTTTTTCAAAGTTCATTTGATCAATTACTTCAGACACTTCTGCTTCTTTTTGATTTGCTTTGCGAACAAAATAAAATACAGCAAAAGCTAAAACAACAATAATTACTGCTGCGGAAGTGATTACTATCAGAGCGTTTCTTTTGTTTAATTCCGAGTTCATTTACTTTAGGTTTTAAGATTATATATTTATAGAGATGCCAATACTTTTTCAAGCTTAACGCCTCTAGAACCTTTTATCAAAATATAATGGTCTTTCAATAGTTTCTTTTGTAAATAATCATTTAATTCATCAACATCCTTAAAACAAAGATAAGAGTTTCGTGTGTTTCCAAAATCTTTGCCTACTAAAAAAACGTTGTCAAACCTGTATTGTTTTATCAAATTAATTATGTTTTGATGTTCAGCATTACTTTGTTCTCCCAATTCGAGCATATCGCCCAGAATCAGAGTTTTTTTACTTGCTCTTATATGTGAAAAATTAATTATTGCAGCACTCATGCTTGTAGGATTAGCGTTGTATGCATCAATCACTAGTTTATTTTTGTCACTGATAGCAAGTTGAGAACGGTTGTTTCGAGGCACATATCGTTCCAAACCGTGTTTTATATGTCTTTTATTTAAACCAAAATAATCACCAATTGCCACAGCTGCCATCAAATTCTCAGCATTATATTCTCCAATTAATCTTGTTTTTAATAAAAAAGTATCAGAGATATCAATGGCACATTTTAATTTTAGAAATGGCGAACACGACATAACCTGACCATAAATATAACAATAGTGATTAGACGGATCTAAACTATAATCATGCATTCGGTAGATATTCCCGAAACCTGCTTTTGTGGCCATATTCATTAAATATGCGTTATCTCTATTGATGAAAATTTCTTTGTCGTTTTCGAAAATATAATTATAAAGTTCTGCTTTTGTTTGCATTACACCTTCAAATGATCCAAAACCTTCGAGGTGCGCTTTACCAACATTTGTAATCAGACCTAAATCAGGACTTGCAATTTCGCATAAAGTTTTAATTTCACCTGGATGGTTTGCGCCCATTTCTATTACAGCAATTTGATGTTCAGGCTTCAATTGCAATAGTGTAAGCGGAACTCCAATATGATTGTTTAAATTGCCCTGAGTATATAAAACTTTAAATTTTTCAGATAAAACAGCCGCTATTAATTCTTTAGTAGTAGTTTTTCCATTCGTACCGGTAATCCCTATAATTCTTGTTCCCAATTGTTTGCGATGGTAACTTGCCAGTTGCTGTAAGGTTTCCAGTACATTTTCGACTAAAATAAACCGATCATCCAAAGCATACTGAGCCTCATCCACAATTGCATATGCACAGCCTTTTTCTACTGCCGAAAGCGCAAAAGAATTAGCATTATAATTATCACCTTTTAGTGCAAAAAAAAGTGAACCTAATGGACAAATCCGACTATCAGTACATATTGTTGGATGTTGAAGAAATAATTGGTAAAGTTGCATTCGTTTTTTTGATTCAATTTTGGACTGAATTATTTGCAAAAATAATCATTATCCTATAAATTAACGCCATAACAATCAATTAATAATTAATAATGAACAATTAATAATTGTAATTTGATCGTAATATATGACTATTTTGTAATACTGTATTCGAATTATCTAAAAAAAAATGACTAAATCCCATAATTTGATTTAGTCATTTCTTGTGATTTTAGTATGGTTAAAATTGATAAGCCACGGAAATATACCAACCTTTTTGGTTGAGATTTCCAGAACTCAATTTATTTAAATTATTTAGTCCAAAGTCGTATCCGGCTTTCAGTTGGTATTTTTTCCATTGAACGCCACCCCCTAAACCAATTTGCAAATTCAGTCTGTTCAATTGGTAAACCGGATCTGATCCATTGTATAAATCTACTGAGCGTGGTTGCACGTAGAAAGGATTTGAAGAATCATAGGTTTGCGTGGAAGTAATTTTCATATTTTGAAATAATCCAATATTTAAATTAGGTCCTGCAAATCCAAATATCTTAAGATTTTTATTGAGAGGATAAGTATAAGTCAATCGGAGGGGTATATCCAAAAAATGTCCTGTTGTTGTATAAGTTACTCCTACAGAATTCGGATTACCTTGAAAGTTGTTTGAGTAAACAAAGTTGTAAAGTGCCCCTGTAAGCAAACTAAAATTATTTTTCAGCTTGTACTCAGCAGTACCACCTAATTTAATACCATCAAAATAGTTGATTAAGCCTGTAACATTTCCATATCGTTGGGGATTATTAACTCCTAATTCTAAACGATAAGTTTGAGCATTTAAGGAACAAACCACTGCTAGTAATAAAATAATTAAGCGAATTTTTAATACTGATTTCATGAAGTTATTTATAAAAGGAGTGAGCAAATTTTTCAAGTAGCAAAGATAGATTTTTTTCATCATTAAAATACTATTGATAGTAAAGGTTATGCAATACATTATCTGTTTTTAACTAAAAACTCAAGAACTCTTAATTTGTATTCATAAAAAAACGTTTAACAAACAATAATGTTAAACATTTTGTTGTTTTTATGTTGCTCAACGATGTCATTCATCATTTTAGCGTAAGGAAATTAGTCTACATAAGTTGCTTCTCAAGTTCTAAAACTGTTTTGGTCACTAAATTAAAATTTTTGCTGAGTGATAGTGGTGTGATATAACATATCCTTTAGGTTTGCTAAAGGGCCATTAAACATATTGAGATCTACAAAACCGCGGATACCCTGAAGTTTAAATCTATCAGTTGTTTGCCAAAATGCCCATTCGCAGCTTGGTTTTTCTTTATAGTTAACAATCCACAGTTTGCATTTGTCACTCAATTTTTCTTTTAGATAAAGATTATAATACCTCGAGTTGCAGTATACAATTGGATAATGTCCCAGTTTTTCATAAATAGTATTAATGAAATCAGCCAATTCATTGATTACCAATTCTTTTTTAGGCATCTTTCTTGTAAATTCGGCATCCAATACCGGCAATAAATCACTATCTTTGTGTTGTGCTATTGACAAAAAGTTCTTTGCTTGTTCTTTTCCGGTACTTTTATAGGAAAAATAATGATAAGAACCCACCAAAATTCCCAGTTTCTTAGCCTCATTATAATTTTCAAGATACTTGACATCCTGATTGGATATTCCTTCCGAAGCTTTGATAAACATGAAATTTGGTTTTTGTTCGCCAAGCATAGCCCAGTTAATATCACTTTGATGATGCGAAACGTCGATGCCCCAAACATTTCCCAGAGGTTTTACGTCATTGAGCGTTACCGTTGGTTGATATATATGGTGAACTTTGTGAGTTACTTTATGTCTCCTGTGTGTTGTTTTGTGGTGTTTTTTTGCAAAAACAGAAAATTGAGAGAAAATAACAATACAAAGTATGAAAATTAGGCGTTTTGGCATTGTGATTAAATAGATATTAGTCTGATAAATGAGGAAAAAATATATTAATACGGGATACGGGGTACAAGATATAGATACTGTTTGTAATCTGAAAGCCAATTTGGATTTTATTTGTAATTTTTCAATTTATTTTTGTTGATTGCTAAATAAAGTTGGTTTAAATGAAACTGACGGAGTGAGTCAAAACTACTCCGTCAGAATGAATTATTGCACAATTTCCAACTATAATAACTTCTATTTTGCTGATATATTATATTGCTTCCAATGCTTTTTCAATAGCTCTCTTTATTCCATCAGGGTTTTTACCACCAGCCGAAGCAAAAAATGGTTGTCCTCCGCCACCGCCTTGAATTTCTTTCGCTGCATCACGGGCAATGGTCACTGCATTTAATCCACCCGCTACTAAATCGTCGGAAAGCAAAATTGTAAGCGATGGTTTGCCATCAAACACACAACCGGCAACGAAGAATAACTTCTCGTTTACCACATTACGTATTTGGAATGCCAGCGTTTTGACAGCATCAATTGGCAATTCGGCATCTACACGAATTACTTTTATGCCATTAATGATTTGTGCTTCTTCAATGAGAATGTCACGCAGATTTATAATTTTTTCGTGCATGAAATCTTCCACGCGTTTTTTTAAGTCACTGTTTTCTTCAATTGATTTTTGAATAGCAGACATTAAGTCCGGTGTGTTGTTGAAAAACTCACGCGCATCCGAAATAAAATCTTGTTGTTCATCCAGCAGTTTCTCAACGCCTTTGGCAGTAATAGCTTCTAAACGACGAACTCCAGCAGCAATTGATGTCTCAGATATAATCCGCACCATGCCAATTTCTCCGGTGGCTTGTACATGCGTTCCACCACAAAGTTCGGTAGAAGTGCCAAATTGAATAACACGAACCGTTTCGCCGTATTTTTCGCCAAACAAAGCCATGGCTCCAAGTGCCTGTGCTTCGGCAATTGGCGTGTCGCGCATTTCATTTAATGGATAGTTTTCGCGGATCTTGCGGTTGGCAATTTTTTCAACTTCACGAATTTCTTCTTTTGTCATTTTTTGAAAATGCGAAAAGTCGAAACGCAATGCGTCAGGACTTACATACGAACCTTTTTGTTCAACATGGGTTCCCAAAACTTCGCGCAAGGCTTCGTGCAAAAGGTGTGTAGCCGAGTGATTACATTCAGTTGCTTTCCGTTTTTCGGTATCAATAGTAGCTGTAAATGTTGCGGTAACATCATTTGGCAGATTTTTGGCAATATGAACAGCTAAATTGTTCTCTTTTTTTGTATCAAGAATTTCAATATTTTCTTCATCCGAAACCAGTGTTCCGCTATCGCCGACTTGCCCACCCATTTCGGCATAGAAAGGTGTATTGGAAAGAACGAGTTGATAAAATTCCTGATTCTTTTGTTTTACCTTGCGGTAACGAAGAATTTCGGTGTCGTAGCTTGAAAAATCATAACCCACAAACTTGCTGTCGCCTTCGCGAACGGTTACCCAGTCGCCGGTTTCAGTTGCAGCCGCATTGCGGGCACGTTCTTTTTGCTTTTGCATTTCGGAAGTAAACTCATCGATATTCACCGTAAAATTATTTTCACGAAGAATTAATTCGGTCAAATCCAATGGAAATCCAAAAGTATCATAAAGTGTAAAAGCTACTTTGCCTGTAATTTCTGTTTGTTTCTCCCTTTTGGAATCTTCCATTACTTTGTCGAGCAAACGGATGCCGGTTTCCAATGTACGCAAAAATGATTCTTCTTCTTCTTTGATTACCTTTTCAATCAACGATTTTTGAGCAACCAATTCAGGATAAGCTTTTCCCATGTTTTCGCTCAAAATGTCGATAAGTTTGTACATAAAAGCGTGACGTTGTCCGAGGAAGGTATATCCGTAGCGTACCGCCCGGCGTAAAATACGACGAATCACGTAACCCGCTTTGGCATTCGATGGCAACTGACCGTCAGTGATTGAGAAAGCAATTGTTCGAACGTGATCGGCAATTACGCGCATCGCAATGTCGATTTTCTCGTTTTTACCATATTCAGTGCCACACACAAGACCAATTTCGGTAATAATTGGTGTGAAAACATCCGTATCGTAGTTCGATTGCTTGCCCTGAATTGCCATACAAAGTCTTTCGAAACCCATACCTGTGTCAATTACTTTGGCAGGAAGTCCTTCGAGTGATCCGTCGGCTTTGCGGTTGTATTGCATAAACACGTTGTTCCAGATTTCAATCACCTGAGGGTGACTTCCGTTTACCAATGTCAAACCATCTATTTTGGCTCGTTCGGCATTGTCGCGTATGTCAATGTGTATTTCGGAGCAGGGACCACAAGGTCCGGTATCGCCCATTTCCCAGAAATTGTCTTTTTTATTTCCGTTGATAATACGGCTTTTGGGAAGAAATTGTTCCCAAATCCGGGCTGCTTCATCATCGCGTTCTAATCCTTCAGGTGCATATCCTTCGAAAACGGTTACATAAAGGCGGTCGGTATCTAATTTCAATTCATCCACCAGATATTCCCATGCCCATTCGATGGCTTCTTTTTTGAAATAATCGCCAAACGACCAGTTACCGAGCATTTCGAACATGGTATGGTGGTATGTGTCATGACCAACTTCTTCCAAATCGTTGTGCTTACCGCTTACGCGAAGGCATTTTTGTGAGTCGGCTACACGGGAGTATTTTATAGGGTCATTCCCCAGAATGATATTTTTAAATTGGTTCATTCCGGCGTTTGTGAACATCAAAGTGGGATCATCTTTGATAACCATAGGTGCAGATGGAACTATTTTATGCCCTTTTGAAGCAAAAAAATCAAGAAAAGATTGACGAATTTCCTGTGAAGTCATTTTATTTTTTTTGAATCGTTGAACTGTATAATCTTTGAATATTCTAGTGCTAAACATCTAAGGCTTAGTTGTGATAAACTTATTCAAATTGATCAATAAGCTTTAAGTTTAATTGTTTCACTGTTTAATTATTTGCAGTCTCGTAATTAGGAACTAGTAACTCGTAGCTATCCAAGGTTAATAATATCAAATAAAGACTGCAAAAGTAGCTCAAATTTATTATTTTTGCAGCAATTGTAATTATAAAATTTGTGATGAGTGGTTGATTTTCTTTTAGAAATGACTGATTGACATCCATTTTTCAGCAGAACTTAGGCTTGCGTGTTTTTTGATAAACACCCATGATAAACACGATATTTCTTTATGGCTAAGAAAAAATTTCATTTCAATCCCGAAACTTTAAGTTACGAGCAAATTGAACATACAATTTCACATTGGCTGAAACAATTGGCTATTCACGCCTTTTCGGGAGTATTTTTGGGGATAATATTTTTCTTTATATTTGTTTCTACTATTCAATCACCTCAGGAAAAACAACTTGGACAGGATAAGACGCACATGGAAGCTCAATATAAAGTACTACAGCGACAATTGGCAGAAGTTCAATATGTGATGTCTGATTTGGAACAACGCGATGATAATCTTTACAGGGTAGTTTTTCAGGCAGATCCAATTCCACTTTCAGTGCGTAGAGGAAGTTCAGCTAATACCGATTATTATGAACAACTGCTGGATATGACAAATTCAGAAATTGTTGTTTCCACTACCAAAAAGTTGAATGAGCTTAAAAAAGAGCTTTATATTCAGTCTAAATCCTATGATGAATTAGTGCTTTTGGCAAAAAATAATGAAACCATGCTGGCCGATCTTCCTGCAATTCAGCCTATTTCTAATAAAAATTTAATGCGCATGGCTTCAGGTTACGGCTGGCGTATTGACCCAATTTATCATACCCGACGTTTTCATGCAGGTATGGACTTTGCAGCACCAATAGGTACTGATATTTTTGCAACTGCTAACGGAACAATTCAAAGTGCAGGTTGGGAGCAAGGTTATGGTAACTGCGTACAAATTAATCATGGATATGGTTATGTTACTTTGTATGGACACATGAGTGCCATTAAAGTACGAGTTGGACAGTCTGTAAAGCGAGGAGAAATAATAGGTTTGGTTGGAAACACGGGTAGGTCAACCGGTCCTCACGTACATTATGAGGTGCATTTTAAAGGTCAAATTATGAATCCTCAAAATTATTATTATCTCGATTTGTCGCCTGCTGATTACGATAAGATGGTTCAAATGAGTAATAATGCCGGACAGATGCTGGATTAAGAAAACCCCTAACCCGCCTAAAGGGGAACTTAATCACAACGATTCATTTAAACATATGGATAAAGATAATGTCATACAAAACAAAACTAACTCTGTTCCCTTTCAGGGGTTAGGGGCTTCAGGTCCAATCGGAATTTTCGATTCGGGCTATGGAGGTTTGACGATTCTGGAAAAAATTCGTGCAGAATTGTCTGAATATGATTATATTTATCTGGGCGATAATGCCCGAACTCCTTACGGAACGCGTTCGTTTGATGTGGTTTATAAATATACATTGGAATGCGTGGAGAAAATGTTCGAAATGGGATGCCAGTTGGTGGTGTTGGCTTGTAATACAGCTTCTGCAAAAGCGTTGCGCACCATCCAACAACATGATTTACCAAAGATTGATCCAAACAGACGTGTGTTGGGAGTTATTAGACCAACTGTGGAAGCCGTAGGGGCGATGACAAAAAGCAATCATATCGGGTTACTGGCAACTACCGGAACTGTTCAGTCGAACTCTTACCCACTTGAAATACACAAAATTCATGAAGATATCATCGTCACTTCCGAAGCTTGCCCTATGTGGGTTCCGTTGATTGAGAATAATGAACATTTATCGGATGGTGCAGATTATTTTGTAAAAAAAAATGTAGAACATTTATTGGCTGCCGATTCACAGATTGATACAATTATGCTCGGTTGTACGCACTATCCATTGTTGGAAAAGAAAATAAAATCTTTGTTGCCGGAAGGAATCAGAGTGGTTTCGCAAGGTGAAATTGTGGCAAAAAGTCTGGCAGATTATCTAAAACGACATCCTGAAATGGAAAAACGTTGTACTAAAAATGCTTCTATCCGCTATTTCTCGACTGAATCTGTTGAAAAGTTTTCCTCATCTGCTTCTGTTTTCTTAAACGAAGAAATTCAGGCCGAACACATTGATTTGGGATAATTTCAGATTTATATCAAAATCCGTTTATCTAAAAAGTTTTGAAATGATTCTTTGTAGGAATCTGAAACAGGAATGTAGGTTTTGCCGAAAACTATCCGATTGTGTTCTACAACTTTAATTTTATTTTTTTGAATTATAAACGATCTGTGAACCCGCATAAATGATTGTTCCGGCAGCATTTCTTCCATGGCTTTCATGGTTATATGCGAGACAATGGGTTGCATTTCACCTTCCAGATAAATCTTCAAATAATCTTTCAGGCCTTCGATGTAAAGTATTTTGTTGAGTTGTACTTGCATAAGTCGGTAGTCGGATTTTACGTAGATGCAATCAGTTGAACCTATACCTTTTTCGGATGTTGCTTTTTCGGTGATTTGCTGCCATTGAAGTGCTTTGTTAGCCGCAAGTAAAAAGTCGGAATAGCTGAATGGTTTCAGTAAATATTCCAGCGCATTTACTTTGTAACTTTCCAGTGCATATTTTTCAAATGCAGTTGTAAAAATAATTCGAGTTTTTTCCGGAACTAAGCGTGCAAATTCCATCCCGTTGAGTTCGGCCATTTGTATATCGAGGAAAATCAAATCGGGTGGGGTTTCGCGAACTGATTCTACTGCCGCTACTGCCGACGAAAATTTGCCTGTCAGTTTCAAAAAAAGGGTTTTGCTTACGTACATCTCAAGCAATCCCAAAGCTAACGGCTCATCGTCGATAATAAAGCAACTGAGTGTCATAATTCAATGTTGTTTTCGAGTGGAATAATAAGTTCTGCAACAAAGGTATCATTTTCTTTTTCGGTACGCAATATATGTTTGTGAGGATAAAGAATTTCCAGTCGCCGGCGTAAATTATCAAGTCCGATTCCTGAACCGCTTTGATCAGATTCATCCTTGGGGAAATAACTGTTTTTAATGGTACAATTCAGCTGTTTATCGTTGTTCTGATGAATATTAATATCGACAAACGAAGGCTGCGATGAACTTATTCCGTGCTTAAATGCATTTTCGATTAGTGTTATAAATAGCAGCGGAGCAACAGCTTTATCTTTTTCAACTACGTCGATATTTATTTTCATGTCAACATTTGTGGTCAATCGGATTCGCATTAATTCTACATAATTATGTATGAAATTTAATTCGCGATCTAATAGCACAAAATTTCCATCATTTTCATACAAAACATAACGAAGCAGTTTGCTAAGTTCGAGCATTGATTCCTGTGCTTTTTCGGGACTTAATGCAATCAGCGCATAGATATTATTCAGTGTGTTGAATAAAAAATGAGGATTCAGTTGTTGTCGTAAATTTTTAAGCTCTGCTTCTGTGCGTTCTTTTTTTTCTTCCTGTCTTTGTGCTTCAGTAATATACCATTTCCCGGTCATCTTAATAGCCACACTAAGTATTGCAACAATGACCATTGTAAGGATATCCCGAATCAAAAAAAATGTATCCAAATTGGGTATTTTCTGTTGCATTGCTTTTGAATTAGGCATTACAGGCATAGTGGCAACTTGCCAGAAGTGAACAGCAGCACCTACTATTACCACCAACAGAAAATTATACAATAAAAATTTTCCGGTTTTTCGTTGAAATAAGATTTTTTCAATTAACTGGAAATAATTGAGATAAAAAACCAACAGCATTGATGAAACAACCACCGCGTTATGAAACATTTTGTCCCAGATATTAAAATCTGAATCTTTCCAAAAAATCAAAAAGGGTAAAAAGAAAACCAATCCCCAAGCTATAAAATGGATGAGGAATTGCAGAAGGTTTTTATTTCGTGTTTGAGTCATTGTTCAATTTTATTTGACAAAGATAAAAATAATATCAGTTATTCTGATTTAATTTTATTCATATCGTAAAGCTTCAATCGGATCCAGTTGAGATGCTTTTTTGGCAGGATACCAACCAAAAAATACGCCGGTAATTGTACATACCAAAAACGATAGAAAAACAGAATATGGTTGTACGGAAATAGGCCAGTGGATAACTAATTTGATCAGTAACGATGCACCACCACCCAGTATAATACCAATAATGCCGCCGGTAAAACTGATGAGTATCGCCTCAATCAGAAATTGTGATAATATATCCCGTCCCTTAGCTCCAATAGACATACGTAGCCCTATTTCGCGGGTACGCTCGGTGACCGAAACATACATGATATTCATAATTCCGATACCTCCTACCAATAATGAAATGCCGGCTATACAAGCCAAGAGGATAGTCAAAATATCGGTGGTTGACGTGAGCATTGAGCTTAGTTCTTGCTGCGAACGTACATTGAAATCGTCCTGATCCGAGGCCTTAAGTTTGTGGTTTGTACGCAAAATAGTGGAGACTTCGGAAATGGCTTTTTCAGTTACATTTTCAGAAAGGGCTGATGCGAAAATTCCCTGAATGTACGTGATGGCTAACACCCGTTTTTGAATAGTGGTGTAAGGTGCCAGTACGATATTGTCCTGATCCATTCCCATTGTATTATAGCCCTTTGCTTTAATAGTTCCAATAATGGTAAAAGGAATTTTATTAAATCGAATTACTTTCCCGACAGGCTCTTCGCCATTTGGGAACAGGTTTTTTATGATTGTTTGTCCCACAAGGCAAACTTTGGCTGCACTTGCAACTTGCTGGCGCGAAAACACATTCCCCTCATCGACTTCCAGTTTCCGAATGTCCAGGTACTCAGGTGTAACACCCGAAATAGAGGCCGGATAGTTATTTCCGCCGTATATGAATTGACCGCCACTGCTTACCGAAGGTGAAACGGCAGCAATATAGGATGTTTTGTCGCGAATGGCATAATAATCTTCCAGTTTCAGCGACTGCATATCGCTGCTGCTTTGTCGTACACCGCCCATCATACCTGTTCCGGGCTGAATCATAATCATGTTCGATCCCATTTGCGATATTTGAGACTGAATACTTTTTTTCGATCCTTGCCCCACGGCTAACATGGTAATGACCGATGCCACTCCAATGATAATTCCCAACATGGTTAGGAAAGCTCTCATTTTATTGTTGTTGAGGGCCCGAAGCGATATTTTTATTAAGTTACCTATATTCATTGTTTCCAGTTTTTAAATCTTTATTCTATATCTTTGGAATTTTGCCGGTATTTTGCCTTTTTTTGTAGAATGTTCAATTGTTTTCATTTCATACATCTACGAATTGTAGAAGGTTCAAAAGAGTTCCATTCGTTAATCTACAAGTTGTAGAAGGTTCAAAGTAGTCCATTTTGCTAATCTACAAGTTGTAGAAGGTTCTAAGTAGTCCGTTTTGCTAATCTACAAGTTGTAGAAGGTTGTACGGCGTCTGTTTCGTTTATCTACAAGTTGTATAAAATGATTCTATACTTAATTTTTCTAATCCTCTTGTTTTGGCAAAGCATCAAGCATCTTTTTTGCCGATTCAATATGGTCGTTTGCCGAATCTTTAATCACTTTTCCATCCCGAAGCACAATGTTTCTGTTTGTAAAAGCTGCTAATTCAGGGTTGTGTGTTACAAAAATTATGGTTCGTCCTTTGGCGTGCAATTCCTGAAACAGCACCATGATTTCGTATGCCGTTCGTGTGTCAAGGTTTCCGGTGGCTTCGTCGGCCAGAATCAAAACAGGGTCATTGACTAACGCGCGGGCAATGGCAACGCGCTGCATTTGTCCTCCCGACATTTGATTTGATTTGTGGTACAACCGGTCGCTCAGTCCAACAGCATCAAGTGCCTTAATCGCTTTTTCCCGACGTTCTTTCCCTGTATAATCAGGATTATATTGCAGCGGTAACTCCACGTTTTCAACGGCTGTGGTTTTTGCTAACAAGTTGTATGACTGAAAAACAAATCCAATCTTTCTGTTTCGCAGGGTAGAGCGCTCGTTTTTATTCATGCTGCTGACTGCTACGTTATCAAGATAATATTCCCCTTCGGTTGGTGTGTCCAAACATCCTAGCAGGTTCAGCATGGTTGATTTCCCCGAACCGCTGGATCCCATGATGCTTACAAACTCGCCTTCGTAGATGGAGAATGAAACTCCACGCAAGGCGTGCACTGTTTCATCTCCAACTTGGAAGTTGCGTTTGATGTTTTCTAATCGTATTATGGCTTTGCTCATAATGTTTATTTTTTTGAACCGTTTCTGCCTTTGAAGTTTGGCATAAATGGGCTTTTTTCTGAAGAGTCATTGGGTGTTGAGGAGTCGTCGGTCAATGATTTTTGATCTAAAACCACTAATTCATCGTTGGATAAACCTGATGTAATTTCAGTATTTGCCATATCAGCATCACCAATTGCAACAATTTTATTTTTAATAGTATTGCCATCTTGAACCCAGACTATACGTTCGTTTTCTTTTAGGGTTTTACCAAGTTCCTTGTTTTCGAAAATTGTATATTTGCTATTTTTCAATGACTCCATATCCGGTTTGAAACTAAATACTTTATTTGGCAAAGTTTGTACGTCGCTTTTCTCAACCGTGTAAATGGTGATATTTGCTGTTAAACCTGGTTTGAGTTTCAAATCCTTGTTAGTCGTGTTCACCACAACCTGATATGTTACCACATTTGATGTGACAGTAGATTTTAGCCTGACCTGGGTTACTTTTCCCGAAAATTGGTCGTTTGGAAATGCATCCACTGTAAATGTTACCCGTTGGCCTTCTTTTACGTTGCCTATATCAGCCTCATCCACGTTGGCCACAACCTGCATTTTTGTCAGATCCTGTGCAATGTCAAACAAAGTAGGAGTGCTGAATGATGCTGCAACTGTCTGTCCTTGTTCTACCGCACGCGAAACAATTACACCGTCGATTGGCGAATAAATAGTAGCATAATTCAGGTTGGTCTGCGCTTTTTTCAAATTAGTCTGATTGAGTTTGTAAGTTGATTCAGCTAATTCATAATTGTATTTTGCTGTCTCAAAATCGATGTCACTAATTAGATTTTTGTCATGAAGCTCCTTCGAACGGTCAAAATTCTTTTTCTGAAAATCATATTGGGTTTTGCTGGAGTTCAAATTCAGGAGTTGCGAATTGTAGTCCGATTGTAAATTGGTTTTATCCAGTTCAGCCAGAATTTGGCCTTTTTTCACTACCGAATTGTAGTCTACATAGATTTTTGAAATAATTCCGGATACTTGTGTACCAACAGTAATTTCGGTAATTGGATCAATGGTTCCCGTCGCGGTAACGCTGGTAGTGATCTTGTTAAGCGACATTTTTGTAGTCTCCAGTCGAAAAGCATTTTTCGGCGATTCTTTTTTAAAAATGTAGAATCCTAATGCAATTACAACTACGCTTATCACTGAGATGATAATGATTTTTTTCTTTTCCATATTGTATGTTTTATTTTATTTCTAATGGTAAATCCTGATATAAATTAAGCATTTGTACGTTCATTATGCTGAGATATTTAGCTTGAAGCAGACTTTGTTTGGCAGCCAGCAAATTATTTTTTTCTGTCAGCAAATCCAGTGTGTTTTTCAGACCAAGACTAAATTGTTGATCAATTAAGTCGTAACTGGTCTGCAAAGCTTTCACTTTCTCGGTTGCCGAAACGTACTGGCTTTGTGCTGATAAAGCGTCCTGATAGGAAGATTCCACTTCGGTAAGCAAACTTTTTTCAGCATCTTGCAGGTTCAATTGGGATGTTTTTTCGCTCAAGCGATTGATTTCTAATGTTGATTTATTGCTTCGATTCGTGAAAATCGGGATACTTACCGATATACCGATTCCGTCATTAAAGCCATCTTGTAATTGTTGTCCGAAACTGAAGCCCGATAATGTTGAATTGTTAGTGGCGACACTGGCATTAAGATTTATTTTGGGCAAGAAATTAGCTTTAGCTTTTTCAGTTTCCAATCCGGCAGCCTGAATGTTCAATCTGCTGCTTTTAATCTGGGGCATTACATTTAATGCATTTTCGTATACTGTTTGTAGAGCCGGCAGCGGCTTCAGAATATCTACATCATTCAATGTTGGAATCCCGATTTTAAGTTCATCTTTTACACTTAGTTCCAGCAATTGTTTCAGGTTTAGTTTTTGTGTTTCGAGGTTATTTTTGGCTACCACCAGTTGGTATTTATCGGAACTGAATTGAGATTCGAGTTGTGCCAAATCAACTTTCGATATACTTCCGGCAGCAAGTAAGTTTTTACCGCGATCGAACTGGAATTTTGAAACTTCAACCGTTGCACTGTCGATGTTAACCGTTTCGGCGGCATATAATATTTGCAGATAGGATTGAAGAATCGAAAACTGGATAGTCTTTTGTGAATACTGTACGTTAAACTGACCTACCTGTTCGAGTAATTTTTGCTCGCGGATGTTTTTTTCAGTTTTGCCACCATCAAACAAAAGCATCGAACTGCTTAATCCGTAACTTCCGGCGTAAGTGTTGATTGCAGCCCCAGTTGCAGGAAATGGTGAGTTTGTAAAACTTTGGTTGATTGATCCCGAAAGCGATGGGAGTAGTTGTGCTTTGGCTTGTTTGGCTGTCACTGTACTTTGTTCCAGTGTAATCTTGCTTTTCTGAATCTGAATGTTATTTTTCAACGCATAGTTAATGCATGTTGTTAAATCCCATTGTTGGGGCTTGTCTTGTGCTGAAATGCTCGTTGTAATTATCAGCAAAAAGCTTAGAAGGATTGTTTGTATTTTCATCTGTTCGTAATTGATTTGATTCGGTGTCAAAAGTAGAACAGACAATATAGTGTTGCAAGTAAATTCGACGAATAGGATGGTTTTGTCGACAGAAAGACTTAAATAAAATAACAACAGTCGTTTTGCAAGTTTGCAAAGCGACTGTTGTTTTAAGAAAATAGTTTCCTCACTTAGGTTGCCAAAAGCAATTTTTTGGTGATACTATAGCCTCTTCTGCTTTCAGTACTTTCATTGCTTTATCCACTTCTTTGCGTTCGAGTCCGGTTAGCTCAACTATTTTACCTGCGTTTAAAGGCACTCCGGCTTTTTTCATTGCTTCCAATACTTGTTCTTTTGTTTCCATAATAATCTAAAATTTACCTCTAACCCCTAAAGGGAAATAGAGAAGTTATTATATTTGACCCATTGACTCTTGCTCCCTTTTAGGAGTTGGGGGTCATTCGATGTTCTTTCTCACTTTTTTCAAAAAAGTCTGCATTCGGTCAGTATCTTTATTTTCGATAATGTCAAGCAAGACCTTCAGTTCTGCACGGATGTTTTCTACTTGTTTGGGCGTGTTAGGGTTGAAAAGAATTTCGGTCAACAAATAATCGTCCTCCGACAACAATCCTTTGGCAATATCCATGTGGCGTTTAAAAGTTGTTCCGGGAGCTTCCTGCGGTTTCATTACCGACGCAAATACCAACGTGGATGCAAATGGTATGGAAAGTGAATAGGCAATTGTTTCGTCATGCTCATCAAAACTATATTCAAAAATTTTCAATTTCAACGACCCGTATAAATCTTTGAAAAACGCCTTGCCCATATGGTCCGATTCCGAAATAATAATGGCACTTTGCGTACTCAGATTATCGAGTGTGGCAAAGGTAGGTCCGAACATTGGATGGGTAGAAACATAACGCATACCGGTGCTTTCGTAATAGCTCTGCAAGCCGGTTTTTACCGAAGCAATATCTGAAATGATACAACTTTTTGGCAAATAAGGCAACACTGTCTGAAAAGCCTCGATGGTAAATTTCAAGGTCACACAGTTGATAACCAGCTCCGGCTCAAAGGCACGAACTTCTTCGTAAGTGGTCATCCGATAAGTATTGAACACGAAACGCAACCGTGTCGGATCAGTATCGAACAAAGCTACTTCGTGCTGAATGCACAATACGTCGGTAAGGAATGTGCCCATTTTTCCGGCACCAAGAACTAATATCTTCATAAATTATGACCCCTAACCCCTAAAGGGGAACTTGAGGATAGTGTATTTTATAAATAATGTGCAAAGGTAGTAATTTGAAACGATTTCTTTTTATTTAATAAGACAAAATCCCCCTTTAGGGGTTAGGGGTCTTCTTCCCATAGTTCTCATCAATTTTCATAAATGGAATAACAGCCAAAGTTGGAATAGCACAAATCAATATCCAGATAAAGAAATGCTGGTACCCGAATAAACTCTGTATCCAGCCCGCTATCATGCCAGGGAGCATCATTCCCAGTGCCATAAATCCCGTACAAATGGCATAATGAGCTGTTTTGTGCTCGCCATCGGCAAAGTAAATCATATAAAGCATATAGGCAGTGAACCCAAAACCGTAACCGAATTGCTCCACGGCAACGGCAATATTAATCAGTATAAAGCTCGTTGGTAAAAACCACGACAGGTATAAATAAGCCAAATGAGGAAGCGTAATGCTCAGCGCCATAGGCCAGATCCAGTACTTCAGTCCTTTGCGGGAAGCCGCAATTCCACCGACAATTCCACCCAACGTGAGAGCTATCACGCCGACAGTTCCATAGACCAATCCTACTTGCTCGGTAGTAAGTCCCAAACCGCCAATGTTACGGGCATCGAGTAGAAACGGTGCTGCCATTTTTACCAACATAGCTTCACCAAGTCGGTAAAGTAGCAGAAAAACAATAGCTAAAACGATTCCTTTCTTCTGAAAAAAAGAGGCAAAAGTCAATCCGAATTCTCTGAAAATATCTTTAGCGCTACCTCCTGTTTTGGTAGTGTCTGACTTAGGACGAGGCAAAATAAAGCGGTGATATAGAAAAAATAAAACAAATAATCCCGCCAAAATAAAGAATGTAACACTCCATGCAAGTCGGATTTTTCCCGTATGTTGTTCTAAATAACCTGCAATAATAACAAATAGACCCTGACCGGAAAGCATGGCTAAGCGGTAAAAGGTACTGCGGATACCAACAAAAAACGATTGTTCCGAGCTATCCAACGCCAGCATATAAAAACCATCAGCGGCAATATCGTGCGTGGCAGAACTAAATCCTATAATCCATAAAATTGCCAATGTTGCTTTGAAAAAAAATGGCATTGGGATAAGAAAAGCTACAGCAGTTAATCCGGCGCTTATTAATAACTGCATAGTAATAATCCACCAGCGTTTAGTTTTAATAATATCTACAAATGGACTCCAGAATGGTTTTATTACCCATGGTAAATATAGTAAGCTTGTAAAAAATGTAATGTCGGTATTAGAAACGCCTAACCGTTTATACATAGTGGTGGAAAAAGCTGTAGCAACGACCACATACGGAAGTCCCTCTGCAAAGTAGAGCGTTGGTATCCATGTCCAGGGGAATTTATTTTTTATCATATAATTTGCGTAGGGGTTGAATTATTTCCCCTTTATGGGTTAGGGGTATATCTTTTTCAATTCCGCTCCCCTGAAATAATGCAATAAAATTTCATTGTAATGAAATCCTTTTTCGCCCATCACGGCAGCACCAATCTGACAAAGTCCCACGCCATGACCCCAACCGGCTCCGGTGAGTGTAAAGTGTTGGGGTATATCGTCAACAACATCCGATTTATCCACCACAAAAGCGGAACTGTACAGATGCGAGTTGGAGAGCCATTTGCGGATTTCCAGTTCTTTGCCTACTATAATTACTTTTTTTGTGCCGATAATTTGTAGTTCAATAATGCGTCCCGATTCGCCTCGTTTCATCGGAATTAAATCAATGATTTCTCCAAAATCAATACCCGAACGACGAGCCAGCAGTTCAGAAATTTCAGCCTGAGTGTATTCTACTTTCCAGCGATAGAAATCGGTTGTTTCCTGATCGTAATTATTCAGCACCTGAGCCAATACTTTTTTGTCGGTTGTGTTGCAGTAGGCGGCGGGCGATTTGCGTATCCATTTTTCAGCATTCGCTTCCACGGTCAAATCAAGTTCGAAACCTGTCGGTGTCTCGTTGTTATCAATCACCGGAATTAAATACGGATGACGTTCCGGTGCCCAGCAATTCTCGAATGCTTCAGTGATGCCACCACACGATTTGGAAAATCGCGCATCACAAATTCTACCTTCGTACATAAGTACTTCGCCACGCGTTGCTTCAATAGCTTTTTCAACGGCAGCTGTGGAGGCACGGGTAATTCCCTGGTAGCGCTGACAATGATCGTCGGCACAAACATCAAAACTGGTATGGGCATTGCGCTCGTAATATTTGATAATTTGTTGCAGATTTCGTAGAGACAACCCATGCGTTTCTTTATTGTTTGTGGGTATTATGGGATTTATTATCGGGTTCAACAACCAACTGCGCGAAATAACCGCGTGCGCTTTTAATAATTCCAGCGAGGCAGTGGCGCTCATTTCGCTGGAAATTACACTGGTGAGGTAATCTTCAACCGTGATTAAGTTAATGGCTGTTAGTCTGAAATCTTTAATGATAAATTCTAATTCGCCTTTGAATCGTTGATTCTCGGTACGTTCCCAATGGAAACCGATACCAATCGATACGTTTTTCAACTCAAACGAACATTCATCACTTAATGGTTCAAATGAAAGATTATCTAATAATTCACCATCGAACAAGATTTTTCCTTTACGAAAAATCGCAACTTTTTTTCCAGGCTGGTAAATGCGTCCGTTTGAGGCAAAAAACAGTCCATTTAAAACAAAAATAATCTGAGATGACGATAGGATACCGACATGAATGGTGGGTTCTGTGTTGTTCATATTATTTTCCTACAATATTTTTATATACGCCTAATTCAATATTCAAATTTTGGAGTTCCTTTTGAAGAGTTTCTACTTGTTCTTGTAACTTTTTCTCGCGCAAGCTGATGTATTCAACCGACAATTGTTCTCCTAACTCAGCTACAAAATTATGTTTCAGTGCCAGACTTATTTTCCACAGTATACCCAGTTGCAATGACTGACTTTCAAAATATTGAAATACACTTGATCCGCTTACACCCAGTTGACGTGCTAATTCCGCACAATTTACCGCATGTTTTGTGAAATATTCTTTCAATACATTGCCATTATGCGGATACGGATTTGTAGGTTGTAGTTTATGTTTTTTTCTATCATCCATATTTATCGTTTTATTTTGTGCAAATATACATATAATTCCGAATAATTTATATAATATATTAGTATAATACTTAATTATTTATGTAAATAGCTATGTTATATTTATATTATACTTAAACGTTTTACTAAAAAACATACTTGTATTAATAATATATTTAAAATATATAGTAAAATACATAGTAATTTAAGTATAATACATAGTTATAGTAGTAATATACATATATAAAATAGTAAAATACTATTATTTCTAAGTATTGCTTACCTGTTCGAATATACTTACCACATCATCTTTGGTAATTCGGTCGAAATGGCTCTGGATAGGAGTGATAAGGATGCCACCCATTTCCACAGTGGCAGGGCTTACGAGCAGCTGTAGATTGCCTTCGGCGGTATATTGCCACGGACGGAAGACTTTGCGGGGAATCACGTAGGTAAACCATTTATCGTTTTCGAAAGTGCATACGATATTCATCATGGGTTCAACTCCGTCATCGGTTTGGAAGAATGAATACAACTTTTCGAACGCATCTACTGCCGCTTCAATATTGATAGACTCGATGCAATAAACTGTTCGTAAATAATTATTCAGTTTGGAGAGCTGAAAAGTTGCTGATTCTACCAGCACTTCGGCCTGAGTTGCTTTTAGTCGTTTGTAATCATTTACGAGTGGCAGAAAATCTTTCGTTCCGGCCTGAAAATGCATATGATCAGGGGCGGATGCACCACATTTCGGACCGTTATAAAAAATCAGGTAATCGTCCAACGTTTTGGCAAGCATAAGCATGTCAGTAAAATACGGTAGAATTTGTTGGTCTACATGTTCTTTTCGCGGAATGGTAAAATGCTCGGGAAAAATAGGGAAGGGGTTGACCAAAACCAGGTAATCGCCGGCTTCCACACTTTTTTGTTCGGCAGGACGGTTTTCGGTACACAAAAAACATTTGCGTGCGGTAATGGTTTTTGCATCTACCTTGGCGCCCGATGACACAATACGTGCCGGGTTGAACTGAACAATTACTTCGAAGTTATTGAATGTGAAAGATTTTGTTTGCACAGATTTTAATCCGGCATAATTCACACGGGCAAGTTCCCAATTGGAAACCTGCTCGTGAAAAAGGGATTTTATCTCATGATTGAGTTTGATCATTTGAAAAATACTTAGAAAAATGAATAGCTAATACCGCCATTAAATCCTCCATATAAATTATTATAACTAGTAGAATAGTAATTTATGTAATTGTTTGTTAAATTAGCTCCTAAAGATAACCGTAACTGTGGAGATAAATAATAATATGCATTAAATTGGATATTGGAATTGGAATTGAATAACTTATAAAAATTAATCGTATTTTTGCTAAGATCTTTAAAATTGTCTAATTGAAAATTTTGAGAAATAGATGCTGTAAAATAAGTCCGGGTGCTTGGATAGTATCCTAAAGTATAATTCCCGAGGAGATTAACCATACCAACTGTGCTTCTGGTTGTTCCATTATAGATAGGAGCAAAGTATTGACCCTTGTAGTTGTTCGTATTGTAACTTCCATTTAAAGTAGCTATTACCGAATGTTGCCAGTTCAGTTTCACCGGTTTTTCGTAAGTATAGGTCAGGGCTAATCCTCCGTTTAATCCATTTTGATTTGTCATATTTCGAGTCAGAGAATCAATAGAATTGTTTTTTGTATAATACCAATTCAACGATGGAGAAAAGCTGATTTCAAAAGACTGTCCTGATTTTCTGCTATACAATGCTCCATATTGCCAGTTGTCGTACAAAGACGTAAAATAGGGAGCACCAGATTTATCAAGTAACTTATTGCTGACAAAAAACGAATCGACTGCACTGATTTCGTCCATTAAATGTATTCGGGCATCGAGAAAACGTTTGTTTTTTACTCGCGAAATAAGTTGCGAGAGTTGAAAAATCTCTGCATTTTGTAAGTGGCGAGTCAAAACTCCTCTTTTCGATAGATCATCTAAAATGTAAATGGCTTGACGAGCATCTTCCACTGACTCTATTCTACCAATACCAACACCAATTGTAGGATTAATATTCAGTTTATAATTGTTATTGTAATTTTTGGAACTAATTGAATTTATTACTAATGCACTATTATTAAGATTCACTTGAATATTAGAGGTAATTCCCACTAAAAGATAGTTGTTTGAAGAGTTATAGAAGCGTGATGTATAACTTAGATTAAGATAGTTGGAAGTTTGCGAATTACTATTTGAATTCCCTTGATTTAGAACTCCATTGGCATCATAACTGCCGGAAAAGGTTCCGTTTAGTTGCAATTGTGATACCCGTTGACGGGTGTTGGTATAGGTAATGAAATTAGGTGTTATTGTTCCTCCTAAGTGAGTTGAGTAAGTTGTTGTAAGTGTATCAACTTTAGTACTTAAACTATTAAAAGAATTATTGGTGCTGAACGATAAGTCCAACTGATTTCGCACAATATCAGGCGTATAATATTTGCTAATGTCATAGTTGTACTCTTGGGCGGAAGCATTAAAGGATATTGTTCCACAGAAAAAACAAAAAATAAAACCCGCAATGAATGTCTTTTTCATAATACTTAATTTTTGATTATGTTTTGGTTTACAAAAGTAATTAAGTAAAATTAAAAAAACGAAATAAATATATAGTATTACGTTTGTTTAATACAATAAAGTTATTGATAAATATCGGATGGCAAAGAATTAAGCTAATAAGAAATTGAGTTTTTTCTTGCCTTAAGCTCTATCGTTCGGATTTTATCTTTGTATAAATTATTTACATTCATTTTTACTACATCAAGCGAAGCGTCCGAATTTTCATCCCAACGTCGACAGAGGTAAAGAGAAGTGAAAATACGGCCAATCTGATATTCGCGACTGATGCGTAACCCGAGGGCGTAATCCTCGCCATAACTTGTATTGGGCACTTTTATTTCACGAAGAACCGGTGTGTAGAAAGCGCGTGGAGCACCAAGTCCATTAATACGCAGTGCATTATTGCGACCGTTTTCGGGGGTCCATTCTTTGTGATCAATTAGTCCTGGCGGAATGGTTTCCATTTCAAAGTTAGTCATGGTATACGAACCGATAACCATCGCGCAGTTTTGTTCGTAAAAAGCATCAACGATAGTTTGAAGCGTATTTTCATCCTGATACACATCGTCGCTATCCAGCTGAACGGCAAATTTTCCACAGGCTGAGTTGTTCAATCCCACGTTCCAGCATCCGCCTATACCAAGGTCATTGCGGTTCGGGATAATATGAATTACCCGATTGTCCAGCGAAGCATATTTCTGAATTAATTCCGAGGTGCCATCAGTTGAAAAATTATCGATAATAATCAAATTAAATTCGAATGAAGTTTTCTGCATTAATACCGATTTAATGGCATCTTCCACTGTTTTTACACGGTTTCTAATAGGAATAATTACCGAAGCTTCCACCGGAAAATTACTTTCGTTGAATTCGATTTTCTTGAATTGCGGAGCTAAATATCCGCCAATTTTCTTTAAATGGTCGGTGCAGGCTGTTTCCATTTCCACTTGCACTGCACGGTTTTTGGGATCAACATAGTCAAATTGTTTTTCGCCGCTTTTTCTCGTGTCCGTTTCCACTTCGGCGTACAAAAATTCGTTTATATGCACCAGCTCCGCCTGTTGCGATACTTTCAACCGTAAGTTATACAGTCCAGCAAATTGATAATTAACTGTGGTTTGGGCAACGGCTTTTTTCAGACAATCGGCGTTATAGAATAGCACCGAACCAAAATTGAAATCGTCGCGCAGGCTGCCTTCCTGATAATCAATCACAGGATGAATGGAACGAACGTCGTTTTTAATTTCCCAATAATCGGAATAAACAAGTCCGGCATGAGTATCTTCGGCAATGCTGAAAAAGCGTTCCAGAGCGTATTGTCCCAGATCAAGTGTGGTGTCTTTGGTGTAAATAAGCGTGTAAGGTGTGTCTGCTTTTCCGGCAATTTTGCAAATGGTTTCCCAACTTTGGAGAGAGTCAATTTTCAGCGTTTGGCAACCATCAATTTGTATGTTAGTTTCTTTTTTTACAAGGAGATAAATGGTTTGAACGAGCGAAGACTGTTTAATTTGCTCAATGGTTTTGAGTGATTCAGCAGTGTCGCTACAAGCTAAGAAGCAATTGATGACCCCCAACCCTCTGAAGGGGGCTTTTGCCTCAGTGGAATTTGTCGGTTGAATATTCATTTATGGAGATTTTATTATTTATTCTATTTGGGTTGTCAAAAATACGACTAAAATTCGAATTTTCAATTTAAAACCTCACTATGCTATTTTGAAAATTAGTCATATCTTTGTGTCTGTTACAAGTAAAATTTAAATTAGATGATTGAGAATAAAGTAACTCCAAAGTCCCTTTTAGGGAATTTAGGGGTCATATTAATAGCCGATAGTGGATCTACTAAAACGCAATGGTGTTTAGTGCAGAATGGAAATATTGTAAGCAAGTTGAATACAGATGGAATTAATCCGTTTTACCAGACCGACATGGAAATTATTTCTTTGATTGAATCTCAACTGATTCCTCAATTGGTCAATGCAGACATCGACCGGATTTATTTCTACGGTGCTGGATGTTCATTCCCCGAAAAAAAGATGGTGGTCAGTCGGGCATTAATACGTTTTTTCAATAACTCGATGATTGAGATTCAAAGCGATTTGCTTGGTGCGGCCCGTTCATTGTTTCAACACGAAAAGGGAATTGCCTGCATACTTGGAACTGGTTCCAATTCTTGTTTTTATGATGGAAATGAAATATTGCAAAATGTATCTCCGCTTGGGTTTATTATGGGCGACGAAGGTAGTGGGGCGGTTTTGGGCAAGCTTTTCGTGGCTGATTGTCTGAAAAATCAATTATCGCCGGAATTAAAAGAAACTTTTTTAAGCCGATATAACTTAACTCCTGCCGAAATTATGGATAGTGTTTATAAAAAACCTTTTCCAAATCGGTTTTTGGCTCAATTCACTCCATTTTTATTGGAGAATATTGAAAATTCTTCGATATTTAATTTGATATTCGATAGTTTTGATGCTTTTCTTGTTCGCAATGTAATGCAATATCCGTTGGAAAATGTAGAAGTGGGATTTGTGGGTTCAATAGCCCATTATTTCAGGGATATGCTCGAAATTGTGGCATTGGAACGGGGAATAAGAATTTCTGAAATTGTACAAAGTCCGATGGGCGGATTGGTGAATTTCCATTCATAACTAACTGACCCCTGACTCCTAAAGGGGAATAAGAAATATTACTACAGATTGCTTGAAAATTTCATATGGCGAATAAGAAAAAGGAAATAAGAGACGAAACTAACTCAGTTCCCCTTCAGGGGTTAGGGATTACCGAACAATCTTCACTTCATACCAACCTCGATAAAAAATCCGTTGGTCAACTTCTTATTGAAATGAATGAAGAAGACCAGAAAGTGGCATTAGCAGTCCGACGAGCCATTCCGCAAATAGAAGAGTTAGTAGAGAGAATTGTTGAAAAGATGAAACGTGGTGGGCGGATTTTCTATCTTGGAGCAGGTACAAGCGGGCGGTTAGGTGTGTTGGATGCTTCGGAAATTCCACCCACTTTCGGCATGCCTTCAGGGTTGGTTGTAGGGTTGATTGCAGGTGGTGAAAAAGCTCTGCGCAGTCCGGTGGAAAATGCTGAAGATGATATGGACAAAGCCTGGGAAGAACTAAAGGCTTATAAGATAAATAAAACCGACACTGTTATTGGCATTGCTGCTTCGGGAACAACTCCTTATGTGGTTGGTGGGTTGCGAAATGCCAAAGCAAATGGTATTTTGACCGCATCCGTTGCCTGTAATCCTGATTCACCAATTGCGCACGAAGCAGATGTTCAAATTGAAGTAATTGTCGGACCCGAATTTGTTACCGGTAGCACGCGATTGAAATCAGGAACAGCAGAAAAACTCGTACTGAACATGATTTCTACAACAATAATGATAAAACTAGGGCGTGTGAAGGGCAACAAAATGGTAAATATGCAACTCAGCAATGCCAAATTGATCGACCGTGGAACACGTATGATTATGGAAGAACTCGGATTTGACTATGAGCGGTCTAAGAGTCTGCTATTGATTCATGGCTCAGTACAAAAAGCATTGGAGGCAAATTCCCATTTAACCTCCAATAATTATTAATTCTTTTTCCGATAACTTAATACTGCCCATGTATTAAAAAACACTGCGAAACCAATCAATGCCATTAACGGTTTTGCTAATTGAAAAGTATTACTTCCTTTTAAATATACCGACCGCATTACTTCCATAAAGTGTTTCAATGGGTTGAAAGCAGCTATCCATTTTGCCCATTCAGGCATGCTGTCGATTGGTGTATACAGCCCACTCAGCATGATAAAAAGCATCAAAAAGAAGAATACTATGAACATGGCTTGCTGGAGTGTTGATGCATAATTTGAAATCACAATTCCTAAGCCCGAAACAGTCAGAATGTATATGGCTGCAAACAAATAAATGGTTGAAAAATGTCCGGCCGGAATTAACCCGTAAACTGCCCACGCAATTAAAAAACCGATACTTATAACAATGAAGCCGATAATCCAAAACGGAATTAATTTTGCTAAGATAAATGTCAGTCTTGGTACAGGGCTAACATTAATCTGTTCCATTGTTCCCAATTCTTTTTCAAATACAATTGAAATCGCTGGCAAAAACCCGCACATCATTGTCAAGAGCATGACCATTAGTGCCGGAACCATAAAAACACGGTAATTGAGATGCGGATTGAAACGATACTGCGAATCAAGCTCTATGGTTGGTACAGAAGCTGCTCCGGGGCTCGAAGGCATTAATTCCTGTATAACCTGCGCATTGAAATCAACTAAAATACTCGAAAGATAAGTCATTCCAATTCCACCTTTCATCCCATTCACGGCATTGGCCGAAATCATTACTTTTCCCCCTTGGCCATTTGTTAAGTTCTTTTCGAAATTTGCCGGAATTTCCAGAATAATATCAGATTGGTCTTTCTCAATACTTTTAAGTGCTTTCTTGTAAGTTGGAGATACATTCGTGAGTTTGAAATAGTTCGACGAGATTATTTTTTGTGTAAGTTCACGTGAGTAAGTGCTGTGATCATTGTCGACAACACTTAAATTCAGGTTCTTGATTTCGTAACTGGCTGCCCATGGAAAAACCATTAACACCATAAATGGGAAAATGAAAATCATCCTCGGCAGGAATGGATTCCGAATCAATTGCTTGAACTCCTTTTTTAATAGAAACTTTATCATGATATTGTTTGTTTTTTTCTTGCTACTTACTCCTTACCACTTGCCTCTTCTTTATTCCAACCTTACTTTAAATTTTTTCAAACTGATAGTTACCAATACTAATCCCATGAAACTAAGTACTCCGACTTCTTTCAATACAGAAGTAATGCCAAGGCCTTTAATCATTATAGCCCGGACGGCTGATATATACCATTTTGCTGGAATTATATTTGAAAGATATTGTAGTGCAACAGGCATATTCTCAGTAGGAAAAATCATTCCCGAAAGAAGCATAACCGGAATCATGAGTCCCATCCCTGAGATTAACATGGCTGCTTGCTGCGAATCGGTCAGCGTTGAAACTAACAGTCCAAGTGCCAGGGATACAAATATATAGAGCAATGAAACAACAACTAAACTTAAAAAACTACCAGCAATGGGAACTTTGAGTACAAATACCGACAAGAGCATAATGGTGGCAAAATTCACACAAGACAATACAAAATAGGGCGTAATTTTGGAAAGTATTGTGTAAATGGGTTTCATTGGTGAAACCAGTAAAATTTCCATTGTTCCCATTTCTTTTTCGCGAACAATGGCAATTGAAGTCATCATTGCACAAATCAAAATCATAATCATGCCCAATACTCCCGGCACAAAACTGAATGCACTCAACATCTGGGGATTGTAGAGCATTTTTACCTCAGGTGTTATTTGATATGGATTTTTATTTTCGCCCATTAATTCTTGCTGGTAGGATGCAATAATGTTGCTTGCATAAAATGTAAACGATGTTGCTGCATTTGGGTCTGTGGCATCGGCAATAAGTAGAATATGTGCTTTTCCGTTGTGACGAAGTTTCTCAGCAAAATTATCCTCAAAAACAATCACCAATTTGGCTTTCGCATCTCTGAAAATTGTCCGGATTTCATCTGTCTTATGAATTTTTGCAACTACATTAAAATACTCACTGGCATTTATCTTATCAATGATTCGTTGGCTTGCATCATCGTTTGCAGGAGCCAAAACAGCTACTTGCGTATCCTTAACTTCGGTAGAAAGAGCAAACCCAAATAAAATGATTTGAATGATAGGCATCAAAAGCAAAATCATCATGGTGGTTCTATCGCGCAGAATGTGATAAAATTCTTTTCGGATGAATGATAATAATTGTTTCATGACTAATCGGCTTTACGTGTTGATTTGCGTGCAAGTTGTTGAAAAACTTCATCCATACTTTTTGCATTAAACTGACTCTTAAGATTTTTGGGTGAATCAAGTGCTTCTATTTTTCCATCCACCATAATAGATACCCTATTACAATATTCAGCTTCATCCATATAATGTGTTGTTACAAAAACTGTTATTCCCCGCGAAGTAGCATCGTAAATCAATTCCCAAAATTGACGACGAGTAATTGGATCAACGCCACCGGTTGGTTCATCCAAAAAAACGAGCTTGGGATTGTGAAAAATTGAAACAGAAAAAGCAAGTTTTTGTTTAAAACCAAGAGGTAATGAACCTACAAGTTTATCCCTTTCTTCTTCAAAGTTCAGAACTTTCATCAAATCATCCGTTTTTGTTTTTATTTCTTTGTCCTTTAGCCCGTAAATTCCGCCAAAGAGTTCTATGTTTTCCCAGACTTTCAGGTCGTCGTAAAGTGAAAATTTCTGACTCATATAACCGATACTTTTTTTTACAAGCTCGGTTTGTGAGCCAATATCATAACCTGCCACCAGTCCTTTACCACCTGTAGGAATGCTTAGTCCGCAAAGCATTCGCATGGCAGTTGTTTTTCCGGCACCGTTTGCTCCCAGAAAACCGAAAATCTCACCTTTTTCAACTTCAAATGAAATATTATCCACTGCAGTAAACCTACCGAATCTTTTGGTAAGATTTTCTGCAATGATTACCTTGTTGGGGTTATGTTGTATCGTATTATTCATTTTTTTCTTTCCTTATATTCTTGCCTCTTACTTCTGAGAGAGTTGCATAAAGCAATCTTCTACTGTTGGCTCAATTTCCAAAATCTGGATATTGGTATGGTTCTCTTTCATAAGATATTCCTTTAAGTTCTCAATTGTCATTTGCTCATTGCTTATTGATACGTGATGTTTATCCCCGAAAGCAAAACAATTTTTGGTCATTTCGTTGTTTCGCAAGTCGATCAATAACTTGTGCATATTGTCGCTTTCCACTGCCCAAAGTTTATTTTCGTACTGGGCAACAATGTTTTCGGGTGTTTCGATTTTTAAAAATTGTCCATTCTGAATCAGTGCAATCCGGTCGCAAAGGCTGGCTTCGTCCATGTAGGGTGTCGAAACCAGAATTGTAATGCCTTGTTCCCTCAAACTTTTAAGCATTCCCCAAAATTCTTTTCGCGACACGGGATCAACACCTGTAGTTGGTTCATCCAGAAACAGTACGCTCGGTTTGTGAATCAATGCGCAACTTAAAGCCAATTTCTGTTTCATTCCACCCGAAAGTTTTCCTGCACGCCGTTTTTTGAATGGTTCGATTTGCTGGTAAATATCTTTAATCAGTTCATAGTTTTCTTCAATGGTGGTGTTGAAAACGGTGGCAAAAAAATTTAAATTTTCTTCAACGGTTAGATCCTGATACAATGAAAACTTGCCAGGCATATAACCTACCCGTTTACGGATTTCCTTGTAATCATTTACCACATCAAATCCGTCAACAGAAGCAGTTCCGCTATTCGCTAAAATCAGTGTTGTCAGAATCCGGAAAAGCGTTGTTTTACCGGCTCCATCCGGACCAATAATTCCAAAAATTTCACCTCTGTTTACCTCGAAGCTGACCCCTAACCCCTGAAGGGGAACTGGGTTACTTTTGTCTCCTATGGCAGGACGACCCAAACCTGCAAACTCACCCGATTTGATAGGATAATAGTTCTTATATAAATTTTTCACTTCAATTGCAACTCCTAGCCCCTGAATGGGAACTAAGTTACTGTTGTCAACTATTGTTTCATTTTTTTTCATTGAATTATGAATAAAATAGTGGTGTTTTAATTCCCCTTCAGGGGTTAGGGGTTCTTTTTTTTATTTCTTGTTCTATCGCTTCCAATGTTTTTTCTATTTGATAGAGCACTTGCTCATTTGTAAAATGAATTACTTTTAATCCGAATGCGTCTAGTTCAAAATCTCTATTTCTGTCATAAATATATTGTTCAGGTATATCATGATATCCACCATCCACCTCAATAATTAACTTTGCTTTGTGACAATAGAAATCAGCGATAAAATATAATACAGGATGTTGACGTTTAAACCTAATTCCTTGAATATTAATCTTCGCTAAATTGCTCCAAAGAAAAATCTCAGCTTCAGTTTGACTATCTCTTAATTTCTTGGCAAGCTCAAAGTGAATTGGCAAAGCACCATAAAACATATTAGAATCCCTAACCCCTGAAGGGGAATTTAAGTCACTTTCGTCTGTATTAAGTAATTTATCAATATTCATTTGTATTAAAACGAGATTTTATGGTGTAATCTTATTCCCCTTTAGGGGTTAGGGGTCATCAATTAAAATGTACATCCCCATACATTCCTATTTTCAACAATCCATCATTTTTTACATCAATTTTTACAGCGTAAACAAGGTTGGCGCGTTCGTCACGTGTCTGAATGGTTTTGGGTGTAAATTCAGCTTTGTCGGAAACCCAGGCAATGGTTCCGGCGTATTCACGGCTTTTGTCTTTACCAAAATCGGATGTAACTTTCACTTTCTGACCAATTTTTATTTGCGTCAATTGGTCGGCAGTTACATAAGCACGAAGAATCATGTTGTTGATATCAGCAATTTTGAAAAGAGCTTTGCCGGGTGCTGCCACTTCGCCCATTTCAGCGTATTTCACCAATACTGTTCCTGTTATAGGGCTGACAATCTTGCATTTGTTTAATTGGTCTTCTACTTGCTCGGCTTGTAAAGCTAAACTCTCGCTATTTTCATTAATTCCTTGATTACCTGTTTCTAAAGTTGTTTTCTGTGCATCAAGTTGCTTTTCAAGTACTGCAATTTGTGCATTAATATCGTCTAATTGCTTTTGGTTGGCAGCGTTAGCTTTTACCAAATTTTCAAACCGTTTTTGTTCTGTTTTGGCAGTTGCAATTTGTTGTTGAAGTATTGCAATTTGTTTTTTTATGTCGGGACGACTACTTAACAATGCTTTTTTGCTGAAGATAATTTGTTGTTTTCGCAAATATAACTGAGTGCTATCAATTGCACCAACCAATTCATTTTCAGCCAGTGTCTGACCTTCCTGAACATTAAACGAAAGTATCTGTCCTGTTCCCTGAGCAGAAACAATTACTTCGGTGGCTTCAAAAGTGCCGGATGCATCTGCATTGCCATCCGACGAGCCACACGAAATAAGCATACCTGAAGCAATCAAACTTACTATCATGAATTTTGTTCGTTTTGCAAAACTTGAACGGGTGTTGAAAATAGTTTTCATATTCTTATATTGTTAAGTATATATTGTTTTAATTTTAGGGAGTTAATTATTCTCATTGTTTTTGAGCTCATAGACACTCATTATCAGTTGAATTTCGTGTAATGATTTTAATTGTATTGCTTGATTTTCAGCATTTGTTTCGCGAATTAAATCGGTAATAGTGAGCGTTCCGTTATCTACTTTGGAAGTTGTTGATTCTTTTATATTTTTTCGTAAACGGATAATTTCGTCATCGTTCGAAAGTGTTGACTGCAATTTTTCTATTTCAGTTTTTTGTTGTTTGCTCGCTAAATTGTTGTTGAAAAGAAACGTTTCTTTTTGAATATCGTCCATTTTCTTGCTGATTTCCAATTTGTTTATATTATTTTTTTGAGTGTATAAACCACTAAAATTCCAGGATAATCGTATGCCTCCAATATAAAATGGTGAAAATCCGGGATTAAACATATTTAAGCCGGGCTCACCAATGCCACCTTGCAGAAATGCTCCTAATTTGGGCAAATTGCCTGCGTTCAAAAGTGATTTTTGACTTTCGTACATGTTGTTTTGAGCTTCAAATAAGTTAAGTTCAGGACGATGATTGGTACTGTCATTTAATATAGCTAAATTTATTTCAGGTTTGATAAGTTCGGTATTTTCATCAATCTTAGATTTTGTAAAAGCCGAAAGCATTATAAAGTATGATTCACGGGTGCTTTTCAACTCCGTGTCGCGTTGATTTGCATTTAATTGTTCTACTTTCAATGCATCCAAATCGGCTTGATTGGCAACACCGTTTTGCTTGTAAGCTGCTACCCGGTTGTAATCAACTCCCAATTCGTTTATCAGAATATCGTTTTGCTTAATTTGCTCATTCAGGAGTAAAATACCAAAATAGAGCTGATTTATACGATCTTTTAACGTGTATAAATCTACCTCAAGTTTTTGTTTTTCAACTTCGGCAGAGGCTTTTGTTATTTTTTTTTGAGCCGAAATTACACCACCGTCCCAAATTAACTGATCTGCTTCTGCCACAGCCTGATATTGATCTTTTCCCAAGGATTGGAATGTAACAGGTTTTTTTGCTAAGTCGCTAAGAATTTGACTTAAAACCGTGGGTATTTGAGTTACATCCGATTGATAAGTGGCTTTAGCCGAAAATGATAACTGAGGCAAATATCCTTTGTTAGCGTTACTGATATTGTATTGAGCCGTTTGCTCAATTAATCCGTATTGCTTTAAAAGCGGATAATTTGCTTTGGCTTTTTCCTGACAGGTTTCTATTGTCAGACTTTGAGCACTTAAGCCCAATTGACAAACGATTGACAGGAGGATAAATAAAAGTTGTTTTTTCATATCTGTGATGATTTGTTTATTTCAATTTCTTTACGGTCTTATGCTGTTTAAAATAACATTCACATGTTCTTCTCTGCGGTGAACAATCATAAACTGCCTTTGAGCTTCATTTAAGGATGCAATTTCGCCGGCAATTGGGATAAATAGAAAAAGAGAAACGTTTAGTGAAACCATTGTGAGAATTAAATCCGCCAATGTTGTTTGCCGTATTTTACCAGCTGAGATTTCAGCGTTTAACTGGGCGTTTAGTTTTTCAAAAAGCTTTTGAGGAACTGTTTGCAATTTTTCCTTCAGAATACCGACTTGTTCCGGTCTTCTCGAAAACTCGCTGATTATTAGTAATGGAAGTTTTGGATTGGCATTCAGCATATCAAAGTGCGATTCAATAATATGTTTAAGCTTGTCGGTAAACGATAATTCATCCAGATTGCCAAGATCAAAAATGTGTTGAAAGAATAATTTAAATTTTTGTTCAAAAATGGTATTGAACAAGTTATCTTTCGTCCTGAAATAATAATGCACCAACGCCTGATTGCAACCTACTTCTTTTGCTATTTCGGTTGTTGAAGTCAAAACGAAACCCTTTTCCAGAAAAAGTCTTTCGGCTGTTTCCAGAATCGATTGTTCCATTGATTGTTCGGTGTTAACATCCATATTTAATACGGTAGTTTAATAGGTCTATTAAATAGGTGCAAAGTAATATATTTTATATTGAATTTATATTTCATTTTAATGAAAATTTTAGAAACAAACAGTCTTTTAACTTTATATAGGTTTTAAAAACATAAAGGTCGATTTAAACAAATTTAAACCGACCTTTTAAAAAATAGGATGTGCATAAAAACTAAGGAAATGTCATTGAAGCTTGTCGCACTGTGCATGCACTGAAATAACCTAACGCACCATTAGTTATATTTGAAACAGGGTTTGCAGGCGAAGCAGATTGCCCGTTATTCCCTCTCGAAGTTCTGAAATACTCGAAAACTCCTTTGTCAATGCATTCAAGCTGAATTGCAATTTTATCTCCTTTTTTTAGCGGATTATTTCCCGATAGTGTTGTTGCTGAGAGCGAATAACTTATTTCTTTCCCTTGATAAAGCTTGTCATTGGCAATGTTTACTCCGGCTTTCAACGTGTCATTGATGAATTGAATTATCCGGTAATAGTTATCTGCATTTGGTGGATCCATAAAGTTTATATCAATTACATCTCCATTTCCAAAAATATTCTTTTTAAGATATATAGTGTCTATGCGTACCGGGTTTGGCATTGTAGAAATGGAAGTGTAAGTTTTTCCATCTAAGGTAACGGTAAGGGTATATGTTCTCCCTGGGGTACCCCTTAGCTTGGAAGTAAGGTAAGTACCGGCTGTAGTTTCGTTCAGTGTTTCAGCGTTTCCAGCGTCGTCATTAATTGTAACAGTTGCATTTGAAACAGTTGGAAATGTATTGGTATTTGTGAAATTTACTGTTTTTGAAATTGTTATTGCATATGGTCCTTGATGATCATACACATTCCCTTGTATCACCAATGCAGGTGTTGAGTTGCTTAAATTGAGTTCTATTACCTTTTGACATGATGGAAGCAAAAAGAGCAGAAAGATACTTAGTATTAATAGAGTTAATTTTTTCATTCGTCTAAAATTTAAAATTATACGAGAATGAAGGAACTATTTTAAACAACGTGGTTTGTACAGCCTGAGTTTTGGTGGCGTCATTCGGATCGTCGCGGAAAGTTATCATGTAAGCATTTTCATGGCCATAAGCATTGTATAATGAGAATGTCCAGCTCGATTCAAAGTCTTTTGTTTTTTTAATTATCCAGGTTGCACCCAAATCCAGCCTGTGGTATGCAGGCATTCGGTTGGCATTTCGATTGGAATAGTAAAACATGGTTTTTCCGTCAATCTGATATTTGCCGGTTGGAAAAGTTACTGCATTTCCAGTGTTGTAAACCCATGTTGCGGAGAATGTCCAGCGTTTATTTAAATCGTACATGCCTACGATGGAAACATCGTGCGTCCGGTCTTGTTTGGCAGGATAATAATTCCCATTATTTATCAAGTCAAATTTCCGTTCGGTGCGTGATAGTGTATAGCTGATCCAGCCATTGAATCTGCCGTATTTTTTTTTCAAAAAAACTTCCAAACCGTATGCCCGACCAACACCTGTCAACAATTGCGATTCTACATTTTCGTTGAAATTTAGTTCTGCACCGTTTTTGTAATCAATTTGATTTTGAAGGTTTTTGTAATATATTTCTGAGAAAAATTCATATTGATTATCGAAAAAATTCCGGTAGTACCCCAACGAAACCTGATCGGCAACTTCGGGTTTCACATTATTACTGCTCGGTATCCACAAGTCTGTGGGATTGCCGGAAGTAGAATTCGATATTAAATGAAGATTCTGCACGTTACGGGCATAGGAGGCTTTTATTGAACTCTTTGGGTTTAGCACATAGTTGAAAGTGGCGCGGGGCTCAATATAGATATACGTTTTTACAAACTGTCCGGTTTTGTAAGTTGCTGTATCTACGGCATTTCCTTCGGAGTCGTATGTGTAATAATTGCCTGGGCCAATTAAACTAAACGAGCTTAACCGCGCACCATATTCCACGCTAAATTTAGTTGAAAATTTATACTGGTGCGAAATATACAAAGCATTTTCCCAGGCATGTTTATTGGTTAAACTTTTAAGGTTAACACTGCTGCTGGCGGTAATAATGCCCGGAATTATGTGATGGATAGCAGAATTAATTCCAAACTTTAATACACTATTTGTGCCTGCAAAAAGTTGGAAATCTTGTTTCAGGCTGTAATCCTGAATCTGCGAAATGATATTCATTTCGATTCCATTATTAATATTTATCTTGTAATTATAATTGCTAAAAATCAGCGAAGTATTTGAAAATAGTTGGTCTGAAAACAAGTGATTCCAGCGTATGGTAGCGGTACTATTTCCCCAATTAATTCCAAAGGTATTGCTTAAGCCTAACACATCCTGCCCTAAATAGCCCGAAAGAAAAATTCGGTTTTTATCATCAATTCGGTAGTTGGCTTTGGCATTTAGGTCGTAAAAATATAGTTTTGCTTTGTTTATTGTTGTGTCTTTTGACAGGCCTAAAAATACATCAGCATAAGTCCGTCGAGCTGAAATTATAAACGAACCTTTATCTTTTACAAGTGGTCCTTCCAAGGTTAACCGTGAAGAAATTAGACCAATACCTCCGCTTACACCAAACTTTTTATCGTTTCCGTCATTCATCTTAATATCAAGAACCGAAGACAACCGGCCTCCATATTCTGCAGGCTCGTTACCTTTGTAAACCGAAATATCTTTGATAGCATCGGAGTTGAAAACAGAGAAGAAACCCATCAAATGGGAGGCGTTATAAACTGTGGCTTCGTCGAGTAATATAAGATTTTGGTCGGTTGTTCCACCTCTTACGTTGAAGCCGCTGCTACCTTCGCCGGCAGATTGGATACCGGGCAGAAGCTGTATGGTTTTGAGTACATCTTTTTCTCCAAACAAAACTGGTATGTTTTTCAGATCTTTTGTGTCGAGTTTCTGTACCCCCATTTCCAGTTTTGTGATATTCTCATTTCTGCGTTGGCTCGAAACTACAACTTCTTTCAGTTCATTGGCTTGCTCAGTGAGTTGAAAATCAATTTTTTGGGATTTATTTAAATCAATTTTTTGAATTTGAGGAGTATAACCTGTAAATTGAGCCGTAATCTGGTAGTTTCCCGAAGGCAATGTGATAGAATAATATCCGTATGCATTTGCCACTGAGCCTTTTCCGGGTAGTTCCTTTATCGATACCGTTGCACCAATCATGTCTTCCCCCGTTTTAGCATCACGGATGTAACCGCTTATGGTATAGTGTTGTTGAGCAAAGATTGAATGAGAAAAAAGCAGGAAAACTAAACTTAAACACAATTTGCTTTTATGCATGCTTATATTATTAAGAAATGTAGTTAAGGTTCTATATGAATCTGACCTGCCGATTTGAACAAAATTCAAACGCAAAACAATGTGTAAAATTACGGTCTTTAATTGATTTATACAATTAATTCACTGTAAGTTTACAAATAAATAGTTTTTATACAGACATTTTTAAAGCAATGTTTGCATAATTCCATCCAAATACCAAAAGCATGTCAAAGCCAGGGTTATTCAAATTCTGGTTTGCGTCTAATACTACGATAAGCAGAACCTATTTTTTCAATAATGTCACCCGCTATCAACGATTCTTTTGATTGGCTACCCAACGATTGATCTCCTGCTAAGCCATGAACTAAAACACCAATTTTCGAAGCATCTTCAGGAGAATAACCCTGTGCCAGCAGTCCGGTCAATATGCCGGTGAGAACATCGCCCGAACCTGCTGTGGCCATTCCTGCATTTCCGGTGCTGTTGAAGTATATTTTTCCTTCGGATGTGGCAATAATCGTGTGGGCACCTTTCAGAATGATTATCACCCCGTACTCTTTTGCTGTCTGCTGAACTTTCAACATCCGTTCGTACGATGAATAGCTTGCTCCAAACAATCGTTCGAACTCTTTGGGGTGAGGGGTGAGGATGCTGTTTTTGGGAATTAATTGTAGTAACTCTTTGTGTTGGCTGATTATATTCAATGCATCCGCGTCAATCACACAGGGTTTGTGCAGGGTCGAAAGTGTTTCACGTAGCATTTCTACCGTTTCGGGGCTTGTCCCAATGCCGGGGCCGATACCTACCGAACTATAATTTTCAATGTTTTCGATGTGGGTAATATAATTCGTATTTACATCCGATTGGAAAATAACTTCGGGAATTGCTCCCATTACGATGAAACGGTTTGCACCCGGACCATGAACAGTGACAAGTCCTGCTCCGGCACGTAAAGCCGCTTTGCCTGCCAACACCGAAGCACCGCACATTTCTATGCTTCCGGCAATGATGAAGGCATGTCCAAAGGTTCCCTTATGCGAAAATTTTGGGCGATCTTTTAATATCAATTTAACATCATCTTTTTCCAGAACGTTGAAGTCGCTTGGAGTTTCTTCTATAGCTTCGGGGTGAATACCTATATCAAGAACAACTACCTTGCCAAGGAATGGTGAGCTTTCTTCAAAGAAAAATGAAATTTTTGGGAACTGCAAACAAAGTGTTGTTTTGGCTTTCACAATAACCGGATTTTCGGAAAATTGATTGTCTTCACCCAGCAAACCCGATGGAACATCAATGCTGAATACAAAATTACTCAAACTGTTTATCCAAGTTACAGCATCGGCATACATTCCATTCAACGGACGGGTAAGACCCGATCCGAAAAGGCCGTCGATTACGGTTGATTCTTTGTTAATCTCAGGAGCTATAAATTCGTTGGTAAGTTCGGTTACCGTGCCGGGATACTTTTTATTCAGCCGTTTCCGGTTTTTTTCGCAGTCGGCCGAGAGTTTTCCGGTACTTAGCAAGAATACTTCTACCACAAAATCTTCGGCTAACAGCATACGTGCCAAAGCCAACGCATCTCCGCCATTATTGCCCGGACCTGCAAAAATAATTACAGGAGCAAAGTCAGAGCAATAATAACGGCTGTTATATAAAATCTTTTCGGCTGCACGTTCCATTAAATCGATGGAACGAATGGGTTCATGTTCAATAGTATACTGATCGAGCAGGCGGACTTGCGATGTGGTGAAAATTTTCATATCAGATTATTTTTTTTATAATTAAAAGTTATACAAATATATGAATCTATCGGTAACTGTGAAAATTTTGTACGGTAAATATTGTAATTTGATGTATTTTTTAAAGTCATCTTATTTAATAAGTAATGGACAGAATCGGGTGTAGTATTTTCTCAAATAAATAGAACGCAGATTCTCGCTGATATAGCTGATATGCACTGATCATAATTGAACTGATTTAATCCTGGTTATATCATGCAAGCATGAAACGAAGTTCTTTATGACCAAAACAATAAACACGACCATAAAAATGATAAGACTGTAAATGTTTGAAAATCATTTCGACTTGTCGAAATTAATATCCGTTTTAAAATCAGCTATATCATTGTAAATCAGCGTGCTATTCTTTCAAACTTATATAAACTCTATTATTGATTGAAAAAAACACCATACGTTTCAATCTTGAGGCAGCGAGGAGGGATTGCTTCAAGTAGCGGAACTGTCATCCCCAATAAATATTCTTTCACTCCGTGTAGGAAAACATTCTCTCCGAATAATAAAAGAATATTGCTTCATAAAAAAGCAATTTTGATAAAGCAGAAATGTTCTCCGCTTCATGGAAAACCATCTTCGCTTAGTGGAAAAACTTCCCCGCTTTCACCAGAATCAATTTTGCTTGCTAAAAAACCAATTTCTCTTTGGCGAAAAACTTTCTTGCTTTCGACAGAATCTTTCCCGCTTTGGCGAAAACCAATATTTCCGAAGCGGCACTGTACCCGCCCCGTAAGTATTGAATCTTGCTAAAGCGGGAGACTTTGTGGCGAAAGAGAAAAACATTTCCGCTTAAGCAAAAAACATTTCCGCCAAAGCAAAATTCATTTTATAAGAAGACACAGGCATTTTACAGAAAGAGAGAAAGATTTTCGCTTAAGCGACAGACATTTTAGATAAGGAGAAAAAGATTCCCGTTTGGGAAATATTCTTTCGCTCCGCTTAAATATTCCTCCACTACGGGGAGGGAATGTTTCATTATTCTCCTCAGTTCGGAGTAGCGTGTAATATTTTGTATAGTCTCCAGAACAAAGATTTCACTCTGTTTCTCTCCACTGTAACTAATTCTATTCCAGATAATGTGTGCGTTTGTTTTACAAGCTGAATATTCCATTGTAAATGTTAGTTTGTCTCAAAAATAGTTTATATCTTTGGGGATTTAAATATTAATAATGCTAAACATAACTGTTGCAACAAATTAAGAGTTGTGCAGGTTAAAAATGAATGTTCCAATAAAGTCTTGAAATTAAACAAGATAATCAGTTTTAAATATTAACCTAAGCTGATATATGGGTAACAGAGTTTCTTAAAGGGAATTGTTATATGGTATATTAAAAAAAATAATGATGAAAAACTATTACCAAATACTAGGAATTGAAAGTGTTACAGAGTAAAATGAAAGTATTTTTTTTAAATGAAATGATATGAAAAGTTTTTTATTGTTATCTTATTTCCTAATTTCAATTTTTGTCGTTTATGCGCAAAAAAATAATTTAGAACTTGCTATTAATAAACCTGTACCGGCAAGCATAGATTCCGGAATTGAGCATTTAAAAGGTTATGCACTGATTATTACCGAACGTAAAGATTATTCCGAAGTTGCTGCTACGAGGGAATTCATAATAAAACAGGGAGGCTCTATTGCAATTATCGGATCGAAAAATGTGATGATTGGATGGATTGATCCATCAATAACGAACCAGCTCATTGGGCAACATGGCATTGTGGCAATTACGTATAAGCCGGTGGACATAGGTTCATTGAAAACAAATGACCGCCAAACTATTCAAACAGTGACCTTTTTTAATTCTGTTACTTCAAGCAATTTGAAAAAACAATTAGGTGCAGGGGAAAGTAGATCATTAAAGAAAATGGATTACTTTGATGCTCTTCCACACCCTGAAATCGTTTATGATGACTACCTTCGAAATCTGAAAAAGAATAAGCTTAATATTGAAAATCTGAATACTAAAAATAAAATCCTCAGGGTAAAGAGTGACGGGGCATTGATTACAGGAAACAGTGATAAGATGGTAGGGACAGTTACCGTTGCTGTATTTATGGTAGAGAGCAATGGTTCTATTGACCCGGATCTCTATACCTGGAGTACGGCAGATGAAGATAGCATGTACCAACGTACTTTAAAGGATTTAAGTTGGTGGGCTGGCATGGCAATGAAGTATGGAAAGGCTCTCACATTCAATGTAATCCCACATTACCATACCGACACAATCTGTCAACAACCTTATGAACCGATTCTGCATAGTTCATTTGAAGATAGCTTATGGATAGGTTCAATTATGAACAAGCTGGGATTTACGGAGGGCATCCATACTACCCGAGTAGAAGCATATAATACATGGTTGCGTGTAACCTATAATACGGATTGGGCATACTCTATTTTTTTTGCATATAATCCGTCAACAGCACCCTATTCTTTTACCAATGGTTATGGCGGATATGCCAATTTGAGTGGACCTTATACTCAGATACTCTTCCAATGGTTTAATAACGGTAGTCCTACCGTTACACATGAAACAGGTCATATATTCGGGGCTCTCGATGAGTACTACTTGCCCGGTTATGGCGGTTGTGGTGGTGGAGCTTTTAATAATACGGGAAACGGGTTTCCAAACGGCAATTGTGAGCTCTCAAATGTGAATTCTGTAGATTGTATGATGAAAGAAAATAGTAATGCCCTTTGTGCATATACGCCTGCGCACATTGGATGGGTCAATAAAGTTTCTGAAATCGCCATGGAAACAAATCCTACGGGACTTAATATTTCTGTTGAAGATGTGCAGAAAATTTCCCCACTATCTTTTCCATGGGGAAGAGGAACGGCAGTCAATATTTCCGTTGTAACGCCACAAACATTCAATGGCAAAACGTATGATTTTCTATCGTGGAGTGACGGTGGAGCACAATCGCACTCCATCACTGTGCCGGACAGTACAACTACTTATACCGCAAACTTCTCACAAACAGGAGAAGCTCCTCAAAACTGGTTGCTCTACCAACAATCCAATGCTTTACCGTCGGCATACATTCACGCAGTGACTTTTGACAAACAAGGTGAAATGTGGGTCGGAACAGGAGGAGGCCTGAGTAAATTTGATGGTAAAAAATGGACAACTTATAATACAGCGAATAGTGGCATTCCTACTAATTATGTGACTTCCGTGTTTATAGATTTACAGGGAAACAAATGGATTGGAACTGAACCCTATTATGATGGATCGACTTATAGTGGTGGAGGATTGGCAAAATTTGACGGGGCAACATGGACAGTTTATACTACATCAAACTCAGGTTTACCCTCCAATAATGTGACATCAATAGCAATAGATGGTTCCGGGAATAAGTGGATTGGTACTGACGCAGGACTTGTAAAATTTGATGGCACATCCTGGATTGTAATCAATAACTTACCTACCAAAAACATAAATGCAATAGTTATAGATAAATCCGGCAACAAATGGATAGGTACTGAATTTGGTCTTGCCAAATTTGACGGAACAAACATGACAATTTACAATAAGTTTAATTCGGGCTTACCTGATAATGATGTCAGTTCAATAGCAATAGACGATTCCGGGAATAAGTGGATTGGCACTTCATATGGAGGTCTTGGTAAATTTAATGACACAAACTGGACGGTTTATACTACTTCAAATTCCGGCATTCCTGATAATGAAGTAAGAACTATTTCAATAGACGGGGCTGGAAATAAGTGGATTGGCACATGGGGTGGTCTTGCAAAACTAGAAGGTGATACATGGTACGTTTATACACATTCAAATTCAGGTTTGCCTGAAAACAATGTCAGGTCAATAGCAATCGACAGTTCCGGAAATAAATGGATTGGAACTGCCAACAGTGGTCTAGCAGAATTTGATGATAAAAACTGGTCGGTTTTTACTTATAAAAATCTGGAGTTATTGGATAACAGGGTTACAACAATAGCAATAGATAGTGCCGGAAATAAGTGGATTGGTACAGGAGGTGGACTTGGCAAATTTGACGGTTCAGCATGGATGGATTATACAACTTCCAATTCGGGTTTACCTTTTTTCTACGTCAGTTCAATTGGGATAGATGGTTCAGGAAATAAATGGATCGGAACCTGGGATGGTGGTCTTGCTAAATTTGACGGTACAACCTGGACAGTTTACAATACTTCCAATTCGGGTTTGCCGGACAATATGGTTATGGCATTAACACTGGATAACTCCGGGAATAAGTGGATTGGAACTTTAAGTGGAGGACTTGCTAAATTTGACGGTACAACATGGACAGTTTATAATACTTCAAATTCAGGGTTACCAAATAATGATGTCTGGTCAATAGCAATAGACCATTCAGGGAATAAGTGGATAGGTACAATTGCAGGACTTGCTAAATATGACGGTAAAACCTGGACAGTATATAACACTTCTAATTCAGGTTTGCCTGATAATTATGTCAATTCAATAGCAATAGATGGTTCAGGGAATAAGTGGGTTGGGGTTAGCAATGGTGGTGGGCTTGCTAAATTTGATGACACAAACTGGACTATCTATAATAATTCAAATTCTTTAATCCCTTCAAATAACTCAATCAATTCAATAGCTGTTGATCATTTGGGCAACATATGGATTGGGACCAACGGACTTATAAAGTTCGATGGTACAACATGGACAGTTTATACCAGTTCAAATTCAGGGTTACCAATCAACTATGTTATGGCATTAACCGTTGATGGCTCAGGTAACAAATGGATTGGAACAAATAATGGCTTGGCTATTTTTAATGAGGAAGGTATAGTTTCATTAAAAGACACATTGGGTAACGATTTTGCGGGAGAATTGGTTTTGTTTCAGAATTTTCCAAATCCATTTAGTTCTTCTACAAATATTCGGTTTAACCTTCAAGCTAAATCATTTGTATCACTAAAGGTTTTTGATTTGGAAGGAAGAGAGGTTGCCACAATTGTTTCTGAGGAGATGTCCGCAGGCATTCACTTACTACAATGGAACTCATCAACTTTGCCAAGCGGTATTTATTTATGCCAATTGCGGACAGATTCATTTACCCGGACAAAAAAACTTATTTTAAAAGGAAAATGAGTTTCTTCAACTAATAACACCTGTCAAACCTGATGTATCCTTCTTTAAAAGTGTAAAGTTTGGTGCTGGTTGGTGGAATTTGCAATTTCACCTTTTATACTATGAGGATTTTTTAATCCGATGAATACTTTGTTTTCTTTTTATAATAGCATTACAAATGCTAAGAATACAAAAGTTGGGATTATGCTCCCGCATTCACTTTGCTTCACTCTCCCTTAAATGATATTCCATCGCGTATTCATCCACCCATTTTGCTGGTCTTTTTTGAGAAAAGTCCAGGCAACTATCCGACTTACTTTTGTTCCCTGACCCATTGGAATAGTTTTCACTTCCAGCGCTCCTGCGTGCTTGAGTGCTTCGTACACAGCGGCAAGGTGTGCTTGTTTCGAAATCTGTGTTGTAAACCAAAAACAGTTTGAACCGAATTGTTTGCTTTGTCGTATCATGTCGCGGACGAAACGTTCTTCGCCACCTTCGCACCACAATTCGTTGCTCTGACCACCAAAGTTCAGTGTTGGAGTGGTAATCTTTTTATGATTCAGGCTGCTTAGTTTTTTAAGTGTCCCTTGGCGGGCTTCCTCCTGGGATGAATGAAAAGGCGGATTGCAAATGGTGATATCAACAGGTTCATTCCGGTTCATTATTCCATGAAAAATATCGTTGGTGTTATCCTGAAAACGCAGGTCGATATTTCGTGTCAGGAAAGCATTGTTATTCACAATTTTACTTGCCGATTCAATTGCTGCCGGGTCTGTCTCGGAACCGATAAATGTCCAACCGTATTCTTTGTTGCCCACTACAGGAAACACACAGCTGGCTCCAACGCCAATGTCCATGCATCGAACTTTGAAACCTGTGGGGATTTTTCCATTATTACTTGCTGCCAGTAAATCTGCTGCATAATGAATATAATCAACTCTTCCGGGGATGGGCGGGCACAAATATCCTGTCGGAATATCCCAGTACTCAATGCCGTAGAAACGTTTCAACAACGCTTTGTTCAGCCACTTTACCGCTTTTGGATTTGCAAAATCAATAGATTCGTTGCCAAAAGCATTCATCTTAACATATTTACCTAACTCAGGACAGGTTTCGGTCAGCTTTTTATAATCGTAGCGTTCGCGGTGTTTGTTACGGGGATGTAAAACTGTCTTTTCAGCAGTGAGTTCCTTCTTTATTTCGGGCATACAGGTTGATTTTTTTTGTTCGAGTGCGGTTGCAAAGGTAAACATTGCAGCGTGTAAATTTGCTGAAAATAAAGAACATTATTTACAAAGTCTATTTTGGAAGTTGTTTTTTTTTGATAAATCTCTAATTCAGTGTTGATATAAACAATGCATTGAATTAAATGAAGTCGTCGTTTATTATGTTATTAGGGTTAAGATAACGAAATAAGGCATAATTATCAGATTAAATAATTGATATACAAAACATTTAATTGATTGTGTTGTTTTACTCAAATGTATTTGAAATATAGTACAAAAATGTAATAACAACAAAATAGATAAGATGCTACAAACAAAAGACGCAACTTCAAGTAAATCAGATTCTCCCGTTGAAAAAGGAGAGCCAGTTCAGTCGTTCGAATCGTTCATTCAAAACTTTAAAGATACTCTAAAAAAGGTCTTTCACGATGAAAATGATATTGATAAAATGGGCATAACCCGTGGAATTCCAACTGAAGTATTGGGACAAATTATGGATTGCAACCCATTATCGGTTGCCATTCCAACAGAATACGGCGGACGTGGAGGAAAAGTTGGCGATAGTCTGGAACTTTTATCAGCTGCGTCGTACGAGTCGCTGGCTTTGTCACTAACACTGGGTATAAACAGCGCACTTTTCCTGCAACCATTTGCAAAATATGGGCAGGATTGCATGAAGCCCGAAGTATTTGGACGCTTTCTGCATAATCAAAATATGGGTGGACTTATGATTACCGAATTGGGCTTCGGAAGTGATGCACTTAATATGCAAACATCGTATACAGAGGATGTTGATCACTATCATTTGAAAGGAACAAAACATTGGGCGGGACTAACCGGACAGGCCGACTATTGGTTATTGTCGGCTCGCAAGCAAACAGAACAAGGTGGTCTCCAGCGGGATATTGATTTTTTTGTTTGTGACAATACTCAGCCGAATCAAAAAATTCAAGTTGAAGAATACTTCGAAAACCTGGGCCTTTATCAAATACCTTATGGACGGAATAATGTGAATGTGAGAATACCTAAAATACAACGGCTTATACCTCACACGAATGGTGTGCAAATGATGTTGGATTTACTGCATCGTAGCCGGTTGCATTTCCCGGGAATGGGCTTGGGATTTGTGAAACGTATGCTCGATGAAGCAATTACGCATTGCCAGACCCGGTTGGTTGGTGGAAAAAGTTTGTTTTCGTACGATCAGGTTCAACAGCATTTAGCCCGATTACAGGCAAACTTTACCATTATTTCCGCTTTTTGCAAACATAGTTCGGGAGTTGCAGGTATTGAAAATGATTTAACGCCTCTTGGTCTGGAAGCCAACATTATCAAAACGGTTACAACCGATTTAATGCAGGATTCGTCGCAAACTCTGCTTACATTGGTTGGAGCTAAAGGTTATAAGCTTAATCACATTGCCGGTAGGGGTACTGTAGATAGTCGGCCATTCCAGATTTTCGAAGGTTCCAATGATATTCTCTACGCTCAAATTGGTGAAGCATTGGTGAAACTGATGAAAAATGCCAAAGAAACCGGGTTGTATATTTATTTAGGAGGTCACCGTTTGGCACAGAATGCAGCTAAATACCTGAAAGATTTGCTCAGTTTTGATATCGATATACAAATGCCACAACGCAAACTGGTGGAGCTTGGTAGGGTATTGAGTCGCATTGTTTCCATGGATTTGGTTATTAAAATGGGCGATGCAGGTTTTAGAACCGATTTGATTGATGGAGCTATTTCCATACTTCGCCAGGAAATCACAACGCTTATCAGTCATTTCTCTTTCCAGCAACCAACTTTGGTGGTAGCAGATTACCAGGTGGATAGTAATTGGAGCGAATTTTAAATAAGAAATTATTACGAGTCCATATTTTAATAGAAACAGAGCAACCTAATAAGAATTAAGTTGCTCTGTTTCTATTTGCAATTAACCAGTTTATTAAACTAATTAATTATTTTACTTCTTCAAAATCTACATCAGTTACATCACCTTGCTTGTTGCTTTCGTTCGAACTATGTTGTTGTCCTCCGAAATCAGCTCCCGGTTGAGCACCTTCCTGTGCGTTTTGAGCATTATACATTTCCTGACTTGCAGCCTGGAATGCCGCATTTACTTCATTGGTTGCCGCATCAATTGCTTCAACATCCTGAGCTTTGTGGGCTTCTTTCAGTTTTGCCAAAGCAGCTTCGATAGGACCTTTTTTATCAGCAGGAATTTTATCTCCAATTTCGCTCAGTTGTTTTTCTGTTTGGAAAATCAAGCTGTCGGCGTGGTTCAATTTATCTATCTTTTCTTTTTCTTTTGCGTCACTTTCGGCATTGGCTGCTGCTTCGTCTTTCATACGTTTGATTTCTGCATCGCTCAAGCCGGATGAAGCTTCAATACGGATACTTTGAGATTTTCCGGTTGCTTTGTCTTTAGCAGAAACATGTAAGATACCATTGGCATCAATATCGAAAGTCACTTCAATTTGAGGTTCTCCACGACGGGAAGGCATAATCCCATCCAGGTGAAAACGACCGATTGATTTGTTTTGATTTGCCATTGGACGTTCGCCTTGCAAAATATGAATTTCTACAGAAGGTTGATTGTCGGCAGCCGTTGTAAATGTTTCCGATTTTTTTGTTGGGATAGTTGTATTAGCTTCAATCAATTTAGTCATTACACTTCCCATTGTTTCAATACCCAACGAAAGTGGTGTAACATCAAGCAACAATACATCGGTTACTTCACCAGTTAAAACACCACCTTGAATGGCTGCACCTACTGCAACTACTTCATCTGGATTCACACCTTTTGAAGGAGTTTTACCAAAGAATTTTTCTACTGCAGATTGTATAGCAGGGATACGTGTTGAACCACCAACAAGGATTATTTCGTCAATATCACCAATTGTCAAACCTGCATTTTTCAAAGCGGTTTTACAAGGATCAATCGTGCGTTGAATCAAATCATCGATCAATTGTTCGAATTTTGCACGTGTCAACGTACGAACCAAGTGACGTGGCACACCATCAACCGGCATAATATAAGGTAAATTGATTTCCGAAGAAGTTGTATTCGAAAGTTCAATTTTAGCTTTTTCGGCAGCTTCTTTCAACCGTTGTAAAGCCATTGGGTCCTTACTCAGATCAATTCCACTGTTTTCGTTTTTAAATTCCTGCACCAACCAGTCGATAATACGGTGGTCAAAGTCATCACCACCTAAATGAGTATCACCATCAGTCGATTTTACTTCAAATACACCGTCGCCAAGTTCAAGTACCGAAACATCATGAGTACCACCACCACAGTCAAAAACAACGATTTTCATGTCTTTGTTGGTCTTGTCCAAACCATAAGCTAAGGCCGCAGCAGTAGGTTCATTTACAATACGTTTTACATTTAAACCTGCAATTTCACCGGCTTCTTTTGTTGCCTGACGTTGAGCATCGTTAAAGTAAGCAGGAACAGTAATTACCGCATCGGTAACTTCAGTTCCCAAATAATCTTCGGCTGTTTTTTTCATTTTCTGAAGAATAATAGCCGAAATTTCTTGTGGAGAATACAAACGTCCATCAATGTCAACACGAGCAGTGTTATTGTCTCCCTTAACCACTTTAAATGGAACGCGGCCAATTTCTTTAGTCAAACGGTCAAAAGTTTCGCCCATGAAACGTTTAATTGAAAATACAGTTTTAGTAGGGTTTGTAATAGCCTGACGTTTAGCAGGATCACCTACTTTACGTTCGCCACCATCAACAAATCCAACTACGGAAGGAGTGGTGCGTTTTCCTTCGCTGTTGGCGATAACGATTGGTTCGTTACCTTCCATTACAGAAACGCACGAGTTTGTGGTTCCTAAGTCAATGCCAATAATTTTTCCCATAATTTTTTTTATTATTTATTTTTTCAGTTGTTTCTGATATTTTTTATACGTTTCCAATTTTACAAATGATATGCCAACCAAAATTTGTCATTTTTAAATTCGTATATTGACAGAAAAAGGCAGTAAACAATAAAATTACAACTAAATATAACTGACAAAAGGGCAGAAATTGGCAGATTCTGTAGGAGTAAGCAGCAAATGCATGGAATACATACATGCGACTTTGCTCGTAGGTATGTGATGTTTAATTACAGGCAAATTTCTTACCTCTTGCCTCTTAGTCCTAAAAGACTTACCTTTGCGTCAAACTGCACAGTATGTCATTAGTATTTTTGGGACTTGGAACAAATCTTGGCAACAAAGAACGCAATCTGTATGATGCGATTCTAAAATTATCGTTGGAGGTTGGTGCACTAATTCGTCAATCGTCGTTTTATGCTTCAAAATCATGGGGTTATGAATCTTCCAACGAATTTCTGAATGCAGTAGTGCTTGTTGACACAGATTTATTGCCTTTCGAATTGTTGGCAAAAACCCAGCAAATTGAGTTGGAACTCGGGAGAACTGCTAAAACAGGCAGTGGATACTCCGACCGTCTGATTGACATAGATATTTTGTTGTATGATAATTTTACAATTGACCAACCTACATTAAAAATCCCGCATCCATTGCTGGTAGAGCGGGATTTTGTACTTATTCCGTTGGCTGAAATTGCCCCCGATTTAATCCATCCGGTTACTAAAGTCAGGATTAAAGATTTAATTTATAAATGATTAAAAGACTTTATTCAGATTAATTTATTATAGAGCTGAAAACAAAATACTTACCACCAAGTCACTAAGTACACAGAGCTACACAAAGTTTAAAACTTCTGAGATTTTCTGTTACTAAAAACATAAAGAACACGAAGAATAAAACATGAATGTTTTATTTGTAAACCATCTTGAAAATCATTGATTTAGAACAATGAAAACACTTGTGTTTTTATCTTAGTGATCTGTACTTATAAAAAACTCTTAGAGACTCTTTGTGTCCTTAGTGTCTAAGAGGTTACTCTTATTTATTTGATTCTTAATTTAATAACATTTTATTCGATATAAACTCTAAAGATTATCAATTGCGTCTTTATAATCTTCTAATATTTTTATCGCCTGTTCAAAATCATTTTCAAAAACAACTATCCTCAATCCATCGTTTATTTCGCCAAACATGGGTAACAATTCTACTGTATTCTCATTGTTTATGGAACTTTCGATGTTGTTTTCTTTCAAAATTTCTTGATCGAACATGGCATCGACCATGGTTTCGTAATTTTTTAGGGTTATAAGTTTGTCTTCCATAAGGCTGATAGTTTAAGGATTTTATAAATTGAAATTATTTTGTTTTCATATATTATAACAGTTTAAGAATGGCATTGTTCTAAAGAATGTTTTTTAGGTCTTACCGGATTCTTTCAAAATACTTATTTTCAGCTTTAGCCATTCATGTTAATGGAATGTTTCGTGTCGTGAAGTGAATATTTTTTCTTACTTTTGCAACTGTTTATTTAATAAATTTATTTCAATGGATTTAGATCAATTGCCTGATCATATTGTATACAGCAAAAATGTTATTGAATTTGTAACTGTTGCTGCCGAAACATGTTTATTTTTGGAACATGCTACAGAGTTTTCACGAAATGATTTTATTCAGAAATCAGTAAAAATTCTTCCGCTTTTATACCTGAATGCTTCAATGATTGAAGTTCCGGAAAAAGAATACGATGATGATATTGAAAAATTTGTAAACGAAGATGATTATCAGTTTGTGCGTGTGCAAATAGAAGAGTTACTGGGCAATGATGATTTGTATCTGGAAACTTTTCATCCCGACATGGCTTTGAGTGACACGCCTATAGCTGCATTTATATCTGAAAACGTGGCTGATATTTATCAGGAATTGAAAGATTTTGCTGCCAATTATCAGTTGGGCGATGTGGATATTATGAATGATGTGTTGGTAAATTGCCTTGATGCATTTGGAGAACATTGGGGGCAAAAGCTATTAAATTGCCTTCGGGCTTTACATGCTTTGCGCTTCGGCGAAGGATTTAACGAAGAAAATGGAAATGAAAACTTACATAGTCACGGAAAAATTGACCGGAATACATTTCTGAATTTTCAACATGATGATGACGATGAGTTGATTAACTTATTGTAAAAATACTATGTTTAAAACTAAAATAACCAAGGATGAGGTAAATCAAATGCCCGTTGTTGTTTTCGAAGGAAAAATAACATTGGTCGATGATATATCAAAAATTAAACCTGCAATTGAAGAACTTCGTAAGAGCCAAATAGTTGGAATTGATACGGAAACAAAGCCTTCTTTTACACGTGGAACTCATCACAAAGTTTCGTTGGTTCAAATTTCTACACTTGATCATTGCTTTCTTTTCCGTCTGAATAAAATAGATTTTCCGTCTGTTTTAGCTGAATTTCTGGGTGATGAAAATGTAAAAAAAATTGGGCTCTCTCTGCGCGATGATTTTAGTGGATTGAATAAACATCACGCCTTCAAACCTGCGAATTCAGTTGACATTCAAACAATTATTCAAAGCTATGGCATTTTGGAATTAAGCCTTCAAAAAATTTACGCCATCCTTTTCGGAAAAAAAATATCCAAATCGCAACGTCTCACAAACTGGGAAAACCCCGAACTGTCCGAACAACAACAACGTTATGCTGCTACAGATGCATGGGCAAGTTTGCAGATTTATTTGCGACTAATGCAGGAAGAAAAACTACCAAAGAAACAGCTTGATAAAATTCTTATGGAAAATGCACTTGAACAACGTGAATTACGTGAGCAGCAAGATGCGAAAAAGCAAGCTGAATCGTTAGCAAATAATTCAGAACTTACAATTTAAATTCGAAATTACCAAATAATCAAATGATTACAGTACAACTCAAGCCAAAAAAAGAAGAAAGTTTACAGCGTTTTCATCCATGGGTGTTTTCGGGTGCTATTCAGCGCATTGAAGGAAATCCTGCCGAGGGTGATTTGGTAGAAGTCCTCGACAGTAATCGTAATTTTCTCGCCGTAGGTCATTATCAGATTGGGAGCATTTCAGTTAGAGTTATTTCGTTTGATAAAATAGAAATAGATTCCGCTTTTTGGACTAAAAAAATTCAAAACGCATATACCATGCGCCAATCGTTGGGACTAATAAAACATGGTTTCAACAACACATATCGACTTATTCATGGCGAAGGCGATTCGTTGCCAGGGTTAATTGTTGATATTTATGACGATACCGCCGTCATGCAGGCACATTCGATTGGGATGCACGAAACTCGCCAAATTCTTGCCAAAGCTATTGTTGCCAATGTGCCCGAAGTGAAAAACGTATATTATAAATCTGAAACCACATTGCCGTTTAAAGCTGCCATTGAACCCGAGGATGGTTATTTGATTGGAAATGAAACACTCAATCTTACCGCTTTAGAAAATGGATTGCTGTTTCATGTGGATTGGTTGAAAGGTCAAAAAACAGGATTTTTCGTTGATCAACGGGAGAATCGTTCTTTATTAGAGCGTTATTCTGCTGGAAAGTCTGTGTTGAATATGTTTTGCTATACGGGAGGCTTTTCGGTTTATGCTTTACGTGGTGGTGCAAAATTGGTTCATTCAGTTGATAGTTCTGCTAAAGCCATTGACTTAACAGACAAGAATGTTGCAATAAATTATCCAAACGATATCCGTCACAAATCTTTTGCCGAAGATGCATTTAAATACTTGAATAATCTTCAAACATTAGATCAAAAATATGATTTGATTATTCTTGACCCTCCTGCATTTGCAAAACACAGGGAAGCTCTACGTAATGCCCTGAAAGGTTATAAACGATTGAATGCTAAAGCTTTTGAACAGATTAAGCCTGGTGGAATTCTATTTACATTTTCTTGTTCTCAAGTAGTTAGTAAAGATCAATTTCGTTTGGCCGTGTTTAGTGCCGCGGCCGAAAGTAAGCGGAATGTACGCATTCTTCATCAATTGTCTCAACCTGCCGACCATCCAATCAATATTTATCATCCTGAAGGTGAGTATTTAAAAGGATTGGTTCTTTGGGTAGAATAATAATTTATATTGTTTAACATAAATATGTCTATTCCGATACTTTTTTGCAAAATATTTGCAGAAAAGTTTTTTCTTTTAAATAGTATCATTATATTTGCACTCAGATTTTAATTATTAACCTCCTAAAATTTAAACGCCTATTGCTGAAAATTACTTTAAACCCCAAAATTAAAAGTAATGAGAAATCTAGATCAATTAACCGATGATGAATTGGTAAAATTGTATGAGATTGGTAATAATCAAGCGTTTGAAATTTTATTGTTGCGATACAAATCAAAAGTATTTACATATATTTACTTAATCGTACGCAATCGGGAGCTTTCCGAAGATATTTTTCAAGACACTTTTATTAAAGCAATCGCAACTATTCAGCAAGGTCGCTACGTAGAATCGGGAAAATTTTTAGCATGGATTAATCGTATTGCGCATAATTTAATTATCGACCATTTCCGCCGTGAAAAAAACGAAAATACGTTTTCGGCTGATGCTGTTGATTATGATGTTGTGAATAATAATGCCAACCTCTCTGAAAAAAGTGTGGAAGACACCATCTCGAATGAACAGGTACTGGCAGATGTATTGCATCTCATTGATTTATTGCCGCATTCACAGCAGAAAGTTATTCGCATGCGTTTTTTTGAAGATTTGAGTTTTAAAGAAATAGCCGAAAAAACAGATGTAAGTATTAATACAGCTTTAGGTCGCATGCGTTATGCTTTGTTGAATATGCGAAGAATCGCAGCAGAAAAAGATCTTTATCTCGAAATTAAATAAAAAAAATTAGTCGAAATATACGATTTTGCATTCACTTTCGTTTTAGTTTTATCATGCTAAAATATATAAGATGCCTATGCAAAAGATGTCTACTTCATCAAAAAAAACTGATTCAATTTTTGAAATTAAATGGCTTATAAATAGTCAGCAATTACAACCACAACCAGCTACATTACAGAAAATTCTCCAATTTGCTTCTGCTTATAGGGTTGAGAAAGTAACCGACAATCAGTATGTTGAATTGTTTTTAAATTAAAAAAAATCAAAGACTTCCAAACAATTGGAAGTCTTTTTTTATTATATTTGCAGGATTAAGAACAATCCATATTTTAGTTAAATTTACTTAGTAGTTATTATGATTAAAAAAATTTCCCCATCTCTATTAGCTGCAGATTTCAGTAATTTAAAAGCTGCTTGTGAAATGATAAATGCAAGCGAAGCCGAATGGTTGCACATTGACGTGATGGATGGGTCTTTTGTGCCAAATATCTCATTTGGTTTTCCAGTGATTGAGGCAGTAAAAGCACACTGTTCAAAACCACTGGATGTACATTTAATGATTGTTCATCCCGAAAAGTATATTAAACGATTTGCTGAAGCTGGTGCCGGAATATTGACTTTTCATTTCGAAACTGTTGAAAATCCAATGGAAGTAATTGACATGATTAAGGCTGAAGAAATTAAAGTTGGGATTACCATAAATCCGGATGTTCCGGTAAGTGTGCTTGAACATTATGTGAATAAGGTTGATTTGGTGTTGCTTATGACAGTTTTTGCGGGTTATGGAGGCCAAAAATTTATGGAGACCAGTTTTGAGAGAATTGCTGAGTTAAAAGAAATTATTAAACGGAATAATGCACATTGTTTGATAGAAGTGGATGGTGGTGTGAATGTTCAAAATGCACAGAAACTTTTTGAAAGTGGCGTAAATGTTCTAGTGGCTGGTAGTGCAGTTTTTAATACTGAGAATCCTATTGAAACAATACATGAAATGCTAAATAGATAGCTTATGAATTTTTTGCAACGAACTCCTTTTTTCAGATTGTTGCTTCCGTTTATAATTGGTATAATTTTATATCAGTTTGTTGAGCTTTTTCAATGGAGTTTGTATATAATTTATGGTTTGTCTTGCTTATTTGTTGCGGTTTCACTTTTAATTCGTGTTCCTAAACGACAATATCAATTCCGTTGGCTTTTCGGCCTCGGAATTTTTTTATTTATGATGGCGTTAGCCTACAGTTTAAGTTCATTGCACGAAAAAAGTGATGTTTTTGATCATCTTCATCAAAAAGGAGTTTATCGCGTTGAACTTACATCTGCACCAATCGAAAAGGCTAAGTCATATCTTTGTAAAGTAAAAGTTTTACAATTCTTTGACACGTCGTGGAAGCCGGCTCATGGAGAGGCGATACTTTACTTTCAAAAAGATAAAGCTACTTCAAAGTTATTATTTGGTGATCGTTTAATGATTGAAGCTGAATTTACTCCACCCGAAAAAGCTTTGAATCCGGATGGTTTTGATTATGCTGCTTATTTGAAAAGACAAGGGGTGGGAGCGACCTGCTATATTTCGTCGGGCAGCTGGCAAATGATGGATAGGAACATCGGTTTTTCAATTCGAAGAGAATCCGATAAATGGAGGAATTATTTGTTGGGTGTGTATCGCAAATTCAACATTCAGGGAGATGAGTTTGCCGTATTAGCTGCTTTAACACTCGGTTACACCGACGATTTACAACCTGATTTGAGAGCAAGTTATAGTGCTACAGGAGCTATGCATATCCTGTCTGTCAGTGGGATGCACGTTGGAGTGGTTTATATAGTTATGGCTTTTTTGTTGGGTTTTTTAAATAAATCGCAGCGTCAAAAGGTGTTCAAAGCACTGTTTATTATGTTGTTTCTGTGGGCATATGCTTTTCTTTCGGGCTTGTCGGCAGCTGTGATTCGTGCCACGCTCATGTTCACTTTTGTAGCTTTGGCAACTTGTTTTGAACGTAAGTCGCAGATTTACAATACGATTTTTATGTCTATGCTGGCAATGTTGCTTTATAATCCAAACTTTTTGTATGATGTTGGTTTTCAATTAAGTTACGCGGCTGTTTTAAGCATTATTTTCTTCCAACCGATTGTTGACAAACTGTATAACCCAACGAATAAATTTACTAAGTTTGTGTGGGAAATGTTTTCTGTATCTATTGCTGCTCAGCTTGGTACAACTCCGTTTACGCTGTATTATTTTCAGCAGTTTCCAAACTATTTTTTAATAACCAATTTTATCGCCATTCCGCTTTCAAGTTTGGTTATTTATGTAGCAATCGGATTATTGCTGGTTTCATTTATTCCATATCTATCGGTAACAGTAGCTTTCTTATTGAAATGGTCGCTTTGGATGTTGAATTATTTTATCGTAAGGGTTCAAAATCTACCTTATTCAGTTTGGCACATTTCGTTGGATATAAAGCAAACTATCGTTATTTTTCTTGCTATCTTTTGCTTTTCGGGTTACTATTTTAATAAGAAATTTTCTACATTATTTGTTGGTTTAGTTTCATTGTTAGTTGCTTGCATATTTAACTTGCAAACCAACTATCAAACTTTAACATCAAAACGAATGATTGTATACGCAGGTCAGAAAAGTACCCATGTCAATTTCATTAATAGAAATAGAAATTATGTTTATTCTACTGATTCTGCTGAAATTGAACGAATAGCAAAAGCTTTTTGGCAAAATCAGAAGCTTGAGAAACCAATTTATATTCAAAATACAAATTGGGTTTCAGATGGATTTGTTTATTACGAAGGCTCAAAAATCTTAATTTTGACACGGGATTTTTTGAAGAATAAAATTACAAGTACTCCGATAGAACTTGATTATTTAATTATTGGAAACCGACTTAAACCAAAAATTGAGCAACTTCTTGAATGTGTACATCCTAAAAAAATTATTGTTGATAAAAGCGTATCAAAATGGTATGCCCAAAATATCAGACAAACATGCAATGAGCATAAGATTGAATTTTACTCGATAGCAGAGCATGGTGCTTACGTATTGAATATTAAAGATTAATTTACTGAAGATTAAATATCTTTCAGAATCGTATTTTTTTGTTACTTTTGCAACTAATTTAAACCCTGATAAATGATTTCAAAAATTATTCCAGAAGACCTTATAACCAAGGCGAAGAAAGCTATTGATATAGTTGATAAAATAGTTATTGTGGCCCATGTAGGTCCTGATGGAGACGCGATGGGCTCCACATTGGCTTTGTGGCATTATTTAATGACTATTGACAAAGAGCCGGTTGTAATAGTGCCAACGTCATTTCCAAATTTTCTATCTTGGATGCCGGGTTCAGAGTGCGTGCTCGATTATGAAAATTATAAAGAAAAGTCTGATGAATTGATTGCCTCTGCTGAATTAATTTTTGCTTTGGATTTTAATCAAGCCAGCCGAATGGCAAAGATGGAGGATTCTGTAATCAATGCATCAGCTCCAAAAATATTAGTTGATCATCATTTACATCCTGGTGATTTTGCTAATTTAATAATTTCATGTCCTGAGATTTCATCAACCAGTGAATTGATTTTCAGATTGATTTGTCGTATGGGCGATTTTTCTAAAATTAATTTAGCTTGTGCAGAATGCATTTACACCGGTATGATGACAGATACTGGTGGTTTTACCTATAATTCGAATAAACAGGAAATATACACCATAATTTCAGAATTGATAAAACTTGGCGTGGATAAAGATGATATTTATCGGAAAGTTTTCAATAATTATTCTGCTGATAGGATGAAGCTCATGGGTTATGCATTGTATAAAAAAATGAAAGTTTACCCCGAATATAAAGCTGCACTTATTACCCTTACAACTAAAGAATTACAAGAGTTTAATTATCAAAATGGTGATGTAGAGGGGCTTGTAAATATGCCTTTATCAATTGAAAATGTTGCTTTTTCGGTATTTATGCGTGAGGATACTGATAAAATTAAAATTTCATTGCGATCGCAAGGTTCATTCCCAGCCAACAAAGTCTCGTCCGATTTGTTTAACGGTGGTGGCCATTTGAATGCTGCTGGTGGAGAAAGTTATACCACACTGAATGAAGCCATAAAGAAATTCGAAGAAGCTTTAGAAGATTATAAAGATTTTTTAGAGTAGAGGAATGATGCTTAACCATTGAAGTGGAACTAAGTTCGTCTGTTTTTAAAACTTCAATGTTAGAACTATATAATATAATTAGAACAAATAAAGTAACTTAACCCTCCTTAGGGGTTCGGCGTCAATAATATGAAATACATAATTATACTTGGCGATGGCATGGCTGATGAGCCAATTTTGTCGCTTGGAAATAAAACCTGTTTACAGGCAGCCAATATACCAAATATTGATAAGATTGCGGCATTGGGACGAAATGGATTGCTTGATACCATTCCCAAGGGTTTTGCCCCCGGTAGTGAAATTGCCAACATGAGTGTGCTGGGTTACGATGTTGCAACGGTTTTTGAAGGTCGTGGTTCGTTGGAGGCGGCAAGTATGGGCGTGACCATCGAAGATGGCGAAATGGCCATGCGTTGTAACCTTATATGCATTGAAAATGGAAAGATAAAGAATCATTCAGCCGGTCATATCAGTAATGAAGAAGCCGAAGAATTGATTCTTTTTTTGCAAAAAGAGCTTGGTAACGAAATCATAAGTTTTTTCCCGGGAGTTTCTTATCGTCATTTATTGAAAATGAAAAATGGAAATAAACATCTAAAGTGCACCCCACCGCATGATGTGACAGGAACTGCTTTTACTGAAGTACTGATTCAAGCGGAAACTGATGAGGCAAAAGAAACAGCCAATATCCTCAATGATTTAATTTTTAGATCACAGGCATTGCTCGATAATCATCCGGTAAACCTGAAGCGAGCAGCAGCTGGAAAAGACAAAGCCAACAGTATTTGGCCATGGTCACCTGGATATAAACCTGCTATGAAAACCTTGCACGAGACCTATAAACTGAATAGCGGATCTGTAATTTCGGCAGTGGATTTAATTAAAGGAATTGGTGTTTATGCCGGGCTTAAAGTAATTAATGTTCCAGGAGCAACCGGACTTTATGACACAAATTACGAAGGTAAAGCTCAAGCTGCAATTGATGCGCTTCGTACAGATGATTTTGTGTATTTACATATAGAAGCCAGTGACGAGGCAGGTCATGAAGGGAATGTAGAATTAAAAGTTAAGACGATAGAATATTTGGATTATCGGGTGGTGAAGCCGATTTTTGATGAAGTTTCAACATGGAGCGAGCCTGTTGCAATAGCTATTTTGCCCGATCATCCAACACCTTGTGTTTATAAAACGCATACTAAATCACCAGTTCCGTTTATTATTTATAAACCAGGTGAAATGGCTGATAATGTTGAAGTTTATGATGAGTTTGCAGCTGTAAATGGAAGTTATGGATTGCTGAAAGGTGACGAGTTTATGAAAGAATTAATTTTATGAAATATTACAGTACCAATAAAAAAGTAAGCGGTGTAAGTCTAAAGGATGCCGTGGTGAAGGGATTAGCCGAAGATAAAGGCTTATTTATGCCCGACTCTATTAAAACATTGCCTCAATCGTTTTTCGATACGATTGAAACATTATCGTTTCAGGAAATTGCGTACACGGTCGCCGATGCTTTCTTTGGCGAAGATGTGGAAGCGGAAGCGTTGAAGAAAATTGTGTATGAAACGTTAAATTTCGATGTGCCATTGGTACATGTTGACGATAATATCTATAGTTTGGAATTGTATCACGGTCCCACATTGGCTTTTAAAGATGTGGGCGGACGATTTATGTCGCGTCTATTGGGTTATTTTATAAAAAAGCAAAATGATACGAAAGTAAATGTGTTGGTTGCTACGTCGGGTGATACAGGAAGTGCAGTTGCTAATGGTTTTCTTGGTGTGGAAGGAATTCACGTGTATGTGCTTTATCCAAAGGGTTTAGTTAGTCCTATTCAGGAATGCCAATTTACAACATTGGGACAAAATATTACTGCATTGGAAGTAGATGGCACATTCGACGATTGCCAGGCTTTAGTGAAATCGGCCTTTATGGACGAAGAACTTAATGCTAAATTGAAGTTGACATCTGCAAATTCTATCAATGTTGCTCGTTTTTTACCTCAGTCGTTCTATTATTTTTATGCCTATGCTCAACTCAAAAAATCAGACAGAGCTGATAATGTAGTTATGTGTGTGCCGAGTGGAAATTTTGGAAATATTACTGCCGGACTTTTTGCTAAACGTATGGGATTGCCTGTGAAACGTTTTATTGCTGCCAATAATCTCAACGATATCTTTCTTCAATATTTGCAAACCGGCAAATATACTCCTCGTCCATCAATTTCGACTATTGCCAATGCTATGGATGTGGGCGATCCGAGTAATTTTGCACGTGTACTGGATTTGTACAGCGGTTCACACGTGTCTATTGCATCTGAAATTAGCGGTGTAAGCTACAACGACGAGCAAATTGCAGAAACGTTGAGAACCTGTTACAAAGAAACAGGTTATTTGCTCGATCCGCATGGAGCGTGCGGATATCAGGCTTTGAAAGATAGATTGACTGAGAATGAAACAGGAGTTTTCATGGAAACTGCTCATCCAGCTAAATTTCTCGAAACTGTTGAAACTATTATTGGTGAGAAAGTCGAAATTCCGATGAGGTTGCAGGAATTTATGAAAGGTGAGAAAAAAAGTTTAGCTTTAAGTAGTGATTTTGAAGTGTTTAAAAGATATTTAATGACAATTTAAAATGATATTTCTGAATTGAGAAAAGGAGTGAGTCAACTAAGATTCACTCCCTTTTTTTTATTCCTTTATTCGCATCAGAAAATCTTCCCAATTCATATTCCATGGATCGGTTTTACGACCTGGAGCAATATCACTATGGCGAAGCACGTACTTGATTTTGTAGCGGCTTTTGATGTCTCTTACCAATAATATTAAGGAGTTGATTTGATGTTCTGTAGGCGCATCTAAACTGTCTTTCGTGGTAATAAGTTCGATGCCAATAGAGCAGGAATTTACGGCAGTTCTTCCATCAGGAAGTTGGCTTTTGCCAGCGTGAAATGAAATGTTTTTTTCTTTCACAAGTTGATAAATTGTACCATCCCGCCCAATTAAGTAGTGTGAACTAACTCTATAGCGAGCGAATTGCTTAATTACTAAATCAATATTATATTTATCACCACCGGAATTATTATAAACGGAATGAACGATTATAACATCGACACTTCTCAATTGAGTAGTGCGCATGCCGAAATTTACCGTTTTATCCACTATTCTCAATTCATTTTGACTCCATGCATATGTGGCATTAGTCATTATAATAATTACAATAAGCTTAAATCTATTTTTTAAAATTATATTCATAATTTGCTAATAAATAGAATTTACTATTTCATAAACAATCCATTAAAATACATCCAAACAATATATCGGGCAAATTTTCCAATCAACATAGAAATGCCTACTTTCCACCAGTTACATCGGAAGAAACCTGTGGCAACTGCAATTACATCGCCGATAAAAGGCACAAATGAGAAGAAAGCAAACCAATCGCCGTATTTCTGAATCCGGATGGTGTAGCTTTCCATTTTTTCCTTTTTAACATGAAAGTATTTTTCAATCCACTCTATTTTCCCCAATAAACCTACATAATAGCTCGTCATACCACCCAACCAGTTACCAAGCGTTGCTACCCAAACACAAGTCCATGGATCCAACCCGCCAAAGACCATAGCCGAGAAAATAATCTCAGAACTGAAAGGAACTACTGTTGCTGCTAAAAACGAAGCTAAGAAAAGGCCAAGATAGCCAAGCCCGGTGAGTCCTAACATTTAGAATATAAAGTATGTGGAAATTAAAAATCCGATGTTTATAATACAGAAAATGATAAAAAGAATTCCGTAAAAATTGTTATGCTTCAGAGTTAAAGGATGAGAAATGATCATTGAATATACTAAAGCAATAATTGGTAAAAATGACACAAACTGATTCCAGAAAATAACAGTTAAAATGGACAAGGAAATCAGGAGAAATATCAGGAAATTTAATTTGTTTCGCGTATGAATAGCATCGCCTTGAGTCAACGACAATAAACCGAAAATACTAATAGTAATAATTATGATTATTGAAACTGTATAAATAATTTCGGGTAAGGTGAACAATGAGAAACTAAAGCTGTAATTCGGGATTGTAAGTTTAAATGCATTTGCGAAGATAAAATCGGGGGAAATCAAATATCTTGTTGATAAATACAGAACCCACGGAGCTAGAGTTCCCAGAATCGAAGCCAAAAAAGTTCGTAATGAAAAGCTTTGAAACATCATGAATCCAATCCAGCTAATAGGAATAATAAAAATAAACGGATTAAAAAAAATGCTGCAAATACTTATCAAAAAGCTTCCCATGAAAGCCTGTTCCGATGCTTTTTTATCTCGCGACATACTGAAGAAGTAGAATAGAGCCAAAATAATCAGAGTTAAAGCTATTTGCGAACCATAGGCAATATGAGTTCGATTCCAGGTACTCATTAGAATTAAAAAAATAAGAATGGGAAGGAAAGTTCGGGAGCGTATTATTGTAAACCTGTTATTTATTTGAGCAAGCAGGAATGCGTTTAATAATGTAAATGAAATGCTTATTAAGTTCGCAAGCAATGAGTTTGGTGAAATAACACTTTGTATTCCTTGTAGTAAAGTTGAATCTTGATTTGAAAAATCACTAAAACGTTCACTAATGAAAACCATCATCCATAAACCACAAGTAGCCATAACCAGTAATATGGCCATGGGAATACTCGGTACAATTATTTTTCTTAAAGAAATACGCATCACTTCGTTTACATTTTTCCAGTTAATACTTAACCATAAACTCGCACTATTCTAATCCTCTTTTTTTCAATAAAGCCTCAGGGTTTGGGTTGGCACCACGGAAGTTCCGATAAAGTATCATCGGATCATCAGTGTCTCCACGCTCTAATATGTTTTTTCTGAAAGAGGTTGCCACTTTTTGATTGTAAATGTCGCCTGTTTCTTTGAATGCCTGAAATGCATCAGCATCTAACACTTCAGCCCACGTATAACTATAATAACCAGCGGAATATCCGCCACCAAAAATATGATTAAAGTAAGTACTTCGGTAACGAACAATAATTTGAGGTATCATTCCAATGCGAGCCATAGAAGCATTTTCAAATGCAGTAACGTTGAAATTTGTAGTATCTTTTATTGTATGAAAATCCATATCAAGTAAAGCTGCCGAAAGCAATTCCGTCATGTTGAAGCCTTGATTAAATTTGCTTGCCAGTTGAATTTTATCCATCAATTCTTTTGGCATAACTTTACCTGTTTTGTAATGAAATGCATAGGTTTTCATAACTTCAGGCTCCCAACAGTAGTTTTCCATAAACTGGGATGGCATTTCCACAAAATCGCGTGCTACATTAGTTCCCGATAAAGTTGGATACGTACATTGAGACAATATTCCGTGCAACGCATGACCAAATTCGTGAAAAAGTGTTTCCACTTCATCCATGTTAAGTAGCGATGGATTATTAGCTGTTGGTTTTGTAAAATTGCCTATATTACAAACGATTGGACGATGATTTATACCGTCTTTAAAATATTGATCGGTGATATTGTTCATCCATGCACCGGCACGTTTTCCGGCACGGGGAAAATAATCGGTATACAAAACTCCTAAAAGTGAGCCATCTTTATCAGTTACTTCGAATACTTCAACATCAGGGTTATAAACCGGCATGTTGTTTAGTTTCTTGAATTTTATACCGTACAATTTTGAGGCTAAATCGAAGGCTCCCTGACGAACATTTTCTAATTTAAAATAAGGTCTGAGCAATTCCTCATCAAGATTATATTTCGCCACACGAAGTTTTTCGGAATAATACCACCAGTCCCATGGCTCTAATTTCTCACCTTTTCCTTCGGCATCCATCAATTTCTGTAATTCAGCGGCTTCTTCTTTTGCTTTCTTGACAGAAGGCTCCCAAACGGTTGCCAAAAAGTCATAAACAGCCTTGGGCGTTTTAGCCATGGTGTCGTCCAGAATAAAATCGGCCGAAGTTGCAAATCCGAGTAAATTTGCTTTTTGGGTGCGAAGTTTTATTATCTTATTAATTACGGCTTTGTTGTCTTTCGAATTATTATGATTGGCAAGATTTGTATAAGCTAATAGCAAATCTTTGCGCAATTCCCTGTTTTCGCTGTATTGGAGCACAGGTATAAAACTTGATTTTTGTGTTGTGAATACCCATTTACCATTTTTGCCAGCTGCTTTGGCTGCTTCAGCAGCAGCCTGTTGGACACTTTTAGGCAAACCTGCCAAATCAACTTCATTGTCAACTACTTTTTGATACGAATTTGTATCATCCAATACATTTTTGCCAAAAGCAAGTTCGGCAAGTCCAAGTTCTTTGTTTATTTCACGCAATTTTGCTTTTTGTTCAGAATTTAAAGCTGCACCACTGCGAATAAAATTTCGATAATATTTTTCTAATAAGCGATTTTGCTCCGTTGACAAGTTAAGTTTTGTGCGATTTTCGTATAGTTTTTTTATGCGGGCAAAAAGCTTTTCATTTAAATATATATTGTCGTTATGTTCTAATAAAACTGGCGAAATTTCGCTTGCAATTTTATCCATTCCGGCATTCGTATCGCAAGAATATAAATTGAAAAATACAGAAGATACTTTCTTTAATAACTCGCCGCTATAATCTAACGCTGCAATTGTATTGTCAAAAGTAGGTGCATCTTTACTCTCTGCAATAGTGTTAATCTCATCTTGTTGTTCTTTAATGCCTTCAGTAAATGCAGGCATAAAATGCTCATTTTTTATTTGGTCGAAAGGTGGAGCACCGTATTTATTGGTGTAAGCTTTCAAAAACGGATTGTCGGTTTTAGCACAACCCAAAAGTAAAATTCCCATTACAAGTATTGATAATATTTTTTTCATTAAAATATTGCATTTATTAGTAAAACAAGATATGGCAACAAAGATAATTAATATGTAATTAACAATGAATAAAAATGCAATTAATTATTCATATTTTAATATCTTAATACAAATCCAACACGGTTTGTTTATCTTTATTTAACTGCTGAATTAATTCTTCAACACCCTTGAATTTTTGTTCGTCTCTAATTTTTTTTATAAACTCCACTTCAACGATTTGATTGTAAATGTCTTGATCAAAATCAAAAATATTTACCTCAAGACTAACATGTAAATCATTTGCTAAAGTAGGTCGGGTGCCAATATTCATCATACCTTTGTAAATATTTCCATTCCAATGAACCCGAACAGCATAGACACCAAGTGGTGGAATGAGTTTGTTGGCATCATCCGGCAAAATATTGGCGGTCGGAAATCCAATTTTACGACCAACTTTAAAACCATCAATTACTTTTCCCCGAACTGAATAATTATAGGTTAATAACCTGTTTGCATGTTCAATTTCTCCATGTTGCAAAGCAATGCGAATTTCTGAAGAGCTAATATGTTTATCTTCAATAGTATTGTATTGTTGAGCTTTGATGACTTCTATGCCGAACAGGTCGCCATACTTCTTATATTCATTAAAACCTTCAGCGCGGTTATGACCAAACCGATGGTCGTGTCCAACCAATAAAGTTTGAACATTCAACTGTTCCTTTAAAATAGATTTGATAAAATCAAGAGCTGATAATTGTGCTAACTCTACTGTGAAATCTAGGACGACGCAGATGTCAATTCCTGTCGTTTCCAGCTGATTTAACTTTTCAGACAAGGTGTTTAAAAGTTCAGGTTGAAAATCAGAGTTTAAAACTTTTCGTGGGTGAGTGGCAAATGTAACGACAATGCTTTCCTGATTTTTTGCCTTAGCCAAAGATTTTAATTCTTCAATTAAAAACCGATGACCGGCATGTAAACCATCAAAAAAACCCACTGTAGCAACAGAAGGTATAAATGTGTATTTATCAGTAGGATATATTATATTCATAATTCTAAATATGCCAAAAGCTAAATGAAACCTATAAGGAATATCGATTAAACTGCCAAAATTAACCCCAAGTTTCGGGTTTTAGTAAAAAGTTTAAGTCTTCATAAGGTTTAACAAGATATGTTTGTATGCCAAGTTGTTGGGCTCTTTCAATGTTCTTTTCTCCATCGTCCAGAAACAAACATTCATTTGCAGTAACGTGTTCGTTTTTCAATAAGGTTAAAAATATCTCTGCATCAGGTTTAACCATTCCCATTTCGTAAGAAAAATAACAACTGTCGAAAACATTATCTATTATAAGTCCATATCGTGAAAATTCATTAGCTGTACTCACTTTGATATGAAGTGGATTTGTATTGCTCAGTACTATTAAACGGAATTTTGTTTTTAATTCTAATAATATATTAATTTTTTGCATTGGGATATCGCATAAAAAAGAGCACCATGCATCATCAATTTGTTTGTTAGTAAGATTATTTAAAGCAAGTTTACGGATTTCAGTGCGAAATTCGTCAACTCCAATCTGACCTTTTTCAAATTGAAGGAAAAAACCTTTTTGTCCAAAGTTGCTCAGATAGTTTTCGAAGTTTTCAACCCCTAATTGTTTGAAGTTTTGAATACATTTTGGCAGATCAAGATTAATGACAACACCTCCGAGATCGAAAATAAGAGTGGTAATATTGTTGAAATGTTTCATTTGAAGCTAAAAAAGTGACTAAGAATTTTTGCAGTATAGTAAAATTTATTACTTTTGCATTCGCTTTGCAAAGATACAAAAAATTTTCGCAAAAGTGGGGCCTATAGCTCAGTTGGTTAGTAGCACCTGACTCATAATCAGGGGGTCACTGGTTCAAGCCCAGTTGGGCCCACCCTTGAAAATAAGGCACTTACACATTAAGTTGTGTAAGTGCTTTTTTTGTAGAAATGAATCATCACTAAGTTATAAAAATATCAACATAGACTAAATAATAGATCCTCATTGGAAAAAGCCAATGAGGATCTATTTTAGAGAAACAAATGTATTGTGTAAGTATGAAGAACTTTAAAACTGATTGGTTGCAATTTCTCAATCAGTTTACCTTATTTTACCAGAAATACCAGTAGAATGCAGAACACAGAACTACTACTCCAAGTGAAGCAATAAC
>JARLGX010000036.1 GCA_031292575.1 Paludibacter sp.
AGTTTGTTGATAACCGCTGGTGGTAAAATGAAAAAAACCAGAAAGAATTTAAAGTATAAATCGGCAAGCGAGCTGATTTGGGAATAAACAAAAGGCTGAAAGTACTTCAATTGGGTTGATTTGCTTGATTTCAGGCAACACTGCTCCCGCGCGATCAATGTCATTAAGTTAGTATATTTCTTTGTAAAAATTAGTGACTTAGAGTCTTTGTGGCAAAAAAAAACAGCAGCCAACAAGTCACAAAAACACTAAGTGTCACAAAGATTGTATTCAATATAATCCTTAACTTAATGACATTGCCCTCGCGATTGTATCGCGTGGGGAAACAAATAAATAAATAAATTAGTAATGCCACACGATGCAATTCGTGCGGCAGCGCAGAGAGCAACACCCCGATTACAAATCGGCGCGAGCGGAAGTATGTCTGAATCCGGATTAAGCTGATTTATCAGATAAAGACAAATATTCAAAAATCTGCTAAATCATTTAATCTGATTCAATCGTGGTTCAGACAGTTTGGCAGATATGCTCTTAATAAGAAACCCTTCCCTCTGCCGGAAATTTCCCTAAAAAAGAAAGATTTATTGGGTGTAATATTTCTTACTTTACTTTGCATTTTTTCGTCTTCGCTGCTCAAAACATCCGCAATTTCTACCTGTTTTTTTAATCAAAAATAATGATGTCCAAAAATACTTGCAGTCAACTTTTTAGTGAGTTGATAAATAGGGAATTAGAAAATAAGATGTCCAAAAATATTTGATTCAATATTTGGACGTTAATACATTAATATTTATATTTGAGCGTTAATTATTCACTTATTTAAAAACAGGATACAGTTTCCTCAGACATAGTTCGGTAATCCTATGCAAGAAAAAATTACAAACTACCTAAACGAGCCATACCCCTTGCTTTTAGCGTGCAGAAAGGGCTTTATTTATTATATCACGATGATGTTGATACAGGCTGTATTGCTTAATGTACTTCAGCCCCTGGGTCTTACCAACTGGAATGAGTACCACAAAGGATTGGTTTTGAGTGCTTATAGTGTTATTTACAGTGCAACGTATGGTTTTGTGTACCTTATTTACTCCACGGTCAATCCCTCGTTTTTCAATCCCGAAGCCTGGACCAAAAGAAAGGAATTGAGAATATTGCTTATTTTTTTTCCTGCTACCTTGCTAACCATCCTTATTTTTGCTGAAACATCTGTACAGGAATTCCAGCTTAGTACCGAATCGTTGTGTAGCCTGATCAGGTATAATTGTTTAACGGGTGCTTGTATCGTTCTTCCATTTTGGTTTCTTGCTCCCAAAATCATCCAACCCGAAGATAGTGTCCCACCAACCACTTTGGATGTAAATTCAGAACTTCAACCGAAAAAACTGAAAACAGCCCCGACTCCGGTAGTAAGTTCCGGGGGAAAATCCCCGCTTATTATCAAAAACACCCATTTGGATGCGGCCAACATTCTTTTTGCCGAAAGCGGGGGTAATTACTTGTATATTTATCATATCTACGACGGAAAAGTACATCAGCTGAAGAAAATACTTACCCTGAACAAATTTGAAGAACTTGTTTCTGCTTATCCATCGCTGAAGCGTTGTCAAAAATCGTTTGTAGTGAATATAAACCACATAGTTGCATGGGAAGGTACGTTGGAAAAAATGACACTCCATATGAGAGACTGTTCACACACCGTTTCCGTTTCCGAGGATTTATCTTCCGAATTCAAAGAACTGATGGAACTGCGATCGGTTCCTAAACTTAAATGACCGGAATATGTCCTGAAATTCCTGATTGTGTCCCGCAAACCCGGAATTCGTCCTTCGTGCCCGTTCTTATCTGAAAATTGTGATTATATCTTTGTATCGTTGTTAAAACAACAAGTAATGTACAAGTTATAAATTTAAAACAAAAGATTATGGCAACAGGAGCAAGAATGCCGCGTGGGATTGTTCTCTTCAATCCTTACATTGAAAATGTAGTTTCTTATTTACAAGAAGGTACCCCGACTACCAATGCTGACCGACTGGGTGTATTACCTGCAGAAGTAACAAAGTTTACAGAATTTTTTACGCAGTGGGAACCACTTTACAGTAAGTATAGTGACAAGAAGAAAAGCAGAACTACATCCATTAAAGACCAGTTACTGGTCATTATTGACAACGTGATAACGTTTGATCAAACTTACCATATCCTTGACAGGATAGCTGCATCGCCTAACGTTACTGTAGATGATATGGAAACGTTCAATATTAAAAAAGGAGTACTGCAAAAGACTCCCCGCAGTAACTCTTCCAGCATTATTACCGATCAGGTAACTGTAACAATGCAATCGTTGGGTGGTGGTATTATGTCAATTAAATGTTACAGTCCTACCAGCCAGCGGGCAGGTATTCAGGAAGATGCAGATTGTGTTCAATATCTCTATCAGGTGGGCGATCCCGCTCCGGTTTCGGCCATGTCGGCAGGATTAATCAAGGATCTTTCTCCCAAAGCGGTTTTCACACTGGCATTGGGGGCTGATAGTGCACTGAAAAACCTCTATATCTATTTTCGTTGGTTCAATACCCGTCATCCCGAATTGGCCGGTCCATGGAGCGGACTGCAAATTGCAGGTATCTTGTAAACTTACAATAAATGAACCGGTAGTGTGCCCTTAGTTTGCAGTTTAAAATATCTTCAAACTAAGGGCACTACGGGTTAAATGAGTGTTATAGAATCCGGCTGAACTTTATCCAGGAAGTTCAGCCGGATTTTTTATAGTTATATTGAACTAAACCTTTAGTGCATTTGATTGAAACAGTTTATATCAAGAGTAAACCCATAGGTTTTTTTTAATCTTCAAATGGTAATAACCGAATTTTAAAGCCAACTTTACTATGTGTGTGTTTAAATGCCAAAATAATGAATAATAGTTATAGTTAGTTTATTTATAGAAATTCCAAAAGCGTTTGTACTGAAGGTTGTTTAATAACTTATATCTTGCAGAACAAACGAATGACCCAAGGACCTTTAAAGAAACTTCAAAACTACATTTGGAAATTTAGGACAAAATATGCCGGACTTCAAATTGGACTACTTGCTTTTTGTGGCAAGACAGACCACAAAGAAACATTTGTTGTAACAGCTCATTTCAGGCTGACTGACGTGAAGTAGTCCCGATAGCTTATACAAACCGCCAAATGCCCATAAACTAAGTCCTTATTGTCAAGGTTCGAAGAACGAGTAACTAAAACTAAACATTAAATATCCCTTACTATGAAGATAAGCAAGAATTATGTGATTATTTTGTTTTATTTATTTTCAAGTGGTGCTTTTGCACAAAACAGGCCAGGAACCTTATCTTTTAGCGAATCTTCCAATTATGGAAAGTCTATAGCCGTATTTGGCGGTTCAGTTTCGGTAATTCCTGAAAGTGATAGTGCAAAAATTATCTGGAAAAAATACCTGGGAGTAACTGTTACTAATTTTGGAGTTTCGGGAGCAGGCTTTTCTTCATTACAAGGAAAATCTTTTCAACAACAAGTGGATGAAGCCGGTGTGTTTGATATTTATATTCTTTGGGCTTCAACAAATGATTATACAAATCATAGAGATGTTGGTTGCTATACTGATTATACAGAGTTTGATGGCTATGATAAAAATAAGTTGACAACCCAAGCCGGCGGAATTAACTACTGTATAAAAAAGATTTATGAGATAAATCCCCGTGCCATTATATACTTATTTACCTCAAGTAAAGCCTTTAATGACAGGGGAGGATATGATCCATTTTATACTCAGGGGTTAAGCCAATATGTTGAAATACAAAAAAAAGTTTGTGAGCTTCATGGTATACCGGTTCTCGATCAATATTCTTTAGGCGGATATAATATCTATAATAAAAATTTGTATTATAAGGATCCTATCCACATGAATACAACAGGCTATAAAAAAATAGGTGAATTACAAGTATCATTTCTGGCTTTCCCATGGTAAACTCGAAATTGAAAATCAATTTATAAATCCCCCTGTATTTCCTAAAGGGTTTTTGAATTTGCAACGGTATGCTTAAATGTCAAAATAACAAATAATAGTTATAGTTGGTTTATTTTAGAGAATTACAAAAGCATTTTTGCCCTAAAGTTGTTTTACAACATAAAATGACAGAATAATGCAACACAATCGCGAAAGAGGTTAGAAGTGTGGCATTGAACTATAGAGATAATTCGTTGAATATGTTACACTTTTAGATCAAAAACAAAGATTATGGTTTCAATTCCAATCATTTTAGTGACAATTGCACTTTTTTTCATCCACTTACGAAAGCATCTTACAGCATTTCTTAGTAGCAGCCGGAAGTCCATTTTGGCTGGTTTTTTTATAATACTGCTTTTCTATTCGTGCAGCGAAAAAAAACAGGTAAAAACCGATCCACCGAAAGATTATTCCGTGCTGACATTACAACCCCGGACCATAACAACATACAGCGATTTTCCCGCTACGATGCAGGGCGAAAATATCGTTGAAATAAGACCCATGGTGGATGGTTACCTCGAATCGATTGCTGTGGCTGAAGGTGCCACAGTAAAAAAGGGACAAATCCTTTTCAAAATACAAAACCCATTGTTCGAACAGGCTGTTGTTACCGCCAATGCAGCCATTAAAATAGCTCTGGCCGATGTAAATACCGCCAAAATGAATGTGGAAAAAGTGAGGCCGCTGGTGGAGAAAGAAATTGTGAGTAAATTTGAATTAGAGTCGGCCCAATACTCATTACAATCAAAAGAAGCTGCCCTGGCTCAGGCTTATGCCACCTTAGCCAATGCAAAGACCAACCTGGGATATACCACCCTTCGTAGTCCGCAGAATGGGATTATCGGTTCCATTCCGTACAAAATTGGTGCATTAGTTAGCAGTACTTCTCCCAATCCGCTTACTATACTGGCAAATACCGGCAATGTATTCGCTTATTTTTCGTGGAATGAAAAAGAGCTTCTTTCGTTTATGAACAATGTTCCGGGTAACACCATTCAGGAAAAACTGAGCCATATGCAAGCTGTAAGTCTGCTGTTGGCTGACGGCACAATTTATCCCGAAAAAGGGAAACTCGAAACGGCAAGCGGATTAATCAGCACCGAAACAGGAACAGCCAGTTTTAAAGCCATATTTCCAAACCCACTGGGCATTATCCACAGCGGGGCAAGTGCAGTGGTACGATTGAATCAAACAAAGAATGATGCGTTGCTGGTTCCTCAGAGTGCCACGTACGATTTGCAGGACAAACGTTTTGTGTATGCACTTATCGAAGGTAACAGGGTTATAAGCAGGGCTATTGAATCCAAACCAACGAATGATGGTCAGTTTTTGATTGTAACCAATGGGTTAAAAAATGGGGATAAAGTGGTATTAAACGCCACCAATTTAAAAGATAGTACATTGATTACCCCCGATTATGTAAAAGCTGATAGTATTTATAGCCAACTTCAAAATAAATAAATCCGGTAAAGTATGCTTAAACGATTCATAGAACGTCCTGTATTGAGTACCGTTATCTCGGTATTGATTGTTTTGCTTGGAGTACTGGGTCTTGTAAAATTGCCAATTGCACAATATCCGGATATATCGCCTCCGACTGTTCAGGTATCAGCAACATTTCCGGGTGCAAATGCCGACGTGGTACTAAAAAGTGTGATTGTACCTTTAGAGCAACAGATTAATGGTGTGCAGGGCATGACTTACATTACCTCTACTGCCACAAATTCAGGTTCGGCATCTATCAGTGTTTATTTTGCCGTTGGAACCGATCCCAATCAGGCAGCTGTAGATGTGCAGAACAGGGTAGCATCAGCCACCAGCTTATTGCCACAGGATGTAATAAAAACCGGTGTTACAGTTCGAAAGCAACAAAGCAGTAACCTGCTGATTTTGTCCATCTACAGTGTGAATCCTGCCTACGATGAAAAATTCCTGCAAAATTACGCCGCTATCAATGTAATTCCTCAACTTCAACGTGTGAATGGCGTAGGAGCAGCCAATGTATTTGGTCCGATAATGACCTACTCCATGCGTGTATGGCTGAAGCCTGATATCATGTCGGTTTATGGAATCACTGCCGCCGATGTCACCGCTGCAGTCAACGAACAAAATCAGGACGCAGCTCCGGGACAATTCGGGGATAACGATAATCAGAGTTTCCAATATATAATTACCTACAAAGGCCGATTGGAAACACCCGAGGAATTTGGCAATATTATTATTAAGTCGACCGGTCAAGGCCATTACCTTCGGTTGAAGGACATTGCCCGGATAGAATTGGGGCAACAAACCTACGCCGGGTCGACTATAACGGATGGACATAAATCATTGGGCATTGCCATCAGTCAGGCTCCCGGAAGTAATGCCAGGGATGTGGTAAACGAATCCAAGAAAGTAATTGAAAAAGCAGCTTTATCATTTCCAAAAGGAATAAAATATACATACCTGGTGGATGTCAATCAGTTTTTGGATGCTTCCATCGATAAGGTAATACATACGCTGATTGAATGTTTCCTATTAGTGTTTCTGGTTATATTAATTTTCCTGCACGATTTCCGTTCTACACTGATTCACGGTATTTCGGTGCCTGTAGCAATAGTCGGTACTTTCTTCTTCTTATACCTGTTTGGATTAAGTATTAACTTGTTGACCTTATTTGCACTGGTTCTGGCCATCGGTATTGTGGTGGATGATGCCATTGTGGTGGTGGAAGCAGTTCACACAAAACTTGAAGGAGGATATAAATCACCCCGCCAGGCAGCCATAGTTGCCATGAGTGAAATTGCCGGTGCCATTGTATCTATTACGTTGATAATGGCTTCGGTGTTTATACCGGTAACATTTGTAACCGGATCGGTGGGAGTGTTTTACAAACAATTTGGCATTACACTTTCCATAGCTATTTTGATATCTGCTGTCAATGCGCTGACACTTAGCCCTTCATTGGCAGCATTGGTTTTAAGACCGCCAAACGCGGAAGAGAAACATAAAAAACAAACCTTTTTAAAACGATACGGCACCGCATTTGATGCCGGATATGAAGTTGTCAAAAATAAGTATGTAGAAGTAGTACGTTTCCTTGATTCTAAAAGATGGTTGGTTCTGCTGATAGTAGCTGTTTTTAGTGGTGGCTATTATTTCCTGACGAAGACAACGCCATCCAGTTTTGTTCCGAATGAAGATATGGGCACTATTTTTATTAATGTAACGTTGCCACCTGCTTCAACGCTGGAACGTGTAAGTGCTATAACGGCAGAAGTAGATAAGATTTCGGGATCAATTCCTCAGGTACAGCATTCCCTGCGCATTATTGGGCGAAATATTATCAATGGCAGCGGAAGTGCCTACGGCATGGTGGTATTAAGGCTAAAACCCTGGGGAGAGCGTCCGGGAGTCAGTAACAATGATGTGATTCAAACACTTATGAAAAAGACCTCGAAAATAAGGGGAGCTGATATCCGATTTATGTCATTGCCAACCATTACCGGTTTTGGTGTTAGTGGTGGGTTTACGTTTGACTTGCAGGACAAAGAAGGTCGCACTCCGGCCGAGTTTTACAAAGTCGCCCAAACATTTTTAGCTGCGTTGAATAAACGCCCTGAAATACAATATGCAGCTACATCATACAATCCTAACAATCCGCAATACAGGTTGGAGGTCAATGTGGCAAAGTGTAAAGATGCTGGTGTTTCGGTATCGGATGTTTTAAATGCCATGTCGGTATTTTACGGTAGTTCGTATATTTCCAATTTCAATGAATTCGGTCAGCAATATCAGGTTATTTTACAGGCCGACACGCTTTATCGTGCCAGTCCGGCGGGTCTTGATAAGATTGGAGTCAGAACAAGTTCGGGTGTCATGGCACCCATCAATGAGTTTATTTCCCTGAAACGGGTTTACGGACCCGAAAGTATTACGCGGTTTAACCTGTTCTCGTCCATATCGGTAACAGGGTCGCCTAAACCGGGTTACACCACAGGGCAATCATTAGTAGCCATCAAAGAAGTGGCAGACAAAACATTGCCAGTAGGGTACGGATATGAATATTCGGGAATTAGCCGTGAAGAAGAAAACAGCGGTTCACAAACGTTGTATGTATTTATTTTAAGCTTGCTGTTTGTGTACCTTTTACTGAGCGCATTGTATGAAAGTTACCTGTTGCCTCTTGCAGTACTGTTGTCGTTACCGGTAGGTTTGTCAGGGGTATTTGTATTTGTCAAATTATTCGGGTTGGATTACAATATTTATGTGCAGATTTCGGTGATTATGCTTATCGGTTTACTTTCAAAGAATGCTATTCTGATTGTAACATTTGCCCAGGAACGAAGGCAGAAAGGCATGTCTATACTCGATGCGGCAGTTGAAGGGGCAAAAGTCAGGTTACGCCCAATCTTAATGACCTCGTTTGCATTTGTATTCGGACTGACACCGTTGATGTTTGCTTCAGGTATAGGTTCTTACGGGAACAGATCCATTGGAACCGGTGCCATCGGAGGAATGTTATTTGGCACTTTATTAGCCGTGTTTGTAATTCCACCTTTATTTGTAATATTTGAAACGTTGCAGGAAAAGTTCAAACCCAATAAAGTAGTGGATGAAGAATCTGAAAACAAGAATCTTGAAATAAGCGATTGATTTAATTTTTCCAGAACAAATTCAGAATTGTAGAAAAATAATTGGAGAATGAAACAGAAAATAAATGCAAATAAATCCCTTTGGATTATTTTGTTGGTGAGCACGATATTGGTTTCATGCAAATTGACTGAGCAGTATAAACGCCCCGTTGGTATAGTCGATAAAGCATTATATCGTGATGGAAATGCCACCGATACTACGTCAATTGGAAATGTTCCCTGGAAACAAATGTTCAGGGATACTTTGTTGCAACGTTTAATTCAGGAAGGTATTGATAATAACCTTGATTTGAGGATTGCCACCAGTCGCATAAAAGAATCAGAAGCCAACCTGCGCCAAAGTAAAGCAGCGTTTTTCCCGACATTAGCCGTGAATGCAAGTGCTCCTGTTGCAAATACCAGTAATATATCCGGCACTTCTACTTTATATCAGCTTTATGGTACTTCGGGTTGGGAAGTTGACATTTGGGGCAAATTCAGAAATTCAAAAAAGGCGGCACTGGCGGCGCTTTTACAAAGCCAAGCATATAAAAAAGCTGTACAAACCCAATTGGTGGCTGATATTGCATCGAATTATATTGCATTGCAGGCTCTTGATGCGCAGCTGCAAGTAACCCGGAAAACAGTTGAAAACAGGAAGCTTGATGTTGAAATTATGAAGAAATTAAAGCAAAGCGATGTGGTAACAGGTGCTGCGGTGGTTCAAAGCGAAGCCAACCGGTATTCTGTAGAAGTTACTATACCGGATTTGCTTCAGAATATACGAACAACCGAAAATTCGCTGAGCATTTTATTAGGAAGGAAACCGGGATCAATTGAAAGAGACAGTTTAAACCAGCAACAAACTTGGACTGGCTTACAAACCGGAGTTCCGTTGCAATTGTTAGCCAACCGCCCTGATGTGATGGAAGCTGAATATCAGTTGCGCTATAACTTTGAATTGACTAAAGTTGCCCGAACATATTTTTATCCTTCGCTCACCATTACCGCCGATGGAGGATTTGCAAATGGGAATATATCAAACTTATTTAATCCAGCCTCAATCTTTGGGAGTATTTTGGGCGGATTAATCCAGCCTGTCTTTAATCATGGATTGAACAAGCAACGCTTAGACGTTGCTAAAGCACAGGAAGAAGAAGCGTTGGACAGTTTTAAGAAGACGCTGCTGAATGCCGGTCAGGAAGTTTCAAACGCGTTATATAATTACCAGACTGCAAGCGATAAAATCAAAATACGTGAGAAACAAATTGACTTTTTGCAGAAATCGGTTGATTATACCAAAGAACTCCTCAAATACTCAGCCAATACCAACTACACCGATGTGCTGACATCCGAACAGAGTCTTTTAGCAGCTCAGTTGAATAACGTAAGTGATAAAGTACAACAATTGCAAGCCGTTATCGCCTTGTACCGCAGTTTGGGTGGTGGGTGGAAATAAGATTTGAAACAGAAAAAGCTATAAAAAAACAGAAAAATGAAAATTACAATAACAGGTTCTTTAGGGAACATCAGCAAACCACTAACAAAAGAGTTAGTACAAAAAGGACATCAGGTTACGGTTATCAGCAGTAATCCTGAAAGACAGAAAGACATTGAAGCATTGGGCGCATTGGCTGCTATTGGCACAATGGAAGACGCTGATTTTCTGACAGCCAGTTTCAAAGGCGCAGAGGCAGTTTATGTTATGGAAACAATGGGTCCTCGCGGGTTCTTTGACCAAAATCTTGATATCATTGGTGCTATTAGCAAGATTGGCAATAATTACAAACAAGCCATTGAACTGTCGGGCGTAAAACGTGTGGTGCATCTCAGCAGCATTGGTGCTCATACCGATAAAGGCAATGGACTTCTGGCTTTTCATTACAATGTGGAGAATATTCTGCAAACATTGCCCTCGGACGTGTCTATTACTTTTATGCGCCCCGTTGGTTTCTACTACAATTTACTTGGCTTTATAAACACGATAAAAACTCAGGGAGTTATTGCCACAAACTATGGTGGAGATAGCATAAAGCCCTGGGTTTCTCCCATTGACATTGCGGCAGCGGTTGCCGAAGAACTCGTAACACCGTTTGAGGGTAGAAAAGTGCGTTATGTGGCAAGCGATGAAATAAGCTGTAACGAACTGGCAAGCCTGTTAGGGGCAGCTATCGGAAAGCCTGATTTGAAATGGGTGGTTATTACTGATGAACAGCTGCTCAATGGTATGCTATCCACAGGAATGAACCCAAAAGTTGCAGCAGGTATGGTGGAGATGAATGCAGGTATGAATAACGGAGCTTTGTATGAAGATTATTATCGTAACCGCCCCACATTGGGCAAAGTAAAACTGGCAGAGTATGCAAAAGAATTTGCAGCAGTTTATAATCAATAATAACTTAAAATTTAAATGAAAACAGTATTGATAACAGGAGCCAACAAAGGAATTGGCTTTGAAACCGCAAAACAACTGGCACAACTGGGTTATTTTGTTTTTTTGGGTAGCAGAGACAAAGCAAAAGGATTGGATGCTATAACTAAGCTGAAGGATGCAGGAATTTCAACTGTTGAATTGATTGAGCTGGATGTAACAGATATTAATTCCATAAAACAAGCAAAACAAGAACTGGAAACCAAGATTGAGGTATTGGATGTTTTAATAAATAATGCGGGTATTAGCGGAGAGAGACCTCAAAACGCTTCTGGCATTGAACTTGAAAATGTACGGAGGGTTTTTGAAACTAACTTTTTTGGAGTGATTCAAACCACTCAGCAATTTATGAGTCTTTTAAAAAAATCAGATGAGCCAAGAATAGTCAACGTTTCAAGTGATTTGGGGTCTTTGACATCTCACAGTAATCCGGATTGGGAGTTTTATGATTTCAAACTAACAGCATATTGTTCTTCCAAAGCAGCCTTGAATGCTTTTACCGTTATGTTAGCGTATGAATTCAAGGACACAGATTTCAAAATAAATAGTATTAATCCGGGTTATACAGAAACCGACTTTAATCAGCATAGAGGAACAAAGTCGGTTGCACAAAGCGCAAGCTTGATTGTGAAATATGCAACCTTAGAAAATAACGGTCCGACAGGGAAGTTTTATAGCGAAGAAGGAGAAACAGCCTGGTAAAGATTTGTAAAAGAATTTGCTCCCGGCTATTATCACAAACATAATCATTATCACAAACAAATTCAATAAAAATTAATATGAGTACAAAAAATAAAATTGCTGTAGTTACCGGCGGTAGCCGTGGATTGGGAAAAAACATGGCGTTGGCACTTGCCAAGAAAGGAATTGACGTGGTATTGACATACAACAACAATAAAGAAGCAGCTGATAAGGTTGTTGCAGAAATTCAATCGCTCGGACAAAAGGCATTTGCTTTTCAGTTAGATACAAGCAACATCAACTTGTTTGATAAGTTTATTAAACAAGTAACAGAAGAGTTACAGACACAAACAGGAAGCCCGAACTTTGATTTTCTGATCAACAATGCCGGAACAGGTTTATATGCATTGGCAACAGAAACTACCGAAGAACAAATGGATGCCATATTCAACATTCACTACAAAGGTGTGTTTTTCCTTACACAAAAAGCATTGCCGTTTATGAATGATGGTGGTGGAATTGTCAATATTTCATCGGGACTTACACGAATCATAATGCCCGGTTCTTCGGTTTATGGTTCCATGAAAGCTGCTGTAGAAACTCTTACCCGTTATTTGGCTAAAGAATTAGGCGCAAGAAAAATTCGCGTTAATGTGATTGCACCGGGTGCTATCGAAACTGATTTTGGCGGTGGTCGTACCCGTGATAATAAAGAGATCAATGCACATATTGCAAGTTTAACAGCTTTAGGTCGTGTAGGTTTACCGGATGATATTGGTGGTGTGGTTGCATTCTTATGTACAGAAGACGCATATTGGATTAACGGACAACGCATAGAAGTTTCGGGCGGACAGGCCATTTAGAAAAACAGGATATTTTTTCTTCATAATCATCAATACCAACCAGTATGAATATTATTTTGAGAAATTAATGATGGATAATCACAATTCGAAAGGGAGGTTATCAACAGTTCGAGTTAAAGCATTTTGATAATCAGTTTATTATCCTGTTCATAACCAGTGTTGAAATGTTGTTTATAACAACAGGATGAAATACTTGCAAATCGAATGTTCAATGCATTATATTTGCAACATGAGTTTCGACTCAAGCATGAAATGATATGTTGAAACGCTCTTTGAAATACTGATACATCAAAAAAAGTCAATAGTTAAATAATTGAACTCCAAATTCAGAGCTGCAATTTTGTTTTATGTAAAGAACGAACTGACTATTAATACAAGTTATCTCCGTTATTGTTTACGCAAGTTTGCAATGAGATGTATAGCAATGCTGATAGTTTTACGGTCTCTGGCAAAAACAGATTCACCTGTGGATTAGACTCTCTAAATATAATTATGGTGCGTTTGAATAAAACGTAACCCTGTCTCTCAGACAGGAAAGCCGGGTAGTCGGAATGGAAATTTTATACAAGTAATTTGTTACATATATTCGTTTCCGGCCACAAAAGTAGAAAAACAGCAATGTTTTCGAACTTGTGACCAACAGTTTCGGGCGAGCAGTACAAAAAAATTAAAAGTCGCGGCAGTTCAGTATTTATTATACAAATGAGTTTATAATTGAACGAATTTTATTTTTTGGTAATAATACCAACAGAGTAAAACAGTCAAATGTAAAAAAGCTGTATAGGTATAAACTTAATAGCAATATTAGGATTGTACTATAAAGATGAAGCTAACGAAATCAGCGAAACTGAATGCTAAAAATTTGATCCAGGGACAGCCGAGAAACCAAAATCCACACAAAAAGGGACAGACATTTAACCGGTATGAAACTGAGCACAAATTCTCGGGTAGCAAATGCGGATGATTTCCATTCACAATTGCGAAACCGTAAAAAGCGTCAGCGATGAAAAGATTTTCAGGGTAATTCAGCCTTAATGGCGTATCTGCAAAGACACAGCCATTAACCGGATTCGAAGGATAAACCTTGAACGTCATAATGATAACGTACAGAAATTCATCCAAAAGTAGTTCCATTGGTTAACAATGAAAGTATATATGCAGAACTTCAATTTCTATTGACTGATGATTTGAGCTCTTTGAAATGAAGTGATTCCGTGTAAATCTGTAAAAGGATGATAAGTTGAAACACATACTTTGCACTATCGGTTTTGAAAATTAAATGAGAAATCATTTAAAATTGAAGCCTGATACAATCAGGAGATTGTTAACAAGTAGCTTTGTAAAAAAGCTGCATACAATTAGCTTGATTTAGTAACGTAAAAAACAATTCAAAGACAGATAGGACTGCTATTTCCTAACCGGTGTAGGAGTAATTTGAAAAACAGGTAAAACTGTTTGGAAAGTTAATCAGAAACGGAAAGACACAGCAGAATTAAGCAAGCTAATAACTGACTTAATTAAACATATCCAAATCAAACTCAAGGTGTTTTTAATCAGTATACAAAGATATTCACATTTTATTCTATGTTCAAAAAGAGGGTGCCGTAAAGACACCCTCTTACTGTTTTTAAAAAGGCCGGACTAATAAATCTGACCTTGAAAAGGATAATTTACTTACCTTTGTGCAGTTAAGCGCTAGCGTTGAACTAAATCTACATAAAAGCGTTTAATCCGCAAAAACTTTATGCAATCGATATATCAACTGACCGATTTTCTACCTACTACCAAAAAAGAACTCGAATTGCGTGGTTGGGACGAAGTGGACGTGGTGCTTTTTAGCGGCGATGCGTATATTGATCATCCAGCGTTTGCCGGAGCGGTTATTGGTCGCATGTTAGAAGCACAGGGATTGCGGGTTGCCATTGTGCCACAACCTAACTGGCGTGATGACTTGCGCGATTTTAAGAAAATGGGCCGTCCACGCTTGTTTTTTGCCATTTCGGCGGGAAATATGGATTCGATGGTCAATCATTATACTGCCAATAAGCGTCTGAGGTCGGACGATGCTTATACACCTGATGGCAAATCAGGTATGCGACCGGATTATACTACCATTACTTACGCCAATATTATTAAAAAACTTTATCCGGATGTTCCGCTCGTGATTGGTGGAATAGAAGCTTCGTTGCGACGATTTACGCATTACGATTATTGGTCGGATAAGCTTATGCCAAGCATTCTGGTTGATACCAAAGCAGATTTGTTGGTATATGGAATGGGAGAGAAGCCGATTGTAGAATTAGTAAAACAGTTGCAAAGTGGAACAAAAATTCAGGATATTAAATTTATTCCTCAAACATCTTATTTAGCTAAAGAAATTTTGCCTTTCCGTGAATGGAAAAATATTACGTTAGTTTCGCATGAAGAATGCCTGATTGACAAAAAGAAATACGCATCGAATTTCAAACACATTGAAACGGAATCGAATAAATACCATGCTGCACGCCTGGTTCAAAAAACCGGAAACCGCTGGGTAATTGTGAATCCACCTTACGAACCTCTGACAGAAGCAGATATCGATGCATCGTACGATTTACCCTACACGCGTCAACCTCATCCTAAATACAAAGGTAAAGCCATTCCTGCTTACGAAATGATTAAATTTTCGGTAAATTTGCATCGGGGATGTTTTGGTGGTTGTACTTTTTGTACTATTTCAGCGCATCAGGGAAAACACATTGTTTCGCGCTCCAAAGAATCCATTTTGAAAGAAGTACAGCAAATCACAGCTATGCCTGATTTTAAAGGTTACCTGAGCGATTTGGGAGGACCATCAGCTAATATGTACAAAATGAAGGGCATTGATATGGAAATTTGCCGAAAATGCCGCAAACCATCTTGTATTTTCCCTAAAGTTTGCTTTAATTTAAATACCGATCATAGTGCATTGCTGGATATTTACCGGTCGGTTGATAAACTTCCGGGAATCAAAAAATCGTTTATCGGCAGTGGTATCCGGTATGATATATTGTTGAGCGACACCGAAAATCAAGATGTAAATAAAAGTCACGCTGAGTATACCCACGAATTAATTACAAACCATGTATCGGGGCGTTTGAAAATTGCACCCGAACATACATCGGACAAAGTATTAAACCTAATGCGGAAACCGAGCTTCGATTATTTTGCAAAGTTTAAAGCCCAATTCGATCGTATAAACCGCGAAGCCGGGCTGAATCAGCAATTGATACCATATTTTATTTCCAGCCATCCGGGTTGCCACAACGAAGACATGGCCGATTTGGCCGCGCTGACCAAAAAGTTTGATTTCCGCTTGGAACAGGTTCAGGATTTTACGCCAACACCCATGACTCTCGCCACCGAAATTTATTATTCGGGTTATCATCCCTATACATTGGAACCTGTTTTTACGGCCAAAAGCAAAGATGAAAAGTTGGAACAACGCAAATTCTTTTTCTGGTACAAAAGCGAATACAAAAATGCAATTATCCGCGACTTGAATCGCATGAAACGGCCTGATTTGCTAAAGAAATTGTTTGAAAAATAAGCTTACTGTTTTTCTGTCAGGTACTTCCAATATCGCTCAGGTAAATGTTGCCGTTGAAGTTTCAGGTTGATGCGTTCTTTGATTGTAATTGATTTGAAATAGCCCTTCCAAAGTTCCTGAAACAGTTTTTCATCTGCTGCCATTAGTTTTTCATCCAGCTTTCCTTCAGGGAAAAGATCACTACTGTCAAGTGTCATTTCAGTCACAGTTTTCAAATCATAATAATAACCGTAGTTACGCTTTATGTCATAGATTATCCATTTCTGGTCAGCAAATCGGTCAGTGAAATGAGCTATTATTAGTGGTAAACTATTGTGGTCAGGTGAAACGGTTGCAAAGAAAATATCATCAGCCGCTTTCTGAAAACGTACCAGTTCTATCAGTCGCATACATTCTTTATCTACTTTCTTTGCCAAATTTCGCATTTTAAACACATCATCGTCAGTAAAATTCATTTCGATAGAATGCTTGTTGTCGAATGCCTTACGGATATATCTGAAAATCAGTTCGTCGCTGCCGGGCAATTCCGAGAGCCACACATACCTTAGCATGTTGCAGCTGACAGTCATTAGTTTTTTTCGCAATCCTTGCCATACACGGTCCGATTTTGTTTCGTCGGTGATAACGGTATAACATTCGTCGGTAAACAACGGCTCGAGTTCTTCCTCGTTCAATAAACGGTCGGGGAAGGTCCTTCGGTTATAAGCGTCGAACACGGCTGTGAGCAAGCCAGCGAATGTTTTATCGTAGCGAAAAATGATCATTTTTTGTTTGGTTTTGCGGTTTTTAACCGCGGTAAAAAAGGATTTGATTGCAAAGTCAAATCTGTTCAATATGCACTATTTAAATCGGAAAATTCTCTTTAATCTGGAAATATAAAAGACATTTGTTGATGGTTGTCTTTTCCTTTAGCAGTTTTTTTATCAGTGAGTATTCGACGCACATATTCAGGCGAAGTATCGTTCACGTTAAAGGCAGCCAATTCGTTACAGGTAATAAAATACTGTGCCTTTTTCATAGAAATACCCATCTTTTTAAGTGATTCAGAATTTAATCTGCCATATCGGCGGGTAACAACTATCAGTTTAGCTGATTTTACACCTATACCCGGGATACGGAGTATTTGTGCATAATCGGCTTTATTGATATCCACCGGAAAATGTTCAGGATGACGTAAAGCCCAGGCTAATTTAGGGTCAATTTCCAGGTCAAGATTGGGAGATTTATCGTCTACAATTTCATCCACCTTAAATCCATAAAAACGCATCAACCAATCAGCCTGATATAATCGGTTTTCGCGCACTAACGGTGGTTGTTTGAGTGCAGGAAGCCTGTTGTCATAAGTATTAACGGGAATATAACCGGAATAATAAACCCGTTTCATGCTGGGACGCTGGTACATAGCGGCTGAAGTATTTAGAATCAGTTTATCGCTATCGTCAGTGGCTCCTATAATCATTTGGGTGCTTTGTCCGGCTGGAGCAAAGCGTGGTGCGGAACGATGTTTCTGACGGTTCTCAGCACTTTCGAGCACACCCTGCTGAATGTACAACATGGGAGCAAAAACGCTTTCGTGGTTTTTATCCGGAGCAAGCATTCTGAGGTTTTGATCGGTAGGTATTTCTATGTTAACGCTCAGGCGATCGGCATATAAACCAGCTTCACGTACAAGTTGTTCACTGGCACCCGGAATGCTTTTCATGTGAATGTATCCGTTAAAGCGATGTACTGTGCGCAACTCTTTGATAACACGTACCATTCGTTCCATGGTATAATCGGGATTATTGATCACGCCCGAACTCAAAAACAATCCTTCGATATAGTTACGGCGATAGAACTCAATGGTTAGTTCCACTAATTCGTCTACTGCAAAAGTCGCACGGCGGATATCATTGCTGCGCCGGTTTATACAATAGGCACAATCGTAAATGCAATAATTGGTTAGCATAATTTTGAGCAACGAAACACAGCGGCCATCCTCTGTGAAGCTATGACAAATTCCCCATCCTGCTGTATTACCAATACTACCCGGAGTATTTTTCCGTGTGGTACCGCTTGAAGAGCACGAAACATCATATTTCGCCGATTCAGCCAGTGTTTTGAGTTTTTCGAGGACTTCTTCTTTCATACGTTACAAAGTAACAGATTTTGTAGCAGAAAGAATGTGAGCAGATATTAAAAATCAGTGCTTGTTGATAAGTTGTTGGACGTAGATATTTTCAGTTTAAAATCGGGTCATTATTTGAATAAATAACCTACAAAGGCTATATACCCATAGCTATTCAAAAATAAAAATTAATTAAATCTGCTTCAGCGCCTCACTTACGTCATGAACAGGTTGCTTGCACGATTCATTCTGACAGACGTAAATGGTTGTTTCACCTTCGCGCAATTTGCCTTCGAGTAGGGGCAAAGCGCTTTCGTGCTTTCCTCCGGATAAAAATACATGAGGCAAATAATGTTTTTCAAATTCTTTCCGTTTTGATTCAAAATCATCACCTACAATAGCTATTTCGAAGGGCTCGCGGGCAAACCATCCTAATAAAATATCCCAGTTAGCATAATAAATGCCGCCATTTTTGGCATGAGCCCGGACGTTGTTCAACATGTTGAGAGCAATTTTAGAAAAGCTATCGTTATAATAATAACGGCTTAGAATAAAAAGATTTTTAGCCATCTCGGAGTTTGAAGATGGAATTACATTATCCGATATTTCCATTTTTCGAGCTATGAGTTCCGGGTCTGTATCCGAAGTATAAAAAAACATACCACTGGTAGAGTCGAAAAAATGAGCAAACGCGTATTCAGTTAGTTGTAGTGCTTCTTTCATCCATTGCTCATCGAAAGTTACCTGATAAAGCGAAATAAAAGCCTGAATTGTAAACGCATAATCGTCCAGAAAAGCTGGAATTGAAGCTTTACCGTTTTTGTAATTACGGAATAAACCGTTATCGGTCGATTTGAGATTCCGGCAAAGAAAACCGGCATTTTTCAGTGCCGCTTGTAAGTATTCCGGCTTATCAAAAGCACGGTAAGCATCACAATATCCTTTCAGCATAAGCGCATTCCACGATGTGAGAATTTTATCATCCAGGGCCGGTCGTACTCGCATTGATCGCTCCGCAAGTAATTTTTGTTTGGCATTGCTAATGTATTCGGTCAATTGACTTTCTGTAATATTATGTTTTGCAGCAAAATCTGTATCATTGCCTGTTTTATGAAGAATATTCCATGATTTTTCCCAGTTTCCTTTTTCAGTAACATGATAATAATCCTGTATTAACTCAGCATCTTCGCCTAAAACTTGCTTTATTTCAGATTGAGTCCACACATAAAATTTACCTTCCACGCCTTCGCTGTCGGCATCCAACGACGAATAAAAACCACCTTCGGCAGATGTTAATTCACGATTGATGAAGTCGAGTGTTTCAACTACAACCGTTTTGTAAGTAAGGTTCTGAGTTTGTTGATAAGCGGCAGCATATAAGCTTACCAGCTGACCATTATCGTACAGCATTTTTTCGAAATGCGGAACTTTCCATATTTCATCAGTAGAATAGCGGGAAAACCCACCGCCAATCTGATCGTAAATTCCTCCGGCAGCCATTTTGTTCAAGGTAGTAGTCACAGCTTTCAAGGCTTCTTTGTTATCCGTTAAATGATAAAAATGGAGTAAAAACATAAGACTTCCAGGCATTGGAAACTTCGGGGCATTAACATATCCTCCGTTTTTCAAGTCTAAACTACTTTTAAAATAATAGAACGTATCTTCCAAATCTGTCAGCGTTACTTCCGGTTTTTCGGAAATAGCATCCGTATAAATCATTTCATTATTTCTGATTCCTTCTGTAAGAGATTTGGCTTGTTCCTCTGCTTTATCAGGATTTTTAGTTATAAAATCCGAGACCTGCGAAAGCATATCAAGCCATTGCGCTTTGGGGAAATAGGTTCCACCGTAAATAGGTCGTCCGTCGGGCAATGTAAGGCAGTTTAACGGCCATCCACCCCGTTCGGTGAGTAATTGTACCGCGGTCATATAAATCTGGTCAATATCGGGTCGTTCTTCCCGATCCACTTTTATAGCTACAAAGTGCTCATTCATATACTTAGCCACTTCCTCGTCCTCAAAACATTCGTGTTCCATCACGTGGCACCAGTGACACGCAGCGTAACCAATGCTAATGAGGATATTTTTATTTTCCCTACGGGCTTTATTTAGCGCTTCCTGTCCCCATGGATACCAATTTACCGGGTTATGCGCATGTTGAAGTAAATACGGGCTATTCTCGTGAATAAGCTGGTTTGTATAATTATGTTCTGTAGAAGTCATATGTTTTATGTATTATATTGTCCACAACAGTCCTAGATAGGTAGTTGTGAAATTGTCGTTAATTAAGCTATGTCCAACCGAAAAGATAAAATGAAATTTCTCTGAAGCATTCATTGAACCTCCGATGTTAAACCCCGAAACTGATTTATTTCCAATTTTATCGGCTGTTTGATAATAAAATTCGCCGCCAAGAGTAACTACAGGTGTAAAGTCATATTGAACTTCCAAGCCACTAAAAAGCCAGTTTTTATTGCCCGTTCCGGGATTTATCCAATAGCCGGCTCCACCGTATGTTGTCAGCTTTCCCCATGATTTTTGTGCCCACACCGGAATGAAAAGCTGGGTTTTTCCATTTCCAAATGCATTATTCTGTATTGTTGGTATTTCCAAAATAGGAAATGTACCAATTTGAGGAATATTCTCCGTTTCCTGCACAAATCTATATTTCAATCCGAACTCAGTATAGGCATAACCCAGCGAAAATCCATTTTGCCGTGTATAATCATAATTCAATGGCAAAATCAGGTGAACCTGAACGTTTGGAACTAATCCGTAATTTACTTCCACGTGCGGACTTGTACCTAAACTTTCATTCGGCCGAAATGTATTTATGGATGCAATATAATACTCCCAATGCCTGAAATCAACTGGTTGTGGATCATCGGTATTAAAAGGCGGACCAGCACACAGCTCTTGAATACTTAATAGGCATAGCATCAATACTATAATAATATTTTTCATTTCAAAATTTACTTATAATTTGATTTTAGAGATTGTTTGCAGAGGAATCAACCGACTATTTATCTGTCCATAAATTATCCGGTAAATAAATAGCAAAGTAGTCGTTTAATTTTTTTTTGTATAATCTGATTGGAAAACCTTTTCCAATTTTAAACCATATAACAAAAAAGACAGCATTGTGTTTTACCTTCTTAAAAAAACAAACAAGGCAACCTGATTAGATTGCCCTGAACGATTATTTTTTATTGAACAAAAGGTATTTGTTTGGTTTATCTATTTTATCTTAATTCCAAATGCTTCATCTATACATTATCCTCGTTTACGTTTTGTTTTGAAAATAAGTGGAATAAATTTCGGTACATTTTGTTTATAATTTTCATAGGTTGGATATTTCTTTAGACTTATGCTTTCAGTAAATTCAGAACTTCCGGCAAATAAAAGAATCAACATTGCAGGCCCAATCAAAGTCCAGTTAATCCATCGACCCGAAGCAGCAACTCCAAAAAAATAGAAACATATCCAAATAGTCTGCTCTGCAGCAAAATTAGGATGCCGGGAGTATTTCCACAATCCTTCGGTTAGAAACCCTTTTGTCAAAGAATCACTAAATTTCCCGTTGAAAGGAATTTTACCCCTTTTTTGTATTTGAAAATCATGCAGTTGATTATCTGCTATGGTTTCTATAACAATAAAAAAGAACATAAAGGTTGCAGCCAGATAATCTAAAAAGGTTAAACTAACATTAGCATATTTTGCTGCCATAAGAAGTGGAGTGGAGAAAAGTAAAATAAGTAAGTGTTGATAAAACGAAATAAACAATAAATTGAACAATGTTATACGATATCCTTTTTGAAGTTTCGGATTTTGCCTCAATATGTCCCAACGGTAATCTTCTTCGCCTTTCCAGGGAATAATATTATAGCCTCCGCGGCGATAAAAGTTATAACTTAATCGAATACCCCATACCGTAACCAGCGTGGACATGAGCCAGATACGAGGTGATGAAGGAAATGCAGATAAAGTGACATAACTATAAACAATTGGCATCAAACTCCAGATTTTATCAACCTGGCTCAAATTGTGAGTTAATTCGCTGACAATAAAACAAGCAAGAGCTGTAATAAGCATTATCGTTACCAAAGAACTAGTAAGTTGTCCATAAGCTGTTTTATTTTCAGAAATATATTGCCATACAGCTCCTTGATAAATGGAAGAAAATAGATTTATTACCATAGTTTTTTAAAATTATCCAACAGTTTAATCAAACGAAAAGGGTTGTTTTACTATACAAAACTGTGCTTAGTTTAGTTAGTTGTAAACTTACCATTCTTTATATAAAAAACCTGTGGTTTGAGAAAAGTTATGGGTTTACCGCTTTGCAATGCCGGAGCCCAGTTTGGCATATTGTTTACAGCTTCTTTAAATGCCAGAGGATTTAAATCAGACTTAGTCAGGTTAAAAAAATCATGACAACAAGTCTTACCATTCTCATAAATCATTATTCCTACGATTACTCTTCCCTGAATGATTGTAGCCAGTTCTTTATCAATTACATGCTTATTCATGTAATCAATCATGGTTACAGAATCACATTTCCATGTTGGATTTGTTTCTGCCTGAACAAACATTTTATCTACAGTACAATCATTGAAGTTAACCGGTTTTATTTGTGAGAAAACACTTAATGACAACATAGTTGCCAGGATGGTCAATTGAAATTTCATGATGTATAGTTTTTTATTATTATATTTCGTCTAATTCAACAATGTTTGAATCAATAGATACATCATTTTTTTTATTATTAAACTCTTTGAGAATACTAAGCAAAGTGATAAGGATTAATACAGCCATCAGATTTATTTTAAGAAAACCAATATTGGTTGAATGTATTGTCATCTGGAAATTCGAAGTAATTATTGCAGCATTAAATTTTAATGAAAAACCTTGAATCCCAATTACTAATTCTACACCTGAACTGTAAGTAAACCCAAATCCAAACAAACAGAACTGAAAAACCTGTACAAATTGATTTATGATTGAAAGAATAATTCCTGTCTTTTTATCATTGTCTACCAATAACCATTTACCTGTATAAATAGAGAATGAATAAAGAAATATACCAACTAGTAATAATAGGAGTAAGATTCCGGTGATAGTTCCTAAATTCAACATTAAATAACCCATTAAAACAATCCCCGTTATTCCGCCTATAATTTGTAACCATCCAATTATCTGTAGAGTAATACTTGTATTTTTTATTCTTAATTTCATAAGCTCTGTTTTGTCTTCAATTTATTATTCTAATTATTTATTTTATTTCACGCAGATAAAGGATTAGTCATATTTTCAACCTATCCGTTTTAATTATTTACCTATTACATTATTGGACAGGTCGCGACCTGTCCGGTTAGTATAATAGGTAATATTTAATTCCCTAATTGGGAAAATATCTCTATTTCTCCTTTTTCCGCCCCAAAAATACAAAATTTATTTATTCACTTAATAAAAACAGATAAAAAGTTTTAAACAATATGAACAAAAAATGAATTTAAACAAAAAATCCCGGCACGTTGGTCGGGATTTATCGGTAGAAACGAGTAGGAGAGGGGGTTACATCACATAACTGATTATTTCATCGCTCCACACACGCCCCGGGTCGGTGCCCGCAGCTGCTACTTGTACTGCGATCAGATATAATTATTGAAACTCTTTTAGAGTTCTTTTATTTTCAGATTTATTTTCCACAAGCTTAGTTTCAATGATTTTCAATTCACCTGAGATTATGTACATTAAATATTTTCAGGATATAATTTTTGATTTACATCATAGTTTTAATTGCACAGATTTAGGTGCTAATTGTGCGTTCCGCTGTATATTGACTGCCTGAGAATTGTATAGATATAATTTAATGTCAAACCGGCCAAAATTACGTATACAAAAATTCCTATAATTTATATTATGTATAGTATAAAACTTTGGTTTATTTGATACCCTCTTTGCAATCCGGTCTTTGTTCCTAAACAATTAGAAAAATGAAAGCCACCATACAGCTATGTACGGTGGCTTTTTCATTTGAAGAAAAAAATTACTTACAATGTTATACCAGCAACAAAATAAATATTTCCTGAATATGGATTTGCTTCCAGAATTCCATAAACAGGCAAACTAAATTTATCGGTAATGTCAATAGCTTTAGTTACTTTTAAACCAACATTTACAATACCAAACCCTGAAGTAAAATAAATATTCGGACTCTCATTCAATGCAGCACCTAAAATAACTTTGGCAGCAGGTGTAAGCTGATAGTTTAATTCGAGGTATGATGAAAAGGCATTATTTCCATTTGATAGCTTGTCGGCGCCGGCAAACATGGTATTTAACGAAGCACTAAAGGCTGTGTTTGTATAGTTTAATGTAGCTTCATATATATGATCGGTTCCTTTGCCATAGTTGAAATAGCTGATTCCCGGTGTAAATCCCCAATTGTAATCGTTTAACGTAAATGCAAATGCGCTTGAAAAAGCGTAAGTAGCGTATAAATCAACTTCTTTTATATTACCCTGAAAGCTGGTAGAAGCCGTAGATCCAAGCGTAACCTTACTGGTGGTAAATGATACAAATGGTTGAAAGTTTGGGCTGCCCAGTGTGGGATTGCCCACAATTGGTCGATCTTGAGGTATTCCACGCCATACATATGAACTGACAATGTCGGCTCCTGTGGCAAATTGGGCTTTTACATTCATTGTTGCTGAAACTGCAATCATACTAATTACTAAAACTTTAATCTTTTTCATAAAACTCATTTTAAAAACTACTTTGTTTTGATTGTATTGTATTTTTTTTCTGATATGTTGATGAGCTTGAGTCATTCAACCGTGAACAGACGTGAAAAATTGTTTTCTGTACTCGGTTTAAAATGTATATATTTCTGAAATTAACGCTAAGCCCTGCCCTATTTAACAAAAATAAAAAAAAGCAACAGAAAAAGATTTCTGTTGCTTTTTTTGGTACAAGTAGTGTTATATAAATTTGAAAATGAATCCATTTTCAAACTACTTTATTTTCAAATTTACTTTTTCTCTTTGATATCAATCACCAGGTTTAATTCATCCAGTTGTGCCTGATCGATGGTTGATGGTGAATCGGCCATAACGTCTCGTCCGGAATTGTTTTTGGGAAAAGCAATACAATCGCGTATACTATCCAATCCGGCAAACAACGATACCAGTCTGTCCAACCCAAAAGCCAATCCTCCATGAGGTGGCGCACCATATTGGAACGCACTCATCAAAAATCCAAACTGAGCTTCGGCTTTTTCGGGCGTAAATCCAAGTAATTCAAACATACGGTTTTGCAATGCACTGTCGTGAATACGAATGGAACCACCACCCAGTTCTACTCCATTAATAACCATATCGTAAGCCGTAGCACGCACCTGTCCCGGATCAGTATCCAGCAGCGGTACATCGTCAAGGTTTGGAGATGTAAACGGATGATGCGTAGCGTAATAACGTTGCGTATCTTCGTCCCATTCAAAGAGTGGAAAATCAATGATCCACAGCGGTGCAAACACGTCCTTGTTTCTAAAACCTAACCTTGCTCCCATCTCAAGGCGCAATTCGCACAAAGCTTTCTGAGTCTTACGCTTATCACCGGCCAAAATTAAAATTAAATCGCCGGCTTGTGCCTGAAACAAGGATGCAATGTGTTTTAAATCATCGTTGGAATAGAATTTATCAACCGACGACTTGAAAGTTCCATCCGCTTCGCACCGGATATAAACCAGTCCCTTTGCTCCTATCTGCGGACGTTTCACAAAGTCGGTCAATTCGTCTAATTGTTTGCGGGTATATCCGGCACATCCGGTGGCACAAATGCCTCCCACATAAGGTACGCTGTCGAAAACAACAAAATCATGTCCCGAAACAGCTTCTTTCAGTTCTACAAACTTCATATCGAAGCGAATGTCCGGCTTATCCGACCCATAGTATTTCATACCGTCTTCCCAGGTCATACGTGGAAACGGTTCGGTAAAGTCGATATTCTTCACAAACCGGAAAAGATGTTTCATCATGCCTTCAAAGATGTTTAATACATCTTCCTGTTCAACAAAGGACATTTCACAGTCAATTTGTGTAAACTCAGGCTGACGGTCGGCACGCAAATCTTCGTCGCGGAAGCACTTGGCAATCTGAAAATAACGGTCGAAGCCCGAAACCATCAACAATTGCTTGAATAACTGTGGCGATTGAGGCAAAGCATAGAATTCACCCGGATTCATGCGCGATGGAACCACAAAATCGCGTGCACCTTCGGGCGTTGAACCAATCAAAATAGGCGTTTCTACTTCCAGAAAGTTCATTTGATCCAAAAAACGGCGAAGTTCGAACGTGATACGGTGGCGTAATTCCAGATTTTGGCGCACATTGCTCCGGCGCAAATCCAAATAGCGGTATTTCATGCGGATATCATCACCTCCATCGGTATTTTCTTCAATAGTAAACGGAGGTGTTTTCGACTCATTCAGTACGTTGAGTTCCGAAACATGTATTTCGATATCACCTGTTTCTATATTCGCATTTTTATTGCTGCGTTCGGCAACTTTTCCGCTTACCTGAATCACAAATTCACGACCAAGCTTATTAGCCAGTTCAAATAAGTCTGCATTAAGTTCCTGGTTAAATACCAATTGGGTAATTCCATAACGGTCGCGAATATCAACAAAAGTCATCCCGCCCATTTTTCGGGTACGTTGCACCCAACCTGACAAGGTAGTTTGTTGTTCAACATTGGCAAGGCGTAATTCGCCGCAAGTATGAGTTCTATACATGATGTATGTAATTAATAATGAACAATTAAGAATTTAGAATTAAAAGAATGAAAGCCGGCTATAATTCTTTTAATCCCCTGGTTGTTTTGTGTATCGTTTAAAAAAATAGGAAAGCAAAAGTACAAAAAAAAATGTAGCAGTAAGTCAGTAAATTAAAAAAGATGCGAAGAACGTATTCCAGGCATCTTAATTATGCATACTGTATGGCAAATTATGAATTACCCAACAATTGCTTCAGGGCTTATTTTTTTAATCAATCCTTTCAAAACATCACCCGGACCGAGTTCAAAAAACTCAGTTGCACCGTCGGTCACCATATTTTTTACGGTTTGAGTCCATCGTACCGGAGCTGTAAGTTGTGCAATCAGGTTTTGTTTGATTGATTCAGCTTCGGTTTGAGGATATGCGTTTACATTTTGATAAACCGGACAAATCGGAGTGGAAAAAGTGGTGGAATTAATTGCAGCCTGCAATTCTTCACTGGCAGGTTGCATTAATGGTGAGTGGAATGCACCTCCTACAGGTAGTTTTAAAGCACGTTTTGCCCCTTTTTCTTTCAATAGCTCACATGCTTTGTCAATTCCTTCGATTGAACCAGAAATAACTAATTGTCCGGGGCAGTTATAATTAGCCGGAACAACTACAAGATCTTTAATGCTTTCGCAAACATCTTCAACCACTTCGTCGCTCAGTCCAAGTACAGCAGCCATGGTAGAAGGTTCTTTTTCACACGCTTTTTGCATGGCCATTGCACGGGCATAAACCAGTTTCAATCCATCGTCAAACGATAATGCACCGGCAGCAACCAGAGCCGAAAACTCACCCAATGAATGACCTGCAACCATTTCTGGTTTAAAGGCTTCACCCAACACAAGAGCTGAAATCACTGAATGAAGAAAAACAGCAGGTTGAGTTACCTTTGTTTGTTTTAAATCTTCGGGAGTTCCTTCAAACATTAAATCGGTAATGCGGAAACCAAGAATTTCATTCGCTTTTTCGAAATATTCTTTTGCCAAAGGCGATTGATCGTAAAGGTCTTTGCCCATTCCTACAAATTGAGCACCCTGACCGGGAAAAACGTAAGCTTTCATATTTTTTTAAGTTACAAGTTTCAGATTGACAAATTATTGAGTTGATTAAAATCAGAATAACCAGTCGCCTGACACCATTATTTAATTAGAATAATCCATGTAAAATCAAACAAGTTTTGCTTGAAACGGAGCGCAAAGATAATATTTTAAATGTATAATTCATAATGTGTCTATCAAAATCGAAAATAATGAAATGTAATTATCTGATATACAGTAATGTGTAATTATATTTGAATTAAACTATAAAGCTATTCTTTAAATACTTAGTATCAATTTTCTGATACTGATTTTTTCTAGTAATTTTGCAACTTACTATAAATAAAACAGAATGGAACAAATACTTAAATATTTTCCAAGCCTCACTCCTACTCAAAAAGCTCAGTTTCAAGCGCTTTACAACTTGTATTTCGATTGGAATTCGAAGATAAATGTAATTTCCCGTAAAGACATTGAAAATCTTTACGAGCATCATGTGCTGCACTCGTTAGCTATTGCTGAAATTATTCATTTTCAACCGGGGAGTACTATTCTGGATGTTGGAACCGGTGGTGGTTTTCCCGGAATTCCACTAGCAATCCTTTTTCCGGAATCAAACTTCGTTTTGATTGATTCCATCGGTAAAAAGATTAAAGTAGGTACAGAGGTTGCAGCAGCTATCGGTCTTAAAAACATTACGTTGAAACACCTGAGAGTACAGGATGAAAAGGGAAAGTTTGATTTTGTGGTTAGTCGTGCTGTTATGCCATTGGGTGATTTGGTAAAACTGACACAAAAAAATATCAGTAAAAAACAAATAAATGCACTTCCAAACGGGCTTATCTGTCTGAAAGGCGGTGAATTACATCACGAAATACTTCCTTATAAAAATGTAGCTGAGTTGTATGAGGTCAGCGAATTTTTTAAAGAAGAATATTTCAAAACCAAAAAAGCAGTATATGTACCACTTTAAATGATAGTTACTTAAGGCGATAGTGATAGATAGTTATTCCTTTTAGGAATGATGGAATATCCATTAATATCACTTCCCGAAGATAGCTAATGTCTGTCTAATAATTAAATAATCAGTAATATATGACAATTAAAACATTCACATTCAATCCTTTTCAGGAAAATACATACTTGGTTTACGACCATACTAACGAAGCAGTACTTATTGATGCCGGTTGCATTTCAGATACAGAAAAACAAATATTAAAACGATTTATTGAAGATAATAACCTGTCATTAAAGCGGGTTATCAATACTCACTTGCATCTCGATCATCAATTCGGGAACAAATTTATCTTCAATACCTTTGGGTTAAAACCCGAAGCCTGTGTAGAAGATGAATACTTATTGGAAAATGTAGTTGTCCAGGCTCGTTCATATGGTTTTCAGGTTGAAGAAGATGCACAAGCACTTGGTGCATACATTCTTGAGAATCAAGAAATAAAGTTTGGAGATTCAAGTTTGAAAGCAATTCATGTTCCTGGACATTCACCCGGAAGCATGGCTTTTTATTCGGCTCATGAAGGTGTGTTATTTGCAGGAGATGTATTATTTCGCGGTTCTATCGGCAGAACAGACTTGCCTAAAGGAGATTATGCCACTTTGATACTATCAATAACTAAAAAGTTACTTCCCCTACCCGATTCCACCGTAGTTTATTCAGGACATGGTCCTTCAACAACGATTGGATATGAGAAAATAAACAATCCGTATCTATAAACTATTGGTAGAGATTATGATCTTTAATAAATTGTAATACAGAAGGATGTAGCCATTGGCTTACATCCTTTTTTAGTGCGATGGAATCGCGAATTTGGCTGGATGAGATTTCGTAATAAGGACTATTAAGTAATTGCATTTGTGGGTATTTATCTGCTACTTCAGCAAAATTATACCCCAACCGTGGATAAACTAACACAGGGTACTCTTTAAGTATTTGCCCATAATCTTTCCATTGATCGAAAACAAGTGCATTATCACTTCCAATGATTAATTTAAACTGATAGTCAGGAAATTGTGTTGATAATGCGTGCAATGTATCTATTGAATATGATGGAATTGGCATTGTAAATTCAATATCACAGGCTTTAAACTCCGGGTTATCTTGTATTGCAAAAACCAACATATCCAGTCGAATATATTCATCAAGTAAATCTCTTTGATCTTTTAATGGATTACAAGGAGATATAACAAACCATACTTCGTCAACTATTTTATTATCAATCAAGTACTCTGCCAACTTTTGATGGCCTGCATGAATTGGATTAAATGAGCCGAAGTAAAGTGCAACTCGCATATTAAAAGTTATTTGTCTTTGGCAGTATTAATAGATATTTGCCTTTGGCAATGTTATTATTCCCTTTGAATCAGAGGTGGCTTATTTATTCAGAAATTCACGAATTGCTTTTTCTGCATCCATCTTGGCTTTTTCCAAATCATCGTTTACAATCACTAAATCAAAATCGGATGCATAGGTCATTTCCAATTCAGCTTTTCCAATTCTCTTTTTAATCATTTCAGGCGAATCGGTTGCCCGGTTATTTAATCGTCTTTGTAATTCAGCCACACTTGGCGGAGCAATAAAAAGAGCTAATGCCCTGTTCCCAAATTCTTTTTTGATGTTTAGTCCACCTACCACATCAACATCAAAAACAATGTTTTTACCGGCCTGTGTAATGCGTTCAACTTCACTACGAAGCGTACCGTAGTATGTGTTTAAATATACTTCTTCGTACTCTAAAAACTCTTGATTATTAATCTTTTGTCGGAATTCATCAGGTGTAAGGTAATAGTAATCTATCCCCTCTTTTTCGGCTCCTCTTGGCGCACGACTTGTGGCCGAAACGGAAAACTCCATATTGAATCCACAAGTTAATAAATAGTGTACAAGGGTACTTTTACCTGCACCCGATGGAGCTGAAAATATAATTAATTTGCCGGACATGTTTTAGTCGGTAGTTAGTAGTTAGGACATAATAGTTTATAGATGGTAGTTAGTAGATTTTAGTCAAATGTGTTATCAAGCACTTATTCTTTACTATCGACTAAAAACTAGCTACTTCTCACTTATAAAACATTTAATACTTGCTCTTTTATCTGTTCCAAATCATCTTTCATAAGAACGACTATTTTCTGCATTTCGCTGTTATTTGCCTTAGACCCCAGCGTATTTATTTCCCTGCCTATTTCTTGTGCAATAAATCCAAGTTTCTTGCCAGGAGATTTTTCGTGTTGCATGGTTTCCATAAAGTAGTTCAAATGATTGCGTAGACGTACCTTTTCTTCGTTTACATCGAGTTTTTCGATATAAAAAATCAGTTCTTGTTCCAGACGGTTTTTATCAATATCGATTTTATCAGATAAAGCTTGAAGATTTTCTTCCAAACGAGCTTTTATTTTTTCTACACGTTCAGCTTCAAACGGAGCTGTTTCTTCCAACAACTGACCAATATGAGCTATTTTGTCATTAAACACTGCTTCCAACGACTTACCTTCCTGTATCCGAAACATCGTAAGTTGTTCAATAGCTGATGCCATGGTTTTGCGAATTTCCAACCATTCGTTTTCATCCAGTTCTATTGTTTCAGTTTTCATGGTATCAGGTAAACGAAGCAATACATCAAACCAATTGACCGGAACATCAATGCCAATATTGTCAGACAAAGTTTTGATTTGTTGATAATACGACTCAACAACCGATTGATTTATTTGTGTTACAGATTCTTTACCCGAATTGTCGACATACAATGATAAATCAATTTTGCCGCGTTCAAGTTTTTGAGATAGTTCATTGCGGATTTCAATATCTTTTTCGCGATAAAGACCTGAAATTCTCGTTGAAACATCCAATTGTTTGCTGTTAAGTGATTTTACTTCAACAACTATTTTTTTATTTCCAAATTCGCACGTGGCCTTTCCGAAGCCAGTCATTGATTGTATCATTGCTTTTTCTGTTTTTAGTAAAATATTTATTCAAATGCAAAAATACAATTTTTATTTTAAAGTATCGAATGAAAGAACAATTGAATCAATTTTTACAATTTTGCAAATAAAATGTATCAATTTAGCAGAAAAACAGGATAGATACTTTTCACCTTTTCAAAATTGTTCTTATCTTTGTCACACTTTATAAAAATATGAACACAACTAACTCAAAGTTTTATTGGCGTTGCTTTAACTATCATTCCAAACAATGAGGTTTAGTTGATTGTAAATTTTTAAATACAATTACCCAACATAAAAGCCTGTTGTTTAATCAGAACGACAGGCTATTTTTTTTTGAAATAAATTTGAAATAAATAATTACTGTAAATTTTTAAATCATGGAAAAAACTAAGAAGTTTCTTTTGCCCGAGAATGAACTACCAACAAAATGGTACAATATTGTAGCTGACCTTAAAAACAAGCCAATGCCCATGTTGCATCCCGGCACGAAACAACCCCTGAAAGAAGAAGATTTATATCCCTTGTTTGCCAAAGATCTAGCTCATCAGGAATTAAATCAAACCGATCCCTGGATTGATATTCCTGAAGAAGTTCGGGAGCAATATAAAATTTACCGCCCCACTCCACTGGTTCGTGCTTATAGTTTGGAAAAAGCGTTAGATACTCCGGCCCATATCTACTTTAAAAATGAAAGTGTTAGTCCGGTTGGTTCACATAAATTAAACTCAGCTTTGGCCCAAGCTTATTATTGCAAAAAAGAAGGAACAACCAACATTACTACCGAAACCGGTGCCGGACAATGGGGAACTGCTTTATCATTTGCAGCAAAAGTATTTGGATTGGAATTGGCTGTTTATATGGTAAAAATCAGTTATGAACAAAAGCCTTATCGCCGTTCGTTAATGCAAACATGGGGAGCTCAGGTTATTCCATCACCAAGTATGTCGACAAAGGCAGGAAGACAAATTCTGACTGATCATCCAAATTATCAGGGAAGTTTAGGTACAGCTATTTCTGAAGCAATTGAATTAGCCATGTCAACTCCAAATTGTAAATACACATTGGGAAGTGTGCTCAACCATGTTTCTTTACATCAAACTGTAATTGGTTTGGAGGCAGAAAAACAAATGGAGATGGCAGGAGAATATCCTGATGTAGTGATTGGTTGTTTTGGTGGAGGTTCTAATTTTAGCGGAATTTCGTTCCCATTTATGCGAAGAAACATTAAAGAAGGTAAGAAAACTCGTTTTATCGCCGCAGAGCCTTCTTCATGTCCTAAGTTAACGCGTGGTAAATTTGAATACGACTTTGGCGATGAAGCTGGTTATACCCCGCTTTTACCCATGTTTACACTTGGCCACAGTTTTGCACCCGCTCATATTCATGCAGGTGGACTCCGTTACCACGGTGCCGGAACTATTGTTAGCCAGTTAATGAAAGACAATCTAATGGAAGCAGTTGATATCGAACAGTTAGACTCGTTTAAGGCCGGTGTTTTATTTGCACAGACCGAAGGAATTGTTCCTGCACCTGAATCGGCTCATGCCATTGCAGCTGCAATCAATGAAGCACTAAAATGTAAAGAAGAAGGAAAAGGGAAAACAATTCTGTTTAATCTTTCCGGTCATGGATTAGTAGATATGACCGCTTACGATCAATATCTTGCAGGAGATTTAGTAAATTATTCGCTTTCGGATGAAGATATTATTAGAAACGTTAGCCAATTAGAACATTTGGTATAATAATTAAATTTTGAATTTACATTAATAAATAAAAGACTGCTCTGATTTGAGCGGTCTTTTGTTTTTTCAATCCATTTTTGATTGATTTTAGTATATTAATCCTATCTTTCTGATAATCAGCAAAAAGAAAAAAGATGAAAAATTATTGTCTATTTCGTTGATAATGAAGAATAATTAATGTAATTTTGCACGAAATTAAAATAAGGAAAAATTTCCGTATTTAGCTTTATTAAGAACTTATTTTTTAGTTTCAGACAAAGTGTAATTCTTTAAATTTATTCTCTAACCATTATAATTATTTTTTTTATGCAACCAACTCATATTGAGCATTTAGGCATTGCAGTTAAAAGCCTCGAAGCTGCTATCCCTTACTACGAAAATGTATTAGGATTAAAATGTTACGCAGTGGAAGAAGTTCCTGAACAAAAAGTAAAAACTGCATTCTTCAAAGTAGGGCAAACTAAAATTGAATTGCTGGAATCGACCGATCCTGAAGGTCCTGTTGGAAAGTTTTTGGAAAAGAAAGGCGAAGGAGTTCACCACGTTGCATTTGCTGTAGAAGGATTGCAACAAACGTTGGATTTTGTGGCAGATAAGGGTGTTTCATTAATTGACAAAACCCCAAGAAAAGGTGCTGAAGGTCTAAATATTGCTTTTTTACACCCCAAATCGACTTTCGGTGTGTTGACAGAACTTTGTGAAGATCCGAATAAATAATTAGTTAATCAGTTAATGGTTGATTGGTACTTACACGTGATTTTGTACTAATAAATAAACAATCAAAAAACTATAACCACAAAAAATAATGGAAAATCAAGAAAAGGTAAAAAACCTCATCGATTTACGCGTTCAAGCCAAATTAGGCGGGGGTGCTAAAAGGATTGCTTCACAGCATGCTAAAGGAAAGTTTACAGCCCGTGAACGCCTCGAAATGCTATTGGATGAAGGAAGTTTTGAAGAATTAGACATGTTTGTAACTCATCGTTGTACCAATTTTGGATTGGAAAACGAAAAATATCTGGGAGATGGCGTAATAATAGGTCATGGAACAGTTGACGGACGAACAGTATATGTATTTGCACAAGACTTTACAGTTTTCGGAGGTTCGTTGTCTGAAACAATGGCACTCAAAATTTGTAAGGTTATGGATATGGCTATGAAAATGGGTTGTCCAATAATTGGTATCAACGATTCGGGTGGTGCTCGTATTCAGGAAGGTGTTACTTCACTTGCCGGTTATGCAGAAATATTTGAACGTAATATTCTGGCTTCAGGAGTTGTTCCTCAAATTTCAGCCATTTTTGGTCCATGTGCCGGTGGAGCTGTTTACTCTCCTGCCCTCACCGACTTTGTAGTTATGACCAAAGAAAACAGTTATATGTTTGTAACCGGACCAAAGGTTGTAAAATCGGTAACCGGCGAAGATATTTCAACTGAAGATTTGGGTGGAGCTGATGTTCACTCTCGTAAATCAGGAGTTTCGCATTTTAAAGCTGAAAACGAAGAGGAAGGAATGTTGTTAATTCGCAAATTGCTTTCTTATTTACCTCAAAATAATTTGGAAGAACCGCCTTTGTTTGAAAATACTGATCCTATCATTCGGTTAGATGATAAATTGAACTCCATTGTACCGGATAATCCGAATATGCCTTATGATATGAAGGATGTTATTCACGGTATTGTTGATAATGACGAATTTCTCGAAATTCACCAGCATTATGCCCGAAACATTATTGTAGGCTTTGCCCGTTTTAATGGGGCTCCAACCGGAATAGTTGCTAATCAACCTAATTTTCTTGCAGGTGTGCTCGACTGCGATGCTTCACGCAAAGCAGCCCGTTTTGTTCGTTTCTGTGATGCATTCAACATTCCAGTACTAACTCTTGTTGATGTTCCAGGGTTCTTGCCTGGTTCCGGTCAAGAATATGCTGGAATTATTACCCATGGTGCTAAGTTAATGTTTGCCTATGGTGAAGCAACTGTACCAAAAGTAACAGTAACAATTCGTAAATCGTATGGTGGTGCTCATGATGTAATGAGTTGTAAACAATTGCGAGGTGATTTCAACTATGCATGGCCAACAGCGGAAATTGCTGTAATGGGTGCTGCTGGAGCTATTGAAGTATTGGAAGGACGCTCAATTGCTGCAATCACAGATCCAGAAGCAAAAGCTGCATTCATTAGTGAAAAAGTAAACGAATACAAAGATAAATTTGCGAATCCTTATCAGGCAGCAGCATTTGGTTATATCGACGATATTATTGAACCACGTAATACCCGTTTCCGTGTTATCCGTGCTTTTCAGGCTTTGGAAACCAAAAAAGTGGTTAATCCTCCAAAGAAACATTGTAACATACCTTTATAATTAAATTCTATGAAGATATTTGAAAAACTTTTTGGAAAAATTACCAAGACAGCTTCAATTGGTAAAGCAACCGAAGAAATCCCTTCGGCCGATGTAATTGCAATTGCAATGGCTCTACACTTGTTTTATGACGAGGTTCACGATAATGAAAGTAATGTTATTACAATTAAACGTATCGAAAGACGATATTCGCCGTGGAGTTCAAAAATTTATGGTATAAACAATAATATCAGATAACATAATTATGAAGAAATTCAAATTTACAATAGATGGGGCTTCATATAGTGTGAATGTCAAATCAGTAGAAGGCAATCAGGCCGAGATTGAAGTGAATGGCAAATCTTATGCAGTAGGATTGGAACAAGAAGTTAATACATTGAAAACACCGATTCTTGTCCGCAAAGATGTGCAATCTAAACCGGGCGAAAATGTTATTACTGCGAAAGCTGCACCGGCTCCCCCTTCAAACAAACCGAGCGCAAATACAATTAAAGCGCCACTTCCGGGAAGCATTATACGGTTAGTTGCCAAAGAAGGTGATACTGTTAAGGAAGGTGATCTGCTGTTGATAATGGAATCCATGAAAATGGAAAACAATATCTTATCAGAAAAAAATGGTGTTATTAAACGTATCAGAGTGTCAGCAGGTGAAGCTGTTATGCAGGATGATATTTTGATAGAACTGGAATAATTTTAGAGATTAATTGACACAAAAAAGCCTATCGAACAAATCGATAGGCTTTTTTGTGTCAATATTGTTGATTTTATTTTGCTTAAAGCAATAAAATCAACAACAGGATAATAAGTAATCCGCCGCCTCCTAAAAATATTACACCACCATGACGATGCCTGCGACCTTCATCATTATCATAACGATTCTGATCTCTATCACGTCGATCTTGTTGATTTTGAATCATGTGAACTTCTTTACGTAATTCTTTCTTTTCAGCAGGAGTTAATGAAGACATATCCATCGCTTTAATTTCTTCTAGTCTGACCGTTCCGGCATTTGCCTCAGCAGTTTCGGCATTAAGGACTTCCAATGCAGAATTTGCTTCGGTCGATCCTGATGTTTTAGCAATTGCATTTGTCGCAGCTGTTTTTTCATTCTCCGCTTTCGACAGTGTTGGTGTCAACAACATCAACATTGATGCTGACACTACAAAAAACATTAACTTTTTCATTTTATACGTTTTATGTGTGAATATGTTTTCACATGGCAAAGGTCATATATTTTCACTTCCATGCTGTTACATAATTTTTTAAATTTGTTACAATATTCACATATATCAACTTTTTATAAAAAAACAGATGCCACAATTGAGTGACATCCGTTCATAAAAAAATAAAAATACATTTTCCCTTACAACCCCGATACAAGTTGCTTTAGTTTTGTTTCAGCTAATTTAAGGTTGTAACGGAAGTTAATGAGTCTGGTACTCGACAATGCAAAATCTTCCTGGGCAATGTGAACTTCGAGCGAAGTTGTTTGACCGTGCTTGAGTCTATCAATGCTGATTTGCATATTTTCTTTAGCCAATTGGTTGTTATCAGTTTCGATGTTTAATAATTTCTGTTGGTTTTCAAAGTCAGTGAGTGTATTTAATAATTCGGTATTTACCTGCAATTTAATATTTTGCAGATTGTATTCGGCAGATTGTGCCTGAATTTTGGCTACGGTTTCTTTTCGCCGTGTTTCGCCGGCACTGTAAACCGGAATGGCAAGCGTCCCTCCTACTTGCGGTCCAATGGCACTACTACTTAACGTAGAACCGGCTGAATTGGTTGTTTGCGAAGCAAAGTATCCGGCTCTGAAGCTTAATGTAGGCAAATATGAACTCCGACTTTCTTTCAGGGCTAATTGTGCAATGTTAATTTGTTTTTGAAAATTTAGAATACTCGTATTTGACGAGTTGATTTTATTAAGCAAATCGGCTTTATCTGGAGCATAACCCAATGGAATAGAATCGACTGTATCATAAACTTCATCAGCTTTTTTGCCTAATAATTGATTTAGCGTTTTCAATGCGGCATCAATAACATACTGTTGGTTAATAAGATTTTCAGTGGTTACATTTAAGTCAATTTTAGCCTGAAGCAAATCTGATTTCAGCGCCGAACCAGCATTGAAACCGGCTTGCGATATAGTTACCCGGTCTTTATTGTAACTCAGTGATTCATTGATAGAATTCAATTGTTGCTTTTGCCTTACCACATCGTAATATGCAGCAATAACATTGAATAAAGTTTGCAACACCTGATCTTTAAATTGAATTTCCCCCAAAGCCTGAATTTCGGCTAATTTATGTTTTGTAACAAACATCTTACCTCCATCAAACAAATTCCAGTTTAATTGTGCGCCGGCACTAAGTGTAGTACTTGTTAAATTAGAATAGTTAGTAACTATGCTTGGTGGAGTTTTCGTTTCCGTATTACTCATTCCATAGCTTCCGGTGCCTGTAACGGCAACTGTTGGTAGCATTCCGGCATTTCCTGGAGTATTATTCACTTTGTCAATGCTTGCATTGTTTTTGGCTACTAGAATGTCAAAATTGTTTTTCAGGGCAATGCTGACTGCATCATCCAACGATAATACTTTTTGCGCTTCGGCTACAGGAAATATCATTATTAAACAAAGGATAATAATAAATCTCACTTTTGAAGCTATATATATTTTTTTATTTTTCATAACTAATTACTTTGCTTTTGTTACTTGACATTACTATATAAGTAACCGGAATTACAAATAAAGTAAGCATTAAAGAGAAAAATAAACCACCTACAACAACAATTCCCAACGGAATACGACTGGTAGAACCGGCTCCTAAGGCTAAAGCAATAGGCAAAGCTCCGAAGATAGTTGCCAACGATGTCATCAGGATTGGACGAAAACGCGCTGAAGCAGCTTCGTATGCAGCCAGGCGTTTGTTCATTCCCAGTTTGCGTTTCTGATTTGCAAATTCAACAATCAAAATACCGTTTTTGGTTACAATACCAATGAGCAGAATCATCCCAATTTCGGAGAAGATATTGAGTGTTTGACCAAAAATCCAGAGCGAAAGCATAGCTCCTGCAATGGCCATTGGCACAGTAAGCATGATGATAAACGGATCGCGGAAACTTTCGAACTGAGCGGCCAATATCAAATAAATAAGTAGTAAAGCCAATATCAAAGCAAATGAGATGTTTGAATTGCTTTCGGCAAAATCTCTGGAAGGACCTGACAGAGCTGTATTGAATGTTGGATCGAGCAATTTGTTTCCAATTCGCTGCATTTCGGCAATACCTTCACCCAATGTTTTTCCACTTGCCAAGTTGGCCGAAATAGTTGCCGATTTATAGCGGTTATAATGATACAATACCGGAGGATTACTGTTTTCTTTAATTGTTACCAGGTTATCCAACTGTATCATATTACCATTATTGGCACGAACATACAATTCTGATATATCAGCCACTGTTTTACTTTCGGTAAGAGCTTCTTGTCCGATTACATAATACTGCTTGTTATTATTCAGGTAGTAACCGTACCTACTTCCGCTGTAAGCTAAATCCATAGCATCCGATATGTCTTTTTCGTTTACGCCCAGACTTGTAGCTTTCAATCGATTGACCACGATATTTACTTCAGGTTTATTGAATTTCAAATTTACATCCACATTGCTGAATACCGGACTATTTTGAGCTTCCTCCATAAATTTAGGCAATACATTCTCAATCTTAGAGAAGTCGAGGTTTTGTATAACAAACTGTACCGGTAACCCAAATGAGTTGGAAGTTGAAATAGTAGCTTCCTGACTGGCAATAACACGCGCTTCGGGAATACTATCGTAAGCTTTCGACAATCGTTTATAAATTTGATCCTGCGTTACTTTTCGTTCAGAAGCATCGGTAAGGAAAGTAACAACAAAGCCTGAATTAGCACTTGTACCACCGGTATATCGAGCCAGTGTATATTTAGCTTCAGGAATTTTGTCGTAACTCATTTTGGCAATTCTATTAATCAACTTTTGGGTTGTGGAAGATTCTGTACCTTCGGGCGCTGTTATAACTGTCCGAAAAAATCCATGATCCTCCAAAGGTGCCAACTCGGAATTCAATGTGCGCGAAATTGAAAAAATCAACACGATGCAAAAGCCTAAAATAGCGAAAGACAACCATTTATTCTGAATAAAAAATGTGAGTAATCGTCTGTATTTCTTTTCCATTCCCAAAAAGAAAGGTTCAGAAGCCACGTAAAATTTAGAGTGATGCGTACCTGTTCCACCCAAAAACACGTTTAATACCGGTGTTAGCGTTAATGATACGAAAGCTGAAATTAACACAGCACTTGCCACTACTATCCCAAACTCTCGGAATAGCCGTCCGGTGAAGCCCTGAAGGAATATAACCGGAATAAACACAATAGCCAGTGTAAGCGAAGTAGAAATAACTGCAAAGAAAATTTCGTTGGTACCTTCGAAAGCAGCCTGCCATTTATTCATTCCTTTTTCTATACGCTTGAAAATATTTTCGGTTACAACGATACCATCGTCAACCACCAAACCAGTAGCGAGCACAATTCCCAAAAGCGAGAGTACATTAATGGAAAAGCCGAAGAGGTACATGATAAAGAACGTACCAATAAGTGAAACCGGAATATCAATTAATGGCCGCAAAGCTATGATCCAGTTTCTGAAAAACAGGAATATAATCATTACTACCAGAAAAATGGCGATAAGCAGTGTTTCCAACACATCCTTAACCGATTGGCGGACAAAAATGGATTTATCGCGGGCGATATTGAGTTCCAGACCTTTGGGCATATTTTTTTTAATCTGATCCAACCGTTTGTAAAACTCATCTGCAATTTGAATGTCATTAGCACCCGGCAATGGAATTAAAACCATAACCACTCCTGTAGCACCATTAATTTTAGCACCGGCTTCTACATCCTGCGGTCCAAGAATTGCATCGCCAACATCGCTCATTCTGATAACCTGATTATTAGTTTGTTTGATAATCATATTATTAAAATCGGCTTCGGTTACTAATCTACCCGAAGTTTTAATGGTAAGCTCGGTGGCATTGCCACGTATTTTACCTCCGGGTACATCAACATTTTCTTTTACCAGTGCAGCACTTATATCGGAAGCAGTAATACCGAAAGCAGCCATTTTAGCCGGATCGAACCAGAGTCGCATGGCAGGGCGTTGTTGACCGTAAATGGCAATGGAACTTACCCCCGGGATGGTTTGCAATTTTTCCTGCAATACATTTTCGGCATAATCGCTCAACTGCATGGCGTCCATGGTGGTACTCTGGGCAGTCAGATAAATAATCGGATCGCTATTGGCATCGGCTTTGGTTACAGTTGGCGGTGCATCAATATCTTGCGGCAGGTTTTTCATTGCCTGCGACACTTTATCGCGCACATCGTTGGCAGCTTTTTCCAAGTCGGCACCCAGATTAAACTCAACAGTAATGGTGCTCTGTCCGGTAGCCGATTGCGAAGAAATAGACTTCACACCTTCAATGCCGTTTATACTTTTTTCGAGCGGTTCAGTAATTTGCGATTCGATAATATCATCATTGGCACCGGTATAACTGGTCTGTACAGTTATAATGGGCGGATCGATGGCCGGATAAAGACGTACGCCCAGGAAATTAAACCCTACAGCACCCATCAGTATTATTATAAGACTGAATACGATGGCACCTACCGGACGTTTTAAAGCAAGATCAGATAATGTCATGGTTATTTGGTTACAGATGAATAGATTAACTTAGAACCTTCTTTAAGGAAAAGAATACCTGACGTAATAACCGTGTCGCCCACCTGAATGCCTTGTGTTATTTCAATGCTCGATGCCTTTCGGATACCCGATATGACCGGAACAAAATGAGCTTTACCATTGCGGGCAACAATAACTGCTTTATCGGTTTCGGACGGGATAATGGCTTGTGTAGGAATTACCAATGCATTTTTATTTTCGCTTAAACGTACAGTGACATTAGCAAACGAACCGGGCAATAAATCTTTTCCCTTACTGTTTACCAACGCTCTGACTTTGAGGTTTCGGGTACCTATATCAATGCCCTCTTCGGTAGCAATTACAGAAGCATCGTATAGCTGGTTGGTATTGTTCATGCTGAATTTAATCTGCATTCCGGTTTTGATTACCGAACTGTACTTTTCGGGAACACTGAAATCCAGTTTTATTTTGTTTTCGGTGCGGAGCGTTGCCAACAAGGTGGAAGGTGTGATGATAGCTCCCACGCTGACATACCGAAGACCTATAACACCATCGAAAGGTGCTCTCACTTCGGTTTTACGAATCAGTGTTTTTTCAACATCTATGTCGGCTTTTAATGAATTAACCTGCAAACCTGTTTGGTCGTAATCGTTTTGACTGATTCCGTTTACTTTGAGCAATTCGGATTGACGATTAAATATTGCCTGTTGAATGGCAAGTTCGGATTGAAGTTTTTTGAGGGTTGCCTGTAGATCGTCGTCGAACAATTTTACCAGCAACGTACCCTTTTTTACGAATTTACCTTCAGGCAAATTAATGAAAACTATTCTTCCTGACACTTCGTTCATCAAGTTGACTTCTTCGAAAGCCATTAGCGACCCTGAAACTGTAATTTCATTGATGAGTAACGATGGTTTAACAACGACAGCATCCACTTTTCGTTGAGTTTTGTTTTTTAAATTACGACTTCCCGATTTATCGGAAGATTTGGTAAAACCCAGTCTTAGAAAGAAAGCTACTAACAATAACATAACTATGGCAATCCATAGGGTCGATTTTTTTTTCATACGATAATAATTGTTGTTCAAATGTTGCATGGAACTAGCATAACAGATTTTCATTTTTATTAGTGAATCTCCGTATTTATGCTCGTTTCATAAGCGAGTATGTATAGAATTTAATTCTTTGTTTTTATTGTTCTATATTGTTAAACCTCTTTATACTTACTTTTTTGTACTGTTGCATTCTCCATGGGTCATCCGCATATCCTTTCATGCGAATCAAAATATAATTGCTCCAACATTGTCCAATACGTAATTATTTTCCATCTTCCAACAAGTTCATCTCAATAATTGTAAGCATACCATACAATTCCTCTATCTGACTTTCAGACAAAGAATTAAATGCCACATTACTTGCACTTGCAAGGGCATTATCTATATCGCCTAAAACCAGGTTTGCTTTTTCAGTAACAGCTAATTCGTATTTTCGTTTATCACAGGTACTCTGAATGCGTTCAACATAGCCATTTGATGACAGGTAATCGATGATACGGACTACCTGTACTTTGTCGCAAAACAGCTTGTCGGCTAATTGTTGCTGTGTAATTCCATTTCCGGTGGCAATAAGCAATAATGGGTAAAATGAACGGTCAATATCAAGATGTACCAAATTATCCTGTAGTTTGGTCTGGTACATCTTGGCAATTTTACTCATTTTTCGCCCGATAGGTTCTCGTGTCAACTTATAAGATGGATTATTCATGCAATGGTTTAATTGGAGTTGCAAAATTAGTGAAAATATTTATAGTTATCATTGTTATCTATTATTTTAATTGAATTTTAATAATTGTAGAGTTTCACTAAACCACAAATGACACTAATTTTCACGAATAATAATTAGACATTACCTAATAGTGCATTTGATAGATCTTTGGTAAGTGCCTTGATGCTTCATCTCAAATCGCTCAAACGAGCTGCTTTCCCCGAATTAGAAACAGAAAACACAATTTTGTTTGCAGTTCGTTTCGCCGCCATTTTAAAGGATATGTTCATGCTTCCTATTATTCGAAAGGACATAAGTTGACTGCATTTATCAACACCTTGAATGAGGATCAACCGATTGGTGATGCATTCAACGCCCTGTCACTCACACTCTACTTCACGCATTTATCCCGTATATATCAGGAAATAGTAACATTGCAAGCTAACCGGCAGAAAACAAAAAGTAAAGAACCCCGAGGCAAAGATACCTTGCCGGCAAAAGAAAAACTGATAGGAGAACTGCGCACGTTTCTGAAAATAATCGAGTTCAGAGCCACCACCGACCTGCCGGAAAGTAGCGAACAGTAGATTAGTTCCGGGTAGATATTTAAATCCACTTCACAATTCCACCTCGGTGAGATCTCACTTGCCCAAAGGCATAACTTTTTTGCACACATTTTGCTACCAAAGGATTTGAGCAAATAAAAAGTCCCTTGGATCGATTAAATATTTAATAGAGATTATATAAGTTAGTTTTTTATTGACCCCCAAATGGGGGCTTTAAGACCAAGTATGTAAAATTCTCTTTAATGATATTCTTTTCTTAGAATCACTCTTGAGCCCCCATTTGGGGGTTTGGGGGTCAATAAAAAACTAACTTATATAAACTCTAATCATGTTTTGTGCATACAGTATTTCGGAAAATAAATAGTTACTGAAAGTTTTAGAATATATTCTCTAGCGTTCAGAATATATTCCCTACGACTCAGAGTATATTATTTTACTCTGCGAATATATTCCCAAAGCAAGATTATATATCCGGAGAGTTTAAGAATAACCTCGTAAAGTTTAAGGATATATTCTCAAAGCAAGATTATATATACGGGAACAAAATTAATATATCCTGAAAGCAAGATTATATATACAGGAACAAAATTTATATATTCTGAATGCTAGATTATATATTCTAAATGGTCGAGAATATGTTCTGAGACTCTCAGAATATGTTCTGAAAGTTCGAGAATATGTTCTGAAAGCTTAAGAATACATTCTCAAAATATATGATATTGTTTGCACCTAAAAGATAAACAGATAAGAAATAGCGATTTACAAACTTTATATTAACCATTAAAATTTTAAATTATGTCTGATTATGTTCCAAAAACAGATGCCGATTTTCACGTTTGGCAGATTAATTTAATTACCATTCTTACGGAGCTTGGCCTTACTAGTGGCATGCCCGAAGAAGTGCTTACTTCCTTAAAGGCTAATCAGGCGCGCTGGACAGCGGCCTATGAAAAAGCTAATAACAAACAAAACCGTACCTCGGCCGACGTGATTACCAAAAACGAGGCGGGCGAAGGTTTTACGAAAGAAATTCGTGATACGGTGCAACAATGGTTAGTACGCAACCCCAAAGTGTCTGATGGCGACCGTGTGCGGATGGGCATTACGGTGCGTACAACCACCCATACACCGGTGCCGCCACCTTCTACGATGCCTGTGGGCAGTGTCGATTTCTCCTTGCGGTTGCAGCATACCATTTCGTTTTACGACCAAGCCTCGGCACACAGCAATGCCAAGCCCGAGGGCGTTACCGGATGCGAAATTTACGTTAAAGTCGATGGCGAAGCTCCTAAAAGCGTGGAGGAAATGAATTTTCAGGGAACATGCAGTGCTTCTCCGTTTGAAGTAAAATTTGATAGTTCAAAAGCAGGTAAAACTGCCTGGTACTGGCTGCGCTGGGTAAACCGCAAAGGTGAAGCCGGACCCTGGAGTACACCGATTAGTGCTATGATAGTGGGGTGACACATCATCCAGTACAGTCAAACAGTCATCAGATGACTGTTTTAGTCTATATAAAAAAAGGCGGAGCCGGTTTAATAATTGTTAGCGCAATTATACCGACCTCCGCTTTGTTTATTCTCCCCATGCAGCAGATTTTTTCTTTTCACCCGACAAACCGCCTAAAGCGGTTGTTCGGCTTGCATGCCTCCGACCGGTTTGCGGTCTGAAACATAATAATGGTATGTTTTAATCTAAACAAATTTTCACCATGCACTTAATTGAAAATTAAATTAAACAATTCATTGTTAATGTAGAAAAATGTAATTATCTTTGAGGTTTTATTTCATTAAAAAACAATAATTACTTCAATAACTAAACTAATTAACAAGTTGGATATACCCAGTAGTGTTAAATTCAAGTAATTTTGTATGTATTTAAAATACAGTAATTTATAAATAAAGAACACGGGGTATAAATGCGATATAAACCCAGTTAACTGGGTTTATTCAATTTCAACTGGGTTTATACTAGTGTTAGGGGTTATAGCAGAAAAAAAAGACAGTTCTGCAATTTGGGATAAAATCTTTGACGAACTGTCCGCTTCGTGACTCGACTTGACGAATCTGTAACGACAGAATTTGCTGACTTTTGAACTTTTATTCTGCGGACAATTCCTCGCAGATTTTTATGGAAGAAAAAATAAGAAAAACGACTTTTAATTCCGACTAAGACAACCATAACGACTAATAAATAGTGAGTAACAGTTAACTGAAGAATATGAAAATGAGTAATATATCCTGGAAAATTCCAAAAAATAATATTGGAGAAAAAATAATTCCTAAGATGCCAGAACTTAAAGAATATGTTGGTAAACCCTATTCTGAATATGTTGATGCAATGAAAGTGTATGAAAAAACAATGTCTGAGTTTGAAGTACCTGAAAACACAATAACTAACAAGAATAGAGGCTCGATTTTAAAAACGTTTATAATTGCTTTATCTATTATTATATCTTCTTGTGTTATTGGATACGCTTACTACGAATCGAATAGATATTGGGTAATGGGCAGTTGCGTTATCGATAAATATAATGCGACATTTATAGTTTTGCAAAAGCAATAAACTTTGTTAGGATAAATCGCAATTGACAAATAAGCAATACTTTGTGATAGTTTGACACAGTTCCCCCTGTCGTGCCGGATATGTCCATAATTAGCTGAGCAAAGTTTGTCACTGGTGGGTGGGATTTTCTTTTTAATCCCACCGTTTGTACTATGAGGAATTGTATTCCGATAAACAAATTGGTTTTTAAGACCGCATTACAA
>JARLGX010000037.1 GCA_031292575.1 Paludibacter sp.
ACTACGCTAAGTCTTTTGACGGATATAAAACAAGAATACTATCAAAAATCACCGCTGTAACGGTTATTCAAATGATAAACAAATTATTAAACAGAAATATCAACAATCTAAAATCACTTGTGGTCTAAATGCACTACGGGTATATTATATCAGCAAATATGAAAACATTAATTAAAACAAGTATTATGGCAATAGCCGTTATGGCAGCATCGTGTGGCGCAAAAGACGAAAAACCAATCATTGGCAAACAACAACCCAAAATAGTGAATGGGCTTATGACTCCCGAAGTTCTTTGGGCTTTTGGTCGCGTTGCGGGAGCACAAGTTTCGCCTGATGGAACAAAAGTACTTTACAGTGTATCGTATTACAGCATAGACCAGAACACGGGAAATTCAGAAATTTTTGTCATGAATACTGATGGTTCTGACAAAAAACAAATCACTCACACAGCTACTCGCGAGGCTGCCGCCAAGTGGATGAAAGACAATGAGCACATCGCATTTTTATCATCCGAAACTGGAACAATGCAGTTGTGGATTATGAAAGCTGATGGTACTGATCGCAAACAAATTACTGATCGGAAAGATGGAATTACCGATTTTTTATTCTCGCCGGACGAATCAAAATTATTGTTCATTGCTGATGTAAAATATGGAGCACGGACAGTTGACAAATATCCCGATCTGCCAAAAGCCAGTGGTGTAATCGTAACAGATTTGATGTACAAGCATTGGGACGAGTGGGTTCAAAGTGTGCCACACCCTTTTATTGCAAATTTTAAAGATAATAAAATAAACGACGAAATAGATGTTTTGAAAGGTGAACCGTTTGAAAGCCCTATGAAACCATTTGGAGGAATTGAGCAATTGGCATGGAGCCCTGATGGAAAAACAGTGGCTTATACTTGCCGCAAAAAGACCGGTAAAGCATACGCGCTTTCAACCAATTCGGATATTTATTTTTACAACTTAGAAACAGGGAAAACCGAAAACAAAACAGTTGGCATGATGGGCTATGATCAGAATCCCACTTTTTCGCCCGATGGAAAATGGATGGCTTGGGAAAGTATGGAGCATGATGGCTATGAGTCCGACAAAGACAGATTATTTATTATGAACCTCTCGACCGGAGAAAAAACGGATGTTTCTGCTAATTTTGACCAAAATTCGACCGGTTTAACATGGTCAGCCGACAGTAAGTCAATTTACCTCATCAGCTGTTGGCATGCTTTGACGCAAATATACAACGTTACTATAGCTGATAAAAAATTCACTCAAATCACAAAAGGAATACAGGATTACTCCTTTGTTGCTTTAGCAAAAGACAAGTTAATTGGGGTAAAACACTCTATGAGCAAACCGGATGAAATTTATTCAATTAATCCAAAAACCGGCACCGAAACAGAATTGTCATTCGAAAATAAAGATATTCTTTCTCAACTTCAAATGGGGAAAGTAGAAGAACGATGGATTGAAACCACCGACCACAAACAAATGCTGACATGGGTAATTTATCCACCACATTTTGATAAAACCAAAAAATACCCAACTTTACTTTATTGCGAGGGCGGACCACAATCCACTGTAAGCCAATTTTGGTCATACAGATGGAATTTTCAGATAATGGCTGCCAACGGCTATATCATTGTTGCACCAAATCGCCGAGGGCTACCCGGATTTGGAATGGATTGGCTTACAGAGATTAGTGGCGATTATGGAGGACAGAATATGAAAGATTATTTTTCAGCCATTGATGCTATGGCAAAAGAACCGTTTGTAAATAAAGATAAATTGGGTTGTGTTGGAGCAAGTTACGGTGGATTCTCTGTTTATTGGATGGCGGGGCATCACGAAAAACGCTTTAAAGCATTTATTGCTCACGATGGTATGTTTAACCTTCCACAGCAATACTTGGAAACTGAAGAAATGTGGTTTGTAAACTGGGATTTAGGCGGTCCATACTGGGATAAAATGAATGCCATTGCACAACGCTCATATGCAAATTCTCCGCATTTATTTGTAGACAAATGGGATACTCCTATTTTAGTTATTCATGGAGAGAAAGATTATCGCATTTTGGCTTCACAAGGAATGGCAGCTTTTAACGCAGCTGTATTACGTGGCGTTCCTGCAGAGATGTTGATTTTCCCTGATGAAAATCACTGGGTACTCCAACCACAGAACGGTATTCTTTGGCAACGAACATTCTTTGCATGGCTTGATAAATGGTTAAAATAATGATTTAAATTCTTAAAAAAATACTTTGAACTCCCATTTTTAATTATAAAAATGGGAGTTTTTATAATCATTTAAGTTCAATTTACCTAAAGTTTAATTTCGTTTTCCTCAATTTCTTGAAATTTCAAGTTAATTTTGTATTTTTACAACTATTAATGAATTTATTCAAATAACAATGCAACGTTTTTATGTGTTTGTTCATCTTACTTTTTAGATTATGGAATTGAAAAAGCGGATAATTGACGAACAACAATTGATTGCCGGCTGTAAAGAGGGAAAATCGTGGGCTCAAAAAGAGCTATACGATTTATATTCACCTGCTATGATGAGCATTTGCATGCGCTATGCAAATAACAGAGAAAATGCACGTGATATTTTACAGGATGGATTTATAAAATTATTTACCAAAATAGACACTTATTCCGAAACTGGTTCATTTGCGGGTTGGATAAAAAAGATTTTTATCAATACTGCGCTTGAATTTTTAAGACAAAATGATATATTGAAACAAAGTGAGAACATTGAGGAATATGACAATACCATTGAAAATAATGATATAACGGTCCTTGAAAAAATCTCAAACGACGATTTAATGACTTGTATAAGAGAATTATCTGATGGTTATAGGACGATATTCAACCTGTATGTTATTGAAGGTTATACACACGCTGAAATTTCCAAAACGCTGAATATTAGTGAAGAAACATCTCGGTCTCAATTTATGCGGGCACGTAGAATTCTCCAAAAAAAGGTATTATTACTTACAGGACACTAAAATGCAAGACAAAATAAATAATAAAGAACAAGATCTTTTTAGCGAGCTTATCAGGCAAAAACTGGAAAATCACCAATTGCCGGTAGATGCTGAGTGCTGGAACGAAATTGAAGAACGGTTGAAATCAAAGAAACGAAGAACAATCCCACTTTGGTTTTTGATAACCGGAGGTGCAGCTGTCGCAACTTTAGCATTGCTTTTTTCATTACACATAGCGTCAAATTCTACTGATTTCATTGGAAAGTCTAAATCTGCTAACTTTAAAATAGAAAATCCACGATTAAAACATATTGCAAAGCAGCAAATAATACAAACGTTGGAAACTGTAAAAACGAAAAACTTCCAATTAAGTATTGAAAAGCAGTCTCTGAGAAAAAAGGATAATACAATTAATGAGAATATGTTAGCTCAAATTCAAAAAGTCAGTCCTGATACAACAGAAAATAACCAAATCATAAATTCAAATACGGGTAAAGTAAATAATCAAATGGGTTTGAATCAGGCAACAGCTGAAAGCGAAGACTCAATAAATGATAAAAAAATTGCAAAAATAATTCCAAACAGTCTAACTGAAATGACTATTAAGGAATCAATTGCGAAATCAAAAGATAAAACAAACTGGCTGCTGACTGCAGCAGTGGAAACAGGAGGAGGCATGAATTTAAGCAGTTCAAATAGTAATTTGATGGCAAACAATGGATATGCTGGTTTGACTTCAGCCAGTGGCAGTTACCTTAATGACAAGATTGCTAACGATTATTCACAGAAAACTTATCTTCCACCGTTTTCAGTTGGTTTTACAATCAGAAAAAGCATTGACAAAACAATAGGTATTGAAACTGGATTGGTTTACACGTACTTAGTCTCTACATTCGCTAATAATGGTGTTCAACAGAAGGATGCAAATCTTAAATTGCATTATTTGGGAGTACCTTTAAACCTCGTTGTAAAGCTTTGGAGTAATCCTAAATGGGAAATTTATCTTTCGGGTGGCACTATGGTTGAAAAAGGACTTGTTTCAATCTATACTCAAAATGAATATATTAACAATCAGACTTCTACAACTATGATTAAAACAGGAATCGATGGATTTCAATGGTCGGCAAATGCTGCTGCAGGTGCAGCATATAAAATTCAGAAAAATTGGGGAATTTATTTCGAACCAAAGTTTTCCTATTTCTTTGACAACAACCAGCCAGTTAGTGCCCGTACGCAATATCCTGTGGTTTTTGGGTTAAGCTTGGGATTAAGATATCAATTTAAATAAAATTTAAATCTGTCATGAAAAAGCTTGTTCAACTCGTATTAATCGTCTTTTTTACAATTAGTTGTAGTAATCAAAACGATCCAAAAATTGTAATTCCTGTAGATGCTAAACCAATACTTCTAAAAGCAGGAATGGAAAAACGTGTAAATCAAGACAATGAATTTGCTTTTGATTTACTGAGAAATATAATCACGTCTTCGGGCGAAACAAATGTATTTATTTCGCCATTGAGTGTGAGTATTGCATTAGGAATGGCCTGGAACGGAGCAAACGGGCAGACCAAAACAGAAATGGAAACTGCCATGAAAATGAGTGGAATGACCCCTGATGATATTAATGGTTATTACCAGATTATGCAATCCACTTTGCCAGAAATTGATCCGACAACCAAATTAAAGATTGCCAATTCATTGTGGTATAAGAATGGCTTTCCTGTAAAAGCTAATTTTTTGAAAACTAATTCCGATTATTTCAATGCATATATTAAAGAGTTGGATTTCTCGCAAAGTTGGGCTGTGGACACCATCAATAACTGGTGTGCAAAGAAAACAAATAATCTGATTACAAAACCGCTGGACAAAATTGATGCAAACAATGTTATTTTTTTAGTAAATGCCATTTATTTCAAAGGAATATGGCGGAAACAATTTGAAACAAAAAATACTTCGGAAGCTAATTTCACCAATGAGCTTGGGAATGAAGTGAAAGTAAATATGATGTTCCAAAGAGATACATTTGCTTATGCAGAAGACGCTTATGCCCAATACCTTGATATGCCTTATGGCAATAAAGCATTTTCGATGACAGTTATTTTGCCGCTTGATGGAAAAACAACCACAGATGTTTTAAATCAGATGACAGCAGATACATGGAGTAATCTGATTCAGAATATGCCGACAAAAGAAGTGGAAGTTTATATGCCACGATTCAAAACCCAGAACAATTTTTTACTCAACGATCCACTAAAAAATATGGGGATGAATCTGGCCTTTACCGATTTGGCTGATTTTACAAATATTGCGGATGCAAGTTTGATGATCTCAAGGATTATTCATGATACCTATATAGAAGTCAACGAAGAAGGAACTGAGGCCGCAGCCGTAACAATTATTGAAGTTGGCGTTACTTCCGCCCACCCCACCCCTGTTTTCAGAGTCAATAAGCCCTTCCTTTTCGTTATTCGCGAAAAAAGTACTGGCGTTATACTTTTTATTGGCAAAATGGGGAATGTGGCTAAATACTAAAGGATTATACAACATAAAGTTATGAAAAAGTTAAAGAGAGTCTGCAGACTTAAAATGGAAAGTTATTTTGCGACTTTACTTTTCATAATATTCATTCAGAGTTGCGGACAAAATGAGGTATCCATAAATAGCGATACAAGTTATCCCACAACGTACAAAAAACTGGACACTGCTACCCTGACTCAAATGCGAACACAGTTTGCCACGGCGAATCCCTATCTTACCAGTTCGATCACTGATTTTGGTTTTTGTGGTTACCTTGATAACCTTTTACCGGCTCAATGGCCTGCCCGAATTCCTGATTTATCAAGGACTGAGGCTATCAATGTAGTAAAGTCTTTTATATCACAAAATACAACACTGTTGGGAGTTAAGTCAACCGACGCAATTGCATTTTCAAGTATTGATTCTTTCACCATTTCCGATGGGAGTCTTAAATGGTATATCACTACCGATTTTCAGAATTATAGCGGTTTGGAAGTCTATAATACGTATATAGATACCGATATAACAAATGGCAAAGTCATTTCATGTTCCGGCAATTGGTATCCTTATATTTATATTCCGGCTAAAATGAATGTAACTGAAGAGAAGGCCAAATCGATTCTTTTAAACAAGGTAGTTTATTTAGCGGATATTGCCGGAAAACCCATTCCAATGACTATTACAGCTAAGAGTCTGGAAACTGCCTCGTTCTCAAATATGATTTATCCACTTGAAACAACGGATAAAATTGAATTGCATGTAGTATGGGTAGTGACTATTCCTGAAGTTTTTTATGTGGTATATTTGGACGTCATGACCGGCGAAATAATCGGAGGGTATCCAACAGTTCTTTCCTAAAACAAATACGGAGTGATCAAAAGACCACTCCGTATTTGTTTTATTTAAAAAAGTTGATTATCCGTAAATAATTTTTCCATTCTCGTCTTTAAAATCTTCAAAGCTTTTGTTGTATTGTTCCATAGCACTGTAACTCATTGCCATACTGGAGAAACCCCCATCGTGAAGAAGATTTTGCATGGTTACTTTGCGTGTAAGGTCACTAAACATTACCACACAATAGTTCGCACAATCTGAGGCAGTTGCATTTCCAAGAGGTGACATACGATCTGAAAAATCAAGAAGTCCATCTATTCCTTTTACTCCACTTCCGGCGGTTGTAACGGTTGGCGATTGAGAAATAGTATTTACACGTACATTATGTTCACGTCCATAAATATAACCAAAACTACGTGCAATAGATTCCAACATCGATTTGGCATCGGCCATATCATTGTATCCAAAAACAGTACGCTGAGCAGCCATATAACTAAGGGCCACCACCGAGCCATATTCATTTATAGCATCCATTTTCTTTGCAACCTGAAGCATTTTATGAAACGAAATAGCTGAAATATCCAAAGTAGTATTCAGCATATCGTAATCCAAATCATCATAAGTTCGTTTCTTGCGCACATTTGGAGACATGCCGATAGAATGTAACACAAAGTCAATTTTTCCTCCTAAAGCTTCCATGGATTGGATAAAAACCTGTTCCAGATCTTCTACGCTAGTAGCATCGGCCGGAATAAGCTTCGCATTAAGCTTTTCAGCCAACTCGTTTGTTGTTCCCATTCGAACTGCTAATGGAGTATTTGATAAGGTGATAATCGCACCTTCTTCTACTACGCGTTCTGCAACTTTCCAAGCAATTGACATGTCGTTCAATGCTCCAAATACAATACCTCTTTTACCTTTTAATAAATCGTTACTCATGTTTTATTTGTTAATAGTCCATTTATCTAACACTTTAAATTTTAGAATGTTTAATCAAACGAACTGAATTTCTGCACAAAGATACGCTAAATGTGCAATAAATGAAAATTTTTCTAATAAAATTTCACTTTACACTTATTTATTTTACTGATATTAAGCAACTTGATATAATACATTTCATATTTAATTTCGATAGTATTTTTTTGTACATAAATAATACAAAATAAAAATCACCTCAAAAACATTCAGTTTTTGAGGTGATTAAATTATATAAAAACGAGACTAATTTACTTTGAACAGAGCATTACCGTTTTTCAAGAAGCCTACAATTTGTTTTGCAGCTGCAATACCCGCATTGATATTAGCTTCTGAGGTCTGCGCTCCCATTTTTTTGGGGGTTGTAAAATAACGTCCACCTACTTTTTCTTTCATGGTTGCATCATTACCCGGCACAATATCAGTAACATATTTAAAATCGGGATGTGATTCCATAAACTCCAGCATCTCTGCTTCGTTTATAACCTCTTTGCGAGCTGTGTTTACAAGTACCGCACCTTTTGGCATGCGAGCAAGCAAAGCTGCATTAATAGACTGTTTGGTTTCAGCAGTTGCAGGAATATGCAACGATACAATGTCAGAAACACTGTAAAGCTCTTCAACCGACGACAATGCTTTTACACCATCTTTCTCGATTACTTCGGCAGGACAAAATGCATCAAACGCATACAATTCCATTCCGAAACCTTTAGCAATACGAGCCACATTGCGACCAACATTTCCGTACGCATGAATTCCAAGTTTTTTGCCCATTAATTCAGTACCTGAAGTTCCATTATAGAAATTACGCACGGCAAAAACGAGTAAGCCAAAGACTAATTCTGCAACTGCATTTGAATTTTGTCCGGGCGTATTCATTATGCAAACTCCAGCTTTTGTAGCAGCTTCAAGGTCTACATTATCATAACCAGCTCCTGCACGTACAACTATTTTCAATTGTTTAGCTACAGCAATAACTTCCGCATCAACAATGTCGCTGCGAATAATAATTGCATCAGCATCTACAACTGCATCAAGCAATTGTTGTTTTTCTGTATATTTTTCTAGCAAAGCCAATTCGAAACCGGCTGCTTCTATTTCTGTGCGAATTCCGTCAACTGCAACTTTTGCAAACGGTTTATCAGTAGCGATTAAAACTTTCATATTTTTTATGTCTAAGACCAAAAGACAAAAGTCTAAGGACATATGACCTTAGACTTTCGATATTTGACAGATTAATGTTGTTTTTCAAATTCATTCATGCAATCTACAAGCGCCTGGACACTTTCAATCGGCATGGCATTATAAATAGAAGCACGGAAACCACCAACTGAGCGGTGACCTTTAATTCCAACCATTCCACGATCTGAAGCAAACTTTTGAAAATCAGCCTCCAACTCCTGATATTCTGGTTTCATTACGAAGCATACATTCATACGTGAACGGTCTTCTTTCACTGCAGTGCCCATGAAAATTTTGCTGTTATCTATCGCATTATAAAGCAACTCTGCCTTGGCAATGTTTTTCTTTTCCATTTCAACCAAACCACCGTTCTTTTTCAGCCAACGTAAAGTTTCCATGGCCGAATAAATTGGCAATACCGGAGGTGTGTTAAACATTGAACCTTCAGCTATATGTGTTTTGTAATTGAGCATGGTAGGAATGTAACGAGATACCTTACCAAGTAATTCGTCTTTTACAATTACAAATCCTAATCCGGCAGGTGCAAGATTTTTTTGAGCCCCACCATAAATAAGACCATATTTAGATACATCCAACGGACGTGAGAAAATATCAGAAGACATATCGGCAATTAAAGGCACCGGAGAATCAATATCTGTCAATATCTCGGTTCCATAAATTGTATTATTAGTAGTAATGTGGAAATAATCAGCATCAGCCGGAATAACATAATTTTTTGGTACGAAAGTATAATTAGCATCTTTCGACGAAGCTACTTCAATAACTTCACCAAAGCCTTTGGCTTCTTTCATAGCTTTGTTAGCCCAAACGCCGGTATTTAAAAATGCAGCTTTCTTTTCGAGGAGATTAAACGGGATCATGCAGAACTGCATACTTGCTCCACCTCCCAAGAAAAGCACCGAATAACCTTCGGGGATATTCAATAATTCTTTGAAAAGTGCAACTGCTTCGTCGATTACAGCCTGAAAATCTTTGGAACGATGGCTAATTTCCAATACAGATAATCCTGAACCATTAATATCCAAAACAGCTTGAGCAGTTTTTTCGATAACTTCACGTGGTAAAATAGAAGGACCCGCACTAAAATTATGTTTTTTCATACTTCAATAATATTATTTTGTTTGATAGTTTTATCTCAAAAAAAGAAAGCACAAAAGTACTATTTTTTTTACTCTCTGCCTCGAAAAAAATGCGTTTTTATAATCTTTTGGGTATGAAAATTTATATGCATTCATCAGTAGTTCAAAAAAATACATTTTTATGCACAAACTCAAAATTAGTGTGCAACAAAAAATTTAGAACTATTTCCCGGTAATAATTCTTTTCACTTCATTCAACTTGTTTAATGCTTCCACTGGAGTAAGATTATTTATGTCGAGGTTTTTAATTTCATCTCTGATCTGCTCCAACACCGGATCGTCCAATTGAAAGAAACTGAGTTGATATCCTTCACGCTGTTGGGCAATTTCGCCAACCGGTTTTGAAATACCCGATTGACGGTTATCAGTTTCTAATTGTTTCAGAATTTGTTCCGAGCGTTTTACAATGCTTTGAGGCATTCCAGCCATTTTAGCAACATGAATACCAAAACTATGCTCACTTCCACCCCGAACAAGCTTGCGAAGGAAAATCACTTTTTTGTCTACTTCTTTAACCGATACATTATAGTTTTTTATGCGGTGAAATGATTTTTCCATTTCATTTAACTCGTGATAATGAGTTGCAAAAAGCGTTTTCGCTTTGCAACTTCCATGCTCATGAATATATTCCACTATAGCCCAAGCAATAGAAATACCGTCGTAAGTGCTTGTTCCACGACCAAGTTCATCAAAAAGAATCAAACTTCGATTCGACAAATTATTCAAAATGCTTGCAGCTTCGTTCATTTCCACCATGAAAGTAGATTCGCCCTGCGAAATATTATCACTCGCTCCTACCCTGGTAAAAATCTTATCTACAACACCAATTTTTGCACTTTCAACCGGTACAAAACAGCCAATTTGCGCCATCAAAGTTATAAGCGCTGTTTGTCGCAATAAAGCAGATTTACCGGACATATTCGGACCGGTAATGATAACAATTTGTTGTGTTTCACCGTCCAGATACACATCATTGGCAATGTAAGTTTCACCAATCGGCAATTGTTTTTCGATAACGGGATGTCTGCCTTGTTTAATTTCCAACACATCAGTATCGGTAATTTCGGGACGAACATATTTATTTTCGGTTGAAACTTTCGTGAACGACAGCAAACAATCTAGTTGAGCAATCAGATTTGAATCCAACTGAATAGCTGTTATATAATCGACCAGACTTAAAACTAATTCATTGAAAAGTCTCGTTTCAATGGATAGTATTTTTTCCTCAGCACCCAGAATCTTTTCTTCGTAAACTTTCAGTTCCTGAGTAATATAGCGTTCAGCATTTACCAGCGTTTGCTTCCGAATCCAGCTGTCGGGCACTTTATCTTTATGCATATTTCGCACCTCGATATAATAGCCAAACACATTGTTGAAATTGATTTTCAAACTTGGGATGCCTGTTTCTGCACTTTCGCGCTCTTGAATTTGTTGCAGAAAATCTTTTCCGGAATAAGCCAATTGACGTAATTCATCCAAATCGGCATCAATTCCCGTGCGAATAATTCCGCCCCGATTCACCATATTAGGTGGATCATTTGACACTTCCTTTTCAATTTTATCCGAAATAACGGCACATGCATTCAGTTGGTCGGCAATTTTACACAAAGTCACGTTATCAGTTTCAGAGCAAGCTTGCTTAATCGGCCCAATAGCCTGTAATGCCACTTTCAATTGCACCACTTCACGCGGATTGATGCGACCGACTGCTACTTTGGAAATAATGCGCTCCAAATCGCCAATAAGTGCTATATTTTGTTCGAGAAGTAATTTTAAATCCGGATTTTTAAAGAAGTATTCTACCACGCTTAACCGCTCATTAATAGGCTTCACATCTTTTAATGGAAAAGCAATCCAGCGTTTAAGCATTCGGGCACCCATTGGACTGATGGTTTTATCCATCACATCGAGTAAGGTTCGTGCGCCTTCATTGATTGATCCATACAATTCTAGGTTTCGTACCGTAAAGCGGTCGAGCCACACAAAACGCTCTTCTTCAATACGCGAAAGTTGAGTTATATGACCTGTTTGTTGATGGTGCGTTTGATCAAGATAATGCATGATTGCTCCGGCTGCCACCACACCATTTGGTAAATTATCAACCCCAAATCCTTTCAGATTTTTGGTTTCGAAATGTTTTAAAAGTCGCTCATTGGCCGAATCGGGTGTGAAAGCCCAATCCTCGAGCGCATAAGTAAAAAATTTTGTTCCAAAAAGCGCTTCGAAATCTTTTCGCTTCGAGCGGTCAAACAACACTTCTTTTGGTCCGAAGCTATTCAATAATTTATCAACATATTCAGCAGTCCCTTCAGCTACAAGAAATTCGCCTGTTGAAATATCGAGAAATGAAACACCAACCTGATTTTTATTCAGATAAACACTTGCCAAGAAAGTATTTTCCTTGTGATTCAGCGTAGTGTCGCTATAAGATACACCTGGAGTAACCAATTCGGTGACACCACGTTTTACGATTTTTTTTGTGAGTTTGGGATCTTCCAACTGGTCGCAAATAGCAACGCGCATACCTGCACGAACCAACTTGGGCAAATAGGTATCAAGCGCATGATGTGGAAATCCTGCTAACTCAATTGTCTTTCCTGAACCGTTTGCGCGCTTTGTAAGTGTAATTCCCAGTACCTGAGAAGCACGAATTGCATCAGTTGAAAAGGTTTCGTAGAAGTCACCGCAACGGAAAAGCAAAATTGCATCTGGATGCATTGCTTTTATCTCGTTGAATTGCTTCATCATCGGTGTTTCTACAATTTCATTGTTCATAAAAATTATATAATAACCACTATCCCCATAAGTAAGGGGAACCAGGCAAGTTTTGTCGTCTAAATTTTAATTGTAATTATCTTGTGATTATTTTAAACACGAAACAAATCATCTATATAATAGATTTCGCATCCCTTCTTATTTCCCTTTAAGGGTTCGGGGTTTTAAACAAGCTATCGATCGCCTCAGTCATACGCGACCACAGGAACTTTCGTTTCTCAACTTTTATGTTTTCAATCATATTTTCAGATCGATTATTTGAAAAGAAATCTACTAACGCATTAGCTATTTGTTCTGGTTCTACTCCAACTACATAACCAACTTTTCCATCAGGAACAATTTCTGCCAATCCTCCTACTTTTGTAACCAACATCGGTTTTTCGAAATGATAGGCAATTTGACTAACACCGCTCTGAGTGGCTGAACGGTATGGTTGAGCTACAATATCAGTCAAGCTAAAATAATTACGGACCTCATTATCAGGAATAAAACTCGTACGCAGATCAACTATCCCCTCCAGTTTTAATCGAACAATGAGTTCCAAATAAGGTTGAGGGTTCTCATAAAACTCACCTGCAACAATTAATCTTATAGGAAATTTTCGCAATCTTTTATCAGCAAAAGCTTCTAACAGCAAATCCAATCCTTTATACTGGCGAATAAATCCAAAGAAAAGAATATAGCTTTCCTTTTCAAGTAAACCAAGTTTCAAAGCAGCTTCTTTCTTTGTCAGAGCATCACCATAATGATCGTAAATTGGGTGCGGAGAAACTGCTTTTGGTTTTTCAAGCGAGTCAAAATGGTTAATATCAGTTACAACTGAGTCTGCCATTGCCACAAAACCATCCATAGCTTTTACAAAATATCGGGGGAAAAGTTTATCCAAAATTGAAGGTTCGTGAGGAATCATATTATGAATCAGACCTACCATCTTTGTTTTTGGCGAGCGGGCAAAACGAGCTATTGTTCCAAAACAAGGAGCCATAAAAGCCATCCAATAACAAAAAATAATTTTATCTGGCGATTCTTTTTTGATTGATTGTCCAACTTTTATCCAATTAAATGGATTTACTGAATTAATCATTCGATTAATTTTCAAGTCTATAGGAGCAAACTCGGATGAAAATTGCGATTTTCCGGGAAATAAAAAATTTGGATACTGAAGTTTAAATGTTATGATTTCCACATCATTCCCTTGTTTCTGGTATTCGCGAGCCAACCGCTCATTGTAAGCTGCCAATCCACCTCGATAAGGAAATGCTGTACCTACTATGATTATCTTCATGCAAATTAAAATTATATTAGACTGATAAACAAGCGCTTGATACGATTAAATTCTATTCATATATTTTTACAAATATCATATAGAATAAATCACCTTAACTTGCTATGTTACTCCCTGCAAAAGTACAAAATTATTCATAGGGGAAGGGGTTTTCATCTACATATTTATATATCCAGAAATCGATTTCAGCAATTTCCTTACTTAAAACTACAAAAAAATGTGACCAAAAACGGAACAGTAAAATCAACAATGAAACCTTGATAAATAGAAACAATAGCATAATCTTTCCCCGAAGACCGAACAATAACGGGGAAAGTTGTATCCATAGTTGTAGCTCCACCGGCTGAAATGGGTGCCAGTTTTCCAAAATATTTCACCATCCACGGAGCAAACAGCAGAGTCATTACTTCACGAATAATATTGGACAATAATGCAATAGTTCCAAGTTCAACTCCTTTGTATTGAGTAATAAGAATGCTCGAAAGCGAATAATATCCAAAACCAGAACCAACCGCCAAACAATCTGTTAAGCTACGATTTTTGACAAAAAAGCTGACCGCAGCAATTCCCAAATACGTTCCCAAAATTGTCATTAAGGGCAGAAAAATAAGTCGTGGATTTAAACTGCGAAATTGACGGAATGAATTTGGGTCGTTCCCTATGCTGATTCCAACCGAAAACATCAAAGCACATAACACATAAAAACTTATATTATAATCCAATAATGCATTCGGAAACCACCGAAAAACTCCTAGAAGTAGTCCGGTTGCAAAAAAGGAAAGTATAATCAGACTGCCTTTCATTTACTGATAGATTTATTGCGAACTGTCAACCAAAGTACCCAGGCAGCAACTACACTACCTAATGTGCCACCTGTTGCCAAAATAAAAGCGTCAAAACCCAGTTTTCCAAACTGTTTGATTACAATATCATTAGCCCCAACTTCCAGCCCAAGTAAAAACAATAACAGCCATATAAATGTTAGAATGAATCCGTGAATGAACCGAATCTTCCAACGACGAATCAAATAGCCAACAGCTATCCCGGTGAGCATACAAGAAATAACAACAAACATGGCTACTTATTTAATTATGTGCAAAGATAACTGAAATTTGAAGAATGGAAAATTTGAGGTTCTTATTGCAAAAAAACAAATTAGAAAGGATTGTAAAACGCAAAGAAATGAGTAATTTTGCCGCTTCAAAAATAAAGGTATTAGTCTCGGATAAAAATCTAAATTACAAAATAATATGAGTAAAAAAGCATTACTAATGATTTTGGATGGTTGGGGAATTGGAAATCACACCCATGCCAATGCCATTTACAGTACACCAACCCCTTACATCACTTCGTTGGTGGCAAATTATCCTAATTCGCAACTTTTAGCATCGGGCGAAGATGTTGGACTTCCTGACGGGCAAATGGGTAATTCAGAAGTCGGTCACTTGAATATTGGTGCCGGACGTGTTGTTTATCAGGATTTAGTAAAAATCAATATAGCTTGCCGCGACAACAGCATTCTGAAAAACCCTGGCATTATCAGTGCCTATTCGTATGCCCGCGATAATAAAAAGAAAATACATTTCATGGGTTTAGTATCCGATGGTGGTGTTCATAGCTCGTTAGATCATCTATTCAAATTGTGCGATATTGCTAAAGAATACGGAATTGAAAACGCTTTTGTACATTGCTTTATGGACGGTCGCGATACCGACCCACGCAGCGGAAAAGGATTTATTGAACAATTGCAAAATCACACAGCCCAATCGGCTGGTAAAATAGCCTCTATTATTGGTCGATATTATGCAATGGACCGTGACAAACGTTGGGATCGCGTGAAAAAATCGTACGATTTACTGGTGAATGGAATTGGAACCGCTACCACCGATGTAGTTGCAGCTATGCAAGCTTCGTACGATGCAGGTGTAACCGACGAATTTATCAACCCGATTGTTGCAGTAGATGCCACTGGAAAGCCACTTGCAACTATCGAAGCCGGCGACGTGGTTATTTTCTTTAACTACCGTAACGACCGCGCCAAAGAATTGACAGTGGTGTTGACCCAAACGGATATGCCTGAAGAAGGAATGCACACTATTCCATTGGAATATTACTGTATGACTCCTTACGATTCTTCTTATAAAGGCCTACATATTTTGTTCGACAAAGACAATGTTCAAAATACACTTGGCGAATATGTTTCAAGCCTTGGAATGAAACAATTGCGTATTGCTGAGACTGAAAAATTTGCTCACGTAACTTTCTTCTTCTCAGGCGGTCGCGAAAGCGAATTCGACGGCGAAGAACGCATCCTGGTTGCCTCTCCAAAAGTTGCAACCTATGATCTTCAACCGGAAATGAGTGCGCCGGAAGTGGCTGATAAATTGGTTGCTGCGTTGAACACACAGAAATTTGATTTTGTGGCATTGAACTTTGCAAACGGCGACATGGTTGGACATACCGGTGTTTACGAGGCTATTCAAAAAGCAGTAATAACTGTTGATAATTGCGTAAAAGAAGTCGTTGAAGCTGCAAAAGCAAATGATTATGAAGTTATTATTATCGCCGACCATGGAAATGCCGACTTCGCCGAAAATACTGACGGTTCGCCTAATACAGCTCACTCGTTGAATCCGGTTCCATTTATTTATGTAACCGAAAACAAAAATGCAAAAGTTGAAAACGGCATTTTGGCCGATGTAGCTCCTTCAATTTGTCAGATTTTGGGAATTCCACAACCGAAGGAAATGACTGGAAAAGGATTAATCAATGCATAATTAAGAATGCACAATTCATAATTAAAACGCTGTGGAAATTTTCTACAGCGTTTTTCGTATTTGAAAATCATTGCAGACACAAAATTTAGGCTAAATGTGCTAATAATCTGCACAAAACACCAAATTATAAATTATGTATTAGGAATTACAAATTGAATATCATTATCTTTGCATTTCAAAACAATAAACATGAAACTAAGAAAAGAACTTGAACATCGCATTTTGATTCTTGACGGTGCGATGGGAACAATGATACAAAGTCACAGACTCACCGAGGCCGATTATCGTGGTGAACGTTTTGCTCAATGGCCAAGCCTTGTGAAAGGAAATAATGACTTGCTGGTGCTTACTCAACCGGAAATCATCAAATCTATTCATGCTGCCTATCTCGAGGCCGGAGCTGACATTATTGAAACCAATACTTTCAATGCTCAGGTAATTTCGATGGAAGATTATGGTATGGGGTTATTAGTTCGTGAAATCAATCTGGAAGGTGCAAAGTTAGCTCGTCAGGCAGCTGATGAATTTACGGCTAAGAATCCCGCAAAGCCTCGCTTTGTAGCCGGAGCAGTTGGCCCAACCAATAAAACGGCTTCCATGTCGCCGGATGTAAACAACCCTGCATTCCGCGCTGTAAGTTTTGATGATTTGGTGGCTGCTTATAAAGAACAAATTCTGGCACTCATTGAAGGTGGCGTTGACGCACTTTTGATAGAAACGATTTTTGATACCTTGAATGCTAAAGCGGCAATTTTTGCTGCCGAAGAAGCTATGACAGAACTTGGAAAACGGGTAGAAATTATGCTTTCTGCTACTGTTGCCGACAAAAGCGGTCGGACCTTGTCCGGTCAGACAATCCGTGCTTTTCTGGCTTCAATTGGGCATGCAAATTTATTGTCGGTAGGTTTAAACTGTTCATTTGGTGCAAAAGATTTAAAACCATATTTACAGGAAATTAGCGCACACTCTCCCTGGTTTGTCAGTGCTTACCCAAACGCAGGTTTGCCAAATCAGTTTGGAGAATACGATGAATTACCCGAAATGATGGCTGTTCAGGTAAAGGATTATTTCGATGAACATCTTGTGAATATTATTGGAGGATGTTGTGGCACAACTCCCGATCATATTGCCACCTATCAGGAATTGATTAAAGGTGCTGAAATAAGACAACGTGCAACTGCTTCAACCAAATTAGAACTTTCAGGTCTGGAAGAAATCGAAATTGAAGATAAATCTTTATTCGTCAATATTGGTGAACGCTGCAATGTTGCCGGTTCAAAGGCTTTCTTGCGGTTAATAAACGAGAAAAAATACGAAGAGGCGCTTAGTATTGCCCGCAAACAAGTGGAAGATGGTGCTCAGATTATCGATGTGAATATGGATGATGCCATGTTAGAATCAAAAGAAGAAATGGTTACTTTTCTCCACTATTTATCATCTGAACCGGAAATTTCGCGTATCCCTATTATGATTGACTCTTCGAAATGGGAAGTGATAGAAGCCGGATTAAAATGCATTCAGGGAAAATGTATTGTCAACTCCATAAGCTTAAAAGAAGGCGAAGAAGATTTTCTGAAAAAAGCCCGCAAAATTCGTGCTTATGGCGCAGCGGTTATCGTTATGGCTTTCGACGAGAAGGGTCAGGCCGATAGTTTTGAGCGCAAAACTCAAATTTGCACCCGTGCCTATTATTTGTTGGTTGATAAAGTTGGTTTTCCGCCTCAAGATATAATTTTCGATCCAAACGTACTGGCTATTGCTACCGGAATTGAAGAACACAACAACTATGGTGTTGATTTCATCAATGCAACGCGTTGGATTAAACAAAATTTACCTTATGCCAAAGTAAGTGGCGGTGTAAGCAATCTTTCCTTCTCGTTCCGAGGAAATAATGTGGTTCGTGAAGCCATTCACTCGGTATTTCTCTATTATGCCATTAAAGAAGGCATGGATATGGGCATTGTGAATGCCGGCATGTTGCAAATTTATCAGGACATAGAACCTGAGCTGTTGGAGCATGTTGAAGACATTGTGCTCAATCGCCGTCCAGATGCCACCGAACGTATGATTGAACTGGCCGAAAAAGTAAAGAATCAGGCTTCGGGCGAAAAAGTGGAAAAAGTGGATGAATGGCGCTCGCGTCCGTTACAGGGCAGACTGGAATACGCTTTGATAAAAGGTCTCAGTGATTTTCTCGAAGAAGATTTAGCGGAAGCATTGACAAAATATGATACCGCGATTGAAATTATTGAAGGTCCGTTAATGAGCGGCATGAATATCGTCGGTGACTTGTTTGGTGACGGAAAAATGTTCCTGCCGCAGGTCGTAAAAACAGCCCGAACGATGAAAAAAGCTGTGGCGATTCTTCAACCCGAAATTGAAAAGCAGAAAGTTCCCGGACAAAGTTCTTCGGCCGGGAAATTCCTTATTGCCACTGTAAAAGGTGATGTGCATGATATTGGTAAAAACATTGTTGCCGTGGTTTTGGCATGTAATAATTTCGAAGTGATTGATCTGGGCGTGATGACTCCAACCGAAAAAATTATTCAGACTGCCATTGATGAAAAAGTGGATATGGTAGGATTGAGCGGATTGATTACGCCTTCGTTGGAAGAGATGACCATTGTGGCAGCCGAAATGCAAAAAGCAGGCTTGACTATTCCATTGTTGATTGGCGGTGCAACCACTTCGAAGATTCATACTGCCGTAAAAATTGCGCCTAACTACAAAGGACCGGTGGTTTATGTAAAAGATGCTTCGGTAAATACACATGTGGTGGCACAGTTAATGAGCAAAACCAATCATGTGGCATATGAAGCCGATATAGCTGCCGAATATCAGGCATTGCGGGAGAAACAGACTAAAAAGCCAGCTTTATTAAGTATGGATGAAGCGAAGAAGCGGAAACCAAATTTATTTTAAAGCAATTACTCTACAAATAATCAGCTGAATTTCTTAATTGAAATTCAGCCGTTGATATTTTACACTTTCTCCACTTTACCCAAACTTACATAGCATACAAAACCACTCGTTTCGTAGCCCATTTCGGCAATCAGGTTCATGTATTGTTTCACTTGCTGAATGTAGGTTTTACTCTCCTTGTCCCCAAATTTATAATCCACAATCGTTGCTTCATTGCCTCTAATCACTACTCTGTCGGGGCGATATTGCTCACCGGTTGGAATCAGGATAGTGGTTTCGTTCAGCACCCGTGCATCAGTAGCAAACCAGCTTTCGGTTTCGGGCAGGTTCCAAAAATGTTGCATTTCTTCCATCACCGTTGCGCTTTCACTTTCGCTGATTCGGCCTTCGCGTATCATTTTTTGTATCGCTTTTTCCTGATCGGCCTTATGGGTAATTTGTTTTAAAATATCGTGCATGATAATCCCGTAATTCAAACGGCTATCGGTCAGTTGCTGATTTTCCAACAAGTAATCCAGGCTTTGATGACGAATGCGCAAGCGGTCGGTACTGCTGACAGATGGATATTCTGAGACCTTTTCGTTGATGTCGGTATTAGGCTGCTGGGCATAAACAGGCTGCGTAGGCTCTCCCAGTTCAAACTGTTTCAATTCAGCATCAAAAGATTTTACCAACGAAATAATTTGGGCATCTAATCCCGGTGTTTCCACTCCGAAACAAGCCGTGAACAATGCCGATAAGGAGTTTATCTTGTCCAGGCTTTCCGCTTCTTTTTTAGGCGCAGGAGCCATACAAATCAGTTCGTTTTTGGCACGGGTAAAGGCCACATAAGCCACATTCAAACTATCGATATATAGGTGCATTTGTTCATCAAAATAATTTTCGGCAAAGATAGATTGCCCGAGCTTAGCACCATATTCGATGGGCAACAGCGGCAATTCGTTGAACGGAGCCACGTCAGGTTCACACCACAGAATATTGCGCATGCGGCTATCCAAATCCCAATCACAGAAAGGCAGTATCACTACTTTAAAATCCAGACCTTTCGACTTATGGACGGTCATAATGCGCATCGCACTTTGGTTGTCGGGCGTGGAAATGCATTGCTTGATACCATTCTTTTTCCACCAGGTGAGGAAGCTGTTCAGGTCGGCAGTTTTGCCCGTTGTATAACGGAAAACCACATCCTGAAAAGCCTGTACAAACACCGCTTCATTGTGCCAACTGCCAATGCCGAACAGCGAAATGATTTGTTCCACCATATCGTAAAGCGAGCTGTGATGCACTTGTTTCAACCGTTCATTTTCGTCGTTGGTAAACAAAGAAGAAAAGATGTTTTCGGATGAATCGGGAATAGAAAAGCAAGCATTCAAAGCCTCATTTTCCGATTTATGTTGCCGCCCGCGGGCATATTCGTAATTCACAATAGTTTGCTGAATACTGTCTACCGGATTGACAAACAGCTGCAAAATGCCCAGAATAAACCGCACTGAAGCAGCTGCACCAATCAGTAAACCTTCATTGCCCATTATGTCGTAACAAATTTCGGGTTTGGCTTCCACCGTGGTTTTATAGTTCAGCAATTTATGAATCACATCCTGTTCTTCGCGGTTGGTACGCACTAAAATGGCAATATCCGCCGGCCGATAACCACGCCCCTGCAACTCTTCGAGCATAGCCGGCAATCTTTCCAAACTTTCGGCTTTCCAACCGTCTTCGTTTTCATCCGCGGCAATAAAGCGCACCTCTACCCTACCCGTTCCTGCTTTGGGTGAAACCTGCTGATGAATATTGGCATACGCATGTTCAATTTTATGCGTCAACGCTTCCAACTGCGGATAAACAGGCAACACGGCTTGCAGGTTTTCATTCAGTTTGCTTTGGAGCAATTGCGCAGCCCTAAAAAAGAATGAATTGTTGAAATCAATAATATTCTTATCGCTGCGCCAGTTGGTTTCAAGGTTTTCCTCTTGTATTTGTTCCGAGCGGAAGTCGGTCAGAATTTGTTCGTCGAGCAGTTTCCAGTCGGAGTTTCGCCACCGGTAAATGCTTTGCTTCACGTCGCCCACCACCAGATTGAACTTGCCTGCCGACAAACTATTATCCAGCAAGGGCTGAAAGTTTTTCCATTGCAAAGTAGACGTATCCTGAAACTCATCAATCATAAAATTATCGATATGAATGCCCGTTTTTTCGTATACAAAAGGCGTATCGCTGTTGTCGATAATTTTGTTGAGCAACATGTTGGAATCGGAAATCAACATGGTGTTTTGCTCGTCGGTGAGCATTTTTATTTGCACCGCCAGATCGGATAAAATGCCTAGCGTATTGATATGTTTGAGCACCATAACCGCCGAATTATAAGTCACAATGTCGACACTCAACATTTCCACTATTTGTTGGAAACATTGTTGAAGTCCTCCCTGATAAGCAGTTTCAATAGTCGATTTTATATCCTGCGGCTTTGTTTTGGTGTAACAATTCGTCACATCCTGGGCAAAACCTATAAATCGGGCACTGATTTCAAGCTTGCCTTTCGCCAGTTTTTCGAGCGTATTGGTGGTTTTGTACGCAAAATCTTCGTGAGTAAGTCCGTTGCGCGCCATTATGTTCATCCCTTCGGTGGCGGTTTGTTTCACTTTGGTTTCGAAGGTGGTTTTTATCTCGCGCAGGCTTTTGCGGTAGTTGGTCAGGAACTCGCGCTCGTGGAGTTTGCGGTTGGTATCTTCGGCTTTGTGCTGGTAACTTTCCTTGAAAATTTCCTTGCCCAAATCCATGATATTGCTCCGCATATTCCAGTTTTCCGACTGCTCAATACGCTCCTCGGCATAAGCGGTGAGCCATTGCAGCAGCTGTTTATTTTCGTCTTTGGATAAATCCAGAAACAGATTATCCACCGATTGCTCCAGCGTGGAGGTATTGTCCAGTTCCAGGTTATAGCCGCCGTGCACCCCTATGTCGCGTGCAAAAGAGCGAATGACTTGCTGAAAAAAACGGTCGATGGTACTGATGGAAAACGAGGAATAATCGTGGAGAATGGTAGTGAGAATATGCTTCGCCCTTACATTTACAGCTTCATCGTCCAGATGAAATTTAGCCATCAACCCGGCGCGGTAATCCGACTTCTCACCTTGCGACAACGCATGCAATTCTTTCAGAATGCGCGTTTTCATTTCGTCGGTGGCTTTGTTGGTAAACGTAACGGCCAGGATGCGACGATGTGCCCGCTCCTTTTTGGGGTCGAACAGCAAGTGGATATAGTCTTGCGTGAGCCGGTATGTTTTGCCCGAACCGGCAGAGGCACGATAAATATTGAGCATGGGAATTAATTCATAATTTAGAATAAAATAAGCTTATTTTCTTTCCTCAAAGGTACAATTAAGTTTTAGAAAGTGCAAAGTTTGAATATCAACAAAACAACATCGGCCGAACTTCAAAATTGAAATTCAGCCGATAATGTGATTTTTTAATCAAAGAGCAATTTTGTATGTCCCTGAATTTATCCTATTTATTATTTCGAAGCTACTTTAGTTGCGCCTGTTGTTCCATTTACAGGTGGATTAGTAGTAGTACAACTAACTGCGACAAAAAATAATAAACTCAATACGAATGAAATTAAAAATTTACTTTTGGCATCCATATTATTTATATTAATTACAACTTTGTAATTATAATGCCAAAGTTATTTTAAAAGAATCTTTCAAGGTTATATCAGTTAGTATTTTTAATAATAATTAGTATGTCTATTTGAAATTTATTTTTTTTACTTTAAATCCCATACCAAGTAATATTTCTGCTATTTTTACCCTAAAATCGCCTTGCACTAATATTTCTCCATCACGAGACGAACCGCCGGCACCACATTTCACCTTCAAGAGTTTTGCCAAATCTTTCAATTCGTCATCTTTGCCCTTAAAATCGGTAACTAAGGTTGCTAGTTTACCATTACGTTTGTCCAACTCCACACGCAAAGGTTCAACCTGACGCTTTTTATCCAGTTTTATTATTGTTGAAGCAGGCGTTTCTTCAACCTGCGGCACTATACTTTTAACTTCATTAAGTTTATCTCTCCAATCCATACTTATTGCAATAATTTAAAAATTTCCCAAATAATTATCCCACTTGTTACACTTACATTGAGCGAATGTTTTGTTCCAAACTGAGGGATTTCAATGCAACCATCGCAGGCATCTACTACAGTTTGCTGTACTCCTTTCACTTCATTACCCAGAATAACGGCATATTTTTTTGAATTATCCAATTTCAAATCGGGTAACATGGTACTACCAACAGCTTGTTCTATTGCAAAAACGATGTAACCCTGTGCTTTCAGTTCATTCAATGCAACATGCGTGTCTTCAAAATACTTCCATTCAACCGTATTTTCAGCTCCAAGAGCAGTTTTATGAATCTCGGCATGAGGTGGTGTACTGGTAATTCCGCATAAATAAACGGTTTCCACTAAAAATGCATCGGCCGTGCGAAACACCGAACCTACATTGTGTAAACTGCGAATATTATCAAGGACAACTACAAGTGGAGTTTTCCTTTCATCTTTAAATTCCGCCACTGTAAGGCGATTCAATTCAGTTATTTTGAGTTTTTTCATGAATTCAATGTGATAATCTGAGGAAATAATAATGTACTAATTAATTAGAATATTGGCACTTTTACGCATTATTTTATTAAAGTAATTGCTTTTTCAATAATTGTATCGTATCCGTTTGCCTGATCGGTAGCTGATAAGCTGACCAAATAATCGGGTTCTATTCCAAACTCAATATTTTGCTTCGCAATATTTAACATCGGGCTTGCTGAGAATCGTACAAGCCATCCATTTGGCAATTCGCTTGAAATAGGCAGACCACCGCCACCGCCAGTTTTATCGCCAACAATTAAGGCATTTGGTGCCTGAGTCATACGATTTACAAAATCATTTGTTGCGCTAAATGCCAATCGGTTTGTCAAAACTATAACAGGGCGTTGCCATTGAGCGTTTTTATTGGCAATTGTCTTCATTGCCAAAGGAGCCGAAAAATCGGAATGGGCATCGCCAGTTTTGTGTTCAATATAACCGGTTATGGTTTCTTGCTTGAAAAAATAGGAAGCCAGTTGGCTCGAATTGCTGAGTGAACCACCTCCATTATTCCTTACATCAATAATTAAGCCTCTACAACTGGAAAAATAATTCATCATGTAGGCTACGTTATTATCCGAAAAATTATCTTCAAAACTTCCATAGTATATATAACCAACTTTCCCATTAGCAATTTTTGCATAATTAAATCCATTTGTAATGAGATAATTATTGCCCAAATAGCGACTGGTATTAATGAGTGCTAAACTAAAATTATCAGGATAATCGGTATACCATTTCCAATAGCGACTTTCATTAAAGTCAGAATACAAATTCACGTGACCATCTTTCAACTCATTGAGCATACTACCCATCAAATCGAAAAATGCAAATTGAGTTTTGACTGTATCAATTTTCAGTTTGTATGCAGCGTGTATTGAGTCCCAGTTGATATGTTTATAATCGAGGTAGCAATACTTTGTATCAATGATTTTCCACAACGATTCAAAGTTCCCTTCATAAGTATTGGGTTCCACTATGGGTTCGTTCATACACGAAGGAAGTAAAACTGCCGTAAATAATATAATTAGGAGATATTTTTTCATCTTTATTTAATTAAAAATTTCTATTCATTTGTTGAAATGAAATTTTGAGGGATATGTCTTTTTCTTCCGGAGAACGAAATTTCATCGAAAGTGGTTCCAGCTGATATACTAAATTCATTGCGTTCAAAAACCATATCATTAGCTTTGTACTTTAATTTTTGATAACTCAAACCAAATTGCCAGGTAGTTCGGGAAAAAGGAACATCAATGGTGAGCTTAGGATTTATGCCGCGTTTATTTATTATTGAGCTGAGATGCGACACATTGGAGAGATTGCCTAAATCGAACATCTCATAATCTGATTCACCTGCAAGTGGTACAAACATCCAACCAAAAACAGGGGTTTCAACAGCCAATTGAAGCCTCAATGTTCTTCGGCGTAAAGGAATATCATACATTGCAATGCCAGACAAATTAAGATTTGTTGCCAAATCAACGTTTACGGGATTATTTATATTTCTAACAACATATTTGTAACCAAAATCAATGTCCCAGCTACCACCGGCAAGCAGTTGCAGACCTTTTATTGGTCTGAAATGATAATGCATACCCCAACTGTAATTTGTTCCCAAATACAACATTGAACTTGTTTGAGGAGGATTTAGAGCAAACCCTGCAAGTAAATAATACTTTTTTTGAATGGAAATATTGGTGTTTTCTAATGATAGAAACCTGCGACTTTCGTGATTGAATTGAATACCGTTGCCACTATAGGTTAAAGGTGAAAGATAAGGATCGAGAAAACTGATTGTTGAGAATCCAAAAGTATTGGACTTTGTTGTGAGTAAATATTTTTGTGTCTCAGGAATTTGAGCAAATCCTTCTACACAAAAAAAGTATACAAACAGAACAATTAGTGCATTTTTCATTTAACTTTTCTTTTAATAGGAATATTGCTTGCAAAAATAACGAAAATGTTTGGTAAAAAATTTTGTTGGTTTTCGGTATGATTAAGTGCATAAAACTATACTCCTGAATGAAATGCTCCGCTTGCTATATTATTTTTTTAGCTAAAAATAATTATCTTTGCCAACAAATGATTCAAAACATTGCAATTAGCTATGAAAAAATTGGTTTTTGCCACAAATAATACCCATAAACTATCCGAAGTCAAGGCAATACTTGAACCCAAATTTTCAATTATCAGTTTGGCTGATTTGAATTGTAATGAAGACATACCTGAAACTGCCGAAACTCTTGAAGGTAATGCTTTGCTTAAAGCAAAATACATTCATGGTAAATTTGGGTTCGATTGTTTTGCTGATGACACCGGCCTTGAGGTTGATACACTAAATGGAGAGCCTGGGGTTTATTCAGCACGTTATGCTGGTGAGGATCATAATGCACAAAACAATATGACTAAATTGTTGTCTTTATTAGGCAATTGCCCGAATAGAGAAGCCCATTTTCGGACAGTTATTGCATTGATAAAGAATGGTGAAACGAGTTTCTTTGAAGGCAGAATTGATGGTAGCATTTCGTTACAACCTATGGGTAACAGCGGGTTTGGTTATGATCCTATCTTTGTTCCGAAAGGTAAAACAGTAAGCTTTGCACAATTAAGTGCCGAAGAAAAGAATACAATTAGTCACCGTGCCTTAGCAGTAAATAAGCTGGTAGAATTCTTACAACAGAAGTAAATGTATTAGCATAATTACTCTCATATTTCAAGTCGGACTAAAGTAAATTTAAATCTATTGGGCAATCTTACAAAATAAAAAGAAAGTAAACGAGTTTTATTGATTTAAGTATTTCAAGGGTTCAATAATACTTCATACATATTTATATGAAAATAAAATCTTTAATTTTCGTTTTTATATTGATTATTTTTTCATCTGTAACATGGGCACAGTTAGCCATGGGCAAGTGGCAAACCCATTTTGCTTACAACAGTGTTTCTCAAATTGCACAATCTGATACTAAAATTTATGCAGTAAGCGAAGGAGCCTTGTTTTCGGTAGATAAAAAAGATGGAGAAATAGAGTTTTATAGTAAACTTAATGGATTAACAGGTTCAAATATTAGTCAAATTGAATACAGTTCATTAAATCAAGCACTTGTTATAGTCTATAGCAATGGTAATATTGACCTTTTAAAATCGGGAGGTATAACTAACATTCCCGATCTTTACAATAAACAAATGAGTTCAAGTAAAACTGTAAATCAAATCCAATTTTATCAAAACAAGGCATATTTAGCATCTGATTTCGGTATAGTTGTGCTAAACCTTGATAAAGACGAAGTGGCTGACACTTATTACATTGGCCCAAATGCCGCCAATGAGAAAGTTCTTAACACAACAGTCAACAATGGAATAATTTACGCACTTACAGCTTCAACCATATTTCAAGCATCAATATTCAACACACAATTAGTGAATTACGAATTTTGGTCAGCAGCAACCGGTTTACCCGGGAGTGGCGACTTTCAGGAGATTTCTACATTTAAGGGGCACCTTATATTGTTACGTGGAGGTAAACTTTACAAACAAGAAACTGACAACTCTTGGACACAACTATTAAGCAGCATATCACCTACAAATTTCAATGTATCTGGTTCTGACTTAAATGTTTTTGCAAGTAGTTCTGTTTATGTGGCTGATACACTTTTCAATATAAATACTATTAGTAATATTGGAACAATCACTGATGCCGAATATGACACACAAAGCCAAACGAGTTATTTTGCAGCTAACAGTCTGGGTATTATTTCCTATAAGCAAGTGGGAAGTCAATCTCCAGAAGTAAACTATTATAAACCGGCTGGACCCGCAGTAAATATGCCTTGGGACCTGACCTTTATGGGTAAAAAATTATTTATGGTTCCCGGTGGCAGATGGTCAACTCAAAATAATACACCCGGAGAAATAATGATGTACGAAAATGGTATATGGACGAATATTGATTATTCAACTATTCAAAGTCAGACTGGTCATTCGGTAACTGATTTCATGAATGTAGCAGTTGATACAACAGATCCAACTCATTTTTTTGTGACATCCTATGGAACCGGGCTGTATGAGTTTAAAAATAATACTTTTTATAAATGGTATAACTATCTTAACAGTACAATTCAAGGTCACCCACTGGTTCCAAATGACCCAAATGATTATTCAAGATTAGACGGAGCTATTTTTGATAAACAGGGGAATTTATTTTTTTGTAATTCGGGAGTATCAGCCAGTATTAAAGTATTACTGTCTAATGGTACCTGGACTCAACTAAAATATCCAAATGCAACACAAGAAACACTGGGGAAAATACTCATTAACAATCAAAATACAAATCAAAAATGGGTTTTATCTGTACGAAGTGGAACTGTAATTGTTTTTGATGACAACGGAACTATTACAGATCAAACTGACGACAAATCAGTATATTTCCCATCATTTAACTTTCCAGAACTCGATAGTAATGGTAATACAGTTATAACATCGGTGTATGCTGGATCAGTTTACTCAATTGCACAGGATAAGAATGGGGTTATTTGGATAGGAACTGAGGTTGGACCATTTTTATTTAATAATACATCTTCGGTATATAATTCCGATTATACTTGTTCTCGCATTAAAATTCCACGCAACGACAGTACTAACTTGGCTGACTATTTATTAGTAGACCAGGCTATCACTGCTATTGCAATTGATGGAGCCAATAGAAAGTGGTTAGGAACTAAAAGGTCGGGTGTTTATTTAATGTCAGAAAATGGACAACAAACCATTCAGCATTTTACAGCTTCAAATAGTCCTTTACTTTCTAACAATATTTTATCAATTTCAATTAATCCAGTTACAGGAGAAGTGTTTTTTGGGACTGATCAAGGTTTAATTTCATATCAAAGTGACGCAAGCGAGGCCGGGAGTACTTTTACCAATGTTCATGCATATCCAAATCCTGTCCGGCAAGGTTATAAAGGAGTTATTACAATCGCTGGATTAGTTGAAAACACGCAGGTTAAAATAACTGACATTAATGGAAATTTGGTTTGTGAAACAGTTTCAAATGGAAGTATAGCCACTTGGGACGGAAAAGATGTTCACGGAAGGCGGGTTAGTACAGGAATCTATTTGGCAATATGTGCAAATGCCGATGGCACACAAAGTACAATTACAAAAATCTTGGTTATAAATTAACTATTATTAATGAAAAATTCACTTCTAAACTATTTGACTCAAAAAAGACAAACAGCAATTCTATTCTTCTTGCTTGTGCTGGGTTTTTCTGTTAGAATGATTTTAATTTCGGTAATTCCTGCAGGGTTAAATCAAGATGAAGCTTCAATTGGGTACGATGCATTTTCTATTTTAACTACTGGATGTGACAGAAATGGGAACTCTTACCCAATTCATTTAGTTTCGTGGGGAAATGGTCAAAATGCTTTGTATGCATATTTATCAATGCCCTTTATTTACATCTTTGGATTAAATACTTTTTCGGTTAGAATCGTAAATGCTCTTTTTAGTTCTCTCTCATTAATCGTTTTTTATTCACTTTTCAAATTAATACTTGACCAAAAGAAAGCTTTAGTTGCATTAGCTATATTGACAATTTGCCCATGGAGTATTATGTCGGCTCGTTGGGGACTCGAATCAAATATTTTTCCTACAATATTCTTGATAGGAGTTTATTTTCTGTTCAAAGGAATAATTATATCTCAAAAATATTTTCCAACTTCTTTTCTGATATTTGCTATCAGTCTTTATTCTTATGGTACTTCATATCTAATTGTACCTCTTTTTTTCTCACTAATAATACCTTTTTTGTTTATTACAAAAAGAATAACCTTTAAAAATTCTGTTTTAAGCCTTTCTATTTTTTCAGCAGTCGCATTACCACTAATTCTATTTATTATAATCAATCATCTATCTTATTCTCAATTTCAAATTTTTGGTCTAACAGTTCCAAAACTTTTAAGTAATAGGACAACTCAAATTTTCAATATAATTACGCCCAATTTTTTCAGTGTAATAATTAAAAATATTGTTCGTTTCTTGAATATACTTGTTTTGCAATCTGATGGAAACGATTACAACGCAATACCTTCTGTTGGAACAATTTATGCTATTTCACTTCCGTTTTTCATCATTGGGTTACTGAATGTTCTAAAAAAATCTCCTTTTTTAAAAGAACCTCAAAATTATATTTTCGTGAGTTGGCTAGTTTGTTCATTTGCTCTCGGTTTTTCTTCGCAAGTTAATATTAATCGTTTGAATATCATGTTTCCCCCGTTGCTCTATTTCGTTATATTAGGGTTTTATGATGTTTCTGGGATGCTGAAAATTGAATATAAAAGATATTATAAATCGTTTCTTGTTATTGTTTACTCTTTGCTTTTCTTTCTTTTTACAGGTTATTACTTCATTTTCTTTAACGATAAAATAAAAAATGATTTTTCGTATGGTTTAGGAGATGCAATAAAATATGCCGAAAAAATCGATCCAAAAGGGACTATAAATATAACAAAGAACACGATAAATATGCCCTATATTTATGTTTGTTTCTATAATCAAATAGACCCAGAGATATTTAGAAAAACAGTTGTTTATGGAGATAACAACAATGGGTTTATAACCGTTAATAGCTTTGGTCATTACACGTTTGGGAATAGTAAGACTACGACATTTAATGTCAGAATACTAAGCAAAGAAGAAATGGTATATTACAATCTCGATTTGCTGAAATATAAAAACTTTGGAAATTATTTTGTTGTACAAAACAAAAATTGAACATAGTTTTGCCTCAAAACATAAGATAGTTTTTCGTTAAATATAATCCCCAAAAAAATGAACAAACGCAGACTCAAAAAAGCAGTTAACAGGCTTCTGAATTTACCCAAAGGGAAATATTTTTTTTTATATCTGAGAAATAAAATAAATCACTTTTATTTAAAATTCAAGAAATCTACAAAAGTTGCCTACCCTTCCAATATAATGCTTGAACTTACCAATCATTGCAACTTAGCTTGTACAACTTGCCCCAGAGAATATAATTATGGGAAAGCAATGGACAAAGGAAATATGACTGTGCAACACGCTAAAGCTATTATAGATGAAGTTTGGCCATACCTTGATTCAATCGGACTTACAGGAATGGGTGAAACCTTTTTATATAAGGATATTGAGGAAATTGTAGATTATGTAAAACAAAAAAATAAAGGTATCATCATTTCCGTTTCTACAAATGCCGTCTTGCCTGATTTTATCCAAAAGGTTTCAAAAATCATAGGAAAAATAGATACTATTCAAATATCAATTGATGGTTTAGAAAGTGTTTATGAGTCTATCCGCCATAACGCAAGCTTTGAAACATTGGATAAGAATATACACCAACTCGCCAATATATGTCAAGGCACCACTACCACCCTAATGTTGAATATGGTTCTCACTAAAGAGAATTATTTTCAAATGGCTGAATTAGCAAAATATGCTGACAAAACTGGAATTAAATATCTCGATTTTTCTCAATTAAACTTAGCAGCTGTAACAGATATCGAAACCTCATATTACAAATTCTACCACTCCAAAGAGTTTTTAAACGCTATTGAAGAATTAGAAAAGATAATCGAAGCATCTTTGAACGTTACCATTACATACAATTTTAAAACAGACACAGGGTTTCAAAAATGCCCATTCCCATGGTCGCATTTTTATGTTTGTTGGGACGGATTTATAGCTCCATGTTGCGCAAAACCTTTTCCAAAGGAATTGAATTTTGGCAATGTGTTTAACGAAAAATTAATTGATATATTAAACAGTGAGGATTATCAAAATTTTCGTGAACGTTGGTTCAACAACGAAACGCCAGAGTTTTGCAAAAAATGTCATTTTACTTCAATCCAATAATTAGCGATTATGACTTTATCCGAAGAAAATAAAAAATTACTTTCAAACAGATTAACCTGGATTTTCCTCATAATTATTGGACTAACAATTAAACTTGTTTTGCTTCCAGTAAAAACAGGAGATTACGTAGTATTTTTAGATCCTTGGTTGGAATTTATTAAGACACACGGTTATATATTTTCGCTTAAATATAACTTTTATGATTATACACCAAGCTATATGTACATTTTGATTTTGATTGCTAAATTAGGTTTTAACCCGCTTTATTCAGTTAAAATTGTATCTATTATTTTTGAATATTTAGCAGCATTTTTTATTGGGAAAATCGTTTATCAAAAATACAATTCAAACATAGTAATTTGGGTTTCTCTGGCAATAATACCTTTAGTGCCAACTGTGATTTTAAACAGTTCATATCTCTCACAATGCGATTCAATCTATGCAAGTTTCATCTTTGGTAGTATTTATTTTGCTATCAAATCAAAACAGTTTATATCAATCGTATTTTTAGGTATTGCTTTTGCTTTTAAAATGCAAACAGTATTTATCTTGCCTTTATTTTTTGTATTGATGTTAAAAGGCAATATCCGTTGGTATTATTTCTTACTAATTCCTGCAATTTTTATTTTGAGCATTTTGCCACCTTGGTTCTATGGCCGGAATTTACTGGATTTATTAAAAGTGTACGTATCACAATCAGATCATTATAAATTTCTGACTTTGAATTTTCCGAATTTATATCTCTGGATAAGTAATGATTATTATCAATCAGTTAAAATATATGGAATGATTTTTACGTTTATAGCTACTCTATTTTTTGGGTTTTGGTTTCGTAAAAAGAAATACATATTTACATTTGAAATCTGGATAAAATTAGCATTTTTGAGTTCTATCATAATTCCTTTTATTTTGCCCGGAATGCATGAGCGGTACATGTATTTAGGTGATTTATCAGGAGTTTTATATTTCTTAGTGGTTCGAAAAAACATACATTTACCAATAGGGATTATACTGGTTTCGTCTTATTCTTACATTCGTTGTTCCCGGTTCAATGATGTTTTACCCATGGCTCCGGCCTTCTTCCTGTATCTATTAATCATAATCTTTACCATATCCGATTTTGTAACCAGTTTAAATAATAAGATATATGAAGTTACCAAGTAGAAAAGACTTATTATTTGTGATTCCTGTTTTATGTGTATACATTATACTCACAATAATTAGTGCAAATCATTGCTATTTTTGGGATAATATCCAGCAAATTTCCAAAGAAGCGCACTGGTATTATCTTACTGATTTTAAACATCTTTTAATGCCTGATCAAAATTCGGGAGCCGAAATTACTGGTACAGGCTATCATCCTCCGTTGATGGGATTAATGACGGCTTTATTGTGGAAGGTTTTTGGTTACAATCTTTGGGTTTCGCATGTTTTTGTATTTTTCTGGTTATTGATTCTTATTTACAATGTATGGAAATTAATCAGTAGAGTTATTCCTGAAAAATTTGTTGGGTGGGTGTTGCTCATATCACTTTTGGAACCTACGGTTTTGTCTCAGTTTTCTACTGCTTCGCCCGATTTTATTCTTTTTACGGCTTTTATTCTCTCTGTCAGAGCACTCCTTGAACAAAAACAAATTTTGCTATCAATTGGAATTTTCTTTATTTGTTGTATAAATATGAGAGGAATCTTTGTAGGTGCGATACTGTTTATTACGAATTGTTATTATTCCTATATTCAGGCAAATAGTCGTTTTAACATCCGTTCATTCCTCAAAATTATTGTTCCCTATCTCCCCACATTACTGCTTTTAATTGGGTACTTTACTTATTATTTCATTGTGAAAGGGTGGTTTTTTAAAAACTCAACGAGTACAGATCATTATTCAATACCAACAAGTTTTGGACGAATAATTAAGCATTTTGCAGAGTTTGGACTTAGGTCAGTTGAAAATGGTCGAATTTTGATTTGGACAATTGGAATCTATACAACTTATATTTTCGTTAAATCAAAAACTCCTATTCATCAAAATTTAAAAGTCCTAGTATTGTTTTTCTTGCTTTTGACAGGCTTGTACATCCTTTTTATTTTCATCACACAAATGCCATTTTCGGCACGATACTTTATGCCTCAATTTTTTCTGCTCACACTTCTGACTTTGTCTGGTATTATTCAAATTTTCGAAAAGAAAAGAATCTGGCGGATTTTTGTGTTGGTATTAATTTTTGAAATTAGCGGAAATTTTTGGATTTATCCTGAAAGAATAGCGAAATCGTGGGATTGTACGCTGGCACATCTGTCATATTATGAATTACGAAATGAATGTTTTAACTATATTGATCAGCAGAAACTAGATTATAAAGAGATTTCAGGTGGATTTTGTTTATACGGAAACCGACGATTTATCGAAATGAATGGTGAAGATAAAGATATTGGAACAGACGTGAATAGTAAGTATTTTATATATTCAAATATATCAAATGTGGAAGATTCTTTTGCAGACAGTTTGAAAAATCCAAAACTTTGGATACCTATAAAATCTTTTAAACGGGGTTTTGTTTATATAATTATTTATAAAAACAAATTACCTGAAAAGAAAAATAGCATTAAATAAGCCTTTCATCTCCTCCTTTTAATACTTGTGCGTTCATTAGAATGATTTAAACCAAACCTAAGTTCAGACTATTTTCTATTTATCAGGTTCATAAATTCTTCACGTGTTTTAGCCTGTTCAAAAACGCCTGTAAAATCGGAAGTTGTGGTTATGGAATGTTGTTTCTGCACACCACGCATTTGCATGCAAAGGTGCTGAGCTTCAATAATAACCATCACTCCCATTGGATTCAGGGTTTTCTGAATACATTCCTTTATCTGTGTTGTCATGCGTTCCTGTACCTGCATACGGCGAGCATAAACTTCCACAATTCGGGCTATTTTGCTCAAACCGGTAATTTGCTTATTAGGAATATATGCAATATGTGCTTTACCAAAAAAAGGTAGCATATGGTGTTCACACATGGAATAAAAATCAATATCTTTTACAATTACCATTTGCCGGTAATTTTCAGTAAACATGGCCGAACGTATTATTTCTTCGGGGTTTTGCTCGTAACCCTGCATCAAAAATTGCATGGCTTTCGATACACGTTCGGGAGTTTTAAGCAGACCTTCACGGTCAACGTCTTCGCCTAAAAGTTGTATAATTTGTAAATAGTGCTCGGCAATTTTTGCAGTTTTTTCAGCGTCAAAAGGAACAGGTTGGTTGAGATTAAAATCCATCATAATTTTATTTTGAACTAGAAATTTGAATTTGTTCCCGAACTATATAAATTTCACTTTTCAAATTCGGGAAAGTTTCAATTAATTGATTTTTAAATTTTTGCGCATCGGCTTGTGTTTTATAATCACCAACTCTTACTTTCCAAAAAGGTGAGGAATAATTTACATAAACGGCTTCATTTGGGAATGCATCCTGAATTTGTTTCTCAATTCTGAAAGCTTCATTTTTGGCAGTACGTTGCACATTGCTCGAAAAAACCTGAACCCTGAAGCCATTGGTCATTTCCTGATCTTGAGAATTTGTATATCTTTTGTTTGCCAACAATTGATCTATTCGTTTGTCTTGATGAACTTTTACAGTTGCATGCGTGGAAGAATCGGTAGTTGAAAGTGCATCAAAAATATTATTTTTTTTTGAATCTTGACTTTGTTGTGCTTGCAATATCCCAACTATCAGAAGGAAAGCGATAAACAAAGAAAAACTGGCTCTTTTCATTTTTGGAATTTTTTTAGGGTGCAAAGTTATATAAATGTTACGGTTTTTCTGATAAGTTTTGCAATTTTGTTGCAGAGACATTCTGTAAGTTGTTGATAATCCGTCGAAAGTATAAATATTCATTGTACAATATTAATTTTTAATCACTTAATGCTTATCTTTGCTTTTGATTTAAATAATGGAAAGCATATTTTTATGATTAAAGCTAAAATTGCTATTATTGTTGCAGGCGGAAAAGGAGAACGCATGAATGCTGATATTCCGAAGCAATTTTTGGAAATAGATGGGAAGCCTGTTTTAATGTATTCGCTCGAAGTTTTTCATCGTTATAATGCTGATATTCAAATAATACTTGTGCTCCCTGAAGTTCAAATTGAGTTTTGGAATGAGCTTTGCAAAAAACACAATTTTGTACTTCCTCATCAAATAGTTGCCGGTGGAACAACCCGGTTTCAGTCGGTAAAAAACGGATTGAAAGCTGTTACAATTCCATCTCTGGTGGCAATTCACGATGGTGTTCGTCCGTTAGTAAGTGTAGAAACCATTGCCCGTTGTTTTGACGAAGCAGAGCGACATAATGCTGCCATTCCTGTGGTCGATTTGGTTGACAGTATTCGTCAAATTACTGAAAACGGGAGTCAATCTGTCGACCGAAATGCGTTTAAACTCGTTCAAACTCCACAGGTTTTTGACAGTGAAATATTGAAAAGAGCTTACGAACAGGATTTTTTAGCTCTTTTTACTGATGATGCGTCGGTGGTTGAAGCCATTGGGGAAACGATACATTTGGTAGAAGGTAACCGCGAAAACATTAAGATTACGACCGAATTTGATTTGCGAATTGCAGAAACATTATGCAAAGACAGGTTCGCTTTTTATCCGAAAAAGATAATGCATGGCAAGTAACTCAACGAACATTCAATGGCTTGATACACTCCGTGCATTAGCCATGCTTGGTGTAATTTTCATTCATATTTCCAGTCCGTTAGTTAATATGACTTACTGGGAAAATATGCCGTTTTGGTGGATTGGAAACGTGGTTGACAGTGGTGTGCGTTTCGCCGTTCCTCTATTTTTGATGCTCAGTGGAGCTACTTTGCTGAACAAGGACTATAAACCGGGTGAGTTTTATAAAAAAAGATTTACGCGGGTTTTGATTCCATTTATGTTTTGGATAGTGGTTTATTGGATTTACAGATGGGTAACGCTAACTCCCAAAATGCAACCTCACGACATTTACACTGGATTGAAATGGGCGGGCAATTTGTTTCTAAAAGAAGGAGTTTCGAAGCATTTCTGGTATATTTACATGATTTTGGTTATTTATTTGTTTGTCCCGTTTTTGGGAACAGGATTACGCAAATTAAACATGTCAGCCGTGTTTGTCATTTTGCTATTCTGGATAACGCTTGCTTTTATGTGCAAATCCATTCCAATGAATATGTATAATTGGTCAGGAAATTATGGAAGTAAGTTGTTTGGTTATTTTATATATTCGGGTTATTTGGTATTGGGCTATTACCTGGTTAAACTACCGGCATATTCGTCTAAAATCAGATTTCTGGCAGCTGCAATTTTCATTTTGAGTATAATTGTTTCGGCGGTTTCAACTTATTTTTTCAGTCTGAATGCTCATAAGCTCAACTTGAGTATATATGGTTATTTGTCGATAAATACCATTATTCAGTCAATCGCACTTTTTATGTGGATAAAGGATTCAAGTTTCAACAACAACTATCTCGCATGGATTATTAAAACGATAAGCAATTATAGTTACGGCATATACCTGGTACATATTATAATAATCAGTATTCTGTTTGACAATGGCATTTATTGGAAAACTGCAAACCCATTGGTTTCATTGCCATTGATAGTTTTAATGGTTTTTGTATGCTCATTTGGAATTATATTTGTGCTAAGAAAAATGCCTGGTGGAAAATATATTGCGGGATAATATAAAATGGATCTATCGAATCAAGACATAAAGTTTCTGCCCGGTGTAGGACCGAAAAAGGCGGATTTGCTCAACAAGGAGCTCGGCATACGTAGTGCTGAGGATTTGTTGCGGCATTATCCCTACAAATATGTGGATAGGAGTCGGTTTTACTATCTGCACGAGATTTCGGAAGACATGCCGTTCATTCAGGTAAAAGGGCAGATTATTCGCTTTGAAAAAGTGGGCGAAGGGCATACACAAAGGCTGACAGCTATTTTTACCGACGGGCGGGAAACCATTGAGCTGGTTTGGTTTAAAGGCGTGAAATATGTAATTGACAAATACAAAACCGGCATTCAATACGTTGTTTTTGGCAAGCCGTCGGCATTCAACGGACGGTTTAATATCGTTCATCCCGAAATCGAACTTGCTTCGCAACTACCGCCACCCGAGCAAATGGGATTACAGCCTTTTTATAACACATCGGAAAAAATGAAGAGCAGCTTTCTGAATTCCAAAACCATTCAGAAAATCATTTTTCCACTTATTCAAAATATCAAAATAGGTATTCCCGAAACACTTCCGGCTTATTTGTTGAAAAGGTTTGCGCTCTTCAATCTAACCGAATCATTGGTCAATATCCATTTTCCCAAAAATGCTGATGTACTCAACAAAGCACGACAACGGCTGAAATTTGAGGAATTATTTTATATTCAACTGAATATTTTGCAGCAAACCAAGTGGCGCGATCAGCATTTCAAGGGATTTGTTTTTGGTCAAATCGGGCATTACTTCAATACCTTTTTCAAAGATTTTCTTCCATTTGAACTTACAGGAGCTCAAAAACGCGTTTTGCGCGAAATCCGCATCGATGTGGCTTCGGGACGACAAATGAACCGCTTGCTGCAAGGTGATGTGGGCAGCGGGAAAACATTGGTAGCATTAATGGCCATGTTAATGGCTATTGATAACGGTTTTCAGGCTTGTATCATGGCTCCAACGGAGATTCTGGCAACTCAGCATTTTGCCAGCCTGAATGAATTTTTGGGCAATCTGGGTGTAAATGTAGCTTTGCTTACCGGCTCTACACGCCCAAAAGCCCGCATTGTTTTGCACGAGCAACTTCGAAGTGGCGAGCTGAATATCCTGATTGGTACACATGCAGTGATTGAAGATACTGTTCAATTCAAAAACCTGGGTTTGGTGGTTATCGACGAGCAGCACCGCTTTGGCGTGGAACAACGTGCCCGACTTTGGCGAAAAAATATACAACCGCCACATATTCTGGTAATGACCGCCACACCTATTCCACGCACATTGGCGATGACACTTTATGGCGACCTGAGCATTTCGGTGATCGACGAGCTTCCTCCGGGACGAAAACCAATTCAGACTTATCATTATTATGAGAATAAGCGACAGGGATTGAACGGGTTTATAGCCAAACAAGTGGAAGCCGGACGACAGATTTATATTGTTTATCCGCTCATTCAGGAATCGGAAAAAGTAGATTTGCAAAATCTCGAATCGGGCTATGAATACATCCGCGAAACCTTTCCCAACTACAAAGTGAGCATGGTTCACGGCAAGCTGAAAGCAGCTGAAAAAGAACATCAGATGCAGAAATTTGTGAAAGGAGAAACGCAAATTCTGGTTGCCACTACAGTAATTGAAGTTGGCGTAAATGTACCAAACGCTTCGGTTATGGTAATTGAAAGCGCACAACGCTTTGGGTTGTCACAGCTCCATCAGTTGCGCGGACGGGTTGGGCGTGGTGCCGAGCAGTCGTTTTGTATTTTGCTCACCGGCTATAAACTTGGAACTGACACTCGTAAACGCATGGAAATCATGGTACGAACAAACGATGGGTTTGAAATTTCGGAAGCTGATTTAAAACTTCGCGGTCCCGGCGATTTGGAAGGAACACAGCAGAGCGGACTACCTTTTGATCTGAAAATTGCCAATTTGGCTCTGGATGGCAAGATGCTTGAAATAGCCAGAAATGCAGCAATTGAGATTTTGGATGACGACCCACAACTTGAAAAAACAGAAAACAAAGTTATGGCTTCGCAATTACGCAAAATGAAAACAAATACCTTAAATTGGGGTTCAATTAGTTAAGAAAATAGAATTTCTTTTGATTACAAGCGTCATTTCTTTATTTTTGGACAACTTTAAATCAGTTACTCATACTAATAATTATAATTAAATGGAAAAAACACTTGTAATAATCAAACCCGGAGCAATTCAACGGGGATTAATTGGTGAAGTAGTTAGACGTTTTGAACAAAAAGGATTACAAATTTGTGGCCTGAAAATGATTCAACTAACCGACGAAATTTTGATTGAACATTATGCACATATTGCTGACAAACCCTTTTTCCCACGCGTAAAAGCAGCCATGCAAGCCTGTCCGGTAATTGTTTGTTGCCTTAAAGGAATGGATGCTGTGCACGTTGTACATATTTTGGCCGGAGCCACTAATGGCCGCGAAGCTGCTATGGGAACCATGCGTGGTGATTACAGCATGAGTGTTCAATGGAATATTATACATACCTCCGACTCCATAAAAACTGCTGACGATGAATTGGCTCGCTTTTTTAAACCCGAAGAAATCTTTGAATACAAACAATCTTATCTTGAATTTATCTATTCGGAAGATGAAATTGTATAGCCAATAAATACTCAAATTACAAACATTAGTCAAGAAAATAATTCATGTTCATTTTCTCAAAAAGAAACTTTTTAATCTTAACCTTCTTCATCTCTATTTGGGGTGCAAATGCACAACAGACAAATTTTTCCCTTATTCCTAAAAAAGATACTGTCAATGTCTATCGCGAAATGCTGAACGATGAGTCGGATGATTTGATGGAAAATCATCCTGCAGATGACATATACAATGATATGTGGACCAGTGACCATGTGAATCCCTACAAAATTCCCATCGACAGCATGCCCGACTCAGTAAAGATTGACTGTTCGCATTTTTATGTTCCTGTACATGGTGTTGTAACTTCCTTATTTGGTCCCCGTCGCTACAGGTTTCATTATGGAATTGACTTGCGGCTGAAAGTTGGAGATTCTGTTCGTAGTGCTTTTTCGGGGAAAGTCAGGCTTATTAATTACGAAGCCCGTGGATATGGAAATTATATTGTAATTCGTCACGACAACGGACTTGAAACTGTTTATGGACATCTTTCTGCTGTTCTAGTTACCCTGAATCAGGATGTAAAAGGAGGTCAACTAATTGCTTATGGGGGCAATACAGGTCACTCCACAGGACCACATTTGCATTTCGAAACCCGCTATATTGGCAATGCTATAAATCCAGCACATATCATAGACTTCAACACGGGACACGTTATTGCGAAAACTTATTTGCTTACAAAAAAAAATGCGTTCTATTACCAACATGAAGTTAAGATATTACAAGCTGCAAAATATTATAAAGTTCGGAAACACGATACATTGGGACGAATTGCCATCAGAAATGGAACAAGCGTAAAAACATTGTGCCGCCTGAACAGAATTAAAGCTAAGACCCGCTTAAAACCGGGACAGCGCATCCGTGTGAGATAAACACCCTGCACAATAAATCTTATTTATTTTAATCTTTTTCATATGATTTCAATAACTACGGCTATTTATAATCAATTGGATATGAATAAGCTTTTTTGGAGCTATTTAAAAAAATATACCGACTCAAACTTTGAATTAATAATCATTGATAATCATTCAACTGATGGGAGTCGCGAATTTTTTGAATCACTATCCAACGAAAACGTAATTATAATTTCAAATAATGAAAATTATTCGTACCCACATTGTCAAAATCAGGGAATTAGAATTGCAAAATATGAATATTTGGTTTTTCTGAACAATGATCTTTTAGTTTCACCACATTGGGATAGCAGAATGCTTCAGGTTTTAGGGAAAGACAACCAGGATGTGGTAAGCTTTGGAACCAACGACAGGTTAGTAAATAGAACAACTTCTAAAAAAATTCAGAAACGCTGGAAACGCATTAAATATCCGATAATTACAATATTTGGACAACGAACTTTTAGTTTGAAATTGATGACATTTTTGTGTTATGGTAATTGGGAAAAGTTCACAGATAGAATTTTTTCAACTTACGGGCTAACTTTAACCGAAGGTTTTTCTGGTTCGGCAATAGCAATGAACAGAGCAGCGATAGAAAAAATTGGCGAATGGGATATAACGCAACAAGGAGCTGATTTTGATATTTTCTACCGAACTTGCAACCGGAGCGAAACCAATGGAGATATAAAGCCTTTGGCTGTCATAAACGGGGTTTTCATGCATCATTTCAGACGATTAACTCTCTACAATAAATATCCACCGTTTGCAGACGCAGCTAATTTACGTTCAATTCAAGAAAAATGGGGGAACGAAAAACTTTCTAGATGGTTGAAAATAGTGAATTTCGAGTAACAGTTACCAGAATTTAATTACACAACAAAGCCACTTTCAACTCAATGAAAGTGGCTTTGTTGTGTAAGAATTATCAAAAAAATTAATACCTGTAATGCTCAGGTTTGTATGGTCCACTTGCTTCTACACTTATGTATGCAGCTTGTTCGGGAGTAAGAACCGTTAGTTTTACACCTAATTGTTCCAAGTGCAAACGTGCAACTTCTTCGTCCAAGTGCTTTGGCAAACGATACACATCGACAGGATAATCTTTGGTAAATAATTCAATTTGTGCCAACGTTTGGTTGGTAAACGAATTACTCATTACAAAGGAAGGATGACCTGTGGCACAACCTAAATTCACCAAACGTCCATCAGCTAAAAGTAAGATGCTGTGTCCATCAGGGAAAATATATTTGTCAACCTGAGGTTTAATATTTACCAATTCCACGCCCTGATATTTCTTGAGTTTTTCAACTTGAATTTCATTATCGAAATGACCAATATTACAAACAATGGCACCATCTTTCATTTTTTCCATGTGCTCAATACGGATTATATCTTTGTTTCCGGTGGTAGTAACATATATATTTCCTTCAGCCAAAGCATCTTCCACGGTTGTAACTTTGAAACCTTCCATCGAAGCTTGCAATGCGCATATCGGGTCAATTTCTGTAACTATTACACGAGCCCCGTAAGCCAACATTGATTTGGCACAACCTTTTCCTACATCGCCATAACCGCAAACTACAACTACTTTTCCGGCAAGCATAATGTCGGTAGCACGTTTAATTCCGTCGGCCAACGATTCGCGACAACCGTACAAATTATCAAATTTCGACTTTGTAACCGAATCATTTACATTAAAAGCTGGAAACAATAACGAACCTTCTTCCAACATTTGATACAAACGATGAACGCCGGTTGTGGTTTCTTCCGACACTCCACGAATTTCCGGAATCATGCGTGACCAAATACCATTTTCTTCTTTCAAAACATCTTTCAATATGGCGTATAATAAACGTTCATCATCACCATCAGCTTGTTTGTCAAGAACTTTGGCATCTTTTTCGGCAGCTCCGCCTATATGAATCATCATGGTTGCATCGCCACCGTCATCAACAATTACATTTGGTCCTTTATGACCGTCGAAAGTCAACGCCTGAAGCGTACACCACCAATATTCCTCCAAAGTTTCACCTTTCCATGCAAAAACAGGAACACCCGAAGCAGCAATAGCGGCAGCAGCATGATCTTGAGTAGAATAGATATTACAACTGCACCAACGAACTTCGGCTCCAAGTTCGACCAACGTTTCAATTAATACTGCTGTTTGAATGGTCATGTGAAGTGAACCTGTAATCCGGGCACCCCTGAGAGGCTTTTTTGTGCCATGTTTAGCACGTAATGACATTAAACCAGGCATTTCCTTTTCGGCTAATTCAATCTCTTTGCGGCCAAAATCGGCAAGCTTCATGTCTGCCACTTTATAAGGCAAACTACTGAATAATTTAGTTGTGTCCATTATTTTTTATGTGTTAGTTTTTTATTTTCAAAATCGGAATGCAAAGGTACTAATTTTCAGCGGAAATATTTATCTTTGTAAATAATAGATATTTATTTTTGTAATATGTTCGTTGACATTCACACACATAAATCTTCTAATTCTGTATATCCCGCAATCCGGAATCTGACTTTTGTCGAAGCCGAAAATCTTTTTTTGTCTAATGAAAAAGGACTTTTTTCGGCAGGCTTTCATCCATGGCACGCCGATGAATTTTCAGCAAATTCATTCTCAAATTTAGAAAAATGGGTAAATGACAATAGATTTGTAGCTATTGGTGAATGTGGGCTTGATAAAAACAGTCAGGTATCACTTGAAAAGCAAATCCTGGTTTTTGAAAAACAAATTTCACTTTCCGAGGAAGTACAAAAGCCATTAATAATACATTGCGTTGGATGTTTCAATGAACTTTTGAAATTGAAAAAGGAACATAATCCACATCAGCGTTGGATTATTCATGGCTTTCGTGGAAAACCTGAACTGGCCAATCAAATACTTAATTCCGGTTGTTCACTTTCGTTCGGAGAACATTTCAATACCGAAAGCGTATTCATTACTCCATTGGATAAATTATTTATTGAAACAGATGAAAGTTCTATGCCAATAAATGAAATCTTCAACCTAATTTCAAAAATCAAAGGTTGTAATACTGAAGCATTATATGCCGGTGAAACCTTAATAAAGTCCTTTTCAATTGTTTCAAAATGAATTTGATAGTTAAAAGTATAATCCTTTCTATTTATAAATTTTAAAGCAAGTATGCTCCCTATGTTTTTTTTGTATCTTTGTCATCCGTTTAAAATTAACATAGACATGAAAAAAATAATTTTTTCTCTCCTTCTTTTCATAATTACAACTCCTGCTATTTTTGCTCAAGGGTTCTCTTCATTCCAACAACGTAAACTGACGAATGCACTTACTGCTATTTCAGAATTATATGTTGACAGTATAAATGACAAAAAAATTGTTGAAAGCACTCTCGAAAACATTCTAAAAGAATTAGATCCTCATTCAGTATATATACCAAAAGAAGAAATTGAACGCGTCAATGAACCGCTCGAAGGCAGCTTTGAGGGCGTTGGTATTCAGTTTCAATTGATGGAAGATACACTTTTAGTAGTTCAAACCGTATCAGGCTGTCCTGCCGAAAAGGTAGGCGTTTTGCCGGGCGATCGCATTATTTACATCAATAATGAATTAATTGCAGGTGTAAAAATGCAGAATTCTGATATTTTTAAGCGGCTAAGAGGTCCGAAAGGCACCGAAGTTACAGTAAAAATTAAGCGTGTAGGCAAAAAAGGGCTGCTCGAATTTAAAATTATCCGTGATAAAATTCCGCTTTACAGTGTAGATGCAACTTACATGATTGGAAAAGATATTGGATATATTAAAATAAGTAATTTTGGAGCCAATACGGTTCAGGAATTTGAGAAAGCATTAACTATTTTGCAAAAAAAAGGAATGAAAAAGCTAATTCTTAGCTTGCAAGGTAATGGCGGCGGTTATCTGAATGCTGCCACCGGTATGGCTGATGAATTTCTTCCAGCTAATAAATTAATTGTTTATACACAAGGACTTAATCAACCAAAATCGATTGAAGAGTCAACTGCAAAAGGTGATTTTGAAACAGGAAAACTAATTGTACTGGTTGATGAATATTCAGCTTCAGCCAGCGAAATTCTTTCGGGAGCTTTACAAGATTGGGATCGGGCTATTATCGTTGGGCGACGTACATTTGGAAAAGGATTGGTTCAACGCCAGTTTCCGTTGATTGATGGTTCTATGTTGCGACTGACGGTTGCCCGGTATTACACTCCTACAGGACGTTGTATTCAAAAATCCTACAAAGGCGGTTACGACAAATATGAAATGGATATTGTAAATCGTTTCAAAAAAGGAGAACTTTTACATGCCGATAGTATTCATTTTCCAGACTCGCTACGGTATCAAACACTTAATCTGAAACGTACAGTTTATGGTGGTGGTGGTATTATGCCCGATATCTTTGTCCCTTTAGATACAACACGCTTTACTGATTTTCACCGAAAAATTGTTGCAAGCGGCATTGTGAATAAAGTTTGCGTTCAATATATCGATAAAAATCGAGCAGAATTGAAAAAGAGATACCCGTCGTTCGAGAAATTCAAGAAGGAATATGAAGTGGATGATGAATTTTTAAATCAATTGCTGACTGCCGCAAAAAATGAAAAAATAAAAGTAGACTCAGCTCAATATGCAATTTCAAAGCCGCTTATTAAGCTTCAATTGAAAGCTTTAGTGGCTCGCGATTTATGGGACATGAATGAGTATTACCAGATAATGGATGTAGATAATGAATCTTTACAAAAGGCGATTGAGATTTTTGAGACACCTGGAGCTTACGAGAAGATATTAAAATAATAGAAGTAATTACGATGCGGTCAACTTTTCCTGAGTTTTAAACTTTGGAAAAGTTGTCTGTTTTAAACCCAACCCATGAGTACAATTTTTTCGTACACAATAACTCACTGGATAGAAATTGTTGGAGCTATTCTTAGCCTGATTTATTTAGATTTATCCATCAAAGAAAAAGTAAGTTTATGGTTTTTTGGTATTATATCATCGGTATTTTATATCGTAATATTTTTCCAAACGAAGTTTTACGCGGACATGAGTTTGCAGTTTTATTACGTTATTATAAGCATTTATGGCTGGATAAACTGGAAACGAGGAGAGCAGGAAAAAGGGAAGGAGTTACCCACAACCCGCATGTCGAAAAAATTATTTGTGAGCCTCATTATTGCCACCGTTTTAATTTACTTCATTTATTATCTGATATTGAGTAAATTTACCGATTCCACTATTCCCAAGGCAGATTCGTTGGTTGGTGCGCTAAGCATTGTTGGTACATGGATGTTAGCCCGTAAATTAATCGAAAACTGGTTGGTTTGGATTGTAGCAGATGCACTTTGTATCGGACTTTACCTTTACAAAGGACTTTTCCCCACGGCTATTCTCTTCGTGATTTACACTATAATGGCTGTAGTTGGATATTTTCAATGGAAGAAAACTATGGAAAAGCATACACAACAGAAATAGAAGAACTATCTCACTTTCTATTTTATTGTTTTGTAGGTAGAAGTTCTAATTGACTGATTAACTTTTTATTTCCTTCTTTTTTCCAAAACCAATTGTTGATTTTATAGGTTATAAAAGCACTTCCTGCACCAATAATAGCCCCGCCTAAAACATCTGTAGGATAATGCATACCCAAGTTCATACGCGAATATCCCACCGAGCAAGCCCACAAATAGCTCGGAGCAATAACATACCATTTAGGAAATTTCAAACTTAAAGCAGTGGCGGTGGTAAAAGCTAACGAAGTATGCCCCGATGGGAAAGAAAGCGAGGTTTCAGCTTCATAGGGGTTTATATCATTGGGATAAGTTACATAAGGTCTTGGCCTTCTTACTATATCTTTTAAACCCAATGTAAGAACGCCATCGACACCAATACTAACACCAACATATAATGCACTTTTCAATAAATCATCATCTTTATTAATCAACGCCACAGCACCCATTATTATGGGTACTCCAATGGCTACACCGGTAGTGGTGTTCGAAATAAATTTAGAAGCCCCAATAGTTCCTGTGTTTCTGTTTATACTTCTTAGCAGGTCAATATCTGCATTTTGAGCTGATACTTGCGTACTAAAAACAGAAAAAACACTCCAAAGCAGAATAATTGTCGTAAATTTGCGCATATTTTTTTTTGCAAAGATAAAAAGAATTAGTTGAATCGTTTAATTATAGAATCGTATAATTAGGTTTTAATGGATAGTCTTTCGTTTAAATTAAGACTTTCAAAAAAAAACATTTTGTTTATTCGGTTGCTGACCACTTGTTTCCTTAATGTATAAAATAGCCATAATCGGACCCGAATCTACCGGTAAAACAGAATTAACCAGAGAATTAGCCAAGTATTATAAATCACTCTGGGTTCCTGAGTATGCACGTGAATATGTCGAAAAATTAACAGGGCACTACACTTTCGATGATGTTTGCAACATTGCTTTAACCCAAATTGAAGAAGAAAAGTTTTACGAGAAACAATCAGCAATTGAGAAATTCGTTTTCTTCGACACAGATTTGATTATCACAAAGGTCTGGTTTTCTTATTGTTTCAATAGAATTCCAGATATTGTAACAGAACGAATGAAAACAAAATTTTTTGATTTATATTTGCTTTGTGCACCAGATTTGCCCTGGCAGCCCGATCCGGTAAGAGAGCATGGCGAAGACCGCGAATACTTTTTCGACTGGTATAAAAAAGAGATTGAACAAACCGGAATACCTTATGTTATTGTAAATGGAATTGGAAATCAGAGATTTCTGAATGCAATTAACGCTGTACAAACATTTAAACAAATATAACCTGCTTTTATGAATAAAAAACTATTAGACACCATCAAAATTCTTTCACAAATTGAAAGTTCTAAAGATGTTTGTCACGAGCAAGGAAATAATTATGCAATGCCTTCAACTGATGTTCTTCAAGAAATAGTAGGATTAGCACGCTCCATTCTATTCCCAGGATATTTTGGAGATTCAGGGGTAAATTCTCAAACCATGATATACCACATTGGAGTAAACATTAATCGCCTGCATTTATTACTCGCACAACAGATTAAGTCCGGAATTTGTTTCAATTGCCCAAATGAAAAAATTAATGATGTTGAGATAGACCGTATTGGGAATGAAAAAGCCACCGATTTCATTACACAATTACCCGAAATCCGCGAGAAACTGCATACGGATGTCATTGCTGCATATAATGGCGATCCGGCTGCAAAAAGTTTGGGTGAAGTGATTTTTTGCTATCCAAGCATTCGTACAATCAGTAATTACAGGATTGCACACGCACTTTTAAAATTAGACATCCCACTTATTCCACGTATAATTACAGAAATGGCTCACTCCGAAACCGGCATAGATATTCATCCGGGAGCAACAATTGGAAGCTATTTCACCATTGATCACGGAACCGGAGTTGTTATCGGCGAAACGGCTGTTATTGGCAACAATGTGAAAATGTATCAAGGTGTTACACTCGGCGCAAAAAGTTTTCCATTAGATGAGCATGGAAATCCAATAAAGGGTAATGACCGCCATCCGCACATTGGCAATGATGTTATCATTTATGCCAATTCCACTATTTTGGGAAATATTAAAATTGGAGATGGAGCAGTTATTGGTGGAAACCTTTGGGTAGACACCGATGTTCCGGCAGGAGCAAAACTTGCTCAAAAAAGGTAAGAAAGTGAAAAGCGAATAGAAATTTTGAGATAAAAGGAATATCAGCTTAAATATTATTAGGCAAAAACAATTGAAATATTTAAAACAATTATATGGAATTTGAAATGTTAGCGAAAACCTTTCGCGGATTAGAAGAAGTACTGGCTACCGAATTAGTAAGTATCGGTGCCAATAATGTACAACTTCAACGGAGGGCTGTGAGTTTTACCGGCGATAAAGCCATGATGTATAAAGCAAATTTATGCTGTCGTACGGCTTCACGTATTCTAAAACCAATTTTATTGTTTGATGCATCAAATCCCGATGAAGTTTACGAGCAGGTAAAAAAAATAAATTGGAGCGATTATATGACCATCGAGAGCACTTTTGCAATCGACTCTACCATTTTTTCAGAAGAATTCCGTCATTCCAAATTCGTTGCATATCGTGTAAAAGATGCCATTGCCGATTGGTTCACCGAAAGGTTTGACAAACGACCATCGGTACGATTAGAAGGTGCACAACTGATGATTAATATTCATATTGCAGAGCATCGTTGTACTTTATCGCTGGACAGTTCGGGAGAGTCTCTCCATAAACGAGGTTATCGTGTGGCGCAAACAGAGGCTCCACTAAACGAGGCCTTAGCCGCAGGGATGTTGCTTATGGCAGGTTGGAAAGGCCAATCGAACTTTGTGGATCCTATGTGTGGTTCAGGAACGCTATTGATTGAAGCAGCTTTAATAGCCTTAAATATCCCGCCAGGAATCTATCGTTCATCTTTCGCGTTCGAAAAATGGAATGATTTTGACGAAGAACTTTTCGACAATTTATACAACGACGATTCATACGAGCGACCTTTCAATTTTAAAATATATGGTTCGGATAATTCGCCACGCGCCATTAAAATTGCCGAACAAAATGTAAAAAGTACGGGGTTGAGCAAATATATTGAATTGCAGGTTATGCCTGTTCAAAAACTCGAAGCACCTGCTGAAAATTGCATGATTGTAACAAATCCGCCTTATGGCGAACGTATTACTTCCGACGATATTTACGGGCTCTATGCCTCACTTGGCACAACTATAAAACATAAATTTACCGGAAGCACCGCCTGGGTAATCAGTTCACACGAAGAATGTTTAGATAAAATAGGCTTAAAACCAACGGAACGGATCCGTCTTTTGAACGGCTCACTCGATTGTTGGTACTGTCGTTACGATATTTTTGCCGGAAAACGGAATGATTTTGTGGCTAAACGGAATGGGAATGTATAATTCATTTTGTGAATTATACATTTTATTCTAAGCAAGACTTTGAAATACAAACCTTTTCGATTGTCAACTGTGAATTATTAATTATTAATTGAATATCAGTTTGTCAGTTCAAAAAAATACCTTACTTTTGCACCGCAATTGCCCAGATGGCGGAATTGGTAGACGCGCTGGTCTCAAACACCAGTGGATTCACTTCCATGCCGGTTCGATCCCGGCTCTGGGTACGGAAAAAGGAACTAAACTGTTAAAAGCGGTTTGGGTCCTTTTTTTATTTGCTTAAATATTTGAAAATCAATCTTAAGTTGTGCTAAATTTAATAGGGTGGTACAATTATAGATGCTTATCGTCTTATCTTTGCAAACGAAATGAAAATCATTATCAAAAATATCGCCAGCAGATTCTTAATCTTATTTCTTGTTGTTCAGACATTTAATCTGAGCATAAATTCTCTTGACTTTTATACTCCCATACGAACAACAAATTCGGTTCAGGGGCAACAGGATTATGTTGATTCAATGATTGAATTTTTGGTAGAGAATGTGATGGGATTCTCAAAAAATACTTTCCGCGACAAAGCTAACGTTGATAATTTTTCCAAGCAACAACAAAATATTGCCCATTTCGACTTACAATGGTTTCCAAAATCAGTGATAATCACCGACCTCGAAGCCATTCAAAAACGACTTACCTATATCATTCCAAAAAAAGAAACTCTTGTCAATCTTTATTGCAAAGAAGTTCGTCCAAATCCACCTCAGTTTCTGTTAGTTTAATTCAAAATTAAACTGCGCTCTATTTTTGAAATTTATCAGGCATTTTATTGGCTGTATATACAACCATTATGCAATTGTGAACACAAGTTAAGTTTATTTGTTATAGTAGTTTTCAAGCACATATAACCTAATGACTTAGTCACTTTATTGAATCGTATCTTTCAAAATAGCAGCAGTTCATATACCAAACACTTCCTTCATAAACAAGGGAAATCAATTATTATAAACCTAATTCGAAAATAATAATGCAAAGATTTATAAAATCTGCAATTATTGCGTTGTGCCTGTTGTTACTGACAACAGTTGCCAAATCGCAATCGTACGCGGGTATCGAACCCGATACCTTAAGAATGAAATTAGACAGTGTGGAACATGTCTTTTTGAGAAAAAACCTAATGTTATTGGCCCAACGCTACAACATTGATGCTCAAAATGCACTTGTTGCTCAAGCAAAGTTGTTTCCAAATCCTAATCTGAATTTTGGAACAACACTTTACCAATCGGTTACAAAACAATTTTTTCCAATAGGTAAGGATGGAGAAATTTCTGTAGGACTGTCGCAGGTTATTATGCTTGCAGGAAAGCATAATAAACAAGTACAAATGGCTCAAACCAATGCAGCCCTTTCGGAGTATCAGTTTTACGATTTGCTCAGGACATTGAAACACACCTTGAGAACTGACTTTTTCAACATTCATTTTCTCTTGCAATCAGCCAAAGTATATGATACGGAAATAGCTGCATTACAACAAGTAACCAATGCTTTTGCCCAACAAAACGGGAAAGGTTATATTTCGGAAAAAGAAGTGATTCGTGTAAAAGCACAGTTATACAACTTGCAAAGCGAATACAATGACTTTAAAAGTCAGATAAACGATGTGCAAAGTGAGCTTCGGGTATTATTGCAAATGAGCAATGTTTTTGTTGTTCCCGATGTAGATTCTAACACTTTGAATCAGCTTAATCCAATGAAATATCCGTTGGCAGCCATCATTGATTCGGCTTATGTCACCCGTCCCGATTTGAAAATTGCCAAACTTAACACTGATCTTAGTGCACAAAACTATAAGTTGCAAAAAGCAATGGCTGTTCCCGATCTGACTGTTCAGTTAGGTTATGACCAACAAGGAAGTTACATCAATAACCTTACTACTTTAGGATTTGGCATTGATCTTCCGTTTCTGAACCGCAACCAGGGAAACATCAAATCTGCCAAAGCATTAATCAAATATAACCAGGCAACATTCGATGCTACACGTGCAGGTATCGATGAACAGATTTACAACGCCCTGAAAAAGGCAATGGACGATGACAAACTCTTGAAAAGCCGCGATGCTTCGTTTGAAACAGATTTCACACGTTTGCAGGGTGAAGTGCTGAAGAACTATCAGGTAAGGAATATCAGTTTGCTCGATTTTCTTGACTTTTATGATTCGTATAAGCAAAACTCATTACAAATTAACTCGATAAAATTCAACAGAGTAAGTGCATTCGAAGATTTAAATTTCTATACCGGTGTTGATTATTTTAAAAACTAAAACTTTCTACAAATGAAAAAGATAAATTCAATCTCAATTACATTCGCGGTAATTCTTTTTACAGTTGCCCTTTTCAATCAGTCATGCAAAAAAGCCAATGCAAGTCCGGATGCTGATAACTCAAAATATGTGCTGCCCGATTCGTTGGTCAGAACGTTGAAGTTCGACACCATTCAGGACTGTCAGATTACCAACACGATAACAATTTCCGGAAAAGTTTCGTTTAACGACGATCATGTTGTAAAGATATACCCAATGGTGAGTGGAGTCATCCAAAACATGTCGGTAATGCTGGGCGATTATGTTCAAAAAGGTCAGATTTTGGCGGTAATTAAGAGTTCCGAAATGGCCGGTTACAGCAACGATTTGGTCAATGCCGAAAGCAATTTGCGTGTAGCCAATAAAAACATGGATGCTACACAGGATATGTTTAAAAGCGGATTGGCTTCACAAAAAGATTTGTTGACAGCACAAGCAGCTCAGGAACAAGCACAATCTGAGTTGAGCCGTGTAAAAAGAGTTTTGCATATTAATGGTGGAAATACGAATGGCGATTATGTTGTTCGTGCACCAATAGCAGGTTTTGTAGTGGAAAAACTTGCCACGAACGATATGTCTATCCGCCCCGATAATAGTACCAATCTTTTTACCATTTCCGATTTGAAGAGTGTATGGATTATTGCCAATGTGTATGAATCAAACATTAGTATGGTACATTTAAATGACGCAGTGGATGTGACCACCCTATCTTATCCCGATAAAATATTCAGAGGTAAGGTAGACAAAATTATGAATGTTCTTGACCCAACCAATAAAGTAATGAAGGTTCGTATCGATTTGCCAAATCCCGGATATTTGCTGAAACCGGAAATGTTTGCCAACGTAAAAATTACCAACGAAGGTAATCGTACTGCTAAGTGCATCTCTTCTTCGGCCATTGTATTTGATCACAGTCAGAATTATATCATGGTTTATCATTCCAGCTCCGATATAAAAATTGTACCGGTGGAAGTAATTAATTCTATTGGAGACAGAACCTATATTTCGGGTGATGTCAAAGTTGGCGATAAAATAATTGCCTCACAATCCATTCTTATTTACAATGCCCTGAATAATTAATTCGTAATTGTATGAACAAGCTATTAAAAAACATAATATCCTTCTCGCTGAAGAATTATTATTTCATCCTTATGGCTACGGGTGTGTTGCTGATTGCCGGAATAATTACTTTCAAGAATATGCCTATCGAAGCATTTCCCGATGTAACCAATACCGAAATAAGTATTATTACACAATGGCCGGGACGCAGTGCTGAAGAAGTTGAAAAATTTGTGACAACTCCCATCGAAATTGCCATGAATCCGGTGCAGAAGAAAGTGAGTCTTCGCTCTACAAGTATCTTTGGGTTATCGTTCATTAAACTTGTATTCGAAGATGGTGTAGTGGATAAAGATGCCCGCGTACAAGTGACTAATTTATTGTCAAATGCCGATTTACCCGATGGTGTACAGCCTTCGGTACAGCCACCGACCGGACCAACAGGTGAAATTTTCCGATACACTTTAAGAAGCACTTTTCGGGATCAAAGGGAGTTAAAAACAATGCAAGATTGGGTTATCGACCGGCAATTACGAGCTGTACCGGGCGTTGCCGATGTGGTAAGTTTTGGAGGAATGGTAAAAACTTACGAAATTAGAGTTGACCCCGGAAAACTGGCTACGCTAGGCATTACTCCATTAGATTTGTACACAGCCATTAGTAAAAGTAATGTTAACATTGGTGGTGATATTATCAACAAGAATAATCAGGCCTATGTGGTACGTGGAATCGGGCTGTTAAACAACATCAATGAAATCAAAAACGTGGTAGTTCAGAATATCAACGGTATTCCCGTATTGGTAAAAGATGTTGCCGATGTTGAAGTTTCCAACCTTCCTCGCTTGGGTTTGGTTGGACGGTCAGATGCCATTTTTGATGACAAAGGAAAACGGACAATTACCAACGAAGATGATGTGGTAGAAGCTATCGTTGTTATGCGAAAAGGAGAAAATCCGTCGGAAGTCATTCAGGCCGTGAAAGAGAAAATTGATGATATAAACAATCGTGTTTTGCCCCATGACACGAAGATTGTACCCTATTACAATCGCGAGAATCTGATTAGCTTTGCTACCAGCACCGTATTACATAACCTTTTTGAAGGAATATTGCTGGTAACGCTGATTGTATCATTGTTTATGTTCAACTGGCGAACCACACTGATTGTGTCCATCATTATACCATTGTCGTTGCTTTTTGCATTTATCTGTCTGAATTTGATGGGAATGAGTGCTAATTTACTGTCGCTCGGGGCTGTCGATTTCGGGATAATAATAGATGGGGCCGTGGTGATGGTCGAAGGGCTTTTTGTTGTGCTCGACCAAAAAGCGAAAGAAGTGGGCATGTTGCGGTTCAATAAGATGACTAAGACCGGACTGATAAAACGGGATGGAGCCCGACTTGGAAAATCAATTTTCTTTTCGAAACTTATTATTATTACCGGACTTTTGCCAATTTTTGCGTTCCAGAAAGTGGAAGGCAAGATGTTTTCACCTTTGGCATACACGCTTGGTTTTGCATTGTTGGGAGCATTGATCACAACGCTGACTTTAGTACCTGTACTGATAAAACTTTTGTTGAAAGAAAACGTGAAAGAAAAACATAATCCTATCGTGCATTTCCTTACTGAAAAATTGATGCGTGGATTTGATTTTACTTACAGTCATAAAAGACCTACGTTAACCGGAGCATTCATCATTATTGTTATCGGATTATTCTCTTTCAACTTCTTAGGGTCCGAATTCTTACCCGAGATTAACGAAGGTGCCATTTGGCTGCGCGCACAATTGCCTTATTCTGTTTCGCTGGATAAATCTATCGAAGTTTCTAAACAAATCAGGGCTGCGGTGATGAAGTTTCCACAAGTGCAGAATGTTGTTTCACAAACCGGTCGACCGGATGATGGAACCGATGTAGCCGGATTTTACAACAACGAATTTGATATTTCTTTAGCTCCCGAATCGGATTGGAAACCTAAAATATCCAAGGAAGAACTGATTGATGCTATGAATAAAAAGCTTTCGGTCATTCCCGGCGTTGACTTCAACTTTTCACAACCAATTACCGACAACATAGAAGAAGCGGTGTCGGGTGTAAAAGGATCTATTTGTGTGAAGATATTTGGAGACTCGCTGGATTATATGGAAAGTAAGTCGGACGAAGTATGCAACATACTCAGGAAAGTAAGGGGAATTTCCGATTTGGGTGTAATCAGGAACATTGGACAACCCGAACTGGACATTGATTTGAATCAGGAGAAGATGGCATTCTACGGAGTTTCAACTGCCGATGCCAATGCTGTAATTGAAATGGCAATCGGTGGAAAAGTGGCTTCAACTTTATATGAAGGTATCGAGAAGTTTGATATTCGCATTCGTTTTCCGGAGAAATACCGCAACACAGTGGATAAAATTGGTGAACTGATGGTTCCCACTTCGAGCGGATCGAAAGTCCCGATTAAGGAAATAGCAGAAATTACTACGAAAACCGGTCCTTGTTTGATTTTCAGGGATGCTAATCGAAGATATTCTGCCGTTAAGTTTTCCGTTCGCGACCGCGATATGGGAAGTGCTGTGAAAGAAGCTCAGAAAAAGGTAAATGACGTTGTCAAATTGAAAAAAGGTTATGATATGGTTTGGCAGGGAGATTTTGAAAACCAGCAACGGGCTGTGAAACGCCTTACTCAGGTTGTTCCATTGAGTTTAATCCTAATTTTCCTCTTGCTCTTTATCATGTTTGGAAACATGAAAGATGCAGGATTGGTATTTCTAAATGTGCCCTTTGCAATAGTGGGTGGAATCACGGTGCTGTTACTTACCGGAACCAACTTCAGTATATCTGCCGGCATTGGGTTTATTGCCTTGTTTGGTATTTGTATCCTGAGCGGAGTACTGTTGATTAGTGCTTTTAAAGATAACATTGAACGACTGAAAGGAGAAAAAAATCTGTTGCAAATATCCATTCGATTGGGCGTTCGAACCATGATACGACCTGTGATGATGACTGCTTTAATGGCGGCTATCGGATTGTTTCCTGCTGCCATATCGCATGGAATAGGTTCGGAAAGTGCTCAACCGTTGGCAAGGGTAGTAATTGGTGGTATTTTGTTTGCCATGTTCTTCTCCCTGTTGATTTTCCCGCTGATATTTGCCTGGGCTTACCGAAGTGTTGGAAGTATTCATGAGAAAAAAACACTTGAAAACTTATAAACACTTTAGTTTTCAGATGATTTATAATTAATCAAAAGAGGCGGAATGAATCAACATTCCGCCTCTTCTCTTTGCAACAGCACTTCATTTGCAAACGAGAAGATTGAGATTAAAAGTTTTACCATTGATTTCAACAAAGCTTAGTTTCTTTTCCATATCTTAGTAAACATTGGGAGTTCATAGCCCACCATGAAAACCCATCCTACAAGGCATGCCCAGGCAATACCTTTCAGTCCGAAATAAGGAGCCATCAGGTAAGCAGAAATTACCCGGGCCACTATTTGAGTAAAAGTGGAGTTCAGCGTTATTTTCAACTTCCCCAACCCACGGAAATAGCCTTGAAGAATGTTGGTAAATCCGGGAAGAAGGTAAAGAAACGACATGATTTTCAGATACTGTACACCTAAGTCTACGACTCTGGCCCCTTCTCTTCCTACAAATAATGTAACGAACGGACGAGCGAAAACAAAGATAATTACCATCATGACCGTACTATAAATCCCCTCCATTTTCAGCCCTGTAAGAAACCCTTTCCTAATGCGTCTTGTGCCACTATTCCCAATGTTATTTTGTGCCAGGAAACCCGTTACACCATGTGCAATATTTTGTTGTACAACCAACACAAAGTCATCGATTCTACTCACTGCATTGAAAGCAGCAATAGAAAAGATTCCCAGCGGATTGACAGCACCCTGTACCAGAAGTTTTCCTATGTGAAGAGTGATTTGCTGCATGGCTGCCACCGAGCTGTAGTTCACCGTTTCGCGCAGCAATGATCGGTCAAAAACAAATTCATGTCGTGTATATTTCAGAATAGGAATCCTTTTTCTAACATAGATAATACAAAACAGGGCTGATAATGCTTCGGCAATAACTGTAGCACATGCGGCACCAGCTATTCCTAACTTCAGCACCGCAACAAAGAGTAAATCCAACAGAACATTAAGCACAGCAGAAGCTATCAGAAAGTAGAGAGAGGCATTTGAATTGCCCATACTACGCAACGTGGAAGCATAAATGTTGTAGATAAAGGTGAAGAACATCCCCACGAAGATAATTCGTAAAAATAGAGTCGCATCATCAATGATTGCTGCCGGAGTATGCATCAGAGACAAAATTGCACGCGAAAAAATTAATCCCAACACAATAATTATCAGTGTAAATACACCTCCTGTAATAAGTGCCGTTGATATCTCACGTTTAAGTTTGGCAATATCACCTGAACCAAAGAAATTCCCCATTAGCACTGACATTCCCAGACAAATACCTACCAACAGAAACAAAATAATATTCATAATCGGGCTTGCTGCTCCTACAGCTGCCAAAGCATTGGCTCCGATAAAACGACCTACAATAATTGAATCTGCAGCATTATAGGTAAGCAGGCAAAGGTTTCCAACAATTAGCGGTACGGTAAAATTTATAATCTGTGGAGTGATAGGCCCCGATGTCATGTCAACAATCTTTCCTTGCTTCATCTTATTCTAACTTTCGGACTACAAAGGTAGTTATTTGACAGATAGAAGCGATTACCGAGGCACAAAGAAGCATCAAAATTTAGCAACTATTATTTTTTCTACCTCCTCCCTCTCTTGCGCCCCAAAAGTTTAGTACTTAATTATATATACCAATTCAATGTAACGAATTCAAAGTTTAAAAGAAAACACCAACTTTTCAAATTTATTTCTTAACTCCACAAACTTACAAAAAAGAATTAACCTAAAGATAAATTTAATAAATTATTTTATATATAACATAAAAAGAAGAGGCACACTTACGTGCAAATCAACCGGATAACTCGTTTAGCTTGCTAAGAGAGAGTTTCTTTTCACCTCACTGGCTCGGGTTATATCAGCACTTGCATAAAGGGGACACAAAATGCCGAAGAGCCATATTTGGTAACAACCGCCACCCTGAGCCAATACGTTGTCAGGGACTGTAAGTCCCGTCAATTCAGTTAACGCCTGCGATGATACCGACATAGAAAGAATTTTCAATAAAAGTTATTTTATTACATTTCAACGGATTTCAGCAATTAAAATAATAAATAAATTCAAATTAGGTTAAGTTAGCCTTACTTTTTGAAATGATTACAATGTTTTTGGGTAAAAATCCGTTATTTTGTTTACATTTATAGAATCAGATGTTTTGCCATTATTTGCACAGCTATAAAACAACAGAAACTAACTAAACAATTATGAATTTCAAACTCAATATAATACTGTTTGTTGCTTTACTTTTAAACAGTTGCACAACAAATACAAACATGGCGCCGGTGTTAACTACAAGCGTGGCAAGCCAGATAACCGTAAACACAGCCATTGTGGGTGGAGAATTAATTACCGATGGAGGAAACAGAATACTTGAACAAGGTATATGTTGGGATTCAATTGCCAATCCGACAATTGCAAAAAATAAAATTGTAAATTCATCAGGGAAAACCATTTTTTCAGATACAATTAAAGGTTTAAAAGCAAATAAGTCCTACAATGTGAGGGCATTTGCAACTAATTTTTTAGGGACATCCTATGGTAAAAATGAAACATTTACCACCCTAAAAACGCCTGTTATAAATGTTCCATTACTTATTACTAATGTTGTTACGTCAATAAGTAACACAACAGCTCTCTCGGGAGGTTCCATGACTTCCGATGGAGGTTCTCCAATTATTGCCCGGGGAGTTTGTTGGAGCACAAGCGCTGCACCAACCGTAGCCCTAAGTACCAAAACAACCGACGGCACAGGTTTTGGAAGTTTTACAAGCTCTATTACCGGACTTTCACCATCAACCACCTATCATGTCAGAGCTTATGCAACCAATGGTCAGGGTACCGGATATGGTCAGGACCAGATATTTACAACTACCCAGACAGTTGTTCCAACGCTCTCAACCACTACGGTTACTTTTATTGGAACAACTACAGCTGTATCAGGGGGGAATATTTCTTCTGATGGTGGTGCAACAGTTACAGTGCGTGGCGTTTGCTGGAGCACCAGTTCGGGGGCAACAACTGCTTTAAGTACCAAAACCACTGATGGAACTGGTACAGGCAGCTTTACCAGTAATTTAACCGGACTTACCGCATCAACTCTTTATTATGTAAGGGCTTATGCCACAAATTCGCAGGGAACAGCCTATGGAAACGAAGTTACATTTACTACTTCGGCTCTGGTTACAACTCCAACAGTTCCTGTTCTTTTTACAAATGCAATCACCTCAATTGGTTCTGCAACTGCCGTTTCGGGTGGAGTTACAACCTCAGATGGCGGCTCAACCATAACAGCTCGGGGAATTTGTTGGAGTACTTCTTCAGGTCCTACAGTTTCTCTAAGTACCAAAACATCAGATGGAACCGGACCCGGAACTTTTACCAGTAACTTGTCTGGACTTACTGCGTCAACAACTTATTACGTAAGGGCTTATGCCACAAATGCTACCGGTACTGGTTATGGACAGGAATTGTCATTTAGTACAACTGCTCAAGCAACAATTCCGACGCTGACAACAACTGCAATTTCTGCAATTGCCATCACAACAGCTACATCAGGTGGAAGTATCAGCACAGATGGTGGTTCATCTGTAACTGCCCGGGGAGTTTGCTGGAGTACAAGCTCAGGAGCTACCGTTGCATTGAGTACCAAAACATCGGATGGCTCCGGTACAGGTAGCTTTACAAGCAGTATAACCGGACTAACCGGATCGACAGCTTATTATGTTCGGGCTTATGCCACAAACGCTATTGGCACCGCCTATGGAAATGAGTTAACATTCACCACCGGTGCAGCTTCGGTAAATACAACCGGAACTTTATCCGTTAGTGTTTTAACTGTAGCTCCAGGTGGAGGCTTCCAGCCTAAAAATGTGGTAGCTATCTGGATAGAAACGAATGCAGGTGTTTTTGTGAAATCATTATTGGTCTATGCGAATGCCCGTAAGGTTGATTTGACTACGTGGTATCCTAACTCCGGTGGTAGCACTGTGAATGCCATAACCGGCGCAACCCAGAGCAGTAATGCAACCCGAACTTGTACCTGGGATGGAACCGATGTAAGTGGAGCTGTAGTCCTAGACGGAACTTATAAAGTTTGTATGAATATTGCTGACGGTAAAACGGCATTTGCTTCATTTCCATTTGTAAAAGGGCCAACAGCTGTAACTCTAACTCCTGCAAATGTTACTGGTTTCTCGAATATTTCGATAAGTTGGGTTCATTAATGAGAATGAAAGCATCACTTAATTGTACAATTACTGAAAATTGCCGTTGACGATAAAAAATTATTGATGATGCTTTAAAACCGATTTAGTTTATATCTTTGCAAACAACAAATACAAAATTGAGATTTTTGAAAAAAGGAAATAATTATAACTGAATATAGAAAATTTATTCAAGATTAAAACGTTATTGAATGTACAAATTGTTATATTTTATTTATAGTATGAATGAAAGATTTAATTATAAGCTCTGAATGATTAACTATATAAACTATTGACTAACAACTTCGAAATATAATCTATGAACTATAAATTAATCTCATTAGTTATAACTTTCTTTCTACTTCAAAGTGTTCAGGTCAAAGCATTGAAATCTCCTCATGGCGAAAAATTAAAAAAAGAATGTTCACTCTGCCACGTAACCGAAAACTGGACTAAAATTAAACACGATAGTTTTAACCACAATAAAACCAAGTTTCCTTTAAAAGGACAGCACGGTGCAGTTTCTTGTAAAAAATGCCATCCCACGTTGGTTTTTGACAAAGCCCCTCTGGGATGTGTTGCATGCCATACCGATATTCACGAAGGCACAGTAGGAAATGATTGTGGACGGTGTCATTCTCAGAACTCTTGGATTGTAAGTAATATCAGGCAAATACACCAGCAAGCAGGATTTCCATTGATTGGTGAACATGCAGCTGCCGATTGCAACAGATGTCATACCTCGGCTTCATTGCTTCGTTTCAACAATATTCGATCCGATTGTTATTCTTGCCATCAATATCAATACGAAATGACAATTAACCCAAATCATAAAGCTACCGGTTTAGGAACTGATTGCCAACGCTGCCATAATATGGCAGGTCAAACCTGGCGATCCATTGGCCACGGGTTCGATCATGGAGTTTTCCCTTTAGTTGGGGCTCATAATATTCAGTGCAGCATTTGTCATTTCAATAATGACTTTAAAACAAAATTGTCAACCGTCTGCTCCAGTTGTCATGATCCTGGTCCGGCAAATACATCAACACCCGCCCATACTACTAAATTCAAGAGCTTTGCCTGCTCGGATTGCCATAACACAATCAGCTGGATATCAGTAAAATTCCCGATGCACGAAATTTACGGGAAAATTTACTCGGGAGTACATAATGGGAGATGGTCTGCTTGTACAGATTGTCATCAAAATACGACTGCTTACACTTCGTATTGTTCAAAATGCCACGATTTCAATAGCGGAAATTTACCTTGAAAATTATACGAATGAGTTTTATCAGCAGAAACATTAAAAATATATTCCTTATTTCCTTTATTCTGGTAGGATTTAGTCTGTCTGGACAAAACACCGCTGGCTTTATCAAGGGAAATATTAATTTTATCAGTTCACAAAATGTATATGTTCAATTTGTAAATACCGACGGAATTGAAATTGGTGACAGCATTTTCATTTTGAAAAACGATAAATATCAACCCATTCTGATTGTAAAAAACAAATCTTCGATTTCGTGTATAGGAACTGTAATTGGCACGAATGTACTTGCCGTATCTAATCAGGTTTATGCCCGGAAAAGAGTAGAATCAGTTCCAATTGAAGTTGCTGCACAAAAATCGAAAGAAGGAATAGCTCTGAATGACCAGGCAATTAACAGCGCAAAAGCTGAAAAAAAAGCTACCGGTAACAACTCTTCGTTCAGCGGACGAGTTTCGTTATCGGGCTTTATAAACAACACGAGCGACACGACATTAAACAGCACTTTCCGTTTTAATTTATCGCTGAATGCACATCATATTGCCAATTCCAATTTTTCGGCGGAATGCGATCTTTCATTAACCAATAGGAACACTTACAGACCTTTCGTTAACCTAAGTAGTGTTGATTCGATGAAACTTGTCAATTTCCGTCAGACTTTCAACGATGCCAGAATTTACAACCTCTCGTTGAAATACGATATTAGTAAAACGGCAAGTGTTCTTTTCGGACGGAAAATAAACCTGAACTTAGCCAATATAGGAGCTATTGATGGGCTTCAGTTTGAAAATACCGGGAAGTTTATCTCATTTGGTGGCATTGTAGGTTCAAGACCCGATACCTATACGTATGCCATTAACCCCACTTTGTTTCAGTTTGGTGCCTACATAAGCCAACAGCTTACAAATAAGACCGGAAGCATGCAAACTTCAGTTGCATTTTTCAATCAAACAAATAACATGTTGACCGACCGACGATTTGTTTATATCCAACACAGCAATTCCCTGATAAAAAATATTGATTTCTTCGGTTCGGCCGAAGTGGATTTGTTTGGGCTGCAAAACAATCAACCCATCAATACTTTTAACCTGACAAGCGCGTATCTTTCGCTTCGCTGGAGCGCACGGCATAATCTTTCACTTGCCTTATCGTACGATGCCCGCAAAAATATCTATTACTACGAAACCTATAAAAATTATGTGGACAGCTTGCTTGATAAAGAAACCCGACAAGGGTTGAAATTCCAGATCAATTATCAGCCCTTCAGCCGCCTAAGTTGGGGTGGAACTGCCGGTTATCGCTTTGCTACGGCTACTTCCGATCAATCGTTAAACGGATATACCTACCTTACTTATTCACAGTTACCGCTTATTGATGCCTCGTTCACTATCGATGCCACTGCACTCAAAACAAGTTATATGACCGGAGTGATTTACGAAGCTTCGTTATCGCGCGATTTCTTCAACGGTAAATTATTTGCCGAATTATCTTACCAAAAAGTAAATTATACATTCAAAACCACTTCCCAATTGTTGGAAAATAATGCTGAAATAAACCTTTCGTGGCGCATTACCCGCAAGTTGATATTTTCAATGGATTTTGAAACGATGAAGGATACAAACAGCAACTTACAAGGCCAGCTATTTTTCAATATCACTCAGCGGTTTTAGACGGTCATCGGTAGATATAAAGGGAATTTATATCAATAAACAAACAGGAGAAGATGCAAAGAAAGCATCTTCTCCTGTTTGTTTAGAGTGCATTCAATAGCGCATGTTGGTTTTATTACAGGAATTACTTTCAAAACTTTAAATCAAAATACTTATATTTGCAATACCTAAAGAATTGTATATTTAACACTACCCCAAAATTAAACCAAGTGTCGAACGCATGAGAAAATTATCAACATACTTGTTTTTGGTCTTAATAAGCATGTCGGCCTATGGGCAAACAGAGACTGAAATCTTGTCAACAGCAAATAATTTAATTGCCAACAAAAAATATGAATCGGCTTTTAAAATGCTTCAGAACTTTGACCCCAAGAATGAAAAACCGGATATTGTGTTGTTGAAAGTTGGTATAGCTATAAACTACTTTGTTACCAGTATGGAACACCAACTATTTGCTTTCAAAGACCTTGAAAAGACTGAAGATATAATGGATTACCGGGGCAAACAGGGTTCTTTCGGCATGTACACTTTTCCTGCCAATGAAATTTTGGAAAAACTAATCAAAAAATATCCTTCCAACTACAAACTGTATAAAGGACTTGGTGATTTTTATTATGATGCACTACAACGATATCAGGGAAGTTGGTTGAAACCGGATAGTGTTTTGTCAGGTTTAATAGTCAAGAATTATCTGATAGCCATTAATCATCAGCTGGAGGATGATGCTGTTTATTATAAAGTAGGGTTGGAAATTCTTACGCAGAAAAAATACAAAGAATCCATTCCTTACTTCGTAGAATCGATTAAATTGAAAAACGATAATGCCGACGCTCACTATAATCTGGCTTACGCTTACCTTTTTTGCAACGACAGAGGAAATGCACTAAAACAGGCTGTAGATTCGTATGAAATGTATCGCGACAAAGATAATAAAGGTGACGCAGCCCGAATGGTTGCTCAAATTTATTCGGAGCAGAAAGACATTAAAAACGCCATCGATTATTATGAAAAAGCAAACAGCCTGGGTGCGGGAAATTATTACAATTTAAGGCCACTGCTGGGTTTATATGCGGCTACAAGCAACACCAAAACAACTGAAACTCTGAATGCATTTTACAATCTTGATCCGGAAAATCCGACCATCTATAACGATTTGGGTGATATTTATTATGAAAACTCCAAAACCAATGAATTGATTGAATTTTATTTATCAAAACTCTCACAAAATGAAAAAGATAAAAAAATATGCGGCAATCTTCATTTTTATTTGGGTCAGCTGTATATGAACACCGATAAAAAAACTGCAAAAGAACACTTTTTAAAAGCTAAAACCATATTTTCAGGCATTTATAATTCAGACAATGACGTGTTTAAAGCCATTGATGAAGTGTTAAAATAAACGAATAAATAGAACGTAGAGGAAAATAGAAAAGATATAACAAGCAGGTCAATTCCACTGAATTGACCTGCTTTTATTTGCAAAATTTATTTCTCAATTTTACATTCAATCATTAATGGGAAATGATCAGAAGGATAGGTCTTGTCGGAATATCTATCGTTAATAACATGGTAATTATACACATCAACATGTTTCGAGAAAATATAATCAATCCGTTCAGAAAGCGGTAAAAGCGATTTTGAGACATCAAAATTATTGAAAGTTCCAACAGACCCTACCGGTGCTCTCCTCGTAATTTTGCGCGAATCGTCTAAATTCTCGGAAAGGATTTTATACATTTCGGACGATTCAGGCGAGGTATTTAAATCACCAACTAAAAGAAAAGGTGAATCTTCGGCAATTTCTTTTGTTTTTTCAACAATAAGTTTTGCACTCTCAATCCGTGCCTTTACGCCAACATGGTCGAAATGTGTGCAAAAAACAAAGAAAGTCTTTTTATCATGTAAATCATAGAGTTTAGTCCAAACGCACATTCGGCGAAATGCAGCATCCCAGCCAATACTCATTGCTTCAGGCGTTGGTGACAGGAAAAAATAACCATAATCCCTGATTGTAAAACGTTTTGTTCTGTAAAAAACACCTATTTGTTCGCCTTCAGTTCCCATCTGGTTGTCGCGTCCCTTGCCGAAATAAGTATAATCCGGAATTAATGCTTTCAAGTCATCTTCCTGCTTTTGATTTCCGACTTCCTGAACACCAAAAATATCGAATTTATATTTTTTGATCAATTTAGCTATTTCAATTTTACGGTTATTCCACGCTCGGGCATCAGAGTCGACAGGTGTTTGTAACCGTATGTTGTAGGTGGCTACATTCATCTTCTCCGATTTTTCAGTTAATCCTTCAGCCATTAATGTTTGGGAAAAAATAATCGTCAAAAGCGAAATAATTATTGTGATTTTTTTCTTCATAATGCAAATTGTTATTTTATATACTCAAAAAAGACATCGAATAGTAGCTCAATATTTTTATATTTTAATTATCTGATGTTAACTTGGTTGAAACATTTTGGTAATTAAAACCATTATAGTAAAAACGGAATGCAGATAAAAAAAGCGGAATGCCCATTGTAACATAAAATACGGAAAGATATTCAAGCGGAACAATGCCCGTTTTTCGCAAAAAAATACCTGAGCTCATCATTATTAACATCAGAAAGTAACTTCGCCAATTGAAAAATGAAAAAAAACAAGGATGCTCATGTTGTAAATTTATGATCCGGTGAGTATGCTTGTAAGATATTTTTGAAAACATTAATACAAAGAAAATTATTCCACCAATCAGGCTTCCACCAATTTTCAACCAAAGCATTTGTGGATAAAGTAACAACATAGTAAAGCCTCTGAACAAAAGCATGCCTCCCGCAAAAGTCCAAACAGCAGCTGCTACAAAAAGCAAATAACGCTTTGGAATTCCGGGTTTATAGGTTTGAAGAAGTAAATTTATTGAGCTCATAAAGCGGTATTTAGATTGGTAAAAATACACATTATTTTGATAATTGGATGGGATATTGAATTGTCTTATTAATTTTTAGATGTTTACAACAAAAGAATTTATCAGTATTTAAAGCGTGTTGACAATCATGTTTTTCATTGTTCCGGCACAAACAACCACGTTTTGTGCAAGTCGTATTTTTTTGCTACTTTTGCAAAAAATTGATTGAAGGGCATTTAATATCGAAATTATCAATTATTTAACAAAATATTGCAGAACTATTTTTCGATTTATACAAGTGGCAAAAGCCATTAGAGCCATTGATAATCAAAGTATTTTTCAGGAAATATACACAATAAATGGCATCAGGCATTCCCATTTTAATTCAACGAACTTTTATTTTAAATACATTACATTGCCCTGAAGAGAACTCTTACAACAATAAAAACAATCTATATGAAAAGAATTCAGATTATCAACGGACCGAACCTAAACTTGTTGGGTAAACGTGAACCAACGGTATATGGTAATCAAACTTTTGACACGTATTTACAGGAATTGAAAGTTCTTTTTTCCGATGCTCAACTTGATTATTTCCAGTCGAATACTGAAGGTTCAATTATAGACAAACTTCATGAAGCCGGCTTTAGTTATGATGGAATTGTGCTCAATGCTGGAGCTTATACGCACACATCCATTGCCATTGCCGATGCCATTCGGTCAATTACTGTTCCGGTTATAGAAGTTCACATATCCAATGTTTTCAAACGGGAAGAATATCGCCATCATTCATACCTTTCAGAAGCTTGCAAAGGTTGTATTGTTGGTTTTGGAATGGATTCTTATCGGCTTGCTATAAATGCTGTATTAAATTTCAAATAAATTTTATCGTATTTTTTTACCAAACATCAAATTAGTTTCTAAAAGTATATTTATTATTCAATTTTTATGTCTAAATCAACCAAAATAGTTGCTACAATAAGCGACAGACGATGTGATGTGGATTTTATCCAATCACTTTATAACGAAGGAATGAATGTTGTTCGCATGAACTCAGCTCACTTGCAGGCCGAAGGATTTACGAAAATCATTAACAATGTTCGGGCAGTTAGTAATCAAATTGCCATATTGATGGACACAAAAGGACCCGAAATAAGAACAACAATTGTCGAAAATGAAGAAATAGAACTGCATACCGGCGACCTGGTAAAAGTTGTTGGAAATCCTGATTTGATTTCTACTCACGAGTGTATCTCTGTAAATTATCCTTTTTTTGTACGCGATTTAAATGTAAATGACGATATCCTTTTTGATGATGGTGAAATAGATCTAAAAGTAGAATCGAAAGACGAGACAACTCTATATTGTAAGGTGCAAAATGATGGAGTATTAGGCAGCAGAAAAAGTGTAAACGTGCCCGGAGTTCGAATTAACTTACCATCACTTACCGAAAAAGACAGAACAAACATTCTTTTTGCCATTGAAAATGATGTTGATTTCATTGCGCATTCATTTGTTCGCAACAAGCAGGATTTGCTTGATATTCAAAAAATACTTGATGAACATAATAGTCCGATTAAAATTATTTCGAAAATTGAAAATCAGGAAGGGGTTGATAATATTGATGAAATTTTAGAGTATACTTACGGAGTTATGATTGCTCGAGGCGATTTGGGAATTGAAGTAGCTCAGGAAAAAATTCCGGGAATTCAACGTCGTTTAATTCGTAAATGTGTTGTGGCACGTAAACCGGTTATAGTGGCCACGCAAATGCTTCACACAATGATTAAAAACCCACGTCCTACACGTGCTGAGATAACCGACATTGCTAATGCAATTTATTATCGAACTGATGCTTTGATGCTTAGCGGCGAAACAGCTTACGGAAAATATCCTGTAGAAGCAGTTCGCACAATGGCCAAAGTAGCTGAAGAGGCAGAAAAAACAAAATTGTCGGAGAATGATATTCCGGTAAAATTAAATACTGAAAATATCACCTCGTTTTTGGCAAATGCTGCTGTTGAAGCAAGTACAAAAATTGGCACTAAAGCAATAATTACAGATACATATAGTGGCAGAACAGCCCGCCATTTGGCTGCGTATCGTGGCACAAATCCGATATTAGCCATTTGTTATCACGAGCGATCAACCCGCGAATTAGCGTTGTCATTTGGAGTTTTTCCGACATTCCAAAAAGAAAAGGGCAATACCCAACAATATTTTATTGCCGGATTACATGAGTTAATCAAAAAAGGATTACTTCAACCTGATGATTATGTATGTTACCTCAGTGGTAGTTTTGGTGAGGGTTTTGGAACTACTTTCCTCGAAGTAAATCAGGTAGAAAAAATATTCGAATCGAGAGAAAAGTATATTCTTCCTAATTTCTGATTTCAATAAGTTAGATTTAAGCTAAGTTATTGTACTTATTTAACTATTAATTTCTATTACAAATTAAACTCACCGACTTTTCTATAGTCTAACAAATGTTGTTGCCTTAAATTTTCATTTTATTTTCAAATAATGATGAGAATTTAAGGCAACGTATGTTTTGTATTTTCAATAATTTAATAATTACATATAATTTCGTTTATTAGGTATGAAAAAGATTTTTGCTTTATTTCTCTTATTTTCACTGTCATTGCCAACCTTTGCTATGTTTAGTATTAAAGGTAAAATTATCGATGCCGGTGATCAAACATCTCTCAGTTATGTAAATGTGGCACTATTTAAGCAAGGTTCAAAAAAACTAATTACAGGGGTGGCAACTGATGAAAATGGAGTGTTTTTGATTCCATCCGTCGACAAAGGGAAGTATAACTTACGGATAAGTTATGTTGGCTACAACACTGTTAACAAAACAATTGAAATTGCTAATTCTCACATTGATCTGGGTATTATTAAACTGGAAGATGACAGTAAAAAATTAGGGGATGTTGAAGTTGTAGGTCAAGCCGCACAAATGCATTTCGATGTTGACAAAAGAGTGTTTAGCGTAGATCAGAATATTGCTGCGGCCGGTGGGTCTGCTTCGGATGTACTAAAAAATATCCCATCAGTAACGGTTGATGATCAAGGAAATGTTTCGCTCAGAAAAGATGGAAACGTGGAAGTGTGGATTAACGGAAAAGCTTCCGGTTTAACTGCCGACAATCGAGCTCAGGTGCTTCAGCAAATGCCGGCAGAGAGCATTGAGTCCATTGAAGTAATGACTAATCCTTCAGCAAAGTATAGCCCTGAAGGTTCAGCAGGGATTATCAATATTGTAATGAAAAAGGAACATAAAGCAGGGTATTATGGGAGTGTTTCAGCGGGTGTTACTTGTCCGGATGATTTAAAGCTTGGTAAAAATTTAGGAGCAAGTATCAATTATACGAGTACAAAATTTGATTCCTACCTTAATTTAGGTTACCGAGCCATGTCCTTTCAAGGAGGTGGAAACACAAATCGATACAATTATGTTGGAAGCGATACAACTTCATTGAAACAAGACAACAAGATGAGAACAGCTTTTTCCGGTTTATTTTTGCGTGCCGGAATAGATTATCATTTGGATAATAAAAACACCTTGAGTCTCTCCGGTTTTGGAATGGCAGGTAATGGAAATCAGAATACGAACATTCAAAATTTACAAATAGATTTAGCAAATCCTTCAGTGCCTTTGAGAAATTATTACCAGAATAATTCAAGTACAGGCGATAGACCTAGTCTCAATTTAAATTTCGACTATCATCACGAATTTAACAAAAAAGGTTCCGATATTACGGCAGGCGTTTCTTATTCATCGCACAAACGAGATGGAAATAGTATTTACGCACAACGAGATTTAGTGAACATCAACGACACATCGAATATAAATCAAAAAACAGTAAGTAATAATACCGAACTTGAATTTAAAGTAGACTATACCAACAAACTTACAGAAAACAGCAAATTAGAAGCCGGCTGGCAAAGCGATATTAGTAACAGATTAAGCACTACTTCTGGGTTTAATAATATTTCAAATACTGACATTCCTTCTTATTACGACAATTTTAATTATAACGAACAGATTCATGCAGGTTATCTGACTTATGGAAGTAAAATTGATAAATTTACTTTTCAACTTGGTTTGCGAGCAGAATATATGTTAAAGGGGTCAACTATTACAACAAAAAAAGGATCGACTGAAAATGATAGCATACAAGTAATTCCACAAAATTCGATATTCCATGTTTTCCCTAGTTTCTTTTTGTCCTATAGTATGCCAAATAATGGTGAGTTGCAGTTTAATTACAGTAGCCGTGTAAATCGTCCACGCGGCCAACAGATAAACCCATTTAAAAACTACTCCGATTCTACAAATATTTCTTTTGGTAATCCAAATTTATCCCCTCAATATTCTTCGTCACTGGAGTTAAATTACATAAAAACTTGGGGTGCTCAAACGCTTTCTACTTCATTGTATTATCATAATACCAACGACGTGATTGAAGGTGTACATTTCTTAAATAATGGAGTTATGCAAAGCACATATTTGAATGTAGCCAAATCGCAAAATACCGGATTGGAACTTATTTCAAAAAACAGGCTTTTCAAATTCCTAAGTCTTACATCTACACTCAATCTCTATTACAGCAACTTAGATTCAGCAAGCTTTGTAAGCCCTTATAATCAAACAATTGGTATTCCAGGTCAAAGTAATTTTTCGTGGAGTGGTAACGTTATGGCTAATTTCATGCTAAGTAAAACCTTTTCGGGACAAATTACAGCTGAATATGATTCTCCACAGTTAATTTCGCAAGGAACTCAAAATGCTAAATATTCAATTGATCTAGGAGTTCGTCAAACATTTATGAATCGGAAACTAACTATAAGCCTTAATATCAGAGATCTTATGAATTCAGATAAGGGTTATCAAACAACCTCTGGAGCCGGATTTTCTCAAACAACTTCATCCTATTTCCATGGTAGAATGTTTGGATTGACTGCAAGTTACAATTTTGGGAACATGAGACCAAAACCGACAGATATGAAGAAACAAGCCGCATCACCGGATATGAACATGGATAACGGCGAATAAATATTCTAACTTCCAAAAAAAAGTCTACTATTCATGTACCAGGTACAGTAAATAGCAGACTTTTTTTTATCTCAAATTCTTCTACGAAACTCGGCACAAATCAAAGCTGTGGCCACAGCTACGTTAAGCGATTCGGAAGTTATCTGACCAACAGGGTAATTGGGAATCAGCAATCTTTCAGTCACCAGTTTACCTGTCTCCGTGGAAATTCCATTTCCTTCATTGCCCATCACAATTATTCCTTGCTGAGTCAATTTTTTGGAATAGATGTTTTCCCCATCCATAAACGTACCGTAGATTGGCAATTCACTTTGGCAATTTTGAAGAAACTCAACTAAATTAACGGTATGTACTTTTACTCTGGCCAATGCACCCATAGTGGCCTGAACAGTTTTTGGATTGAAAGCATCAACAGAACTTTCAGAGCAAAAAATATCTGTAATACCAAACCAATCAGCAATTCGAATAATAGTTCCCAAATTCCCCGGATCCTGAACATCGTCCAATGCCAAAGTCAGTTTATGGCTTAATTCTTGTACGTTCCAATGATATTCAGGCTTTATAAAAACAGCCAATACGCCTTGGGGGCTTTTAAGGTTGGATATTTTATTAAACTTATCAGTGCCGGTTTCAATTGTTTCATCAGCTTTTAGGCCTTCGTGGTCTTTCAACCAAGCGGAAGTTGCAGCTAATATTGAGCATTGGAATGCCGGGATTAAATCCATTACAAGTTTAGTTCCTTCTGCCACAAAAAGCCTTGTTTCATCACGAAACTTCTTTTGCGAAAGGCTATTAATAAGTTTTATTTTGCTTTTTGAAATCACGATTTTTTGTTATTATAAATTTTGGACTTTTATTAATTCCATGTTTTTGATTGAGTTTTTTGAAAATTAGACCCAATTAAATCTGAAATTTAATGTTACAAAGCTAACAAAGAAAACTTTAAAAAGCTATATTTGCAAAATATTTTAATTCTTTTTTTTGATTAAATATGAAGATGCGACTTTTAAATCTCCTTCTTTTAGTAGTTTTACTACTATCGGCATGCAACACAACTAAATTTGTACCCGATGGAGAATATTTACTGGACAAAGTAAACATTAAGTCGGATAATAAAGACCTGAAACGCGATGATCTTAAAGAGTATCTAAGGCAAACTCCCAATGCTGCTGTTTTTGGAGCTTTTCGAATGCAACTGGGAGTGTATAATTTAGCTGGAAAAGATACCACAAAATGGTATAACAAGCTTTGGCATCGAATAGGTGATCCACCCGTTATTTACAATTCGGCACTCACTTCACTTTCCGTAATGCAAATTCAACGAATGCTCGAAAATAAGGGCTACATTCAGGCAAAAGTAGATACTAAGGTTAACACAAAAGGGAAAAAAGCCACTGTTGAATACGACATTCAATCCAACACTCCTTATAAGCTAAATCAATATAAAGTTGATATTGATAACAAAATAATAACTGAAATTGCCCAAGATACATCAAAATCATTAATTAAACCCAATATGTTGTTCGACGTGGATGTTCTTAATGCTGAGCGCGAAAGAATTGCATCAAGAGTTCGTCAACAAGGTTATTATAACTTCAATAAAGAATTTTTATCTTACACGGCCGACAGCACCTTGAATTCACACAAGGTTAATGTCAATCTTGAATTACGCGACAATATCAAGCAATCATTTGATTCACTCGGCAAAGTTATATTCAAACAATACACAATCCGCAAAGTAATTTATTATGCTAATGCCGATCCGAATTCAATTACTGATTTCACCAAAAAAGTGGAATTAGACACCATCCGGTTTCGGGATTTTGTATTAATTACTCCTCCGAAATATTTTCTTAAGCTCGATGCATTGGTGCAAAGTACATACATCAATCCAAAATCCTTGTACAATGATGATGCAGTGGAAAAAACCTACGCGGCTTTAAATTCTTTAGGACCAATAAAGTACGTAAACATAACTTTTAAAGAAGCGGGAAATAACTTATTGGATTGCTACATTACTATAAACCCATCAAAAACGATTTCACTTTCTACAGAATTGGAAGCAACCTACACGGCTGGTTATTGGGGTCCCGCAGGAAATATCAATTATGTAGATAGAAATGTGTTTAGAGGAGCAGAAGCTTTATCGGTTCTGGCTCGTGGAGCTTTTGAGTGGCAAGATGTTACCTGGGCACAGGAGTATGGAGTACAAGTAGGATTGAAATTCCCAAGATTTATTTTGCCATTTGCAAGTTATGATTTCAAAAAAAGTTTGCATGCAAGTACTGAATTTACAGCTGCATTCGACTATCAATTGCGCCCCGGAGAATTTACAACACTCAATGCTGATGCAGGTATAAATTATTCCTGGACAAGGAAGCAATTCCGACATAAATTCCAACTATTCGATTTGAATTATGTCTATTTCCCCCCGGGAAGTCCAACCATCGCATTTCGTGACAGTTTTTTAAATCCAATAAAACCAATATTTAATCCCTATAATTATGTAAATCACTTTATTACACGGATGGGGTATTCAGGGTCATATACTACCTTTAACGAAAACAGACCTCTACAAAATTATTCCATCGCGCGATATTCAATTGAAACAGCCGGTAATTTGTTGAATGTATTGAGCCATATGTTTGGTCAGCGGGACTCCACCGGGGCTTATGAAATTTTCAAAATCCGATTTTCTCAATATATCAAAGGAGAATTTAATATTACACATCATCAAATTTTTGATGCCGAAAATAGATTTGTGTACCACTTGGATGTTGGTTTAGCTGTTCCTTATGGCAATGGAGATGTTATTCCTTTTGAAAGTCGGTTTTACAGTGGAGGCGCAAATAGTGTAAGAGGCTGGGGTGAAGGCATGTTAGGTCCGGGAGTTTACAATAGGATTAGTGGATTAAACAGAGATTTCAATCAGGTTGGTGATATTAAACTGGATATGAACATGGAATATCGCACAAAATTATTTTGGATAATGGAAGGCGCTCTATTTTTGGATGCAGGTAATATCTGGACTATAAATGATTACAGCACACAGCTGGGTGGAACATTTCACTTTGACACATTTATGAACCAAATTGCCATAGCGTATGGTACAGGCATTCGTTTTGATATTAAATTCTTTATTATCCGTTTTGATTTAGGTGTCAAATTATTCAATCCAGTACTAACGCGCCGCGAACAATGGAGAGTCAATCCAGGTTGGAATGATTTAGCACTTCATATTGCTATTGGTTATCCGTTTTAAAAATTTATTAAAGATTTTTTGATCCTTTTCTGGCTTTAATTTTAGCCAACTTTTCAGCTTTTATATCACCCAACAAATCATAAGTCATCCGATGATACGGAGTTGTTCCATGCTTCCGAATGGCAGCACGATGTTTTAAGGTTGGATAGGCTTTGTTTTTGTCCCAGTCATACACCGGATATTCGGCATGAAGTTGCTGCATAATTTCGTCCCTGTGGGTTTTAGCAAGAACAGATGCCGCGGCAATGGAAAGGTATTTGCTATCGCCTTTTACAATGGTTTGATGCGGAATATTGGCGTATTGTTTAAACCGATTACCATCTATGATAACAAATTGCGGACGAATAATAAGTTTATCCATAGCACGATGCATAGCTAAAATAGATGCATTCAAAATATTTATTTCGTCAATTGTTTCATTGCTTACCACTGCAACAGCCCATGCAATAGCTTGCTTTTCTATAATCGGGCGAAGCAAATCCCGTTCATGTTCTGTAAGTTGTTTGGAATCGTTTAGCGTTGGACAATTGAAATCGGAAGGTAAAATAACCGCTGCTGCCACAACCGGTCCGGCTAAGCAACCGCGTCCTGCTTCATCACAACCACATTCATAGACAAATGAAGAAAAATTGCCTTTTAAAACTACTTGGGGTTCAGTGCGATTAATTTTATTTCGATTTTCTATTTCGATTTTCTTCATTGACCGAATCTTCTTTAAAATCAAATGTTTTACTGCTTTTTGTTTCTTCCCACAAAGCGGGAGCTAAGTTCTTTATCGGTTTGAATGCAATTGATTCTGACTTAGTTTTAGTTCTGACAAGACTGAATCGTGAATCTAAAGCATCAACTACATTGAGTAAAACACTCACGATTAGTGCGTACTTAAGTGCACCAAATAATCCGCCAAGAAATTTATTAAGTCCGCCAAGTGCTATTGAATCAAATATCTTATCAAGAACTTTGGCTAAAAGAAGTAATCCTATAATTACAAAAAGAAAAAGAAAAAAATAAGCAAAAGGCCTCGCGGTTTTGTCTGAAAATTTAAACTGATTAATAAGAATCTCAGAAACAAATGGAGCAAAAATTTTAGCAACATAAATGCCTAACACAATGGCCACAAAAGATGTTAGCTCTTTAATTAGTCCCTTGAAGAGACCAAAAACAAATCCTAAAACTATTGGAATCAGAATAATGAGATCTAAGGTGTTCATGTTTTCACTTGTTTGTGCAAAGATATAAAAAAACACTGATATATATTTTCTCTCAAAATTTGCGTTTATAAAGAATTATAGCGTAGCATTTTTTCAAAATTAAAAATCTTTTTTTTGTCTAAATTACGCCATTTAATAATTTTACGGCTGAATGTCAGAGAATTAATTATTCAAATAATTTCAGTAACTTTACGATTTAAAATGAATTTCATTTTCTAAACCATTTTGGCACAGAAATTGGGTATATGCAATGCATGAAAATAATCATTCTGAACTTATATCAGAAACATAAACAATCATAGCTTTAAAATTTACAATTATGAAAACAAAATTAGCAAGCCTGTTAGTGGTACTCTTGGTTATAACCACTCAATGTATGGCACAAAATCACATTACTGTTTCTGCACAAAACGACGATATTAGCAATAATCTGGATCTAAAGGCAGTAGCTACGGCTTTTGGAGAATCAGCCAATCTTCAGGACTTTGAAAAACGGTTGAACGATTACGACAGCGGAATTTCAAATCTGGATTTGAATAATGATGGTCAGGTTGATTATTTGCGCGTGATTGAAAAAACAGATAATGGCATTCACGTAGTTGAAATTCAAGCCGTTTTAGCCAAAGATGTTTATCAAGACGTGGCATCAATAGTTGTAGAAAAAGATCAAAACGATAATCCAACTGTTCAAGTGATTGGTGATCCTTATATTTATGGTGATAATTACATTATCGAACCTGCTTATACCTACACACCTTCAATATTCTCGTTTTTCTGGGGTCCCAATTATTTTAGCTGGTATTCACCATTTTATTGGGGATATTATCCACACTACTACCGTTTCCGCAGACCTTTCGAATTAGATATTTATCGCTCAAATATTTATGCACAGATAAATCATAACCAACGGTATTATTATACAAATCAATTAAGAGATAACCGTGCATTAATTCTGCAAAGTTCAATCAGACGAAACGATTATGCCAATAGATACCCCGATCGTTCTTTTTCTGCCAGAAATATAAATGTACGTAATAAAAGAGACTTTGAATTCAATCGAAATGGCGTTAATTATGATAGAAGTCGTTCTAATAATACATATCAAACAAATCCGAATGGTGCCAGAAACGTAAGATCATACGACAATTCAGGTGTAAGAAACCCTCAACCCAACGGATACAATACCAGGTCTTATTCAGCACCTATGAATAATGGTAATTCCGGAGTTCAAAGATCAAATAATTACCAACAAAGGATGAATTCTGATAATATGAACAGGAATAACAACAATGTCAACACCAATAATAATTCTGTACAACGACAAAATTACAACAGGCCTACACAAGTCTCACAACCAAAACCCATGATACAAAGATCTAATAACAACGCAAATAGAGAGGTAAAATCAGAAAACAGAAGCGAGAATCGTTCTGAAAACAGATCAGATAACAGAAGATAAAAAAGGTGTAATTTAAGAAAGGTGTTTAGTTAACAAAATAATGCTGAGAGTTTTCTCAGCATTATTTTTTTGAATGAATTGAGGCTAAATACTCCTGTTCGGTTTGCCCCGGAGTAGGAATGAGCTCTGCTTTGTGAAGGCAATTAAGTGCCTCTAAATCCATAATGCCGGAATAACCGGAACGACAAATAATCTTTTTCGAACCAATAAAAAAAGCCGCCATTTCAAAATCAGAAAGATGCGAAATTAATGTTACATTTCCAATTTGTGTTTCTTTCTTTTTTGTTTGCGGTTGCCCACAAATAATAAGTGTTTTCTGAGACCTGTTCTTGTATTTTAGAATCAAATTTTCTTCAAATATGGTTCGCTGCGGTTCTACCCCCGAAATCACTGCCACCACTTCATAATCTGTATTTGGTTGAGTATTTGCCATGCCACGAAAGCGGGATAATGTCCCGATAAACTTTGCATTACGCGGCAAAGGATATTTGTGAGCCAAATCACCCGACAAACCTCCGTTTTCCTTTCTGTCAGGAATCCAACAATCATCGTAACGATTAATAAAAGCTTTATGGATATTATGAACTATTAATTCGAGAAACTTTAGGTTTTCAGGCATTTTCACCATCAGTTGGTGCGTTATGTATACAGAATGAACTTGATTGCTCCACATCCCGAAACGGTTGTCGGAAATCACCTGGTCGAAATGCTCGGATTGGAGCAAATCTCTCAGCCAGTAATGTTCACGGATAATTCCACTAATAATGGTTGGTAAATTGAAAAGCATTGCTCCTACCTGTGATTTGCCCTTGGCATAATAAACCGAATAGGAAGGATAGTCAATGAAATGAAGAGTTGGGAATTCCTGTCGCAAAAGTTCAAGCGGAAATCCATCAGCCAGCACGACTACCTCGTGACCCTCGGACCTTAGTTTTCTGATTATTGGTACACAGCGGGTGGCATGTCCCAATCCCCAGTTTAGCGGACAAATAAGAATTTTCATATGACCGACCCCTAACCCCTAAAGGGGAATTAAATTACTATTGTCTCCTAATAATATTTTGTTTAAAGTGCTTATTGTAATGGCTCTTATTCCCCTTTAGGGGTTAGGGGTCTTTTTTACCCTGCCACCGACACATCAAAGCCTCTGGCTTTCACTTTCTCTGCAATTTTATTTAATTCGTCAACATTTACTTTTTCAAGGTTTTGAGTAGGTGCTTCACGGTCGAGGCTGTACATCATTACCTGTTGCGGACGAATTTCGTCCAATGCATTGAGCCAGGCTTCCACTTCTTCATCGGTAGTATTATCAATTTTCTCGCCATTTACCACACCACGCAGAAACATTGTTTGAATAATGAGCCTTCCTTCAAATTTCTTTAAATGTTCGATAAACCAAGCCACGTTGATGTGCTTACCCACGGGTTGATCCATTAGTTTCATCGTTCGATCTACAGCCGAATCAAATTTCAGGATATTGTTATCCACTTTATTGAGCGCATTGAAGATGTGTGATATGTGAATCTTGGTTGAATTTGAAAGAACACTCACTTTAGCTGTTGGACAATACTTGTTTCTCAAAACGATGGTATCATCAATTATTCCTTCGAATTCGGCATGAAGCGTTGGTTCTCCATTTCCTGCAAAGGTAATCACATCGGGAATCTGCCCTTCGGCAACCATTTCCTGCAATTTGGCTTCGAGGGTTTCGCGCACTTGTTCACGCGTGGGAATGGGCGAATCCTGCATGGTGGTATTAAAACCACATTCGCAGTAAATGCAGTTAAAAGAACATATTTTAGCGTCAATCGGCAGTAGGTTTACACCCAGCGAAAGTCCTAGCCGACGACTGTGAATAGGTCCGAAAATTATTTGGTCGAATAAAAGCATTATTTTATTGTTGAATTGTGTAACTTTTGAATTGAACCAGGTTACAATTTTATTATTATCCTCTCACCGAGCGTTTTCGAAAGTTGTTTTTTTACTACTTCCAGTTGACTCATCTCCCGCATAATTTCATCAACCAATGCATTGTTTTTTTCATCATTGGCTGCTTTCATTTGCAAGAGTTTTTGCCTGATTATTTCCAAAATCAGGCTATTTTTAAATTCAAACACAACCCGTGGAACAAGCTCGAGCAATCTTTCGGAGTCGGCTTCCACCTTCTTTATTTTCGAATGAACTTTGCTCAATGTGTATTTTTCTGAAATTAAATCGGCAGTAATTGTGCTGATTTCGCTGTTTTGATGATATAAGAAGAAACGTTCGACGGCAAAATTCTCTTGCTGAAAATTATTTTTATATTCTTCCAGCATATATGCATGCAGTGAATTATCGAAAACAAGATTATCGCGTTCCAGCTCATCCAGAATATAAGCACCAACCGTCACGGGCTGTTGTTTTTCTTCGTCGGCATAATACAGCAGTGCATCGCCGTATTTTATCAGTATCTGTAAGATATTACGTTCCTGTGCTTCAAACTTAGTGCCCGAAATAGCTTTAGCATTTCTTATTTCCTGTTCGTCTTCCTGAGGTAAAGTTACCGTTTCTGTTTGCCGGCGGGTGGCAGCTTTTTCCTGTTCATTACTTTTGATTTTGTTTATTTCGTAGTAAAGCATTTGCTCTTCCACGTTGAGCAATGTGCTGCATTCTTTCACATACTCGCCACGTATGGCTGTGTTAGGAATAATAGCAATGCTTCGCACAATGTCCAGCACCAGTCCGGCACGTTTCACTGGGTCGTTGCCGGCATCCGCCATCAGTAAGTTTGTTTTGAAACGGATAAAGTCGGAAGCATTATGCTCCACGTATTCAATAAAATCCGACGCATTTGTTTTGCGGGCAAATGAGTCGGGGTCATCGCCGTCGGGAAGCAAAAGCACTTTTATATTCAGGCCTTCTTCGAGCAGTAAATCTATTCCGCGAATGGAAGCTTTGATACCGGCTGCATCGCCGTCGTAAATCACTGTTACGTTTTCGGTGAAACGATGAATTAGTCGGATTTGTCCGGGCGTAAGCGAAGTTCCCGACGAAGCTACCACGTTTTCGATGCCACTTTGATGCATCGAAATCACATCGGTGTAACCTTCCACTAAAAAGCAGCGGTCTTGTTTAACGATGGCTTGTTTGGCAAAGTAAATGCCGTAAAGTTCGTTGCTTTTATGGTAAATTTCCGATTCGGGTGAATTGACGTACTTCGCCATCTTGTCGTCCTTCTTGAGAATACGTCCCCCGAATGCCACCACTTTACCGGAAAGCGAATGGACAGGAAACATAACTCGTCCGCGGAAACGGTCGGCAAGGTAGTTATTTTCGCCCTCAAGTGTAAGCCCTGTTTTAACAAGGTATTCTTTGTTGTACCCGGCTTTGACAGCCGACTGGGTGAATGCATCGCGCTGGTCGAGGCTGTAGCCGAGCTGGAATTTCTGGATAATATCGTCGCGGAAACCACGTTCGCGGAAATAGCTTAGCCCGATGGATTTACCGTCGATGTGATGATGAAGCGTGTGTGTAAAGTGTTTTTGTGCAAACTCATTGACCAGAAACATGCTTTCGCGGTCGTTGCGCACAGCCATTTCTTCTTCTGAAAGTTCGCGCTCCTGCACTTCGATGTGGTACTTGCGGGCGAGGTATTTCAGCGCTTCGTAATACGAAATCTGCTCGTGCTCCATGATGAAATGCACGGAATTACCTCCCTTGCCGCAACCGAAACATTTGAATATGCCTTTGGCAGGCGAAACGGTAAACGAAGGCGTTTTTTCGTTGTGAAAAGGACACAAACCCAACAGATTCACCCCACGTTTGCGCAGGGTAACAAAATCACCGACCACATCTTGAATCTGTGCGACTTCGGTAATTCGATCTATGGTAGGTTGGTCTATCATTTTTCAGGAGATTTGTAGAGACGCATTGTTGGGATTTATAGAGACGCACTTATTAGATTTATAGAGACGCATTGCAATGCGTCTCTACAACAGAAAAAACACGATACAAAACTACAGATTTTATTCGGGAAAACGGATACAGAAAAGTTTAAATTTGGTGGAAGGTTGAAAGCGGGTGTACAGGGTGGGTCTCGCGGTTTGTAACCGCGGATATGGAAGAGCGAGGTTACAAACCGCGAAACCCCGACGCTTGAACTTCCTTTGGGAAAATTCAACTCAAAACCCTTTGACCTGAAAATTGTAATGCACACTGTCTTTTCCCTTTACGTTCTACTAAAAAAAACGTATCTTTGCAACGTATTACCGGTCTTAAATGACCCGATAATTGATTTCCGATTTATGTTAAAGCAACAGTTACAACAAAAGTTACAACAAAAACTATCGCCTGCGCAAATTCAGGTTATTAAAATGCTCGAAGTGCCTACTTTGGAGCTGGAAGAGCGTATCCGTCAGGAATTGGAAGAAAATCCCGCGCTGGAAGAAGGTGCGGAATCGGACAAAGAATCGGAGGAAATGGATGATTTGAGCATTGATGATGGCGGCAATAACGATGACTTCGACCCGGAAGAATATATGGCCGACGATGATATTCCCGATTATAAACTGAAAGCCAACAATGCATCGAAAGACGACAAACACGAGGATATACCTTTTTCGGCAGGCATGACTTTTCATGAATTCTTGCTGGATCAGGTTGGGTTACTCCAACTTTCGGAAAAAGACCGCTTGCTGATCGAATATGTAATTGGGAATATTGACGAAGAAGGCTATCTCCGCCGCACTCCCGAAGCCATGGTAGATGACATCGTGTTTCAGGCCGGAGTGCAAACCACCGACGAAGAGATGATGCATATCATCCAGTTGGTACGCCAGCTCGATCCCGCAGGTGTGTGTGCTACTAATCTTCAGGAATGCTTGTTGCTGCAGCTGGAACGCAAAGAAGTATGCCCATCGGTTAAACTTGCAATACATCTTGTAAAAGATTATTTCGAAGAATTTTCAAAGAAACATTACGATAAAATTCAACGCGGGTTGGACATGGATGATGCCATGCTAAAAAAAGTGATGAACGAAATCATTCACCTCAACCCGAAGCCGGGGAATGCCTGGGGTGGCAATATTCTGGAAAAATCGATGACAACCATTGTCCCTGATTTTAATCTGGAAAATGATGAAGGCCAGCTTACAGTGTCGCTTAATAACAGCAATGTGCCTGAACTCAGGGTAAACAGTACTTACAATGAAATGTTTCAGGATTATGCCGGAAACAAACAAAACCAAAGCCGCGAAATGAAAGAAGCGGTAATGTTCGTTAAACAAAAGATTGATTCCGCGCGTTGGTTTATTGATGCCATCAAACAGCGGCAGCAAACTTTGCTCACAACCATGATGGCAATCGTGGATTTTCAACGCGAATTCTTTATTGAAGGCGATGATACTTACATGAAACCAATGATTCTGAAAGACATTGCCGACCGCACGGGATATGATATCTCCACCATCTCGCGCGTGAGCAACAGCAAATATATTCAAACCGAATTCGGCATCTTTCCGGTGAAATATTTCTTCTCGGAATCGATGACAAACGACTCGGGCGAAGAAGTTTCAACGCGCGAAATAAAACAAATTTTGTTTGAATGTATTGAAAAAGAAAATAAACGCAAGCCTTTGAACGATGAAGCATTGGTTGAAGTGCTGAAAACAAAAGGCTACGTTATTGCCCGCCGTACTGTTGCCAAATACCGCGAACAGTTGAATATCCCGGTGGCACGAATGCGCAGGGAAATATAAAATAGTGGCAAGTGATTAATGGTAAATTGTAAATCCTTTTAGATGAAAACATTTTATAACGTAATTTCCCTGATATTCCAACCTTTGTTGGTTCCCACTTACGCCATGTTGATGTTAATGAACATGGATGTTTTTTCGCTTATGCCATTGGTTTGGCGATGGGTAGCCATCATCGGAACGTTTATTTTTACTGGGATACTTCCTGCTATTCCGATTTGGCTAATGATGAAGCGGGGCGATGTAAATGATTTGTTTATATCAAAAAAGGAAGAACGTACCATGCCCTACATTTTCTCATTTATGGGTTATATTTTCTGGGCATTGTTTATGTGGAGAACTTTGCAATTTCCTTTATTCATTGTTGCTATGGGGATAGGTTCAGCAGCCTCCATCTTTGTTATCGTATTTATCAACCTGAAATGGAAAATCAGCGCACATCTTGCCGGAATGGGTGGATTGTGCGGTGCCATATTCGGTGTTTGTTATCGAGTAGCTATTAACCCTGTATGGCTTTTCGGCATTGTACTGGCTATTGCAGGACTGGTTGCATTGTCGCGCATTGAACTGAAAGCTCACAATCCAGGTCAGACTTTAGCCGGTTTCGCGGTAGGATTCGCGTTGGTATTTACACCTTGCTTTTTCTTTTAAATAATAGAGTTTATATAAGTTAGTTTTTTATTGACCCCCAAACCCTCAAATGGGGGCTTTAAGACCAAGTATGTAAAATTCTCTTTAATGATATTCTTTTCTTAGAATCACTCTTGAGCCCCCATTTGGGGGTTTGGGGGTTATAACAGAAAAAATTTCAGAAAAAAAAACGTCTACTATCTTGGA
>JARLGX010000038.1 GCA_031292575.1 Paludibacter sp.
ACTACGCTAAGTCTTTTGACGGATATAAAACAAGAATACTATCAAAAATCACCGCTGTAACGGTTATTCAAATGATAAACAAATTATTAAACAGAAATATCAACAATCTAAAATCACTTGTGGTCTAAATGCACTACGGGTGTATATAGTTTTCTTTTTTTGTGAATATAAAATAAAACTAATTTAACGTCGTTTTAAGCTCGATTGAAATGTCTGTTTCTTCTTATTATATTTTATGATTTGTCGTACCATTTGTCTATCTGTTTGTTAGCATTTGCTTGGTAACACATATTTTTTTCTGTTAAGAAAATGATGTTTTTTTAATATATTATTGTTATCTTTGTAGCCAGTTTTTTTGACATCAGTTTAAATTTTATTAGTTTGAAAATTCCTTCTGCAAATAGAGTTTACAATGCAGGATTTATAAATCTGAAAAATAATTTAATAGAAAGTGGTAACAAAAAAACGGATGCTGTGGGCTATGTCAATATTTTGCAGCGGTGGGTTGAAAGTATCTGTGTAATTTTTAAATTACAGGGTTAATTAGCCAAAGAGAATATGTGCTTTTATTTTAAAATTGAATTCGTTACTTCTATCATGGGAGTGACGAACCTCTTTGCGTGATAATCAGAAGTTTTGAATTTTAATAGTAATCAGTTGGCATATTGAAAAAAAAATATTTATGAAGAAATTTAAATTAGTCTTGTTTCTCCTGTTATTAATTGGTGGTTTAACTGCTCAGAATCTCGATCTCAGTAAACTTACACCGGAACAACTGGCAGCTTATAAAAAGTATAAAAATGGGAATACCTCCGTTACTAATACAACGCAGGAGAATATTACCCCACGAACGGTTGTAAATTATGACAATCAACCTGATAGTGTTGGTACGTTGAAGAACTTAAAAAATGTAAAGAAACCAACTTTCTCAGGAGGTATTTTTGGTTCCTACTTGTTTAGTTCTCAAAACCTGACTTTTGAACCTGCACTTAATATTCCTACACCGCCAAACTATATTCTGGGTACTTACGATGAAATGATTATTGATATTTCAGGTCAATACGAAGCTAATTATAAAATTAAAGTATCACCCGAAGGCTTTATCCGTATACCAAATGTCAGTCCTATAAAAGTAAGCGGGCAAACTGTTGAAAATGCTACTAAAGTAATAAGAAGCAGACTTTCAGGAATATATCCGGGTGCTCAAATTAATGTTAACCTCGGAAGTATTCGCAGCATACGTGTTACTGTTGTTGGTGAAGCCGTTCGTCCCGGTACGTATACATTGCCTTCGCTTGCAACTGCTTTTAATGCGTTGTATGCTTGCGGTGGTCCCGATTCTATTGGTACAATGCGTGCTGTTAAAGTTGTTCGACATGGTAAAGTTGTGGCTAATGTTGACGTTTACAACTTCTTGTTGGATGGAGCTTTAACTAATAATATTGCATTGCAGGACGAAGATGTAATTAAAATTGACCCTTACAAACTTCGGGTAAGTATTAGCGGAGCAGTGAAACGCGATGGAATTTTCGAGGCTTTACCGGGTGAAACGTTACAACAATTAATCCGTTTTGCAGGGGGATATAAAGATAATGCGTACAAAGCCCTTGTTACCACTATGCGGCTAACCGAAAAAGGGAGGACTGTGGTTGATGTTCCCGAGAGCGAGTTGGGCACATTTTTATTGCAATCGGGCGATTCTTGTTTTGTATCAGTAAACTCCGGCAAATATGACAACAGAGTGGATATAACCGGTTCCGTATATCGCCCGGGAGCTTACGCCCTCGAAATCGGAATGACAGTAAAACAACTTATTGATAAAGCGCAGGGAGTAAAGGAAGATGCTTACCTGAATATGGCTTACATTAACCGTAAACAAGCCAACCGCGTTCCTGAAATTATTGGTTTTAATCTCGGAAATGTTCTGAAAGGCATTACTGCCGATGTTTTGCTCCAAAAGGATGATTCGGTGGTTATACGCAGCTTGTTCGATTACCGTGAAGGACAATCAGTTTCTATATCGGGTGCCGTGCTAGAACCTGGGAAGTTTAAGCTGATTGAAAATATAACACTGAAAGACCTTATTTTCAAAGCAAAAGGATTTACTGAAATGGCAAACACCGATTCGGTAGAACTTGTACGGGTTATTAAAGATCCTGCACTTCTGCTTAATTCAAATCAGAAAACCATTGTTATGAAATTTGCCATGGATAAAGATCTTAACTTTAAAAAAGGGTCGAACGATATAATACTCGAAAATGGCGATCAGGTAATTGTCCGCACTATTTCGGGATATGAAGACATTCGTATGGTGAAGGTAGAAGGTGAAGTACTTCAACCGGGAAGCTATAATATTACCTCCAAGACCGAACGTATTTCGGATGTAATTAAACGTGCAGGCGGATTTACCAAATATTCTTACCCCTTTGGAGCTTTTCTTATACGAACAGAAAATCCTACCGGCGTTCAATTGAAATTAGACCAAATTATCAGGGAAAACTCTCAAAAACAATTTGAAAGTGCAAACGATAACAAAATAGATGCTAACATGCTGAAAGCAGCCTCTACAACAAATCCTGCTGCGGGTGTTGCCAACATCGATTCGTTGCAAAACCAGTTATCAAACTCCAATGTGCTGCTTAATAAAGTATTCAAAACTGAGGGTATAGTTGGAATAAATCTGGCTGAAATAATGAAAAACCCCGGAGGAAAAGAAGATTTTTACCTCGAAGAAGGGGATGATATCTTTGTTCCCCGCGAATTGCAAACCGTGCGTGTAATGGGTGAGGTGCTATTTCCTACTTATGTTGGCTACCAGAATGGTATGAACCTTAAAAGATATATCAATAATTCAGGAGGATTCACTGTTCAGGCTCAGAAAAAGAAAGTATTTGTACTGTATCCGAACGGAACTGCCAAAAGCACAAAAAGCTTTTTGGGCATCCTGTTTTATCCAAAAGTAGAACCGGGTTCACGAATAATTGTTCCTGAAAAACCAACTGAAATTAAAAATCCACTATCGCCGGGTGAACTTGTTGGAATTTTGACTTCCACAGCTTCGGCAATGGCTATCATTTATTCTGTTTTAAAATTATAATGATTATGAATTCGGAAGCACCTCAGAATAAAGTGAACAATGATGAAATATCATTGAAAGAATTGTTGCAAAAAGCCAAAGAGTGGTGGCAATTTCTAGTGACTAAATGGATTATTATTTTAGTTTTTGGTCTTGGTGGAGCTGCCATTGGCTTGGTGGTTTCTTTGCTCACACCAGTTAAATACACGGCTCATCTATCCTTCGCGTTGGTTGAAAAAACGAGTGGAGGTGGGGGATTGGCCGATTTAGCTTCTTCGTTTGGTTTTAGCGGATTAATGGGCGGTGGAAGCAGCGGTACGTTTAGCGGCGATAATTTACTCGAAATCATGAAATCGCAACATGCAGTGGAACAAACGCTGTTAACCCCCGTAAACTATAGGGGGAAAAAGGAAAACATGGTGGAAGTGTATATAGGGTTCAACGATTTACGAAAAGACTGGTTGAAGAACCAAAAGAACAAAGAACTTCAAACGCTTAGCTTCCCTATTGGTCAAAAACGGGAAACATTCAGCCGTACCCAGGATAGCGTATTGTACAGCATATACAATCAAATAATAAAATCGAATGCTCTGGTGGTGGCACGGAAGGATAAGAAATTAAGTTTTGTAAATCTTGATTTTACAAGCAAAGATGAAGTATTCTCCAAATTGTTTGTGGAAACATTGATGGCTGAAACGTACAAGTTCTACAGCGATACACGTACTTCGCAAAGCCGGGCAAATATCAATATGATGCAAGCCAAAGCAGACTCTATCAAAAGCCTGTACGAATCGGCTTTATACCGTGGTGCCGGTTATTCGCAGGTAAATATCAACCAGGCATTGCAGTATGCCGCTGTGCCGAAGATTAAACAAGAGAATAATGCACAACTCTATGCCACGGTTTATGGCGAAGTGCTTAAAAACCTCGAAACTCTTAAGCTCGATCTGGCACGCGAAACTCCCATTGTGCAAATTATTGATACTCCCCGCTATCCCCTGGACAAAGTTCGATTGGGAAAAGCGAAAGCTATGGCTTTGGGTGGCATTTTAGGCGGATTTATGATTGCATTCTATTTGTTGGGCGGATTGTTTTTGAAGAATGTGCTGAAAGAAGAATAGCTTAGTATAGAGTAGGGAGTAAATAGTAGGTAGTTCTGAGTCATGAGTTCAGAGTAAGTAGTAAAGAAGAGTAAAACAAACTACTTATTGTACAGCCAACGGTCAGCGACCAGGAGGAGATAATTAGGGATGGTTTTAAAATGTATTTTCCGCCCCAAGCCCCTAAAGGGGATGTGAAATAGTATCGTCTTTGAAAAATCAAGATGCAACATTATATTCGTACCATTACCCATTACACAAATATGAGATTATTCCTTCGTAAAATTCGTGTTATTCGTGGTTAAAAATAAATTGATAGTAAAAGAATTAAACCACTAATTGCACCAATTTACACTAATGTGAGTTTATTCCTTCGTTTTTCAATATATTGTTTTAAACAAACCAATAACCACACGTTACAAACCGAGTGGGAGAATGGCATTAGTAACCCCTAATATGATAAAGTAAAAATAGCCTTAATCCGGTTATTTTTAGTATATTTGGTTTTAAAAAAATAATCTATGTTTTTTGATAATTATAAGAAACACTCTGATGCACAGCTGAGACCTTCGCTTCTTTGGGAGTACAAATTAGAATATTTTGATTGGAATTCCATGCGTGAAACTGTTTTACAACGGGTGGTCGAACGGGGAAGAACAGATGATTTTTATGCGGCTCTCAATTTATACGGTTTAGAAGGATTTAAAGAAGGAATTAAAAACATACCGTCACTTAGTAAAAAAGACATGATATTCGTAAGTACAGTATTTGGAATAAAAAAACAAGAACTGAAATGCTATACACAGAAACAGTTGCACCAAAAACATTGGAACTCCTAAAACGGATTATGCAAGATACGGTTTTCAACCATTTCTTATTGGTGGGAGGAACTGCGCTTTCACTGCAACTGGGGCACCGTATAAGTGTTGATTTGGATTTGTTTTGTAAAGAGTCCTTCGACGAAAATAAATTAGCCGACTATCTTCGTACAGAATATAACTTTGAGTTGGATTATATTGATAAAGAAACGCTAAAAGGAGAAGTTGATGGTGTAAAACTTGATTGTATTGCACATAAATATCCATGGCTTACTGCTCCGGTTGTTGAAAATGAAATTCGTTTAGCAAGCTACAATGATATAGCTGCAATGAAATTAAATGCCATTACAGGCAACGGCACACGGCTTAAAGATTTTATTGATATTTCTTTTTTGTCAGCCTATTTGACTTTGAATGAAATGCTGAATGCTTATCAATTGAAATACAACAGTAATGCAGTGATGGTGTTGAAAGCTCTTACTTACTTCGATGAGATTAATTTTAATGAACCAATCAATATGCTGAATAATGATTCTTTTGATTGGAAAAAAATAAAGAAACAACTTCTTCTACTCATAAAATATCCGGATAAACTGTTTTAAGTGAAGAGTTCTGGGTATGGAGTTCAGAGTAAAGAGCCAAGAGTAAAGAGTTCAGAGCCAAGAGTTCAGAGTAAAGAGTATAAAATTATTAGCTTACGCTGACCGTTGGTTCGTGAAATCTGTGTAATTAGTAGTTCAAAATAAATTGATAGTAAAAGAATTAAACCACTAATTGCACGAACCAACGGTCAACGACCAGAGGGAGATAATTTACACGAATGTGAGATTATTTCTTCGTTTCATAATCTATTGTTTTAAACAATCAACAAACAACTACTTTTTGCAAACCAGTGGAAGAAGTAGAGAAGGATTTTACATTAATAGATACCTGAAAATCAATTATTTTATATATTTTTGTATAGAGATATTTAATCCATGGACAAATGAGAACGCCCGAATTAAAAGAATTTATTCAGCAACACAGCAGCCTTTTTTGGTATACACCACAAGATAAGAAAGTGGATGTGAGCGATGAATTTTTGGTGGAAACTATTTTGAATTATGGTACACTCAATGAATATAAGGATCTGGAAAAGCTTATGGGAATAAAGGAAATATCCAGCGTTTTTATGGGTATTAAAGGACGAAAAAAATTGAATTATTTTCCTGAAGTTTATAATTTTTTTTATCTGTATTTTAAGAAACATGCATAAAGAAATACTAAACAAAGATCAGATAGAACTATTGCCATTACTTAGAGAATTCAAACGAGAATTTTATTTAGTGGGTGGAACTGCTATTGCTTTGTACATCGGACATCGGCGCTCCATTGATTTTGATTTGTTCAAGTCAAAAAGTTTTAACGCTAAAAAAATTATTGCAAAGTTAGATATGCATCTTCTACCATACAAAGTTACCAGAAATGTATCGGAACAACTGAATCTTATTATATCTGATGTAAAATTTACTTTCTTTGAGTACCCTTTTCCTGTTAAACCTGAAATCAAGTTTGAAGAGTATATAAAAATACCATCATTATTGGATTTGGCAGCAATGAAAGCATATGCACTGGGAAGGCGATCGAAATGGAAAGATTATGTGGATTTATATTTCATTCTTAAAAATCATTATTCAGTGAAGCAAATTGCTCAAAGGGCTGATGAAATATTCGGACAACTGTTTTCCGAAAAATTGTTTAGGGCGCAGCTTTGTTTTTTTAATGACATCGACTATGCTGAGGAAGTTGAATATTTAATTCAAGTTGTTTCAGATTCTGAAGTAAAGAATTTTCTAACAGAACAAGCTACTGATATTTGATACTAGAGGGTAGTTCTGAGTAAAGAGTAAAGAGTAAAGAGTTCTGAGTAAAGAGCAAAGAATAAAGAGTAAAGAGTTTTGAGTATAAAATCTTTCGTGAAATTCGTGTTATTCGTAGTTAAAAATAAATTGATAGTAAAAGAATTAAACCACTTATTGCACAACCAACGGTCAGCGACCAGGAGGAGATAATTAGGGGTAGTTTTAAAATGTATTTTCCGCCCCAAGCCCCTAAAGGGGATGTGAAATAGTATCGTCTTTGAACAATCAAGATGCAACATTATATTCGTACCATTACCCATTACACAAATATGAGATTATTTCTTCGTGAAAATTTGTGTTATTTGTGGTTAAAAATAATTTCATAATAAAAAATCTAAACTACTAATTACACTAATTGCACGAATATGCAAACGCTTGGGAGAAGAGATAATAAAGAATAAAAATCAAATCAGCAGAAATATGAATACAAACAATCATGATATCCTAACCGATTTCAGCCAACTGCTAAGATTGCACTTTTCAGATAATCTGAAAGATTTAGTTTTGTTTGGCTCTCGAACTACTGGCAAGGCTAAAAAGGATTCTGACTATGATTTTTTAGTGATTTTAAAACAGAAAGCTGATTGGAAAATTGAAAGACAAATTTCGGACTTAAGCTTCGAAATAGAATTGAAATATAATATAGTTGCTGATACTCACGTTCTGGGTGAATCAGAATTGTCAACTTTAAGAGGGAAACAACCAATTTATGTAAATGCCATAGAGAGGGGGATACACGCATGATTGACGAAAAAGACAGAGATGCCTTGGTTACATATCGATTACAGCAGGCTTTTGAAACAATTGAATTAGCAAGATTTCTTGTAAAAAATAAAAAGTTAGTGATTGCTGTGAATCGTATTTATTATGGTATGTATTATTCACTTACTGCTTTAGCATTGGCAACAGGTTTTGAAACTTCAAAGCATGGTCAACTAATCGGCTGGTTTAATAAGGAATTTATCGCAACCAAAAAAATTGATACAAAATTTGGAAAAATACTGCGCAACGCATTTCAAAACAGAACCAAAGGCGATTACGATGCATTTATCAGTTTCACTCAGCAAGAAGTTGAAATCATGTTAGGTGAGATGATTGAATTTATTGAAGAGATAAAGAAAACACTGTATTAGTATTTAATTGTAATATGTTTGTAAGTACTGAAACTTAGTTCTAACCCGACTAAGCAAAAGACAAACCAATAAACAGGGAGAAGAAATTCGTGAAAATTCGTGTCATTTGTGCTTAAAAATAATTTCATAATAAAAAATCTAAACTACTAATTACACTAATTGCACGAATTTGAACAGATATGAGATTATTCCTTCGTGAAATTCGTGTTATTCGTGGTTAAAAATAAATTGATAGTAAAAGAATTAAACCACTAATTGCACGAACCAACGGTCAACGACCAGAGAGTTTGTTCTGAGTTCTGAGTTTTGAGTAAGGAGTTCTGAGTATAAAAATTCTTCGTGAAAATTCGTGTCATTTGTGCTTAAAAATAATTTCATAATAAAAAATCTAAACTACTAATTACACTAATTGCACGAATTAGAACAGATATGAGATTATTCCTTCGTGAAATTCGTGTTATTCGTAGTTAAAAATAAATTGATAGTAAAAGAATTAAACCACTTATTGCACGAACCAACGGTCAACGACCAGAGAGTTTGTTCTGAGTTTTGAGTAAGGAGTTCTGAGTAAAGAGCAAAGAGTAATAAGTTCTGAGTAAAGAGTTCTGAGTTCAGAGTTCAGAGTAAGGAGTAAAGAGTAAAGAGCAAAGAGCGAAGAGTTAAGAGCGAAGAGTTAAGAGTAAAGAGTAAAGAGCAAAGAGTAAAGAGCAAAGAGTAAGGAGTAAGGAGTTCAGAGCATAGAATTATTAGCTTACGCTGACCGTTGGTTCGTGAAATCTGTGTGCATATGAAAAAATCATTTTACGGATATGAAAAGACATTTTTGCATATGAAAAAATCTTTTTACGGATACGTAAATCGAAATTACGGATATGAAAACTCGCATTACGGTAACGTAAATTGAAATTACGGATATGAAAACTCGCATTACGGTAACGTAAATCGATATTATTCTAAAGGCTTAAGTGAATGTTCTAAAGACTTGGGTAACGATTCTAAAGGCTTAAGTAGACATTCTGAAGGACACAGTAAGAGTTTTGAAGGACAAGGTTTTGGTTTTGTAGACTTGGGAAAGAATAGATATAATTTTCAATACGCAGAAAACATAAATTTTGAAATAATAATTAATTATGAAAGTATTAATTTTGGCTGGTGGACTTGGCTCACGACTTTCTGAAGAAACAACTTTAAAACCAAAACCAATGGTTGAGATAGGAGGTAAACCTATTTTATGGCACATAATGAAAATCTATTCATCCTATGGATTTAATGATTTTGTTATATTGTGCGGGTACAAAGGATATATGATAAAAGAGTATTTTGCAAATTATTATAGTCATATGTCAGATTTGACAATTGATATGAAAAATAATACTATTACACATCATGTTAATCATGCAGAACCATGGAAAGTGACTCTTATTAATACAGGTTTAGATACTATGACAGGTAGTCGTATAAAAAAAGTAAAAGAATACATTAACAATGAACCATTTATGTTGACTTATGGAGATGGAGTCTCTGATGTTAATTTAAACGAACTCTTATCGTTTCACAAAGAGCATGGAAAGGCAATTACAATGACCTCTGTTCAACCTGAAGGACGTTATGGCTCACTCATTATCGATGGTCAAAACAAGGTGTTATCATTTCAAGAAAAACCAAAAGGAGACGGCGCATGGATAAATGCAGGTTTCTTTGTTTGTCAACCTGAAGTACTTGATTATATCCCCGAAGGTGACAAAATTATATTTGAAAAGGAGCCTCTGGAAAGATTAGCTATCGAAAATCAATTATATACTTTCAAACATGAGGGTTTTTGGAAACCAATGGACACTCAACGTGATAAAAATCAACTAGAATACTTAATTGAAAATAAAAAAGCACCTTGGATCAAATGGTAATGGTCAACTTATTTAATGGATTCTATAAAAATCGAAAGGTTTTAATAACTGGACACACCGGATTTAAAGGCTCATGGTTATGTTTACTTCTTAATCAACTTGGAGCTGATATATATGGTTATGCACTTAATCCACCAACTAAGCCATCTTTGTATAATGAGGCTAAAATTGATGAATTTGTTCATTCTTACATTGGTGATATACGTGATTATAGCAATTTGCTAGAAGTAATGCTAGAGGTTAATCCAGAAATCATTATTCATATGGCCGCTCAGCCGTTAGTAAGGGAGTCTTATAAAATACCTAGAGAAACTTATGAAATTAATGTAATGGGTACAGTAAATTTGTTAGATGCAGTAAGACAAGTTTCAAGTGTGAAAGCAATTGTGAATGTGACCACAGACAAATGCTACGAGAATAGAGAGTGGCATTGGGGTTATCGAGAGAATGAACCAATGGGCGGATATGATCCCTATTCAAATAGTAAAGGATGTTCTGAGCTAGTAACCTCATCTTTCAGAAATTCCTTTTTTAATTCAAAAGATTATGAGAAGCATGGTATAGCATTGGCCTCTGCAAGAGCTGGAAATGTTATTGGAGGTGGAGATTGGGCTGAAGATCGTCTTATACCAGATTTTATTCGTTCAATTATTGAAGGAAATAATTTAGAAATTAGAAGCCCTTATGCTATTCGACCTTGGCAACATGTGCTTGAACCGCTTTCAGGTTATCTTCTACTATCTAAAATGCTTTACATTTCAGGACCTAAGTTTGCTTCTAGTTGGAATTTTGGACCAGATGACAAAGATGCCCGAAATGTAGAGTGGATTTCAAAAGAATTGTGTGATAAGTGGGGGAAAGGTGTATCATACAATATAGATAATAATCCTCAACCTCATGAAGCGAATTATTTAAAACTTGATTGTTCAAAAGCAAAAAACGAACTTGGTTGGACACCAAGATGGAATATTGAAAAAACAATATATTCAATAATTGAGTGGAATAAACGGTTTATTGCAGGAGACGATATTCGATCAGTTTGTGAGAATCAAATAAGCGATTATTTTAATACTCCGAATTAGATATTAGTGATTAATCGTTAAATGCTAGTATGCTCTTCAATTTATCTTACGAAATAATTACATATGGAGACAATCAAAACAGTCTTATTGACAGGTGCAACAGGTTATCTTGGAAGCAGGTTAATGGAGAAAATGTTGAAAGCAAACTATAGGGTTTGTATTATTAAAAGAGAAAATTCAATATTAAATCAAATTAAAAATTTTAGAGGAGATTTTAAATTTTACAATAATGATGATGAAAGTATTAAACAAGCGTTTCTTGAGAATAATATTGACTTAATTGTTCATACAGCTACATTGTATGGTAGAAAAGGAGAAACTATATTGCAAATTAAAGAAGCAAATTTAGATTTTCCTCTTTTGGTTTTAAAGTATGCAATTGAGTATAATGTTGGATATTTTATTAATACAGGAACCTCTTTGCCAATTTACACAAATCAATACGCATTATTTAAAAATCAATTTTCTCAATGTTTAGAGTTTTTATCTTCTAAAATCAATGTAATCAATGTTTTATTGGAACACTTTTATGGACCTGGAGATGAAGACTCCAAATTTATAACAGGAATGATTCATAAAATGAAACAAAATGTACCGAAAATTGAGTTGACTCTTGGAATTCAAATCCGAGATTTTATTTTTATTGAGGATGTATTAACTGCATATTTTGTTTTGATTAAAAATTTAGATAAATTTAAGGACTATAATAGTATACCACTTGGTTCTGGAGTTGGAATAACAATTAAAGAAGTTGTAAAATTAATCAAAGTTTATTCAGAAAGTCATTCAGAATTGGTATTTGGGGCTATACCAATGCGTGAAACTGAGTTAATGAAGTCTGATGCAAATATATCAAAGTTAAATGAATTAGGTTGGTTTCCTAAATATAGCATTGAAGACGGTTTGAAATTGGTTATTCAATCTGAACATAAATAATATATTATGAGTTTAGCTTCGAAAATAAAGATTATTGAAAGGACTAGAATAGAAGATTCTAGAGGCTGGTTTCTAAAAGTAATTACCGGTAAAGAAGAAAATATACCAAACTATACAGGAGAAATATATCTTACTAATGCTGTTCCAAATGAAGCAAAAGGTGGACATTACCATAAAGCGGCAAATGAATGGTTTACATTAATTACAGGAGAATGTGAACTGAAACTTGTTGATTTAATTACATGTGAGAAATTGAGTATTCAACTTTCAGCTAGCACGCCAAAGACTATTTATGTGCCTACAAATATAGCTCATATTTTCATGAATAACGGTACTGAAGATTTCATTCTACTTGCATACACTGATAAATTATATAATCCAACTGATACAATATTATTTTCTGAATTTTAATTTAAACGGAGTTGAAAATGAAGTTATCTTTTTGTATACCAAGTTTGAATAGACCGGAATATCTATGTCAAACAATAAAATCTATTTGTTCTAATGAAAAGCACAGTTCTGAATTTGAAGTTATAGTGTATAATAATTTTTCAGATATTCCATATACTATTGTAGAAGAAACAATCAATAGATTATCCTTAAATTACAATATTAATTACAGAGTTGGTACTTCAAGATTAGACATTGATCGAAGTATGTTTGAGGCTATAAGATATTCAAAAGGAGATTATTTGTTTTTTATAGGAGATGATGATTTCCTATTAGAAGATGGAATACAAAGTATATTCGATTTGATTGAAAAAACGGATTTTGATTTAGCCGTATTTAATGCTATTTTAATTAATGGAACAGAAAATACAAAAAAAGAATTAATTGGTTACTCAGGAAGAACATATAACCAACTTGATTTAGCCCTAATGGAACTTAAAATATACTGTGCTTATAGTAACATATTAATAAAAAGTAGATATTATATTGAAAGTGACTTTAAATATTTAATTGGTTCTTCTCATGCTTATGGCTCTTATTGGTTTGCATTTTTTAGAGAGTTTGAAAAAGATATAAACCCAATAATTATTGTTCCAAAAGAACATGTTGTTTGTATGAGAGCAGTTGTGAAGAATTACAAAATACTTGATGTGATTTACAAAGACATAGATATAGAGTTTAAATTATATTATGCTGTTATCGGTGAGAAATCAAAAAAAGTCCTTAAGAAGTTCGAAGAAAATTACTGGAAACAGCACTCTTCGTTAAAAGAATTGGTTTATTATGCTTATTATAAATATGATCTTAGAAGTATAAAGCAACTAAATCCCTTATTTTATAAAAAATACTTAATTAAAATTCAACTTTCTATGATAATTGCAGCAATAATTATTCCGGTTTTAAAACCTGTAAGAGACCAATTCAGGAAAACTAATTAATTAATTAACGTGTAATATTGATAGAATATATCGAATTTGCTGGAAAGAATATACAAAATGCTCAACTTTACTACAATATACAAGTCAAATAAATCATCATTTAATAACTTTTCATTGTATTTATTTGCCAATATTGTACAAGTGCTTATTGGGCTATTTATGAATCCATTATGGGCATCAAATCTATCTCATAAGGATTATGCCATTATGGGTTATTTTGACTCTTTCGGATTATTGATTTTACCATTAATCGGGTTTTCACTATTTTCCTATTATTCGAAAGAATATTTTAATTTAGATGAACTGGGTAGAAAAAAACTCCTTTCATCACTTCTATTGTTTCAAATAGGGTTTGGTCTTGTATCCATGCTAATTTTACTAGGAGGTTTTAAAATTTATTTTTTAGTAAATAAAATATCATTTCCTTTTTTCCCTTATGCTTTTTTGTCGTTTTTTAAAGTGTATATTGTTAATATTTATACATTTTATATTCTAAATTTGAAATTAGAAAGAAAGGCGTTGAAATATTTTAAAATTAATGTATATTACGTAGTTTTAAGTACTCTTTTAATTTTAATATTTGTAGTATTTCTACACAAAGGAGCTTACGGAAATATGCTTTCTGTTTTTTTGACTGCAACTATCTTCAGTATATATGCATTATTTAAACAAATAAGAAAAATTCAAATTGATTTTGATATAATAAAAAAAGCATTGTCTTTTTGTTGGCCATTAATATTTTCTGCAATTTTAACGTATTTTTTTACAGGATTTGATAAATTGCTTTTAGAAAAAGTAGATGATATTTATCGTTTTGGTTTATATAATGTTGGATTTAAATTTGCATCTTATTTTACAATATTTACTTTAACTGTCAATTCAACTTTTGAACCTGATTTTTATGAAGCAATCGCCAATAGAAATAAAGCTAAACTTGTAAAAACAATAATATTGATAAATGCAATAATAATTATTCCAATTGTCATTTTTTTATTATCCAGTAATTTTATAATTGGAATATTGACAAATTATAGATACAGTGATGCAGCACCATATGCCCGAATTCTTGCGGTGTCAAATATTACACAATCAGTAAGCTTTACGCTATCAACCGTCATTATAGCATATGGTTATTCTAAAGTGTCATTAATTGAGAAAATTATTGGAACCGCTTTTACAATTGGTATGTATATTTATTTGATTAAAAAATTCGGTTTCATTGGGGCAGCTTGGGGTAATGTCCTTTGTTATTTAGGTATGTCATTAATCAGTGGATTGATTCTAATATATTTATATAAAAAAAACAAATCAAGGTATTCAAAAATAAATATTTAACGATTGTATGTATCATATTGCTAAGTGGTGAAAATGTTTTTTTTAAATATCTCTAATTAAATTTTAAGTATTAAAAAATGAAGATAGTTCATATAAACTTTTGGGATAAACTTGGTGGTGCAGCAATAGCTTCAAATCGTTTACACAAAACAATGATTAATATGGGTATTAATTCAAAAATGATTGTTTTTGATAAACTAATTAAGGATGATAAAACAGTTTTTGCAATTGATTCCTTTTTTAATAAAATTATTAATTCAATATATAATATAATTGACTCTAGAAGATTAAAAAAATTCCGACCATTTGTTGGTAATTTTAGTATTGGTACGCTGGGTAAAGATGTAAGTAAACTTGAAATTATTAAGGAAGCTGATGTTATATATATACATTGGATTAATAATAATTTTTTAAGTATTTCAAGTATCAATAAATTATTGAATTTGAACAAACCGGTAATTTGGTTTTTACATGATATGTGGCCTTTTACGGGAGGATGCCATCATTCATTTGAATGTATAAAATATCAAACTCAATGTGAATCTTGTGATTTATTGAAAAGTAAGAATGCTAAAGATATCTCATTTAAAGACTTGAATTTAAAAATAAAGAAAATTGGATTACCTCATACGAACTTACATATTGTGTCACCAAGTAATTGGCTAGCAGAATGTGCAAAAAAAAGTGTTGTTTTTTCCAAAAATAAAATTAGTGTTATTCCGAATCTAATTGATATAAATAAATATAAACCAATAAATAAGGAATATGCAAGAAAAATTTTAAATTTACCTTGTGATGGAAAAATCATTCTTTTTGGGGCTGATATGGGTTTAAATAATCCCTATAAGGGATGGAGTTATTTAAAAGAAGCACTAATGAGAATTGATTTTCCATTTTCGATTCTCACTTTTGGAGGGGAGTCCCAAGAGAATTCACTTAATGACTTTCCTTTTATAATTTATAATCAAGGGAGATTATTTGATGATTATTCTCTAATGTTGCTCTATAATGCTTGTGATGTTTTTGTTATTCCTTCATTAGCTGAAGCTTTCGGTCAAACTGCCTTAGAAGCAACTTCATGTGGAACTCCTGTTGTAGGTTTTAATGTTGGAGGAATACCAGATATAATTCAACATAAAAAAAATGGATATTTGGCAAAATATAGAGATGCCGTAGATTTACAAGCAGGCATTGAGTGGGTGTTAAATAATACGAGATACGATGAATTATGTAAAGACTGTAGAGATTTTGCTGTAAAAACATTTTCATCGGAGAAAGTTGTTAAACAACATATTGAAGTTATCTCAACTTTAATTCTATCATAAATACTTATGAGCCTTTTTGATTTTTTTGATCTTTTAAATGAGGACCCATTTACCTATTTTATATGTCTTGTTATTTCAGTTGTCCTTTTTATTGGAGTAATGAAAAGAACATCATCATCATGGCTTAATCCAATTAGGTTTAATATATTTACCTTTTCAATAGGATTCTCAGTTATTTTATTTTTAAATTTCAAAGGATTCGTAAGTTCAAAAACATTTGCTTATTTGTTAATTTGTATTGCGGTTTATTGGGGAACTTTTATGAGTGTGTTCAAAAATAAACAGTGGGCAGTGAATATTAGTTTTGTTGATGAACCAATAATTGCTAAATACTTATTCTATGTAACATATACTTTATATATTTTAGTGACACTTTTTTCTTACAAATTATTAGGTATTCCAATTTTTAATGAAAATTCAAGGTTAGTAACTTATACGGGAAGTGGGCTTGGTTTTATTGAGAGGATTTCGCCAGTATTATATATTTATTCATTATTCTATATAATACATTTGTTTTCAATTAAATCTAAGATGGCTGATTATATAAAAACTGGGATTGTTTTGTTACCATTAATTGTAATAGGAATTTTATCCGGTAGTAGATCCAGTTTTTTAGGGATTATATTCGCATTCTGGGGATACAGAACTTTCTACAGGCAAAAGGAACCACAGGTGAATGATTACAAATGGTTAATTATACCTTTTGTTGTTATTTCAATCTTTACATTTTCGATACAATCTTTAGGCGATTATACTCAAGCAAGTATTAATTTTCTGCAGCGAATTGTGGCGAGTGGTGACTTGTATTGGGAAGCTTTACCAAATGATGCTTGGCAATCTGTAGTAGTAGCTAGACCATTTGAGTTTGTGTTTATGGGTTTTTTGGGTCCACTACATATTTTAAATCCTAATCTTGCAGAGATTCCTATTGGATTTCAACTGACCAATATAACTTATACCTCTATTAATGACGCTAGTACTGGTCCAGTTGCACTATTTCCTGTGACAAGTTTAGTCTTATTTGGTTATGTTGGCGGATTGTTATTTACGTTTTTTCAAGCATTATTTGCATCTTTATTATTTAAATTGTCATATGTCAAATCAAATAGTATAATTATTTGCGCTATGATGTATTTTACTTTATATAGCATAATAACTTTAATTGGTGATATTAGTGCTGGACTTGGTGCATGTTTAGACGTTTTAGTTTGTTTTGCTTTTATATTTATTTTAATTATGACAATTGCCTTTATTTTCTATAGAAAAATAGACGCTAAAATAGAATAATTTATTGAGAGTATGTTTTGTAATTTATTAAAATAAGGTTATTGACACTTATTGTTTAATTATGAATTAGACATAGTGTTTTTAGATGAAAAATTCACGGGTAATTAGTTATGTCGAAAATGTCAAAGGTTTTGATTCCTGTCAAGGGAGGGCTAGGCAATCAAATGTTTTTCTATGCTTTTAGTTTATCTTTAAAAGCAAATGGACTTAATCCAAAGTTCATTTGGTATGAATATATTTTTACAAAACAACATAATGGGGTGGAACTTATTAATGCATTTGACATTAAGTTTGATAAATGGACTAATCTGAAAATCTCTATTTACTGTAAGCTAAATAACATATTATATTTTAGTAAAATTAAACAAGGTATTGGTCGTATCATTCGATTAAAATATTCATTTTATAAAAGAGTTGAACAAAATAACCCTTACAGCTTTGATATACATATTTTTGATAGTAGAGATGGTAACGTATATTTTGATGGTTTCTGGCAGAATTATCAATATTTAGAACCGATTAAAAGTTCGTTAAGAGGATTTTTTAGTTTTAAACTTCCAAATAATTACAATTGTGATAAATATTTAGTTGAAATAGAACGGGTAAACTCTGTATCAATACATATACGAAGAGGTGACTATTTGGATCCAACTTTTAAAGAATTGAATGTGATAAATTCTTCTAAATATTACTTTGATTCAATAAATTATATTCGATCAATGTGTGTTGATCCAATTTTCTTTATATTTAGTGATGACATGGAATGGGCTAAAACTACTTTTATTGATGAGAAATATATTTTTGTCGAAGGGAATAAAAATCGCAATTCCTACTTGGATATGTTTTTAATGTCAAAATGTAGACATAATATTATTGCAAATAGTACTTTTTCCTGGTGGGGTGCTTGGTTAAATGAAAATTCAAGGAAGATTGTAATATCACCAGTTATGTGGACAGATAAAATATTCTCATCCCAACTTTGTCCACAGGATTGGGTATTTTTAAAAACTTAAATTTTTATGAATATTAGACTTAAATATCTCGTTATGCATTTAGGTAAGATATCGAATTTGATTTACCCACAATATATAGCGTTGAAAATTTCAAACTTTTTCCATTTTTTCCATTCTGGTCGTATTTCGGCTCGATTATCTACATTTGTACCAACAATTTTAGTGAAGTATCCAACTTATTTGAAAGGAGGTAAATATATCAAATTAGGAGTTGATTTTCGTGCATCTTACCGATTTAGAATTGAAGCTTGGGATAATTATAAGGGCATTAATTATAATCCTAAAATTATTATAGGTGATAATGTGTCATTTTCAGATAATTGTCATATAGGCGCAATTGACTTAATACAAATAGGAAATAATGTTCTATTTGGCAGTAATGTGTTTATAACTGATCATTATCATGGGAAATCTCAGCTTTCAGATATCAATAAGTGTCCTTTAGATAGACCATTGTTTAGTAAGGGACCTGTTATAATTGAAGACGGAGTTTGGGTGGGTGATAGTGTCTCTATAATGCCAAATGTAACTATAGGTCATTCTTGCATAATTGGAGCAAATTCAGTTGTAACTAAATCATTTCCACCTTATTGTATGATAGCAGGATGTCCAGCTAAAATTATAAAAAATCTAAATTAATATTTAATGGAAGTTATTGCATATTATTTGCCTCAATATTATCCCTTTAAAGAAAACAATGAATGGTGGGGTGAAGGTTTTACAGAGTGGACAAATGTAGGGAAAGCAAAAGCATTGTATAAAGGCCATTTGCAGCCAAAAGTCCCTGCTGATTTAGGTTATTATGATTTACGATTGCCTGAAATAAGAGAAAAGCAGACCCAACTTGCAAAAGAGGCTGGTGTGACTGGATTTTGTTATTGGCATTATTGGTTTGGAAATGGTAAAGAGTTGTTAGATCTTCCATTTAAGGAAGTATTGAATACAGGAAAACCCGATTTCCCTTTTTGTTTAGGTTGGGCAAATGAATCATGGAAAGCTAAAGTTTGGAATACAAGTGATACTAGTAAAGATAGTCTTTTGATTGAACAGTTATATCCTGGGGAGCAAGATATTGAAGACCATTTTTATTCTCTTTTGCCAGCTTTAAAAGATAAACGATATATAAGAATTGATGGTAAACCAGTTTTTGTGATATATAGACCATTGTTGATGCCTAATCCGGAAAATTTTATTTTAAAATGGAATAAATTAGCAAAACAGAATAATATAATAGATGGATTTTTTTTTATTGGACATACTATAAATATTAAAGAAAAGGCATTTATATTGAAATTTGGGTTTGATGCTGTCAATATTGTTAGAATTGGTGAGTATAGATTTAATAAAGAAGTAATAAAAAGGATTCCTTTTGAACTTTTTAAATATAAGATATTAAAAAAACCGTTAAAATTAAGTTACTCTTTTATTTCTAAGTACTTTGTGCAAGAAATAGATAAAGATGAAAATTTGATACCGACTATTATTCCTAATTGGGATCATACTCCTAGAAGTGGGAAAAAAGGTGTTGTATTTCATAATTCAACTCCAAAGCTTTTTAAAAGACATGCTAATGAAGTTATTGATTTAGTTCGAAAAAAGGAGAGACAAATTGTTTTTTTAAAATCGTGGAATGAATGGGGCGAAGGAAATTATATGGAACCAGATATCAAATATAAAAAGCAATATATTCAAGTTCTTGCCGAGTCAATTTTTAATATTAAATAAGATTAGAATTGATAAGTAACTTTTTCGTTCAAATTTGCTTAAACATAAATCATATATATGTATCAAATTAAAATACAGTAGTAATTGATTAAATCATAATTGAAAAGTATTTTAGTTGTTGTTTATTTGAATGTTTATAAGTTGCTGTTTTACGAATATTTTAGATTTAATATGAAAATTTTAATAGATTTTACTCAAATACCATTGCAGAAAAATGGAGTTGGCGTTTATGCATATCATACATTTGAATCGTTATTGAAGAATGATAATTCAAATCAATATGTTACATTAATTCAAAATGATGATTCTGATTTTGCCTCTTTTCTTTTTCCAAATAATAAGATTGTAAAAATAAACTCAAAGTATTTTCGCCGGTTTATTCCACGAGTTTTCTTTGAGCAAGTATTTATACCAGTTTATTGTATTCTGAATAAAGTTGATATTATACATTCTTTACATTATTCTTTTCCGTTATTTAAATTTAAACAAAAACAAGTAGTAACAATCCATGATTTAACGTTTTTTCTTTACCCAAAAGTGCATACATTGTTTAAACGTTATTATTTCAGGCTATTTATTTATCTCGCCGGTAAATTTGCAAATGAAATAATATGTGTTTCACAATCAACAGCAAATGATCTTTTTACTATCTTTCCAAAAATAAAGGCAAATGTGAGTGTGATACCATTAGCTGTGAAAAATGAACAGGTTATATATTCTAATTCTGAATCTCAGGATATATTAAATAAATTTAATATCCAGTCGAAATTTATTCTGTTTATTGGTACTTTAGAACCAAGAAAAAATATAGAGAATCTAATAAGATCATTCGATAAAATAAGTATTTCTAATCCGGAAATTAAACTAGTACTTGTTGGAAGAAAGGGTTGGTTTTTTGAATCAATGTTCAGTTTAGTCAATGAATTAAGGCTTTCTGATAAAATAATTTTCACGGGCTTTGTTACAGAAAATGAAAAGTTTTTACTTCTTTCTAAATGTGATATATTTGTATACCCATCAATTTACGAAGGTTTTGGCCTTCCAATATTAGAAGCATTTGTTTACCAAAAACCTACTATTTCAAGTTCAATCTCATCAATTCCCGAAGTTGCAGGTGATGCAGCAATATTAATTAATCCATCAAGTGTTGAGGAGTTAGCACAAGAGATAGATAAATTATTAAATGATAAATTGCTGTATAACAGTTTAATCCCTAAGATGAAAGAACGTCTTAAAATTTATTCATGGTACAATACCGCAAATAAGACAAAACAGTTATATAATAAATTGAAAATTTAAATATTTGATTGTTTTTTTTTAATGGACAAATAATTTTATATATATAATTAGTTTTAATTTCATGATTACTGCTTCACTAGTTACTTATCATAATTCAGTATCAGATATAGAGCGAGTTCTTAATTCAGCTTTAAATAGTTGTATAGATAAGATCTATATTATCGATAACTCAAAAACAGATTTATTTAGGAGCTTTGAACAACTGTCTTCTAAAATAGAATATATCCGTAACAATAATAATGGGTATGGTGCTGGAAATAATTTAGCAATAAAGCGCGCAATTGAATTAGATAATGCAACTTATCACATTGTTTTAAATCCCGATATTTATTTTGAAAAGGGTGTTATAGAAGAGTTAGTGAGCTATATGGATTTAAATTCTGAAGTTGGTTTAGTAATGCCAAAGGTTTTTTATCCTAATGGTGAATTGCAATATCTCTGTAAATTAATTCCTACTCCTGTAGATATTTTATTTCGTTGGTTACTTTCACCTGCAAAATTTAAAGAAAGAGACATTCGTTTTAAATTACTATTTACTGGTTATAACAAATCAATGAATGTACCTTATCTTTCTGGATGTTTTATGTTTTTTAGAGTAAATGCTTTGAAAGAAGTCGGATGCTTTGATGAACGTTTTTTTATGCACTTTGAAGATTTGGATATATCTAGACGGGTACATAATAAGTATAGAACAATGTATTATCCATCCGTTAGCATTGTACATGCTCATGCAGCTAGTCATAGGAAAAATATTAAGATGTTAGGGATTGGAATAAGTAGTGCAATAAAATATTTTAATAAATGGGGTTGGGTGTTTGATAAAGAGAGGACTTTAGTAAACAAAGAACTTCTAAAAGAATTGGAGTATAAGAAAACCAAATAATATTTTTTTTAGGTCGTCGTCATCAATACTTCAAATGCTTTGGGAATAGCCAACATGCCTGTCAGGGCAGAGGATGGGTTCAGGAAAACAGTGAATAGTTTGGAGTAGGAAGTAAGGAGTAAGAAGTGAGGAGTAAGGAGTAAAGATTAAGGAGTAAGGAGTAAGAAGTGAGGAGTAAGGAGTAAGGAGTAAAGAGTAGGAAGTAAGAAGTAAAGAGTAAGGAGTAAGGAGTAAGAAGTAAGGAGTAAAGAGTAGTGTTTTTGTTATTTCTGGTGGTACTTTTCTTGATTTGTTTAGAATTTATGGGTATGTATTTATTTAAAAATAGGTATTTTACGGTGGTTTATTTCTGGAAAATCATTATCTTTGCTTTAAATAACTAGAATTAGTATGCCCCGTAATACCTTGTATTTTTTTAGAACTATCGACTTTCATTTAAAAACATGGAAAGAGGATGTACATCATAAGCCTTTGTTGTTACGGGGTGCCCGACAAGTTGGAAAATCATCTGCAGTGCGGCATTTAGGTGAAACATTTGAGTATTTTCTGGAAGTGAATTTTGAGCGTAATCCCGATATAAAACAACTGTTTAGTGCCACACTCAATCCTAAAGAAATTTGTAGTAAATTATCGGCTATCTATAATTTACCTATTCAACCGGGAAGAACGCTCGTGTTTTTCGATGAAATTCAGGCTTGTTTACCCGCTATTGCTTCGCTACGTTTTTTTTACGAGGAATATCCCGAATTGCATGTTGTTGCAGCAGGTTCGTTGTTAGAATTTGCTTTACAAGAAATACCATCCTTTGGCGTTGGTCGCATACGCTCCTTGTATATGTATCCTTTTTCGTTCAATGAGTTTTTGCAAGCGTTAGGGTTGGACCGGTTAATAGCCGAAAAACGCAATGCTACGCCCGGACAGCCTTTATTTGAGGTACTTCATAAAAAGTTGACTGAATGTTTACGCACTTTTTTGTTAGTTGGAGGCATGCCCGAGAGTGTGAAAACCTGGGTTGAAAAATCGGATTATTTGGCTTGTCGCTATGTGCAGAATGATATTATAGAAACGTATATCGATGATTTTGCAAAGTATAAAAAGCGAATATCACCCATGATTTTACAGCAAACGCTTCGTTCAGTAGCTTTGCAATCGGGGTGTAAATTCGTTTATTCACAGGTATTGCCTGATATGGAATCGATCAAAATAAAGGAAGCGTTAGAATTGCTTTCGATGGCTGGTATTATAATGCCGGTTACACATACTTCAGCTAATGGAGTACCGTTAGGTGCAGACGTAAATACGAAGTTTCGCAAATATCTTTTTATGGATACAGGCTTACTGCAAAGGTTACTAAATCTTGAAATGGATAATGTTCTTCTTTCAACGGATATTAATTTGGTGAATAAAGGAATCTTGACCGAAGTTTTTGCAGGTTTAGAGATTTTGAAATATGGAAGTTGTTATGAACGTCAGGAACTATATTATTGGCTACGGCTTGACAAAGGAGCTCAAGCCGAAGTAGACTATGTACTCTCGAAAAGTGATACTATCATCCCAATTGAAGTGAAAGCAGGAACAAAAGGTTCCATGCAAAGTCTTTATAGCTTTATAGCGTTGAAAAAATCAAGAGTGGGTGTTCGCACTTCATTGGAAAATTTCGGAAAGATTGGTAATATTGAGATTTATCCTTTATATGCTATTGAAAACTTTTCAGTTAGCAGTCAACAGTTATCAGTGAACAGTTAATTCTTAACTCAGAACTCCTAACTCTTAACTCAAAACTACCGACTCTTAACTCAGAACTAATAAATGATCTTACCATTACTTTTTATAGCGTTGTTTGCAGCTGAACTGGCTTATTTTAAACTGGCCGATCGTTACAACATTATTGACAAACCCAACGAGCGGAGCTCTCATACACGGATAACATTACGCGGTGGGGGCATTGTTTTTTATATAGGCATAGTCCTTTATTTTTTAGTCCGGGGTTTCCAGTACCCCTGGTTCTTTGTTGGATTAACTCTGATTTCGGCTATCAGTTTTGCTGATGATATTCGTCCCCAGTCGTCGAAGCTCAGGTTAACTGTCCATTTTATTGCCATGTTGCTTATGTTTTATCAATGGGGCTTGTTTTCAGAACATTGGATTTACAGTGTAATCGCGTTGATTTTCTGTACAGGGCTTTTGAATGCATATAATTTTATGGACGGTATCAATGGAATTACAGGCGTTTACAGCTTGGTGGTGGTGGGAGCATTGTGGTATATCAATTCGGTTCAGATTCATTTTGTTGATACTGATTTGATTGATATAGTATTGTTGTCATTGCTTGTGTTCGATTTTTTTAATTTCAGAACAAAAGCAAAATGTTTTGCAGGCGACGTGGGTGCCATTTCAATCGCCTTTATCATTCTTTTCATGCTTGGATTGTTGGTAAATAAAACAGGCGATTTTAGCTACATCATTCTGCTGGTTGTGTATGGCGTTGATTCAATACTAACCATTGTTCACCGGCTTATTCTGAAAGAAAATATTTTCAAACCACACCGAAAACACGCGTATCAGATCATGGCCAACGAGTTGAAGCTACCTCATATACTGGTAACAAGCTTCTATGCATTGCTGCAGGCAGTTATCGCGATTGGTTATTTTTGGTTTAAATCTTATTCCTATTGGTATTTAATAATTACAATAATGCTGTTATCTTTGTGCTATTTGATATTTAAACTGAAATACTTCCGATTGACAAAACAATGAACAGTTATGGATAAGAAGTAAGGAGTAAGAAGTAAGGAGTAAGAAGTAAGGAAGTAAGGAAGTAAGGAGTAAGAAGTAAGGAGTAAGGAGTAAGGAGTAAGGAGTAAGGAGTAAGAAGTGATGACTACTAACTCTCAACTCACAACTCACGATTCTCAACTCACGACTCACACTACCAATTCATAACTCACGATTCTCAACTCAAAACTCTTAACTCCTAACTCAAAACTACCGACTCCCAACTCAGAACTCTTAACTATCAACTCCAAACTCTCCACTCATTTATGAATTTCCTAAAACCAATTCTATATTTCGTAATCATTTTCTTGTTTCTCGGTTGCAATGACGCAGTAGATTCGCCTTATCCGTCTGTTTCGTTTCAGCAAATTGCCGTTTTGCCCGGAACAGGAAGAGCTTCGGCAGTGGCATTTGCATTGAATGGAAAAGGATATGTTACCTTGGGTAGGGATAGTAATCCGGCAGACTCTTTGAAAGATTGTTGGCAATATGATCCAACCGCCGATAGTTGGACGATTGTAACTGCGTTCCCGGGCAGGGCACGTGTAAAAGCCATAGCCGCCGTAGTAAATGGCAAAGCTTATGTGGGTCTTGGATATAAACCTCATGTTTCAACCTATGTCAATGGGAATTACAAAGATGTATGGATGTATGACCCTACACAGAATGGCTGGACTCGAAAAGCTGATTTCCCGAGTAAAGCCACCGATGCTTGTGTTAGTTTTGTGCGTGATAATTGTATTTATGTAGGTTCAGGATTTAACGATATTGGGTACACCAATGAATTTTGGAAATACGATACAGAAAAAGATACCTGGACCCGATTAAATAATTTGCCGGGAGATAGAGCCGGAGCTACTATTTGTGCAGATAGTGCACATATCTATTACGGAACAGGATATAATGAAGGGAATTATAACGATTGGTGGGAGTATTTTCCAGCAACCGTCAGTTGGAAGCAACGTACATCAATGCCCGATAATGGCAGGGTTAATGCAGTTTCGTTGAATATTAATCATCGTTTTTTTGTTTCGAGTGGAAGGCATTGGGGAGGTAACTTAACCGGTGGACATTTAATTTCGGATATAGTGGAATATGATGCGGCGCGTGATGTTTGGTACAAAAGAGGAAATATTCCGGATGGAGGCCGTGAAAATGCAATTTCATTTGTTATCAACGGAAAAGGATATATTGGTCAGGGAGAAAATGATACACAGATATTTAATGATTTTTGGAGCTTTGTACCGTGAAATTAAGGAGCAGGATCAATAAAACGTCGTATAAATATTGGGATTTAAAAATTCTTTCTTAATTTGATAGTTAATCTCGAAAAAACTTTGTGTTTTTGTGACTTGGTGGCTATTTCTTTTGCCACAAAGACTTTAAGGTTCTAAGAAACAAAGAAAGATAAAGAGTTATACAACATTATTTTGTTCCACTTACTTAGTCCGTAATTGAATTGAAAAAAAATGAATTCTTCTAAACTACGATGGATGTTTATTAAAAAAATAGTTATTTTTATATTGTTATTATCACTCCCTATATTAGTCGTGTCTCAAAACGATACGATTAAATATAATGTTGGCTTTACAGGAGTGGCTTCAACAGGGCAATATGCTCCGTTTTGGCTGCAAAGTAATCAGTATGGATTGATTTCATCTTCGCCCGCAAGTGCCGATATGATATTCGGGTTTAATAAAGACTTTGGTTCTAAAACCCGGCTATTCGATTATGGTTTCAAGGCTAATTTGCTGCTTCAGACTTCTGCAAATGCAACAAATACGTATTTTCATGAATATTATGTCAAAGCACGGTTCTCTTTTTTAGATTTAATAGTTGGAGCGCGTGAAGAACAGTATGGAAATCAAGATTCAACATTATCGTGTGGCGGTTTTCTGTTTTCGCAAAATGCCCGACCAATGCCTAAAATAACGGCCGGAATTGAACATTTCACGGTTGTTCCGTTCACCTATGGTTTTTTGGAAATTAAAGGAGCTATTTCGCATGGCTGGTATCAGGATAATATCTATACTAAAAATTTGTTGTTGCATCACAAATATATTTATGCCCGAATAGGCGGTAAGCTGCCTGTTCATTTTCAATACGGACTGGATCATGTAGCACAGTGGGGTGGTATAGTGCCCGTATATGGTCAGCAACCGTCAGGATTGCGCGATTTTATAGATGTGTTTTTTGCACGCAGAGGAGGAACGGATGCAACCAGGAATGATCAATTTAATACCCTTGGAAATCATATTGTTTCACAAAGCATGAGATTGGATGTTGATGTTTCGGACTTTAAAATAAGCGGGTATTGGCAAAATCTGTCGGAAGATCCTCCGGTGAAATTTATGACGGTTTCGCCCAATAGGGCTGATGGGCTTTGGGGGCTTTCCATTCGGAATTCTAAATTTCCGCTGGTTAAAGGAATTGTGTTTGAATACCTGAACACCACCGATCAATCTGGTCCTTACCTGGATAAAGATGGTATTATTTATGGTGGAGGGGATAATTATTTTAATAATGGCATATATCAAAATGGTTGGACTTATTATTCCCGAACAGTAGGGACACCTTTTATTACTTCACCCTTGTACAACAGCAATGGGGCGGTTTATATTGTAAATAACAGGGTTCAGGTTTTTCATGTTGGGTTGGAAGGTGATGTGTCGGGTTACAGGTATAAATTATTGTCATCCTTTAGCAAAAACTATGGGAGTTATGGTTATCCGTATCCTGAAATGATATCAAACACTTCGACGTTGTTTGAAATTAATAAGCAATTTCCAAGACTATCGAATATTGAAGTAGGATGTTCTGTAGGTGCAGATATTGGAAAGTTATACGGTAATTCAATTGGCTTTAAATTTTCAATTCGTAAAACCGGAAATTTATTAAAGTACTAAATTGTAAATTTTTTCAGTATATTTGCATAATTAAAATTTTATGAAATGAGCATAAAAAAGAGTTTTAGTTTCTCTGACCGTTTGTTCACGAACGAGAGCGAAAATTTAATATGCGAGTTCTATATGATCTTAAAAATATCAATTATTTTTACATGAAAAAAGTATTTGTAAGTGGTTGTTATGACATGTTGCACAGCGGACATGTTGCATTTTTTGAAGAGGCTGCTCAATATGGTGATTTATATGTTGGAATAGGTTCTGACAAAACCATTAATAACCTTAAAGCGCGTAAGACAATAAATTCGGATGCTGAAAGATTGTACATGGTTAAGGCACTGAAAGTTGTAAAAGATGCATGGATAAACAAGGGAGATGGATTATTAGATTTTTTGGAAGAACTAAACATTCTTCAACCGGATATATTTTTTGTAAATGCCGATGGCCATACGCCGGACAAAGAAGCACTTTGTAAGGAAATGGGTATTGAGTATGTAGTAAGTAAACGTGTGCCGCATGGAAATTTACCAGCACGTTCAACAACTGCTTTACGTCAGGAATGTAAAATTCCGTACCGAATAGATTTAGCTGGTGGCTGGCTCGACCAACCTTATGTAAGTAGTTATGCTTCAGGATCAGTTATTACCATTTGCATTGAGCCCGATTATGAATTTAATGATCGCAGTGGTATGTCGACCAGCAGCCGGAAAAAAGCCATTGAACTTTGGCAAACAGATATTCCGGAAGGTGATAAAGAAAAGCTTGCCAAAACTCTTTTTTGTTTTGAAAACCCACCAGGGAGTGAATACATTAGTGGTTCACAGGATTCACTTGGAATTACGCTTCCCGGACTGAATAAATTTTATTATGAGGGCAATTATTGGCCAAATGAGATTGAAAGTACTACCGATTCTTTAATATTAGATTGGATTGAGGAAAGAATTTGGATGATTCCACTTTATCCTCGTTATGAAAACTATGATGTATTGGCAAATAGTAGAATTGATAAAGCAGGTGCGAAACGCTTAAGTTTAGCAACAGAAAAATGTTGGAATTCATTATTGAAAATGGATGCAAAATCTGTAGGCAAATATATAACCGAGAGTTTTGAAGCACAAATTGCTATGTTCCCTAATATGTTGACACATGGTGTGTTGGAACAAATTAAACAATATGAAAATCAGGTGCTTGGATGGAAGCTTAGCGGAGCCGGTGGTGGTGGTTATTTGATATTTTTTAGTGAGCAAGCTGTTGAAAATGCAATTCAAATAAGGATTAGACGGTAGAAGAAAGTATTGGAGTAAGAAAGTAATGAGTAGTAAGAAAATGGAAATTATTGATAAGGAACTCTTAGACAGGATAACAAATAAGGCAGAATTAAGCCCAAGATTACGAATGAATTATAACTTTCATGAAAGTCCGGAGGCCAAATCGCAACGTCTATTGAATGCTTTGGAACCCGGGACTGATGTACCTGTGCACCGTCACAGGCATAGCGATGAAACGTATATAATTATTCGGGGAAGTATGGAGGTGTTTTTGTTTGATGATAATAAGGAATTAATTGAATCTGTGACTTTAAATCCAATGGAAGAAAAACACGGTGTCAATATACCTGCCGGACAATGGCATACCCTTAAAGTATTAGAACCGGGTACTATGATATTTGAAGTTAAAGATGGACCCTATACTCCATTGCAAGCTGAAGATATGCTGTGATATAACTAAAATTTACAATGACCTTTTAATATAAAATACTGATTAAAATTAGTGTAAAATTCTGATTATAGTGTCTGTTTATTTGTATTGTAATTATACTATTTTTAGATTTTTAATCGAATAGCTGTATGAAAAAGTTTCAAAAAAGATTACGTTTACTCTTTCAATTAATAATGAGAACGTCATTAATTAATCGTTGGATTGTTTTTGAAATAGATTTAATTCTTTGTATTGTTGGGTATAGCCTCGGTGCTTACATACATAGCAATAACTCAGATATGGATATTACTACGTTGAAACTTATAGGGGGAGGTGTTGTATTTATCGTAAGTACCTTCTTTAGTTTTTATGTATTTAAACCTTATCTTGGACTAATACGGCATTCCAACCTTTTGGAAATGTGGCGTCTTTTTCTGTCACTACTTCTTTCAAGTATAATTTTGTACGTGTTTATACTGCTTTTTGGTTACAAGCTTGACCATCATTACTTTTTTGTTCAAAATGTATTTCTGATAAGTTTGGTACTCATGCTTATTATGCGATATTGCATTGTGCTTATATATAACTATTCCGTCAATTATACAACCGAAGCCCGAAATAAATCATTGATTTATGGAATAGAAACACATAGTATTGCTTTAGCACAATGGTTAAATAAAAGTGCCGCAAATCAGTATATTGTTAAGGGTTTTATAACTCGAAATAAAAATACAAAAAACACACGTATCCAGGGTTTATCGGTCTTTTTCCTAAATGTTGAAAATTTGGATTGGTTTTTTAGGAAAAATGAAGTAAATACCATTATTTTCCCCGATTACACGAGTGTAAGAAATGAGCAAACCTTTATTTCAACGTGTATTGAAATGGGAATAAACGTGTTGGTTTCACCTCCTTTCGAAGGATTGGATTCTAACAATCAGGTTCGTTACCAGATGAAACCAATCCAGTTTGAAGATTTGTTGGGCCGGGACGAGATAAATATTGATATGGATAAAATAGAATTGCATACTCGTAATAAAACTATACTTATCACCGGTGCTGCAGGTTCTATTGGCAGTGAATTGGTTCGCCAGTTAGCCCAATTCAAGCCCAAATTAATTTTGGTATTGGATATGGCCGAGACGCCTCTTCATAATTTACGACTGGAAATGGAGCTAAATTATCCGGAACTTAAATTTGTGCCTATAATTGGAGATGTTAGGAGTGATAAACGACTGGAATTCGTTTTTGAGAAATATCATCCTCAAATAATTTATCATGCTGCGGCTTATAAACATGTGCCTTTGATGGAAGAAAATCCGTGCGAAGCCATACTGGTTAATGTGCTGGGAACAATGAATTTAAGTAATTTTGCAGTTCGTTACAACGTGGAAAGCTTTGTGATGATTTCTACAGATAAAGCTGTAAATCCAACGAATGTAATGGGAGCATCCAAAAGAATTGCTGAGATTTATGTCCAGTCATTGGCAAAAGAAAGCGAAAGAAATGGTAATAACGTAAAATTTGTAACTACTCGTTTTGGAAATGTTCTTGGATCAAACGGCTCTGTAATTCCATATTTTAAAGAGCAAATTGAAAAGGGTGGACCGGTAACAGTTACCCATCCTGATATTATTCGTTATTTTATGACTATACCCGAAGCTTGTCGCCTTGTGCTTGAGGCAGCTTCAATTGGACATACGGGCGAAATTTATGTTTTCGACATGGGAAGTCCCGTGAAAATTGTAGATTTGGCTAAACGTATGATTGAATTGGCTGGTTTTGTTCCCAATAAAGATATTAAAATTGAATTTATAGGTTTGCGACCAGGTGAAAAACTGTTTGAAGAATTGTTAAGCGATAAAGAAACAACAATTCAAACCGAGCACGAAAAAATCACAATTGCGAAAGTAAGACAGTATGAATATGAAAAGGTTTTTAGCACTATTCAGTTGTTGATAGATTTCTCCAACAATGTTGATATTAAAAATGTGATAAAGACAATGAAAAAATTAGTGCCGGAGTTTAAAAGTAAAAATTCACCTTATTCCGAATTTGATGATTAATTAGCTGATAGCATTATAAATCATTAGGATAATGCCATTTTATTAGTTTCTTCGCTCAATTTCTTTTAAATTTTCCATCTTCTTTTTAGCAAGAAATCCATATATATCTTCCAAATGCTCGGTTACTTTCTGGTTTCCGAATTCATATACTTTAGTTACTAATCCATCCAAAAAATCACGGTCGTGCGAAACCACGATAAGTGTTCCATCAAAATCGACCAAAGCCTGTTTTAGTATGTCTTTGGTTTTCATATCCAAATGATTTGTTGGCTCATCGAGTATTAACAAATTTACCGGCTCTAATAATAACTTTATCAAAGCCAACCGGGTACGCTCACCTCCGGATAATATTTTTACCTTTTTGAAAGAATTATCACCTCCAAACATAAACGCTCCAAGCAAATCTTTAATTTTATTTCGAATGTCACCTACCGCCACATCGTCAATTGTTTGAAATACAGTTAGATTCTCATCAAGTAATGAAGCCTGATTTTGTGCAAAGTAGCCAATTTTGACATTATGGCCGAGTGTGAGTTTTCCTTCGTGTTCTATTTCTTTCATGATTGCCTTCACCAACGTTGATTTTCCTTCTCCGTTTTTTCCAACAAAAGCTATTTTTTCTCCACGTTCAATCATAAAGTTAGCATTGGCAAAAATGCGTTTACTGTCATACATTTTACCAACACTTTCAGCCGTTACAGGGTAATTGCCCGATCGTGGTGACGGTGGAAACTTCAATCGTAAAGCCGATGTATCTTCTTCGTCAACCTCCAGGATTTGTAGCTTTTCGAGCATTTTTACCCGGGATTGAACCTGAAGCGTTTTGGAATAAGTTCCTTTGAACCGTTCGATAAACTCGGTGGTTTCGGCAATCATTTTTTGCTGCTCGTCAAATTGCTTTTGCTGTTGCTCCCGGCGTTCTTTGCGTAACTCAAGGTAATGTGAATATTTGGCTTTGTAATCGTAAATGCGCCCCATGGTTACTTCGATAGTGCGGGTTGTAATATTATCAACAAAGGCTCTGTCATGCGAGATAACAACTACTGCTTTAGCTGAATTGATAAGGAATTCTTCGAGCCATTGAATGGATTCTATATCAAGATGGTTTGTCGGTTCGTCAAGCAAAATAACATCAGGGCGGCGAAGCAGAATTTTAGCCAACTCTATGCGCATGCGCCAGCCACCACTGAATTCTGAAGTTTTACGCGTAAAATCTTCGCGCGAAAATCCCAACCCAAGTAATGTTTTTTCAATATCAGCATCATAATTTATCTCCTCAATGCTGTAAAACTGCTCACTCAAAGCTGAAACACGCTCAATTAACTCCATGTAACTGTCCGAATCATAATCTGTTCTGGTAGTTAACTCTTCGTTCATTGCCTCTATTTGTTTACCCATCTCGTTTATTTCAGCAAATGCCATGGCTGTTTCCTCAAAAACAGTTCGGTTGTCTTCAAGGAGCAAATGTTGAGGTAAATAAGCAACCACCAATTCTTTAGGATATGATACAGTTCCGCGCGATGGGTCACGAACTCCGGCTAAAATTTTGAGTAAGGTAGATTTTCCGGCACCATTTTTACCCATTAGGGCAATACGGTCTTTTTCATTAATTACGAAAGAAATATCGGAGAAAAGTGTTTGACCACCAAATTCAACGGAAAGAGAATCAACTGATAACATGAGAATGGATTATAAATGATGAATTACATAAAAAAACTTTCCGTCAATCGACTGATAGTCGGCTAACGAAAAGTTTAAAGTTAGTTTTAATGTTTTTATATGGCAATTTTAGTGACCAGATTATTAGCTCTTATAATATAAACCTGATGTCTGGGTAAATCTGATATTTTAACTGTTGTTCCCTGGGGAGTTATACTTTGAATGGTTTGACCCAGTATATTGTATATTCTCAAGGATGTATTTTTTGTGGGTAAAGAGACAGTTATATTCCCATTTGTGTCGACGGAGGCAACAAGTTTTTTTGACGATGGATATGTAAGAGTTTTAACATATATTACATTCGAAGAATTTGTAATATTTTCATAATAAACGCTCTTGTCGCTTGCCCTGACCATGTAATTGTAATCAGTGTTTGGAATTAAATTGGTCAGTGTATCTGTTGTAGAAGTCACCCAACTTTCACGCAGGTTATAAGTAAGTTGTTTTGTAAAGGTAACAGCAACATCATCGAAAGCTACCGATCCAAGCCCTTTTGTATAGGTAAATCGGAAACGGTCATATCCTTTAGTTTCAAGAAATGTATATGATTTGCTTTGATCATTTAAAGTTGAAGTTACAGGAATGCTGTCAACTTTTTCCCAATTGTTTTGGTCATTTTGTGCTTCAATTAAAAATCCACCATTACTTCCTCCCATTGAACGCAAGTAGAATGAAAGTTTTGTTACAGGTAAAAGGTATTTTTCGGTTTCAACTAATTCTCCGGTATTTGAGAATAATATAGATGGTGGAGTTATTCCACTATAAATAGTAGAACTTGAAGTGCTTTTTGGCGTTATTGTCCAGCCATTCGGAGCAACTAAACCATTATCGAAGCCTTGGGTGATTGAAGATTCACCATCAGTAAGGCTATAAACCGTTAAATAATATCCTGTTGCATCGAAAACCGGACTCCAATTTGCCACAAAACCTGTAAAACTAACATCTGAAGCTTCATTGGCTATTGGAGGAACTACATAAACCGCTCGGGTAGATGTTCCTGAAATTTGGGCATCAGCATAGTCGGTTGTACCTGAAGTCAAAATAAATGTATCGCTATGAACTGAAGTGTATGAAGGTACAGTTGGATTATACCTTATCTGTATATTCGTGTTAGTCAATACAGAATCAATGGGAGTTAAAATCAGCGATTTTACCCAGATGCTATCACTCTGTTTTTTCATCTCAAAATGCAGCCCATTTTTAAATGAAATATTTACCACATTGGTTAATTTTGATCCGCTTACGGTAACTGTTTGAACAGAAGAAGGCGTACCCTGAACTGTAGAAAACGGTTGCAGATTTTGAGCTAAAATTATATTCGTGCCAAAATGAAATGAAATTTTGCCATTTATTTCCTGAATATTCAATAGAGGTTTATGAATATTTGTTCCGTCGCGAAGCGTTGGAACGAATGATGTTACATGACTGGTTCCCGGATAAGGGTCGCCCGATAAGGTTGGATCTAAACTGGTAGTTTCGGTCAATGCAATTCCATCTGCTTCCACAATGTCCACACCCATTGCATTGGGATCGTTATTTACTGTATTATTTGCCCAGGTTGTTGGGTTGTAATAAATGTGATATACAATCATTCCATGACCGGGAAGATACGTGTCCCAACCTTTTTGTTGCCTGTTTTCCAACATAAAAAACTCTACTGGCGAAGGATTGCTGCCAATTAAATTGTGATTTCCGTTTTGCGAAATCAAATAGGAAGTATTACTTGTTGAGAGTGTGTCTAACTGGTAATTTCCTGCAGTTTTTAATTCAGTGGGCGTTAACCAGTTCAGGTAAAAACGGTCCCACGAAGAGTAAGATGGTGGTGTTCGCCCAAGGTTTAAATATGGGCCGTAATCCATTATGTTCCATGTGGACAAAGTGTGGTGATCAGTACCTGATGTGACATAATAATCTGTTAAACCAAGTACATGTCCAAATTCATGACAAAAAGTTCCTACTCCACACATATTCGAACCTGTATTTCCACGTAATTCGGATGTACATGCGTAATCGTAAACAGAAACACCGTTAAATTTAGTTGATAAATCATTTAAAGTCCAACGGTGTGGCCAAATGCTATTTGCAGGTCCACCTTCAGCTTCGTTGTAACCGGCATAATAAATGAAAACATTGTCAACAACTCCATTTTTATCAGTATCATACTGCGAAAAATCAACTCCTGCAGCAGCGGCCAATGTACAAGCATCAATGACCATTTGCTGTGGATTTGTATCATTTCCACTGGCGTCATTTGCACCGTAATAAGCCATATTGTTCGGCAATGTATACGGTCCGACCACATCAAATTGCGGATTAAATACGCCCATTGAGCTGTCGTGGAAATAGTCTTTTGCCGATCCGGTACCACCATTGGTTGAATATCCACTTTGGTTTAGAAGATTGGTGAAAGCAGTTTTAGGATTGGAAGTAACAAAGTTTACATCCTTGAAATTGACGAGGATTACTATTGATTTTGGTGAGCCGGTTAAAGGATAACCTTTTATAATTGATGTTGTGGAAATGGATTTTTGCAAACGTAATGCGCGTTCTTTTTGACCAAATTTGGTAAGATTCAAATTTGGAGTTAAATTTAGAATTAAATTTTTTTCAACGGCAGTGCGTTGATTTATATCATTTGCTTTTACAGAAGTACTAATCAAATTCCCATAAGCATCAGACTTTGCGTAGGTAAGAACTCCCTGGGTATTTGGAGTAAGAGCATATCCATCTAACGTGGTTTTATAGTTGAAATACTCATCGCCGTGCAATCTAACTGTTAATACAGTTCCATCAGGTTGAGTTATTTTAACTGGATATGGAGTGGCCGGAACAGCATTCAAACATACTGCAAAAAATAAAAATATTGTTGAAATGAATAACCGAATTGCAGTTGTTCTCATGTATAAACTAATTTTGGCTGCAAAGATAAGAAAAAATCACACCTTGTAAAGGATACAAATGATGTAAGTATAAAAAAGACAACAATTTAAATGCTTTCAATGTGATTTTGCTTACTTTTTGAAAATAAAATAAACCGCAAGCACCAGAAAAATGAATCCTATTATGTGGTTCCATCGGAATGTTTCATTTTTAAATACTACTAAAGAAAAGATCACGAAGACCGATAATGTAATTACTTCCTGAATTACTTTTAATTGTAATAAGGAGAATGGACCACCATTTTCATTAAACCCAATTCTATTTGCTGGCACTTGAAACATGTATTCGAAAAGTGCAATTCCCCAACTTATAAACACCACAACAAAGAGCGGCAGTGCACTAAACCAGCTGAATTCGCGCATTTTGAGATGGCCATACCAAGCAAAAGTCATAAATATATTGGAGATAATCAATAAACCAATGGTGAAAAATTCTTTCATAAAAAGCAAATTATTGAGAGTTAAACGAATTTATTGTAGCTAAAGTATAAATCAACTACTTAACTTTCTTTGGAAGGTAATCAGTTTTAATATTTTCCATGGCTGCCCAAATATTTTGCCGTACGGTTGGATTCAACTTTTCAAGTTCGGCAATCAGCTTCTTGGCTTCGCGACGCGATGAATCTTTTTCATGCGGACAATTTTTTATTTGTTTTTGGTAATCACGAATTCGTTCAAACTCTTTCATTTCGGCTTCAGTGATTAAAGCTAATGGGCGAATAATCTCCATATCGAATTTGTTCAGTTTTAATTTTGGTGGCATAGACCCAAACGAACCCTGGTAAATTAAATTAAGAAGCAGTGTTTCGGCAATATCATCCAAATGGTGACCAAGCGCTATTTTGTTGCATCCAAGTTCGACTGCAATTTCGAACAAAGCCTTGCGACGATGCCAGGAGCATAAAAAGCATGTAGATTTGTTGGTGTTTGTAGAGTTGTCAAAGCGGGTTATATGATGAACAAACGGAATGCCGAATTGATTGGTATGTTCTTTTAAATAGACCAAATCAGATTCATATGGAATGTTTTCTACAGAAATATGAACTGCAGTGAGTTTAAAACCCGGAACTCTGATTTTCATGCGTTCACCGAGTAATTCGACCAATGCCAGTGAATCTTTTCCACCTGAAAGTCCAATAAGAATATGGTCTTCATTTTCAATCAAACGGTAATCACTAAGGGCTTTTTTGAATTTTGATTGTATACTGCGAAGAGTTTTTTGGTCGTTTTTAGTCGATTGTTCCATTGAAAAAAGTATATTTTTGGTGTGCAAATTTACAACAAAGGCTTTGATAATTTTAATATCTGCGTATGATTATGGTTTTTTAATTGATTCCAGATTGCTTTTAAATCTTTAATATAGCACTTTTTGTCTCTTTAATTAAGGAAAATAAATTTATAAAACAGATATTTTTTCCATTCATATATTTGCAATTTATCAAAATCGCATTATCTTTGCACTGCATTTGGAAAAATGAAAGAAGTTTCATTCGTATTTAAATAAATTGCGAAAATAGCTCAGTTGGTAGAGCACGACCTTGCCCCAAAAGCTGGATACGATTCCGACCTTGGCAAGTAGAACAAATGAAAAGGAGTTTTCATAATCAACAATACAAATTGCGAAAATAGCTCAGTTGGTAGAG
>JARLGX010000006.1 GCA_031292575.1 Paludibacter sp.
ACTTTAGCTCATTTTCATATAAATCACAAATATAGAAATATATGGATATTAATTTTTGTTCTTTTTCTCTGGGAATCATACTTAGAATATTACTGCGAATTTTCTTCTAAGATAATGATTTTCAGAGAATTGAACAAACTATTTTACACTTATTTCCTTTATTATAAACACTTTAAACTAACAAAGAATTACGGAGTCTCTACTCCTGATTCGCATAATTAATAATTTACAATTAATTATTATGAAAAAAATTGGATTTATCATTTTAGCTTCCCTCCTGCTCATTACGGGTGCATTTGCCCAACGAAAAATTGTTGTGTCAAACAGTTTGGGAATTGACAGAAAAAATGAACTGGTAGAGGTTAACGTATTGGCATTAAAATTACCGTTTGAGACAAAAACTTATGTATTGAAGAATAATCAAAACAAAGAAGTTGCTTATCAATTAATTTATAACAAAAATAAGAAACCTCAATCAATTCTTTTTCAAGCTGATGTGAAAGCAAATGGCTCTACTATATATTCTTTAACGGAAGGAAAACCAGCTGTAGTTAAACCAAAAACCTTTGCAAGATTTGTTCCGGAACGCAAAGATGATTTTGCATGGGAAAACGACATGGCCGCCTACAGAATGTACGGACCTGCCTTGGCAAACGAAAATCCGAGTAACGGAGTTGATTTTTGGTCGAAATCTACCGAAAATCTAGTTGTAAATCAACGATACAGAGATGATATATATAATGGAATTTCGTATCACATTGACCATGGTATTGGACTTGATTTTTACAAAGTAGCACACACTTTAGGCTGTGGAGGAATAGCACCCTTTGTTGATGATAAATTATGGATTGGCGACCATTTTACAAGTTATAAAGTACTTGAAGTCGGACCATTACGATCTAAGTTTAAGCTCATTTATGATTCGGTAAAAGTTGGTAATTCAATTTACACCGAGGAAATTACAATTACAACTTGTGCCGGTTCGTTGCTAAACAAAGGGGACGTAAAATATATTGGAGTTAATCAAAAAATGGAATTAGCTACCGGTATTTATTTACATGATAATAAAGGTGTATTAACACAAAATGTAGCAAATGGCACTTCAGCTTATGCCGAAGAAGCTGTGTCGGACTATAATGTACCTGAGGGGCGCAATTATGTGGGCGTTTATATCCCGGCTAAAGTAAACAAAGCATTTAAAGCTGTTGAACATGGGTTGATGACAAGTTCTTACAAAGCTGGCGATACTTTTACTTATTATTTTGGCGGAGGCTGGAGCAGATGGCATTATCCTACTGACGAATCGTGGTTTAATGCTGTGAATCAATTTGCCCAATGCATAAAAAATCCTTTAAAAATAACCATTAAATAGCTTATAATCTATATATTAGCTAATAAATCCTTGCTTTTATCATAAAGCAAGGATTTTTTATTCATCTAAATTGCTTAATTTTGCAATACTTTCATTTTCTATTTTAAAAATAAGATGATTATACTTCATATCGAAACTTCAACCAATGTATGTTCAGTTGCACTAAGTGAAAATGCCAACTGTCTGTTTTCCAAATCAAATGCCGATGGTATGAATCATGCAGCTTTGTTAAGTAGCTTTATTGCAGAAGCTCTGGCTGTATTGAAACCATATGATAAAAAACCTGATGCAGTGGCAGTAAGTAGCGGACCGGGCTCATACACCGGATTACGAATTGGTGTTTCAACTGCCAAAGGCTTGTGTTATGGTTATGGAATTCCAATGATTGCTGTCAGTACACTCGAGGTATTGACAGTACAAGCTTTAAATATTGTAAAAGAAAAAGGAAATGCTTTGTTTTGCCCCATGATTGATGCCCGACGCATGGAGGTTTATTCGGCATTTTATAATGAAATGAGTGAAATTTACCGCGATATTGCTGCTGATATCATTACTCCTGATTCATATGCCGAAATACTTGTAAGTCAACCGGTTTACTTCTTTGGAAACGGAGCTGAAAAATGTAAAACCACACTAATAAATTCCAATGCCCGTTTTATTGATAATTTAGTTCCGCTAGCCGAAAATATGATTTCGTTTGCTGAAAAGGCATTTGCCGAAAAGAAATTTGTGGATGTGGCTTATTTTGAACCATTTTACCTGAAAGAATTTCAGACAACAACGCCAAAAAAAATATAGAGACGCTGTAAGCCAACGTCTCTACGTAAAATTACAGTTCAAATTCCTGCCCCGATTCAGGTATTTCTATATCATGAAAACCTGCCTTCTTCAGTTCTTCACTGTATTTTTGTTGAACTTCATATTCACCATGAACTAAGAATGTTTTCTTTATCTGCTTAGTATCCTGACAACTCAGGAAAGATTTCATTTCATTATAATCGCCATGACCTGAAAATGCTTCAATTTTTGCAATGCTTGCATTCACTTCGTGCATTTCTCCAAATATTGAAATGTACCGTAAGCCCGGTTCCTGTATTCTTGCACCTAATGAACTTGGCGTACAATAACCTACTATCAAAATTGTATTTCTCCAATCCGATACATTATTGGCTACGTGATGTTTAATCCTTCCAGCTTCCAACATACCCGACGACGAAATAATTATGCAAGGTTTGTGATAATCGTTTAAGGCTTTCGACTCGTCCACATTTTTAATATAATGCAGGGAGTTGAATCCAAACGGATCGGGATCTGTTTTTAAAACTTGTTTTACATCATCATTCATACATTCAGGATGCAAACGGAATATCTCGGTAGCATTTACAGAAAGTGGACTATCAACAAATACTTCAATTTTAGGTAGTAGATTTTTGTTAAACAAGTCGTTGAGCACAAAAACTATTTCCTGGGTGCGTCCAATGGAAAATGAAGGAATGATTAACTTACCACCTTTTGTCACACAGGTATCCAATACTATTTTCAATAAATCTTCTTCCGTGTCTTTATCTGCAGGATGTAACCTATCTCCATAAGTTGATTCGGTAATCAGGTAATCGCATTGTGGAAAAGCTGTTGGTGGATGAATAATTCGGTTATGCGGACGACCAATATCGCCCGTATAGGCTAAATGTACCTTCTCCCCATCTTCCAGCAATTCCAGATTTACCACCGCCCCGCCAAGCATATGCCCGGTATTTGTAAACTTGACATTAATTTTATCATTAATCTGAAAACGGCGATCAAATGCAACTCCAATAAAAAGTTCCATACATTTTTCCGTATCATCCTGGTTATAAATAGGCTCAACTGGTGGAAGACCTTGTTTATCACGCTTTTTATTAAACCATTTTATATCCAGTTCCTGAATATGACCACTATCAGCCAGCATGATAGCACAAAGGTCGCGGGTTGCATTGGTACAAATCACCGATCCCCGAAAACCAAGTTTATACATATAAGGAATAAGTCCTGAGTGATCGATATGTGCATGAGAAAGAATAAGATAATCGATGGAAGATGGTTCAAAACCCAAATTACGGTTCATTGCATCTGTTTCCAGTCCTTTTCCCTGAAACATACCACAATCGAGAAGAATACGTTTGCCTTCATTTGTGGTAATCAGGTGTTTGCTGCCGGTTACTTCGCGGGCAGCTCCAATAAATTTGATTTTCATGGTAGTGATTATTTATCTAAAATTATATTGTTTTTTTACACTCCAAAACTAATCATTTCATTTTACAATTCCAATTATTTCGTTAATCATTTACTTATATTCTAGTGTAGAATAAATTTCTCAATATTTTTTTATAACAAAAAGGGCTCAAAGCTTATGATTATACGAGATTTGAATGTAATAAATCCTAATTTTGCCATCTCTGCATTGCAAAATGGAAATATTGTACTAATTTTGTAACCTAATAAATGTATATGGAGGCGTTTTATAAAACACATATCTATTTAGTTGAACACGTACAATCGCCCGTAAGGAGAATGCTTATGGATGAAATTGATTGGACGCATAGGTTGATTGGCATAAAAGGTAGTCGTGGTGTGGGAAAAACAACCTTCTTGCTTCAATATGCCAAAGAACATTTTGGAACTGACAGAAGTTGTTTATACATAAATTTCAATAATCTTTATTTTACTGAACATACACTGGTTGAATTTGCTGAAGAGTTTTGTGCTCAGGGTGGTAAAACATTACTGCTCGATCAAACTTTTAAGTATGAAAATTGGTCGAAAGAATTACGTGAATGTTACGACCGTTTCCCTGACCTGCATATTGTTTTTTCAGGTTCATCGGTTATGCGTCTGATTGAAGATAACACTGATTTACAGGGAATTATTGCATCTTACAATTTACGAGGATTTTCATTTCGGGAATTCTTGAATTTACAGGCCGGAACTGATTTAAGATCATTCACCTTGGATGAAATTATGCAAAATCATGTTCAGATTTCACAAGATATTTGCTCTAAGGTTCATCCGCTTGAATATTTTCAGGACTATTTACATCACGGTTATTATCCCTTTTTTCTGGAGGATCGCAATTTTTCAGAAAATCTGATTAAAACCATGAATATGATGCTGGAAGTAGATATTTTACTCATTAAACAAATTGAGCTGAAATACCTTTCCAAAATACGCCGATTGCTTTATTTGATAATGAATTCTGCTCCTGCAGCTCCCAATGTAAGCCAATTGAGCAAAGAAATTGAGGTATCTCGTGCAACCATCATGAACTATATAAAATACTTGAAAGATGCCCGCTTGTTGAACATGCTGTATACCGATGGTGATGAATATCCGAAAAAACCAAATTTGGTTTATGTACACAACACGAATTTAATGTACACGATTAATTCTGGAAATGTAGATAAACTGGCCGAACAAAAAACTTTCTTTTACAATGCATTACACGTTCGCCATAAAGTAAACATTTGCAAATATCATTTAGATTTTTGTATAGACCAACAATTTCATTTCAAATGCGAAAGCAAACCTGAAACCGGAAAGCATTATTCGAAAGTGATTTATGCAGCCGATGAAATTGAAATTGGAAATAAAAACACGATACCATTATGGTTGTTTGGGTTCCTTTATTGATAGAAACCTTGCCAATAATGAGAAGAATATAACAGATAAAAATTAAAAACAAATAATAAAAATAACAATAACAACTTACCTCAGTTCCCCTTTAGGGATTAGGGGTTTAATAAAATTACTAACAAAATGGCTAAATCTAAAAAATTTTTAACCTGTGATGGTAATCAAGCTGCTGCACATATTTCGTATATGTTCTCTGAAGTGGCAGCAATTTACCCAATTACACCATCATCAACTATGGCAGAATATGTTGACGAATGGGCTGCCAGTGGTCGCAAAAACATTTGGGGCGAAAAGGTTCAAGTACAGGAAATGCAATCTGAAGCTGGTGCTGCTGCCGCAATGCATGGATCACTTCAAGCCGGTGCGTTGACTACTACTTTCACAGCCTCACAAGGTCTGTTGCTGATGGTTCCAAATATGTATAAAGTTGCCGGAGAGTTACTTCCGGGTGTTTATCACGTTTCGGCTCGTGCATTAGCTTCACATGCTCTTTCTATTTTTGGTGATCATCAGGATGTTATGGCTGTTCGTCAAACAGGATGTGCCATGTTTGCCACCGGTTCTGTACAGGAAGTTATGGATATGGCTGCAGTAGCACATTTGGCAGCTATCAAAACACGTGTTCCTTTTGTACACTTCTTCGATGGTTTCCGCACCTCGCACGAAATACAAAAAATAGAACAAATAGATCAGGAAGATTTGATTCCGTTAATTGACCAAGAAGCTTTACAAGCTTTCCGCAATCGTGCACTGAATTCAGAACATCCGGTTGCACGCGGTACAGCTCAAAACGGCGACGTTTACTTTCAGGCACGCGAAGCTTCAAATCCATTCTACGATGCAATTCCTGCTGTAGTTGAAGATTATCTTGAAAAATTAGCTGTCGTAACTGGTCGCAAATATGGGTTATTCGATTACTACGGAGCTGAAGATGCTGACAGGGTGGTTATTGCCATGGGTTCATCAACAGAAGCCATTCGCGAAGGTATCGACCACTTGAATGCTAAAGGTGAAAAAGTTGGTTTAATTTCTGTTCACTTATATCGTCCATTCTCAGCTAAACACTTCTTGGCTGCACTTCCAAAAACAGCAAAACGCATTTGCGTTCTTGACCGCACAAAAGAACCCGGTGCAACCGGCGAACCATTGTATCTTGATGTAAAAGATGTATTGTACGGCTCTGAAAATCAACCATTGGTTGTTGGAGGACGCTATGGTTTATCTTCAAAAGACTTTACTCCTGCCCAAGTACTTTCTGTTTACGAAAATCTTTCGTTACCAGAACCACGTAATCATTTTACGGTAGGTATTGTTGATGATGTAACTTTCACGTCCCTTCCGCTCAAAGAAGAAATTTCATTGGGAGGTGCTGGAACATTTGAAGCTAAATTCTATGGTCTAGGTGCTGATGGTACAGTAGGTGCAAATAAAAACTCAATCAAAATTATTGGTGATAATACTGATAAATATTGCCAGGCATATTTCGCTTATGATTCTAAAAAATCGGGTGGATTTACCTGTTCACACCTTCGTTTTGGTGAAACGCCAATTCGTTCCACTTATTTGGTTACAACTCCCGACTTTGTGGCATGTCACGTGCAAGCATACCTGAAGCTATATGATGTTACTAAAGGATTGAAGAAAAACGGCACATTCCTGCTGAATACAATTTGGAATGCTGAAGAAGTAAAAAAGAATCTTCCTACTAACGTAAAAAAATACCTGGCAATTAATAACATAAGTCTTTATATTATTAATGCAACCAACATCGCGGAAGAAATTGGTTTGGGAAATCGCACCAACACCATTCTTCAATCGGCATTTTTCAAAATTGCCAACGTTGTGCCTTACGAATTGGCTGTTGAAAAAATGAAATATGCTATCAACAAATCGTATGGCAAAAAAGGAGAAGATGTTGTAAAGAAGAACTATGCAGCTGTCGATCGTGGTGGTGAATATACAAAGGTGGAAATTCCAATTGAATGGACTCTTTTGTTAGACGAAAATGATGCAAATAATGCTATAGTTCCTTCATTTATCAAAGACATTGTTCGCCCTATCAATGCACAAGCAGGTGATGATCTTCCGGTTTCTGCTTTCAAAGGTCGTGAAGATGGAACATGGGAACAAGGCACTTCTAAATTTGAGAAACGTGGTATTGCCTCATTTGTACCGGTTTGGAATTCTGAAAACTGTATTCAATGTAATCAATGTGCTTATGTTTGCCCTCACGCTGTTATCCGCCCGTTTATTTTGGACGAAGCTGAGCAAGCAAAAGCTCCGTTTAAAGACACTTTGAAAGCTAATGGAAAACAATTTGCAGGCATGACATTCCGTATTCAGGTTGATGTGCTTGATTGTACCGGTTGTGGTAATTGTGCTGAGGTTTGTCCGGGTAATAAAGGCAACAAAGCTTTGAATATGACTCATATCGATTCACAATATCCAAATCAGGAAAATTGGGAATTCTGCGCTACTGAAATTAAATCGAAACAAAATTTGGTAGACATAAAAGGTAATGTGAAAAACTCGCAATTGGCAACTCCACTCTTCGAATTCTCGGGTGCTTGTGCCGGTTGTGGCGAAACTCCTTATGTGAAACTTGTTTCTCAACTTTTTGGCGACCGTCAAATGGTGGCTAATGCCACTGGTTGTAGTTCAATTTATTCTAACTCTGCTCCTTCTACCCCATATACAACAAACGACGAAGGTCGCGGACCGGCTTGGGCTAACTCTTTGTTTGAAGATAATGCTGAATTTGGATTGGGTATGGTGTTTGCCAATGACAATATGCGCGAACGGTTAGTTCGATTGATGACTGAAGCTCTTGCAGCCGATTGTTGTTCGGACGAATTGAAAGGTTTATTTGCAGAATGGATTGAAAAACGCGAAATTGCCGAAGAAACTATAATTCTTGAACGTAAAATTACTCCGTTAGTAAAAGCCGGAACATGTTCATATTGCAAAGAAATTGCCAGTTTAACCCAATATCTTGTAAAACAATCGCAATGGATTATTGGTGGTGATGGTTGGGCTTATGATATCGGTTTTGGTGGTTTAGATCATGTTATTGCTTCAGGTAAAAACGTAAATATCCTTGTATTGGATACAGAAATTTACTCTAACACCGGAGGTCAGGCTTCTAAATCTACTCCGGTGGGTGCAGTTGCCAAATTTGCTGCTTCGGGTAAACGTGTTCGCAAAAAAGACTTAGGTATGATTGCCGCAACTTATGGGTATGTTTATGTAGCCCAGGTAGCTATGGGTGCTAACCAAGGTCAGACCTTGAAAGCAATTCGTGAAGCTGAAGCTTATGACGGACCATCAATTGTGATTGCATATTCACCTTGTATCAGTCACGGACTTCGTGCAGGTATGGGAATGGCTCAGAACGAACAAGAACGTGCTGTAGAATGCGGATACTGGCATTTGTACCGTTACAATCCAGCTTTGGAAGCAGAAGGAAAGAACCCGATGACTTTAGATTCGAAAGAACCACAATGGGATAAATTCCAGGATTTCTTACAAGGTGAAGTTCGTTACACTTCGTTGATGAAACAATTCCCTGCCGAAGCTAAAGAATTGTTTGTAGCAGCCGAAGAAAATGCCAAATGGCGTTATACAGGCTACAAGCGCATGGCCGATCAACAATTTTAATTTGTTTAATGTTTAGAACTTTAGAATTCAAAAAAAAGACTGCTCAGATTTGGGCAGTCTTTTTTTGATTATTTGTCAATTACTTTCTCTTTCTTGTAATTGATATTGGTAATTATTCGCAATGAAGTATCTTTGGTCATATAACTCCATGCCCAGTTGAAAAATATAATTATTTTATTGCGAACACTCAATATAAGCATTAGGTGCAAAAACATCCAAATATACCAGGCAATCGGACCTTTGAACTTAATAAACGGAAGTTCTACTACCGCCTTATGTTTCCCAATTGTGGCCATCATTCCCATATCATTGTATTCATATTCATTTAGCTCGGAGTTTTCATTTTTCAATGACTTTAGTATATTCTTACCTAAGTTTTTTGCCTGATTAATAGCTACATTTGCTACTTGCGGATGGCCTTTTGGATATTTAGGAGTTTCCATGTAAGCAACATCACCTACGGCATAGATATTATCAAAACGTTTCAATTTGTTATATCTGTCTACAATATACCTGCTTTTAAAAATATCATCAGGCTCCAAACCTTCAATAATATTCCCCGTAACTCCTGCTGCCCAAATCACATTTTTTGTATTTATCTTTTCTCCCGTATTAAGCACTGCAACGGTTCCATCGTAAGATTGAATCAAGGTCTCTGTTTTTACAATAACACCCATGTCTTCCAGGTATTTTCTGGAAGCAACTTTCGATTCTTCACTCATGTTATTGAGTGTATTTTTACTTCCTTCGATAAGAATAATATTAAATTTTGAGAAATCAATATTATGATAATCTTTTGGTAATACATCCTTCTTCAGTTCGGCAAATGCGCCCGAAAGTTCAACCCCTGTGGGTCCTGCACCAACAATAACTATATTCATCCAGGCTTGTTTATCCTCGGGTCGGGCAAAAATTTCTTTCTCAAAGCTAAAAAGAATCTTATTACGAATGTCTATCGATTCCTGAGTAGTTTTCATTGAGAATGCATTGTCGCTCATTTGTGCATTTCCAAAAAAATTTGTTTTACAACCGGTGGCAATGACCAGATGGTCGTAGGTGATTGTTCGATCATAGGCAGTCATAATTTTCTTGTCGACGGGATTTATGCTGATAATATCAGCCATTCGGAAATCAACTGTTTTACTTTTCTGAAAAATTTTACGAAAAGGAAAAGAAATGCTCGATGGCTCGAGTCGACCTGTTGCCACTTGATAGAATAAGGGTTGAAATTGATGATGATTTTGTTTATCAACCAAAATTATTTTTAAACCTGATTTCATTAAAGTTGTGGCTAATTGTAAACCCGCAAATCCACCTCCGATTATGACAACTTTGTCTCCTTTTTTTATTCCTAAATTACTCATTTTTAATTTTTTCGGGAAATTTATTTCACTTTATACATCTAACAACAAAAATAGACAATAGTTGACTAATATAAATATTCGTCTCTTATTTATATGCTATTTTGAATATAATTGATTGTAAATAAAACAGATAAAGATATAAAAACTTATTTAAAATATTATCTCTATCTTTGTGGCAAAATAGTAGGTCGGTTTGTCGCTTTTCCCTTGTGGAATGGAGGAAAGTCCGGGCAACGTAGAGAGCCATATTTCCTAACGGGAAGCTGTTTGTGAGAGCAGAGTAGCGTAACAGAAAATAACCGCTCCGACTTGTTGGAGTAAGGGTGAAAAGGTGAGGTAAAAGCTCACCGGGTCCACTGGCAACATTGGATGCCGTACGTCTTATGGGTTGCAAGATCACGTATACCGACGCATGTAGGGTTTCTCGCCCGATGTCGGGGGGTAGATCGCTAAAGGCAAATGGAAACATTTGTTCGAGATAAATGACAAACGCTTTGTGCAAACAAAGTACAGAACCCGGCTTACAGACCTGCTATTTTTTTTTTGAAATTTCAGTCCAATAATATACCAAGATTCTTTATGTCTAGACTTGTTGCAGCCATAGTTCGATTGTATAATTTCTTTCGATACGACATTTGGAAGATAACCGAATTAGAATTATCCCGAACCCGGCGCTTTGTTTATCGTTTATTCAAAACGATTATTCTGGCTACACGAGGATTTATTCAGGATGATTTAAATATCAAAGCTTCGGCACTCACCTACTCTATTTTATTAGCCATCATTCCTTTGTTCGCACTTATCATAGCAATTGGAAAAGGCTTTGGCGTAGAAAAACTGATTGAAAATTCGCTACAGGATACTTTTATTGGTCAGGATGATATGACTGACATTGTAATGGGATTTATAGAAAGATATTTGCAAACCTCCCAACATGGTCTTTTTATTGGAATTGGTTTGTTTATATTGTTTTGGTCAGTTATGAGTTTTTTCAGAAAAGTTGAAAAGTCATTTAATAGCATTTGGCAAGTAAAAAAATCAAGAACATTTATTCGCCAATTTACAACTTATTTTTCGGGAGTACTTATTATTCCATTGTTAATTGTTTTTTCCAGTGGACTTTCAATTTATGTTAGTGCCGCCCTAAAACAATCCTTTGTGTATGAGGTATTGAGTCCGCTATTGCGATTTGGTGTAAAATTTATTCCTTATATTATAAATTGGATTGTATTCACTATTATGTATATAGTGATACCAAATACCAAAGTCCGGTTGCACAATGCCCTCACAGCCGGTATTATTGCAGGTACAGCCTATCAACTATTTCAAATGATATATATTGACAGCCAGGTTTACTTATCTCGCTATAATGTGGTGTACGGAAGTTTTGCTGCTATTCCTTTATTGCTACTTTGGCTACAAATTTCGTGTTTGATAGTGTTATTAGGTGCCGAAATTTCCTATGTTTCTCAAAATATACTCAATTTTGAATATGAAATTGACACAAAAAACATCAGTACCCGTTATAAAAATTTTTTAACTCTATTTATTACTTACGTTATTGTAAAACGATTTGAAGAACAAAAACCCGCACTTACATCTGGTCAAATTGCGGCAAAATATAAACTGCCGATTAGAATAGTAACAATGCTTATTTCAGAGTTAGTAGATGTGTCAATCCTAATTGAAAGCTACAACGAAAATACAAAAGTAAAAACCTATTTGCCGGCATTTGACATTAATTATCTTACGGTTAATATGCTATTTACAAGACTTGAAATGCAGGGTTCCGAAATGTTTTTGAGTAATAAGCATGAGCTATTAGATTCATTTTGGGAAAGAACATTGATTTTAAACCAACGATTCGAAAACCAATCCAGGGAAATTCTGGTAAAAGACATTTAGTTCGATGACATATAAAAAGAGCTATTACTAATGAAAGTAATAGCTCTTTGTTCTTTTTGATTTTTAGTATTTTAGTAAGCTTCGTTTTTTACCATCTTGTTCACATCATAAGGAGCGGGGTCACCACCCAGGTATTTATGAAACCAATCGAGATGGGCATCGTAATATAGCGGCATTGATTTGACCGTATTTGGCCAGTGTCCGTCATTTTTCAGAATAATCAAACGGGATGGAATTCCCAGGGTTTGAAGTGTAGTAAAATACTGAATGCTTTGTGTATAAGGAACACGGAAATCAAGCTGTCCGGTAATAATCAATGTTGGAGTTGCAAAATTTTTTACATATTCTGATGGTGAAAATTTCTTATACAAATCCGAATTCCAGGGTTGTCCTTTCAAATCAAAGTTTGGAAACCAAATTTCTTCGGTCGATCCCCACATAGAACGTAAGTCATAAAGTCCCATCATAGAAGCCAAACATTTAAACCGCTTTGTGTTAGCCTGAAACCAGTTCATCATATAACCACCGTACGACCAACCCATTGCTCCCATACGGGTAGAATCAATATATGATAAATTTGCAAGAGCATCAGTTACCTTCATCAAATCAAAAAAAGGTTTACCTCCCCAGTCTCCGGAAATTTCGCGCGTGTAATCCTGTCCATAGCCTGTTGATCCATGTGGATTAGCATAAGCTACTACATAACCGGCTCCCGGATAAACCTGCCAATCTCCTCTAAATGAATTCATCCACTGACTTTGCGGCCCTCCATGAACGTTTAACACCAACGGATATTTTTTAGTTGGATCAAAATTATGGGGTTTCACAATAAAAACTTCTTCTTTTATATTATCAGCACCATTCACCCACACCGTATCAACCGGACGAATATCAACCGTATTCTCCAATTCACGATTCAGGTCAGTCAACTCTGAAACTTTACCGTTAGACAGTTTCATCCTGTACAATTCAGTTGGTTTTTCGACTGAATTAGCAGCATAATAAAGATGCCCTTGGTTGTCAGTATCAAATCCGTAAATTGTTTTTTCACCTGTCACTGCTGTTATTTTCTTTGAAGCAATGTCAATCTGATAAACAGGTTGATTTCCTGTTACTTCAGCCTCAAAATATATTGATTTGGAATCAGCATTCCATTTAAAATCATCAATCCAATTGTTGAACGACTCAGTAATGATTTTCGATTCACTAGTTTGCCTGTCGTACAAAGCAATTCGGAACAAATCAGATTCATACCCCGGAATAACTTGTTTTCGGTAAGCTATGTATTTTCCATCAGGCGAATAGATAGGTGAACCATCCCAGGCTTCATTATCTTTCGTAATATTGACAGACTTTCCTCCGGTGACAGGCACTAAAAAAAGATCTGAATTAGTTGTGGCCTCAGGATGCACAGTATGGTTTGATACATAACAAAGCTCTTTACTGTCGGGAGAAAAATTATACCCAATACCGCCACCCAACATAAATGTAGGCGAAACAAATTCTCCTGGGGTAACATCAGTATACGATTTCTTTTCGATATTATAAATGATAATATGCGAAAATTTTCCTGCTGCATATTCAGTCCAGTGTCTGAAAAGTAAATGATCTGCCACATAAGCCTGCACAGGTCCGTTGTTGGCCAATGAATCGGTTAATGCATTGGATTTACTATCGGCTCCACATTCTGGGTAAACTTCTGAGGTAAAGGCTATCAATTTATTGTCTGGCGAAACAACTGGATCGGAGACTCCCATGGAGAAATTTGTAACTTGAATTGACTGACCCTTGTCAAATATATAATGAAATACCTGACTTGTACCTGATACAATTGATACATAATACAATCCCCTATTGTCGTTGGTCCAGTGAGGATCAAAAATGCTTTTTTCTCCATTGGTAATCTGCTTCATATTATTACCATTGGCATCCATAACATAAATCTCCGTAGTAGATTTACCCTTAGGCATATCATCATTTGTAACTGTAAATGCCAAATGTTTTCCATCTGGAGAAATCACCGGTGCTCCAACATAATGTATCTTGTACAGATCGGCAATTCTAAAAGCTGTTTTTTGGGAAAAAATTGCTTCTGACGATACAAATAAGATAATCAAAAATAAATAAAAGCTTTTCTTCATTGTTATTCGTTTTTATAAAAGAATAAAAGATAAAACGTTTAAAACAAACAAGATATCCTTCATTCAAATTGATATTATTGTTAATTTAATTTTCAAATCAAAATTAAAAACATGAATCTTCTACAAAAATAGCAATTTAACCTCAATTTAGACAATTACTTTTCGAATGAAACCCTTATTTAGCTTTAATATATATTTTTGTATATTTATTTAAATATTTTGCAAATATAAATTTACATGAAGTAGATATTGATAAAATAAAAACAGGAGACAGCCTATTGCTAGACAGTCTCCTGTATGGTGAGCCTCTTGTCGGATTCGAACCAACGACCCCGAGATTACAAATCACGTGCTCTGGCCAACTGAGCTAAAGAGGCAAGTGGGTAAGCCCCCTACATCGCACCGCTACGACCTTTTACCCTTGCTGCGGTCAAGCCCTGGGGGAGTTCAAAGGGAGCTGGTCGTGTAGGACTTACCCGGCACAAAAGTACTGCTTTTTACTGAATTTACAATGCTCGATCAACATATTTTTTACATAAAGTCCCTACACGATTCATTTTCAGAAATCTATTAATAAAAAAACTTTCAAAACAAAAAAAACCGGGACTTAAAAAGCCCCGGCGAAAAGTATGAAATGCAAATATTATGGCAGATAAAGGCAGAAATTCATACTTATTTTGTAGTTATTGTTTGAGTGAAATCAATATTATCTATGCACGCATAAGTAGGTGTATTAATCCAACCGGCCGTTTTATCAGTTGAATCAAAGGTAAAAGTAACTAAATCAACCTGCCCTAAAGCACTTAGGTCTACTTTTTCCCATGTTTTCAGAATTGTGCTTTTGCCATTTCTAAAATCCGCTAAATAAACATCAATGCTTCCGGTTTGTGCATTTCCTTTGTAACCTTTTATAATAACTTTAAACCAATCACCCGATGCAAATTTTTTACTAAAATTGCTTCCATTTTTGATGTCGTGATATGCATAAGTGGAGTTAGTGATGTATAAACTCTTAATTGTATAATAATCGAAAGTTTTTGGAATTGAAATTGCCGCAGAATCATAAGCAATTGCAAATTTTTTAGAACCTAACGCTCCTGAAGCGGCAATTACGCTGTATTGGTTTGCATAACCAGTTGTTACACTGTCAGTTTTAGATGAACATGAAAACCCAGTCCATGAAGCCCAACTGGCATTATAACTATTCATAAAAGTTGAATTTCCAGAAATAAAAGAACCAGTTAAGTCTGAACCATTCCAAATACTATCGGAATTCAACGTCACATTTTCAAAATCTACAACGGTAGTTTGTACATTATTTTCATTCTGACACGATGTAAATACAAGTCCAAATAGACTCACAGCTAAAATTAATTTACTAGTTTTCATTTTTTAAATTATTGATTATTAAATATATAAATTTGAATTGACAAAATACAAAATGTCAATGCTTGGATTAATAAATAATAACAATACAACATGAAGAATAAGTACGCACGGATGTGTCCCAACTCTTTTTGCTATTAATCCCGAAAGCAAAAACAAAAAAAATAAAATTGGCAGGTCTTCTGACTTACTCCCGTCTTTGAACGCCTTCCCGTATTCAGTTTGCAGCTATCAGTTTTCAGCTATCAGTTTTTTAAGACTGTATCTGTTCACTGTTCACTGTTCACCGAAAAAATCAGTGGCAAAAGTGTTGTTCAAAACGTTGAAATGGAGCTTACAGCAGCGGGTACTGTTCCGGAATTTGACCGGATTCCCTTTTATTGAAACAATGATGATTGTTTCAATACCAAAATCAGCTGCAAAAGTACAAAAAAAGATTATCAAGTATTCATCCACAAATATAAATTTTTGAACAAATTTTGTATATGATTGATTTTAAAATATTTAAACACTTAAAATGAATTTATTATAATAAAATGTAAATTATTACTACAACTACAATTTAAAGTCATTATTCAAGTTTAATCGATATTAACTATAGAAACTTATTATTTATTCTTCTAATGAATAAATTCAAATTTACACTAGCTAAACATAATCATATAAATAACAACAAAATATATATGCTAAAAAAAAATATCCATGAAAAAAATTCTTTTTTTATTTATAACAGCATTAATAGTGGTATCGTGCGATGATACATCAAAAGATATTCAACTTAAAACATTAAATTTCACTGTTAATAATACCAGTTGGATTGAAAACACTGACTCAGCCGGTTTAAACAGATATTACAGTTGTCATATTGCAATTCCCGAGATTACATCAACAGTATTTAGTGGAGGAACAGTAACATCGTACATTGCATTTACTAATCCAAATTCGTTGGAAACACTCCCTTATGTCCGTCATTATCAAAATGCAGCAGGAGCATTGTGGACACAAACAATTGATTTTGACTATTCAGTTGGTGGAGTAAATATTTATGTTACTAATTCCGACTTTGTTGTTGACCCACCTTCAACTATGAGTTTTAGATTTGTAATTATCTAACAATAATTTAAGTGATATAAAAAAAGGTGCTCGAAATAAAATTCTGGCACCTTTTGTTTTTTTACACTCCTTTGCATGTTTGTAGCAAAATAGAATAAAAAGCTGTATTTTTGAAACAAATTACAAAACTTACATGAACAAGGAAACCAGACAATTTATTACCGAAAACATCAATGCAGATATTCACCACCTGGCTCTGCAATCTGCACGTTTTCCACTTGTAGACATGCCTTTGGTTATCCGCCAAATTAATGGAAAACAGAAAATTAAATCAAAAGTTCCCTTGTTTTACAATACCGAAGATGTTCTCTACCCTGCACAACTATCATTAGAGCAATCTTCGTCAGAATCAACAGCTAAATATAAATCAACTCTTTGCGAAGGCAAAACACTTACTGATCTCACAGGTGGATTTGGAGTAGATTGTTTCTTTATGTCCATAAACTTTGAAGATGTTAGTTATGTTGAACGCCAAGAAGAATTGTGCGTTTTGACAACACATAATTTCAACATTCTGAAAAGAGATCACATTCGGATTATTAATTCTGATGCAGAGAAATATCTTTCAGAAATGGAACATGTTGACTGGATATTTATTGATCCTGCACGAAGAAATTCAAGTGGCAATAAAGTTGTATTACTTTCGGATTGCGAACCAGATGTTTCAGTATTATCAACACTTTTGCTTGAAAAAGCCAGTCATGTAATGCTCAAACTTTCACCCATGATGGATATAACTGCTGCAGTTCGTGAATTACCAACTACTTCCGAGGTGCATATTGTAAGTACAGATAATGAATGTAAGGAAATTTTACTTATACTGCAACAAACTGCACCCAAAAGTTTATTGATAAAAGCCGTAAATATTAATAAGAAAAATGAAAATCAGTTTTTTGAATATGATTTAAATGAAGAAATCAATGCCTCAGCTTCATATACTTCAAACATCGAAAGATATCTCTATGAACCTAATACATCACTAATGAAAAGTGGTGCATTCAAAATAATTTGTAGTAGATTTGACTTATATAAATTACACAATAATACACACTTATACACATCAACTAAATTATTACTTCAATTTCCAGGAAGAATTTTTGAAGTTAAAAAAATGTGGGGAAACTCCAAAAATGAATTGAAAGAACTCACTGAAAAAACACCCAAAGCAAATATCAGTACGCGTAATTATCCTCAGACAGTGGACGAACTGAGAAAAAAACTAAAGATTAAAGAAGGTGGTGATATTTATTTATTTGCATGTACATTGGTCAATGAAAAAAAAGTGATTCTAGAATGTAAGAAATGTTGATTACCAAACAGTTATTTGGGAAGCAAAATTGCTATAGCAATTGTTTTAAATATTATTTCTGTTTAATTTATTGATATTGAATATAAATGGGTTGTGGTTTCAATTTCATCAAATCAGCAGGAGTCAGCATGATATGTGGAGCTTTTCTCAGGTCATTTTTATAGAATAATTTGAATCCTGTAAATTGTACAGGCTCTTTTCGTATATAAAGTAGATAAGTGCTGCGCTTAAGAACGGGTTCTCCCCAACCGTCCATATTCATAACTATTTGTACCTCGGGATGTAATATAATATTTTTATAGTTTCTAACCATACCTTGTGTAAAACGGTGAACTATGAGGATTTTAGGACTTAAGTTATTTTTTTTCACTAACTTAGCCAAATAATCCGAACAAAAATTAATATCGCTTGCATCCATGGTTCCAATTTTATGTCCAGGTATGCTACCGTCCTTCATCGAAAATTCGGGATCAATAGCTAAATGCACCTGAGGCATTTTCAAATATTTTTCTAATAGTGGAACTTCATGTTGTACATTGCTCTGTGCTACTTGTATATCTAAAAAAACAATTGCGTTTCCCATTTTGGCAATTGCCAACGCCGAATCAATCTGAACATCGGGCATACGTTTACAGTACTTCCCATCTTTCATCGGGATACCCTGTCCAACTACAGCAATATAATGAATAGCAGGCTGTACTGGGGTGGTTGGGTCAATTTTCTTCCATGCTGCTACCTCAACGTTTAATCTTTTCCAAACCTCCTTTGGCGGAAATTCACCCAAAATTCCCATTTTTTTTGAATAAAGATTGCCATAATAAGCTACTATTCTTTTGAAAGGAAGAATGGCTCCATTTAGTGGATAGGAATGTAGGTGATTAGGCCATAATCCTGTAGTATCGCCATTTGCCAAAGCTTTCAGCTTGTTCTGATAAGCAGTAGTGTCAATTGGTGTTATCTCTTTTTCCTGTATTTGTACAGACAATTTCTCTTGAGTTTTTTTCCCTTTTTGTTGTTGGCATCCACTTAAGACAAAAAGAAATACAAAAGCTAATATAGATAGTTTGGTATTTATAGCTGATAATTGATAGTTCATAAAATTACTGATTTGTAGATTATTTTTTTCCAAAACTTCGGTGCATTGCTTTAAGTAGTCCTTGTTGAGAACATTCCGAAACAATTATTCGTCGAACTGTTTGTAAAGGTAAGATTGAATCACGTTTTGTTGAAAGTGAAAACGAGAGTTTGAAATATTTGCTCAGTTCCTCAGCACCCTTGTGATCAAACACACCATTCGGATACGCCCAGTATTCAACAGGTTTACCAACAATTTTTTCTAATTTTGTTTTAGGCTCTGCTACTTGTTTCAACCAATCGGTCGGGTCTTTATATTTGGTTACCATTGTATGATCCCAACTATGCAGTCCTATAGTGTGTCCTGCTTTTGCCAAACCAGCAATTTGTTCGGTTGTCATATAATTCTTTTTATTATACGTGATAGTCATGATAAAGAAAACGCCTTTGAACCCAAACTTTTCCATTACAGGAGCAGCAATCAGAGCATGTTCCACGCGCGAATCATCGAAGGTTATCATCACGGGTTTTTCGGGTAAAGTCTTATTGTAAACCAGATAGTTATACAATTGGGCAGGAGAAATAGAGTGATAACCGCTATCAGATAGTATTTTCATGTGCGATGTAAATGTAGCCTGACTTACCCTGTAATCGCTTTTAGTCCCATCCGAAATGCGATGATAGCACAGAACAGGCACTTCCTGTTTGGCATAAATTTGGGCAGCTGTATTCTTAGTTTGTTTTACTCCTGCACTGCCTTTTGTATCAACAGCAACGTTAGCAACTCCCGAACTTCCATTTGTTTTATTAGTATAGTTACAAGCAGTAACCACAAACATCAGCAGTATTGCACTGAGATAGATATATTTTTTGTTCATATACGGTTTAATTATTTGATTGATTGATAAATTACTTCTTGAATTTTGGGCCTAATACTCATTTTAGCCAGTTTGTTTACTCCATCATTCGGATAAGTACGATTGCTTAAAAATACATATACCAATTTGTTAATTGGATCTACCCAACAACATGTTCCGGTATAACCTGTATGCCCATAAACGGCAGACGGAGCAGAAGCACAACACGAACTGTGCAACGGATTAGCCGGAATTGGTTTGTCAAAGCCAAGCCCACGTCTTCCACTTGCCGAAGTAGTTGTTGTGAAGAGTTTGCATGTTTCTGCGCTAAGGTAACGTTTTCCATCCAACTCTCCATTATTTAATAACATTTGATATACTGTTGCAACATCTCTGGCAGTAGCAAATAAACCGGCATTACCGGAAACTCCACCCAAAAAAGCTGCATCCGGATCGTGAACATAACCTTGTATTACGCCGTTACGCAGAAAATCTCTTTTAAGAGTTGGTGCAATATCTTCCTTTTTATGCGTTCGTAAAGGCAGATATGTTATATTGTTTAATTTCATTGGAGTATAAAATTCATTGTACAAAAATTCGTCCAGAGTACTACCGCTAATCGTTTCTGCAATTTCTTTCAACAATATAAAGTTTATACAACTATAAACATACGTTTTATTATTCAAGCGTGAATGGGCGATCATCTGCATTGCAGCCTCGTGAAAGCGTTTATGTAAATAAAAACTGTCAGATACTTGCAACGTATATTCACCTGAAGGAATTTTTGATACCCAGTTTTCCTTATATTTCAATGTATTGCTACGCAATTGAACTTTACACATCGTATCTTTTGTTGAAACTGAAAAAGTTGGCGTACTTTTTTTTTCAACTACCAAATTGTAAAATGGGAGCCCTGCCGGTAAACCTGATTCATGAAATAACAGCTCACTGATTGTTATGTTTTCCTTATTTGTTCCTCGAAGAAAACTAAGATATGTAGAAGCTTTATCTGTCAGTTTGAGTTTTCCTTCATCGTAAAGTTTCATTATGGCAAGCAATGTTCCGGTAGTTTTCGAGAGAGAAGCCAGATCGTACATGGTAGTTGGCTTCACTTTTTCAACTGACTCGTAAGTATAGTTTCCAAAACACTTATCGTAAATAGGTTTGCCATCTTTTAACACTAGCACCTGACAACCAGGAAAAGCTCTGGCCCGAATACCATCTTTAACAATAGAATCGATACGATTTAAGGTTTCATATCTAATCCCAATTTCTTTTTGTGTACTAAGCTTTTGAGCTGCCGGTCTTACTAAGTTTTCTTTTGATACTAAGTTCAGTTCAGATGTTTTAAGATGTCCCGGAAAATTATTTCCAGCCTGATCCGTTACGGTTATTGAAAATAAAAAAACGAGTAATATAGTAATTTGTTTTTTCATAATTAACTTTTGGCTTGGTTATTATCTGCGAATCTTGATGAATTAAACCTATTTTAGTTCACAATTTAGCTAACGTACAACATCCTGTTTAATTGTCTGTTTTACATCCTTAATATAACTAACAATGAAATTAATAGCATTTTTGTGATAATTATTATTTGTTATTGATTTTCAAATAGTTGCTTACTCTTTCGAGCTTTTTGAAAAAAATTTAAATTAATTTCAACTGCACCCGTTTTCGAATTGCATCCACTTCCATAATCCGTACTTTTACATGCTGATGCACCGATACTACTTCGGCGGGATTGCTGATATAACGGTCGGCCATATTCGAAACGTGAACCAAGCCGTTTTCTTTAATGCCTATATCCACAAATGCACCGAAGTTAGTAATATTAGTTACAATGCCCGGCAGTTCCATGCCAATTTTAAGATCGGTTATTGTCTTCACATTGGCATCGAACTCAAAAATCTGAATGGCATTACGCGGATCTCGTCCCGGTTTTTCCAGCTCTAGTAAGATATCATTCAAGGTGGGCAATCCCACTTTTGGAGTAATGTATTTATGTAAATCAATGTTTTTCTTGAGCTCTTTATTTTGGATAAGTTCTTTTAAATCCACTTTCAGGTCTTTAGCCATAGCTTCCACAATGCCATAACTCTCAGGATGAACAGCCGAATTGTCAAGCAAATGTTCTGCATCGGGAATCCGGAGAAATCCTGCACACTGCTCAAAGGTCTTAGCGCCCATTTTAGGAACTTTCATCAACTGTTTACGACTTTTGAACGCTCCATTTTCTGTCCGGAAATCCACAATATTCTGCGCCAATTGCGGACCAAGCCCCGAAATATAGGTTAATAAATGCTTACTGGCGGTATTGAGGTTCACTCCCACCCGATTCACCGCATTCTCCACCGTTTGGTCCAGCGCTTTCTTTAGTTGCAACTGATCCACATCGTGCTGGTATTGACCTACACCAATAGATTTTGGGTCAATTTTTACCAGTTCTGCCAGCGGATCCATGAGCCTTCGACCAATGGAAACAGCACCACGCACCGTTACATCATAATCGGGAAATTCATCGCGGGCAATTTTAGAAGCAGAATAAATGGAAGCACCATTTTCGCTTACCACAAAGAGCTTCACTTCGCGGTCGAAGCGCGTATTTTGGATAAACTGCTCGGTTTCACGTCCTGCCGTTCCATTACCAATAGCCACAGCCTGAATATCATAGGCTTCCACCATTTTCTGCACTTTGCGCATGGCTTGCGAAGTTTCATTTACCGGCGGATGTGGGTAAATGGTTTCGTTGTGCAGCAAATTTCCCTGTGCATCCAGGCAAACTATCTTGCAACCTGTACGGAAACCGGGATCAATACCCAATACCCGTTTTTGTCCCAATGGTGGTGCTAGTAATAGTTGACGGAGATTCTCGGCAAAAACGCGTATGGCTTCGGTATCGGCTTTGGCTTTACTTTCAGCTGCAAATTCAGTTTCAATGCTGGGTTTCAACAAACGTTTGTAAGCGTCTGTCACAGCATCAGCCACTTGTTCGGATGCCTCCGTTTCGCCTTTTACAAATATCCGGTCGAGTTTTTCCAGGCAATGATCATCTTCCGGCGAAACATTTATACGTAAAAAACCTTCAGATTCACCCCGGCGCATAGCCAGTAACCTGTGTGACGAACAACGGGCTAGCTTCTCACTCATATCAAAATAGTCGCGATATTTTTGGGCTTCTTCCTCTTTTCCTTTTATCAATTTGGATGTAATAATGGCTTCACGACTAAATATAATTCGGATAGAATTACGGGCAGCTTCACTCTCATTGATCCATTCGGCTATAATATCGCGTGCTCCACTCAATGCATCGTCTGTAGTTTCCACTTTACCTTTGACAAACTGCTGTGCCAAACGTTCCACATCGTTCGATTGTTGTTTCATCAACATTTTGGCAAGCGGTTCTAACCCCTTCTCACGTGCAATCTCAGCTCTTGTACGGCGCTTTGGCTTGTATGGCAGGTAAATGTCTTCTAGTTCAGTAATATTCCAGCAATTGTCAATTCTTGCTTTCAATTCTTCTGTCAGTTTGTCTTGTTCTTCAATGGATTTAAGCACAGCAATTTTACGCTTGGCCAATTCAATCAATTTATCGTATTGATCTTTGGTATCGCCCAACTGCACTTCGTCCATTCCGTCGGTCATTTCTTTGCGATAGCGACTTATAAACGGAATGGTCGCACCTTCATTGAACAACTCAATGGCATGACGTATTTGTTTTTCAGTAAGTTGAAGCGAAGAAGCAATAATCGAAATAAATTTAGCTGGGATAGTTGTATTCTCGGTAGACATATTATTATTTGTTTCACGTAGGGACAGGTCGCAACCTGTCATTTCATTTTGTTTTTGATTATTTGTTGAGACTATGCATTGTCTGTACATTAATGCAATATCTTAAATATCAGTTCCTTCATTAAATCACCCTCGTCAGTACTTGGATTATCAATACCTTTATATCGAGCATCAGTTTCACGAATAAATGAAATAATATTCATCGTTTTCCAGGCTCCAAAGCTCTGGGCTGCTTTTTGGTAATCTTTTACAAAATAGGGATTTATCTTGAGTTCGGAAGCAACAACTCCCTGGCTTTTGTCTGATAGGTAATGATATATCATCAAATCACTGAAAAACTTGAAAAGTTGAGATAAAACCATAACCAGCGGATTGGCTTTTTTATTTTCAGCAAAATAACGAATAATACGATTTGCTTTCAATACATCTTTATTAATCAATGCTACCTGCAACTCAAACACATTGAAATCTTTACTAATTCCGATATTTTTTTCTACCAGTTCGGGTGTAATACTTTTGAAATCAGCTGGTTTTGTTAAAATTAATTTGTCAAGCTCATTCACTAGTTTACTCAAATCAGTTCCAAGAAAGTCCGAAATCATGGCTACAGCCTTGTCATCAATTGCAACATTCTTCGCTTTGCAATACTTAGTTATCCAACTGCTTACTTCATAGTCGCGCAGTTTTACCGACTCATAAACCGTGGCTATCTTAGAAATTTCCTGAAACCATTTTTTTCGTTTATCAGGCGTTCCATATTTATAGCAGAATACTAATATTGTGGACTTTAATGGATTGGACAGATAATGAAGCAAATTATCCCATTCTTTAATCAATTGAGCCTCTTTTACAATCAGCACCTGATAAGCACCCATCATGGGATAGCGTTTGGCAGCGTTAATTACTGCACTAATATCCACATCTTTACCATATAAAATAGACATATCAAACTCTTTCTCAGTTTTATCCAAGACATTTTTCTGGATAAAATCGGATAATACATCAATATAATAAGGTTCTTCTCCCATTAAAAAATATATGGGACTATACTCCTTCTTTCGAAGGTCGGTCAGAATTTGTTCGTATGTAGTTTCTTGCTTAGCCACTTTTAGTTTTCTATTATCAATAAATCAATTATTTGTTGACTGATTACTTTTTATTCAAAACGTAAATGCTTGATAGTTCTACTGTTATTAATTAATGAGGATAACGACTTTACACCTATTTTAATGTGTTCTTCCACAAAACTAACAGTCACTTTTTGATCGCTCTCAGTAGTTTTAATACCATCTTCTTGCAACGGCATATCTGAAACCAACAACAAAGCACCAATTGGAATACTGTTATAAAAACCAACAGAAAAAAGTGTTGCAGTTTCCATATCTACAGCCTGAGCATGTGTTTTACGCAAATAATCTTTAAAGTTCTCATCATGTTCCCATACACGACGGTTAGTGGTATAAACAGTTCCTGTCCAATAATCCTTGCCAAAGTCACGAATGTTTGAAGAAACAGCTCGCTGAAGGCTAAATGCAGGAAGAGCAGGTATTTCGGGCGGAAAGTAATCGTTCGAAGTTCCTTCGCCACGAATAGCGGCACTTGGCAATATATAGTCTCCCAATTTGTTTTTATCTTTCAATCCTCCGCATTTACCTAAAAACAAAACTGCTTTTGGCTGAACTGCCGACAGAATATCCATAATAATAGCTGCATTTGGGCTTCCCATGCCAAAATTGATAATGGTAATACCATTTGCTGAAGCATTTGGCATATTTCCATCCCGACCTACAACCGGTACATTAAACCATTCAGCAAAAAGTTCTACATAATTATTGAAATTAGTAAGTAATATATAATCTGTAAATTCATTGAGAGGACGTTTTGTGTAGCGTGGAAGCCAGTTTTCTACAATTTCTTTTTTTGTTTTCATTACTATCAATATTATAGTTTGTTTTTGTAACTTCGCCATCAGTTTTTCGATCAAGAAGTGATAGCTCAGAAAAAAATTGGAAACAAAAATACTAAAAAATGTTGCAATTAAACCTACCAAAGTACAATTTTCGAATAAAAAAACAAGAAGAAAAATTACTCATTTTCGATAATCAGCGTAAAAGATATGTTTCACTCACTCCTGAAGAATGGGTTCGGCAACATTTTATAAAGTTTTTAATTGAAGCGAAAGGATATCCTGCAGCTTATCTAGCAATAGAAAAGCAATTAAGTTTGAATGGGATGAAAAAGCGATGTGATGCTGTACTGTACGATAATAATGCTAAACCCGTAATGATTATTGAATTTAAAGCGCCAAATGTGCCTATTTCTCAAGCCACTTTTGATCAGGTTGCAGTTTATAATAGCAAATTGAATGTAGAATTCTTCATAATCAGCAACGGAATCGAGCATTTTTGCTGTAAAGTGAACGCAAAAACAGCCCGATATGAGTTTTTTTCTGAAATTCCTGATTTTTATTTAATAATTAATCGATAAATTTAACATCTACACAACACTGACAAACAGATCATTAACTAAAAAATATGTTGTAAAACAGTTAAATTACATTATTGAGATGAAGATTTAACATGAAACATGCTGTTTTTATGTTGTAAAACATATAATTTTGCATCGTCAATCAGAGAACATTTGATATGACAAAATCTAATACAAAGAATTCCCTATAAAATCACAGGGTATTCTTTGTTTTTTATTAATAAGCAGAAGGTATAAAAAAGATTGTATATTTAAAATTTTAAGTTATGAAAAAGATTTTAGTTTTAGTTTTGGTAATGGTTGCAACTTCAACCTTTACATTTGCGATTAATCCAAGTGATTATGGGGTATTTTACAAACTGAATAATAAATCAACTTTCACGAGTTTGATGAATTATTTAGGGGCTGACAAAGGACAGGCAAATTATCTTAAAGAAGTTTTCAATGTAACAGCTGACGAATTACAAAATGCATCAAAAACAGGTAATGATAAATTTGCCGATAATGTAGTAAATTATAATTTATACAATACAAAATGTATTTTATCAGATAATCAATACAGAATGTATTTGAAAATTATTAATTTATCAGTAAATAATGTAAATGACGATTTGTTAGACAAAAATAACTTAGTTTCTGATATTAACAAATAAACCTGTATTTAAAGTAAAAGGGTGTTTCAAAATTTTGAAACACACTTTTTTTATTTTCTATTCAATCGTTCAATTACTTTTTCGTTTTTTAATTCTCGTAGTGCATCGTTGGCTATCCAACGTGCAGATTTTGATTCTTGTTTTATGATATTTTCAGCCGTTTCTATTGCTCTCAGTCTTAACACCTCATTTCGCTTACCAATCTGCCGTAAAGCCCAGTTTACTGCTTTTCTTACAAAATTTCTATTATCACAAGCTTCACGTTCAATTATTCCAAGAAAATAGTAAAACAATTCATTTTCAACATCTTTATGATGCACAGCCTGCTCGCACATCAATACAAAAGCTGTACGTTTTACAAATTCTTCTGATCGTGTTGAATATTCGTCAATCTTTTGAAGTGCAAATTGAGTATTACCTAATAAACCACAACATTGATCACAAATATCCCATGAATCAAAATCAGATACCCACTTATCAAACTGCTTTTCAGTGACTAACTCTGGACTTTCAATCATGGAGGCCAATAAACGAGCTTCGTGAACTTCAGTATTCCAGAGTTTCAGAGCTAAATCGTGGTTTTTGCCTATTTTCTTTGCTAATTGCCTTATTAATGGTATTTTAACGCCAAGAGCTTTAGAATCTTCTATTCCAAAATGTGATAATTTAGTGAAATGATCCAATGTGGCGAGCAGTTTTAGCTCACCAATCACATCATTTATTGAATAATCCATACTCTTCAAAGGTAAAATTTAAGAGTGACCGCCTACCACAATTCGCATTATTTTCAAATTGAGTAAAAAGAACCGGAAAATTTGAAAAATAAAGGATTTACGCCAGAATTTTGTCCAGCGTGTTGGTTCAGTAGCAAAGGATAATTCACTGTATGGTATTGTTTTTTCAGTTTCAGTTTTCATAATAACTATTTATAATATTTATATTCAAAGTATTTTAAATTATTCGGGTATCATCCACCAGAATGGTTTTGCTTTCGCTTTGTATAAAAACATATAATGCATAAATAATTTCATCCAATGCCCAGCCAAGCCTATTTCACCGACGGTATAACCAATATCCCTTCCCCATTTCGGATATTTTTTCCAATCCTGAACAATGGGATAAACAGTCATTACAGCTGCCTGACCATGCCTGATTCCATATCCGGCTGATACTACACATGCCGCGCCCATCTTTGACATCGATGCTTTGTGTTTATGGTCTTTTGTTCCAGTTAAAATTTTATCAGCAATGTTCTCTGCAACAATTCGTCCAATTACTCCTGAAGGCATACCGGTTCGTGGCGGAGTAGGGTTAATTTGAGTTCCATTCTTGCTTTTCATTGGTTTTGACATTGCATGAGGAGGAGCAAAAGCAATTCCAGCAGCATAAATATTATCGTACAAAGGTGATTTATATACCGATGGCCAATCTGCTGCATCCCATTCTTCGTAAGGCTTTGGAGTATAATCGGCATCTACTTTCATCATTCCATTTGCAACAAAAATTGTTGAAGTGATATCCTCTTCTGATTTACTATAAGCTTTCATTCCGGAACCCGCAAAACTAGGTATTAACATAGCAAAGTCAAATTCTTTAGTATGATACTCACCATCAAGAGTTTCGTAATATGCAAGTCCTTCTTCTACCTTTGAAACACCGGCACCCAAAATCCAATTTATATTATATTCTTTGAAAATTGATTCCGCGAAAATTTTTGTTGGAGTAATGTAGCCCCCTCGCTTAACATAAGCTCCACCCATGCCAAAGTCGCCAAGTTCGTATTCATTTGAAATCCAAGTTATTTCCGCTAAATGATTTAATTTTCTCTTATTTATTTCAAAAGCAATATTAAGTGAATATTCAAATGCAGCACCCTGACATGTAGCTAAAGGATGCCCGGTGCCAATTAGAAGGCGCTGTTTTTCACCTTTTTCCATCTTAGACAAACATATTTGTAAATTTTCCCATGCACGGGATGCATGTTGATAAGTACAAACTGAATCTGTGAATTTTTCAGGTCCTAATCCTTCAGTCGCATTAAAGTTCAATTTTGGTCCGGTTGCATTAATCAAATAATCGTATTCTACATTTTCTTGTGTATCTTTTTTATCTCCAATTAAATACTCAATAGTAACATAGGGCTTTACAACGTTCTTATCTCCATCGGGATGTATCGAAATTGCAACAGCCTGCCTATAAGTAATCCCTAGTCTTTTATACACCGGAGCTAACTCAAATTTCACTTGTTTAGGAGTCATCAAACCTACCCCAATCCAAATATTGGATGGAACCCATTGATAATTACTATTGGGGCTTATCACTTCAACTTCGTGATTTTTTCCCAACCTTCTTTTTGCAATTAATGCTGCAGTATGTCCTGATATACCTGCACCCAAGATTAACACTTTTGCCATAGATTTGATATTTAGTATTGATTAAGTTTAAAATTTTCAATTAATGCACTAGGAATTTTACTTATATATAGTTGGGATTAAATTGAAATAATTTCATTTTAAAAATAAGAACAAATATAGGAGAATATTTCTTATTTCGGAGCAAAAAAAGATAAAATTCAGTTGTTTACTAATAAAGATGAGAATTATTCAATCTTTTTTTAGTGTTTCTGTCAAAAATTATCAAAGCTAAACTATCATTAGCATTCAAAGAATATTTAGAAGGGTTTGACAAAAAATCTGGTGTTGGTATTAAATGGTATTGGTAAGCTCCATCTAATACTCCTCTATAAACATAAACCGGCAAATAGGAGGTATTAATGATCTGTTTAGTATGTAAATCAATATCTACCTTTACCATAATGCCTCCGTTAGTATTCAAGTTTCGTTGATTTGAAATGAAATTTCCAAGTGAGTAGAAAACAGGAACACAAATGCTATCTTTTCCATATAAAATTTCGGAATTCTGAACCACATGTGGATGTGAGCCAATAATAAGGTTAACACCATGCTTAACAAGAAAATTAGCTAAATTTCGCTGATGTTTATTGGCAAGTAATTCATTCTCAGTACCCCAGTGAACTGTCACAATTTTTAAATCTGCTCCTTTATCGTTTGCTTTCTTTAAATCAGCAAGTATTTCCAGCGTATCAATATAATTTACGCTGTTCGGTTTTGAAGCTAAAATCTCATTGGTTCCATATGTACAATTCAAAAAGGCTAGTTTGATACCTTTCGATTCAACAATTAGTGGATAAGTACTATCACGCTGATTTTTATTTATGTAACTTCCAATATGAAGCAATTTACGCTTTTGTATCTGATAAATAGTTCGTTGTAAACCATATTTTCCTCTATCTAAAACGTGATTATTTGCATTAAGAAGTAAACCAAAGCCTGCATATTTTAATGCATCAAGCATTTCATCTGGGCAAGAAAAATTTGGATATCCAGTATATGGTTTTCCTGAAGTTGTTCCCTCAAAGTTGGCTATTGCCAAATTTACTTTTTCAATATAAGGCTTTATTTTGCTAAAGCAAATATTAAAATTGTAATTATAAGTTTTAGAATTATATGCCACATTAAATTGAGGTAAATGGCACATCACGTCACCGGCAAAAAAAAGTGAAATTGTATTATTACTATTTTTAGAATTGTATTTTACAAGTTCTTCATTTTCAGCACTCAATGAAAATAAAAGCAATAAAATTAGCGATACAATATATTTCTTCATAGAGCATAAGTATGTATTGAAAAAAATATATTTAAAAAATCAAGTTAAATACTTGTTTTTAAAATTAAATAAGCAATTCCTTCGCTTTAATCTATGGTATATATATGCTTAATTTCAATCCACTAATTTATTATTACTCTTTTAAACCTCCAATGCTCCAACAATATCTCTTACAGATTGAAAACCATGGCGATCCAAATAATCATTGATGCCTTCAATTACTTTAATAGAAACAGTTGGATCAATAAAATTTGCAGTTCCTATTTGTATTGCCGTGGCTCCAGCCAACATAAACTCAATAGCATCCGCTGCATTCATTATACCCCCTAAACCAATTACCGGAATTTTTACTGCCTGAGCCACTTGCCAAACCATTCTCAGTGCAATAGGTTTTACGGCCGGACCTGAAAGTCCTCCAGTAATAGTTGATAAAATTGGTTTTCTTTTTTCAGCATTTATTGCCATACCCAATAGTGTATTGATTAATGATACTGAATCAGCACCTTCAGCTTCAACTGCCAGAGCAATTTCTGAAATATCAGTCACATTTGGCGAAAGTTTTACAATTAATTCGTTTTTATACACTCTTCGCACTTCTTTAACTACCTGAGCAGCAGATAAACAAGTTGTTCCAAAAGCCATACCACCCTCTTTTACATTAGGGCATGATATGTTTAATTCAATTGCAGGGATATTTTCGAGATAATTAAGCTTTTCTGCTGTTTCTATATAATCTTCAATAGTTGATCCGGATACATTCACAATTATATTTGTATCGATGTGCTTTATTTCAGGGTAAATATGATTTATAAAGTAATCAACACCCTTATTTTGCAGTCCCACAGCATTTAACATCCCTGATGGAGTCTCTGCCATACGAGGATATGGGTTTCCCTGACGTTCACGAATAGTAGTTCCTTTTACAAATATACCGCCAATTCGCGATATATCCATGAAGTCTGAATACTCTGTACCATAACCAAATGTGCCCGATGCGGTCATCACCGGATTTTTCAGTTGTAATTTACCGATATTGATATTTAAATTTCCCATTTCAGCTTTGTAATATTAAAAACAGGTCCTTCAGTACACACACACACATGTCCTTCTATTGTATCAGTAACACAACATAAACATGCTCCAATTCCGCAAGCCATAGTATTTTCTAACGACACTTCGCAATTTGCACTTGTTTTAAGCGCATAGTTAGCTACGGCTTTCATCATTGGTGTTGGTCCGCAAGTATAAATATAATCGAAATTAGAGCTGTTTAAAACCGAATGTTGAGTTACAAAACCATGTTCTCCATAACTTCCATCTTCAGTAGTAGTAAATACATTGCCTAATCGTTCATATTCACAAAGCTGCAATAAATCGGCCTTAGAACGAGCACCGAGCAAGAAATTTACTTCAAATCCAATCTTTTTTAAATGAGCACCTAAATATAGTAAGGGTGCAACACCACAACCTCCACCTACTAAAAGAACTTTTGAATCTATATTCGAGGGCGTACTGAAGCTATTTCCAAGTGGAATCAACATGTTTAAACTTTTCCCTTCTTCTATTTCGGCCATTTTCTTTGTACCATCTCCAACAACTTGAATTAACAACCACAACTCATTTAATTCATAATCAACATAATGAATTGATATTGGTCGTCGTAAAAAAGTTGTAGCAGACCCGTCAACACGCACTTCGGCAAATTGACCTGGTAATATTTCGGGAAGTTTTTCGGGCGAAGTAAGAATAAGAAGTGAATATTGATCACTCAATTGCTTGTTTTCCTTTATAATCAAATCAAGCATGTATTTCTTCATCATTTATAAAATATTGTGTATCAATAAAATAAAACTACTGATACAGGTGAGGAAAAACAGATATAATGTGATGCAAAATTACAAAATTTTCCTGACACAGCAGTCAAATAAAATATATAAAGGTTTAAATGTTTCCAATTATTTAAAATTCATTTCGATTCAAATTCCTGAAAGGTATTATCAGTATAATACACTATAATTTTACTTACTGATTTTGAATTTATGCCTGAATTAGGAATATTAAGCGGAATATTCGGTTCTAAAGGAGAGATTACAGGAATTTCAGACAGCGGAGTTGTTTTTTGCTGGATGAATGTGGATGAAGATGTCTTTTTATCATCGTTATTTGGCTCTAAAGTAATTGATTTTGAAGTATTTTCATCAATCGAATCGAATAAAGTGGGTGTCTGAGATTGTTTTTCAGTGCGATACATTGATCCAACACCTAAAATAAGCCAATCTGAACTCACTGTTCGGAATCGGTTAAGTATTTTTTTTAGTACATCTAAACTTGGATTATTTCTACCATTTAAAATATGTGATAGAGTAGAGCCTTGAATACCAATTTCGGTTGCAAACACAGCTGAATTCATTTCTTCTTTCAACATAATTTTTTCAATTCTTTCCTTTTCGTCCATAATATACGATATTTCTGTGAAGAATACATTTATAATTACTTTACAAAGATATGTGAAAAGATTCACATATGCAATCATATTACAACTGTAAATGTGTATATGCGTGAATGTACATTTGTAATATTAAGACTGGATATATTTTCAGATAGATATTTATAGCTAATACCAATGAATAAAGTATTTATAGGTAAATATTAAATAATTATTTAATTAAAGTAATTTGATATATAAATATATCTATATATACTGATTATATGTAATATACATATAATATTACTTATAAGTGATACATTATATCCCTATTTTTTACTCTTGTAAATATTAGTATAAACAATTAAATTATATTTATAGTTTAAGTTACTGATTATATTGAACTTATGTGTAATTATATTATTATATTTTATGTATTACTATTGTATCTTATACTTAGTATTATTATTTATCTTTGTAAATTATAATACAAAACATTTGTAATAAACTTATTTATATTTAATAATTACTTTTGTGATATGAGTAGGTCTATTTGTGAACTATAAACAATATTACATATGTGAACATATTCAGTATTGGAAATATTTCAAACACAAAAAATAAATTGAATATTATCTAACAATATTGAACTTTGTACAATTAAGAATTACTCTATGTTTTTGTGATAATCAGAATAATTATAAAATATCTGCATAATATGTAAAATATCCTCTATAATTACATTAAACGTGTAGATTCTAACTAAAATTTCAGATAGAATAATTTTGAATACTAATAAATATTAATTAAATCCCTTAAGATCAATTATTTAAGTCTATTTTCGGCTAATGAGAATTAAATATTTAAACTTAAGTAGTGGTTGGTACTGATAAATTGAATTTTAAGCATAAAAAAAAGAGTTCGAAAATAATTTCGAACTCTTTTAGAGAAAAAAGTATAATAAAATATTTCTTAATCTTCTGATACTGGAGCTACCCCTGCTAACTCTTGATCAACTAAAATACGACCGCAATATTCGCAAACAATAATTTTTTTGCGAAGACGAATATCTAACTGACGTTGAGCTGGAATTTTATTAAAACACCCGCCACAAGCATCGCGTTGTACATAAACAACTGCTAAACCATTACGTGCGTTTTTACGAATACGCTTAAATGCAGTTACTAGTCGAGGTTCAATAAATGATTCAACTTCCTTAGCATGCTCGCGCAATTTTTCTTCTTCTTGTTTAGTTTCCGAAACAATTTCGTTCAACTCGCCTTTTTTCTGTTCTAAATCAAGTTTACGTTCGGCTAAGTGCTCAGCTGTTACCTTTTGGTCTACTTGCTTGGTTTCCTGGGCAGCAGTAAATTCACGAATACGTTTTTCGCAAAGCTCAATTTCCAATGATTGAAATTCGATTTCTTTCGAAAGATTGTCATATTCACGGTTATTGCGCACATTATCTTGTTGTTCTTTGTATTTTGCAATTTTCATGCGAGATTCTTCTATCTCAATTTTTTTACTTGCAATAATGGAAATAATTTCCGCAATTTCAGTTTCAAAATTTTCCATACGGGTATTTAAACCGATAATCTCGTCTTCTAAATCCTGAACCTCTAAAGGAAGCTCACCACGTAAAATTTTAATTTCATCTATTTGGGAAACCGCTTTTTGAAGTTCATAAAGTGCTTTGAGCTTTTCTTCAACGGTAATTTCTTTTTCTGCTTTTAATTCTGTAGCCATATTGATTACAAATAATTTATGGGGTTGGTTTTACTGTCTGAAATTTGGACTGCAAATGTAGGCATTTTTTTTGTAATTATCTCGAAAAAAATGTCTTTTGTGAACTGTTCACTTTCAAAATGCCCAATATCGGCTATCAAAATTTGCTTTTGAGCTTCAAAAAATTCATGATATTTGAAATCGCCTGAAATATATATATCCGCTTTAGCATTAATAGCATCTTGCAAAAATGAACTTCCCGAACCACCACACAATGCAACTCGTTTAATTTTTTTATCTAACAAACTTGTATGCCGAATAGTTGGATTATCGAAAATGGACTTGATACGATTCAAAAATACTAACTCATCTTCAACCTCTTCCAACTCACCCACAACCCCGGCTCCTACTTGATTCCAAGAGTTTTGCAATGGAATAAAATCATAAGCCGGCTCTTCGTAAGGATGTGTTTTCAGTAAAGCATTGAGAACATGGTATTTCCGATAATGTGGAAGAACAACTTCGATTCGAGTTTCAGGCTCTGAATGTAATTCATCAAAATTACCTACAAATGGTTGTGCATTCTCGTTCGCGCGAAAAGTTCCTATACCTTCGGCGTTAAAACTACAGTAGTCATAATTTCCAATTTGTCCTGCTCCGGCTTCGAACAAAGCTTGCCTAACTCCATACGAATGAAGTTTTGGCACAAAACTAATTAACTTCAGTAAGAGATTCTGTTTTGGTTGAAGAATCTGAATGTTTTTCAATCCTATTTTTTCAGCCATTTTCCCGCTAACACCAGATAAAACATTATCTAAATTAGTGTGAGCTGCATAAATAGCTATATCATTTTTAATGGCAATAGCCACACAGCGTTGCACCTCATTTTGACCCGTAAGTTTTTTTATTCCACTGAATATCAAAGGATGGTGTGAAACTATAAGATTGCATTTTTTTTGAAGTGCTTCAGAAATTACTTCCTCGGTAATATCGATACAAATCAAAACAGATGTAACTTCCATTTGTGAGTCACCAACAAGAAGTCCGGCATTGTCATAACTTTCCTGTAATGCCAATGGAGCAACTTCTTCAATTAATTCACAAATAGATTCTACAATCATATTATTCTTATTTCCAAATAATTAATTCAAAATAATCAATTATTCTGCAACAGTTTCTTCCACATTTTCTTCGGTCACAAACTCAGTAATCTGAGCATTAATCAGAATATTGTACCACGACAATAATTTACGAATATCACTTGGATATACGCGATCCCGGTCATAATCCGGAAGAATTTCCAACATATATTTGCGAAGTTTGTCATTATCGGCTTTTGGATCAATAGAACAAACCGAACCGCTTTCTTTTAGTTTTAAACTTTCGAGTACTTGTCCCAATGGAACTTCAGCAGTTTCAGTAAAAATAGCGATATCGCCCAACGACACAACTTTATCTTTTGTATAAGCAGGGAATCGTTTCCCATCAATTAACGATTCTACAATCAACATATTTTTACCTTGCGATACAAGTTTGAAAAGTCCGGGTTTACCGGTTACTGATAAAATTTCTTTCAACATAAATTATTTATAATTAATTAGTTACAATTGACAATTAAAATATTTATCTTTAACATCGCTTGTAAAATTACTATTATTTTGGCTGACAAATATACAATTAATTGTCAATTTTCCAATTTTAAATTGTTAGTTTTTTATTATAAACTTACTTAGTTCATCCATTTTAATTCTTCCTTCGTAAATTGCTTTTCCTATAATAACAGCATGAACATCAGCTTCATGTAGCAATTCAATATCATGAATTGAACCAACTCCTCCGCTCGCAATCAGATATATCTCGGGTTGTTCTTTAAGCATTTTTTTGTAAAGTTCAATAGCAGGACCTTGCAACATACCATCTTTGCTTATATCGGTGCAAATTACTTTGCTTATACCTTGCTGCATATAATTTTTTACAAAAGGGAATAAATTCAAATCAGTTGTTTCCAGCCAACCGCCGACAGCTATTTTTTCATCTTTCACATCTGCTCCAAGAATAATTTTCTCTCCACCGAATTGCTTAATCCAAGAAGAAAAAACATCCGGATTTTTAACTGCTATGCTCCCACCAGTTATCATACTGGCTCCACATTCAAAAGCAATCCGTAAATCTATATCCGATTTCAGTCCGCCACCAAAATCAACAATTAAATTAGTATGAGAAGTAATTCTTTCAAGCACAATATGATTCACAATATGGTGAGCTTTAGCTCCATCCAAATCTACCAAATGTAAACGACGAATACCTGAATCTGCAAACATTTTTGCAACTTCCAGCGGGTTTTTATTGTAAATGGTTTTCTGATCATAATTACCTTGCGACAACCGAACACATTTTCCATCAATCAAATCGATGGCAGGAATAATTTCAATCACTTTTTAGTTTTGATTTATAGTTATTAAATTTCTTTTTTATTACTTTTTAAAAGATAAACAAAAGTACTGAAAAAGGAAGGAAACAACAAATAGTTTCATTTACACTGAGAATAAATCTAAATCATTTTTATATTTAAAAATCTTCTCATATGCTAAATAAGTAGTTAGTTTATATTTTTGTTAATGTAAAATGAATATATTTGCACTCATCTTTAAAAAGTTATTGATAAATTATGGGATTAGACTTAGCAGAAATTTTAAAAATCGCACCAGCAGCAATTATTGGATTAACTGTTCATGAGTTTTCTCATGCTTATGCTGCTTTTAAGCTTGGTGACAATACGGCAAAGAATGAAGGCAGATTAACTTTAAACCCCTTAAAACATATAGATTGGTTAGGTTTTTTTCTAATTGTAATTGCTGGATTCGGATGGGCAAAACCTGTAACATTCAATCCTGACAACCTAAAAAATAAGCACAAAGATGAAATTCTAATATCTATTGCAGGTCCGATAAGCAATTTTTTAATTGCTATATTTTTCTTTTCTATAGCCCGATTTTTATATTTTATGGATTATTTTCATACATCCGCATTTGGCTTGGGAATTGTTAACCTAATTATTATTTGGGGTGTGATTAATTTCAGTCTATTTGTTTTTAATTTAATTCCTATACCGCCTTTGGATGGGTCTCATGTTTATCTTGCTTTTTTAAAGGATATTAACCCTAAATTAATGATGAATATGTATAAATGGGGCACACTATTTTTGTTAATAATTATAATTGCTGAGAGTAAATTCAATATAAATATTTTGCATATTTCTGATTTTGTAAACGGGCTCACCTCATTTTTTATTAAATTAATGGCATTTCATTAAATAATAAAACGTTTCCTTTTAATAAAATTGATTCTATAGTAAACTAAAAAAGACAGATTTTGCTTCAAAATCTGTCTTTTTTAGTTATGTTTTTTTATATCTATCACAAAAAATCTTCACGAACAGGGCTAAAAGTATCAATTAAAATACCATCTTCAAGACATTTAACCCCATGAATAACATTCGGCTCCATGTAAAGTCCATCTCCTGCTTTTACTGTTTTTGTGTTTTCACCTATTTGAAATTCAAAAACTCCACTTACAACGTAACTACATTGACTGTGAATATGCGAGTGCGCATAACCAATTCCTCCAGCTTTGAATTCAATTTTCACCATCATGATTTGGTCATCATACCCTAATATCTGGCGGCGCATCCCATCATTTACCAAAAACCAATCTTCCGTGTTAGTTAAGACAAAATTTTTACTATTTAGCATTTTAAATTGTTATTTTATAAATTAATTTTGATCCCTTCCTTCGTAAAAATTTATAAAAGCTTGATTTACTAATCGATTACCACCCGGAGTAGGATAATTTCCTGAGAAATACCAATCGCCAGAATGATTTGGACATGCTTTGTGCAAGCCTTCTATGGTTTGATAAACCAATTCCACTGGGCAATCTACTTCTGAAGGTGTTAGCATTTTGGCAATCATATTTGAAACTTGATCTTGAGTAAAAGGTTCATAAATTTCTGTAACATAATTAATTATTTGTTCTTTTGGCAATTTCTCCTGCGCTTTAGATTTACGATAAACTTCATCAATTATGTTCTGTTTACCGGTTTCTTTCAATAATTCTATAGCAGCCCTGAATGCACAAAACTCATTCATACTTGCCATATCTATGCCATAATAATCCGGATAACGAACTTGAGGTGACGATGAAACGATAACAATTTTTTTTGGTTCTAATCTGTTCAAAATCTTTAAAATACTTTGTTTCAAGGTTGTACCACGCACAATTGAATCATCAATGGCAACCAGATTATCTACTTTACCACGTCGGATTGAACCGTAGGTTATATCATAAACGTGAGTTGCTAAGTCATCCCTTTCGTTATTATTCGAAATAAATGTTCGTAATTTAATATCCTTAATTAGCACTTTTTCTACTCGTATGTGTTCATGCGTTGCAGCTTTTATTCCATCTTTCATGCCGTAAAAAGCAACTTCAGCAGTATTTGGAATGAATGAAAAAACAGTGTTTTCCATATCATTATCAATTGCTTTCAAAATTGGAGCAGTCAGCGACTCACCCAGCTTTTTTCTTTCGCGATATATATCTAAATCGCTACCTCTCGAAAAATAAATTCGCTCGAAAGAACAAGGTGCAATTTCAGCTGCCGCAGGACGGATTGTTTCAAAACGGAAAGTACCGTCTTTTTTTATGATTATTGCTTCACCTGGTTTTAATTCATGTACATCTTCTTCTTTTACATTCATAGCTGTTTGAATTACCGGACGCTCCGATGCAACGACAATTGCTTCGCCATCAGCGTAATAAAAAGCAGTTCGAATACCTTTAGGATCGCGAAACACAAATGAGTCACCATGCCCTAACATACCACAAATCACATAACCTCCATCCCAATTTTTTTCAGATTTGCGAATAAAAGATGCAATATCCAAATTCTCTTCAATTTTTTTTGTAATAATTAAATCATTGGAATAACGCATTTTAATTTTATCGTACTCTTTTTGGACTTCTTGATCAAGCTGAAAACCAAGAGATTCCAACATTAAGAAAGTGTCTCCCTTATCACGCGGATGTTGTCCTTTAAGTGTTAAGTGATCAAATAATTCATCAACGTTGGTAAGATTAAAATTACCGGCAAGTAGCATGGTTCTGTTTTTCCAGTTATGACGTCTCAGAAAAGGATGAATATAGGATAATCCGCTTTTCCCGGTTGTGCTATATCGTAAGTGTCCTAAGTAAAGCTCACCTGCAAAAGAAAAATCTTCTTTACATTTTATTGAGTTTGTAAATTCTTGATTTACAACGGTTGACATATTAGCGTGAATTTTGGCAAATATATCCTGAATTGCATTTTTCCCTTCAATTCTTTCACGCCAAATATATTCTTCACCCGGCGGCATATCAAGTTTTACAGTAGCTAAACCGGCACCTTCCTGTCCACGGTTGTGTTGTTTTTCCATGAGCAAGTACATTTTTTGCAAACCATATTGCCATGTTCCGTATTTCTCTTGATAATAATCCAACGGCTTTAAAAGCCTGATCATTGCAATTCCACACATATCTTATAATATTGAATAGTAAAAATTATTAAACTGAAATTATTGATTTTGCAAAAAAATTCACACGTAACTGTATAACAAATAAAAAACCCCAACGTTTTACGCAGGGGTTATTTTTACATTATTCTACAGTTACTGATTTAGCCAAATTACGCGGTTGGTCAACGTCACAACCCTTAACAACAGCTATATGATAAGCCAGCAATTGCAATGGAATGGCGGCCAATAAAGGCACCAAACACTCAACAGTATCTGGAATGCTAATTGTATAATCCGACAAATTACTTACTACTACATCACCTTCGGTAACAATTGAAATAATTTTTCCTTTACGAGCTTTTATTTCCTGAATATTACTAACTACTTTTTCATACATACCAGCACTTGGAGCAATAACTACCACAGGCATTTCCTGACTAATCAATGCAATAGGTCCATGTTTCATTTCTGCAGCGGGGTAACCTTCGGCATGGATATATGAAATTTCTTTCAGTTTCAAGGCACCTTCCAGAGCTACAGGGAAGTTATAGCCACGACCTAAATAAATGAAGTTCTGTGCATACGTGAAAGTTTTTGAAAATTCAGCAATTACAGTGTCCTGTTTCAAAATACTTTTAATTTTTTCAGGAATTCTGGCTAATTCATACACTATTTTCAGGTAATCTTCTTCAGGAAGAGTACCTTTTTCTTTCCCAATCATCATTGCCAACATCGTCAGAACAGTAACCTGAGCTGTAAACGCTTTTGTTGAAGCAACACCAATTTCGGGTCCGGCATGCGTGTAACAGCCTGAATGAGTGTTACGTGGGATAGACGAACCAACCACATTACAAATGCCAAAAATAAAGGCACCTTTCGATTTTGCTAATTCCACGGCAGCCAGTGTATCGGCTGTTTCACCAGATTGTGAAATCGCAATAACAATATCATCCTGGTTAATTACTGGTTTACGATATCGAAACTCCGATGAATATTCTACCTCTACCGGAATGCGGGCAAATTCTTCAATAGCATATTTCCCAATCAAACCAGCATGCCACGAAGTACCACAAGCTGTAATGATAATGCGTTTTGCTTTTAAAAACTTTTCTTTATTATCGATAAAACCGGCAAGTGTAATATGATTTTCATCAATATTAACACGACCTCGCATACTGTCGCTCAATGTTTTTGGTTGTTCAAAAATTTCTTTTATCATGAAATGAGGAAATCCACCTTTCTCTAACTGACTCAAGGTCATTTCGAGTTTTTTAATCTCAGGTGTTTTTTCAACGTTACCTATTGTTTTAATTTTCAACTGCTTGCCACGTTGGAGAGTTACAACTTCCTCTTCACCTATATAAACTACCTGATCGGTAAATTCAACAATAGGTGTAGCATCTGAAGCTAAAAAGAACTCATCCTCCCCAATACCAACAACTAAAGGACTACCTTTACGGGCAGCTACTATTATATCAGGATGGCCTTTTTCGATAATTGCGATGGCATAAGCACCAACTACCTGATTAAGTGCTAACTGTACAGCAGTTGTCAAATCAACATTATTTGATTTTTTTATGTATTCAATCAACTGAACCAAAACTTCGGTATCTGTTTGACTTGAAAATGTAAATCCATGTTTTTTCAGACCCTCTTTAAGAATGGCATAATTTTCAATAATACCATTGTGAATCATTGCCAATTCTTCTGATTGAGAATAATGTGGGTGAGCATTCACCTGATTAGGTTCACCATGAGTTGCCCAACGTGTGTGTGCAATACCAATTGTTCCTTCAATATCCTTTTGTTCTGCAAACTGAATTAAGTCAGAAACTTTCCCTTTTGCTTTATAAACATTTAATTTGTCGCCATGAATTAACGCAATCCCAGCACTGTCATATCCTCTATATTCAAGTCGTTGAAGACCTTTTATAAGAATGGGATAAGCTTGTTTGTTACCAATATAACCTACAATTCCACACATATTCTTTGTTTGTTAAACTCCAAAAATACCAAATTATATTTTGAAGTGGTTTGATTATTTTGAGTTGTTATAAATTTGATTTAAATAATATCAAAACGGATATTAACAAAATGTTGTTCAATTTAATTTCTTTAAATTCCTTTTCTTAACCGTTCTAAAGCGAGCAAAGTATCCTCTCTGCTGCTAAAACCTGTAAATCTCATATACCCTTCGCCTGATGATCCAAAAACTACGCCAGGAGTTCCAATTATATGATTCTCATATAACAATTGATGAAAAAATTTCCAGGACGATTGATTATATGCTGTTTTGAACCAAACATAAGGTGAACTTATTCCTCCATATACGTCAAATCCGATGGATAATAATTCAGTTCTGATTAAAGAAGCATTTGTCAAATAATAGTTTACAAGTTCTTGCGTTTCGGCTTTTCCTTTTCTTGAATATATTGCTTCAGCACCACGTTGTACAATATATGAAACACCATTTGTATAATTTGCATTCCTACGGCTCCAAAGTTTAATTAATGGCACTTCTTCTCCATATTTTGTATAGACCAGCAATTCTTGTGGAAAAACGGAATAACCACAACGTAATCCTGTAAAGCCAGCAGTTTTTGAATAACTCCGAATTTCTATTGCAACTTTTTTTGCACCCTTAATTTCATAAATACTTCGGGGTACATCTGGCTCATTTACATAAGCCTGATAGGCTGCATCATACACGATAATACTTTGATGTTCAATAGCATAATCAACCCAACGTTTCAACTCAACTTTATTCATTACAGTTCCGGTTGGATTATTTGGATTGCATAAATAAATAACATCCACCTTTTCTGAAGGTAATTCTGGTGTAAATCCCGTTTCTTCCGAACAACGTAAATATACCACGTTGCTCCATTTCTGATCATCATTCAGTACGCCTGCGCGACCGCTCATAATCGTTGCATTTTCATACACCGGGTAAACCGGATCCGCAATAGCAATGATATTATCACGGCCTAAAACATGTCCGATATTTCCAATATCCGATTTAGCTCCATCGTTAACAAAAATGCTCTCTTTGTCGAGAAAAACCCCGATTGATCGATACTCTTTTAAAATTTTTTCAATGAGAAAATCATAGCCTTGTGGTGGACTATAACCTCTAAACGTCTCAACTTTAGACATTTCGTCAATAGCTTTGTGCATAGCTTGAACCACTTCATTGGGTAATGGACGAGACACATCACCTACTCCTAAACGAATGATTTTAGCATTGGGATGTAATACTTTGAAGGCGTTAACTTGCTTCTCTATTTCATCAAAAACATAGATTTCGGGAGTTTTTAAATAGTTCTCGTTCGCTAATGCCATTCTGAGAAAAGTTAATATAAATGAGGTTGAAAAGCTTTCAGAAATAAAATGCAAAATTGCGCTTTTTTTTCCATTAATAAAAATATTTTAATCAAAAAGATTTAAATAATAATAGATTTTGAAACTTTGATTTTAAAAATACAATTACAATTATTTAAACTTAAACTATAAATTTTTTTATACAAAAGTGATTGATTTGCAATAATTTATTTGAATATTTTATTCATTTTAAATATCATTGGTCATATTTATAATTGTTCTTCCTTTCAATTTTCCTTCCAATATTAAATCTATTCTGGATTTTAATTCATTAAGTGAGATTTCAGAATAAATATCAAACAAGTTATCTGGCTTCCATTCTTTTGCCAATTTTTCCCAAAGTGACTGACGAAGAGCTAATGGATAATTTTGAGCGGAAATACCAATCAATGAAATTCCACGAAGAATAAAGGGAAAAACAGTCATGTTCAATTCGGTAGATGAAACACTTCCACAAGTTGTAACTGCACCTAATGGGTTAAGAGTTTTAAGAATATTTTCCAAAATAGGGCCTCCAACAGTATCAATTGCTCCAGCATATTTTGCTGAGAGCATTGGTCTTTTATCTTCATTTTGAAATTCTTCTCTTGAAATTATTTCATGAGCACCAAGATGTCTTAGAAATTCATATTCCGACTCCTTACCAGAAACTGCAACAGTCTGATAGCCAAGCATTGAAAGCAACATTAAAGCAACAGACCCGACCCCACCGGTTGCACCTGTAACTATTATTTTCCCATCAGCAGGTTTAACAAGATCGTGTAAACGCAATAAAGAAATACCAGCAGTAAAACCCGCAGTTCCTATTATCATTGACTCTTTTAATGTTAGACCAACAGGGAGTTTAATCACCCATTCAGCTGGAACACGAATATATTGACCAAAACCTCCCGAAGTGTTCATCCCTAAATCATAACCAGTTACAATTACTTCATCTCCAATTTTATATGCAGCATTTTCGGAAAATTCAACAACTCCTGCCGCATCGATACCTGGTGTGTGAGGATATTTTTTAGTAACACCTTTGTTTCCAGTGGCCGAGAGTGCATCTTTGTAATTGATTGATGAATAATGAACTCTTATTAGTATGTCACCAACAGGCAGATTGTTTGTAGTTAAAGTTTGAATGGTTTGGGTGAACTTACCATTAAGTTCTTCTACTACAAATGCATTGTATGTAATGTTTCTCATATTTATTAAAAATTCAGAGTATAAACAAAAACGTTGAAGCAAAAAACTTCAACGTTTATATGAAAAATTATTAAAAAAATTATCAGTACAAATTTTTATTCTACTGTTGGCGAACTTACCGAATCATCTTTCATTGAACATGTTCCATTGAAGACTGCATTTGGTTCAACCATTAAAATTTTTGTTTTTACTTCTCCTTTAATTACAGCAGAACTTCTCAAAGACAATGTTTCAGTTACCACAATGTCTCCTTCAACTGTACCAATTATTTCTGCATTTACGCAAGAAATTGAGCCTTTTAAAAATCCTTTCTGTCCAATAACTACTTTCCCGTTACAAGTTATCATTCCTTCTACTTCACCATCAATTCGGAAATCACTATCGGCAAATATTTTTCCAACAATCTTACTACCATTGGTCAGCGCATTATACATCGCACCGGTATTTACTACTACTTCTTTAGCCATGACTTTATGTTAACATTAATTTGAACGTTCAAAATTACGATTTTCTTTCTGAATAAAAAAACAATAAATTAAAAATGTTGGAGTTTGCTCATAACAAAGAATAAAATTGAAATTATAACGTTAGAAATTACCAATAGATTCATATTGCAATGTGAAAAAAATCAATTACTTTTGTTTTGATATTTAAATAAAAAAGTACATTTTACCATAATTCAGCTATGCTAATAAACCAAACAAATAAAGAAAAGTTTTATGCTTTGTGTGAAGAAGATAAAACAATTCCTTTATTTATGCAAGCATGGTGGATGGATGCTGTTTGTAATTATGAAAATTGGGATGTACTTATTTATGAAAAAAACGGCAAAATTCAAGGTGTACTAGTTTATCATTTTATTAAAAAACTGGGATTTAAAATAATTATACAGCCTCAACTAACACAATTCAATGGAATTTGGATAAATTATAAAGAAAACTTATCTGAAAATGAAAAAATTCGTTTCGAAAAAGAAGTAATGACTAATTTGATTAAACAATTAGAAAAATTAAAATTTAGTTACTACGATCAGAATTTTCATCCATCAATAACCAACTGGCTTCCATTCTTTTGGAAAGGATTTTCACAAACAACACGGTATACTTATCAAATCCAGGATATTTCAGATGTTGAAAAATGTTTTGAGCAATTTACTTATGCAAAAAAAAAACAAATTTCAAAAGCTAAAAAAAACCTATTCATTGACTTTGAACTTACTGGTGAAGAATTTTACAATGAATTACAGCAAAATTTAAAAAATTCAAATAAGAAAGTGTTTTATTCCAAAAACTTATTTCTTACACTATATAGAGAATGTTTATTGCGAAAACAAGGAATTATTATTGCAGCACGCGATGATGAAAAAAAAATTCACGCTGCAAATTTCATTGTTTGGGATAATAACTGTTCATACAATCTTATTTCAACCTTAAATCAAGAATTTAGATCATCTGGGGCATCCACACTTATCATTTTTGAAGCAATAAAATTACGTTCGACTCAAACAAAAATATTTGATTTTGAAGGCAGTATGCACGAAAATATTGAAAATTCTTTTCGTCAATTTGGTTCAATTCAAAAACCTTATTTCAGAATAAGAAAACATAATTCTATAACATTTAAGGCATTCTTACAATTAAGAAAATGGTTATATTCGAAATAAAGTTCTTAAACCACAACACATTCATTTTGAATTGATTTCAAAAAAATTTACGCACATATATTAGTAATTTTAATGCAAAAAAAATTACAAACGATATTTTTCAACAAACTGTATTAAAATTTTTTCATGCAAAAAAAAATAGCATTTTTGAATACAGCACATCTACCATTAGATGATCGCGTTTATTATCATCAAGCAAAATGTCTATCTAACGCTGGGGTTGACGTGCAAATTATATCAACAAAAACAGACAAAAATACGCGTACAAAAAACATAACAATAAATGCATTTAACGACAAAAATTTATCTTTAAAATCAACTTCTTCTAAAATTATCAAAATTTTGAAGGAGTTTTCACCAGATACTATTATTTGTGACACACCTTTAGCTGTTTTTGCCTCTCTCAGATATAAAAAAACTAAAAAAGTAAGAATTATTTATGATGTAACTGAATGGTATCCTGCAAAAAAAAATTTATCAAAAAAACATGGAATTAAAAAGCTTTACAAATTTTTAATTCTAAGTAGTCTGAATTTTGTTGCTGGTTTAAAATCGGATAGCTATATTTTTGGTGAATACTATAAATCACTACCATTTCGCATTCTTTTCTTTTGGAAAAGCTTTATTTTCACTCCTTATTATCCAAATATCAATTATATTCAAAATTATCCGTTTGAGAAAATTTGTAATGAGGTTAATCTGCTTTATAGTGGAATTGTTAATTCAGACAAAGGAATTGATTCAGTAGTCAAAGCCACAAATCAGGCAGCGATTCAATGTCCAAATATCCTGTTCAATTTACAAATTATTGGCAGCTTTCCATCAGATAAAGATAAAATTTATTTCGAGAATATTAGCGCGCAAATGTGCAGGAATGTTCATCTAAATATCAAAGCCAATTTAGACTTTACGGATTTTTGTTCAGAAATTGGACGTGCACATATATTTTTCGATTTAAGGAAAAAAGATCTCGAAAATAATCTATGCCTACCAATAAAATTGTTTTATTATTTAGCGTGTGGCAGACCTGTAATTTACTCTAATCTACACTCAATCCGAAAGGAAATTGAAGAATTCAATTTCGGATTATTAGTCGATCCAAACGATGCAAAGTCTATCGCTAATTACATCGAAAAGTGTATTAGTAATCCGGAATTTTACGAACATGTATGTATGAATGCTTACGAAATTTCTAGAAATAAATATAACTGGGATAATATTAAAAATGAATTTAAATCATTTATTTACTTATAAACTCACTTCATTATTTCAAAAAGCCAATAATGCTAATTCGATCCGAAATAACAAATATTTTCAAAAACATCCATCAAAAGGGATTTTTCCATTTGTTGTCGGCCAATTTACTCATTCAAGTCGTTTCTTTTGCTTCGCAACTATTTGTTGCAGGAATATTATCGCCAGATGATATTGGTCGTATAAAAATTATCCAAACTTACTTGTCCATTTTTTCGATTGTTGCGGGGATGGGATTTAATGCGTCTACACTTAAGCTTTGCTCAGAAAACAGAACCAATGAAGAAAAAAATTCACTTTTTCAATCTGCATTATTTTTTACAATTTTATCCACATTAAGTCTCTATATAATCATACTATTTTTAAATTTTCTTAGAATTTTCTCATCAGACAAGCTCATCCAATGGCTCATTCCCCTTGGACTATTTCCTTTATTCAGCAATTCAATATTTATGGTTTTTGTTTCATTTTTTCAGGCAACAAAAAAAATCAAATTAATATCAAACCTTACAATATCAAATAAGTTAATATCAATAGTTGCAATACTGATTTTAACATCCTGGTATGGAATCAAAGGGTATTATGTGGCTTATAACTTAAGTTTTATCTTAATGCTCATCATTAGTTTTCGAATCTATACATCTCATTTCGATTTTAAAATTAATACATCTAAAAGTTTTTTGAACTTTTCACAACATTGGAAATATGCAAAAACATCTATGTTTGCATATTTGTTTTCAGAAATTTCTGCTTATGTTGATATCCTTTTTTTAAATTTCTTTGTAAAAGACATGCATCAAATTGGATTTTATAGCTTTGCATTAACATTAACAGTTTTATTAAAATTAATTCCTACTACAGTACAACAAATTACAATACCATATTTTTCTTCATTATCACAACAAAAAAATGAATTTACAACTGCATTTAACCGCTATAATAAAATGCTTTATCTGATAATCATACTAACGTTACTTGCAGCTTTAGCTTTTGCACCATTATTACTCCATCTAATCTTTGTGGGAAAATATGACCCCTCAATGCAATTCTTTCCATATCTGGCTATAGGTTGGAGTTTGCGTTTATCGGCACAACTTCAAAATGGTGCAATTTTCGGATTAGGAAAGCTTCATTATAACGTTTATACTAGCTCTATAACGCTTATATTCAACATAGTAACCATTAGTATATTCCTTTATTTTTTAGGGATTACAGGCGCAGCTTACGCTTCTATTTTTGGGGGTATAGTATTTGCAGTTTGTTCTAGATATTTTTTCAGTAAAGCAAAAGCCGAGATGTAATATAATTTAAAACTCACAACCATGAAAAGCCAATCACTAACTCAAACTATTCAAGTACAAGAAAATCAAACAGCTTCGCAATATGGTTCAGGCTTACTACCCGTGTATGCCACTCCTGCTTTGATTGCGTTAATGGAAAATACAGCAATGCAGCTTATTGAGCCTCCCGAAGGAAGTTCAAGTGTGGGTATTTCGATAAATATGCAACATTTGAAAGCTAGTCCTATCGGCGCTGAAATTACGTGTAAAGCAACAATTATTTCAAATGAAGGTAGAAAGTATATTTTTAAAATTGAAGCAACCGATAAATTGGGAGATTTAATTGGAGAATGCATTCACGAACGGGTTGTTGTAAACATTGAAAAGTTTTTGAGTAAGATTAAACTATAGTAACTTTGTCATATTAAAAAAGCGTTAAAGTTTTAAGGAAGCAAGAATGTGTAAAAGAATTTAGATTACCTTTGTGCCGAAATTAAAAAAACAATCCAAAATGGACGACGACCCTGCGATACGAAATTTAGTAAAAATCATCCTGATTTAAAAGGTCGTCTGAACGTATCAATCCCTCAGTCAGCCTTCTATATCTACAAAAAAAAGGAGGTGACAATGACATCACAAATCACATTTTACTTAAGCCAAATCAATGGCTGTAAAATCTATGACATGAACGGAATACGTTTAGGGAAAGTCATGGACGTAATTGTAAATACAACTCAACAAGGGCAACCTCACGAAGAAGCTTTCAGGCCGGTTATTATTGGACTTAAAACCAAAATAAAAGGAGAAATCTGTTATCTGAATTTTGAGTTTATTAAAATTGAAAGTAAACGAAAAAACTTTATTTTTAAATGTTCTCAACTTGATTTCTTACCCGAATCAAAGATAGAAAATTGTTTACCACTTGTCAAAAATATCCTTGATCGTCAAATAGTTGACATCAATGGTAGAAAACTTGTACGAGTAAACGATATACGATTGGTATCAATCCCCTCTGGCACTTTTGCTATTGCTGTTGACATTGGAACTGAAGGTCTATTTCGTAGATTAGGAATAGCTGATTTTGTAAATGACATACTAAATATAGTAAAACTTAATTTGCCAACACAATATATATTGTGGGATGATGTTGAAGCCTTAGATAGCTCAAATTTTAACATAAAGCTTTCTCATTCTACAAATAAACTTCAACTTCTACATCCTTCCGACTTAGCTGACATTATTGAAGAAATGGGATCTAAATCCCGAAAAACGGTTTTTGAATCGCTCGATGAAGAAAAGGCTGCTGATGTATTGGAAGAAATGGAACCTTATGCTCAAGCACAAATTATCGAAAGCTTATCGATTGGAAAAGCTGCCGATTTACTGGAAAAAATGCCTGCTGATGAGGTAGCCGATTTACTTGATGAACTTGAAGATGAAAAAGTAGAATTACTTTTGAACGAAATGGAAAAGGAATCTTCAGAGGAAGTTCGTGAGTTACTCGAATATGAAGATAAAGAAGTAGGAAGCTTAATGACAACAGATTATCTTTCTTTCCGCGAGGGCATGACCATAGAAGAAACGCTGAACGAATTGCGCCGTCAAAAACCAGAAGCCGATACAATATACTCTTTGTTTATAACGAATGAAGAAGAAAAATTAATTGCAACTGTCACATTGAGAGATCTTGTAATATCCTCACCTACAATGACTTTATCAGAAATTATGAATAAACAATTTATTCGCGTGTTTGATGAAGATAAGATAAATACACTTGCTGAAATTATTTCTAAATACGATTTATTAGCTATTCCTGTAACCGATGCAGAGAATACATTGATGGGCATGGTTGTAATTGATGATATTGTAGAAGATTTAATGTTAAAAGGAAAAACAAAGAAAGGAGGTCGGTCGTGGCGTTAATTAAATACTCAGAATTTAGCAAGAGAAGAAAAAATATTTGGCGAACCCTTTTAATCTTTCTTGCAATTTTAGGTCCGGGCATTATAACTGGAAGCGTTGATAACGATGCAGGTGGAATAACTACTTATTCTGTAGCCGGTGCTTTGTATGGTTATAATTTACTTTGGACTATGTTTCCTGCTTTTTTAGTACTGGTTGTTGTTCAGGAAATGAATGCTCGTATGGGAATTGTAACCGGCAAAGGATTGGCCGATTTGATTCGCGAAAATGCCGGAGTGAAAATTACTTTCTTTATTTTTGTAGGATTATTAATTGCAGATATTGGTAATACTACCACTGAATTTGCAGGGGTTGCAGGCAGTATGCAGGTATTCAACATAAGTAAATATATAAGTGTACCAATTTCAGCATTACTTGTTTGGTGGTTAGTAGTAAAAGGAACTTACAAAATTAGTGAACGTGTTTTTCTAATTTTCAGCGCATTTTTACTTGTATATGTAGTTTCAGCATTTTTAGGCAAACCCCATTGGCATGAAATTGGTCGGGCAATGATTAAACCTGAAATTGAATATACAAAAGATTATTTAGTCATTGTGATTGGAATAATTGGGACAACTATTGCACCTTGGATGCAATTTTATATGCAATCGGCTGTTATCGAGAAAGGCTTAAAAATTACCGATTACAAATATACACTTTGGGACGTAATTATTGGAAGTGTAATTACCGTTGTTGTTGCATTCTTTATTATTGTTGCCTGTGCTTCAACACTTCATGTAAATGGAATTACCATTAACGAGGCGAAAGATGCTGCTATGGCTTTAAAACCCCTCGCCGGCGATTTAGCATCAGTAACTTTTGCTTTCGGATTGTTTATAGCCTCCATCTTTTCAGCTACTATTTTGCCTGTTGCTACAGCTTTTTATGTTTGTGAAGCATTTGGATTTGAAGCTGGAATTGACAAGAAGTGGAAAGAAGCCCCTCAATTTTATTGGTTATTCACATTTATCATTATTATTGGAGCATCTATAATACTAATTCCTAACGCTCCACTAATTTTAATCACCTTGTGGTCGCAAGTTGCAAATGGAGTATTACTCCCCGTGGTTTTAATTTGCATGATTTTAATTGTGAATAACAAAGAAGTAATGGGAAAATATGTAAATAAACCTTTACAAAATATTTTCGGGTGGTTCACAATTTCTGTATTAATAGGACTCACCATCGCACTTTTTGCTTCTTCATTCTTCTAAAATATAAATAGCTGATTTAATATAAACTGAGGTCGATTTTAATAAATAATTTTTTAAAATTAATAATCGACCTCAAGTTTTGTTCCTCTTTTAAATATAACAATGAATAATACTTCTTTCAATCAGAATTTAGTTTTTTATATTACTTCAATTGCTATATCTACAATCACTTGAAATAAACCAATATGAAAAAGTTTAATATCACTACTATAATACTCATTATAAGTAGCTTACAAATCTATGCACAACAAGCCACAGATTCATTAAAAGATGAAAGATTTACAGTCCATGGCCAATCCACTTTTATTTCTCAGTATAAACCAACATTCTCAGCAAAATATAGTGGTACAAACAGCTTAGTCACTCGGCAAGAGTCACAAATATCAACAACGTTCACACTATTTCTTGGAGCTAGGTTATGGAAAGGTGCCAGTGCTTTTTTCAATCCCGAAGTTGCAGGAGGTTCAGGTTTAAGTGGCTCAGTTGGTGTTGGTGCTTCCACAAATGGTGAAACATATAGAATTGGGAATCCATCACCTACATTTGAATTGGCTCGTCTCTATTTTACTCAAATTTTAACTTTAAATAATGAGTATAAATATCATGAGAGTGATCAAAATACTCTTTCAGGGAAAGTGCCAACTAACTACCTTGCACTTACAATAGGTAAAATTTGTGTTTCTGATTTTTTCGACAAAAACAAATACAGTCATGATCCGAGAACTCAGTTTATGAGTTGGGCATTGATGAGTAATGGTGCTTGGGATTTTCCGGCCAACACAAGAGGTTACACTCCAAGCATCGTTTTAGAATGGGTTACGCCCAATAATGAGTTACGTTACGATTTCTCATTATTACCTACGGTAGCGAATGGAATGGCTATGAACTGGGATGTTAATAAAGCTGGATCGCACACAATAGAATATACCCATAATTACAACCTTTCAGGTAAAAATGGAACTGTAAGATTATTCACATTTCTCAATTATGGCAATATGGGAAATTATAATGAGAGTTTAGCACTCAATTCTACATCTCCCGACATTATAAATACAAGAAAATATGGACGCACTAAATATGGATTTGGTCTTAATGCTGAACAAGCCATAAATAGTGATTTGGGAGTTTTTTTTAGAGCAGGTTGGAATGATGGGAATAATGAAACGTGGGCATTTACAGAAATAGATCGTACAGTTAGTTTAGGACTTTCGGCTACAGGTAATCGTTGGAACAGACCAAATGACAATGTAGGTTTAGCACATGTTATTTCGGGAATATCAACTCCGCATCTCAACTATTTAAAAGCAGGCGGTATGGGCTTTGAATTGGGTGATGGCAACCTGAACTATTCTCTGGAAAATCTTACTGAATTTTATTATTCGTTTCAAATGTCAAGTAATATATCATTATCGGCTGCATATCAGCACATTATAAATCCTGGGTATAATAAAGACAGGGGCCCTGTTGATGTTCTTTCTGTTCGATTACACTTACAAATATAATTGGTCCGCTAAAAATAAAAGAGATTCTAACCAAAGTTAAAATCTCTTTTTGTTTTTGAGAGCGGAAGACGGGACTCAAACCCGCGACCCTCAGCTTGGAAGGCTAATGCTCTATCAACTGAGCTACTTCCGCAATTGTAATGTGCTAATAAACTAATATGTCAATTTGCAAATAAAATTTATTTGCATTATCAATATTGGCACATTAGCACATTGATAAATTGACGTATTCTTTTGTGGGCAGTGAAGGATTCGAACCTCCGAAGTCGAAAGACAGCTGAGTTACAGTCAGCCCCAGTTGGCCACTTTGGTAACTGCCCATTATTTTTCCAAAAGCAGTGCAAAGATAGGCTTAAAAATCTAAACTACCAAAGAATATTTGCCATTTTTATGGCTGTTGTGGCTGCTTCTACGCCTTTATTTCCATGTATTCCACTCGACCGATCGAGTGCTTGTTGTAAGGTATTGGTTGTGAGAACGCCAAAAATAACTGGACAAGAATTTGCTCGTAGATTTAATTCTGTTATCCCTGAAGTGACACTTTGACACACATAATCGAAATGTGGTGTGTCACCCTGAATAACACATCCAAGAACTATTATTGCATTATACTTTTCCGAACTCATTAATTGTTTTGCTGCAAATGTCAATTCAAATGTTCCCGGTACATGAACAACATTTATATTATCTTCTTTAACTCCCACCAATACTAACGTGTCTATAGCACCCTGAAGCATTGTATGTGTAATTTTAGGATTCCAATCGGCAACGGCAATTGAATAATGCTGGTTCGAAACTGTTTCCTTATCAGGCATTAACTCTGCATTGTATTCGGATAGATTTTGATATTTAGTAGCCATATTTTTATAAATTATTGTAGGTGTATTAAAAAAGCTACTTCCTTTTACTGAAGCAGCTTTTCATTTATTGATCGTTGTTTCAAAAACTATTTTTGAACACGTGCAAGATATTTGTCAATATCAACAGCCTCAGCGCTTTTCGGATATTTATCTTTTATCTTAGTGTATTCTTTTTCTGCTTTTTCTGGTTGGTTAAGTGATTCATACACCAGACCTGCTTTTTTCAAATATATAGGACTTATTACTGCGTTATCTTTATCAGCAGCTTTATCAAAATAGCCTATAGCTTTTGAAGTTTGACCCAATTCCACATAACAATCACCGATTAATCCAATAACTGAAGTAGCAAAATAAGAGTCATCAGCACTATATTGAGTTAGGTATTTAATCGCATTATCATATTGTCCTAATTTATAATAACAGATACCTGCATAAGCACCTGCAAGTTTACCAGAGGCAGTGATTCCATATTCCGATGTAATTTCTTTAAAACCGACAGATTCTATTCCATTACCTTCAAGTGCAACACGGAATGAATCTTTTGCGAAAAAGGCCTGGGCTTTATACATTTCATTTTCAGCTGCTACTTCTCTTGGTTGCAAATAAAAATTACGAAATGACAAGGCTAATAATACAATAAGTACAACTGCACCAACTCCAAATATTATCTGTTTTTGGTATTTTTCAATAAACGCTTCTGTAGAAGTTAACGCATGCTCCACATTTACTAATTCGTCGTGTTTTTTTTCCTCTTTTTTCGACATAAAATTATATTATTAATTTCTTTTTGTTAATTCGGTTTTTTAATCAGAATTGCAAAAGTAGATATTTTCTTTTAGATAACGAAATTTTAGCTTGTGTTTTTTTAAACCGCATTTTAAAAGATGGCTTAGACGTTAAAATACCATACAAAGTTGCATTTTAACTCTATAATATTGTTTAAAACCGAATACTTTCGAAAATAATGCTATATATTTGCAGCATAGAAAAGCTAACCGCATTGTTCTGAGATTGGAAAACTCAACGTTAAAAAAATTAACGAGTAATGTTCGGTTTTTAATGGCGGGCTGCGCCTCCGGGTATCCTTTATGGACGGCAGATTACAACGAGAACCAACACCTCAAATCCTATTTATAGGAGTTTTCTCAACTAACGGCAATGCGGTTTTTTCACCTACCTACCTCTGATAAAATTTTCCATGCTGTTTCAACTGTTTTGACATCTGAAAACACTACAGAACGTCTCATATTTTTTTCACGCAATTGGCATCTACGCGGATGAGTGGTCATATATTGTAACAAACTTCCGAAAACTTCTGAATGATAATAAGGCGATTGCGGATTTGAAACCAGGAAGGCTGACATTGATTCATTTTTTAGTACCAATTTTTCAATTCCAAACCGCATGGCCAGCCAACGTAATCGGACTACTAAAATCAGACTTTGACCTTCAGGCGGAATTTTTCCAAATCGGTCTTCCAACCGTTTTTCAAACTCAATTAATCCTGACTCAGTTTCAATATTATCCAATTCACGATATAAACTGATTCGTTCCGAAACATTTTCGATATAATTTGCAGAGAACAGCACTTCTAAATCTGAATCAATCTGACAATCAGTTACAAATGCTGTTGTTGATTCACTTTCTATGCGTTCGTCAGCGTATAAATCGGCAAATTCTTCATCTTTCAATTCATGAACTGCTTCATTAAGAATTTTTTGATATGTTTCGTAGCCCAAATCGGCAATAAAACCGCTTTGCTCTGCCCCAAGCATATTTCCGGCTCCACGAATGTCTAAATCTTGCATCGCAATATTAAATCCACTTCCTAATTCGGCAAAAGTTTCTATCGCTTGCAAACGTCGGCGAGCTTCAGGAGTTAAAAGACTCATTTCTGGAGCTATTAAATAGCAAAAAGCTTTACGGTTACTGCGTCCTACCCTACCTCTTAACTGGTGCAAATCACTTAATCCGAAATTATGAGCGTTATTTATGATAATTGTATTGACACTTGGAATATCAATTCCAGATTCAATAATGGTTGTTGCAACTAATACATCATATTCATAATCTATAAAATCAACGATTACTTCTTCTAGTTTATCTGCAGGCATTTGTCCATGACCAACTGCTACCCTACAACCGGGAACTAGCCTTTTGATCATGTTTTCAATTACATAAATATTCTGAATGCGATTGTTTACAAAGAAAACTTGTCCGTTACGGTTCATTTCTATCTGAATTGCTTCACGAATTACATCTTCATCAAATAAATGTATTTCTGTCTGAACAGGGTAACGGTTTGGTGGAGGAGTATTTATTATGGATAAATCGCGAGCGCCCATTAATGAAAACTGCAAAGTTCGGGGAATGGGAGTTGCAGTCATTGTAAGCGTATCCACATTCACTTTCATTTCTTTTAATTTTTCCTTAACAGTTACGCCGAATTTTTGTTCTTCGTCAATAATAAGAAGACCCAAATCGTTAAATTTTACCGATTTCCCTACCAGTTTATGAGTACCGATCACAATATCTACCTGACCTTTTGTAAGTCTTTCAAGTACATCACTTGTTTGTTTACTTGTTCTTGCCCTACTAAGATATTCAATTGTGCAAGGGAAGTCTTTTAATCGCTCTTTAAACGTGTTATAATGCTGCAAGGCAAGCACAGTTGTTGGCACTAGCACTGCAACTTGTTTGCTGTCAGTCACTGCCTTAAAGGCGGCTCTGATTGCTATTTCAGTTTTACCAAAACCAACATCTCCGCATACCAACCGGTCCATTGGCAGGGAAGATTCCATATCTTTTTTTACATCTGCAGTAGATTTTACCTGATCGGGAGTGTCTTCGTAAATAAAAGATGCTTCGAGCTCCTGTTGCAAATAACTATCCGGCGAAAATTGAAAACCTTGTTCCGCTTTTCGTTTGGCATAGAGTTTAATCAGTTCACGGGCTATATCTTTTACTTTGGTCTTTGTACGCTCTTTCAGTCGTTCCCAGGCACCTGACCCTAATTTATTTATTCTGGGCGATTCACCTTCTTTTCCTTTGTATTTTGATATGCGATGCAGCGCGTGGATACTTACAAATATAATGTCGTCATCTTTGTAGACGAGCTTCACCATTTCTTGCATTTTTCCGTTTACATTTGTTCTTACCAGTCCACCAAAAGTACCAACTCCATGATCCACATGAACCATATAATCACCTACCTGAAACTGGTTTAACTCTTTAAGAGTCATAACCACTTTACCTAAACGAGTTTTATCGGTTTTAAGCTGGAATTTATGAAAACGGTCGAATATCTGATGATCGGTGTAACACAACAATGATAAATCATGATCGATAAAACCTTCGTGCAACGTATTTTTAATAGGTTGAAATGGAATTGCATCTCCACGATCTTTAAATATCGCTGCAATCCGGTCAGTTTGTTTTGCGCTATCACTTAGTATATAAAGTTTATATCCATCGTTTATCCATTTTGTAAGATTTTCACTCACCAAATCAAAATTTTTATGAAAAATAGGTTGTGGCGATGTATTAAATGAAATTGTAGTTTTATGTTGAAAATGAGCTTTTTCACCCCATTCCATCTTGCGAAATAATTGAATTTGATCCATAAACTGGTCACCAGTAATTTGCGTTTTAGCCAAATGAGGAGTTTTATGTTCCACCTCATTCGCTTTCACCAATGCTTCATTGTACAACTGATTAATGCGTTCACGTACAAATGAAACATTAGAAAAACTAAACCAGGTATTTGCAGGTGTAAATTCAAAAAGTGAGACATGAGGAGAGGCAGTGTCAAGCTGTAAATCAGGAATGATGATGATTTCAGTCTTCTTTTCTTGCGAAAGTTGGGTTTCAATGTCAAAAATACGGATAGATTCGACTTCATCACCAAAAAAATCACATCGATATGGCAATTCGTTGGCAAATGAAAATATATCTACAATACTACCCCGCACCGAAAACTGCCCTGGCTCATAAACAAAGTCAACCCGCTCAAAATGGTACTCTGTGAGCATTTCCACGATGAAGTCAATACTCAAATTTTCCCCAACATGCATTCTTAACATCCGGCTTTGCATACTTTTGGCCGAAACAACTTTTTGCATCAACGATTCAGGTGAAGTTACAATTACACACGGATGTTTGGTGTTGGCCAACTGATTCAATACTTCTGTACGAAGTATTTCATTCGATGTGTCCAACTGTGATAATTTAATTGCTCTTTTAAAAGACGATGGATAGTAAAAAACATCTTCAATTGAGAGCAACTGTTTTAAATCATTATAAAGATAAGCAGCTTCATCGGGGTCATCCATAACCAAAATATGGGTATTGGGATGTGCTTTAAAAAGCGAAGCAACTGCAATAGCAGATGATGAGCCACTCAAACCGGAAATTTTTAAATTCGGTTCGAGTGAAGAAGCCCAGTTTACAAGTGCTTTAACTTGTGGATGGTGAGCATAAAGTTGTTGAAAATCGGAAAGAATCAATGTTTCGTTTTATAACTGTTTATTTTTTAAACTTAAATCCTCTGGCAGTTTCAATTCTTTTGAATAATGACAGACTTTAAATCAATTTATATGTGTGTATTTTCAAACAAAGCACTGAATTTAATTACCTTAAATAATATCATCAGGCAATAACATGAGTTGTTATGAATCTATTAGCAGGTCAGGCATCTATTTTTTATAAATTCTACAAAAGAAATCTATGTATAATTCTTTATAGAAAGCTTCAGTAAAAATTTAGGCAAAGGTAGTCTTTTTTTGATTAAACTGAAATGTACGAAAGTTTAGATTAATGGATGGAATCTGTTTAATTGTTATATTACTGTTTCATTTGACCCAACAGGTATTAAAAAGAAAATATATTTTTTAATTACATATATTTTATCCTTAACATAGCAATTTAGATAATAAATTTCAATTAATAATCAAAAACAGTCCAGTTAACTAATTATTTCTAAAATTCTTATTTAAATAATTTCAAATCGAAACTTTAGTATAAATTTTTGTTTTTAAAAACAAAAACCTGTCATTTTTAAACAACAAATTGTTGATAAATATTCATGAATTTGACATTACTCTTAACAAGAAATGTGTTACATTTGTCCAAACTACTAATAAAATCAAAACTAAGTTTAATTGGTTTAACAATTAATTGATTAAAAAAATAAACTTATATCAATTAAAAGGCCGCAAAACAGTTATTTCAAGAACAAATAATATCTATTCTTTTTAAAATAATTATCAATTAAATACTAAGTAATAACAAAAAAAACTATTTTATGATTAAACAAATTAAGTTTTTAGTATTTGCATTATTGTTGTTTTTTACCTCAACGATGATTGCACAGGTAACTACATCCGGTATTTACGGAAAAGTGAGTTCAAATGGTGAACCAATTATTGGTGCTACTGTAATTGCTACACACACTCCCTCGGGAACTACTTATGGAGCTGTAACGAACGAAAAAGGACGCTATTTTATCCAGGGTATGCGTGTAGGTGGTCCATACACGATTGTAATTTCTTATATCGGTTACAATAAAGTTGAGTTTACTGATGTTCAACTTGGACTTGGTGAAACATCAACTTACGATGCATTATTAAAGGAATCTGCAAGACAACTTGGCGAAGTAATTATTAAGGGCAACTCAGGAGTTAAAAATGCTGCGGGAGGTGCTGCAAGCAACTTTAATGAACAACAAATCACCAATAGTCCTACCATTGACCGTAGTATCTACGACATTGCTAAGATGTCACCATTAGTTTCCATATCCAAAATCGGAGGTATCTCTATTGCAGGTTCAAATAACCGTTACAATTCTTTCCAGATTGACGGTATGGTAAGTAATGACGTATTCGGACTTGCGGGTTCGGGCACTAACGGTGGACAAACAAGTGCCAATCCTATTTCTCTGGATGCTATTCAGGAAATTCAGGTAGTTATTGCTCCATTCGATGTTCGTCAAAGCGGTTTTACCGGTGGTGGTATTAATGCAATCACTAAATCAGGTACTAACAAGTTTAAAGGGTCTGCTTATGGTTATTACACTGACCAAAACATGTACAGTAACTGGAGTCAGGTAAAAGATACTGTTTCAAAATTGACTCAGGAATCGACAAAAACAATCGGTTTCACATTTGGCGGACCGATTATTAAAGATAAGTTATTCTTCTTCGCAAGTGCTGAATACAAATACGATTCTTATCCTTCAAGCTATTATCCGGGATATATTCCTGCCTATATTTCGACAGCCGAAGCAAAAACTATTGACGACAGATATTCCTCAGTTACCGGTTTTAACGACACTTACGGGAGAAGAAACCTTAACACGCAAGGATTGTCACTTTTAGGACGTATTGACTGGAACATAAATCAAAATAATAAATTTTCATTTCGTTACCAATTAAATGATTCTTACAAAGATATTAATGGTTCGGGTGGTACAAGTTTTTATTTTAATAACAGCGGATACAGAATGATTGACAAAACAAATTCATTTGTTGCTGAATTAAATTCACATATCAACAATTCGTTGTACAACGAGGCCCGTGCTGGAGTTACTTTTGTACGTGACAACAGAGAAGTACCTTACCAAGGTCCAACGGTAACTATTAATAATCTCGGTGGTACATATAACTCAACTACCAACTCATGGAGCACAGGAAAATACAGTGCCAATATAGGGACAGAATACTCTTCGGGTGCCAATGTGTTGAATCAGGATATTTATACCATTGAAGACAACTTGTCGTGGTACAAGGGTGACCACACCTTCACTTTTGGTACTCACAACGAGCTTTATAATATGTACAACCTGTTTATTCAGGCAAGTAACGGTGCTTATACTTTCAATTCTTTGAACGATTTTCTGGCTAATAACACAAAACAATTTGTTTACAATTATTCTGATTATGCCCTCACAGGTAGCTACAAATGGGCAGCTACAGTTAAAGCAGGAGAATTTGGAGCGTATGCTCAGGACAAATGGAATATATCAAACAATTTAAACGTAACTTATGGCGTTCGGTTTGATTTACCAATGGCTTTCAATTCGCCAAGCGTGGATTCGACATTTAATGCAAGCAGTTATGCTACAACTTATGGTGTGAAAGTGGGTGAAGTTCCATCTCCGAAAATCATGATTTCACCACGCATTGGATTCCGTTGGTATACCGACGATAGCCATAATACATTGCTTCGTGGTGGAACAGGACTGTTTACCGGACGTGTGCCTTTTGTATGGTTGTCAAACGTATGGAGCAATACCGGAATGGAAATGAAAGGTACTACTATTAACACAAGTGCACCTTCATTTGCAACTTATTGGAATAATCCGATTGGCGCCATGCAATCGGCAACAGGTACAGCTTCGAAACCAACAATTAATACGGTATCGAAAGACTTTAAATATCCACAAGTATTCCGTTCAAATTTAGCTTTAGAACAAGTATTGCCGGGTGATGTAAAAATGACATTGGAAGGATTATTCTCCAAAACAATGAATAATGTTTTGTTCCAAAACTTGGCGCTGACCGACAACGGTAAAAAAGTGTATGCAGTAAGTACCGATGATGCAAATTCAGCTACTACTTATTTCTCGAGAAATGCAGGCAGCTATTATGCAATTATTAATTTAAAAAACACCAATAAAGGGTACACTTACTCTTTAAGTAGCAAATTTGAAAAGAGCTTCAATTTTGGTCTTGACCTGATGGCAAGTTATACATTTGGTCATGCTTATTCGGTTAACGATGGAACTAGTTCTGTAGCTTATTCCAACTGGAAATACAACTACTCAATCAACCCAAATGATCCGAACGAACTATCTTATTCTATATTCGATGTTCCAAACAGGGTATTGGCTTCTGCTACCTATACTACTCCTAAATATGCTAATGGACGTTTGGCTACGGTAGTGTCATTGATTTACAATGGATCGAACGGTATGCGTTACAGTTTGACCATGAATGAATCTGCCGATTTCAACAACGACGGACAGTATGGTAATTCGCAACTTTATATTCCAACAATTGCAGAATTGGATAAAATGACATTTGTTTCTCCGACTGACAAAACAAGTTTTGCTAACTGGATTGCAAACGATTCTTATGCCAAAGATCATCGCGGAATGTATGCTCCACGTTATTCGAACAGTGCTCCATGGGAAAATCATTTTGACCTTCATTTGGCCGAAGATTTCTTCTACCTGAAGAACAAAGGTGAAAAAATCTCCCTCACATTTGATATTATGAACATTGGTAATATGATTAACCACAATTGGGGAACGGTTTATTCAAGCACTTATAATGTAACTCCGCTTAAAGTAACCAAACTTACCGCTGATGCAAATGGGAATCAGGTTCCTACTTATTCCTATCAGAGTACTCAAGTGTACGTAAGCGATTTCTTAAGCCGTTGGCATGGTCAAATTGGTCTGAGAGTAACATTCTAACAAAAACCAATAAATCATTTTAAAGGAGAGTGTCATTTGGCATTCTCCTTTTTTTTAATTAGTCGTTTTTCCTTTCATCACAATCAAAAAAAATCCCCTCGTGGTTTCATTACCATGAGGGGATTTCTAATTTATGTGGCAGGCGTTTCGGGCGTATTGGTGTTTCCACTTTTCCCTGTTCCTATTCGTTTGAGGATAGTGGTCATTGTATAATCGCTGAGCTTGGTAGCATCTACTCCTTTATAAAGTGCTTTTCCGGTATCGGTTATAAACACGTTCATATCCCAAAGTTCATTAAAAGCAGCAATGTTCTCGTCGGTATGCCGATTTCGTTCCGTAATTTTAAAGTTTTGTTCGTTACCCAAACTCTCCATATCGTCGGCCAGTTGGCTCATCTCGGCTATCAAAGCCGGTTTTAGTCCTTTACTCTGAAGCACTGCCGCATTGTTATTCACACCTACCAGCAAGCGACGGATTTGAGCCACTATGCCTTCAGAATTTCCAGTTTCAATACTGTCACGTACAAGTTTTGTTCCAATAGATTTTGCACTAACAGTCATTTGTCCATCAGCCATATCCAGATATACATCGAGTTTATTAAGCATTACTCGCAGTGATTTGGCTTTGTTGCCAATCTGATCGGTAAGAGTTTTAATCTCTTTGGTCAATACATTCGACGAAATCAATTGATTGCATTGAGTAGTTTTTGCAACCAGACCTGTTACATAATTTTCGGAAAAAACATCCGAAAAATCGGCAAAATCAATCAAATCGGCTCGTAAACGCAAAGCAAGATAACCGGCTATGGCAGGTACATCTTCCAGTTTACACGTAAATTTTCTTTTTTCATTCATAGGCTATAAATTTTAAATTAAACATTATTGAAATTGAGATTATTCTGTCTTTATAAAGTATTATCTTCAGGGTCTATTCAATAAACTGTGTCAGAAAAGGATAATTAATTGATATTCCATCTTTGTTCAAAGATAATAATAAATTGTGCCATGATTTGCTTCCATCCAGCAATAGGATTATTATTTTCAAGTATTTTTCTTTGTACT
>JARLGX010000039.1 GCA_031292575.1 Paludibacter sp.
GAAAATGACCATTAGGCAAAAAATCGGACACGCTGATGAGTTAGTAAACGAAGAGGCTTTTTTGGCTTATGTTTTATTCGCAGATGATGAAAGTGATTTTGAATTTTTAATAGACAACTTTGAACTGGCAAGTGAAAAAGCTGAAATTAGCATTATTAAGGCAATGGCATTGCATCCCGTCAAATCCACTGCCATACAATTTTTAGAATGGGTTGTCGAAAATAAATCATTCAGATCCAAATTAGAAGCTATACGCGTATTAGTTGAATTGGATTTAAATGCTATTACGCAATTTAAACGCTCTGAAAACACAACGATCAGAAGAATTTGCTCTCAGGTTTTGGATTTCAATTTATAATCAGTACACTATGAACGTTATTAATGTTATTGGATCGCTAAATAGTTTTTTTTTCATCTATGCCTGCATATTGTTTGTAATTTATATTCTTACGGCCGTATTATCCGTGCAGGAACTTAAAAATTACATCACTAAAAATAGGTATGTGGATTATAAATCGATGCTGGCTTTTCAAAAACTTCCATCAATTTCAATTATTGCTCCGGCTTACAACGAAGAAAAAACAATAATTGAAAATGTAAAGTGTTTGTTAGCATTGCAATATCAAAACTTCGAAATTATTATAGTCAATGATGGGAGTAAGGATAATACATTGTCAAAAATCATAGCTCATTTCGACCTGATAAAAGTGAACAAAGCCTATGAATCGAATTTAACCAGTGCCCCTATAAGAGCCATTTACAAATCAACCAATCCCGCATATAATCATGTAATTGTAGTAGACAAAGAAAATGGCGGTAAAGCCGATGCGCTGAATGCCGGTATCAACGTTGCACAAAACGATTTATTCATGGCTTTGGATGTTGACTGTATTATTGAACCTGATGCATTATTGAAAATGGTGAAACCTTTTTTGGATGATAGTGAGCATGTTGTAATTGCTTCGGGGGGAGTTGTTCGAATTGCAAATTCGTGCGAGGTGGCAGACGGCAAAATAGTAAAAGTAAATTATGCCCGCAATTTTTGGGCGAAGTTTCAAGTTTTGGAGTATTTCAGGGCATTCACAATGGGGAGAATGGCCTGGAGCAAGCTCAACGGACTGCTGATTATTTCAGGCGCATTCGGTCTTTTCGATAGGAAAAGAGTTATCAAAGTAGGGGGGTATGACAAAACAACTGTTGGTGAAGATTTGGAATTGGTGGTCAGACTGCGCAAGTATATGCACGAAGTTGAAAATAAAAAATACCGTGTAGCCTTTATCCCTGATCCATTGTGTTGGACAGAAGTGCCTGAATCGTATAAAATCCTTTCGAGACAACGAAACCGATGGACGCGTGGTGGGATTGATACCATACTCAAACACAAGAACATGTTTTTTAATCCTAAATACGGACTTATTGGTATGGTAAGTTTTCCTTATTGGGTCTTTTTTGAATGGTTAGCTCCCATACTTCAATTCTTTGGTATTCTTTATTTTGTAGTTATAATACTATTGGGTATGCTCAATCATTATGTATTTGTAATTCTATTACTTTTTGTATTTTCTTTTTCGGTCATGTACTCATTATTTGCCGTGTTTTTCGAAGCATATACCTATAATAAATATCAGGGAATGAGTTATATTCTACAGGCTTTTATTTTTATATTTCTCGAGATGCTGATATATCAACCATTGAATATGCTTTTTTCTTTGTCGGGAAATTACGATTTCTTTTTTAAGAAAAATAAAAAAGGATGGGGGGATATGACTCGAACCGGATTTACTAATAAAAAGGGAACTAATTCCACAATTAAACCATGATCTTATGAACGAAACTAAAAATCAAACAGCAATAACCCAAACCTGGAATAATAGTTTCTTGCTAAACATTGAGGTTATTGACAAACAACACAAAAGGTTTTTCGAAATATTTGATACAATCTTGCAATTGAGCAGAAAAGCAGAAAATGAAGGGGAACTATTGAATGTTATCAACGAGTTACAAGAGTACGCTCATTATCATTTTCAAACAGAAGAAGCCTTGATTGAAAAATCAAACGCGCCTAATTTTGAACTTCATGTTATTCAACATGAGTTTTTTATTCAAAAAATTAAAGGATTCAGAATGGCTAACAATTACAACAATCCGGTACTAGTTAACCAAATAGTAATTTTTATGCGAAAATGGTTATTAATGCATATATCCGACGTTGATGGGGAATATGTGACAGCGGTGCAACAGTTTCTTCTTAAGGATGGCGCAAATTAGTGATGTGTTAAGAAGATAACGATGTATCACATCCGACAAGCTACTTAAAATGGTTAAGCGGTATTGCGTCTAACCGCTTTAACCGGTTTGACGCATCATTACACAAATAACCCGTCCTCAATCCAATTGAAGGCGGGTTATTTTATAGAACGGGCTTTAGCAATACCTTATTCGGGCAATTTCACCGAAACTTTCGTGCCGGTTGTTTGTCCTTGCGGATATGTTCATTAAAAGAGTAAAGAATGGTGTTTGTCGTTGGGATATGTTATCCCAACTGTATGTATTATAAGGATTTTTAATCCGAAATAGACAAATTCAATTTATAGGGTGAGCAAGGAATAAAAAGGAGTAGTGGTAGTGCGGCATTGATTATTGGTAGTGCGACTTTAAGTCGCGCCCCCAATAGGAGGAGGTTAAGGAATCCGAATATGCTTTGATATTGATAAGTGGGCTATTTTGTTTTTGATTTCTTGTATAGACTATTGTTGGCTTCACTTCAAGTGAAGCCAACAATAAGCATGGGAACTAGATTTCTTGTAACTAAACGCACTATAAGTAGTACTACTTCAAGTCGCCCACCCCCCCCCCCCCCAATAGGGGTTGAAGCTATAGAGAAACACAAATAACCCGTCCTCAATCCAATTGAAGACGGGTTATTTTATAGAACAGGCTTTAGCAATAACTTATTCGGGTAATTTTACCGAAACTTTCGTGTTGGTTGTCCAGCCTGTTTCAACAGTTCCTTTGTCGGTTACCACAATGATTTTATATTTCCGGCCGGTTGGTTTTAAGTTGCCTCCTTTGGCGGCAATTTTTACTTCCACTTTCTGTCCGGCTTGTTTGGCTGTAAAGGTTGATGCTGTTTTAATATAAACTCATTTTCATAACGAACTTATATTCCCATCATAAACCAAATGAGCCACTTCGTTTTGCATTGGGCTAGTATATACCGGGCTTGCAGCTCGAAGATACTTTTCAATATATAATTTTATAAACGAAAAGAACGCCTTTTGAAACACCTTCATCACTAAGCAGGTGAATTGTATTTCTTGAAACTGGGAGCCGTAGTGGTAGTGCAACTTGAAGTCGCGCCCCCACTATTCAATCAACGTTGTAAAGAAAAGAATCCATCGTTAAACTAAATGCTACGCCAGTAGCTTAATATCCGATTTTCTTGTAGTGCAATTTTATTGTTACTGATATAAAATGTCAATAATGAGTTAAATAAATTTAATTGTTGTTTCATATACGTAAATAAAATATAAATTACCTCCTGTAATTTTAAAACAAGTTAGTTGTCAACATAATTTTATTTTTAGTAGCAATTAATTTATAAATCAAAGAAATGTAATAATAATTCAAATAGCATTCATTATTCGGGTTGTAAGGACTGAAAAATAATTTTTGAACTGAGATAATATCACAGATTATCAAATTCTTAGTTTTATTTGGATGGGTTTGTATTTCGTTTTCATCCTATTTTTTATATTCAGAATAAATACATTTTTCATTTATAGGTTGTAATAATTGCGACTGGTTCAGAAATAATGCTACAAACAGTACTATATCAAGTAGATATGAATATAAATTTGGTTTTGTGTATATATTTGTAGATATAATAAACTGTAGTGCTCTTTCTATTATTGATTTATATCAAATCGTGGCGTACCTTTCTTTTAAACATCATATTAACAAAGTTCTAATCTTTTACCAATATGAAAACAAACATAACTATAGTTTCGGATGAGTATTTGTTTTGGAATTTGATAATTCCATTACTAAGCAGTAAGCTGCAAGATATTCGGATTGACATCTGCAAATCGATTCAGGAGATTGATGATAAACTGGATGCCGGTTCATGTAAATTGGTCATTGTGGATGGCGGTATGTCAAGAATGTCAAGCATTGAAGTCATTCAGTATCTCCGGTTGAAAAAAGGTGTTCTCTCTCCGGTTTGGTTCTTCCCTGAAATTCAGACGAATGCCTATATTTACAAGGCATACGAAATGGGTGCAACCCGTATTCTGAATAAACCATTTGATCCGTACCAGGTAATCGATGAAATTATGACTTTAATTGGCCAACAAACCTACAAATCGGCAGTATGAGAAAACCATTCATTGTTTTTTTCTTTCTCTTTCTGCTTTTTGGAAGCGGATTATCTGCTCAGATAAATACTGACTCAATTTTTTCGAAGGCAATTTATAGTTCCAGAAATAAGCAATACGTTCAGGCCGTTGAAAGTGCAAAAAAAGCACTTCAAACTGATCCCCACCGGGGTGATATACTGGTTTTTATTGCCAACGTATACTCGTGGCAGGAAAAGAATGATTCGGCCTTGATTTACATTCACAAGGCACAAGAGATCAACTACCATCAAGCCGACTTTTATGAATCGTGGACCAATATATTATTGCGCTCGCATCAATACAAGGCACTTTTACAAAGTTGCACCGAGGCTGAAAAACAAAACTATTCGTCTAAAGGTATCTTTAAAAAACGGCTGATTGCTTATAGTGAACTGAAATTATATACCGATGGAATAAGCTTCGCCGAATTACCCAAAAATAGAATATACATGACCGATGAACCGATAAATAGTCTGTACAGCAATTTACTTATCAAACGGAATACCCATATAGTCTACGCTAACTATAAGCTGGATTTTTTTGACAATGGTCTTCCACAACATTTAGGTTCGTTGGGTTATTCGTTTAGGGTGGGTAAACAAACGTTAGGGTTTAGAGCCAATTATGCTAACCGGTTTAATAAAAATGATGTTCAGTTAGAAACCGACTTTTACCTTCAACTGAATCATGACCAATACATGTATTTCAATTATGGGTATGCATTTGATAATTTATTATTTCCCCATCACCGTGTTGGTTTTGAATATTATGTTCCTTTAAAATACATATCAGAAGTTTCGATTGGTGGCCGGTATATGAATTATCCAACTTCACAGGTTTTAATTCTGACAGGGCATTTAGAAAAATATATCGGTAAAAGTTGGGTGGCATTGCGTCCATTCTATGTTTATACCACCGAAAACAAAACCAAATCTTTGTCTTTGATAGGTAGTTACAGACTTTTTGGAAAGAACGAAATGACCTATTGGGGGTTGGAACTTGGATTTGGGAATTCACCCGATGACAGATACGCTATAACACAAAACGGAAGTTTCAATCAGTTAACAGCTTATAACTTGAAAATTGAAAAGAACTTCATGCTAAGCCGAATTTCTGATGTGCATATCGGGTTAGGATATACACGAGAAGAATTTGTCACCAATCAGTTTAGAAACCGGTATACTGTAGAGTTGGGCTACAAACTCAGACTAAAATAATGAAAACACTAAAACTATACATCCAGTATTGGTCAATCAGGTTAGCCTTTGCGATTTTTTTTGCATTAATCGTTTTCGGGAGCTATTTTTATAGTGTTCCTCAAGTTAAATGGGAGTCATTTCGACTAAAAAACCTGTATTATACAAAATTAGAGACTTTGCCAGTATGGTTATACAGCGCTGAGTATTTTATTTTCACGTTCTTTATTATCAGCATTTTATTACTTATACTTATCACATTTTATAAAAGAAACAAAAGAATACGTAAGAAAATCAGATACAAATACGAAGAACATTTTGCAACGGGTTTAGTAAGCTATTTATATTCCGACAGAGAATTCAACTACAAAGAGAATAATCCTGAGATTGCAGGTTTTCGCAAGGCTTTGAAAGATGATTACGCCAAACGGATATTTCTTAATACGCTTCGAAGAATTCGTACTCAGACAGTTGGTGAAGTTTGGGAAAAAACACGGAGAATCTATAACGAGTCTCATTTCGATTATTTAATCCGTGCTTATTTACACTCTCCTTATTTGCGTAAAAAATTATTTGCATTAAAAATTATTTCTGATTTTCAACTGGAAGGATACGACAAATATATACTTAAGCTGGCAAAACGAAAAAATAATGTGTTACGTTCCGAAGCATTGGTCACACTTATCAAATTACGAAAATTAGGTAATTTGCAGCTTCTGCTTCAGTTGAACATAGATCTCACCATTTGGGATGTTAATGTTATAATTAAGACAGTTTTAGACCTTAAAAGGAAAGAAATTAATTGTCTGACACTCATTGAATCGGAAAATACAAAAGTATCTCTTTTGGGAATTATGCTGGCACGATTAAATTTACAACAGGATTTGAAAATGACCATTAGGCAAAAAATCGGACACGCTGATGAGTTAGTAAACGAAGAGGCTTTTTTGGCTTATGTTTTATTCGCAGATGATGAAAGTGATTTTGAATTTTTAATAGACAACTTTGAACTGGCAAGTGAAAAAGC
>JARLGX010000040.1 GCA_031292575.1 Paludibacter sp.
ACGCTAAGTCTTTTGACGGATATAAAACAAGAATACTATCAAAAATCACCGCTGTAACGGTTATTCAAATGATAAACAAATTATTAAACAGAAATATCAACAATCTAAAATCACTTGTGGTCTAAATGCACTACGGGTTAAATATATAAGTTGATGGAGTGATTTGGATGATTTTAATTAACGATACTGTTCATTTTTCAAAATCTTGTTTTCGAACAAGTTTTTAAAAATGCAGGTTTAAAACTTGAATGTATGAAAGATCTTGCTATTATTAAATCCGATCCCTGGTTGGCACCTTATGCTGGAGCAATTAATGGGCGTTATGAGTATTTTGAAAGTGTAGAAAAAAAATTGGTGTCCGAAGGTCAGACTTTGTCCGATTTCGCTACCGGTTATTTATATTTTGGAATGCATCGTCTGTCGGATGGTTGGGTTTTTCGTGAATGGGCTCCAAATGCTACCGCCATTTTTTTAATAGGAGATTTTAATAATTGGCAGCGTCATCCCGACTATCAGTTAAAGAAAATTCAAAATGGTATTTGGGAAATACGCTTGCCGGATTATGCCATTGCACACTCACAACTTTATAAATTATTGGTGGAATGGGATGGAGGAAGTGGTGAACGTATTCCGGCTTGGGCGCGTAGAGTTGTGCAGGACGAATATACGAAGATTTTTAGTGCACAGGTTTGGAGTCCTTTTCAGCCCTACAAATTTAAAAATAACAAATTCAAACCCCAAACTGATCCTCTTTTGATTTACGAATGCCATATAGGTATGTCGAGCGCAGAAGAAAAAGTCTCTACTTACGAAGAGTTTCGAACGTCAGTTTTACCCCGAATTCAGCGAGATGGATACAACTGCATACAAATAATGGCCATTCAGGAACATCCGTATTATGGTTCTTTCGGTTATCACGTTTCCAGTTTTTTTGCTGCTTCATCGCGCTTTGGCACACCCGAAGAGCTCAAACATTTAATTGATGATGCTCACGGAATGGGAATTTCGGTTATCATGGACATTGTTCATTCGCATGCTGTGCGCAACGAAGTGGAAGGATTGGGTCGTTTTGACGGAACACCTTACCAATATTTTCATGGTGGCTCAAGGCGCGAACATCCGGCTTGGGATTCGCTTTGTTTCGATTATGCAAAACCATCGGTACTTCATTTTCTTCTTTCAAATTGCAAATTTTGGCTGGAAGAATATAAATTTGACGGCTACCGTTTTGATGGGGTAACGTCAATGCTTTATCGCAGTCATGGTTTGGGCGAAGATTTTAATGGATACGATTCTTATTATAATATGAATCAGGATGGCGATGCGATTTGCTATCTGACTCTGGCTAATAAATTGATTCACGAAGTTAACCCGAATGCATTAACTGTGGCCGAAGAAGTAAGCGGAATGCCTGGTTTGGCAACGAAAGTGGCTGATGGCGGTATTGGTTTCGATTACCGGATGGCAATGGGAATTCCTGATTTTTGGATCAAAATGATTAAAGAGGTAAAAGATGAAGATTGGAAAGTTGGAACTATCTTTTGGGAATTGACCAACCGACGTCCAGACGAAAAAACCATCAGCTATGCCGAAAGTCATGACCAGGCTTTGGTAGGTGATAAAACAATTATTTTCCGCTTGATAGATGCCGAAATGTATTGGCACATGCAACGTGGTGACAGTACACTCGTGGTGGATAGGGGAATTGCTCTACATAAAATGATTCGACTTATTACCGCCACAACAATTAACGGCGGTTATTTGAACTTTATGGGAAATGAATTTGGACATCCTGAGTGGATTGATTTTCCTCGCGAAGGAAATGGTTGGTCGCACAAATATGCCCGTCGTCAGTGGAATTTGGTTGATAACGAAAAATATCTCTATAACGCGTTGGGTAAATTTGATCAGGCCATGATTGCATTAATTAACTCAGTTTCACAGTTCAATGAAACTCCGGTTCAACAACTCTGGAGTAACGAAGGCGATCAGGTTTTGGCTTATCAGCGTGGTGATTTGGTATTTGTATTTAATTTTAATGGTTTTAAATCATTTACAGATTATGGAATTATGGCCGAAAAGGGTACCTACAAAGTAATTCTTAATACTGACGAATCTATTTTTGGAGGTTTTAATTTGATTGATGAGAGTATTGCTCATATTACTTTGGCAATTCCAAATGAACCTTTAGGAAAGGAATGGCTAAAGTTATATATCCCTGCCAGAACTGCTTTTGTGTTGAAGAAACAATAGCTTTGAACTAAAATACAACTTTTAGAAATTAAATCAAAGATTCTCTTTTCTTTACAATAAATAGTGTGATTGAATATCAGTTGCACTATTTAAATGGGGAATAATTATCTGTGATTTTAAATTTATATTGTTGTTTGGGTTAAATTTTCAAAAAAGCTGAAGTTTACGTTTCCGTAATTCCTGTGGTCAACAAAGTTGGGATGATTTGTGAAGTTATTTTTGGCTGAATGTTCCAACACAAAAAGTCCTTCGGATTTAAGTAAATTATGTGAGAATATAATGCTTGGAATTTCAGCAATATTCCCTAATTCATAAGGCGGGTCGGCAAAAATCATATCGAACTGAGTGTGACAACTGCCAATAAACTTGAATACGTCAGTTTTTATAAGTGACAGATTGCTTATTTTTAGGTCAGTGCAAATTTTACGTATAAAGTTGCAATGTCGGTCATTTTGCTCAATGCTAATTACATTTTTGCAATCGCGCGAAACGAATTCAATGCTGATGCTGCCTGTTCCAGCGAACAAATCGAGTACATCAATTTCCTCAAAATCAATTCGGTTATTCAATAAATTAAATAATCCTTCTTTTGCAAAGTCGGTTGTAGGACGAGCAGTGATATTGCTTGGAGCGTTTATTCTTCTACCTTTATATTTTCCACTTATTATTCGCATACCTTATTTTTTGTTAAAGCGATTATTGGCTACTAATTACAGAAAGATATTCTTCCAACGTTTTTTTGATGTTTGTTTTTGTCTCAGCATTGAATAAATAAACCTTACAATTTTCAATATCCAGCATTAATTGTTCGAAAACGTTAAGTGTAAAATACGCAAAGTCTTCGGGAGTTTGATACGAAAAACTGTTTATTAATTGTAGTTTTCCATTTTTTATAACGACTATGTCCATCATTTTGTGCCTCGTCCAGATATAAAGGCAGTCAGCACTTTGCATTTTTATATTGTCGGTTAAGAAAAAGCTTAAGTGATGCTGAATTGTAGTGTATGGAAATACTTGGTGTAGTGCGTTTTGAATGGAATCAGGAATTGTAAAAGTATTCACAACTCCCCACGTAGGTATTGAATTTGAAATAATCTGATCATTTTTTACAGGTTCGTGTTGTAAGTATAAGAAGTCGCTTGCATTCTCAGGCTTAAAGATTGAATCAGGTATTATGGCATATATATCCGACTCGTAGATTAAATTTATATTCCTGTAATACAATTGAGTTTCCTTCTTAATTATTTCAACTATTTCAATGATTGATAGTTTTCCAAATGATATATTTATTTTTTTAAAAGTAAGTAATAACTTCGATTCGTCAAAAACCGATAAAGAAAATCCATCCGAACTGATTCGTATGGATAAACTATATAAATTATTATTTGTTGAAGTTGTATTCTGTTCCATTTTGTTATCTTGTAAAAATAGGGAAAAATTAGCTAAGATTTGCATGATGAATGAACTTTGCAAATTTAGGAAAGAAAATTCAATACTTACTTATTAGTACTTATTTTATTTGGAATTGGGTCAATAATCTGATTGGCTTTTCTCTTTTTTCTATTGTCTGATGGAATCTTTTGATTTTGTATCGTATCTTTGCATTTCAAAAAAAGCTGTACTAAGATTTAGTCATTGAAACCTAAATAAAGCTGAAGAGTTGAAGTAAATAAGGAAGTATAATTAGCCTAAACATAGTTCTAACTATTTATAATTCATTTAATTACAAAAGTTTAAAATTAAAAATCCGAATCATGACTTTGCAAAATAATACTTCATTTCGAGTTCTATATAGCCGGATTCTTCATTCACATGCTAATCTATTTTCTCCAGAAGAGCGAAAAGAGTTGAGAGCAATTTTGACTAGTTATTTTACAAAGTTTCCTCCTGATGAAATTAATGAAAGTCGTTCAATTGTCGACAAAATTCAGATTGTAGAAATTGTATTAGATGAAATTGGGCTTGGAAAGTCAGCAGTTTTGAGTGTCTTGCTTCACGAATTGGTTGAAAAAAAAGAAATTAGCGTTGCTGAGATAGAATCAAAATTCAACACGCAAGTTTTATCAATAATTCAAGGGATGATGCGGGTTGGTGAATTGTACGAACGAAACGCTTCACTTGAAACAGAAAATTTCAGAAAATTATTCCTGACTTTTGCAGAAGATGTGCGAGTAATTCTCATTATTATTGCCGAACATTTACAAATCATGCGTACGCTTGATTCATTTTCAGAAGATAAAAGACAGAATATAGCTCGTGAAGCTTCATTTTTATATGCTCCGTTGGCTCATCGTATGGGTCTGTACGCAGTGAAGACTGAGTTGGAAGATTTATCATTGAAACATACCAATCGCGATATTTATAGGGAAATAGCGCATAAACTAAACGAAACCAAACGTTCACGCGATCAGTTTATAAATAATTTTATCACGCCGTTAAAGGAAAAATTGAATGACATTGGATTCGAATTTTCAATTAAAGGTCGTACAAAATCCATTCATTCTATTTACTCTAAAATAAAGAAACAAAATACTGCTTTTGAAAATATATACGATTTATTTGCTATTCGTATTATTTTTGATGTCCCTTTAGAAAAAGAAAAAGCTGCATGTTGGCAAGCATATTCTATTGTTGCAGATATGTATCAACCTAACCCCAAACGGCTTCGCGATTGGCTTTCCATTCCTAAAACAAATGGATATGAAAGCCTTCATACAACTGTGTTAGGACCCGAAGGTAAATGGGTAGAAGTTCAAATCCGCACAGTCAGGATGGATGAAGTTGCTGAAAAAGGACTTGCCGCACATTGGAAATACAAGGGGATTAAAAGTGAATCGGGGATGGATGAGTGGTTGAGAAGCATTCGTGAAATTTTGGAAAATCCGGAATTGAATGCGGTCGACTTTATGGATGAGTTTAAATTGAATTTGTACGACAAAGAAGTTTTTGTGTTTACACCGAATGGTGATTTACATAAACTGCCAAAAGGTGCAACTGCACTGGATTTTGCGTTTTCCATTCACTCTGCTCTTGGATGTAAATGTGTAGGAGCGAAGGTGAACGGGAAAAATATGACAATAAAATATGTGCTGAATAATGGTGATCAGGTAGAAGTGCTAACTTCGCCCACCCAGAAACCAAATCCGGCATGGCTAAATGTTGTAACAACATCCAAAGCTAAAACAAAAATCCGTCAGGCACTCAAAGAAGTTGAGTTTAAAGATGCCGAAATTGGGAGAGAAACCCTCATCCGTCGTTTTAAAAACTGGAAGATTGATCTTGACGATGGAAAAATATCCAGGTTAGCTAAGAAAAAAGGTTTTAAAACCGTAAGTGACTTTTATCAGGAAATTGCACGCGAAAACCTTGATATGCACGTGGTTCGTGATGCTTATATGGATTTGGATAAGCCAACAGTTTTAGATCAACCAGAAGTTAGAAGAGCAGATTCATTTTTAAAGGAACCTGAAGCAATTGATACCTCGGGCAAAGATGATGTATTGGTTATTGGTGAAGATTTGAAAGGAGTTGATTTTCGACTGGCAAAATGTTGTAATCCAATTTATGGCGATGATGTTTTTGGATTTGTGGCAGTTGCAGGTGGTATCAAGATTCATAAAACTGATTGTCCAAACGCTCCGCAAATGATTGCACGTTTTGGGTACCGCATTGTAAAGGCACGTTGGTCAGGCAAATCTGTTGGATCGCAATATCCAATTACGTTGCGGATTGTTGGGCACGATGATATTGGAATTGTAACAAATATTACGTCGCTCATTTCAAAGGAAAAAAGTATTCTATTGCGTTCAATATCAATAGATTCTAATGCAGGACTATTTCAAGGCAACCTTACAATTATGGTAAACGACACAAATGACCTGGATGTTATAATTAAAAAAATAAAAGTTATTAAAGGCGTGAAAAGTGTATCGAGATCGTAAATAAATTAGATAATAAGTTCATTTATAGAAAAATAGTAAATAATATAATATGTTTTCAGGAATAATAGAAGAAGCAGCTCAGGTAGTTGCATTAAAAAAAGATCAGGAGAATCTTCATATAACTATGTCGTGTTCATTTACAGCTGAACTCAAAATTGATCAAAGTGTAGCACACAATGGAGTTTGTCTGACAGTTGTATCGAAAACTAATGACAATTACACTGTTACAGCAATTAAGGAAACGCTTGACCGGACAAATTTAGGTTTACTTATCCCCGGAAGTAAAGTGAATTTAGAACGAAGTATGCTAATGAATGGTAGATTGGATGGACATATTGTACAAGGTCATGTAGATCAAACTGCTATTTGCACCGAAGTAAAAGAAGCCGAAGGAAGTTGGTACTTTACTTTCGAATACCCGTTTAATAAAGAAATGGCCAAACGTGGTTATATGACTGTTGATAAAGGCTCTGTGACTGTAAATGGTGTAAGCCTTACTGTCTGCAATCCAACTGACAACAGCTTTCAAGTGGCTATTATTCCATATACTCACGAGCATACTAATTTTCATCAAATTAAAGTGGGTACTGTTGTTAATATTGAATTTGATATCATTGGTAAATATGTTAGTCGAATAATGACGTTTTAGCTCTTTAACAAGCAATTTAAGCAAAGATTAAACTTATTTTATTGAATGGTTGTTACTAACTCGATGATATAGTTTATAATTATGAAAAAGCTTAGAAAGCAAATCAAAGAGTCTTTTTTCAATCCAATTTTTCATTTATTACCGATACTTTTATTTTTAGTTGTGGATGATTTTTGGGGAATGAATATTGCCTGGAAAATCTCATTTCCGGTGGCATTGATTCTTTTGGTATATGTAAATTTTGTTTATAATAGGATTTTTACCTGGCACTTAATTTTCACACTGTTATTTATTGTGGTAAGTGTCATATCTAAATTGATAGTTTTAATTTTCAAATCAGTTATTATTCATGACCTTGGCGATGAATTAGTGATTGCTTCTTTTTTTCTCATTTTCATTTTATTCCGAAAGCAGATTCAAAAAGTTTTTTTGCGGATTATTTCATATTTAATCCCAATGACAAATAATTTTGAAGAATTATATCGTGTAATTTGGGCATTGTTCATTGTTTTAACCACGTATATTTCCACTTATGTTTTAGTGCATACACTTGTTAGAGCTGAAAAATTATATCTCTTGCAGTTGCAATACATATATGTTGGTATTTTGACTTTTTTGACAATATACGAGATTTTAAGGGTTCAAATTATTCGGTCTAAATTAATTCGGGAAGAATGGTGGCCAATAGTTAGTATTCATGGTAAGATTATAGGAAGTATTCAACATCTTACTAGTCTGAATGACGAAAAGAAATATATGCATCCGGTGGTTAGAGTTCTGTTGGTTGATAAAAATATGGTTTTGTTAAAAAAATGCAATTCAGACGATACACAATCACCCAGTATGTGGGATACATCCATTTCGAATCATGTAAAGATGGGCGAAACCATAGAGCAATGTATAGACAGGTCTGCTAAAGAGAAGTACGCTCTTAGTAACTTCAAATTTATGTATCTCTCAAATTATACGGTCGAAAGTAAAAATGAAAAACAATATGCCTTCTTATTTGTAAGCTGTTTGCAAACAGAGTATAAGTTGAATCCTGAAGTTATTGAACAAACTAAATGGTGGACAACAAAGCAGATTGAAGATAATTTACAGGATGGAATATTCTCTGAAAACTTCAAAATAGAATTTGATTTGTTGAGCAGAAGTGGTTTATTGGAAAATGGCAAATGCGAATGTAGTTGTAAGTTAAGAGACTCCATTTACAGCCAATCAAATGGTGGTATGAAATATGTGGAGTTTAATCAGAATTGATTGTTAGAATTGTTTCTTTTTAATTCCCATAAATACGAATTCCACAATGCTATTCTTGTTTTTTTCGAATTCGGAACTTATGTTTTGTCTAATGTATGGCACTTCCATTCCTTTAATGGCGTAGAAAATGATTATTGAAGACAAATCAATATCCATTTTTTTGAAAATATTTTTTTCAATACCTTCTGCAACAATTGCTCGAATAAGTGAGATTTCCTGAATGTCAATTTTTCGGCGTTTACGCTCAACTTCAAAAATATCTCTAAAAAAATCAGCCCTTAATGAACCGTTTCTGTTTACAGTGTCTTTAACAGCATCCAAATGTGTCAGAATATGGTTGGTGAGTTTAACATCGGGCTCGTTTTTTTGAAGTGACACCAATTTCATTCTTTCCAATATCTTATCCAATTCCTTGTCAATAACTGCTTTATAAATCTCTTCTTTGTTGTTAAAATAGGTGTATAATGTACGACGTCCTTTCTTAGATGCTTCAGCAATATCATTCATGGTAACATCTTTTTTCCCATTTTTGGCAAAAAGTTGTCGTGCAACTTCAATAAGCATTTTCTTAGTATTGGACATTTCTAAAGATAATTTATGTATGCAGTTGTGTTTTTATTGCAAAGATAATGATTTGTTTAATTATTTACAATTGCTTTTATAATAGTTTTATATATTTGAAAAATTACGTTTTAATGTTAATTGTAATTTCGTTCTTCAATCGGAGTTCGTTCTTTATTGTTGTATGAAACTCAATTCAAACAAAAGCACCAAAAACAATTGCAAAACTGAACCGTATTTTGCTTGAATTCCATAGAGTTAAACCGAATTATCTTCCGAAAATAAAAATTAATCGAAATATTTCAATCTTCAATATCATTATAATGATACATTTTAAGGTTATCGCTTTACATACATTTTTGATGAAACGTATATAAAACAAGAAAGGTTGTCTCGCGACAACCCAATCTTTTAGTTAACCTTAAATCTAATACCATGAAAAACACAGTGCAAATGTATAGCAATAATTTATGTTGTACAACACATTTGCTAAGTTTTTTCGTCACATTAGCATTAATTAACTTTATCGTATTGAATTGAACCGTTTTTGATTGAGGTTATATATAAAAATGACTCACTTAAAGTCATTTTATTCTTAACCAGGTTTGTGATCGACCAATCCAACCACCTCTGTCAAGTGATCCACGCACATTTAATTTCTCCCCATCGGCTCCAATACTTAAATTACATTTATATATTTTTCCATTATTAGGATCAAGAATTGTTCCGCCTGTAAGTTTAGCATCTTTTTCAACTAAATTATTGATTATCATCATTCCTAATATAGGCTGATTCTTATTGGTACCTTCACATTCCGCACATATTTTTTCGGGTTCTTTGAATAATTTTTCAATTTTACCATAGTATTTTCCATTAGTGGCTTTGAAAATATAAACAATTGACTTGGCACTACCATCTTTGTCATCAATGGTTTTCCATCTTCCAATGATTTTGTCAGCCTGAGCAAAACCTATAATACTAAATGCAATCAGTAAAATTAAAGTAAAGAGTGTTCTTTTCATATCCTAAATATTATAAATTTAGGACAAAGATATTAATTATTCGCACAATAACAACAATAGTGTGCAAAAATCTGGTTTTAAGTTAACATTTTTTGAAATAAGATTAAAGCATATAATCTTATATCATCGATTTTTCATACATTTGTCTACTAAAACAAAAAGTATGAGAACTAGTATAATAACGGAGAAAATTGAAATAGAAGATATTATAAATCAATGCGATGTGTGTTTTGTTGGAATAACAGAAGCCGACGGAACTCCCTATGTATTCCCAATGAACTTTGGATATTCGAATGGGGAAATTATATTGCACTCTGCTCCCGAAGGCAAGCATTTGAACTTGTTAGCACTTAACAATAAAATTTGCGCGACATTTTGTAGTGAAAGGAAATTAGTGTATCAACACCCTGATGTGGCTTGTAGTTATAGTATGTTGGCGAAAAGTGTAATATGCAAAGGATCAGTTACTTTTATTGATGATTTGAATGAAAAAATGGAAGCGTTGAACATTACAATGAAAAACTATACAGATAGATCCTTTAAATATTCCAAACCGGCTTTAATCAATGTGAAGGTTTGGCGAGTTAAGGTAGAAGAAATGACAGCGAAAGCTTTTGGTCAGAATTTCAAATAAATCTTTACGCTTTGCAAAGATTGGTATTATATTGAGACTCCATTAATACTCCATAGAAATTTTATTCATTTATTTTTCAAATTTCGAATTTGCCATAATTTTTTTTTGGCATAGCAATTGACATGTAATTATGTCGTTGATTTTGAAATTAGCTATAACATTGGCTTTAAGCGTTAGTAGCTATATCCATTAAATTGTAAACAAAATACATTATGCCACATTGGCAGTAATAATACCCATATTCATTATAATGAGCAATCCATTTGACAATCTGTTTTCTGATGACATGCTAGGATCATCCGATATGTTTCCAATAATATCGCTTGATGAGCGTTCATACGACTTGAACATAAATTCTGGCGATGTACTGCCAATACTTCCTTTGCGCAATATGGTTTTATATCCTGGAGTTTTACTTCCGGTTTCGGTTGCACGCTCAAAATCTTTAAAGCTGATTCGTGCAGCTCAAGACAATGAAACTCTCATCGGAGTATGTTCTCAAATTGATAAAAAACTCGATGATCCAACAATTGATCAACTTTTTCCGATGGGAACAGTGGCAAGTGTGGTGCGAATACTCGAAATGCCCGATAATTCTACAACAGTAATTTTAGAAGGCAAACGCAGATTTCATTTAGGTGAATTGGAAACCATAAAACCATATATGAAGGCTAAAGTAGATTTGGTTGAAGATGTTATGCCAGATCCTACAGATGGATTATTTATAGCACTTGTATCATCAATTAAAGATTTGGCTATTAATATAATAAATGATTCAGGTGCAATTTCACCTGAAATGGCTTTTGCTATTAGAAATATTGAAAATCCAGTGTTTTTAATTAACTATGTTTGCGTTAACTTTGGATTAAATGTAAAGGAGAAGCAACGGCTTTTAGAAATTGATGAAGTGATGGAACGTGGATATCAGTTACTTGAACTTTTAAATAAAGAATCACAATTGCTTGAAATAAAAATGTCGATTCAAAATAAAGCCAAAGAAGGAATTGACCAACAACAACGTGAATATTTTTTGCAACAACAAATGAAAACCATTCAGAATGAATTGGGTGGCGGTTCTCCCGAAGAGGATGTGGCAGATTTCAGAGATAGAGCAATTGAAAAAAAATGGAGTGAACCAACAGCTAAAATTTTTGAAAAGGAATTGAAGAAGTTGGAACGAATGAGTCAGCATTCACCAGACTATTCGACACAACTGAACTACATAGAAACTATGCTTGATTTACCTTGGAACGAGTTTACTAAGGATAACTTCAACTTAAAGAATGCTCAAAAAGTTCTGAATAAGGATCATTTTGGCATGGATACTGTGAAAGATAGAATCCTGGAACATTTGGCAGTGCTTAAATTAAAAGGAGATATGAAATCCCCAATTATCTGTTTATATGGTCCTCCCGGAGTCGGAAAAACTTCGTTAGGAAAATCTATTGCCACGGCATTAAACAGAAAATATGTACGAGTTTCGTTAGGTGGATTGCACGATGAAGCTGAAATTCGCGGTCATCGCCGAACCTATATTGGTGCTTTGCCTGGACGAATTATGCAAAATATCCAAAAAGCAGAATCGGCAAATCCGGTTTTTGTTTTGGACGAAATTGATAAAATAACTACTGATTATAAAGGTGATCCTTCTTCAGCGTTACTTGAAGTGTTGGATCCCGAACAAAACACAGCATTCCATGATAATTATCTGGATGTGGATTTTGATTTGTCAAAAGTGCTCTTTATTGCCACTGCCAATAATTTAAGTACCATACCTCGTCCATTGCTTGACCGAATGGAATTGATTGAAGTTAGCGGTTACACGCAAGAAGAAAAGATTGAAATTGCTGTTCGGCATCTTATTTCCAAGGAACTTGAAAATCATGGTTTGAAAGAATCTGATTTGGCTTTACCCAAACCTGTAATCAATCAATTAATTGAATCTTATACCCGTGAATCGGGCGTTCGTGAGTTAGATAGACAAATTGCAGGGTTAATGCGTAAAATTGCAAAGCGAGTTGCAACGAAAGAAAAATATAACACTGAATTGACGATTGATGATTTAAAAACTTACCTTGGAGTTCCGAGATACAGCCGTGATAAATATCAGGGGAATGAATACACAGGGGTTGTAACAGGGTTGGCTTGGACACAAGTTGGTGGCGAAATTTTATTTATTGAATCGAGTTTGAGCAAAAGTAAATCTCCGCACTTAACGCTTACTGGAAATTTGGGCGAAGTGATGAAAGAATCGGCTATATTGGCACTCGAATATATTAAAGCACACGCTGAAAAATTAGAAATTGACAGCCAACTTTTTGAAGATTGGAATGTACATATTCACGTTCCGGAAGGTGCAATTCCAAAAGATGGACCTTCAGCCGGAGTTACTATGGCCACGGCGCTTGTTTCTGCTTTTACAAAACGAAAAGTAAGGAAAAACCTGGCTATGACAGGTGAAATTACATTGCGTGGTAAAGTACTTCCTGTAGGAGGAATTAAGGAAAAAATTTTAGCTGCAAAACGCGCAGGAATTACAGATATTATTCTTTGTGCAGAAAATCAAAAAGATATCGATGAAATTAAACCTGTTTATTTGAAAGGGCTTAAGTTCCACTTTGTTAATGATATAATGGAAGTGATTGATTTTGCATTGTTGAAAAAATAAAATTATTTAAAATGACCTGCATATTTTTTATGCAGGTTTTTTTATCTTATTCTTTATCCTCATCCTCATCTTTTATTTTTTTTATGATAGATTCTCATCAAAATGAGTTAATTTTGCGATTGAAATTTTTAAATATAACTTAAGTGAAAAAACTAATTATTTTCGTGTCAATAGCTATTGTTAGCTCATTGTTTACAGCGTGTAAAACGTTGCAAATAGAAAAGCCAAAGGAGTCTTATTTACCATCCAACCTTTCTCCGGCAATGTCAGAACTACCATTGCAAGTTGAATTGGATGTTAAGAAATTGGAGTCAGCAATTAATAAAAAAATGAACGGACTGATTTTTCAAGGTTCTAACATTTCTAATAAGGATTTATCAATTAAAGTATGGAAGGCTCAAAATTTTACTTTTACGATTAATAACAATGTAATTGAATATCGTGTTCCACTTAAAGTTTGGTCCCGGTTTGCATGGAAGGTCGAAAAATTCGGTTATGTTATTGGAGATCAGTATGAAGCAACTGGAAGCATAGCTCTAACGTATAAAACTGCTGTTAGCTTTGATAAAAACTGGAAATTAATATCGAAAACTATTGGTTCTGGTTATGAATGGATTGAAACACCAAAATTAAATATTGTAGGAGTTAATGTTCCTGTTACACCCATTGCAAGTTTAGCTTTATCTCAATGTGATAAATTAATTACAACACAAATAGATAAATCGTTAGACGAATCTATAGATCTCAAAAAATACATTTCACAAGCTTGGTTAGAAGTTCAAAAACCCCGAGAAGTTAATTCGGAAAACAATCTTTGGGTCCGGATTACGCCAAAAGATATTTATGTATCACCTTTCACTACAAGCGGAACCAAACTTAATATGGCGGTTGCGCTTTATGCCCAAATTGAGTCGTTTATGGGTGCTCAACCTTCAGCAAATGAATTAGTGCCCTTACCACCATTTAAATATGTAAACAGGCCGGCACAACAATTTAACTTGAATATCGGTGCAGATGTAACCTTTGATAAAATTTCGGATTTAGCTAAAAAAGAATTATTAAATAAAACTTTTTCCGAAGGAAATAAAACAATAACAATCACTGATTTATCTGTTTTTGGGAGTGATGGCAAAGCTGTTTTTATTGCAGATGTTATTGGTTCACTAAAAGGTAGAATTTATTTTACGGGTAACATGGTTTACAATCCTGATAAATTGGCAGTTGAGATCACTGAACCTCAATTTAGTGTGAAAACTTCAAACGCGTTAGTTAAATCGGCTAGTTGGTTATTGCATGGAATGATTTTAAAAAAAATAACCCCATATCTGACTTATCCTATTAAAAGTAATTTGGAAACGATGAAAAATCAGGTAAATCAGATGCTTGCTAATTATACAATTACTGATGGAGTGGTTTTGCAAGGGAAAATGAATAATCTTAGCGTCACTAGCTTGTCTTTAATACCTGGAGCTGTTCGGATACAGGCAAACTTAAAAGGAAATGTTGCTTTGAAAGTACAGGATTTGAAGTTCTAAATTTATTTCAGTTCAAAAAAATGCCTCATGATTTTAATGAGGCATTTTTTGTAGGTGATATTTAAGCAACTTTATTTTTTAGTATACTTTTGCTCCATCTCATCATAGAATTTTCTCAAAACATAGAATGCTTTCTTTTTTGTTCCATTCTGACCTATTACACCTTTTCTATTCCACCCATCCTGAATATTGGGTAATACACGCTTTGGAGATCGAAAATCGTATAAAATCCAAGGAGTTACACCTCTGAATTGTGGTATTTTTGAAAGCATTTTTAATGTTCGGACATACACATCCTCCTGATACTCTTCTGTCCATCGTGTTAGCGCATCGCCGTGTAATCCTTGAAGAGCACCGGCACCAAATTCACTTATCATAACTGGTTTATTGTACTTGATAGTCCAGCTAATATTATCGCATTTATCCGGTAAACCATCATACCAGCCAACATACTCATTAAAATTGACAATATCAACATAATCTGCAAATGGATCTTCTACAATTCGTTCATTCGGATTTGCTGGATTTCCGTGTGTTTCAAGTGCTGCAGAAATTAATCTTGTATTATCCAATAAACGAGCTTTATTAGCAAGCGTTTTCAGAAAATTTGTGCGAGCATCACTCACAGGGGTCTCATTGGCCATAGACCAAATTATAACACACGCCCGGTTTTTATCTCGCGATATTTCATCAGTCAATTGTTGAGTTGCGTTGGCAAGCGTTTCAGGATTATCCCATTGGATGGTCCAGTAAACAGGATTTTCTTCCCAAACCATAATTCCCATTTCGTCTGCTTTTCGAATCATATATTCATTATGAGGGTAATGGGCAAGTCGCACATAATTGCAGTTGAGCTCTTTGGCTGAATTTAAAAGCATTTGTGCATCTTGTTCAGAATATGCCCTACCACCTCGTAAAGCATTTTCCTCATGTATACAAATTCCACGCAGAAAAATAGATTTTCCATTTAGCAAAATGTCAGTTCCTTTGGTTTCAATTGTACGGAAACCAATTTTATCAATTACTTTATTATCTTCACATGTAATTTCAACCTGATATAATTTTGGATCTTCAGGACACCAACGTTCTATTTTTTGTGGATTGAGAGTAAATATGGCCTTGCCTGTAGAATCCGTTTTAACTTCAGTTGATATTTTTAATTCTGGAATTCTTATTTTTACAGTTTGCTGTAAAACATATCCATTAAGTTGCACAAATCCTGCAATTTCATTGGTAGTTCCCTTTTTTAATTGAACAAAATAATCTTGAATAAAAGTGCTGGGAACTTCAACCAAGTTTACATCCCGGGTAAGACCGCCATAATTCCACCAATCTGTATTGAGTGTGGGCACTCCTTCACGTTTGCGTTTATTATCAACTTTTACAACCAACGAATTACCTTTTTCTTTAAGTAGGTTGGTAATTTCGTAGTTAAATGGTGTAAAGCCCCCAATATGCTTCCCAAGTTTTTTCCCATTTAAATAAACATCACTCTCGTAATTTGCAGCACCAAAATGAACAAAGACCCGATTGTTGGGAGATGATTTAGCATAATCGAAAAGCCGTCGATACCAAATTGTCCCTTCATAATAAAGCAATTTGTCGTCTTGCGAGTTCCAATCGCCCGGAACCCAGAGTGTTGGTGACTTATCAAATGAATATTCAATTAATTCCGTTTTATCTGTTTGTTTCTTATCCAAATAGAAGGCCCCATTTCCCGGGTTTGGTGATTCGTCGTAAGGCTTATAACGGTAATCATAATAGCCAGTTTCGTACGGATCTATAATATAATTCCATTTCCCGTTTAATGAAATGATATTTCTGTTTGGCACATTTTGAATAAGAAAACTACTTTTTGTAATGGCTTGGCTTGTGAGTGCCAAAAATAAATAAAATAATAATATTAATTTTGAAGTTTTCATTTGTTTGATTATGAATAGATTATGAAAATATAAAATTTATTTAGTTGCTACTAGTTCTATCCCTGTTTTTTTACCAAGATTTCGGCTATATTGCTTATCGGTTGCATTATTCCAATGTTCTAAAACTCCTAGGCTTTTTAATTTGATACCATTTTTACTAGGATCATATATAGTTCCCGAAGGTGGATTGTTAGCTTTAGCTGCTTCCAATAAATATTCATCGGCATAATTCATATCAACAGCATCCGGCCATTCATTTGAAATAAAGTCAAGCCCAACCGCATCAATAGCTACAGGATCTTGCGAAGCCAATAAGCTACATGGCCAGTTTCCATTAAACGGTTTCATATTCCATTTTGGTTTTGGTAATCCGTTTACCAATTTTGAACCATACAACCCATCAATGAAATATAGCATTGTTTTCCCGCCAAGATCTTTGTGGCCCATATAATCAACAAAAGTCATATATTTAAAACCACCATTTGAATCCTGCCCAAAGTTGTTATGAAAATTCTTTCTCCAATCATTATTAATATTGGTAACTCCATACCAATTCTTAGCACAAAGTGTAACTCCTTGTCCTACATGCCCCTTTAGTAGAGCTACATTAATTAAATAATCAGCTTCAATGGCACAAGTTGCTAACCCACGTGCTAAATTGCCATTGTCTTTTGAATAATGAATAGCATCTAATTTGTACTTAGATTTTGTACGACCATTACCGCCAACATTGTCTACGAAAATAACATTTGGAAAATCTGCATGACATTTATCGAACAGAAAATCTGTAATGAAACGACTGGCATCAAAAACTGTAATTTTATTTTGAGGAACTCCACCATCATTAATCAAACTCTTAAGTAACGAGTATATTAGTTGTGGTGAGGCATTAATTTCAGGACTGTTTTCGTGAGAATATGTATTGTTCTGATTTATTTTTATCGCTATTTTTTCAGAGTTAGCATAACCATGATTTCCTTTGTTCTTCGACTTGTTAAATGATATGAATAATTTTTTCCAAGCATTTTTTACATCTTTCTCGCCAGTTAAAGCTGTAAGTGCATCGATGACCATCTGATTTGCTTTGCCTTGCGAATTCCAGCGATCCTCGAACCAGAAGCCTGTTTTTCCATCCCAATTGGAAACGCCCGGATTGTGAACCCAGGCAACTCTGCCTGGAAAAATACCTTTTGCAACTCCAATCGGTTCATTTTTAGCAGTCATCATTTTTGGAGGGTTCAATATCGAAATTACTTGAGAATAAAGTCTGTCTGAGTTTTGCACAGTAATAATAACTGTAAAAGTTAAGGCAATTAAAGTAAAAAGTGTAGCATAACCGTATTTCCTATTTTTGATAAATGTTTTAGCTTTCATCCAAGCTGTTACGCCTCCAAACAATGAAATAAGGTATAATACAAATGCCGACATGATAGGTGCAGAAGCTCGCATACAAGGATATGCAGCCCGTGATGGTTTTGGAATTACACGCACAATAAACCAAATGGTTGAGCTCAATCCCAAACTAATAAATGCGATTTTTTTTAATAATTTACTTTTTTTAATTCTTATCAGAAGCGGGACAATTTTCTTTAAAATGTGTTTCATGGTATTCTTCTCGATTTGAAATTGATAATGACGAATTAATCTGGTTTTGCTCGTAAAAGTAATTAAATATAAATTAATATTATGTACTAATATCGCATTTAAAAACATATAAATACTGGTTTTAAAAGATTATAAATGTTCCAATGTTGATATTTAAAATGTAACTGCTTAATTTGCATGCTAAGTGTAATTTATCTAAATTATTATGCAGGTTTTAAATCGTTAATTATTTATTTTGAGATTTTTTGAGTTTTCAGTCTTTAGAATCAATCTAAATAAGTATCTTTGTGGTCAAAATAAAATCAATGCATCTAGCAAAACTATCTGCTTTTAATCTGTTCAAAATAAGTATTGTAAGTATGTTGAATCCCAATATAATAAACTCTATATGACTTATTTTGCTATAACTTGCCAAATTATATTCTAAGATGACTACAAATAATACATACCTTTCTGATATTAAAACGGGAGATGAGGTTATAATTACAAAAGTTCTCGGACATGGTGCATTTCGAAAACGTATTACCGAAATGGGTTTTGTAAAAGGGAAAAAAGTTAAAGTAATTAAAAATGCACCATTGCAAGACCCGGTTGAGTATGAAATTATGGGTTATAATGTTTCACTTAGAAGAAGCGAAGCTGAATTGGTGGAAGTAGTTTCGTTAGAGGATGCTGCAAGTTTATCCCAGATAAAATTTGAAGGAACAATTGATGAAGAATCGCTTAAAGTTTCTGTATTAGAAAAGGGAAAAGTGATTAATGTGGCATTAGTTGGTAATCCCAATTGCGGTAAAACTACTCTTTTTAATTTTGCATCCGGCTCACACGAACGTGTTGGAAATTATAGTGGAGTGACTGTCGATGCAAAAGAAGCCGTAATGAAAAAAAACGGCTACACGTTTAAAATTGTAGATCTGCCCGGAACATATTCAATAACCGAATATTCGCCCGAAGAACTTTACGTGCGCATGCACATAACCGAAAAAATGCCCGACATTGTAGTTAATGTTATTGATTCATCAAATTTAGTGAGAAACATGTTTTTGACAACACAACTTATTGATATGAATATCAAGGTTGTAATTGCTTTGAATATGTACGACGAATTAGAGAAAAAGGGAGTAAAGTTTGAGTATGATGATTTGGGCAAAATGATTGGAATCCCGATTATTCCTACGGTAGCATCAAAGGGGAAAGGAGTGGATGAATTATTTGATAAATTGATAGATGTATACGAAGATCGCGATTCAAGCGTTCGACATATCCATATTAATTATGGTTCGCAAATTGAAACAGCAATTAAGGAAATTCAAGATGTGATTTGGAAAAATCCCACAATTACAGATAAATTATCATCGCGTTATGTGGCAATAAAATTATTGGAAACAGATAAAAGCACACTGGCTCAGCTGGAAAAATTCAATAATTATGAACAAATTAAAACGATAGCTAAGCAGACTATTGCCCGTTTAGAAAAAGAATACGGCGAACGTTCCGAAACAATTATAACTGATGCAAAATATGGATTTATTGATGGTGCATTAAAGGAAACTTACAAAGAATCCAAAAAAGATAAAAGAGAAACAAAGCGTGAGTTGGATGATTTACTGACACATAGATTTTTAGGATTTCCAATATTTCTTTTCTTTATGTGGTTAATGTTTCAGGCTACTTTTACATTGGGAAGTTATCCAATGAACTGGATCAATACAGGTGTAGGTTTATTGAGTACTTGGGTTCAAAATGCAATGGCTCAAGGTCCTTTACGCGATTTAGTGGTTAACGGGATTTTGGGTGGAGTAGGAGGTGTAATTGTTTTTTTGCCAAATATTTTGATATTGTTTTTCTTTATTTCATTAATGGAAGATACTGGTTATATGGCTCGTGCTTCGTTTATTATGGATAAATTAATGCACAAAATCGGATTACATGGAAAATCTTTTATTCCGTTGGTAATGGGTTTTGGATGTAATGTACCTGCCATTATGGCAACCCGTACGCTGGATAATAAAAAAGATCGGATTCTGACAATGATTATAACTCCTTTCATGTCGTGCAGTGCTCGTCTGCCGGTTTATGTTTTACTTATTTCAGCAATTTTTCCAGCTTATCAGGGGCTGGTACTCTTTACCATTTATTTAATTGGTATAGTCTTGGCCATCATTACTGCATTAGTTATGAAACGAATAGCCTTTGCCAAAAAAGAAGTTCCTTTTGTTATGGAATTGCCACCATATCGCATTCCAACCCTGAAGAATACTAGTTTGCACATGTGGCACAAAGGGCAACAATATTTGAAAAAAATGGGAAATGTTATCCTGTTGGCATCTATTTTGATATGGGCTTTGGGCTATTTTCCACGAAATATAAGCTATACAACTAATTACGATGCACAAATTCAAAAATTAAAATCAGATAACTTGCTTTCTGATAGCCAAAAGCAACAAAAAGTTAAACTCTTGGAAATGTGGAAAGAATCGGAACATCAGGAAAAATCGTACATTGGTCAGTTGGGTCATGCAATAGAACCTGCCATCAGGCCTTTAGGATTCGACTGGAAAATGGGTATAAGCATTATTACAGGGCTGGCAGCTAAAGAGATAGTAGTCAGTTCAATGGGTATTTTGTATCAAGCCGACCTTAAAACTAACGGAAACTCTGGAAAATTAAAGGAGGAACTTAAAGCGCAAACTCATAATAGTGGAGTGTTGAAGGGTCAAAAGGTATTCACGCCTCTGGTAAGTTTTGGTTTTATGCTTTTTGTGTTGATTTATTTTCCTTGCATTGCAGTAATTGCCGCCATTAAAAAGGAATCAAGTTGGGGATGGGCTGTATTTACAATGACTTACACCACAGCCATTGCTTGGTTGTTAGCTTTTGCAACTTATCAGATTGGAAGTTTGTTTATGTAATACAAGGATTTAGGACATCAATTTAAGATAACGAATTATCGGAAACAAATATTTTACCGTAGTTTTATAATCATTAAAAGAGAAAATTAAAATGACTCAAATCGTATTAGTTATAATAATAATAGCAGTTGCCATTGTATATTCAGTATATGCTGTGATAAAAAATATTCAAACAAAGGAAACTTCTGCTTGTGGAGATTGCAATGGCTGTGATATTAAGAGAGAAATAACAAAAAATTTAAAGGACAAAACAAATGACCCAACTACTTGCGGTTGCACTACTAAAATGACAAACTAATCAATTTAAATTTTAAAAGTTATTAGATGTCTGATTTTCAATTATTATTACATTAATCAACTAACACCTTCATTCTGTTATTTATTCCTTTTGCATTTTTATTTATTCGATGATTTGGCAAGCGGAATTCTTGTTCGTCAATCGGTCTTTCTTTCGCTCTAACTGGCTCTATCTTTAATTTGAATTGCTTTTTTTCAAAATATTTATTCGTTTTCGAATATTTAAATTGAATTTCACCATTAATAAATAAATCACTTTCGTTATTCTCGCTTCTAAACAGTTTAGTCGATTTGCCCAAAAGCACTTTTACACAGTCACCATTGTGTAAAACAGGAACATTAGGCAACTTTATCTCATTCGCATTAATTCCCGACAATGCGTCAATCCAATTAAATTTAATGTCATAGGCATTGCCACCTCCAATATTTTTTACAATTAATTGAATTTCATTGCCTCGTTCATCTGATTTTAATGAAGTAACGATGTTTGGAGCATTTTTAACTTCAATTTTCCAAATAATTTGTACAGAAATAAAAGTTATTCCAATCGCGATAATCATAGCTGAATAGCTAGCAAAATTTCTCATTTCTCCTATTTTAAATGCATTGAAAGCCAGTAGTATCAATAAAAATAGTCCCAAAAAGAGAAATAAGTTAACAATAATTTGATTTGTTTTTTTCATGTCATTAGCTTTTTATAATGTTTCAATTTAGATAACTAAAATTTCAGAATATATAATAAAAAAATTATTACGTACAATCTTATGAGATTTAAATGTTGTTATTATATAATTGATACTGAATAAATATATTATATCGCAACAAGAAATTTTTTCAACATCATTGATGTCCTTGTTTTTGTATTAAAAATTATCATACAGCAAGCTAATGTCATTCTAAACTTGAATGACAACATTACACGTGTGCAAATTGAAAATAAATGACGATTTGTGTTTTTTAAGGGGGTGACTTTGTTAACCAACGTTTTAGTAAGCGTTGAATGGCATTGAGAAAGGAATTGTATTGACTTTGATCTCATATATCCATCAAGAATATAGTGATTAAAATATACAAGTTTTTATTTAGCTGCAAATATAAATAAACTATTTTATATAATCGCTAACTTAATGAATATATTTTATGCTAATTTTTAAATTAAATGAAAATGGTATTTTGAAAGATAAAACCTCACAACTGAAAATAGTGCTTTGGAAGGCATAACATTGTAAAGTGACTTAAATTAACGCTGAGAAGATAATTGATATATTTATAAGTGCATTTTTGAATATAGAATGGATATTAATTCGTTTTATTCCTATAAAGTATCAGGTTTATAGTTTAAAAGTCAAAATATCCACTCACTAATATCAGATTTTGAACAATATAATTATATTAAAACTATAATTTTGCATCACAAATTTAGAGTAATAAATGGTTATTAATAATTGAATATAATGAAAGAAACAAATACCCGTAAAATAAATTGGATAAAAAGTGTTATCGTGAGTTTTTTTACATTTATGAGCTTAAGCGCTGTCAGTGCAACTGTAACATTGCCCAATATCCCTGCTACTCAATTTTTAATTACCTCTTATGGAGCAAGTACTTCAAGTTTAGATAATTCATCGTATATTAATAGTGCGATAACTGCTGCAAATAGTGCAGGAGGTGGAACAGTTGTAATTCCTGCAGGAACTTTTTTGAGCGGTCCTATAACAATGAAAAGTAATGTAAATCTTTATATTTCAGCAGGAGCTATATTGCAAATGATGCCGTATGGTAGTGGTAATGGTAGTCCTGCAGGATCATATCCAAATAATGGAACAACCGATAGTTACGCAAATTTAATTTTTGGTTCGGGTTTGAGTAATATTGAAGTGAGCGGTTCTGGAACTATTGAAGGAAATGGGAATGCTTGGTGGGCAGCTTATACCGCCAACAACAACATATCCAGACCTTATCTTATTCGTTTCAAAGCTTGTAATACAGTGTTAATTACCGGAATCACTTTGCAAAATTCACCGAATGTACACGTTTGTCTTGGGCAAAGCGGTAGTTCTTATGGTTCAAACGGAACTATTTCAAATATTACGGTAATAGCTCCATCTACTTCACCCAATACAGATGCTATAGATACTTGGTATTGGAATGGAATAAACATCATTAATTGCAATCTGTCCGAAGGCGATGATAATGTGGCCATGGATAGTTATAGTACCAACATAAATATAAAGAAATGCACTTTTGGAAATGGACATGGTGTTTCTGTTGGTAGTTATGCTACCAACGTTAAGTATATTACTGTGGATAGTTGTACCTTTGATGGCACAACCAACGGTATTCGTCTGAAATCCGAATTAGGAAGAGGAGGTGCCGATTCAAGTTTTGTTTATTCAAATATTACTATGAAAAATGTGAAATATCCATTTTATATAACCAGTTGGTATCCGAAAGAACCATATCCTGCATCTGCCCAAGTTGCCGGTACAGTAACCAGTACTACTCCATCGTGGAATAATATCACGTTTCAGAATATGACTATTACGAATTCCACATATGGAGGAATTATTTATGGATTACCCGAAATGTATGTCAATAATGTTATTTTTGATAATGTTCAATTATCGGCATCGTCAGGTTTAGTTACAAATTTTGTTTCGGGAATGGTATTTAAGAATTGTTCATCCATTACTGTGTCAAGCGGAAATGCAATTATACCTTATGCTGCAACTATAACAGGTATAAACACTACTTCAGGAGTATCAACCTCGTGTACCACTTCCGGTATTGCTGAAATAAAATCCGACAGCAAATTAACTTGTTATCCAAATCCTCTTGTAGGCGACAATTTTACTGTTAGTTCAGATATTGGCATTTCTAAGATTAAAATTTATTCACTCACAGGAGTTGAAATAAAGGAACAAAATGGGAATGAGTCAACATTAGTTTTGGTAAACTTTTCTGGGATTAAAGATGGCTATTATATTGTTAATGTGAAGCTTAATAACGGATTGAACAGTTCTTTAAAGCTGGTCAAAGAGTGATTTTGGATTTTCAATTTTGAATTTATACAAATTACTTTCGTGTATATTTTCTTTTTCGCACAATTTGGTATAAAATACCAAAGATTAATAAGAATCCTATTGGAACAAATACATTCACTAATTGCCAGGTAAGCCTGTCTTCGTTGGTAATTTTTTTGTTCAATAATCTTAATTTTAATGTGCGAGAGCGTAATTGCATCCAGCCTTCATCATCGGCCAAATACAACACCGCATTTTGTATAAATTCTTTATTTCCAAATTGCTGGTTCATATATCGGTCGAATCCGAGAGGAATTGCGGCGCTATCTTTTGCATTAATTTCATTTCGTATTATATCTCCATCGGCAACTACAATTTGTCGTGTATTGACACTTTGTTTTCTAAACGGCAATGTGTTAATTAATCCTTTGGGGGTCAGTCTGTTCTCAAAATCAGAATCGAAATTCCCTTCCATTGCCACAGCTACCGGAACATAACCCAGGTTGAAATACGTTTTATCAGTGGGGTTTAGTTTTTGCCCCATGTCAATAGTACTGGGTGTACCAACGATGTGCGTATTGTCAGATGTAGCCAACAATAACTGACGTTTAACTTGATTGTTTTCACCAACCAAATCAATACCAGAGCAAAATTCTGAACTCACTTCCGTTATGTTACGGGTTACAGGATGTTCAGGCGAAGCCAAAAGCAGGGGTGCAAAATACCAAGGTGTTGGCTCGAACTGAGGCACAGCATTTTCAGGAGCAATATTTACCGGAACAGATATGCATTGTACATCTTGTAATAAGACAGGATTAATGCGAACCCCATAACGAAAAAGCTGATCATCCAAGTTTACATCCAAAGCCATTGCTGGCGAAAGTCCAACTGTAGAAAGGTTTTCCTTTGCAATGCGAACTCCATCAATCAACCATAATACTCTGCCTCCATTCATAATATATTGATCGATAATATATTTGTCGGATTCACTAAAGGGCTGGGTTGGTTTAGCAATAATTATTACCTTGTAATTGTTTAGAATAGCCGCATTGTTTGCCAAAACCCCACGGTCAATTTCGAAATATCGGCTTAATGACTTACTTATATCAAATGTTTCATCCTCGGTAAGTTCTCCGTGTCCTTCTATAAAAGCAATTTTTGTAACTTCAGTATTAACAAGCCTGCGAATGCCATCTGTAATTTCAAATTCCAGGTTTTCGACAGAGATATTTAAATTTTCATCACCCGAGTTTCCTAAGATATTTTTCAGTAAACAAACGGGTACTTTTCTGTTTTTATAATTGATTTCAATCCATGGGAAAATAATCTTTTGAATTGATTTTCCTTCTTTATCACGTTCATAAACTGCTGTTGGAGTCATTCCACGAGCTTGAAGTTCAGCGTATTTTTTCTCGCGTTCATCTTGGTTGTCTGCCAATGATGGATTTTCGAATTTTACAGTTATACTTTTATTGGAATATACCGATAATTCGTCAAGCAATTCGGAGGTAGATTTTTTTAAGTGTTGAAATCCAGGATTTAAATCCTCATCCAAATAAACTACAACCTCCAAAGGAGATGAAATTTTCCCCATCAAATTCTTAGTTTGCTCGGAAATACTATATCTTTTATCAGAAGTTAGATCAATACGGAAGAAATAAAAATATGAAATAATGACAAGCACTATTATGCAAATCAAAAAAAACAGATTTCGAGGATATCGAACTTTCATATAAATAATGCGAATCAGGAGTAGAGACTCCGTAATTCTTTGTTAGTTTAAAGTGTTTATAATAAAGGAAATAAGTGTAAAATAGTTTGTTCAATTCTCTGAAAATCATTATCTTAGAAGAAAATTCGCAGTAATATTCT
>JARLGX010000007.1 GCA_031292575.1 Paludibacter sp.
CCTCGATGTCGGCTCGTCACATCCTGGGGCTGGAGAAGGTCCCAAGGGTTGGGCTGTTCGCCCATTAAAGTGGCACGCGAGCTGGGTTCAGAACGTCGTGAGACAGTTCGGTCCCTATCTGTTGTGGGCGCAGGAAATTTGCGAAGGTCTGACACTAGTACGAGAGGACCGTGTTGGACGAACCTCTGGTCGACCAGTTGTTCCGCCAGGAGCACTGCTGGGTAGCTACGTTCGGTTAGGATAAGTGCTGAAAGCATCTAAGCACGAAGCCATCTTCAAGATTAGATTTCCATTGAGGGTCGTGGAAGACTACCACGTTGATAGGTCACAGGTGTATAACAGAAATGTAGAGCCGAGTGATACTAATTGCCCGATAGCTTTTTTGACCCCTCCCAACCTCCCCACAAGGGAGGAGAAAGACAGGAGACGCCTTTATTGATTTTTCTCTCTTCTTTTTCAATTGTCTGTCATACAGAGGTAAGAGGCAAGAAGCAAGAGGTAAGTAAAATACTTAGCTCTTAACAACTTGACTTACTTACTTACTGCAATCACTTAGGTGGTTATAGCGACAGGGTTCCACCTCTTCCCATTCCGAACAGAGAAGTTAAGCCTGTCCACGTCGATGGTACTGCAATTATGTGGGAGAGTAGATAGCCGCCGTTTTTAAAGCCTCAAGTAAAGTAATTTACTTGAGGCTTTTTTTTGATATACACTAGTAGTGATGAAATATCAAAGCCTACCTACAACAAAACTCCGAATGATAATGACTCAAAATAAAAATGCCTGACAAACTTTAATTGCCAGGCATTATTGATATAAGGATTTGGTTGAAATCACATAATGAGATAATTTGTTTTAAATAATGTCGTTATATTTAAAAGTAGAAATTTAGTAATGAATTTTGTTGAGATTTTGAATGATAAAATTAGATTAGTTTGGGTTGTTATGCATAAAATAAATTGGTTTATAACTGTATTTTAAATCATTAATTATAGGATGTATATTTTATTTTGCTTAGAACTGCGTAATAAAGAGAAGTATTGAATCAAAATTACTTGAAGATGCAACAAATTTCACAATCTTTACTTGAATATATTATTATATTTGCACATTGAAATTTTTATTTTATAAAATCAAATAATATGAAACTATTATGATTACTTTGTTGAATGTTTTTTTGAGTTAATTATAAATATAGAGTTATTGATTAATATTTCGATTAAGAACTTTTATTTTTGATTGGAAATACAGATAATATTGTCATATTTTACTTGTTTTTATTCAAAAACTGAATCTTAAAGAAAGATAAGTAATTCATTTGCTGATAGATAAAAAAAAATAAAATTAAAAATTGTAAAAACCATCAACATTAATAATTTTGTTGTTATTTTTGTGCTCATTTTAATAATAACCGATTAATTACTTATAGAAAAGATAGTGCTGGAATGTGGTTATTTTATGCTATCAACTGCGACATTGATTTATTATTTACATAAAAAGTTTTGCCTTTTAAAATTTTTACATATATAAATCATCAATAAGTTAAACTTAAAAATTAAATTTTCTCGGAGAAAATAATTATAAAAAATAATACTAATAAAAAAACGTTATGGCAAAGAATCAAGAACAACCAAAAAAGAGTAAATCATTTACAGGTATCAAGTCTTCAGGACTTATCATTTTGACATGTTTTGTAATCGCAGAACTTATTTATCATTTTATTTTTGGTGATCCATCTCATTTTGAAGGAGGACTTACTACAAATCATCCAATTCAAGGTGACTTATTGGGTACTATCTATAAAGGTGGTATTATAGTACCTATTATTCAAACATTATTGTTGACAGTTTTGGCTTTGAGCGTTGAACGATACTTTGCTATTAAATCTGCACAAGGAAAAGGAAAACTGGTTAAATTTGTAGAAGAAATCAAATCTAATCTGTCAAAAGGAGATATTAAAGCTGCAACAGCTGCTTGTGATAAACAGAAGGGTTCAGTTGCTAATGTGGTTACTTCTGCTTTAGTGAAATATTCTGAAGTTGAAGAAGACAAATCATTATCGAAGGAACAACAAATTTTGGCTATTCAAAAAGAAGTTGAGGAAGCTACTGCATTGGAACTTCCAATGTTAAGTCAAAATTTACCTATTATTGCTACTATTACAACTTTAGGTACTTTGATGGGGTTATTAGGAACTGTAATTGGTATGATTCGTTCATTTGCTGCTTTGGCTGGTGCTGGTGGTACTGACTCTATTGCACTTTCAGCAGGTATTTCTGAAGCACTTATTAATACTGCATTCGGTATTTTAACTGGAGCATTAGCAGTAATATCTTACAATTATTTTACAAGTAAAATTGACTCAATTACCTATGGTATTGACGAAGTAGGTTTCTCTATCGTTCAAACATTTGCTGCATCTCACAAGTAATCAACCTAAAATAAAGCGAAATTATGTCTAAAGTAAAAGTAGCAAGGAAGAGTACTCGTATCGATATGACCGCGATGAGTGATGTTACTGTACTACTGCTTACTTTCTTCATGTTAACTTCAACGTTCGTGAAAAAAGAGCCAGTACAAGTAACTACGCCAGCGTCGGTATCCGAAATCAAAATACCTGAAACCAATATCTTGTCGATATTGATTGACCCGAAAGGGAAAGTATTTATGAGCATGGATAAACAGGGCGATATGGTAGAAACCTTGACCAAAGTGGGTGCAGATTATGGCGTAACTTTTACTCCTGCTGAATTGCAGAAGTTTAAATTATTGCCTACATTTGGTGTCCCAATTAAAGATATGAAGGCCTTCTTAGCCTTGAAAAGCGAACAACAGGATAAAGTGCTAGCGAATTATGGAATTCCTACAGATAGCATTGATAACCAGTTTAAAGTTTGGATTAAAGATGCTTTTGTTGCAAATTCAGAACTAAGAATTGCCATTAAAGCTGACCAAAAAACGCCTTATAAAGTAATCAAAAGTATAATGACTTCTCTTCAGGATTTAAGACAAAATCGTTATAACCTGATTACTGCACTTAAAAATGAAACTGCTAAAAAATAAATAAATTATGGCTGAAATACAAAGTAACGAAGGCGGCGGAAAACATAAGAAGGGCGGCAGTAAACAAAAGAAAATCAGCGTTTTTGTTGATTTTACACCTATGGTGGATATGAATATGTTGTTGATTACTTTTTTTATGTTGTGTACTTCGTTGAGCAAACCGCAAACAATGGAGATAAGCATGCCAAGTAATGATAAAAATATAACTAAACAGGATCAAAGTGAAGTAAAAGCTTCGCAAGCAATCACGTTAGTACTTGCCGGAGGCGATTCAGTTTTTTATTACACAGGACAACCTGATTATAAAAATTTTAATTCATTGAAACTATCTTCATATGATGCAAATGGAATTCGTGCATTTTTGCTAAAGCGAAATGCTGATGCAGTTGCTAAAATTGAAGATTTAAAACAAAAGAAGTTAGATAGAAAAATCACACAAGAAGAATTTACGAAACAAGCTTCTGAAATCAAAAAAGCAAAAGGAACTCCAACTGTAATAATTAAAGCTAATGACAGGGCAACATATAAAAACTTGATAGATGCTTTGGATGAGATGCAAATTTGTGATGTTGGTACTTATGTAATTGATAAATGGTCATCGAGTGAAACATTCTTACTAAAGAATTTTAGGACTAGAGGAAGTTTATCAAATAATATTGCTAAATAATTTAACGCCTAAAAAGTAAATAAGATGGCTAAAATAGATTTAACTTCCTTAGAATGGCGAGAACTTATTTTTCAAGGAAAAAATAAAGAATATGGCGCATATAAAATGCGCAGTGAATCGGATAAACGACACAACAGAGCTATGATCATTGTGGCTGTAGTTGCTGTTGTGGGATTCAGTCTTCCAAGACTTATTGAAATGGTTAAACCGAAATACAAGGAAGTAAATGTAGATGTTACTGAATTGTCTCGCTTGAAACCTGCAGAAGTTAAGAATGATGTAAAGAAAATTGAAAAAATTGCTCCTCCACCTGAATTAAAGAGTTCTATTAAATTTACAGCCCCTGTAATTAAGAAGGATGAAGAAGTAAAGGATGAGAATCAATTAAAAAGTCAGGAAGACCTTAACAAAACCACTACGGCTATTTCAATTGCCGATGTGAAAGGAAAAGATAATGGTAAAATTGATATTGCCGATGTAAAGCAAGCCGTTACTCAAGAAGTAGAGGAGAAAGTTTATACAGTCATTGAGCAAATGCCTCAATTTCCTGGTGGTGAACAAGAGCTTTTAAATTACATCAATAAAAACATCAAATATCCGGTAATAGCTCAGGAGAATGGAATTCAAGGAAAAGTAATTCTTCGATTTGTTGTATCCAAAACTGGTATGGTTGATAGAGTTGAAGTAATTCGTTCGCTTGATCCCGCTTGTGATAAAGAAGCTGTAAGAGTTGTAAAATCGCTTCCAAAGTTTATTCCCGGTAAACAAAATGGTGTAAATGTATCAGTATGGTACACTTTACCGGTTACATATAGATTAGAATAGATGAACAAATTCAAATTCATATCATTCTTCTGTTTTTTACTTTTAGTTTCATGTCAAACTAAAAGTAAGAAGGATAGATTTTCAGATACTTTTACTACAGGTGTAATTCCCATAGCAGTTGATGAAAATTTGAAACCGATTATAAAAGAAGAATTAGATGTCTTTGAAGCAATGTATCCTAAAACAGGCATTGTACCTAATTATACAAATGAGGTAAATGCAATAAACCTTTTGTTGAAAGATAGTGTACGAGTGGTGATTGCTACTCGTCCGCTATCTTCAAAAGAAGAAAAATATTTGAATACTAAACAATTTTATCCGCATTCTTATAAGCTTGCAACTGATGGAATTGCTTTGATAATAAATAATCAAAATCCTGACTCATTAATTACTGTCAGTCAAATTAGAAATATTCTTACGGGACAAGTTGCAAACTGGAAGGATATTTATCCAAAATCAAAACTGGGACAATTTAAAATTGTTTTTGATAATCCAAATTCAAGCACTGTGCGGTACGCAATTGACTCTATTTGCAATGGACAAGCACTTTCTAAAAACCTTTTTGCACAAAATTCTAATACAGAGGTAATTGAATTTGTAAAGAAAACACCAAATGCTATTGGTATTATTGGGGTAAATTGGTTAGGAGATCGAAATGATACTACTAACCTATCTTTTAAAAATGATGTAAGAGTAATGGCTGTTAGTGGAGAGGTTACAGCCACTATAGCAAATAGTTATAAACCTTTTCAAGCCTATTTGTTTTATGGATACTATCCATTAACTCGAAATATATTTGTTATATTGAACGACCCAAGAGGTTCATTACCAACTGGATTGACTTCTTTTTTGACATCGGATCGAGGACAAAGGATAATATTGAAATCTGGATTAGTTCCTGCAACCCAACCTGTTCGCATAGTTCATATTAAAGACAATTAATATACAATTACAATTAAAATTCACTGCTACATGAAACGTAACTTTTTATTTCTTATCTTATCTATTTTCATAGTTAACCTTTATGCTTCAGAAGTAAAAGAAGCTGAGGGAATTTCATATTATAAAGCAGGATTTCCCCAGGTAGCAAAACCACTATTAATTGCCGAATATACCACAGATCCTTCAACAAAATCTGAAACTTGCTTTTATCTTGGTAACATTTATTTTGGTGAAAATAAACCTGATTCTGCTCAAATATATTTTAAAAAAGGCTTAGTTGGAAATGAAGTTGATGTATTAAATACCATTGGGTTAGCCATGATTAAGATCAAAACAGATCCTAAAAGTGCTGATTTAGAAATTCAAAATGCTCTTAAATTAAAGAACAGTAAGAAAAATCCAGATTACTTTATAGCGGCTGCTAATGCCTACTTGTTTAATGGATTAATTGATCAGGCTATCATATATTTGGATAAAGCAAAAGAAATTAAACCAAAATATGCATCTACAGCTGTTTTGTCCGGAGATATTGAACTCGCTAAAAAAAATGTGGGAAATGCTTGTAGTAATTATGAACTAGCTATTCTTTATGATCCTAATTGCAAAGAAGCTTATGTAAAATATGCACGTGCTTACAAAAATGTAAATACACCTCTTGCTATCGAAAAGTTAAATGAATTAAAGCAAAAGGATCCAACTTTTTTATTAGTTGATAAAGAACTAGCTGATATATATTATGCTAATAATGACTTTGATAACGCTGCAAAATTATATGCAAGTTATTTGAAGTCTGGGAATTCCAATGTTCAGGACTTTACAAAGTACGCAATGACTTTATTTTTAAATAAAGATTATACAAATTCTTTGCAAGTAGCTCAAATGGGATTACAAAAAGATCCAAGAAACCCAGCATTTAATCGAATGGCTATGTACAATAATGTTGCATTAGGTAAATATGATGATGCAATTAAATATGCAGATTTATTTTTTAATAAATCAGATAATCCAGACATTTCATATTACGATTATACTTATTATGGACAAGCTCTTCGTCAAACAAAACAATATGATTTAGCTATTGTACAGTTTAAAAAAGCTCTCAAACTTGATTCAACCCAAGTTGGATTTTGGAAAGACATTTCAGATATGTATGGTGAAAAGTTAGACTATAAAAACGCAATTTCTTCGTACAATAATTATCTTAATTCGATTGATAAAAGTAAGATTAATGTTGATATGATATATGATTTAGGTAAACTCTATTATGATTTAGGAAATAGCCAGACTGACAGTGCGAATGTTAAGAAAGTCGCATTGATTAAGGCTGATAGTATGTTTGCAAAGGTTGTTTCAATGGATTCAACGAGTTATAGAGGATATATTTGGAGAGCCAGAACAAATTTCGCATTAGACCCTGAAACTAAACAAGGTATAGCTAAACCTTTTTATGAACAAACTTTAGCTGTAGTTGAAGCAAAAGCCGATGTAAGATATAATCCTGTAATACTTGAATGCTCAAGATTTTTAGGCTATTATTATTTCTTAAAAAGTGATTTTACAGAATCAAAAATTTATTGGAATAAGATTCTGTCTATTGATCCACAAAATGAATTAGCTTTAAAAGCAATTGACGGCATTGATAAAACGCTTAAGGCGGCTAAGAAAAAATAAAGAATTAAATTCTGAATTAAAAAAGAAGTAGAAATTTTCTACTTCTTTTTTTTTGATAATTTAATGTTCAATATCTGTAATTATTTTGTAATTTTGTCAGATAAAATTATGTCAAAATAGCAGATAAAAAAATATTTGATTATGCAACAGTCAGAAATCCAGGCAGTAAAGCAACGATTTGGAATAATAGGTTCTTCCGAATTATTGAATAGGGCAATCGATATTGCTGTGCAGGTAGCTCCTACAGACTTATCTGTTTTAATTACTGGAGAAAGTGGTGTAGGAAAAGAAAATTTCCCTCAAATTATACATTATTACAGTCATAGGAAGCATGGACCTTATATAGCGGTAAACTGTGGGGCTATTCCAGAAGGAACAATTGATTCTGAGCTTTTTGGACATGAGAAAGGTTCATTTACTGGAGCTACAGCTGATAGGAAGGGATATTTTGAAGTTGCTGATGGAGGTACAATTTTTTTAGATGAGGTTGGAGAACTACCACTTTCAACTCAGGTTAGATTATTAAGAGTTTTGGAAGCTGGCGAATTCATTAAAGTTGGTTCCTCAAAAACCCAAAAAACGAATGTTCGTGTTGTTGCAGCGACGAATTTGAATATGACTCAAGCAACCCGTGATGGAAAATTTCGTGAAGATTTATTTTACCGATTGAATACTGTTCCTATTGCAGTTCCGGCACTTCGTGAAAGAAGAGAGGATATTGTACTTTTATTCCGTAAATTTGCCTCCGATTTTGCTGAAAAATATAGAATGCCTGCCATTAGACTAACAGAAGATGCAAAAAAACTTTTGGTAAACTATTATTGGAACGGCAATGTCAGGCAATTGAAGAATATTACTGAACAAATTTCAGTAATTGAACAACAAAGAGAAATATCAATTCAAATACTGCAATCTTATTTGCCTAACGATGATATCGAAAGATTGCCAGCTTTGTTTTTTAAATCAGGAAATGATTCTAAGACCTTTAATAGTGAACGCGAAATACTGTACCAAGTGCTGTTTGATATGAAAAAAGATATGAATGATTTAAAAAAATTAGTGCATGACTTAATGAATGATCCACAAGTTGATGTTCAACAACCTGAATCTAATTATCAAACTAAGTTTTTAGCACATAATGAGTCTTTCATTTCAACACCAAATAATAGTGGAGAATTTAAAAACGATAAAGTCAACCGTGATTCAAAACCATATAGTAATATATACAATGATGTAGAAACGATTCAGGATGCTGAAGAGTATCATGAAATTAAAAACGATCATAAACCCCTGACTTTAGAGGATATGGAGAGGCAGATGATAAAGCAAACACTCGACAAACATAAGGGAAAACGGAAAATGGCTGCAGTTGAGCTTCAAATATCAGAACGTACTTTGTACAGGAAAATTAAAGAATATGGGATCGAATAATATTAATTTTATTTGTAATAGCAAGATGTTTTTATTTAACTTAAAATATAGAACTATAGCTTTTATAGCAATAGTATTGCTGTCTGTTGCTTCATGTTCTATTTCTTATAAATTTAACGGTTCATCAATAGATTATACAAAAATAAGGTCAATCTCCATTTTTGATTTTCCAAATACGGCAGAACTTGTATATCCTCCATTATCGCAGGAGTTTTCAGAATCTCTTAGAGATTCCTATGGTAAGTCAACTCGTTTACAAATACTTAAGAAAGGCGGAGATTTGCATTTAGAAGGTGAAATAGTTGGCTATCAACTTATTCCATTGGCAATTAGTGCTAATTCAATCGCTTCACAAACAAAGTTGACATTAACGATAAAAGTGCGATTCTCTAATAATAAAAATCCTGAAGATGATTTTGAAAAAACATATTCGGGTTTTCAAACTTTTGATAGCAGTAAAATGTTGACCGATGTGCAGGATGCATTAGTGAAAACTATAATTTCAGATATTGTTGATCAAATTTATAATGATACCGTTGCAAAATGGTAAAATTAAAAACATTAAAGAATAAAATTCCTTGATTTGATTAATGAGACATCCTAACATATGACTTACGAAGAATTTATAGCTATTGTCAAGAACCCTGAATCTGTTAAATCTGCTAATCTCTCAGATTATAAGGAATTAATCAATTTATATCCATACTTTGTTGCACCTCATTTGTTTTTGATAAAATCTTTACAAGAAACAAATAGTATACATTTTGCTGCTAATTTAAAGATTGTTTCTTTATACAGTACGAATCGTAGCTGGTTGTATTATTATTTATATCCTGAAAAAAAGCAATCCTTAGAACCTTTGAAACGAGAGCGGGTAGCAAAATCTTCAGGTGATTATTTTGATATGATAAATGCAGTTGAATTGCAGGGAGGTGATACCAAGCAATCGTTGAAGAACCTTGCTGAGCGATTGAAATCTGCGAGAAAAATGGTAGTAAATTCATCCGAAGGTCAAGAACCAAAGCAAAAAAATGCAATTATTGAAAGTCTTGTAAGCATTTCAGAAAGTGAAGTAAAATCTATTACAGAAGTTGATGAGAATATAGAAAGCGAAGTAAAAAAACTTATTTCGGAACGAAAATACGAGAAAGCAATTGAAATATTGAAGGGTTTAAATTTGAATAATCCAAAAAAAAGTGTTTACTTTGCAGACCAAATCCGATTTTTGGAAAAAGTTATAGCAAATTCAAAAAAATAAATTATATTATGTACGTCTTATTTACTATCTTAATTGTAATCGCTTCAATTTTACTTACTCTTTTGGTTTTGGTTCAAAACTCCAAAGGTGGTGGATTGGCTGCTGGATTCTCATCTTCAAATCAAATAATGGGAGTTCGTAAAACAACAGACTTTCTCGAAAAAGCAACTTGGGGGCTTGTGATATTTGTTGTGGTACTTTCAGTAGCAACAGTTGGAATTAATAAGCAAAAACCAACGACTTCGGTAGACTCAGAAATAAAATCCGATTATGAACATGCAAAACAAGCAGAACCGGGAGTTGTAACTCCTAATTTTGGTGAAAATCCTGAAGCTGCTAAAACACCTTCAAAACAAGCATTGCCTGAAAAAAAATAATTGGTATTGAATAAAAATAAAAGAGCGTATCAAGTCATTTTGATGCGCTTTCTTTTTCTTTATAGCTTTTTATTTTGAAAATAAAATTTCAATTATTTATAAACTTTAATATCAAATTTCACAATGCTTCAAATTGATGATACTATAATTAGTCTCGACTTATTAGATGAACATTTTGTTTGTGATTTAGCCACTTGTAAAGGAAATTGCTGTATAGAGGGGGACGATGGAGCACCGCTTGAAGAGAATGAAGTAAAAATAATTGAAAATTTGTTGCCAATAATTTGGAACGATTTGTCGGAAAAGGCAAAAGCTATTATTGAAGAACAAGGAATTTCGTATATCGACGACGATGGTGAACCTGTAACTTCAATTGTAAATGGTGCAGAATGTGTTTTTACATACATTGATGAAGATGGAATATGTAAATGTGCTATTGAAAAGGCATTTAGAGAGGGTAAAACCAATTTCTACAAACCAATTTCATGTCATTTATACCCGGTTCGATTACAGAAATATAAAGGATATACGGCAGTAAATTATCATCGATGGAGTGTATGTAATTGTGCCAGAAAATTAGGTGGTAAACTTAAAGTTCCAGTTTATAAGTTTTTAAAAGAACCATTAGTTAGGAAATTCGGCGAAGAATGGTTCGAACAACTTAAAATTGCAGATAATGAATTAAAGAAAAGACTATGATATGACAAACAATCGAGTAAAAGTTGAAATTATTACTATTGGTGATGAAATTCTAATAGGTCAGATTGTTGATACAAATTCGGCATGGATGGCCACAGAACTTAATCGATTTGGATTTGAGCTTGCACAAATAACCTCGGTTCACGATGATGCGAATCACATTGTAGAATCACTTCAATTGGCTTTAAAACGAGCAGATGTTGTTTTGTTTACTGGTGGAATCGGGCCTACAAACGATGATATTACAAAGCAAACTTTGACAAAGTTTTTCAATACGAAATTGGTTTTTGATGAATCTGTTCTTAAAAATATTGAGCATTTATTTTCGACTCGTCCAAATTTTGTAATAAATGAGCTCACGAAAGCTCAGGCAATGGTTCCAGAAAATTGTATAGTTATTCAAAATTTGGTAGGAACTGCACCTGTAACGTGGTTCGAGAAGGATGGAAAAATAATAGTTTCGATGCCCGGTGTGCCTTATGAAATGAAAAATATAATGACTACCGAGATTATTCCAAGATTACAAAATCGGTTCGAGACTCCAGAATTAATTCATAGAACAGTACAGGTTTACGGGTATGGAGAATCAGCCTTGGCACTTAAAATTGCAGATTGGGAAAATGAGTTGCCTGAATTTATAAGTTTGGCTTATCTGCCAAGTTCTGGAATTGTGAAACTGCGGTTAAGTGGTTTGTTGGAGGATAAATTAACGTTAGAATTCAGTGTTAATCAACAAATTGATAAATTGAGTCAAATTTTAGGTTCATCAATTTTTGCCTATGAAGATATTCCAATAGAACAGTTGGTAGGCAAATTGTTGAAGTTAAAAGGGTTGAAAGTTGCAACTGCTGAAAGTTGTACTGGTGGTAATATCGCTCATAAATTTACGTTAATACCAGGGAGCTCAGAGTTCTTTGCAGGTTCGGTAGTGGCTTATTCGAATGAGATTAAAACAAATGTTTTACATGTTTCGGAAGAAGATTTAGAAAAATATGGAGCAGTGAGTCAGGCTGTGGTTGAACAAATGGCTATAGGGGCTCGTAAATTACTAAAATCGGATATTGCGGTAGCAACTTCAGGAATTGCAGGACCAACTGGAGGAACATCTGAAAAACCTGTTGGAACTGTTTGGATTTCAGTGTGTTTAGAAGGCGTAGTTACTAGTAGAGAATTTCAATTTGGAGCTTTAAGGGAACAAAATATTTTAAGAGCAACACAGGCAGCATTACTTATGGTAAAAGAATTAATTTAAAATAACCGAGGTAAAATCAATTGCTTAATTCATTCTTTTTGAATGGCAACAGATTTATTGAAATTATTAGATTAAAAACTTGCATAGTTGAAAAACAAAGTGTACTTTTGCACACTGTTTTTGAGAAAAAATGTAAACAATAAAAAGATATAGAAATGTCAAAGATTTGTCAGATTACCGGTAAAAAAGCAATGGTAGGAAACAACGTATCACACTCAAAACGTCGTACCAAAAGAACATTTGATGTGAACTTATTTACCAAAAAATTCTATTGGGTAGAACAAGATACCTGGATTAGCTTGAATGTGTCAGCTAATGGACTACGTACCATAAACAAAATTGGATTAGATGCTGCCATTAAAAAAGCGTCAGAAAAAGGGTTTTTATACGCATAAATTTTTAGTAGAACTACACAATGGCAAAAAAATCGAAGGAAGCAAGAGTCCAAGTTATTTTGGAATGCACAGAGCATAAAGAAAGCGGTATGCCCGGAACATCGCGTTATATTACTATGAAAAATAGAAAAAACACACCGGCACGTATGGAGTTGAGAAAATACAACCCTATATTGAAGAAAGTAACAGTTCATAAAGAAATTAAATAATATCTGAATCATGGCTAAGAAAGCGGTTGCATCTCTGCAAAAAGGAGAAGGACGTTCATTCGCAAAGGTTATTAAGATGGTGAAATCACCTAAAACCGGTGCTTATGTTTTCCAGGAAGAAATTGTACACAACGATAAAGTAAAAGATTATTTCACAAAATAGAAAATATCGTTTTAAAAAAATAGAAGGAATCCTCTCATTCATCAAAATGAGAGGATTTTTTTTGCGATTACTTCAAAAAAAAGACTTAATTTTGTGTGCCATATTTAGAAAAGTGAATGCTAATATGCGAATTTACAATTTGATAGATTTGGAATTAAAATTGTAAATTATAAATCATTTTAAATTATAAAAATACAATGGGCTTATTTAATATATTTAGCAAGGAGAAAAAAGCAACGCTTGATCAAGGTTTATCTAAAACAAAAGAAAGCGTGTTTTCGAAGTTGACACGTGCTGTTGCCGGAAAATCGAAAGTAGATGATGAGGTACTTGATAATCTTGAAGAAGTGTTGATTACGTCGGATGTAGGAGTTGAAACCACTTTACGCATTATCGAACGTATTGAAAAACGGGTTTTGCTAGATAAATATGTTAACACGACCGAACTAAACGTTATTCTAAAAGATGAAATTGCATCGTTGCTTGCCGAGAATAACTCTGATTCACCGGTTGACTTTGATGCTGCTTTGCCCGCAAAACCTTATGTAATTATGGTTGTAGGAGTAAATGGAGTTGGAAAAACAACTACCATTGGGAAATTGGCTTATCAGTTTACCAAAGCAGGAAAGAAAGTTTTTTTAGGAGCTGCTGACACCTTTCGGGCGGCTGCTGTGGATCAGTTGGTAATTTGGGGTGAACGTGCCGGAGTACCTGTAATAAAACAAAAAATGGGCTCTGATCCGGCTTCTGTTGCTTACGATACCATTGCTTCGGCAAAAGCAAATAATGCTGATGTCGTGATTATAGATACGGCAGGACGATTGCATAATAAAGTCAATTTGATGAATGAGTTGACCAAAATCAAAAATGTGATGCAAAAGGTTGTACCAGATGCGCCGCACGAAGTTTTGCTCGTTCTCGATGGTTCAACTGGTCAAAATGCATTTGAGCAAGCTAAGCAATTCACTAAAGCAACTAATGTAACCGCGTTGGCAATAACTAAACTGGATGGTACTGCTAAAGGTGGTGTGGTTATAGGAATTTCCGATCAGTTTAAAATTCCGGTGAAATATATTGGATTGGGCGAAGGAATGGAACATTTGCAGGTATTTGATAGAAATGAGTTTGTAGCTTCGTTATTTGAATAAGGAACTTTTCAAATTTCCCGAAAAACCAAAGACTTAGATTTAAAGAAAATTGTAATTAAATTGAAAAATTCAACTATAAAAGGAACTGTAGATGTTGTGACATTAGGTTGTTCCAAAAACCTTGTAGATTCGGAGCAATTGATGCGTCAATTCGATGCTCTTGGCTATAAAGTAAGGCATGATGCTGTAAATCCAGATGGTGAGATTGTGATTATCAATACGTGCGGTTTTATTGGCGATGCAAAAGAAGAAAGCGTTAATACGATTTTACAATTTGCTGATTTGCGCAAGCAAAATAAAATTGGAAAACTTTTCGTGATGGGGTGTTTATCCGAACGATACTTGAAAGAATTAAGTTTGGAGATTCCGGAAGTAGATAAATTTTACGGAAAATTCAATTATACGGATATTTTAAAAGAGATAGGTCAGGAGTATCGTGCCGATTTACGCCTCGAACGTACGTTGACAACCCCGAATCATTATGCATATATTAAGATATCTGAAGGATGCAACAGAACTTGTTCATACTGTGCCATTCCTATAATTACAGGCCGTCATCGCTCACGGTCGATTGAGGATATAGAAAATGAAGTAAAAGGATTAGTGGCTAATGGTGTAAAGGAGTTTCAATTGATAGCTCAAGACTTATCTTATTACGGTCAGGATCGTTACAAAACGCTTAAATTAGCAGAGCTAACAGAACGACTCTCAGATATTCAAGGTGTGGAATGGATTAGGTTGCATTACGCTTATCCTGCTCAATTTCCGTATGATTTATTGAAGGTAATGCGTGAGCGTGATAATGTTTGTAATTATTTAGATATTGCTTTACAACATATTAGCGATAATATGTTGAAAATAATGCGAAGAAATATTACAAAAGTGCAAACTTATGATTTAATTGAAAGAATTCGTATAGAGGTACCTGATATTCACTTGCGAACAACTTTATTACTTGGACATCCTGGAGAAACTGAAGCTGATGTAGAAGAATTGAAAGAATTTGTACAGAAAGCGCGGTTTGAACGTTTGGGGGCTTTTGCTTTTTCAAACGAAGAAGGAACTTTTGCCTATAAAACTTATAATGACAATATTCAGAATGAAATTAAACAACAGCGCGTTGATGAAATAATGTCGATTCAACAAGGTATTTCGGCAGAAATTAATCAAAATAAAATAGGGAAAACGTTGAAAGTGATTATTGATAGGGTAGAGGATGAGTACTTTGTAGGAAGAACCGAATATGATTCGCCGGAAGTTGACCCTGAAGTACTAATTCCGGTTTCGAACAAAAGCTTGAAAATTGGAGAATTTTATAATACAAGAATTGTGGATGCTACAGATTTTGATTTGTATGGTGTTTAAATAATCAAGGACTTGTAACTTTAAACTTTATATCTTACTTATGAATCACAAAGAATTGATAGCCAGCATGGCAACAAAAATGAATGCACCAAAATCGGTAATTGAAAAATTGCTCGAAACGACAATTTCTACTTGCACCGAACTGTTGGTAGAAGACAAGACAATCGGTTTTCAGAGCTTTGGAAACTTTGAAGTGCGAAAAAAAGAAGAACGCCTTTCGGTTCATCCCTCTACTCAAATCCGCACAATGATACCACCCAAATTGGTTGTGAATTTTAAGCAAAGCAATATTCTGAAAGATAAACTTAAAGACTTGCCACATCATGATTAAAGACAAAATTTCATCTCAGGAAATTATTGACCTTGTCGCATCTAAAGCATCGGTTAGTAAACGTGCTGCTGAAGAATTTCTGAGAGTGATGATTTCATCTATTGAAGAAGCTTTGCTGGCTGGTGAAACAGTTAAAGTTAAAAACTTCGGTACTTTTAAACTTCAATGGAATGAGCCCCGGAAAAGTGTGAATGTACAAACTGGCAATGATATAATATTGGCTGGATACTACAAGGTAAGTTTTACTCCCGATGTCATCTTAAAAGAGATTGTAAATGAGCCTTTTGCTCATTTAGAACCAATAGAACTTGATTCAGAAACTAACGATCCTAAGCTAGATAATTCAGTTGAAGCAATTGATCCTTTACGTATTTTTACAGAACAAGCCTCTGAGATTAAAAGTTTAATTTTAGAAATTCAAGCTTTGTCTTCAACTCCTAACCTTGTTGTTCAGAACGAAAATATAAAATATGAAGTTGTTGAAAATAAGGTTGATCCTAGTTTTAATCAAATAAAAGATAATGAACCCGAACATATTGCAGAAGAAAAGATTGAACAAGATTATGTAAGTAATGTGACAGAAGATGAAGCAGAGAATTCAATTCAAATCAAATTAATAGAGGAACCCATTGCTGTTGACGAAAAAGAATCTGATTCAATATCAAAATCTTTTGATTTTGATATTGAATCAACTCCATTTTTGGGGAATATTAAGATTAGAAAAAGTAGGGTTTGGTTGTGGATATTAATAATCGTTTTGTTGTTAGCAGGTTCGGGTTTTGGAGCTTATTATTTTTATCCACCAGCAAGAGATTTTACAAATAATTCGGTGACTGGAATAAAAAGTTCGTTTAATAAGACCAGAGAAAATTTCTCCATTACTGAAATGAGTAACACTATTTCAAAATGGATCTCTCCTTCACCAAAGCCGCCAGTCTCCAAAGTTGAAGCAGTAGTACCTAAAGTAACAAACAAAGTTTCAGCATTACCAAAAAAATCAATAGACAGCCTGCAATTGATGTTTGACAACCCAAGAGTTTATAAAACCTTTATTGCAACAGAAAGAATTCAACCAGGAAGTCGACTGACTTTGATATCAAAAAGATATTTTAAATCAAAAGATTTTTGGGTATATATTTACGAAGCAAATAAAGATCGTATACCCAACCCGGACAATATTGCGAAAGGTACATTAATCCAAATACCAAAATTAGATTCAAGATTGATAGATGTAAATAACCCTCGATGTTTAAAAAAAGCCAAGGATTTACATGATTTATATGTAAAAAAATAGGAACTACCAGACAAGCAAGATAAATATATCTTTTCCCCATCTGATAATTATTTTTACTAAGAAAGTTCTGTAAATTTTCACTTTTGCAGAACTTTTTTAATTCATATATGTGAAAAATAAGTTAGAATTTTACACTAAAAAACCCACTGTACTTAATAATCTAAATTCAGGTTAATAGATATTAAATCAATGCTTTAAGCTTTCATTTTACACTATATTTGCTCAACAAAAATTCCAACAAAACTAACATAAAATAATATGATTCAATCTGTTGATATTAGGGAACTTAATGAACGCATCGAACGACAAAGTTCTTTTGTTGATGCATTAACCATGGGAATGGATAAAGTTATCATTGGACAAAAACACTTGGTAGAGTCTTTATTAATCGGATTGCTATCCGATGGTCACATTTTATTAGAAGGTGTTCCTGGTTTGGCTAAAACTTTGGCTATCAAAACACTTTCAGATTTGATTAAAGGTGATTTCAGTAGAATTCAGTTTACTCCAGATTTATTACCTGCCGATGTTGTAGGTACAATGATTTACAGTCAGAAAAGAGAAGAGTTCAGTATTAAAAAGGGACCAATCTTTGCTAATTTGATTTTGGCAGATGAAATAAATCGTGCTCCTGCAAAAGTTCAAAGTGCATTATTGGAGGCTATGCAGGAACGTCAAGTAACGATTGGAGAAAATACCTATAAACTGGAAGAACCGTTTTTGGTTTTGGCCACTCAAAACCCAATTGAGCAAGAAGGAACTTATCCACTTCCCGAGGCTCAGGTTGACCGTTTCATGTTAAAAGTTATTATCAACTATCCGAAGAAAGAGGAAGAAAAATTAATTATTCGTCAAAATTTACTTAAAGAAAAGCCAGTTGTACTCCCAATTTTATCTCCAAAAGATATTATTGAAGCACGCGATGTAGTTCGTCAGGTTTATATTGATGAAAAAATTGAAAAATATATTGTTGATATAGTTTTTGCCACCCGTTTTCCACAAGATTACGGTTTAGATTCTTTAAAAGAAATGATTTCTTTTGGAGCCTCTCCTCGTGCTTCAATAAATTTGGCTTTAGCAGCTCGTGCTTATGCTTTTATTAAACGTAGAGGTTACGTAATACCTGAAGACATACGTGCAGTTTGTTATGATGTTTTGCGTCATCGAATTGGTTTGAGTTACGAAGCCGAAGCCAATAACATGACAACCGAAGAAATTATTACTGAAATATTGAACACAGTAGAAGTGCCTTAATTAATGTGCCAATTAGTCAATATGTCAATTCATATTTGTTTTTATAATAAAACTGAAATTGAAGTGTTGACTTTTTAAAATTAATGCTGTCTGCACATTAGCATATTTGCAAATTGACATGTTATATTTATGGAAACCAGTGAATTAATAAAAAAAGTACGGAAAATAGAGATAAAGACACGTGGTTTGTCTAATAATATCTTTGCAGGCGAATATCACTCGGCTTTTAAGGGTCGTGGAATGACTTTCGCTGAAGTACGTGAATATCAATATGGAGACGACATACGGTCAGTTGATTGGAATGTTACAGCGCGTTTTGGGCATCCATACATTAAAGTATTTGAAGAAGAGCGTGAGTTGACAGTTGTTTTATTGATTGATGTTTCAGGTAGTAGAGAATTTGGAACTGTTACACAACTTAAGAAGGATATTTTTACCGAAGTGGCTGCTACTCTGGCATTTTCTACTATTCAAAATAACGACAAAATAGGTGTAATTTTCTTTTCAGATAAAATTGAGAAATTTATACCTCCCAAAAAAGGGAAAAAACATGTCTTGCATATTATTCGCGAATTAATTGATTTTAGACCTGAAAGTAATAAAACTGATATTGCAGGTGCATTACGATATTTTACCAATGCTATCAAAAAAAGTTCTACTGCATTTATCATCTCGGATTTTATTGATAAAAACTTTGAAAGGGATTTGACGATCGCCAATCGCAAACATGATGTTGTAGCCTTACAAGTATTTGATATTCGCGAAACTGAATTGCCAAATGTTGGACTTGTGAAACTTAAAGATGCGGAATCAGGCGAAAGAATTTGGGTTGATACTTCTGATAAACGTCTTCGTACAACCTATAAACACGCCTGGGGTGAAAGGCAGTTGGATTTGCAAAAGTCTTTTACTAAATCCGGTGTCGATTTAGTTACAATGAGTACCTCCGATGATTATGTCAGGGCTTTGATGAAATTATTTAAAATGAGAGCATAAGATAATCACAACTTAAAATTAGTAATCGAAAATTGGAAATTGAATAAATTGTATGAGAAAAACTCTTTTGTTGTTGTTTCTAATAATATGCTTTGTACAATCGAATTTGTGGGCTCAAAAAATCACTGTTAATGCACGGCTGGATTCTACAGTAATTTGGATTGGTAATCAAGCACATTTAACTTTTGAAGTGTCGCAACAACCGAACCAGAAAGTGAATATGCCTTTATTCACAGATAGTATTATTGGAGGTTTAAATTTAGTTGAACCGGTTAAAATAGATACGGTTAAATCTCAGGATGGTCATATTTTAGTCACTCAACATTATTTGGTTACTGCATTTCAGGATTCACTTCTGTATATTCCACCACTCCCTTTCGTTTATAAAGGTGATACAGTGTGGTCAAAATCGCTTTCATTAAAAGTAATCCAACCATTTAAAATTGATACCGCGTCTCACACTATTGCTGATATTAAGTCGGTTTTTGATCCAAAATTCAATTGGTTAGAATTCTTATTGAAAATTTTAGTTGGACTTGCTATTGTAGGACTTTTAATTTTGATATATGTTTTATATCAAAAATATTTTAAGAAAAAGCCAGATTTAAGCAACAAGGAATTCAAATTATTACTACCACCATATGTTGTTGCATTAAATCAGTTGGACAAAATTAAACAGGAAAAACCATGGCAGCAAGGTCGTTCTAAGGAGTATCATACCGAATTAACTGATATAGTTCGTGAATATATTGAAAGGGTTTTTAATATCAATAGTTTGGAAATGACTTCAGAAGAGATATTGGAACATTTACTTCATTTGAGAATGGAGCAGAAGGCGGCTTATTTGGGATTGAAACAGATATTACAATTAGCTGATTTGGTTAAATTTGCAAAATGGAATGCTACACCCGACGAACATGAGTTAAGTCTTCTTAATGCTTATCTATTTGTAAATCAAACAAAAGTAGAAGAAGTAAAACCATTGGAGGAAATAAAAAAAGAAGAATCTAATAAAGAGTTGAAAACAATTTAGAATTCTCATTTATTTAAAAATATTAAAATTTAATGATGACTTTTCATAACCCGGAATATCTGTTTTTATTGCTCTTGCTAATTCCAATTGTGTTTTGGTACATTTGGGAAATGCATAAATCGGATGCAAGTTTGCAAATTTCGACCCATCAAAATCTTGTTCGCTTCCCTCAAAACAGAAAAATTAAATTTAGGCATATTCTTTTCATCTTAAGGTCATTAGCTATAGCTTCAATCATAATAGCGTTGGCTCGTCCACAAGCGTCGAACAGTTGGAGAACTCAAAATACTGAAGGAATTGACATAATGATGGCATTAGATTTGTCGGGAACCATGTTGTCTGAAGATCTTAAACCAAATAGATTGGAAGCTGCAAAAGCTGTAGCCACGGAATTTATACTTTCACGTCCTAATGACAATATCGGTTTGGTGGTTTTTGCAAGAGAAAGTTTTACACAATGTCCTTTAACAACAGATCATGCAACATTGATTAATTTGTTTAACGGTGTAAAATATGGCATGATGGATGATGGTACGGCAATCGGACTTGGTTTAGCTAATGCAGTAAATAGAATAAAGGAAGGTAAGACAAAATCAAAAGTTATTATTCTATTGACTGATGGTTCTAACAATTGTGGTGATATTGCGCCTATTACTGCTGCTGAAATAGCTAAAACCTTTGGGATTAGGATATATACCATTGGAGTAGGTACTACAGGAATTGTGAATATACCTGTACCAACCCCGATGGGTGTTCAATACCAGCAAGTTCAGTCAGACTTTGATGCCAAAGCGTTGCAGGATATTGCAAATCTTACGGGAGGTAAGTATTTTAATGCTACCGATAATTCTAAACTTAGGCATATTTATCAATCTATTGATCAATTGGAGAAATCAAAAATTAGTGTTAAGGAATATAACAAAAAGGAAGAACAGTTTTATGTTTTTAGTATTTTAGCTTTTATATTTTTAACGCTGGAAGTTCTTTTGAGAAACACTCTCTTCAGAAAAATTCCATAATGTATTCAAAATTTAAGTTGTAAGAATTAAGATTGAACCGTGAATGTTGACTCATTACACGAAACGTAGAACAATTAACTTTTCAAACTTTTAAGACATAATGTTTAGATTTGCTCACCCTGAATATTTATTTTTACTCCTGTTAATACCGTTATTAATAGGCGTATTCATTTATACAAACATAAAGAAACGACGAAACATAAACAAATTTGGAAACCCCGATTTGTTGGCTGAATTAATGCCAAATGTTTCGTTTTTAAGACCAAAAGTAAAATTTTATTTTCAACTCACTGCTATACTTTTTCTGATTATAGTATTGGCACAGCCTCAATTTGGCATGAAAAATGAAAAAGACAAACGTCAAGGTATTGAGGTAATGATTGCGCTTGATGTGTCTAATTCCATGTTGGCGCAAGATGTACTCCCAAGCAGATTGGAGAATGCTAAGCAAGTGCTTTCTAAATTAATTGATGGGATGAATAATGATAAAATTGGCTTAGTTGTATTTGCAGGCGATGCCTATACTCAATTACCAATTACGGTTGATTATGTATCTGCTAAAATGTTCTTGTCATCTATAAATACGCAAATGGTTCCACGTCAAGGAACTGCAATAGGCAGTGCAATTGATTTATGCATTAAATCCTTTGGCCCAAAAAGCAATGTGGGTAGAGCAATAATTGTAATTACCGATGGCGAAAATCATGAAGATGATGCAGTTGCAGCAGCAAAACTGGCAGCAGATAATAATATAATGGTAGATGTAATAGGAATGGGAAAATCTGATGGAGCTCCGATTCCCATACCCGGAACTATGAGCTTTATGAAAGATAAAGATGGGAATGTGGTGGTATCGAAATTAAACGAATCAATGTGTAAAGAAATTGCATTATCCGGAAAAGGCATTTATGTACATGCTGACAATAGTAGTAGTGCTTTTCGAATAATAACCAAGGAGCTTGACACTTTGGCCAAATCAGATATTAAATCAAGTGTTTTTTCTGAATATAATGAGCAATTTCAATCATTTGCACTATTGGCTTTACTTATTTTGTTAATTGACTTCTTTATTTTTGATAGAAAAAATAAACGTCTGAGTAAATTTAATATTTTTGATTTAAAGGAAAAAGTCACGAAAGATTGATAATTTACTAATTACATTTCAAACAATGAAAAAAATCGGGTATATATTGATGATGAGTTTGTTGACAATTTCTGTCTGGGCTCAAAAAGAAAGCGATGATGTACGGGCGGGAAATAAATTGTATAAATCATCCAAATACACAGAGGCTGAAATTGCGTACCGCAAAGGACTCTTGAAAAATCCAAAATCCTTTGATGCAAATTATAATCTTGGTAATGCATTATTTAAACAAAAAAAATATTCAGAGGCATTAGAACAATATAATAATGCAATTGCCCAGCAACCGAAAGATAAAAATAAAATAGCAGCAGCGTTTCATAACACAGGTAATTCGTTACTGGTTGACAACAAGATTGAAGAAAGTATTAAAGCTTATGAAATGGCGCTAAAAAATAATCCTAAAGATAATGGAACACGTTATAATTTGGCTTATGCACAAGCTATGCTGAAAAAGCAAAAACAAGATAATAAAAAAAATAAGGATAAGAATAAAGACAAAAATAAAGATAAAAAACAAGATCAGAAGCCGCAACCTCAAAAACCAAAAGAACAGCCTCAACCACAACAACAAAAACAAATGTCAAAGGAGAATGCGCAACAAATTTTGGATGCTTTGTCGCAGGATGAGAAAAATGCACAGGATAAAGCAAAAAAACAGCCTGTAAGGGGTACTAAAAGTGCTGATAAAAACTGGTAAACAATTTGAAATTTACAATTGTTTTGATTTGAAAAATTAAGGAAATATGAAACGCAAAATAATATTATTATCACTATCGCTATTATTTCTAAACTCAATGATTGCTCGAGCTGATGAACCTGTTCGGTTTTCAGCTTCGGCACCATCAACTGTTGTTTTAGATAAACCATTTCAACTGGTTTATTCAGTCAATGCATCGGGCAAAGACTTGCGAGTTCCGGAAATAAACAATTTTGATGTTTTAGCCGGACCATTTGAATCACATAGCTCAAGTTATCAGGTGATTAACGGAAGAACAAGTTCCTCGGTTTCTGTTACATATACATACACATTGCAAGCTCAAAAAACGGGTACTTTTACTATTTCATCGGCAAGTATTAATGTTGATAATAAAAAATACACTTCCAATGGAGTTGCAATAAAAGTACTTCCTGCTGACGCTACGCCACCACCTTCAAAATCTCAGGGAGGTAGAAATGCCATTTCCAAGGGAAGTAACCAGGCATCAATATCGAATGATAACATTTTTATGAGAACTATCGTTTCTAAAACAAATGTTTATGAACAAGAGGCCATTTTAGTTACTTATAAACTATATACATTGGTTGATGTGGTCGGTTGTAACCCAAAAAATATAATAGACTTTAATGGTTTTATGAAGCAAGATGTTGAATTACCTACAAATAAGCAACTATCGCTCGAAAACTATCATGGTAGAAATTATAGTACCGTAGAATTATATAAAGTAATTCTCTATCCGCAGCATGCTGGTGTTATTCAGATTGATAAATGGAATTTTGATGCAATTGTCCGTGTTCAAAATAAAACAGCTGTAAGAAGTATTTTTGATGATTTCTTTGATTCATATACAAATGTTTCAAAATTAGTTACCGCACCTGCTGTAAAAATTACAGTAAACTCATTGCCTTCAGGTAAACCGGCATCATTCAACGGAACAGTTGGACATTTTGATATGAGTTCATCTATTTCTGCATCACAAGTAAAAGCGAATGATGCTGTCACACTAAAAATAAATATTGCCGGTGCAGGTAATATGAAATTGATTAAGAATCCGGAAATTAAATTTCCGGATGGTTTAGAATTATACGACCCGAAAGTAAATAATAATTTCAAAACAAATGAATCGGGAGTATCCGGCAGCAAATCGATTGAATATATGTTTATTCCGCGTCATTCAGGCAATTATGAAATTCCTTCAGCTGAATTTTCGTATTTTGATATTCAATCAAGAACATATAAAACACTACGAACGCCAGTTTATAAATTACAAGTTGCAAAAGGAACCGGTACAGAAACTCCTACAGTAGTAGGAAATTATGTTGACAAAGAAGATATTAAACAAATAGGTAAAGATATCCGCTATATTCAGACCGATAAAATTACGTTATCAAAGGATGAAGAACCGGTTTTTGGAACAATTTTATGTTGGTTAATGTATCTAATTCCACTGTTAATATCCTTATTGTTGTTCATTGTATTTCGTAAACAAGTAAAAGATAATGCTGATATTAGTTTGGTAAAAAATAAAAAGGCAAATAAAGTTGCACAAAAACGATTGAAATTAGCTCAAAGATTACTCAAAGAAGGGAAGAAAGATCAATTTTACGAAGAAGTTTTAAAAGCTACCTGGACATATTTAAGTGATAAATTATCAATTCCAGTATCTTCTTTAAATAGAGAACGTGTTGATTATGAGTTGTCTATTCATAATGTTGATGAAAATTCAATTGATCAATTTAAAGGGATATTAGATACTTGTGAATTTGCGCGATATGCTCCAAATTCCGGGCAGCAGGAAATGGGTAATTTGTATGAAGACACGATCAAGGCAATAAGTAGTCTTGAAGAACTTTACAAAAAATAATAACACATCATTCAGTACATTAATATGAAACGAATCCTTTTGTTTATAACCTTAATATTGTGTTTAGGTCAGTTAGCATTTGCCCAAACGAGTGCTGTGAAACAAGCTAATGATTTGTATGCTAAAGGTGATTATACAAATGCTGCCAAACAGTATGAAAAAATAATTTCGACTAATGGTGTAGCTCCTGAACTATATTTTAATTTAGGTAATGCTTATTACAAATCAAATGAAATAGGAAAATCAATTTTGAACTATGAAAGAGCGTTGCGACTTTCTCCAAATTTTGATGATGCAAGATATAACCTCGAATTGGCTCAATTGAAAGTAGTAGATAATATTATACCAACTCCTACTTTCTTTTTAGGACGGTGGATTCAAAATTTAATAAAACTACTTACTTCTAATCAATGGATTTTTATTAGTGTAACCATTTTTATCCTGAGTTTAATAACCGTATTTTTATTTATCTTTGGTCCAACACGGGTCATTAGAAAAATTTCATTTTATTTTGGAATTGTATTTTTGGGGATAAGTTTGTTGGCCTTTATTTTTGCAGGAGTTAGGAAAAATCAGATTTCAAACCACAGAAATGCAATTGTAATGACAGGTGTAATTAGTGTGAAAAGCGCACCTGATAAAAGCGGAACAGATTTGTTTCAGTTGCATGAGGGAACAAAAGTAACCATCAAAAGCACTTTGGGGAGTTGGACTGAAATAAAACTGGCAAATGGAAGTATTGGTTGGGTGGAACAATCTAATATTGAGACAATTTAGATCAACACTTTTCATTTTCAACTATAAATTTAACTTCTAAAATAATTATGAACCTGATAGAAATATTAAAATCGTGGGATGTAAGCCTGCTACTTTCGATTAATGGACTTCATACATCGTTTTTAGATAGTTTTATGTATGTTGTTAGTTCCAAGTTTATATGGGTTCCACTTTATATTTCAGTTTTATATTTAGTTGTTAAATATTGGAAACGTGAAGCAATTTGGTTGGTGCTTGCGTTAGTACTTTGTGTAGTAATTTCAGATCAAATTTCTTCCGATATTCTTAAGCATTTGGTAAAACGACTTAGGCCCACACACACAGATAATTTAAAAGACTTGATTCACCTGGTGAAGGGGTATAGTGGTGGTTTGTATGGTTTTGCCTCATCACATGCAGCTAATACTTTTGGATTTGCATTACTTTCATCTTTACTTTTTAAACGTAAAATCTATACATATGCAATTTTTATATGGTCTTTAATTATTATTTATTCTCGAATTTATTTAGGTGTTCATTATCCGTTCGATATTTTTGGAGGAATTGTGGTTGGATCTTTCGCAGCTTTAGTAATTTATTGGATAATACGAAAATATAAACCAAGTTTAGTTCAGAATAGAGCATACCCGAACCCTGAAAGTAAAACAATTTTAATTCCTGTTTTAGTTCTGGCCTTAAGTTTTTTTGGAATAATTGTTTACAGTGTGATTGTTTAGGATTTTAAATAAATTTCTCTCACATTTGGAATTTATACATTAGATTTAAAAAAGACGATTTTAGATTCTAACTTCCACACCCTTTTCTTTTAAAAACTTTTTGAGTTCAGGGATTCCAATTTCTTTGTAGTGAAAAATACTTGCCGCCAATGCTGCATCTGCCTTTCCTGCATCGAATACATCTACAAAATGTTCCATAGTTCCAGCACCACCACTGGCAATAACCGGTACATTTACGGCTTCAGAAACTGTACGTGTAATATCTAATGCAAATCCGTCTTTCGTTCCATCATTATTCATTGAAGTCAGCAAAATTTCACCCGCACCAAGTGCAACTGCCTGTTTAGCCCATTCCACTGTCTTTATGTCTGTAGGAATTCGTCCACCATTTAGAAAAACATACCATTCCCCGTCGATATGTTTAGTATCAATTGCCAATACCACGCATTGACTTCCAAATTGACTAGCTAAATCAGAGATTAATTGGGGGTTACGTACAGCTGAAGTGTTAACAGATATTTTATCGGCACCACATGCCAGTAACACCGATACATCTTCCACGCTTGAAATGCCACCACCTACAGTAAATGGGATATTTATGTGCTTGGCAATGCGTGTAACTAATTCTGACAAAGTTTTTCGCTTTTCATTTGTCGCAGTAATATCCAGGAAAACCAATTCGTCGGCCCCCATTTTAGCATACAGAGCTCCCAGCTCTACAGGATCGCCTACATCGGTAATGTTTTCGAAATTAATGCCTTTTACTGTTTGTCCGTTTTTTATATCCAGACAGGGAATGATGCGTTTTGCTAACATGTTTATTTAATTCACAATTTATTATTCATAATTAAACTCTGATTTTGTCACCATTATTAAATCTCAATCAAAGCAGATTTATCTTCGTTCCATCCTCCAAGCGTCACTGTTTGTATTGTGTTCACAAGCTTTTTATCGTAGGTTCGTTCAACTTTCACATAGTTGCTACTGAATCCAACCATGGATTCACCATTATGACGACTTTCCCATAAAACAGGAAAAGTTTTTCCGTATTGACTTTCATAAAAAGAAAACGTCTTTTTTTCGGACAAGTTATGTAAAACATTACTTCTACGTTTCCGTTCGGCGAGCGATACTGTATATTCGATATCAAGCATTTTGGTTCCGGCACGCTCCGAATAGGTAAAAACATGCAATTGCGAAATATCAAGCGAGTCAATAAACTGACACGATTGCTCGAAAAGTTCATCTGTTTCGCCACGCACACCAACAATCACATCAACACCAATAAATGCATTAGGAAGTAGTCTTTTAATAATATCAACTTTGTGAGCAAACAACTCACGGTTGTATTTTCGTTTCATTAGCTGCAATACTTCATTGGTTCCCGTTTGTAGCGGAATATGAAAATGTGGCATAAAACGATAACTTGTTGAAATATATTCAATTATTTCGTCAGTAAGCAAGTTTGGTTCAATAGACGAAATCCGAAAACGAACATCAGCCGGAATTGTATCTAGGGCTTTTACAAGATTAAAAAATGATTCGCCAGTACTTTTGCCAAAATCACCAATATTAACTCCTGACAGAACAATTTCTTTGGCACCGGCATTTACAGCCTGCATAGCCATTTCTACAGTTTCATGTATGGTAGCGTTTCTGCTCCGTCCACGTGCAAAGGGAATGGTGCAGTATGTGCAGAAATAGTCACATCCATCCTGTACTTTCAGAAAATAACGAGTCCGATCGTCGCGTGAACAAGATGGTCTAAATTCCTTTACACGTTTAATCTCAGAGCTGTAAATCTCAGTTTTTTCGTTTCCATCCAATTTCTGCAAATAATCCAAGATATTGAATTTTTCATTTGCTCCTAATACTAAATTAACTCCATCTATTGCAGCTATTTCTTCCGGTTTTAATTGGGCGTAACAACCGGTTACTATTATGACAGCATCGGGATGTAACCGATTTAACCGATTAATAGCCTGACGGCATTTATGGTCGGCTGTGTCGGTCACAGAACAGGTGTTTATAATACAAACATCGGCTTGTTCGCCTTGTTTTACTTTTACAAATCCTTCATCGGTCAGTTGTTTTCCAATGGCTGAAGTCTCAGCAAAATTGAGTTTACAGCCCAAGGTATGAAATGCAACTTTTTTATTATTAAATATAGTGTTATCAATCATTATCAGAATAGAAAATTTTTCAGCGCAAAGGTAATAAAAAACAACAGATTGTATATTATGTACATTTAGTCGTTTCCTTTTTCCATGATTGTAATTTCAGTGGTGAATGTATATTTGTCTGTGTTAATCTAAATCTACAATCAATTGATCCATTTCAGATTTTATTACTTGTAAGCAGTAAAAAAATACGTACTTTTGCATCGAAATATATATTACATTTAAATTTCGGAATAATCCTAAGTAATTTAGTGTTTTAATCATTCATTTATGAGTGAAAATTAATTTTAAATGGAATTTAACACAATTATCAAGCCTAAAAGCAAACTTTTAGAAGTAGATTTTAAAGAAATCTGGCAGTACCGTGATTTGTTTTCCATGTTTGTAAAACGCGATATTATTACACAATATAAACAAACAATTCTTGGGCCTACATGGTTTTTTGTGCAGCCGGCGCTTACTACTATCATGTATATGATTGTATTTGGAGGCATTGCCGGAATTTCTACAGATGGATTACCACAGCCCATGTTTTACTTGGCTGGAATTGTCTGTTGGCAATACTTCTCCGATTGTTTGAATAAAACATCAGCCACGTTTACCACAAATCAGGGTATTTTTGGGAAAGTATATTTCCCCCGCATGATTGTACCACTCTCAACTGTAGCTTCCAATCTGGTTCGAATGGGAATTCAGTTTCTGCTTTTTGTAGTGGTTTATGTTTATTATCTTATTATTGGCGTGCATGTTGCTCCTAATATTTATATTCTGCTTGTGCCTCTTGTAGTTATTATGCTTGCAGGTTTGTCACTTGGTTTTGGAATTATAATATCTTCCATGACAACAAAATATCGGGATTTGACAATCCTGTTTACTTTCATTGTTCAGTTATGGATGTATGCCACGCCAATTATTTATCCATTAAGTACCATGTCGGCTAAACGTCAATGGATCATGGCTCTAAACCCTGTTACTTCGTTAGTAGAAACTTTTAAATACGGAACTATGGGAGTCGGAACTTTTAGTTGGGGACAGTTGGGCTATAGTTTCGGTTTCATGATTGTTCTGCTGACTATTGGAATAGTTGTTTTTAATAAAGTTCAACGGAGTTTTATGGATACTGTCTGATTTGGTGTAAAGTTTAAAGTGTACTGTTGATTGGTAAAAATTAATTAAACATGGAGTATAAATATAGTTTCGAAAAATTAGATGTATGGAGTGATGCTCGTTTATTTATTGTTGAAATCTATAAGTTGACTAAAACAATGCCTCCTGATGAAAAATTTGGGTTGAGTTCTCAGATTCAAAGAGCTTCAGTTTCTATTGCATCAAATATTGCCGAAGGAACTACACGTGTATCTGACAAAGAGAAAATACGATTTGTGGAAATTGCTTATGGATCACTAATGGAGGTTTATTGCCAACTTTGTATCGCAATGGATTTATCATAAATAACTGAAAAACAATTAGAAAATCAAAAAATAACTATTGATATGATTGCACAGAAATTAAGTGGATTGAAAAATGCATATCAAAAACGTTTAAATTCATAATTACACTTTACACATTCCACTTTACTCAATCAACATATTTATGCGCTATATTTACATTTTCGCAACGCTCTTTTTTACAGTTTACGGTCAAATGATTCTAAAATGGAGAATTTTGAAGTTAAACTGGAGTATGCCACATACAGGCATTTGGGATATGGTGGTTTCATACACCAAATTTCTGCTTGATCCTTTTATTTTTTCTGGGTTTTTATCGGCTTTTGTAGCTTCGGTATGTTGGTCAATGGCAATGACGAAGTTTCAAATTACTGAAGCTTATCCTTTTATGAGCCTTGCTCCGGCAATTGTCTTTTTATTGGGAGTGTGGTTGTTAAACGAAACATTCACTATTGGAAAAGTTATAGGTTTGGTATTGATAATTGTAGGTACAATAGTTACGGTAAAGTTTTAAAATGAAGAAATTAGCTATCATAGGAGCCAGTTATTTGCAGTTGCCAATCGTTCAAGAAGCAAAGGAAATGGGTATTGAAACTCATTGTTTTGCATGGGCTGACGGTGCTGTATGTAAAGATGTTGCTGATTATTTTTACCCGATTTCAATTTTGGACAAAGAAGAAATTCTTGAAATCTGTCAACAAATCAAAATAGACGGAATAACGACTATTGCTTCTGACGCAGCTGTACCAACAGTTTGTTTTATTGCAGGAAAAATGGGATTAACCGGCAATGCTTTTGAAGATGCATTTGTTGCAACGGATAAATATCAAATGCGGAAACGCTTTGCCGAATTCTCTGTATCTTCGCCTAAGTTTGTGATTGCAGATGAGGATTATTCAATTGTTGGTTTTCGATTTCCGTTAATTGTTAAACCAACAGATCGGTCAGGAAGCCGTGGAGTTATGAAAATTGAAAATTCTGCTGATTTACAAGAAGCGGTTGAGCGTGCTCAGAGCGAATCATTTACACATCATGCCATTGTTGAAGAATATGTTTCGGGCTCGGAGGTAAGTGTTGAAAGTATTTCGTGGAAGGGCAAGCATTATATTCTCACAATAACTGATAAGGTTACAACGGAAGAACCCTATTTTGTGGAGCTGGAACATCATCAACCCAGTTTATTATCAGCTGATATTCAACAAAAAATTAAAATTGAAACATTAAAAGCGCTTACGTCTTTAAATATCAGCTACGGAGCCAGTCATTCTGAGTTTAAAATCACAAAAGATGGAGAAGTTTTTGCCATTGAGGTAGGAGCTAGGATGGGTGGAGATTTTATCGGTTCAAATTTAGTCAAACTTTCTACTGGTTATGATTTTGTAAAAGGGGTTATCGATGTAGCATTAGGACATTTTGAAGAACCTACTTATAGCGTGAAACATTCTTCGGGAGTTTATTTTCTATGCAAAGAAACTGAACATTTATTGCCTGTGATTCAGCATCCTGAAAGATATAAAGAGATTATTGAATCGGAAATTACAGATACAGAACTTCATAATATTCAGTGCAGTGCCGACAGAAGCGGTTATTTAATTTATCAAGCCGAAAAACGTTTTATAGTATGAAAAAACCTCATTTATCAATAGTTACAACTTTATATAAATCAGAGCGATTTCTTGATGCTTTTGTAGCTCAATGCCAGGAGGCTATGGCAACAATTAAGTGCGATAGTTATGAAATTGTTTTTGTGAACGATGGTTCACCCGACAAGTCATTGGATAAAGTGTTGAAATTGAAAGAGACGAATGCAAATATTGTAGCTGTTGATTTATCTCGTAATTTTGGTCACCATTATGCAATTATGGCCGGACTAACATATTCAACAGGTGATTATGTATTTCTGATTGACTGTGATCTGGAAGTTCCACCTACTCATATTCCGACTTTTTATGCTAAGATGAAGGACGAAGTTAATTGTGATGTGGTTTACGGCGTACAGGAAACCCGAAAAGGTTCATTTATTGAAAGAACTGTTGGCGGATTATTCTATAACTTTTTTAATGGACTTACAGATACAAGAATACCCGAAAACCTGCTGACCGAAAGATTGATGAGCAGGCGCTATGTAGATGAATTGATTAAAATGGGTGATAAGAATATCTTTATGGCCGGAATGATGCAATGGGTTGGTTTCAAGCAAATCCCAATCACGATTAAAAAAGGGCAACGCGAAGGAAAAAGTACATACACGTTTGGCAAAAGAATAGCGCTAAGTATGCAGGCTATTACTTCATTTTCGTCTTATCCGCTTATCGTGTTATTTAAATTCGGTTTTTTTATCTCTGCTTTGAGTGTGTTGACCGGAATTTTCTTTGTTGTAAAGAAACTGATTAATCCAGAAATCGTACTTTCAGGCTTTACTTTTTTGATTGTAGCTTTGCTTTTCTCCGTAGGAGTAATCATAAGTTCATTGGGAGTTCTGGGAATTTACATTGATAAACTTTTCAACCAGACAAAAGGGAGACAGACTTTTATAGTGAAAGATATTTATAGATAAGAGTATGAAAAAGAATTTGAAAAAAATTGTCATATTTGGAACCAGTGATTTTGCCAGTCAGGTGAGTTTTTATCTGAACAATGATTCTGACTTTGAAATTGTGGCTTATACTGTAAATGCTGAATACAACACTTCAAAGACATTTTTGAACTTGCCTGTAGTTGATTTTGAGGAAGTTGAACAAAAATACCCGCCAACTGAATATGCCATGTTTATTGCAATTGGTTATCATAAGTTGAATTCTACCCGCGAAAATAAATTTAACGAAGCAAAGATTAAAGGCTATCAACTCATAAGCTACATTTGCTCCCGAACTTCCGGCTGGAACGATTTGGAAATTGGTGAAAACTGTTTCATTATGGAAGGCAATATATTTATGCAAAATGTAAAGATTAAAGATAATGTGATTGTAAATGTTGGCAACAAGATTGGACATGATTCTGTGATTGAAGAAAATTGTTTTTTGACATCGAATGTTATGATAGGCGGTTTTTGTACAGTAAAGAGAAATACTTTTATAGGAATGAGCGCGATAATAAAGGATAAAACTATTATCGGCGAAAGAAATATTCTGGGTGCCGGAGCTATTATTTTGAAAAGTACAAAGAATGGAAATTCATATCTAACCAAGTCTACACCTTTAACTCCTGACCCGAATAATTTCATTCAGGATTTTATTTGAAAAAAGAGAGACAATAATACAAATCTATTAAAACTAAAATACAATGGACTCAAACGAATTTATAAAAAATTTCGCCGCACAATTTGATGATACGGATGCTTCAGAATTTACTCTTGAAACAAGGTTCAGAGAATTGGATGAATGGTCGTCGTTAAATGCATTGGCAATTTTGAATATGATTGGGAAAAAATATTCTGTGGTTCTAAAACCGGAAGAAATGAAACCAACTAATACCGTTCAGGAATTGTTTGATTTGGTACAATCCAAAATTAGCTAAAATGAATCCGTTTTCATTAACAGGTAAAACTATTTTGGTAACAGGTGCCTCTTCAGGTATTGGTAGAGCTATTGCCGTTGCTTGCTCTCAATCAGGAGCAATGCTCATCATTACCGGACGTAATGAAGCACGATTGTTGGAAACATTTTCAATGTTGGAAGGTGATAATCATCAACAAATAACGGCTGATCTGACCAGTTCGGTTGAACTGGAGAAACTTGTTGAATCATTACCAAAATTAGATGGACTTGTAAATAATGCCGGTATAGCAAGACCATTATTACTTCAGTTTGTTGAAAATGAGGATGTAGATGATGTTCTGCAAATCAATGCTTTGGTACCTATTCATTTAACCCGTTTAGTTTTACAACACAAGAAACTTAACAAAACTGCGTCACTGGTTTATATTTCATCCATTAATGGAAATAATTGCGCCTACATAGGAAGTTCTATCTATGCAGCCTCCAAAAGTGCTTTAACCGGTTTTATGAAAGGAGTGGCTCTGGAACTTGCTCCGCGAGGCATTCGTGCAAATACAATCAATCCCGGCATGATTGAAACAGACTTATTAAAATCAGGCAGTATTGGTGAAGAAGAGTTGGAAAAAGATAGATTGAAATATCCGCTAAAACGTTATGGAAAGCCCGAAGAAGTGGCTTATGCAGCTGTGTATTTGCTGTCTGATGCCACACAATGGATAACCGGTAGTAATTTGTTGATTGATGGTGGTTATACGTTACAGTAAAATCATGGGTTTAGCTGTTTTTAACCGCGTTTATAAAAAGCGATTGAAAATCGCTTAACCCGATTCAAAACTTTGAAAATTATGAATGCATATATAAAAGCAATATCCTATTTTTTACCGGAAAAAATTGTGACAAATGCCGATTTGGTAAAAGAATTTCCGGAATGGACTGTAGAGAAAGTGGCTGGCAAAGTGGGAGTACACCAACGACACATTGCTTCTGAAGGTGAAACTGCGTCAGATATGGCTACGCAAGCTGCTGAAAAACTCTTTACAGAACATAATATTGACCGTTCTACAATTGATTTTGTTCTGTTGTGCACTCAAAGTCCTGATTATTATTTACCCACTTCAGCTTGTTTGATTCAGAATCGGCTCGGGTTATCAACTTCGTGTGGAGCATTGGATTTTAATCTTGGTTGTTCGGGTTTTGTTTATGGATTATCTGTTGCTAAAGGATTACTTGCAGGAGGAATTGCCAAAAATGTTTTACTGCTGACTGCTGAAACATATTCAAAACACATTCATCCAAAAGATAAGGGAAACCGAACCATTTTTGGAGATGCTTCGGCTGCAACATTAGTTTCAACTGATGGTTTTGCATCGATTGAAAACTTTAGTCTTGGAACCGACGGACGGGGAGCTGAAAATCTGATTGTAAAAAAAGGTGGTTTACGTCAGCAAGATGCTATAAATGATTTGACTTTTGATGAATCGGGAAATCCAACTTCATCCGATTATTTATATATGAATGGTGGCGAAATTTTTAATTTTACTTCCGAAGCGGTTCCTGTTTTAGTGGATGAAGTGTTGGCGAAGAATCAGCTCCCGAAAGATAATATTCAATTATTTGTATTTCATCAGGCAAACAAATATATGATGAACTACCTGCGTAAACTAATTGAAATTGATCAGGACAAATTCTACTTCTTTCTCGAAAATGTCGGTAATACCGTATCTTCAACAATTCCCATTGCATTATACGAAGCTCAAAAAGAAGGAAAACTGAAAGGAAATGTACTTATAGCCGGTTTTGGTGTCGGTTACTCTTGGGGAGCAACAGTTCTTAAGTGCAGATGACGGTCAACAGTTATCAGTCAACAGTTATCAGTGATTTGCAGTCATTCGTAATTGACCTTTATTACATTCCCAAATTATCCCATTATCCCATCATTTCAGAATGAATATCCGACAAAACTTTAAACTTAAAAAACGAAACAAGACCGAATGGCTTCTTGGTTTATTGTTGGTTGCTTCTCCCTGGATATTATTATTTTTCACAACAACTATTTTAGCAAAACATTCGGTATTGAATTCAACACCTTGCTGGTCTGATGAATTGACTTATTGGCATGAAGTATTATCACTCAGTCAAAAAGGGCTTAATTTTGGGTATTATACAATGAACGAGGCTTTGCCTAAATATCTTTCGTTCGGGACACATGGTTTTGGCACTGTATCGGTTTATGCTTTATTTGCCAAAGTTTTCGGATGGAAAATATATTCTATTGTCATTGCAAATGCATTTTTTATGTCGTTGGCTTTTTTGACTTTAAATACAGTTACTAAAATCCCGGCAAAAAGACTGCTTTACATTCTGATTTTCGGTTTGACTTATTTGCCGTTAGTTCTCTTTTCATCCACATCTATGACTGAATTATTGAACTTTTCGATTAAAATAATCTATTTCGGATTGCTTTATGTTTACTTTAAACGTGGAGGAAGCGTGTTGCTGGTGTTTCTTCTGGTGTTTTGCATGGCCATTTCATTTGTACGGATTATTAATATTGTTCTTTTCTTGCCATTGCTTTTCAAAAGGGAAAATGAGTTTAAATTTGATTTAAGATTTTTTGTCCAGTTTTTAATATGGTTTCTGTTTAGTGGGTTGCTTTTCTTTGTGAACAACCTTTTTGTCTCGCCTTATCCCGATTCTTTTCTCGTAGATTTATTCGCCAGCAAGGGTTTTGGAGATTTTATGAGTAATTTTGCAACCCATTTTGTACAAAATACATGGAACCTGATTAATCCATTTTCTGAAAATATTATTCAGGTGTTCGAACGCTATTTTATTATTTTTATTTGTGTAGTTAGTTTGTTGAAATCAAAGTTGATTCAAACAGGATTTAAAAGGGTTGAAATCGATTATTTTATCGTATTTTTGATTCTGTTTTTATTTTTAGTCATAAATGTTGCGGCTTACGATGTATTTGATTGGCGCGACTATCGGGTAATGGCTCCAGTGTTGTTTGGTTGCATTTTATTTCTGATATTGAATGGGAAAGCTTTTATAACATATAATGTGTTGATAATTAATTTACTTGGATTAATACTGATGCTGATTTCACCTCAGGTGTTGGAATCATTTAGTAAAGACAGATATTTGATACCTGCTGAAAATAAATTGCTGAATAAGATTGAATATACTCAAAACCCAAAGTCTGGATTTGAAAATACAATTGCAGTACAACAATTTAATACCAAAACAGTATTGAATATTCCCGCAGGAATCGGAATCAGTTATTCTGATACGATTTCTGATAAGTTAAGATCACGTTATATTTTTACCGATAAAAAAATAAGGTTAAAGACTTATAATCTAATTAGCTCAGATAGAATAGGTTTTTTGTATATGAGAAATTCTGTAGAATAATCAAATCGTGTTATTCTATTCTAAATTTAGTTTTGTAATGAAAAGTATAAAACATGGGATTAAAATTGATTATTCTTTGTCATTGCAGGATACGATGTTAATAAAAGGTGTTGCAATATGTTTTATGCTTTGGCATCATCTGTTTTATGAACATTCTGAGTATGGAAAAATAGTCCAGTATTCTGCTTTTTTTGGAAAAGTTTGCGTTGCAATGTTTCTATTCGTGAGTGCTTACGGTTTAACACTTCAATTTTCAAAAATAACTTTATTCAGGCTGGGAACATCTCGGCGTAAAGATATCCTTAAATTTATAGCAAAGCGGTTGATAAAGTTATATGTAAATTATTGGGTTGTATTTCTGATATTTGTACCGTTAGGTGTTTTTTTCTATCATAAAAGTCTGCAAATCTCTTATGGTGATCAGGTCAATCAAATCAATCATTTGATTTTGGATTTTTTTGGGATGCAAGGCTCTGATTCTTATAACTCTACATGGTGGTTTTATCAGTTAATCATTGTGTTATATATAGTATTCCCATTATTATATATAGCCTTAAAAAAATGGAATATTGTAGTTCTTGTTTTGCTTTTTGTAATTTTGGGCTCTCATTACTATAAAATCCCAATTATTCATGACTGGCTTTTCCCTTTTGCTTTGGGTATTAGTTGCGCATTAAACAAAGAAAGTATAACTTCTTTTATAAATAGTATCCACAAAATGGTATTGATTGGTTGTATTTCAATTCTATTTCTTTTTATTGTTTACATTAGGTTAAATAATTGGCGTACTGGTGGGAGTGGAGTGGATGGAATTTTTACTTTAGTCTGGATTATGATACTGGTTTTAATGGTGCGCAATGTGAAGATAATTACTCCGCTATTCAGATATCTTGGAAAGCACTCGATGAATATTTTTATGGTTCACACTTTTATTTTTTATTATTTCTATCAGGATTTTATATATTCATTCCGGTATCCTTTTTTGATATTTATTGTTCTGATTTCCTGTTCCTTGTGCGTCTCAATTCTAATAGAGTATTTTAAGAAGATGGTTGGGATATACAGATTGGAAAATAAATTCATAGATTTATATTTAACAACTAAAATTTCTAATTAAATTAACAACTATAAACTACCAACAAAAAATGATTCCTTTTAATAAACCATATCTCACCGGTAAAGAAGCTCATTACATGTATGAAGCTGTATTTACCGGAAAACTGTCGGGTAATGGGATGTTTACCCAACGATGTCAGGCTTACTTTGAAAACCGATATGGATTTAAAAAATGTCTGTTGACAACGTCCTGCACCGATGCACTTGAAATGGCGGCTATATTGTGTAATATTCAACCTGGAGATGAAGTTATTATACCAAGTTATACATTTGTGTCTACAGCACTTGCCTTTGTCCGTCAGGGAGCAAAGATTGTTTTTGCAGATAGTCAGGCGGAACATCCGAATATCGATGCAGATAAGATAGAAGCATTAATTACGCCCAGAACGAAAGCGATTGTTCCGGTTCATTATGCAGGTATGGCTTGCGATATGGATAAAATAATGGCTCTTGCTGATAAATACAATTTGCTGGTGGTAGAAGATGCTGCACAGGCGGTGGATTCTTTCTATGACCCCCTGCCCCCTAAAGGGGGCTTAGAGAGTGCGCGCGAATCTCTAGAGATTATAGCAACTTCCGAAAATAACACGAAACCTTCAATTTCCAATTCTTGTTCCCCTTTAGGGGTTAGGGGTCGATCTCTGGGAAGCATTGGTCATCTTGCTGCTTTTTCATTTCACGAAACAAAGAACATTATTTCAGGTGAAGGTGGTATGTTGGCTATTAACGATGAGCGTTTTATTCACAGAGCTGAAATAATCTGGGAAAAAGGAACAAACCGTGCTGAGTTTTTTCGTGGAGAAGTGAATAAATACGGTTGGGTGGATATAGGTTCGTCTTTTCTTCCATCCGAAGTGATTGCAGCTTTCCTTTGGGCACAAATTGAACATCTTGATGAGATTCAGAATAAACGAAAGGAACATTGGAACCGTTATTATGAAGCTCTAAAACCGTTGGCTGACAAAGGATATTTCAAATTACCACTGATACCGGAATATGCAACGAATAATGCACACATGTTTTATCTGGTTTTACCTTCACTCGAAGAAAGAACAAGGTTGATAAATACGTTAAAACAAAACGATATACTAGCTGTATTTCATTACCTGAGCTTACACAGCAGTCCGTATTATACCAAAAAACACGATGGGCGCGTGTTGGCTAATTGCGATATGTTTGCTGATTGTTTGGTTCGGTTGCCGTTGTTTTATGAACTAAGAAATGAAGATCTGGAAAAAATAATTGAAACGATAAAATCAGTTTATAACAAATGACTTTATACTTTTTAATTTATAGTAATTAAGAATTTGTAAATTAAATTTCAGCCACAAAGTCTCAAAGAAACACAAAGAAGAAAAAACAAAAGATAGTTTATTCAACTTAGTGTCTTAGTGGCATTTTTTAAACTTTTCTGCACCCGTCTATGAAACAAAACAAACTTATACTCCCCATTCTTTTAATTCTTTTATTTGTGGCATATTACGCTATTTTAAAAGCAATACCAGCCGATTATAACGATATGCACGACCATGCGGCATTCGCACGACAAATGTGTACGGGCGAGATTCCATACACAGGTAATTTTCTGGTTTATTTGTTGGTAAATGTGTTTTCTTTTTTTACTGCTAATGTTGCTGCCACCGAAATCAGCCTTTGTGTTTTACTGGCTTTTGCTGCAGTATACCGATACTATCTTACTTTGAAGAAACTCAACGAAGTTGTTGAAGCAGATAAAAGTAGTCGCTGGCTTTATCCGCTTTTAGCTTTAAGCATGTTGTTCGTGTTCGTCATTCCTGTTCCGGGATATTTCACCGACGATTCCTACATGTATATAGGCAATTATGTTCCCAATGTATGGCATAATTCTACGATACTTTTTTTGTTTCCGTTTGCTTTGCTACTTTTTGATTTGTCCTATAAACAATTACAGACTTATGATTCAAAACGCAACTGGTGGATATTTGGGCTGATTTTGTTGAACCTGTTTATTAAGCCAAGTTACTTTCTTGTATTTATATGCGTATATCCGTTGATGATGTTGTATAAATATAAATTCAAAAAAGAATTCTGGTTAAGCATCATTCCACTTGCCTTGGGTTTTTTAGTTTTAATAATTCAGTATGTTGTTATTTATAAAATCGCAGGACCTGCCAGTAAAGATGCCTCAACAGTGGTGTTTAAGCCTTTTTACAAAAACCCTGAACTAAATGTGGATATGATTAACATCCCGATAGCCATGGTTTTCTCGTTGTTGTTTCCACTCCTTTATGTGATTTTGAATATTCGTAAACTGCTGAAAAGCCAACTGTTTTGGTATACATTACTTACATTTTTGTTTTCAGTTCTTATTTTCTTCTTTATTTCCGAAACAGGCCGAAGGGCTTCACACGGTAATTATTACTGGCAAATAGTTATTACCACCTGGTTCTGTTTCTTTGTTGCCTTATTGTCTTTACTAAAAGACTTTAAGCTGCAAGGTAAAACGTTCAAAAACATTTCTTTATTTTCCTTATTTTCCATCCATGTAATCGTGGGAATAATCTATTTTGTACGAATACTTCTGACAGGGAATTATTATTAATGATAAAGGATAATTGTTGACTGATCACTGCTAACTGAAAAAACTATGGGATATAATTGGGATTACCTGGATAAGAATGCTTACAATAATAAAGTAGGACGATACAAGTTTAAACGGGAATATGATTTTATTTTTGAAAACGGGAAAAACCATTTCGGGAAAGTACTTGATGTAGCAGGAGGAGCCGGACGATTTGCAATACCATTAAGCAAATACACCAAACAAATAACGGTGTTGGATGCAAATGAAACAGCATTACAGTTGTTAAACCAGCGAAAACCTGAAATAGAAACGATTTTAGGCGATTTTATGAAAATGGATTTTCAACATAAGTTTTCATTCATTCTATGTATTGAAGCATTGGGTTATTTCCAAAATTGGGAAGAGTTTTTTCTAAAGATTAATCAACTTATGCAGGAAGATGCAAGATTTGTTTTTTCTTATCAAAACCCTCAAAGCTGGCGGTTCTTCTTACGTAAATTGAAACATTGGAAGGCCGGATTTTACGAATATAAAGAGATGAATTTAGAGCAGTTGAAAGTACTGTTGAATCAATGTAATTTGGAAATTGTAAAAATGGATGGCATGAATTGGATGCCTTTTTCGCTCGCCTCAAACTCTATATTAGTGCCGGTATTCGAAAAGATTGAACGGATATTGCTACTCAATAAATTCTACAATCAAAGTCCCTGGATATTATTTTCTTTAAAAAGAAGAAACTAATATCATTTTCAGGTAGATTTTTTACCTTTCTATACCAATTTACTTTCGATTAGCTTTTCTTGAAATCAACCATTCAAAAGTTTTAATTACTTTTGTGTATATAAAACGTGAATAATTAACTATGAATTATGACAGATATACTTTATAAGGATGAAAGTTATAAGATTATTGGTGCAGCAATGGAAGTTCATACAACTTTAGGTTATGGATTTGTAGAACCGGTTTATCAAGAGGCATTGGAAATAGAATTATGTGAAAGAGAAATTCCCTTTTTACCTCAGTCACCTATCGATATTTATTATAAGAGAAAAAAATTAAAGAAGAGTTTCATTGCAGATTTTTTTTGCTATGATGATATAATTGTTGAAATTAAAGCTGTAGCAAAATTATTACCTGAACATGAAGCTCAGATTATTAATTATCTGAAAGCTACAAATGTACAACTCGGACTTTTGATTAACTTTGGCGAGAAAAGTTTATCGTATAAAAGATATCTTAACATCGACTAAACTAATAAACTAATAAAGATAACGGACTACGAAAGTCACTGATTACATGAATAAGAAAAACATAAATCGAATAAACTAATAAACATAACAAACTACGAATTACACATATTACACGAATAAGAAAAAAAATAATTAGTAGTTTAAGATAACAAACTATAAATAACACAGATTACACGAATTAGAAAAAATAATTCGTGCCATTAGCGAAATTCGTAATTAAACATGTATTTGAATAGAATAGCCTACGAATTACACGGATTACACGAATAAGAAAAAATAATTCGTGTCATTGGTGAAAATTAGTAGTTTAAAAAAATAATTTGTAGTTTAAGATAACAAACTATAAATTACACAGATTACACGAATAAGAAAAAATAATTCGTGTCATTGGTGAAAA
>JARLGX010000008.1 GCA_031292575.1 Paludibacter sp.
TTGTATTATAAGGATTTGCAATCCGACACATAAATATTTTAATTAAATCATTATATTTGCAATACTTAAAGAATTGAATATTAAAGCGGATTAAAAATCCTTATAATACAGTTACGACGAGATTACAAATCTCGTCAACCAGTGCTAAAGTGAGTGCTTTTAAAGAATATATCCGATAGGACAAGGAGCTCCGGCCTTCATTAGTGTTCCTTGTAATATTGGTTTGTTAACGCAATCATTACAGCAAAATGCATTTGATTTATTCAATTCAAATGGATATGGTGATAATCCAAATTTATACAATGTTACTTGGTAATAGTCTTAAAATAAATAACATTTAAAATTATGATGAATTATTTTTTTTATAAAGATTACATGTTTAATAAAGCAATTAAACATTCTGATTCATTGTTTGTTTCGGCAATAATGATAAGCATCATTGAGTTCTCAAATATATTTTCAATATATCTTGTTGTAAACAAATACTTCTTAAATATTCATTCTTCATTATTCCTTGGAGTGCTAGCCCTCTTATTGATCGGAATATTGCAAATTAGTCTAAATGTAAGATACTTCAATAATAATATAGACCATATCTGTGAAAAATATAAGAATGAAACTTTATTGAAGAATATAATAGGATATATTATATATGTTGGATATCTTGTTGGCTCAATTTTATTAGTATTATTTTTGGCGAAAAATGGGTATTATTCATAAAACCCAAATTGCACTGGTAATGTATCTGATTTGGCATTGTTGAAATAAAAGCTTGTAATTCAATAGATGAATTACAAGAACAGAATGGAGAATGGTGGGTGTATGCTCCATCGCTGCCGCACAATCAATGTCATTAAGTTAGTATATTTGTTTTTGAAAATTAGTGACTTAGAGTCTTTGTGGCAAAAAACAGCAACCAACAAGTCACAAAAACACTAAATGTCACAAAGATTGTATTCAATATAATCCTTAACTTAATAACATTGATTGTGCGGCAGCGGGAGTTTTTTGTAACAGATACGATGATTGATTTTGCGAACAAAGTAAAATTCTTGAAGATAGCTCAGTAATTATATAAAAATACCTGACTCAAAACTTAATTTGAATCAGATATTTTAAAGTATCGGGCAGTTACGACTTTTAGAATTTCACTGTAACAGAAGCCAGAAAGTTGGTTCCTGCCTGAGGAAAATAACCGAATTCATTATATCGCTGCAAATCCGATGCTGAGTTGGCCTGATAATAAGAATATGTCCAGGCATTGCTGATATATTGTTCGTTGAAAAGATTATTGACCAAAACTGTAAGACCAACTCCACGAAGTCCTTTCACAGGCAGGTTATAAGTCAATCGCAGGTTGTTTATAAAATATGCACTTAACGAACGGTCATTGCTCCCTGTATTGTCAATGTATTGTTTGCCTACATATTGCGATTGAAATCCAGCCTCAAAATTACCTTTTGTAAATGTTATCATACTGTTTGCCAACAATTCAGGCGAAAAAGCTATCGGCGTATTACCGAGGGAATTCGTTTGTTGGCTCGTCCAATTGCCATTAACATCATAAACATCAACAAATTCTTTAAAATTGGTAATTTGATTCCGGCTAACAGTGACAGACGCATCCCACCGCAACCAATCCACAGGTTTCACACTTCCCATTAATTCAATACCCGAACGATAGCTTGTAGGAATATTTGCAGTTAACATCTCACCCATATCATCAATTTTTCCGGTTAAAATCAATTGATTGCGATAATACATAAAATAGCCATTCACACCCAACGAATATATTGCATTATGATATTTATATCCCATTTCAGTATCGTATAAAGTTTCGTTGGTTGGTGCAGTATCAGGGGTGCCATCGGTGTAGTTAGTACGTGTTGGTTCACGGTTAGCAATAGCCATCGAAGCATACAAATCGTTTCTGTCATTTGGACGATAATAGACTCCCGCTTTTGGATTAAAAAAGTTGAAATGTTTATTTATATCCAAAATTTGCATAGCTCCAATGGCATCATTCCACTGATCGTTTTGACCACTCAGCGTATAATCAACCTTCCGGTATTGCAAATCCACATTCACATTTAATTTTGGTGTCAATGCATAATTTGCTTTCAAATAAATATTTGCATCGAATTTAGCCACCTTACTTCGATAATACTCGGTGACCGGAAGTATATTTCCAATGTAATTTTTCACCCAAACCACGTCACCAAAATGATCACCCCAATAATAATTGGCCGCTCCACCTACTTGTGCTGTCAGTTTATCTTTCAGATAATTAAGCGAAAAAACTCCTCCTGTAAAATCATTGCTCATCTTTTTCTGAGTCACCAAATCTGAATTGGTAGTGGTTAATCCATTAACAGTAAAAGGCGTTAATGAATACTTTACTAAGGATTGATCCTGTTGATATTCTTCGTAATAGCCATCACCTCGCGTATAATGTAAGCCTGCATTCAAACTCAATTCATTCGAAAATGTATGAACACCCAGCAATTGATAATTTGTTTGGATGTAATTATCTGTCTGGTTTTGATAATAAAGAGGTTTTCCATTAGCATCAACACCCATATAACCGCAAGGATTATAAGTTCTATGCGTGGCTAAGGAATCTTTGGGAACACCATCCCAGGCATGATAGGTTTTTTCGGTTCCGCCAAAAGTCAGAAATTTCAATGTTGTTTTTTCACCATAATAACCTGCTTGCACATAATATGATTTCATATCCACCGAACCCCGATCGATATAACCGGACGAATTTACAGAAGACAATCGCGTATCAATAGCCCAATGTCCGTTTATCAATCCCGAACTGGCTTTTACAGTAGCTTTTAGCGTATTAAACGAACCTACCGTGACACTGCTTTCGCCCGAAGCTTTTTGGGCATAATTTTCGGTTTGCATATTTATGTTCGCCCCGAATGCACCGGCTCCATTCGTTGAAGTTCCCACACCACGCTGTATTTGAATGCTTTGAAGCGAAGATGCAAAATCAGGAATATCTACCCAATAAGCACCTTGTTCGTCGGGATCGTTATAAGGAATACCATTAATCGTTATATTAATACGAGTGGCGTCCGTACCTCTAATGCGAAAACCTGTATAGCCAATTCCTGTTCCGGCATCTGACGAGGCTACAAACGACGGTGTCATGGACAACAAATACGGAATATCTTGTCCCAAATTGGTCTTGTTTAACGCTTCCTTGTCGATATTGGTATAAGCTACCGGCGATTTATCAGTTGCTCGAAGTGATGAAACGGTAATCTCATCAATTGAGTAAGATTTTGGATTTAAGGTAATAGTCAGATTTTGATCTGTGTTTATCTGACTAACCCGCGTTTCAAATCCGACATAACTGACTTCAAGCGAATACTGATTATTCTTCAATCCGTCAAAACTAAAAGATCCATCTTTCGATGTTGATTGCACAAGTGAACTGTTCTGAATAACCACAGTTGCACCAACTAAAACTTTCCCGTTCTCGTCCAACACTTTCCCTTTAATAGTGTGTTGAGCAAAAGCAGTTAACGCAAAAAAAAGCACGAATGCTGTAATAAAAATTTGTCTCATAGCAAATTAATTTGTTAATAAATTTGATTTTGAGAGCCTAATAAAAGAAACGGATGAATTAGTCTTATTCCCTTCGCGGAATTACCCGTGCAGGTTCAAAGGGTATGATCTCAGCCCGAAATATTAAGGCACCCCATTGTTGTGTGAATCATTAAACAGTTGAAAGTCTCAATTGTTCAAGAATTCGTATGTTTAAAAAGAAAGAAAAACAGCCCTGGAAGCGAGCCGAATTCCTTTCGGGGGACAAAGGTAATAAAATATTTGAATGTGACGATTTGAGAATAAGAAAATGGAATTTTTCAAAAAGCAAAAAAATACTCAGTTGACTGATAAATGTAAACTGATAATTGAAACTACCCTGCCCAACCTTCTCTATCAAGATTACGATAATTGATTGCTTCCGCAATATGATTTGAAAGTATAGGCTCTGACTCTTCCAAATCGGCGATAGTGCGTGCTACTTTAATGATTCTATCGTAAGCTCTGGCTGATAAATTAAGGCGTTGCATGGCATTTTTTAGCAATTCAGAACTTGCTTTATCTATCTGTGCGTAGGTGCGCATTTGTTTCGATGACATTTGAGCATTGCAATACACACCATCAATATTTTTAAATCGTTGTTCCTGAACCTGACGGGCTTTCATGACACGATCACGAACTGTTTCGCTACTCTCTGAATCTTTCATTTCCGAAAGTTTTTCGAAAGGAACCGGCACAATTTCAATATGAATATCAATCCTATCAAGCAATGGTCCGGAAATTCTACTTAAATATTTTTGAACTATCCCGGGGCCACACACGCATTCGCGATCGGGATGATTGTAATAACCACACGGACATGGATTCATTGAGGCCACCAACATAAAACTTGCCGGATATTCAATGGCAAATTTAGCTCGCGAGATACATATTTTTCTATCTTCGAGTGGTTGACGCATAACCTCCAACACAGTTCGTTTAAATTCAGGTAATTCATCAAGAAAAAGTACTCCGTTGTGAGCTAACGAAATTTCACCCGGTTGAGGAAAAGTGCCACCACCCACAAGTGCCACATCGGAAATTGTGTGATGTGGGCTGCGGAATGGTCGTTGTGAAATAAGCGAAGTATTGCTGTCAATATTACCAACTACCGAATGAATTTTGGTTGTTTCCAATGCTTCATGCAAAGTCAGCGGTGGTAAAATAGTTGGAATTCGCTTGGCCAGCATTGATTTTCCTGCCCCGGGAGGTCCAACCATGATAATATTGTGTCCACCAGCAGCGGCAACTTCCAAAGCTCGTTTCACACTCTCCTGCCCTTTCACATCGGCAAAATCAATTTCAGACAAATTCAGGTTAGTGAAAAATTCTTCGCGCGTATTAACCACTGTGGGTTCAATGGCCAATTTTCCATTAAAGAAATCAATAACTTCAGTGATATTTTCAACCCCGTAAACATCCAAATTATTCACAACAGCAGCTTCACGGGCATTTTGTTTTGGAAGAATAAAGCCTTTAAACCCTTCTTCGCGAGCTTTTATGGCAATTGGCAAAACTCCTTTAATCGGTTGTAGTCCACCATCAAGCGACAGTTCTCCCATGATAACAAATTTTTCTAATTCTTCAGATTGAATCGTATCGGCACCTGCCAAAATACCTATTGCCAAAGGCAAATCGTAAGCTGAACCCTCTTTGCGGATGTCAGCGGGAGCCATATTTATCACAATTTGCTTACGAGGCAATTTATATCCGGTATAATCCAACGCCGAAGCAATTCGCTCGTGGCTTTCTTTCACAGCATTATCGGGCAATCCAACATGTAGAAAACGAATTCCCTGACTGACATTAACTTCAATAGTAACTATCGTGGCGTTTATTCCCTGAACCGCCGCACCAAAGGTTTTTACAAGCATAACGGATTGATTTATGGATGAAAAAAATCGCTGAGTTTACAAATATCAAAAGGCGTAACCAAAATTTAAAGATAAAGGAATTTTCACTGCTGCATTTTGCGAAAAGATATTTCCATTCGAATAATGCCCGATTTTAATTTCGGCATTCCAATTTCTATTCTCTCCGAAAAACATACCCACTCCCATATTATCCTGGAACGTAAAATGTTGACCAGTATCGTTACCATCAATTATAATTTTGGAAATATAAGTAGGTCCGGCAACAGAATAATAAAAATAGGCATCCAATGGTTGTGTATGTAAAAAATTAAACCTCAAAACAGGAAAAACAGACAGAGTGAAAAAACTTTGCTTATTCGGATTACTCAGGCCTGATCCGACTCCTTTAGTTTGCCAACCAGAGGCACTTACACCCCAGTCTAAAGCAAATACTTTAGCCGTGTGGAATATATTTCGGTGGTAACTAAGTGTTAATCCTTGAAAAACTTCGGCATCACCTCCCCAAAACAGAACAGCTTTTTCGAGCGTATTATTTACACCATAACCAAGCACATTGCTCGAATAACCAATTTGCAACCATTGCTTTGGATTTATATACCCTGTTTCTGCTGCATTTTTCAGTTTTTGTTCAGAAACAGGGCTTAACTTATAATTAAACCCTGCCGAAATAAATGTAGTTGCAGGCTGATTAACCGAGGTATTTTCGGGTGAATATGTAGCGCCTAATACCAAACGCCAATTGTCATTAATATGATAATTAACACCTCCTCCTAATAATACTGAAGGATATGTGACACCTGAAATTATGGGTGTTCCATCCACAGCATTAAAACCATGTCGGGTTACAATTCCCAAACCTACTTCGCCATTCAGTGAAAAACGTTTGCTAATTGGCAATTCCGGTCTAAGAGTAAGTCCACCAACATTCATCCAAACAGAGCTTCTAACATTTTTTTCAAGTCCTCTATCATAATAATAAAATACCCATGAAACCGGACGCATATAAGTAAGTTGTGCAGACAAATATTTATTAAATTCATACCCGTATAATACCAACCGAACTGCAGCATGATTCACTACTACATTGTTAAGCATATAGCCGGCCGGAGCTTGAAATTGAGCTGCTCCAAAATCATAATTTATTGATCCTATATTTACACCAAAATAAGCATTTCGCAAAGCTAACGGTAACTGTGCCCTATCGTCCTGAGCAAAGGTTGAAATAGAATTGATAAACAAGAAAAAAAACAAACCGATTTTATATGCACTTAATCTCATAGGGTTGAATAAATTAAAAATTAAATTGAGTTCTTTCTTAATTCAAATTTCGAACTCCTTTGATTATTTATTGGACAACAAAAATAGTTAATTATTTTAATACTTAATATGTTTTTCAATAAAAAAATTATAAATCGTATCAATTTATTATCCTTGAAAATTTCAAAAAAAAATCGTTGCAACAATAAATTGTTACAACGATTAATTTTTAATAATCTGTAAGACAGAATTAAGCTTTTTCTGCCAGATAACTTGCAATTCCTTCTTGAGTAGCTTTCAATGCTTTTTCACCTTTTTTCCAGTTTGCAGGACAAACCTCACCATATTCTTCGGTAAATTGCAGAGCATCAATCATTCTAAGAACTTCATCAACGCTACGTCCAAGGGGCATGTCATTAACAACCTGATGGCGAACTATGCCTTTTTTATCGATTAAAAACAAACCTCTGTATGCCTGAGGTTCACCCACGAAAGTTTCATTGTCCTCGTCATCATACTCTTCAGAACCGGCTAAAACGTCATAAGCTTTTGAAATATGCAATGTTTGATCAGCCACAATTGGGTACTTTACACCTTTAATACCACCATCATTGTGTGGAGTTTGCAACCATTTCCAATGCGAAAATGCGGAATCGGTCGATGCTCCAACAACTACTGTGTTACGTGCAGCAAATTCTGCTGCCTTTTCTTCAAAAGCAATTAATTCTGTTGGACATACAAAAGTAAAATCCGCTGGATAAAAGAAAAATACTACATACTTTTTACCAACAAATTGTTCTAAAGTAAAGTTTTCTACAATTTCTCCACCGTTTACAACAGCCTTGCTGCTAAATACAGGTGCTTTTTTTCCTACTAATACTGACATGTTTTTATATTTTTAAATGGTTATTATTTTCTTGTTGCAAAATTAATCATAAGCCTAAACAATACATCATAAAAACCGATAGAGTTTTTATATATCGCAATAGGAAAAACAAATTTAAAGGAAAGAAGTTCTCAGATTTTATAAATTAAAACAGTAGCATACGCAGCAATTCCTTCTTTTCGTCCTACAAAGCCCATTTTCTCAGAAGTAGTAGCTTTTATAGAAATACAATCAATATCTGCACCAATCACTTCCGACAAGCATTTTTGCATTGCAAAAATATGAGGGTTTAATTTTGGCTCCTCTGCACAAACCGTACAATCGGCATTTCCAAATTCATAGCCTTTTGTTCGAAGTAGATTCATTGTTTTGGATAATAATATTTTGCTGTCGATATTCTCATATTCATTTGATGTGTCGGGAAAATGAAAGCCAATGTCACGCAAATTAGCTGCTCCGAGTAAAGCATCACACAAAGCGTGTATTAACACATCAGCATCCGAATGACCTTGTAAACCAAGCGAATATTCAATTTTAACACCGCCCAACCATAATTTACGATTTACAGCAAGAGCATGAACATCGTATCCAAAACCAACCCTCGGAAGATTCATAATAATATTAATTTAATAATTAAAAAAAGGTTGTATCAACCAAAGGAAGGATACAACCGTTTCAATTTCTGTATAATGCAGGTTTTTATGTTTAAATCCTCTGTTATTTTACGAGATTCTTCAACCCATATAAATCAAACGAAAGCGAGAAACGCAAGGTTTGATCGAGTGGATTTGATTGAGAAGTTGCAATAACATACGATGCATCTAATTGAAAAATGTTTAATTTAAACCCAGCACCGGCTGTAAAATATTGGCGATTTCCCTTGTATTGGCTTTCATGAAAATAACCACCACGAACAAAAAACTGGTTGTTGTAAGCATACTCAGCACCTAATGCCCACATAATTTCTTCCATTTCCTCTTTAAAACCTCCCGGAGCTGTAAAGGACTGAAAAATTCCTGAAATAGGCGACAAATTGCTATATTGCTGAGCCGTCATGTTATCTTGCGTTGGAACTAACAATTTATTTAAATCCGCACTTACAGAAATCTTATTAAAATTATCAAGTGGATAGTCGTATGAACCTCCTACCCGCAAGTTGGTAGGAATGAAATTACTTGATGCATTTTGATCGTACGAAATTTTAGATCCGATATTTGAGATATTAACACCTAATGCCAACGCTCCATCAACATTTTGTAATGTTATTGGAGTTTTATAATAAGCTGCAACATCTGCCGCAACAGCAATTCCAGGATACATTGGTGTTCCACCGGAAAGATTGATACCGTTATTTAAATCGGAATAAATAAACCGCAAAGTAATAGCTGCTGAAAATTTATCAGATAACATGCGTGAATATGCAGCATCAACAGCCAGTTCATTGGGATGCGCTGAACCCTGAGGTATTCCTAATTGATCCATCAACGTTATGTCACCTAATGAAAAATAGCGCAAAGAAGCACTTAATGCCTGACGATCGTCGAATTTCCAATAACCCGACAGGTATGCTAAATTTATATCTGAAACTAATTTGCGGAGCCAGGGAGTATAGGATACCGAAACTCCGGCACTACTTTCCATAAAAACGTATTTGGCCGGATTCCAATATTGTGAATTCACGTCGGGAGTTGTGGCAACACCAACATCACCCATACCACCTGCACGGGCATCCGGAGCTATTGAAAGTGACGGAACTGCCGTTACAATTGGATTATTTACCTGAGCTAATGTACTGATTGAAATAGAAATAAGTACACACAGTACTAAAATAGTATTTTTCATCGGTGATTATATTATGAATTGAAGTTGCAATATTAATGAAATTAATTTAGTTGTAGGTTAATTAAACGTGGATTTTTAATTTTATTGTTCTATAACCATCATTTTGTTAGTTTTTGACGTAATATCACTGTTTGTCGTTTTTATGCTTACTCGATACAAATATATTCCGTTCCTAACTCTTTGTCCATCGTTAGTAAGTAAATTCCATGATATATTATCTGCTGAAGATTGAGAAAATGACCAAATCTTTCGACCACTTATATCAAAAATCTCAACAGTTGTGCTAAGAATCGTTTCAGGTCTATCGTTCTTGACAATTATATTTGTTTGTGATTTTACCGGATTTGGATAATTGTAAATCGAGAAAATAACAGGAGAAAGACCTTTGACAACTTCAAAATTAATAGAACTTGAGGTCGAATTGTTCAATAAATCCCAAACTTTAAATGTAAGTGAATGTTTTCCATTTGGCAATGCCGATAATTTATAATTTACTACCCCTGAAGTATAGCTATTTGGAGCAGATTGAAAATAATCGTCGAGAATATATGATTGCGAGGGATCCTGATCAATTGTCATCGTTATGTCATGCCCAATGCCACTTCCAACTGTATTTATACCATCAGTATCACTCACATTTGCAATAAGAAGTGGTGTTTCATTAACTTTATCTCCAGAAACAAAGTTCTCGGAATTTAGGTATAGACCGACTGTAGGTCCAACGGTTTCATCAGTATAATTCTTACTGGTACCACCTATAATAAAGTTTTCAAAGTAACCCTGTGCTTCAAAATTGTTTGTATCATCTTCTGCATAATAATTAATTCTACCACCTCCAAAGTTATATTTAATATCTTTTGGTAACATAAAAGAGAAACTAAAAACTCCATTTTTCACAACCACGTTTCCGGAGAACAAGGTATTTGGCCTATCCAAATATGTAAAAGCCCCGTTTCCAGCATTATTTAGAGTTGTAATGCTTTGAACTTTGTCATATATTTCTGCATGTAATGTTCCATTAAAATTATCAACTTTATTTCCATTTGCATCTGCAATATATCCCTGAATTGTGTCCACCGACAAAGCTCTCAGTGTATCACTACCAAAAGTGGTACTTTCATTTAGTTTACTTGTCAATATTTGATAATTTGTTGGATAATTTAATTTTAGAGCCGGATCTCCCATATAAATATAAGGTAATTTGTTGATTTGATTTCCAATAATATTTTTTGCTAATGAAATTATATCGCCAATACGTTGCTCTGTTCCATTCTTTTTAAGGAATAAATTATCACAAATAGCTTTATTCAAAGTAAAATTCTGAGATTCATAAACAGGTCTTGCTGAAGAGAAAACCCCAATTGCACCTCCAAGCGGATTTGTTAATAACTGTTCACCGCCTGAAGTTGCTTGAACATCAAATTGAAGAAAATCACAAGTCGCTCCTATGAAAAAGAACAAATTAGGATTTGATAAAACTTTCACATCTGCAAGCGAAAGAACTGATTTGCTCGTCAACCCATATGGTCCGGCATGACCTGTATAATCGAGTAAAAGTAAACCTGATTGAATGGAGTTTAACAATTTCATCTTTGCATCTGGAGAACTTAGACCGCTTGCTGAAGTTACTTCCAAATAAGCATCCAAATAAATTTTCTCAATTTGATAAGCTGGAGAACTATTATTAAGCGAGATTGCAATATTATCTGCCTCATATCCAAAACGACTTCCATCTCCAACGGCACCATCGTCGGCCAAAAAACAAAGTTGATTTTTCCAATACCCTTTCCCTTTGTTATTCATATATGTAATGGTCTTATTTACTATATCCGTTGCTTGCTGAACATTAGAAACTGGGAAACGACCTACGCCTATGTCCATTAAATTGGAAGATATATTAACCCCATCATTATCACCCAATAGAGCAAAATAATCATCAGTCACATAGGCAGAAGTCATTACAAGCGAGTTATCTGCCTGATATGTCAATATTAAATTATCGCCCGAATCAGGTCGTATTTTTCTGTTATCGTAAGATCCTCTTCCAAAAAGCAATAGATATTTTGGTAAATCAGCCGTATTTCCCAAAGCCAAAGCTCTATCATATAGCATTTTCATGACCCAGCGATACGCAGTTGCGTCGGGTGCACCGGATGAAAATTCATTATATACCTGATCAGTAGTTACTACTTCAACTGTAAGATTATCTTTGTCACGATGTGCTTGAGCCAAGCTTTCAGCTTGCGACAAAAATAAAGGATTGGTAATAATCACCATATCAGCCTGAGCAACCCCATGAAGATTTTGATTCGGAACTACACCTACTATATCCGGCTTTGAAAAAGAGGAGGATAATGTTGGGTCAATAGCTAAATATGTTTTCACATTGGTACTTGAATCAATAAACGTCATTTTTCCATTCACTATTGTAGTCTGTATTTGATAGATATTCTGCGGATCAGTTATATCCCAAATTTGCACATTGGAATTTGCCCCACTTAATTCATACTGGCTATAAACAGATTGCCCTAAATAATCAACATTTTGAAATTGCATTACCGAACCGCTCATTGTAAGTTGTCTTCTTACATTTACTTCAAGATAATTCAAATATCCTATAGATGTACCTGCTGGCTTTGTATACGAGATATTAAAATTAAAAGTATCTGAAAGTGGAGTGAATGTATATATAGCTGAGTTTCCATTTGCCATTGTAAAATTATCACCAGGCATTATTTGACTAACAGATATGGATTTGGTTTGCGCTCCATTTAAATTAAGTGAAAAGCTTGATGGTACGGGAGATGAAGCTGCAACATCTAAGCGAGCTACGGTAGAATTTGTTTGAATTGAGTTAGGAAAACTAAAAGGTAATGTGTATGAAGTTACATCGTTGAATGTCTCTCCGTAAAATTCTTTACCGGATTTAACTAAATTCTGCAAATCTTTTTCATAAACCTGGTAATCCGTAAATTCATTAACCACGTTTATTGTAGGTGAATTTGGCAGTGGAATTGATTTAATATCAATTTTATTGCCCGATCCGGCATCGGAAGTTACAAAATAATAGCCATATTTTGAATATGTGTTTGCTGTATGCGTAAACATTGATTTAGTTTTGTCATACGACCATTTAACTATGCCTTGTGCGTAAAATAAAATGTAATCGCCTGCATTGAAAATTCCATCTGCACCCTTATTCATATATATTGCATCCTCGGGTAAATCATCAATTTTTGTATGCGAAAAATCCTGATCCAACACGCCACCGCCATATCCAAAAATGCGTACATTAGCAGGATTTACTCCCATCGACACTAAATCTTCATAGGTTAGTTTGTAAATTCCACTATTTATAATTTGTATTTTTACAAATTTCCCTTGTGCCAAAACAGAATTCGAAGCATATGTATGACTTGTTGCTGCTATTATTTTTTGAGGTTGATTATTTTGGTCTATTTGCAAATCAAATGAGAGTAATTTTAATAGCTTACCATTCTGATTTACAAATGGTAAAATACTTATATCAAGCAAAGTTGACCCTTGTAACTGGAACAAATTAGTTAGCACCTCGGCGTTGGCAGCCAAAGCTACATTTGCTGTCAATAATGCAGAATCTTCTTTTGTAACAGGAATATAGACAGCGTTTAATAATTCTGCCCGGTAGGAAAAAGCAGGATCAATTTTTATTCTTTCATTAAAATAAGGCAAATGATTTTCAGCAGGATATTGAGCTCCGTCAAAAGATATTACATTAATTGATGATGAGTCTGCATACCATTTTTCAACACCTTTCCAATTTATATTGTGAGATGAAATTTGTGTTGTTTGAGCTTGTAAAGTAGTAAAGGATATTAATAAAATTGCAAAAAAAATGACTTTATATTTCATTTAAAAGCAGGAGTTGCATTAACATTAAAAAAACTACGGTAATAACGGTTTTATTGACCTTTTATTATTCAATATATATTTTAAAAACAATCAGTTACTTAATATAAAAATCGAACATTTTCTTTTCAAAAATATAACCTTCTAATCTATCGCCAATTGCTACTTTGCCCACTCCAACCGGAGTTCCGGTAAAAAGAATATCACCAATTTTGATAGTAAAGAAACGGCTAATATAGGCAACAAGTTCATTTATAGGGAAAATCATATCTGAAGAATTTCCACTTTGAACAGTTTTACCATTTAAGTCTAATCTAAAGCTAATATTTTGGATGTCATCAATTTCAGACAAAGCCATAAAATTTCCAATAACAGCCGAATTATCAAAAGCTTTACTTATTTCCCAAGGCTTGCCTTCGGCTTTAAGTTGTCGTTGTAAATCCCTGGCAGTAAAGTCTACACCTAATCCAATTTCAGCAAAATATCGTTGAGAAAATTTTGAGTCAATATTTTTTCCTAAACGATTGAACCGGACAATCAGTTCTGTTTCGTAATGTAACTCTTGTGTAAAATCGGGGATAAAAAATGGTTTATTATTTTTAAGCAATGCAGTATCCGGCTTCATAAAAACAACCGGTTCTGTTGGATTTTTGCTATTTAACTCTTTATTATGTTCAACGTAGTTCTGTCCTATGGCAAATATTTTCATTTTATATTCGAGTTTTATTTTTTTTACAATTCTCACATTCTTTTATCACACTCAAACGATTAAACATAACTGCCAAATGAGCGTAAATTGATGTGTTTTGAACAATTACATTTTCCGGAACTCTTATTCGGAAAGGTGTAAAGTTCCAAATTGCCTGAATTCCACCTGCAATCATTATTTCAGAAACCATTTGCGCTTTATCAACAGGTACTGTCAAAATTCCTATATTAATTCCGGTTTGCTTTTGTAGTTCTGTAAAACGGTCAATATGATGAATTGGAATTCGGTTAATGCTCGTCCCGGAAAGTTCATATTTCACATCAAAACCTGCTGCAATTTCAAGTCCAAATTGTTCTAAACCATTGTCGTGCAACAATGCCCCACCTAAATTTCCGACACCAAATAAAAATGCCCTGTGTGAATTTGTAAATCCCAAAAAAGCTTCAAGAATATCGACTAATTCTTTTACATCATAGCCAACACGTGTTTTTCCGGCAATATTCACATACGACAAATCTTTAGCAACCATTGAGGCATCAACCGCTATGTTCTTAGCAATCTGAGTAGAAGACAAATAAACTTCGCCATCTTTTAAAACTAACTGAGCGTAAGCCAAATACCAAGGTAACCGTCTTAAAGTTGGTTCGGGGACTTTGAATTCGATAGATGCGTGAAGATTAGACATTTTTGAATTGATTTAATTAATTAACCCGCAAAAATAATCATTTTTTCCAAACACCATCTTACAACTTTAATTAAAAAACAGTCAACAAGTTTTTTAGCTGATTTACGAATTCATTATTCGCCTAAATTGATTAACTTTGCATTGACATTTTAAAAATACATAAATAGATTTTTTGACACTACATTTACTTATTTTCAATATATTATGGAGTACAATTTCAAAGATATAGAACAAAAATGGCAAGTTTATTGGAAAAACAATAACACGTATAAAACAAAAATTGACCAAAACAAACCCAAATATTATGTTTTGGATATGTTTCCTTACCCTTCGGGAGCTGGTTTACACGTGGGACATCCACTTGGATATATTGCGTCCGATATTTTTAGCCGCTATAAACGCTTGCAAGGTTTCAATGTACTTCATCCAATGGGATATGATGCTTATGGTTTGCCTGCTGAACAATATGCAATACAAACCGGACAACACCCTGCCGTTACTACCAAAATAAATATAGCCCGTTATCGTGAACAACTAGAAAAAATTGGGTTTTGCTATGATTGGGATAGAGAAATCCGGACATGCGAACCGGACTACTATAAATGGACACAATGGGCTTTTATACAAATGTTTAATTCATACTTCTGCAATGACGCACAACAAGCCAGACCCATTACAGAATTAATTGAAGTATTTGAATTACAAGGAACAAAAGATTTAAATATAGCTTGTACGGTAGAAACAAGCTTTACAGCAGAAGAATGGAAAGCAAAAACTGAAAAAGAACAACAAGAATTATTACTAAATTACCGCATTGCTTACCTGGCCGATTTAAAAGTAAACTGGTGTCCAGCATTAGGAACCGTTTTGGCTAACGACGAAGTAAGCGAAGGTGTTTCGGTTCGTGGTGGTCATCCGGTAGAACAACGCGTGATGCGTCAATGGAGCTTACGAGTTTCGGCATATGCTCAACGGTTGCTCGACGGCTTAAATACAATCGAATGGACAGATTCTTTGACTGAAACGCAAAAAAACTGGATTGGACGAAGCGAAGGAGCTGAACTCCGATTTGATATCAAAGGACAAAACTTTAATTTTGAAGTTTTCACCACTAGAGCAGATACTATTTATGGAGTAACTTTTATGGTGTTGGCTCCCGAAAGTGAATTAGTAAAACAGCTTACCACATCTGAACAAGCTGCTGAAGTTCAGGACTATCTGGATGCAACTAAAAAACGTACTGAACGTGAACGCATTGCCGACAGAAGAGTAACCGGCGTTTTCTCAGGTTCATTTGCTATCAATCCGGTAAGTGGAACTGAGATTCCAATCTGGATTTCCGATTACGTGTTGGCAGGTTACGGAACTGGCGCTATTATGGCAGTTCCGGCTCACGATAGTCGCGACTATGCTTTTGCAAAACATTTCAACCTGCCTATTATTCCTTTAATTGAGGGATGTGATGTGAGCGAAGAAAGTTTTGATGCCAAAGAAGGCATTATTATGAATTCGGGATTCTTAAACGGACTTACTGTAAAACAGGCCATTGCGAAAGCAAAAGAATATATAACTGAAAATAAATTAGGTCGTATAAAAGTGAATTTTCGCCTACGCGATGCAATTTTCAGTCGCCAACGTTATTGGGGTGAGCCTTTTCCTGTATATTATAAGGACGAAATGCCTTATATGCTTGACGAAAGTAAACTTCCACTAGAATTGCCTGAGATTGATAAATTTCTTCCAACTGAAAAAGGCGAACCACCACTGGGACGGGCTAAAAACTGGGAAATAGATGGTTATCCGCTAGAACTAAATACTATGCCTGGATTCGCGGGATCTTCAGCTTATTATTTACGATACATGGATCCTAAAAATGATGAAGCATTGGTTAGCACCGAAGCCAACCAGTACTGGAGAAGTGTGGATTTGTATATCGGCGGAACCGAACATGCTACGGGTCATTTGGTTTACAGCCGTTTTTGGAATAAGTTCCTTTACGACTTAGGTTTGATTTGCGAGGATGAACCATTCAAAAAATTAATTAATCAGGGAATGATTCAGGGACGAAGTAATTTCGTGTATCGCATAAAAGACACTAACACTTTTGTTTCGTTAAACCTTAAAAGTCAATACGAAACTACCCCTATTCACGTAGACGTCAATATCGTTTCAAATGATATATTGGACATTGACCGTTTTAAAAACTGGAATCCGGAATATAAATCGGCTGAATTTATTTTGGAAGATGGAAAATACATTTGCGGTTGGGCAGTTGAAAAAATGTCAAAATCGATGTACAATGTAGTGAATCCGGATGATATCGTTGAAAAATATGGTGCTGACACATTACGTTTATACGAAATGTTCCTCGGTCCATTGGAACAATCAAAACCTTGGGACACAAACGGAATTGATGGTGTTCATCGGTTCTTGAAACGTTTATGGTCATTATTCTACAAGGAAAACTCTTTCATCGTAAGTAATGAAGCTCCTACAGCAGAAGAACTTAAGGTTTTACACAAAACAATTAAGAAAATTACGTTTGACATAGAAAACTTCTCATATAACACATCTGTTTCGGCATTTATGATTTGTGTAAATGAACTGTTTACGTTGAGATGTAGCAAAAAAGCCATTCTTGAACCGCTTACAATACTGTTGACTCCTTTTGCTCCACATATTGCTGAAGAATTGTATCATGCTCTCGGAAATACCACTACAGTTTGTGACGCCGTTTTCCCTGTTTGCAATGAAGGATATTTGAAAGAATCAGCAGTAAAATATCCGATTTCATTCAATGGGAAAGTTCGCTTTACATTAGAACTTCCTGCCGATATGAGCAAAGAAAATGTTGAAAAAACAGCCCTATTAAATGAACAAACTATTAAACAACTTGATGGAAATACACCAAAGAAAATAATTGTTGTCCCTGGAAAAATTGTGAATATTGTAATTTAACACAACATTTAAAGGGAACTGTTTCAGCACATTCTCAAATTCAAATAAAATGAGTAAAGAGAGAAAAAATGGAAATAAAAGCAACTTCAACTCTTCTTTAGGAGTTGGGGGTAATGTGAAGAAAATTACCAAGCAAGGTTGGATCGATATCCGCGAATACATTTTCATTGCATTTGGCTTGTTTTTATATGCCGGTGCATGGAAAGCCTTCCTTTTGCCTCATCATATAACAGGTGGTGGAGCAACGGGCGTCGCCGCAATTACTTATTACGCCACAGGAATTCCAATTTCACTCACTTATTTTCTAATAAATGCAGTTTTATTGATTATTGCCATTCGAACTGTTGGGTTGAAATTCAGTCTTAGAACAATGTATGGAGTCGGAGTGCTCACATTTTTCTTTTCGGTTTTACCGCAAGCCATACCTGGTACTTTTGTAGGTGTTGATGATAATTTTATGGCTTGTGTACTTGGCGGAGGACTTGCAGGTGTTGGAATTGGTATTGTTTTTCTTTCGAACGGTAGTTCTGGCGGAACGGATATAATTGCCAAAGTGGTCAATAAATACCGGAATATAACACTTGGTAGAATTCTCCTTTATTGTGATGTATTGATAATTTGTTCTTCATATTTCTTCAATTTTGGGAGCTTGGAAAGAATTGTTTATGGTCTCACAGCTATGACAATCACTACAATAGCCGTAGACATGGTTATTAATGGTGTACGACAATCAGTTCAATTCTTTATTTTTTCAAAAGAATATGAAACGATTGCAACCAAAATAAATCTTGATGTTCATCGCGGTGTAACTATATTGGATGGAATGGGTTGGTATTCAAAAGAACCCGTTAAAGTAATTACGGTTATAGCCCGAAAAAATGAATCGGTAAAGATATTTCGAATTGTAAAAGATATTGATCCGAATGCATTTATATCGCAATCGTCAGCAATTGGTGTATATGGTAAAGGATTTGATGTGATAAAAGGGAAGTAAAACAAAATGAAAGTATTATTTATTAGTTCATGGTATCCGACAGAAAATAATCCAAATTTTGGGATTTTCATCAAAGAACACGCAAGTGCAATTCAATCAACTGAAAATGAAATCAAAGTATTAGCCATTTTAACCGAAAAATCACATTTATTTTTTACTATTAATAAGAATGTTTATGTAGATGAAGCTGGTATTGAAACCGTTGAAATTCGAATTTTAACAAAATTCAAAAATTTAGTTTATCATTTTGTACCACTACAAAACAAAATAGCTTTTTACTTTTATAAAAAATTGCTTTCCAAATCATTCTCGCCAGATTTAGTACATTCAAATGTTGTTTTTCCAGCTGGAATGATTGGTGATTTTATTTCAAAAAAAATTAAAAAACCGCATATTATAACTGAACACTGGAGTAAAATAGGTGGAATACTTAAAAAGCCATATCTTTCTTGGTTGACAAAAAAAACATATAAAAATGCCTCAAAGATTTTGACAGTTTCATATTTTTTGAAAGATTATATGATAAGTTTAATGCCAGCACTAAAGTCAAAAAAAATACAAATTATTCCAAATGTAATTAACTCAAATACTTTCACTTACAAACAAAAAAATAATTCTAAAAATGAAATTCATTTTTGTTCTATTGCGACATGGGCCACCAAAAGAGAACCCGACAAAAAGCCTGAGCTAATTATAGAAGCTTTATCCAAAGTGCAAAAAAACATTGAAAAAGAAATTATTTTAACACTAGTAGGCGGCGGTGACAGATTAGAAGAACTTGAACATCTCTGCAAAAAGCATCAATTAAGAGCTGAATTTACTGGTTATCAACCCAAAGCCAAAATTGCTACGATTTTACACAATTCCGATTTTTATATACATGCCAGCACAATTGAAACTTTTGGGATTGTTATTGTTGAAGCATTAATGACTGGAACGCCAGTAATCTGTTCCAATGTGGGAGCTTTACCTGAAATTATAAATGAATCAAATGGTATTTTATGTGAAAATACTATAGAAAAATGGGTTGAAGGAATCCAACTATGTATAAATACTAGTTACAATTCAAAACAAATTTCAGTTAATACAGGAAATCGATTTAGTTTAGAAATTATTGGTAGTCAAATTAACGATGCATATAAAGAATTATAATCAGAATCTGATATAATCAAAAGTGAATTAGCTATTTTTCAGCCCTAATTAATGCTTTTCTAAAACTCGGAACTTCATTTTCATCTACAAAAACAATATAACCGTTAGAAAAATCACAAATAAATTCTCTGTTTATCAGATATTTGTATATATTATCGGCATCTTCATTACGATGATAAGTACATACACACATTTTTAAGCTTTTTGTATTGCTAAAAAAAGATTTCATTCCATCAAATGCTTTCATTTCATAACCTTCGATATCAAGTTTAATAAAATAATTTTCATTTTGATCAATTTTAATAAAGCCGTCAACTGAAACAGTATCTTCACTATCAGAATCTGAGAGGTACTTTCCGATTATTTCTACTTTATCTTTCCAAGGAAGAAAAGTAAGTTGCAGTGCTTCAATCCATTCCGGCTTACATTCAATTAGATATAGTTTTTTGATTTTTTCAATAATCGATAATGAGAAACTACCTTCAGCTACTCCACCATCAATTACAATACTTCCATTGCCGACCTGAAATTCATCAGTCAGATAACAATGTGGCGAATTTTTGTCTTGTTCTTTAAGAATTCCTCTCATTGTCCACAAAATTTGAAACCGAGTGTATTGTTTCGGGAAATATAACTTTTTGCGTTCAAAGAAAATATAATGAAAAGAAAACTGTTCGTCGAAATAAATCTCAGTTGTAAAATTATCGTATTTCAATGACCAAAAATATGGAAGTGGGCTAAAGCGATGTGTTTTCAGAAAACTCATAGCTTCTTCAATTTCAGTCGGTTTATTTCTTATTACCATGTTATTATTTAACAAATTCATCCTTCTGGCTCTATTTAATTTTGAGTCTGTGTAAAGCTTTACAAAACTCTGTATAGATTGAGGAGCATATTTTTGCCAATAAAATTTGATTGATTTCATGTACATTTGAAAGAATTAATTTATTTATAACTGGTATTCCCAATCAACTTGGCTAACCATTCGACATCTCCGTGAAATAAACTCATGATTAGTCCTACAATCGATCTTAATTTCCAAATTGGTTGATGAAAACCATAATGGATTAAAGAATGAATGTAATCTTTTCGAGCTCCACTAAAATCTTTTCTGATCAGCTTATACCTACCTGATCTAGAGTAACTTATAACTAATCGGTCACAAAAATGATTGTCTATCACTTTCTTAGTTAATCCATGTTCTGCAAAAAGTTCGGGATAACGTTGCATCATTTCCTGAATAAGCAAGTAATAACTTGAAGTCATTTGGCCGGTGTATGTTTTTGTAACCTGAGTTGGATATATTCTCCAATGCCCCAACGGCTGATTAATAAACGCAAATTCGCCTCTTAAAAGAAGCTCCAGCGTTGTAGGAATGTCAACCAATGGCAAATTATATTTTTGAACAAATCCACCCAGCGAATCCAGCGCATCTTTGCGAATTACAATTGTTAATGCGGGGATGAGCGTTGTATAAATGAATTTTTTTAAGAAACTTCCAATCGGCTTGTTATTGAAAAGTGTCTCATCTTCTGTGTTTTTAGGTGCAAGGTAGTAATTTTCCGACAAATCAATCGACGATAAATAAGCTTTTCCCCAACACAAAACGCATTCGGGCTTTTTCTCCATAACCTCAATCTGCATAGTCAGTTTTTCGGGTAACCATACATCATCGCACTCTAAAATGGCAACATATTTTCCTTTACATTTGGATAGTGCGAAGTTATATGATTCGCCTAACCGGAAAATTCCTACATTTTTCTGGGTATAAGCATGAATGCGCTTGTCTTTTTTCTCATATTCTTGGGCAATGGCAAATGTACCATCAGTGCTGCCATCATCAATAATAATCATTTCCCAATTATTATAGGTTTGTTTCAACACGGACTCAATGCAGTCAGAAATATGCTTTTCGTGATTATAGGTGGGTGAAATTATCGAAACTAGTGGGTTTTCTTTATTATTCATAATATAATGCATACAAATATATTGTTACAAATTTTAGTTTAAATCTGAAAAGATTAACATAAATCATATTGTCCGGTTTTGGAATTGAATCCATGTATAATACCTAAGAAAATTGCTTTATATTTTTGAAACCGTTGCTTTTCAAAAACAATTTTAATTAATCGATAAATAATTTTATATTGATAAAAGTTGACTTTATCAGAGGAATTAGTATATTCAGGATATAATTTCCATGTTAAAATAGTATTTCTAACTATATAATACGTGCTTTGAGCCGAATAATTATTTATCAACAGACCTAATTTTGTTTTCTCTGCATATCCTTCTTTATGCAATAATGTTATTGGAGTAACACAAACGGTTTTAAAATTATTTCTTTTTGCTTTAAAGCAAAATTCGATATCAATCATATAAATAAAGAAATCTTCATTAAACAACCCAATTTCATTAAAAATCTTTACGGGATAAACTGCACCCGAAGAAATAGCAGTACGAACTTCTGTAAAAATACTAGTTGAATTTGATATAATATTCCGGTTGGGAGCATAAATAGCTACCGTCGTATTATAATCATTTTCAATTAATTTAATATATTTATAAAATTCATTATCAGAAAAATAACTATCCTGATCCATTGTCAATAAGAAATCAAACTCATTCTGCTGCGCCCAACGAACTGCCTCGTTAAACGGTTTAGCTAAACCCTCATTATGTCCGGTTCCACGAATTTCAATATTCTTTGAATTAACTAGTTGAAAAATCTCATCTATTTTACTATCAATTTTGGGAGTGTTCTCCCAAATAATAAGTTTATCTAGATAGTGTAAATATGTATTTATATTTTTAGCAAAATCCAGAATATCAGGATAAAATGCAGATACTATACCAATGGTCTTTCTCATAAATATGAATCAACTTAATTTTTTTAATTCAGCAAAATCAATTATTTTATAAACTTATCATATCGACCTAGTCGTTTCATTTTAAAATGCCAAAGAGCAGTATAAATTGCAGTAAATTTTCTAAAGGAATCTTTTTCAAAAATTAATTTTAAGGTTCTGTAAATTATTCTATACTTGACAAATGAGTGTTTGTAGGATTGCTCAAAATATGCCGGAAATCTATTCCATAACCATAATGTATTTCGAATATAATAATAAGTTCGTTGAGCAGAATAAGGAACAATTTTTAATCCAGTCCAATGTTTATAATGATAACCCATTTGATGTTCTAAATTAACTTCACGAATTACAATTACCTGATATCCAACATCTTTAGCCCTCAAACAATAGTCGGTGTCAATTGCATCAATAACCAAATTCTCATTAAATCCCTGTAGTTCCAAAAATACATGAATTGGATAAATTGCTCCCGAAATAAAAATATAATCTACTTCTCCATTATTTACTTTGTTCTGCTCGCGGCTAGTACTATTTGGACCAAATGCAGCAACTTTTTTATCGAGTAAATTTTCAATTAATTGGAGATATCTTTCGAAATGGCTAGTAGAAAATGTACTATCCTGATCCATTGTCAACAAGTGTGTGAAGTTATGTTCTTTTGCATATTTTGCACACAAATTAAATGGAACTGCCAGGTATTCATTTTTTCCGGTTGTTCTAACTTCAATCTTATTACTATTTAGTTTTTCAATCAATTTATAAATATAACTTTTTTCTTTGGGTGTATTTTCCCAAATAATAAGGTACTCAATATCAGAAATAAACGAATTTATATTTCGTTCCAGTTCATCAATATCGGGGAAAAATGAAGTTATAACACCCAGAATTTTCATAATAAAATTACAATTGCTTGATGGTTGTAAAAGCTGATATAAAGTAATCCTTAAACTTTATATCTAAATCCTTAATAACCATGTATGGCCATTTCCAGTTTTGATAAACAATTTGAGCGATTCCGGGAGCTAAAATCATGCCCCAAATACCAATTGTAGTAAGTTTTAAACTTATAAATAACAAAGCTACCGAAGCTAAGCCTGATATAATCGATGCTTTAGCAAAAGGAACTTCATTCTTAGTTAAAAGCATTTGAGCTGCTAAACCATGATTGGTTTCTAAAAAAGCCACAATCAGGAAGACAAAGGTCATGAAAGCTGGAAGTAACTGGGTTTTACTATGAATCAAGGTCAGTAAACTCGGACCAATAAAAATTAACCCAGCTCCACAAATAAAGAAAACCATCACCATACTGAATTTAGCCTTCAGGTACATTCTCTTTATTTGCTCAAAATCTTCATTTACACGGTGTAACGTTATTTTAGGATAATAGGTTCCAAACCACAAAAGACCCAAAGAAATAATTAAATCTATCATTTGCTTCGTTGTCCCATAACTCGCAATCTGATCAAGAGTCAAATAAAGTGGTGCAATCAGAATAATTAACCTACTATTTAACAACCCTCCCATTGTAGTCAATCCTATTTTAAGGGCATTGGGTGTCATTAATTTCATCACCTCGCTTACCTTTATATTAGCTGAGGTGTGCAAATTTAATTTCAATTCTTTATCATAAAACGAGTAATAACATAAGGTTCTGTTCACAATATCACTAACAAATTGTGCTATTACAAGCGAAATTATTCCATAACCCAACAAAAGGAAAATTATGGCAGTTCCAATTCTGCTTACTTGACCAATTATGATTATTTGCTGAACGCGCTTTACCTTCCCTCTTCCCGACAAAATAGAACTATAATAATAAGTATACAGCTGATAAGCAACTAAAACACCATAAGCAAACCACGAAACCCAGATTTCACTTTTGTTTCCGCTATATTCTTTTAAGATTTGCGTGAGATAAAAAGGACTAACAATTGTAAAAACGCCAAGAAAAATAATAGACAAAATACCATAATAACGCCTCATTGCTGCAATTACACTTTTCAGCAAACCATAATCAATTGAATTATCATTATTTACAGGTGTATATCCTTCTTTTTTAAGTTCCTTTACACCACTAAAAATATATGTTACATTTCTGGTAAATGAATTAGCAAAACCAAAATCCAGCAAAGTTGCTAATCCTCCAATTGTCACATAAATCGTCCAAAGCCCATACTCCTGTCTTGGTAATATCCTTAGAACCAATGGTAAAACAATTATCCCTGAAGCCACACGCATAAATGTTGCTGCAAAATTCCAGATTACATCTTTTCGCCCTATTTGCATATTCTAAATAAATTTCAGTTATGAGTTAGATGTTTCCTTATACAAATAAAAACATGCTGTATCTCCATCATTCAATGAATTCAACTGAATTGCTTCTTTTTTAAAAGCTTTCAACTGAATTTTGGAAAATATATTTACCTTGTCAGTTATTTTATATCCTCTCAGATACTTTTCACTTCCAATAAATTGAAATGAGGTAGAATCAAATTTTACTTCATCCAGTTTCAAACCAGACTTTTCAGCTAAAATACTCATACTCTTAACTGTATGTAAATAAAAGTGTCGAGGTGCATCAAGTTGTACCCAATTAGTTTTATATTTTCTCCAAGCATATGAACCGGCAAGTGGAATTCTTATAAGAATGCACCCATTTTTTTCGACTATTGTAGAAAGTTTCAGTAATACTTTTTCTGGAAATTCCATGTGTTCAAATGAGTGATTCAACATAATTAAATCAAACTTATTGTCCAAGTCAAACAAGTCCTTTTTGTAAATTGACAAATTATTGTCGTAGAATATATCCTTTTGATTGAAGGGATCTATTCCCGTAAGATTTTTATAACCAAATCGTTGCATTGTAAGTAACAATTTACCAGTACCACAACCAACATCTAAAATTTTTGACTCCAAATTAACGATTCCAGGTTTTATCCATGGAAATTGATTTGCAACAAAAAATGACAAAATAAATCCAAGGATATTAAAGCTACCAGCATAATATCTTGCAACTTTTATTTTTAAAAAAGATTTAAAGGCTGTCCGTTTTTTGAAGAATATTGGTCTTTTAAATGAAAGATAATCCGTTGGATAATAATCAGCTATATTGGTTGGAATGCTTTCAATCTGTAAACAACCACACTTACTACATTCAAAATAATTAAATTCCCTATTAAGTCCATACATTAACTCTTTGGCTAAAAAAGGATTATTATTTATAGTGTTTCCACAAATTTTACAAGCTAGCAAATTTTCCATTTCTATTTGTAGTTTAAAATATATTGAGCAATGCGTTCAGCAGCGTCTCCTTTACCATATAAATTAATTGAAAAGTCCGATTGTTTTGTCCGAAGTAATTCAAAAGCATTTTTTAATCTTATTTTATCACTTCCTACCAAAACATTAAAACCTCTATCAACCAATTCAACCCATTCTGTTTGCTCACGCAATGTAATACAATGTTTTCCAAAGAAGAAAGCTTCTTTTTGAATACCACCGCTATCAGTAATTACTAATTCAGAGTTTTTCAACAACATAATCATATCAAAATAACCAACAGGATCAATTAATCTGAATTCGGTAGAGATATTTAGTTTTTTTAAAATATTTCGGGTTCTTGGATGTATTGGTACAATTACAGGAATTTGACGATTTATTTCATTTAATCCTTCAACAATATTTCTAATATTTTCAACAGAATCAGTATTTTCCTGACGATGAATAGTGGCCAATACAAATTTAGTTATTCCAATTTGTTTTAAAATATCAGATGTTTTTTCAGCTTTATCAGCGTAAAAAAGTGCTGCATCCAACATCACATCGCCATTCTTAAAAATCTCAACTGGCAAATTGTCAAAACCTTCTCGTTTAAGATTTTGTATAGCAGAATCAGTTGGACAAAACAATATATTTGAAATTCTATCAGTCAAAATTCGATTAATCTCTTCTGGCATATTCATATTGAATGACCTCAACCCTGCCTCTACATGAATAACCGGAATGTGTAGTTTTGCAGCTGCCAAAGCTCCAGCAAGCGTTGAATTAGTATCACCGTAAACCAGTACCCCATCTGGCATTTCAACTTGTAAAACTTTCTCAACTTCTTCAAGCATTCTTCCTGTCATTGCACCATGCGAGACAGAATGAATATCGAGCTGATAAGTCGGTTTTGGTATTTCCATTTCTTCAAAAAAGATATCCGACATGTTGGTATCAAAATGTTGTCCGGTATGAATTATTACCTCTTCAATACCCAGCAATTTGAATTGACGACTTAGTGTTGCAGCTTTAATGAACTGCGGTCGGGCACCAACTACGGTTACTATCTTTTTCATAAAGAATTCAATAAATTTGCTAACTCACCTGTGAGCGAACGTCGTGAAAACCGAGTAACAGATTCATTCTGAACAATTAATGTTTTATTCTTATATCGTGTATAAAAGTCCAATATTGCTCTTTTTGTTTCTCTTTCATCCGAAAAACCAACCATAATTCCAGCAGCAGTATCGCGAAGTACATCGGCAGCATTACCTTCAGTTGGTCCTACAGCTAAAATTGGACGTTTGGAAGCTAAATATTCATAAAATTTTCCAGTCAATATGCCATTTGCATTGGGCGATTGATTGATGAGCAAAAGTAAAATTTGAGAAGATTGTTGTTTAGCAATAGCCTCACTATGAGACAAATAATCAATTTTATTTAAATAATCTTGTAAATTATATTTACGTATGGATTCTAAAACAGAAAAATCAATTTTTCCGACCAATTGAATTTGTAAGTCAAATTTAAACTCAGAGTTTTCAGCACAAATCTCACTCAACACTTTCCAAACTGTTACAGGATTTCGCGAAGCATTTAATGTCCCGATGTGAGAAATAGTAAATTTATTGTCCAACGGAACTTCAACTTGCTGAACATCTGATTCATCATACCCGTTCGAAATCACCTGTATGCGTTTCGGCTTCATCAATACAAATTCATCTTTCCAACCTTCCGAAACCGTCACCATACTGTCGGCAGTTCGAATTACTTTTTTCTCCAGCCTATGATGAATTTTATCAGCAAACCATGTTAAATTCAATTCTTTGTAAAAATCAATATTAGTCCATGGATCGCGGAAATCGGCCAGCCATGGTAAATCAGGCATATTCCTTTTCAGTCCCAATCCAATCAAATGCATAGAATGTGGAGGTCCGGTTGTAATAATGGCATCTACCTTATTTTCCGTTAAATACTTAGTTAAATACTTAACGGAAGGTTTAACCCAAAATCGGCGCGGGTCAGGAATTAAAAAATTTCCTCTGATCCAAATCGAAAGTTTATCTTTCCACCCCTGTTTTTTATTTTCGGAAATAAATGCAGCATTAATTGGTTCATTTTTCTTCTTTCTTGTTAGTATCCGATATACATTATATGGTTCCCAAATTGGCGTTTTCAAAACAGTAAGATTTTCGGGTAAATCTTTTTCAAAAGATCTGTCAATTGAAGGGAATTCACCATTTTCAGGAGTATAAATAATTGGTTCCCAGCCAAAATCTCTTAAATACTTTGTAAATTTGAGCCAACGTTGAACCCCGGCACCTCCACTTGGAAACCAATAATATGTTATAATCAGAACTTTCTTCATCTTAACTCGTTCAAAAAAAATTAGTTTGATTTAATAAGATAATAACCTGCTGTCGAAAAAAAATCTCGAAAATATGGAATTGCAGCGATTATTCTATTCATTTTTAATGGTTTAAGCCCAAATTTAACCTGATAATTAGGATTAATGAAATACAATGTTTTTAACACTTTAATATACCCATTTTTATTTACCAAGCGTTCAAAACGCTCAATGCTTATTCCGGTTTCCTTTATTTCTAATAAGCCTGAAATAGTGTTCTTGTCTTCACCAAACGATTGTAAAACAAGTTTGTAAATTGATTTTGGCAAAAGATGGTAAAACGGAAGATGAGATAAAACCTTGCTTTTACACATTTGTTGATGTCCTCCAAACGGATTTTGCCAAGGTGGAAATGCAAAAAATGCAACCGCATTAGGAGCCATTAATTTTTTCATTAGTCCCAAGAATTTATCTTGGTCATGAATATGCTCAATTACATCGCGAACAATGATAATATCAAATTTTGAATCAAAATCATTAGTTTTGTAAATATCATCACTTATAAGTTTTATTCTATTTTCGAAAGTAAGTGTTGAGTAATACTCTTTAGCCTTCTCAATTTTTGACAAACTGTAATCAACTCCCGTGCAAAAACAACCCAATTCTAAAAATGGTTTTAAATTGCCAGCTTCACCACAACCAATTTCCAACACCTGCAGAGACTTATTTATCTCTTTTGCAGATTGGATAAACGGGATAATATATTTCTGTGTTGAAAGGGCTTGCTCGTTAAAATACCGTTGCGGGTCGCGATGACGTTTCTGCATTCTTGTTAAATTTTTATCGTATTAATAGCACGTTCTATGCGCTCTATTGTTTCATCCTTTCCAATAATTGCAATAATATCAAACATGTGAGGACCTTTAGGTTCGCCAACAACTGATAAACGAAATGCATTCATAATTCCGCCAAGGTTATATTCTTTGGCAGCAATCCATTCTTTTACAATTTCTTCAGTAATCTCAGGTGCGAAATCACTAACAGCTTTCAAAACTTCAACCAATTCAATTAATTGTGTAGGAGTTTCAGCTTTCCAGCGTTTTTGAATTGTTTTAGAATCATATTCGGTTGGAGCAACAAAAAAGAAGCTCGATTGATTCCAAAGTTCAGTTACAAAATTAACCCGTTCTTTAATTAACGATACAATTTTAGTTACTTTTTCTATATGTTCCTTTATTCCTTTTTCAATCAAAATAATTTGGAACAAATTAGCAATTTCTAAATCTGATTTAGATTGTATATATTTATGATTAAACCACTTGCCCTTTTCATAATCAAATTTCGCACCACTTTTACTGACTCTTTCCAACGAAAATTGTTCAATCAATTCTTGCATTGAGAAAATTTCCTGTTCCGTACCGGAGTTCCAGCCTAATAAAGACAAAAAATTAACTACAGCTTCCGGAAAATAACCGGCTTCGCGATAACCTGATGAGGTTTCGCCCGTTTTAGGATCTTTCCAGTTTAATGGAAAAACTGGGAATCCCAATCGGTCACCATCGCGTTTACTAAGTTTTCCATTTCCATCCGGCTTTAATAATAAAGGCAGATGTGCAAATTCAGGCATTACTTCCGTCCAACCAAAGTATCGATATAACAGGACGTGTAATGGTGCTGATGGCAACCATTCTTCACCCCGAATAACATGCGAGATTTCCATTAAATAATCATCCACTACATTTGCCAAATGGTACGTTGGTAATTCGTCAGAAGATTTAAACAGAACTTTATCATCTAAAACGGTCGAATTTACAATAACTTCACCCCGAATCAAATCCTGAATTTCTATTTCCTGGTTTGGTTCAATCTTAACTCTTACCACATATTGTTCTCCGCATTTAATCTTATTTGCAACATCTTCAGCCGACAACGTAAGAGAATTTGTCATCATTCCTCGCGTGGAAGCATCATATTGAAAATTTGAAATTTCATTGCGTTTCGCTTCTAATTCTATTGGAGTATCAAAAGCAATATATGCCAATCCACCATCTAATAATTTATCCACATATTTACGATAAATGGCTTTGCGTTCGCTTTGACGATAAGGTGCATGTTTCCCTTCGTTTCGGGCTCCAATTCCTTCATCAATATGAATTCCCAGCCAATTGAGCGATTCAACGATATATTCTTCTGCACCTGGCACAAAACGGGCAGAATCTGTATCTTCAATGCGGAGCAACATGTCTCCACCGTGTTTTTTTGCAAAAAGATAATTGTATAATGCGGTACGAACTCCGCCAATATGTAGTGGTCCGGTTGGACTGGGTGCAAAACGCACTCTTACTTTTCTCATTCTTGAATAGGATATTAACTTGCTGAAGTCTGTTATATATGAAATGCAAAAATAATAAATTTTGACGACAATCCGGCAGAATAAGGCAAACAAAAAACCTCCCGATAAAAATCGAAAGGTTTTTCTCAAAAAGTACCCTTTAGGGAATTTAGGGGTTTATTCCTGATTTAACGTTACGCGTTTGAAAGCGATGCAGGTTAAATGTTTTTTTGCAAGCAGTTCTTTTACTGTTATTTTTCCGGCTTCTTCACCGCCTCCTTCGTACTTTTGTTCTAAAAGGGTATATTCTTTGAAGAATTTTGCCATACGTCCAGCGGCAATATTGTTTACTTTCTGATCGGGTAAAGTAGCAGTTTTTTCTGCAACAACTGTTTCTTTTATTTCACGTGCTTTTGCTGCTTCTTCTGCGGTGATCCAACCTTTTGCCATATTTGATTCAATATGAGCTTCAGTATCAACGTGAGTAGGGTTTATTCCTGCTTTTTTCAATGCGACTTCAACTTCTTTTGAAACAAGTTCCATTTTGGTTTTTTCGATAGCCACTGCCAGCTCGTTATCTTTTACCTTTTGAGGTACAGCGGATTCATCAATAGCCACAGGAGCCATTGCTGCAATGTGCATTGCTATGCCGCGAATAATTTCGTATTCTGCGTTTTCTTCAGCAAATGCTACCAAAGTAGCCAATTTGTTTCCCGGATGAATGTAAGCCGAAGTTGAACCTCCCTGAACAAATTCATAATAATCCAATTCCATTTTTTCGCCCGTTACACCAATGCGTTCAACGATTAAATCAGAGACAGCTTTACCATCAATTTTTAATGCGTTAAGTTCCTCAATATTACCTGGCTTTGATGCCAACGCAACATTGAGAATAGATTGTGTAAGAGCAATAAAATCGGCATTTTTTGCCACAAAGTCTGTTTCACATTTTAGAGCTAAAACGGCTGCAAATCCATCTTTAGCCGCAGCCAAAACACAACCTTCAGAAGCTTCACGGTCGCTACGCTTGGCAGCTACCGCTTGCCCCTTTTTACGAATAATTTCAATTGCTTTTTCAAAATCATTTTCAGCCTCTGTAAGTGCATTTTTGCAATCCATCATGCCGGCACCAGTCATAGTGCGCAACTTTGAAATTTCTGCCATTGTTACTGCCATAATTGTAAAGTATTAAATCACTACCTCTAAACCTTAGTAGAAGAATAAGATAGCGAAGAATGTTAGTATAATATTTTAGATTTTAAATTCCCTTATTCTGGTCTCCTTTAGGGATTAGGGTTTTATTAGAACGAGTTACAAGCTACAAAAATTCATAACTGGTAACTCGTTTTAAAGATTTTGTCTTTAAGTCCCACTTCAGGGGATTTAGGGGTCTTATTCTTCTTCTTTAATGAATTTCTTTACCACGTTAGCGTTTAAAGCTTCTTCATCTTCTTTTTGAGTTCTTGGTCTTTTTGTTACTCGCGATTTCTTTTCTTTCACAACCGGAGCTTCTGCAGATTCAGTATCTACTTTTTCAACTTTACGTTCTTCTAAACCCTCTTGAATAGCAGCAACCATTGCTGAAAGAATTACATCTACAGATTTTGTTGCATCATCATTAGCAGGAATCACAAAGTCGATATTATTAGGATTCGAGTTTGTATCAACAATACCGAAAACAGGAATACCCAAACGTTGAGCCTCTTTAACAGCAATTTGCTCTTTCATTACATCTACAATGAAAAGTGCAGAAGGCAAACGAGTCAAATCAGCAATAGAACCTAAGTTTTTTTCCAATTTTTCGCGTTGACGTGTAATTTGAAGTTTTTCGCGTTTAGAGATATTATCAAAAGTTCCATCAGTGGCCATTTTATCAATGGTAGTCATTTTTTTCACTGCTTTACGGATTGTAGGAAAATTGGTTAACATACCACCTGCCCAACGTTCTGTAATATATGGCATCCCAACAGCAGTTGCTTTATCAGCAACAACGTCTTTTGCTTGTTTCTTTGTAGCAACGAAAAGGATTTTACGACCTGATTTTGCGATTTGTTTTAATGCTGCAGCAGCCTCATCAATTTTCACAACTGTTTTGTGTAAATCAATAATGTGGATATCATTACGCTCCATGAAAATGTAAGGAGCCATAGCAGGATTCCATTTGCGTTTCAAGTGACCGAAGTGGCAACCGGCTTCTAATAATTCTTCGAAATTTGTTCTTGACATTTTTGTTGTTTTAATTTTTTGTTTACTTTCTGTAATAATTCAATTGTCGAGTAGCCATCCAGCGTACTATGAGTCTCGTCAATTTAGATACTAAACAATTTTCAGTGAACAGCAAACAGTAAACAGTAAACGAAATCGATAACTGCTGACTGATAACTGATGCCTGATAACTGATATTAACGTTTTGAGAACTGGAATCTTTTACGAGCTTTTGGTTGACCCGGTTTCTTACGTTCCACCTCGCGTGGGTCACGTGTCATGAAACCTTCCGATTTAAGAGCCGGTTTATCTTCGGCATTTATCTTTACCAATGCACGGGCAATAGCTAAGCGCAAAGCTTCGGCCTGCCCTTTAAAACCACCGCCATCAAGATTTACTTTGATATCATATTTTTCAACAACTCCTAATTTAGAAAGAGGTTGTTTTACAATAAATTGTAGAATTGGTGAGGGAAAATATACAGAGACATCACGTTTATTAATGGTAATTTGTCCACTTCCTTCGCTTACAAAAACACGAGCAACAGCCGCTTTTCTTCTTCCTAAGGCATTTATTACTTCCATACTGATTATTTAAGTGAGTTTAAATCGATTTGTTTTGGTTGTTGAGCTTGCATAGTGTGTTCCGCTCCTGCGAAAACATACAAATTACCCAAAAGTACTGCACCTAAACGGTTTTTAGGTAACATACCTTTCACCACTTTTTTGATTAGTTTTTCAGGACTTTTTTCCATCAATTTAGCAGGTGTAATTTCGCGTTGTCCACCCGGATAGCCAGTATGGCTTAGGTAAATGCGATCGTTCCATTTGTTACCTGTTAATTGAACTTTGTCTGCATTGATAATAATCACATTATCGCCACAATCAACGTGAGGAGTAAAACTTGGTTTGTATTTACCGCGCAAAAGCTTTGCAACTTTTGAACCCATACGTCCCAACACCAAATCGGTAGCATCCACAACTACCCATTCTTTCTGCGCCGTAGCTTTATTGGCAGAAATGGTTTTATAACTTAACGTATCCACTTTTTAAAAATGTTTTTTAATTAATAATTCAGTCGTTTCATCCAGTTTCAATCGCTACGTTGAGGAGGCTAATCGGCACAAAATAGGATATTTACACTTAGAAAAACAGACTATTACACTGAGATAATAAACGGACTGCAAAAATACTGTTTTTCTTTGGATTACCAAACAATTGAACATCTTTTTTTTAAACTGTATTTTTCAGGCATTTAAACTCTATTTTTACATGAAAATAACTAAGTTTGCAGCATGGAAATACTAACCACTGAGTTTTATAAACAAGATGCTATAATTATTGCCGAAAAACTTTTGGGAAAAACTCTGATCCGTACCTGGGATGATGGTTCGGAATCCTGTTACAGCATTACTGAAACAGAAGCATACCTTGGTGAAGAAGACAAAGCTTGCCACGCCAGTAAAGGAAGGACAAAGCGTACTGAAATTATGTATGCCGAAGGTGGAAAATTATACGTTTACCTTATTTACGGAATGTATTGGATGTTGAATGTGGTTACAGGAGTTGAAAATCAGCCTCAGGCAGTTTTAATTTGCGGAATAGACAATATTATTGGCTCCGGAAAAGTTGGACGTGAACTTAAAATTGATAAAACTTTTTATGGCGAAGACTTGATAATTTCAAAGCGAATCAGAATAGAAAATGCTCCGGATATTACAAATTTTAAAACCACCAAAAGGGTTGGAATTGACTATGCAGGCGATTACTGGAAAAATAAAGAGTGGAGGTTTATTTATAAACAAAAATAGACCTTTATGAAAAAGAATTTCAAACGATTGCAACGTAAATTTCTATGGAAACTTTAAATAATTATTTAGTTGAAAATATTCATATTAATTTTGTACAATGAAATTTGTATTGTACTTAAATTCTAATTTTATCATGAAAAAACTAATTTCCCTTTTGCTTTTAGTCCTGACTTTGAGCGCTTATGCACAGATTGATCGCGTAGAACCTGCTTTTTGGTGGGTAGGAATGAAAAATCCCCAATTACAGTTATTAATTCATGGAACAGAAATTTGCAATAGAAAGGTAGAAATAGCTTACCCGGGAATTAAAATACTCAAAACCAACAGAGCTTGCAGTCCAAATTACCTGTTTGTAACGTTGGAGCTTGATTCGAAAACAATAAAAGCAGGGAAGTTTGACATTCAACTGACTCAGCCCGACAAACCAACACTAACAGTAAACTACGAACTAAAAAACAGACGAAAAGACTCAAGAAAACGCGAAGGATTTTCGAGTTCAGATGTGGTCTATCTACTTATGCCAGACAGGTTTGCAAATGGAGACACAACAAACGACAATGTAGCATCTCAACCTGATAAACTTAACAGACAAAACCCGAGTGGCCGGCATGGTGGCGATTTAATGGGCATAATGGAACATTTGGATTATATCAAGGAGCTAGGTGCAACAGCCATATGGAGTACTCCACTTTTAGAGAACAATTACTCTAGAGGAACTTATCATGGTTATGCTATTAGCGATTATTATAAAATAGATCCACGGTTTGGCAGTAATGACGATTACATAAACTTCGTGACAGCATCGCACCAAAAGGGATTGAAAATAATCATGGATATGGTATCAAATCATTGCGGAATATGGGCGTGGTGGATGAGCGATCTACCTTTCGAAGACTGGATTCATCAATGGCCAACATATACTCAAACTAATTTTAAGTTCAACACTATTAATGACATACACGCTGCAAACATTGACAAAAAGCAGTTTACTGATGGATGGTTCGACAGAATGATGCCGGACATGAACCAACAAAACCCCTATTTCTGGACATATTTTATTCAAAACTCAATCTGGTGGATTGAAAACGCTGATTTAGATGGGATTCGCATGGATACGTATCCGTTCAACGACCGCGAAGCTATGGCTAAGTGGGCAAAAGCCATAACCGATGAATATCCTCACTTCAACATTGTGGGAGAGATATCACTCGAAAACTCGCAGGAAATTGCTGCATGGCAAAAAGATGCAGTTAGTCCAATCAAATCTAATTCCAATCTTCCAAGTGTGATGGATTTTATTCTTCAACGAGATTTATTAAAATGCTTTAATGAGCACGGAAAACCATGGGAAAATACTGGAATGAACCGGCTTTATAATACTATTGTCAATGATTATTTATACCCTAACATTAACGACTTGTTGATATTTGCCGAGAACCACGACACACAACGGTTTAATTATCAAACAAAAGGCAGCCTGGCAAAATATAAAATGGCTATGTCGTTGTTGATGACTACACGTGGCATTCCCCAGATTTATTATGGGTCTGAAATAGGCATGACCGGAGACAAAGACAAAGGCGATGGCGATATACGTCGTGATTTTCCGGGTGGTTGGGCAGGTGATTCCATCAACGCGTTTACTGAAAAAGGCAGAACTCCTATGCAAAACGAGTATTATGATTTCACAGCAAAATTATTAAACTGGCGAAAGAATAAAACAGTCATTCACACCGGATTGCTGACGCACTATGTACCTGAGAATGATGTATATGTATATTTCCGGTATAATGACACGGAAAAAATAATGGTGGTTATTAACAACAATGAAACAGATCAGACCATAAAAACTGACCATTTTGCCGAAAGCTTGGAAAATGTAACCACTGGAACAGATGTGATGACAGGTAAAACCTTTGATTTAAAAAGTGAGCTGACTATCCCAAAGCAAACCGCACTAATTCTGGAGTTGCATTAAAATAAAAACCAATCAATCTCTAAAGTAGTTTTTATGAAGAAAGTCATAATTCCAATAATTTCATTGCTGGTATTAGCCACAGCAAGTTTAGCCGGATTCAATTCGTGTAAAAGCCAATCGAAAACTTCAGAAAATTTAATGGATTCTATTCCTTACAAAAAAACGATGCCTGAGTGGGCACGGAATGCAAATATCTACGAAGTAAACATACGTCAATATACGCCCGAAGGAACATTCAAAGCATTTCAGACGCAATTGCCGCGACTCAAACAAATGGGCGTTGACATTCTTTGGATAATGCCCATCAACCCAATTGGGGTAAAAAACCGCAAAGGTTCACTCGGAAGCTATTATTCAATCAGTGATTATGGAAAAGTGAATCCCGAATATGGAACCGAAGCTGACTTTAAAAATCTGGTTACCAAAGCTCACAAACTCGGGATGCATGTCATTATCGACTGGGTGGCAAACCATACTTCGTGGGACAATGTATGGATTAAACCTCATTCCGACTGGTACACAAAGGACAGCCTTGGGAATATCATTATTCCAAAAGGCACAGACTGGCATGACACGGCCGATTTGAATTATGACAATCCCGAATTGCGCAAAGCAATGATTGCCGCCATGAGCTATTGGGTAAAGAACGATGACATTGATGGTTTCCGCTGCGATGTAGCGTTTATGGTTCCGATATCGTTCTGGATTCATGCCCGCAAAGCCATTGATGAATTGAAGCCGGGTTGTTTTTTCCTGGCTGAAGCCGGTGATCCATTGCAACATTTAGCATTTGATATGACTTACGACTGGCCATTGAAAGATATAATAAACGAAATACCAAAGGGTAAAAAAAATGTCAGCGATTTAATCAAACATTTTGAAGATGAATCTAAAAAATTCAAGCCGGAAGATGTGAGAATGCATTTCCTGACCAACCACGACTTAAACACTTGGGACGGAAGCGAATATGAACGCTTGGGTGATGCCCCGGTTGATGCTTTTACGGTACTGACCTATATGCTCCCGGGAATGCCACTGACCTATTCGGGACAGGAAGAACCGATAAAGAACCGAATCAGATTCTTCGACAAAGATACCATTCAGTTTAAAAACTATGCACGACAAGGACTTCTCACAAAACTAAACCAACTGAAAACAGGGAATAAAGCCCTTTGGGGAACCAGTTACAATGGCAGTTTTATGGGATTGCGAAACACAAGTCCGAATAACGTACTAAGTTTCATCCGGTTCAATAAAAAGACTCAGGTACTTGCTGTATTTAATTTCTCTCCGAAAGAACAAATATTCAAAATTACGGATGAAATTAAAGGTGATTTTGTGAATTACCTGGGAGAGAAAATCACCGTGCAAACCAATGCGGTGATTAAATTAAAACCCTGGGATTATTCCGTTGAGATTTCGATTCCGCAATAACCAGTGAACTCAACCCTGTTATAATCCGTTTGTGGAATTATAATAATCCGTTATAAAAACCGTATTTGTAAGCTAAGCAAACAGGGAAAGCGTAAACGTTTTCCCTGTTTGCCTTTTTTTAATGATTATATAACAGACAAGTATAATTATTTAACTTTGTGTGTTTATATCTTTGTTGTTATTTTTTAAGCATAGAGTTGTATTGTAAAGTTGCTAATAATTAAATCGATAGTATATTAGTAATGACTTATTGAGATTAAGAACAATATGAATAAGTAATTCGGAGATTCGTGAAATTTAGAGATCTGCATCCAACCACAAAACGGTTAATTCTGGCACGGGCATTTAGAAGTATTGGACAGGGAGCACTTGTTGTTGACTTGACGTTATATTTACATGCTTTAGGTTGGAATGGCTTTCATATTGGAGCGGTACTTAGTGCAGCAGGATTGTTTGGAGCGTTATTGAGTTTGGGTGTGGGCATAGCCAGCGACCGCATGCACAGAAGGCCATTTTTAATTACCTATGAAAGCATTATACTTGTTTGCAGTATCATGGCTCTTCTCACAGCTCAAAGCATCATCTTAACCGGTATAATTGTTATTGCAGGATTCGGACGTGGAGCGAATGGAGCCGCAGGGCCATTTTCGCCGGTTGAACAGGCCTGGCTTGCCGAAGAGATAGAGCCTGAGCGACGGGGATTGATTTACAGTTTAAATACAGCACTTGGTTTTTTCGGTATGGCTTTTGGCGCGCTGCTGGCCATGTTTCCGGCGTTTATAAGCGTTTGGATAGATAAAACGCAGACAACCCGGGGGCTTCAACCCATAGCATTCCGTCCTCTGTTTCTGATTGTGATTGCCGCAACCGTGGTTAATCTGATCTTGATTTACGGTGCCAAAGAGCAATATTCCGGCAGGAAAACCGGGAGAACTACAAAGAAGACTAAAACCGAGAATGACACAAGAAAGCAGGAAAACAAAATGCTTACAGGGCTGGTTATTCTGAACTCTTTTAATGGAATGGCTATCGGGTTAACGGGTCCGCTTATCTCTTATTGGTTTGCTATCCGGTTCGGAGTAGGTCCTTCGTCCATTGCACCAATGATGGCTGCTACATTTTTTATTACAGGAGTTTCAGCTCTTTTGACAGGCAAAGTCAGCGAGCGGGTTGGCATTGTCAAGTCAGTAGTATGGACCCGATTTATTGGGTTAGTATTATTAATTCTAATTCCACTCACTCCATTTTTCTGGTTAGCATCGGCATTATATATGTTACGCTCGGCATTTAACAGAGGATCCATTGGAGCCCGCCAGGCATTAACGGTAGGGTTAGTTCGTGATGAGCGACGTGGTCTGGCAACGAGCTTGAATGCTATATCAATGCAACTTCCACAATCTGTAGGACCAAGTGTTGCAGGGTTGCTATTCAGTGCCGGCGAACTGCAACTGCCGTTTTATGTAGGAGCTTTGTTTCAGGGAATTTATTTAGTTATGTACAGCCGGTTCTTTCGACATCAGAATAAACCTCAAAGTGAGAACCGGCCTTAATACATGCTTCATTCAACGATAAACTATCTTAAGCCTCTCCCCCACCAAAAGCCATTGGAACAGGAGGAACAAAACCATTATCAGGAACTTTAATTTTGCCGTTTTGATGCTCAAACTTTGCAATATTTTCCTGCAAGGCAAAGAGCAAGCGTTTAGCATGTTCGGGTGTAAGGATGATGCGCGATTTTACGTTAGCCTTTGGTGTGCCCGGCATAATGCGGATAAAATCAATTACAAATTCCGAAGTAGAATGTGAAATAATAGCCAGGTTGGAATAAATACCTTCGGCCACTTCGGGCGAAAGTTCAATGTTTAATTGGTTTTCTTGGTTTTCCATTGTTTTGTTGTTTTAATTTTAAAGCAGAACTAAACCCGCTTCCTAAGTATCTTTACGCTATACAAAGATAAGCTTTTTTATTAAAGCGAAAAAACCTGAACGGAATTAAGCTGAAATTGGGATAAGTAAACTGTATGATTGTAAATAAAGAGTTATGCCCCGGAGCATTTATAAAATAGAATATATCCTATGTGGGTTTTTACTCCAAACTTCACTTCATTCTTTTGCTTGGATTAAAAAACAAAGCAGAAAAGTTTAAGACTGCGTCCGTTTTATTCAAAAAACCAGCGTTCGAAAAGCTAAAATCACCAAACTCATCCCTTTGGTCGTCAAGCAAGGAGTATTTTCGCGCCTTCCTCACTTATTTTTGGATTCACCGGACGGGGTGGGTCGTTAGCAGACATTGGGATATTCCGGGGCACAACCGAACAGACGTTCATTTTAAGCCTTTCATTCAGACCGAACCGCCTGTTAATAACTCTGCTCATTTTACATAAAAAATGTATTGTAAAATAAAATATAAATTATTATTTTTGCAACTTTAATTTTTAAGAATAGTCAATTACTTTTATCTGACTGATTATTGTTTATATCCTTCGTTTGCCGAAATGAATTATTATGAAGGGAAAAAGAAAGAAATTCATTAACCTTATCATGCCACGCCTGTTTACAAATACCAATAGGCAGGTCTATTTTTGGGGCATCTCGCTCTGTTTGGTAATAGTGCTTAACTGCCAGCACCCTTTCGGCGAATATACCTGGCATCTTCCGCATCATCACTTGATACTTACAGGCTTGGGATGCCTGTTTATGCTCACGGTTATGCTATTCTATGGCGTTTTACCCCGTATGTTCCGTAATTATTATGCACTGAGCAACTGGACAGTGGGTAAAGAGACCGTTAATATGGTCATCTTTTTTGTTGCAAGTTGCCTGGTTAACTGGATATATATGTCAATGATTATTGCACCGCAATACGGCACACTTATGTACGCAATACGCATCCTGTCGTTCACACTCACTTTCAATGCTGCGCCTATCGTGCTGGTAATATTTATCCAAACCACCACTCATTTAGTCCACAAGTTTGTGATTTCGGAGACAGAAACACTGGACATCAAATCTACTCAATCCCACATGTTTAACAACAAACCGTTTTTGATACACGACATTCTGCTCTTCGCACAGGACAGCAATTACTATCTAATGCATTATCTGCAAAACGAGGAAGTAGTGGTAGAAAGGATAAGAGGAAGCATGAAGCAGCTTAGTGACGATATGAAACAGTACACACAATTCAGGCACTGCCACACGTCGTACCTGGTAAATACCGACAGAATTGAATACTACTGCAAACGCCGTGGAAGTAGAAGGCTGAAAATCGCACATTATGACAAAGAAATATCGGTGGCGTATAATTTCAGAAATGATTTCAATCAATACACGAGGAGCAAATAAAAAAATGCTTGGCGGGCAGGACAATAATAAAATGTAATGCTTATCCGCAAAAGCTCCTAAAGACATCATATACTATGACCAGCCTTATCAAAATCAATAATTCTTTTTCAAACCACTAATTACACTAATTTACACGAACCAACAATCAGCGCAAGCTAATAATATACGTGTATTTTCGTGAGAATTCGTGGAATTGGTGGTTCATATTTCTTCATTCATTGTAAAACCTCATCTTTGAAGCCTAAATATGTATCATTATTTGATTAGGCTTTAAATTTAGGACACTTTGCGGATAATCATGTAAAAACGTTTCCCGCAGATAGCGCTAATCTGCGCAGATTCTTACATATCAGCATTTATCTGCGTAATCTGCAGAAGAATCATATTATACATTTTGTTCCAAACTTGAAATGCTACATACCTTTTTGAACCGCATCTTTAGAAAGAGTTCAAGCCCTTAGCGGACAGTTCAAAATCGAATCAATCCTTGTCCAACCATCCAAATTAACGTTTATACGTCCCAAAAAATGCACGAAGCGTCCCAGCTTCATTTAAATCTCCCAAAAAGCCATCTAAATATCCCAGACCCTTAAGATTTATTGAAACAGCTTTTATATTTGACACGTTTTTCGGAGGAAAAAACATCCCTGCGCATTGACGGAACACGATACGCGTAGTGTAAAAACAAATGTTGTACGAATCGAAAGCAGTAAGTTTTGAAAAGATGCTTATAGGGCATTGAGCGGAAGCATAACTTGGTCAACAACATCCGACTGCGTCCATTTCGGACAATGCTGAAACCAAATACAGAACAACTGCCTGACAAGCGAACGCATCTGACGAAGACGATAACGCATCTGTCGGTAAAGGTGAACGCATCTGACGAAGACGATAACGCATCTGTCAGTCGAGGTGAACGCATCTGACGAGGACGATAACGCATCTGTCGGTAAAGGTGAACGCATCTGACGAAGACGATAACGCATCTGTCGGTCGAGGTGAACGCATCTGACGAAGACGATAACGCATCTGTCGGTAAAGGTGAACGCATCTGACGAAGACGATAACGCATCTGTTGGTCAAGGTGAAGGCATCTGACGAAGACGATAACGCATCTGTCGGTAAAGGTGAACGCATCTGACGAAGACGATAACGCATCTGTCGGTCGAGGTGAACGCGTCTGACGAGGACGATAAAGCATCTGTCGGTCGAGGTGAACGCATCTGACGAGGACGATAACGCATCTGACGGTCAAGGTGAACGCATCTGACGAAGACGATAACGCATCTGACGAACAAGCGAACACGTCTGACAAACAAGCGAAAGGTATTGAATGTGTGCGAAATAGGGTAATATGCTATGTTAGCATACTTGATTTTACCGCCCCAAGCCCCTAAAGGGGATGTGAAGAGTGGTTTGCGTTGTTTGTTGGTATTTGGCTAACCAAATCATGACCGTAGAAGAACTATAATTCCAAAATGCGAAATCAAATTCATATAAGTAGTAGAAATTAAATAATGTCGTATTCTTCAGAAAATAGTTAGATAATACGGTTGTAATTTCAAGTCCCCTTTAGGGGAACCAACGGTCAGTGACCAAAGGGAGATAATTAGGGGCGGTTTTTAAATATATTTTACCGCCCCAAGCCCCTAAAGGGGATGTATAATACCATTGTCTCTGAAATCTTAAACCTAACAGGCTATTATTTTAAATACAGATAAGTAAGTAGAATTAAACAATGCGCATTTTTCAAAAAAATGTTCTTACAAGACAGTTGTAACTTCAAGCCCCTAAAGGGGATGTATAAATACCATTGTCTCTGAAATCGTAAACCCAACAGGCAATTATTTCGAATACAGATAATCACGGATCACCTTAAGTAACTATATTACAAACATTTTAAATTCTAAAATTATGACTTCAAAACAAAGCAGTATTTATTCAATGCTAAGACGTGTGGTTTCATTTTTAAAAAAGAACAGTGCTGTGTTTGCGCTCCTGACAGTATTCAATGATTTGCTTACCCCGCTCGAGGCAAACCTTACCGAGATTGACTTGCTGAAGGAACAACAAAGTGCCGACATTACAGGACTGAGAAAAAAGAAAGAATCGTTACGCATAACTGCCTATCAAAAGGCAATGGAAATTTGTAATGCACTTCAGGTATTTGCTAAAATATCGGGCGACGTGGTACTTGCCGACGAGATAAAATATACCGAAACGGACCTGCGAAAATGCTCTGATAATGAATTGGACAGCAATTTAGGCGTGATTTACTCGGCAGCGTTGCGCAACAAAGACGAGTTAATTGCTTATGGCATCACCGAAGAAAAACTAACCGGTTATAAAGCAGCCATAGATAATTATAAAGCAGCCATAGGAACGCCGAAATCAGGCACTATAGAACGGAAACAAATCACCGACCGCTTAGCCTACTTGTTTGACGCTGAAATGGTTATTCTGGAAAAAATTGATTTGCTGGTGGAAACATTCAAGTTTTCGAATCCTTCATTTTATGCCGAATACCACGATAACCGCAAAGTGAACTATTACCCAACGTACCTGATGGTAAACAGTACAATAACCGATGCCGCAACAGGCCTTGGATTGCTGGGAGTAAAAATATCTTTTGCACTGAATGGTGTTACCGTGTTGGAAAAGCTAACGGGCGACGGGGGCGGTATAAAGATTAAATCCATTGAAGCAGGCATATACGCCATAGGACTAACCAAAACAGGCTATATAGCCCAAACGCTGACGGTGAACATCACGGGCGACGACCTTGTAACCATAACGGCAGCCATGGTAAAAGAAAGCTAAATTAATTGAAAAAAAGGTGATTATAAACTGTTCCAAAATCTGAGATTTTGGAACAGTTTTAATTTAAGAGAGAAAAGCAGGATGCAGCCTGCGGCGTTTACCGGAAACCTGAAAACCGCAAACCCAACGTAATTTATACACATATCACTACCTACAAAATTGACATGATTAAGAATTAGTTGGATAAATTAAAATAAACATAGAAAAAATAATGATGTTTAAAAAAAAGTTTTTACCTTTGGGGCTGGATTTAAGTAAAATATAAACTAAAGCAATAAAAAAGAGCAGCTAGTTAAATTCCTGTAAGAACAGCTATGTTAAACAACTATATTTTTGTAAAATACTATTTATTAGCAACGTAAGATTATATGTGTTTTCTATAAAACGGATATATGTGCAATGCCATAGTACATACAGGATTTAGAATTACACATATAATGGTGTTAGCAGCCAAGTGTAAAAAAAAGAAAAGATTACCGTTATAACGAGATTTAATTCATTTTAAAGCATAGCATAAGAAAATAAACTTTGAAACAGAAAGATCAAATACAAGAAAACTATTCCACTTATAGACTCTAAATTTAACGAATCAAATAGAGCTTTTATAACAATATCACTTTAAAATGAGGAAAAAAAATACAAAAAAAAATATTGATTTTGATTATTGGAATTTAATAAAATCTAGTGATAGACCTTTAGAAATTGGAATTATTGATGCAGACCTTCTTGACCAAGGCACCCGTCATCCAAATCTTGCTTTATTGAAAATATCTGGGTATTGCAAGAAGTTTAAACATAATATAAAATTAATAACTGATTATTCTGAAATTATCGAGGAGTGCCAACAAAACAAATACGACATATTGTTAATGTCAAAGGTTTTTAAGTTTACACAAATTCCATCTGAAATTCTTTCTAAGATTGAGAATAATGAGATTGTTATTGGTGGAACTGGTTTTTTTGACATGGACAGCCCAGAACTTCCTTATGAAATTGAGCATGAAATGCCTGATTATGATTTATATACTGATTACATTACTAAACAAACAGATAATTTCACCAAGGATGTAGTCAAGTATGATGATTATATAAATTTTTCAATTGGTTTTACAACAAGGGGTTGCTTTAGAAAATGTAGTTTTTGCGTTAACAGAAAATACGATAGAGTTTATAAGCATTCACCAATTTCGGAATTTATAGACCCGAAAAGAAAAGGTATTTATTTATGGGATGATAATTTTATGGCATCTTCTGATTTTCACAATATACTTGATGAATTAATATCAACTGGAAAACCCTTTCAATTTAGGCAGGGATTAGATATCCGTTTAATGACAGATAAAAAAGCGGAAAGACTTGCAAATGTAAAATATAAAGGTGATTTCATATTTGCATTTGACCATATTGAAGATGCTAATAAGATTAGTGAAAAATTAAAAATTTGGAGAAAATACTCTAAAAAATCTACTAAATTATATGTTCTAACTGGATATGAGAGTCAAGATGAAATAGATATTGAGAATACTTTTAAACGCATTAAGATAATTATGGAACATGGATGTTTGCCTTACATAATGAGATATGAAGATTATACAAAATCGAGATTCAGGTCATTGTATATTCAATTAGCTAGGTGGTGTAATCAACCCAATTTCCTAAAAAAGAAAAGCTTTAGGCAGTATTGTATCGCAAATGAAGATTATCATCAATCAAATACAAAAGTTATAAAAGAATATTGTTCTAGCTACAAAGCAATGATAGATTTCGAAATGGAATTTCCAGAAATCTCTAAAAAATATTACGATTTAAGATTTGAAGAAATTAATCAGTATAAAAACAAATAATCTGAATCCAAAATGAAACCAAAGTACATTGAATTAGACATCGAAGATGTTCATCTTGATTTAGGCAACCCTAGAATCAAACAATATCTTGAAATTTACTCAGGTGAAATAACAAGTGAAGCGATTGCCCTAGCTCTTACAAATCCGGGAAATGGCGATTCATCGACCTCTTATAATACCTTAAAAGAATCTATTAAAGTCAGTGGTGGGATTATACATCCAATTATTGTAAACAAAGAAAAAGATGGGAAATTAATTGTAATTGAGGGTAATACGAGACTTCAAATCTACAAAGAATTTCTTTTATCAAACCCTTCAGGTCCTTGGGATAAAATTAGTTCAATTGTATATGATAATTTGACTGATTCTGAAAAACACTCTATAAGATTACAATCACATTTAGTTGGACCTCGAGAATGGGATCCATATTCAAAAGCAAAATATTTACACCAACTTAGTGAAATTGAACATTTACCAATGCCTACAATAATTTCAATGTGTGGAGGTAATAGTTCGGAAATAAATAAGCTAATAAGTGCATATCGGGACATGCAAGTGTATTATTCAAAAGCAGTTACTGAAAAAGGGGATGATTTTGACATTCGGGAATTTTCAAAATTTATTGAATTACAACGTTCTACAATTACATTTGCTTTAACTTCCAAAGGTTTTTCTAAAGAAGATTTTGCAAAATGGGTTGTAAATGATAATGTTGATACAGCACAAAATGTTAGACAATTACCAGCTGTTCTAAAAGATCAAGAAGCTTTAAAAGTTTTTCTTAAAAAGAATATATCTGAAGCGGTAAAGAAAATTGCTGTGACAGAAAATTCACATAATGAATTAAATAATATAGCCTATGATATTTTAGGTGCAAAATTTCTAGAATCACTTAACAGATTAGAATATCAAGAAGTGAAAAAATTAAGTAATGATCCAAGTTATGATAAAAAGAAAACCATGCTTCTGTCTATCTATGAAGTTTTACAAGATATAATGAAGGATATTCAACAAGAAGATTAGTGATATGGCTGAATCAATTGCCCATATAATTTACGTGAGAAAAATTGCAGAATATACTTCTGCGATTATACCTGTTGAGTTAATTCCATATTTATTGATTGATTTACCTGAAAGTTGTAGAAAGCCAGACAGAACTATTGGCAATTTTATTCCTGACTTATACTATAAAGACCTTAACTTCTTGATTATTGGTGAAGCTAAAACAGAAAATGATATTGATCGAAATCATAGTAGAAATCAATACAAATCATACATTGAAGAAGCATCGTTATTTCACGGTGAAAAGCATATTCTCATATGCACTTCACTATATTCATACGCAAGAATTAAGAACTTAATTAGAAAATTAAAGTCAGAACTGAATACAACTGCAAAATTTCATTTATTAAACGACATAGGGGATATAAGTATCATATGAGAAAGATTGTAAATAAACCTGGACAGAATCTAACAGCAAAGTTAGAAGCATTTCCTTATCAATATGAAGCATTTGATGCAATAAAAGATAAGTCATTTGCAGCAATCTTTCATGAACAAGGACTTGGGAAAACTAAAATTGCAATTGACATTCTTTTATATTGGTTGGAGTACAAAGAAATTGATACTGTTCTTATTGTCACAAAAAAACAATTAGTAGAAAACTGGCGTGGTGAATTTGAAATACATACTAATATTTTACCTAGAATACTTACAAATAAACGTGGTGAGAATTATTACGTATTTAACAGCAATACTCGAATTGTTATTACAAACTTTGAAACAATTTCAGGCGAAAAGGACAGATTTAAACTTTTTCTTAAAACAAGAAATGTTGCTATTATAATCGATGAATCAACTAAGCTAAAGAATCCAGAATCTAAACTAACTCAAGACTTTTTTGAAATTTCTAATTTGTTTAAAATTCGTATAATAATGACAGGGACACCTGTTGCAAATAGACCTTATGATATATGGGCTCAAATTTTCTTTCTTGATTTTGGCAAAAGTTTAGGGACAAATTTTGCTGAGTTTAAATCAACAAATGATCTCTCAAACGACTTGGCAACAAATGAAACAAAAAGAAATTTATTTGAGACATCTGTATCCAAAATCTTTGATAAAATCAAAGATTTTACGGTTAGAGAAACAAAAAATAGCGGAATAATAACTCTTCCAAATAAAGTGTATCATGATATTTATGTAGACTTCGAAGATACACAATCTTTAATGTATAATAAAGTGCGAACTGAAATGCAGATTTTATTGCAACACGATGAAAAAACATTACTTGACGAATCTACAGATTCAATTAAAAGATTATTAAGATTAGTACAAATTACTTCAAATCCTCGGTTGTTAGATGATTTATACTGTTCTTTCTCAGGGAAAGAGGCAAAACTCGATGTTTTAATCAATGAAATTATAAGTAGAGATGAGAAAATTATAGTTTGGTCAATATTCACAGGTAATATAGATCATTTCTGTAAAAAATATAAGAACCTCAATGCAGTTAAAATAACGGGTAAAATGAATATAGAAGATCGAACAAATTCAGTTCGGGCATTCAAAACCGGTGATGCAAAAGTTTTATTTGCAACTCCACAATCAGCAAAGGAAGGGCTAACACTTACAATTGCTAATAATGTAATTTTCTATGATCGAGGTTTTAATCTTGACGATTATTTACAAGCTCAGGATAGAATACATCGCATTTCACAAACTAAAATCTGTCATATATATAACATAATGGTTAAAAATAGCATTGACATTTGGATTGATCAATTACTAAAAGCCAAACAGAATGCAGCATTTTTAGCTCAAGGTGATTATAAATTAAAAAAGTATACAGAAGTTGCCGATTATAGTTTTGGTGAACTTGTTAAAGATATTTTAAACGAAAATTAGTAAAAATACAGCATGAAGACATTAACAATTGGCAAAAAGGATTTTGAAGTTAAGGAAGGGGAATTTAATCAAGCATCTTTAATGTTTTATGAAGATAATCCTAGAGTTTATAGTGCTTTAAGAGTATCATATCAGACAAATCCTGACCAGAAAAGTATTGAAGATTTAATGGTCACAATGGAGCATGTAAAACAACTAAAGCTATCTATTGAAAGTAATGGAGGTCTTATCGACCCATTAATTGTGAGAGATGGTGACTTTGTAGTTCTTGAAGGAAATAGTCGATTAGCTGCATATCGACTGTTGTGCCGAAAAGACCCAATTACATGGGGAAAAGTCAAATGTATAATTTTACCAAAAGACATTGATGAAACATCTATTTTTACTCTTTTAGGTCAATATCATATTATTGGCAGAAAAGATTGGAGTCCTTACGAACAAGCGGGTTATTTGTATAGACGGAAAAAAGAATCGAAAATTCCTGTAGAAACAATGGCTAAAGAACTTGGGATAAAAAAAGGAGATGCTCAAAAATACCTTGATGTATATACTTTTATGATTGATAATGATGACTTAGAACCATCAAATTGGAGTTATTATGATGAATTGCTTAAAAATAGGTCATTAAATAAGGCTAAAGTGTATCTTCCACAATTACAGAGCACTATAGTTGCACAAATTAAAAATAAAGAAATCCAACAGGCTTCAGATATACGAAAAATTGGGGAAATAGCTAATTGTCCCGATAATAAAGCAAAAAAAGTGCTTGCTGACATTGCGAAAGGTGTATCTGATATTTATATGGGTTATGAGATAATTAAAGATACAGGCAAAATAGATTCATTATATAAAAAGGTTCGAGCGTTTAGAGAACTAATTTCAGATTGCGAATTTAATGATTCGATTGCCGATAGTCCTGATATTAAGTATGAAATTAAAAAAATTACACAAATATTAAAGAAATGCTTTAAAGAAGAATAGTTATGAATTTTAAAATTGAAGATTTTTTTGATAGAAGTTATGAGTTGCAAATAAATGAGAATATGTTCTATTATAGTTACAAATTTCCACACAATGAAGTATGTGAGTATTTAGAATATATTATTAATACTCCTTACTCTGAATTTGTTGCATATATTCAAAATCATATTCAGTGTAATTCTATTACTTCTAAAGATATTCCACAATTTAGTTCATTTAATAATTGTACAATAAATATTTGCAAAAAACTTCTAGCAGTTAATGATCCAGGGTTGCAATTTGTTGAAATTGGTAAATTATTATTAGATGACGTAAATTCAAGAAATGATGTCGCTTACAGAAAATATGGTGAAAATCATTCAAAAACTGCATTTGAATTAGGTCTGACACAATTTAAGGAAAGTACTTGGTATTTATCGTGTATTGGTTATACATTTCTCTCATTTGACGAAAAAAGTCAAATAGCAATAATATCTAGATGCTTACTACGAAATAAATTTATTTCTAGAATAATTGGAGATTCTTTAATTTCGGAAGTAAATATTGTGAAATATATGCACTGTTTATCAAAAAGTACTATGACCCGCAGGAAACCCAATATTATGTTTCTTATCAATATGTGTAAAGTTCAATTTGACAATGTTGATTCGAATTTATTGAAGAAAATCTATTGTGAATTTTAGAAAGTGTATCAATTAAAAATGAAACTTGACAAACAAGATTTCTCAACTTGCGGACAAAACACCTAGGCGGTAACACACGCTTTTAGGGTCATTAGCAGCAAGTCGAAAAAATAAGAGAACTGCAATGCTCCAAATTATGCATTTGCAGACAGCGAGATAAAACACAAAAACAACGAAACATGTTAACTAATTATGACTGAATCTACAATATTAAAAGCGGAGCTTTTATTTTAGCTTTGACATAGCGAAACGTGGCTGTTGCACAACTCCGATTACAGAGTAATAAATACAATTAAAAACAATTAAAAATCAAACTATATGAATCGTCTTATTTCAAGTCTATTATTTATTTTACTTTTAGTGGTCATTTGTCAGTCCTGTAAAATTGACAAGCCAAAAGAGGCCGCTCTTCCTCAGAAGCAATATGTGTATCTGACTTTTGATGACGGACCTTTGGATGGTAGTCAAGATGTTGATAGTATTATTTTGGCAGAGAAGATAAAAATTAGTGTGTTTCTGGTTGGTTCGGAAGTAGTTGGCGACAGGGAAATGGATACCTATTACAAGTACTACGAAGATAATCCGTATATCGAGGAGTACAATCATAGTTTTACACATGGCAACGATCAATATAATGTGTTCTACAGCAATCCGCATAAAGCAACCGAGGATTTCCTGAAGAATCAGAAGTTTCTGAAAATTCAGTTTAAAATCATACGCATGCCGGCTTGCAATACCTGGCGTGTTAATAACAAGAAACAAGATGATTGTGAAACTAATGCGGTGGCTACTGCCGATAGCCTGGCTGCAAGAGGATTTAAGGTTTTTGGTTGGGATATAGAGTGGCAGCATCATGCAGAAGACGGTACTCCGGTACAAAGCGTTGATGAAATTTACCGACAAATTATGCAACAGCTGAATTCGGGTAAAACATTCACGAAAAACAATATCGTTATCCTGTTGCACGATGAAATGTTTCAACGACGTTGGGAAGAAAGTGACCTGAAACAATTAATTGACCGCCTGCGAAAAGATAAAAACATCGTTTTCGAACAAATGAAGTTTTATCCTCAGGATTAAAAACCGCGCTCGCGCAGATTTGTAATCTGGGCGAAAAGAGATAATGAAAGAATGTCACGGTTCACAGAACAGAGTCAGCAAGGGGAGTTTGAAACTAAAAAATCAAAAAAATGAATACTAAAAATATCCCATTCCAAACCATTGATTGGACAAAAATCCCAAAGACAGAACACAAAGGTGAGACTGGTATTGCTTATTGGCAAACTATTCAATTTGAAGGATTACGAATAAGAATAGTTGAATATTCTAAAGGTTATATTGCTGACCATTGGTGCACAAAAGGACATATTGTACATTGTTTGGAAGGAGATTTTATGAGTGACCTAAACAATGAGAATAAATTCATTTTGACAAAAGGAATGACTTATGTAGTTACAGATGATTTGAGTTCACATCGTTCGACTACAGAAAACGGAGTAAAATTGTTGATTATTGATGGTGAATTTTTGCAATTGAGCATTGAATAAGAAAACTAACTATTACTGTCTAATTGCAAGAAACTATAGTAACGTTGATTCAACAACTAAATAGAGAATAAATGATTGTATTAAAAAGAACAAATTCTGACGACAAAGATTTTCAAAAACTGGTTGAAGAGTTGGATAAGGAATTGGCTATTCGTGACGGAGAAGATCACTCCTTTTATGCCCCCCAGCTGGCGCGGATTTGCAATCCGTGCCAATAATAAAAGAAAAGAAGTACAGGTAGCGCTAGCGGAGAAAATGGAACGTTAGATATACTGGTAATTGAATTTTGGAATGGACAATAGTATCAAAATAGAATAGTTGTGTTGGCACGGATTGCAAATCCGCGCCAGCCGCGGGGACGGGTCGGTTAGATTAAAAGAAAATTCCAACAACCAGTCTGAAGCATTCTGCAAAGAATAAGATAGATATATCAGCATTGACAAGGGGGCCAATCAATAATCGTTAAAACAAATAGAATTATGAATCAATGTGATAAATGTGGAACAGACAACACCGAAAATGCAAGATATTGTTTGAATTGCGGATATGAACTACATAGAAAAATAACCTTAGAAAATCAAGAAGAACAATCTATTCCCAAAGAACAGAAAGGAAATAAACGACAAGTGACAACTGTACTGGGTGCTATAGTTGGAATTTTATTTATGTTTGGAATTCAGCAATTTTTCTTCAAGCCACAAACAGCTAAATTAGATAAATTAATGATGCAATTTGCAAGTGAGATTAATAAATCTTGCCCTATTATGATTGATTCAGAAACCCGACTTGACAATGCGATTGCATTACCTAATAATGTATTTCTTTATAATTACTCTTTAGTAAATATAGAGAAAGGAAAAGTTGATACTATGCAAATCAAAAATCTCCTTGTGCCCAAAATTATAAATTTCGTGAAGTCAAGTCCACAAATGAAACCAATAAGAGACGCGAAAGTTACCATAGACTATTATTATAAAGACAAAAATGGAGTATATTTATTTCAAGTACCAATAACGTCTCAACAATACGAATAGAATAACCGCTCGCGCAGATTTGTAATCTGTGCGAAAAGAGATAATGAAAGAATGTCACGGTTCACAGAACAGAGTCAGCGAGAGAAAAGAAACAAAATAAATAGAATCAAATCGCCTCGGTGCTTTATATAAATCAATAAACATGAGAATAATTATAACATTCGTCATTTTAATGATAGGATTAAATATGTATGCACAAACTGACTCTATTGAGAATTCAGTGCTCTATAAAAAGGCTTCAGCTATGGAGATTACGGGAGAAGAGTTCTCAAAAACTGTAAAGAATTGGAATGTAACAATAAAAAAAATAAACGGTTATCCTAATTTACCAATAAACAATAATGGAAAGGTTCAATATTCATTTGTCAGAGATTTCCCCGGTTTAAGTAAAGGAGAACTTTTTAATAGAATTCTCGAATGGTTTTCGATTACCTATGGAATTGTTCCGGCATATTTATATTCGAATCTGGAGGATGGAAAAATTATTTGCTCAAACAGTTTGAAGATTTATAACAATACGACAAGCTCATTTACATATATTATTTCAATTAGGGATAAAAGAATATTAATGAATATTGCAAACTTAGGATATCAAGAGACACATGCCGGATATTATTCTGATGATACCTGGATACCGGAGAGTTCAAATTTCTATGGCATTGATCAGGTGTTTCCAATAATATTAAAAGAACCTTCGAAATGGAATTATTATTTGAACATATTGGCAACAATTAACAAGCAAATGAACAACGAAATTTATAGTCTTACCGACTATCTAATTAATTATGATTCAAGATATGTTTTTTAATAAATAAACAGAATTCAATACAGGGGGATTTGATACGGTAGGTACTTCCTGACTTTGGGTTGCCGGTTGTTTATAGGAAACAAAGAACCCTGAAAACAAAATAAATCCCGGCAATCGTTAGATTATCGGGATTTTTAGTGGACCGAAAGAACCTGAAATTTCCAAATAGAAATAGCTGTTTCAACGAATAGCTTTTCATTTCATATTACTTTTTTATAAAAGTTCTGTATATTTTTTTTTGAAGTTATATTAAGTACTATCTTTGCAATTGAAGAATGTACAAAGAATATGATTTAATGTTATCAACTACCCAATCAGGGAGAAATCTTTCTTTGCTTACTCTCAATAAACTATTAAAATAAATATCATGGTAGACATTTTCGACAGATTAAAAGCAGCAAAAGGTCCGTTAGGACAATATCAACAAAAAGCAGATGGTTATTTTATGTTTCCTGAATTAGAAGGAGAAATTGCCCCACGAATGAGATTCAACGGAAAAGAAGTTCTGAACTGGAGTTTAAATAATTACCTGGGTCTGGCTAATAATCCTGAAGTAAGAAAAGCTGATGCAGAAGCTGCGTTGAAATACGGAATGGCTTACCCAATGGGTGCCCGTATGATGTCGGGCGAAACAAAATACCATAAAGAACTTGAACATAAGCTGGCAAAATTTGTCAACAAACCTTCATCGTATTTATTGAATTTCGGGTATCAGGGCATGGTATCTATCATCGATTCATTGTTAGACCGAAAAGATGTTGTTGTGTACGATTCGGAATCGCACGCCTGCATACTTGATGGATTGCGGCTTCATATAGGCAAGCGGTTTGTATTTCCTCACAACGACATGGAAAACCTTAAAAAGCAATTGGAACGCGCCACAAAACTGGCCGATGAGCAAGATGGCGGAGTGCTTGTGATTACCGAAGGAGTGTTTGGTATGGCCGGAGACTTAGGTAAGCTCGATGAAATTGTGAAATTGAAAAACGATTTTAAATTCAGACTTCTGATTGACGATGCACACGGTTTTGGAACAATGGGGAAAACCGGAGCCGGAACCGGGGAGCATTTTGGCGTACAGGATCAGATAGATATTTATTTCTCTACCTTTGCTAAAAGTATGGCCGGCATTGGAGCTTTTGTGGCTTCGGAAATTGAAATCATTGATTCATTACGATTCAATATGCGTTCACAAATTTTCGCAAAATCACTTCCAATGCCAATGGTATTCGGAGCATTGAAGCGCTTAGAGATTCTTCAAACGCAACTGGAGCATAAAGAAAACTTATGGAAAATTACCCGCGCCCTTCAAAGCGGACTGAAAGAAGACGGATTTGACATCGGACACACGCAATCGCCTGTTACTCCGGTATATTTCAACGGCAGTGTGGCCGAAGGAACCAATATCGTAGTCGATCTGAGAGAAAACTATAATATATTTTGTTCCATAGTTGCCTATCCGGTAGTACCAAAAGGGGTTTTGATGTTACGTTTAATTCCTACAGCATCTCACACATTAGAAGATGTAAAAGAAACAATTTCAGCTTTCAAGAATATTAAATCAAATTTGTCCACAGGGAAATATAACACAGCCGAAATGCAGGCAATGAACATAGTTTAAGATGAGCGAACAAAAATATTATTTACAATGTGTCGCATGTGGGCATAAAACTTCCGATTTTGGAGTCTGGTTTGAGCAAAATCAGGTTTGTCCCGTATGCGGGAGCAAGCATTCCGAAGTTTGGTATAATACCGATTATAAAGGATTAAAAAACATAATGGAAGAAAAAGTGGATAGTTTTTGGGAATATTTGCCCTATTTACCACTTATCGATCCAACGAATATTGTTACATGCATGGAAGGAGGAATTCCGCTTCAACAATGGAATTTTCTGGAAGAGTTTGTGAAAAACAAATATAATATAAACATTCAGGTACATGTTTATCGCAATGATTTAAATGGTGGTACCGGAACATTTAAAGATGTTTCTGCTTCGTTGGCAGCAAGTATTTTTAAAGAATATGGCGTTAACCAGTATTGTGTAGCCTCCACAGGAAATACCGCAACTTCATACGCCACTTATTTATCCATTGCCGGAATAAATTGTTCGGTTTTTATTCCCGAAAATGCGTTGAAAGCTTCTGAAGCATTTATAAGTGCTTATGGACAGCAGGTTTTCAGAACTAACGGAGATTATACAAAGACCAAAGTGATAGCAGCCGATTATGCCAGAATAAACAATATTCTTATTTCTAACGGGAATATTGATCCGATCAGGGTTGAGGCTAAAAAAACTATGGTTTTTGAATGGTTGCGTCAGTTAGGCAAAATGCCGGATGTGTATATTCAGGCCATTAGTGGCGGTACAGGCCCGATTGCCATCGATAAAGGTGTACGCGAAATACAATCCATTTATCCGGGGTTGAAAAACCCAAGGTTTCTTTTAGTACAACCCGATAAGTGCGATCCAATGGTACAAGCCTGGGAAAAGGCAGAAATAAATGACTTCCCAACCGGATACGAAAAAGACTTTCCTTCCATTGACAATCCTGAAACTACAATTCCCACACTCGCTACCGGGCATCCTGGAACGTATCCGATTATTGCAAAGTTAGTGAAATCTGTCGACGGCAGCTTTGTCAGAATTAGCGAAGATAAGATAGCCGCTTTTGCCCGATTAATTGCATTTGAAAGCAAAGTAATGTTGGGTCCGGCTTCGGCAGTTTGCATAGCCGGCTTTTTCGAATCGCTTAAAAAAGGATTGATAAAGGATGGAGAAAGCGTATTGCTGAATATCGGCGAAGGAGTAAATCGGGCACCTGAATTTGTAAATGAAATGATTTACACCACAAAAAATATTGATAACGTGGAGCAATGTAAACCTCACACGATGAACACGTATCGGGAACAATTGTGGGCTGCTATTGAAAATTAAACAGGCATGGCAAAGTTCGAAAATAAAACAGTTTGGATAACAGGAGCTTCATCGGGAATTGGTGAAGCCTGTGCTTATCTTTTTGCTATTGAAAAAGCAAACCTTATCCTGACTGCTACCAGAACTGACGCGTTGAAAATGATACAGGAAAAATGTATCGGTCTGGGTGCTCACTGCAAAATACTCCCTTTTGATTTATCGGTTATTGATAATATTCCAACTTTAGTGGCAGATGCATTTAATTGTTTCGGCCGTATTGATGTTTTATTTAATAATGCAGGAATAAGCCAGCGGGGGCTAACAGCCGACACTGTATTTGAGGTTGATAAAAAGATTATGGATGTCAACTTCTTTGCACCGGTCTTCATCACAAAGCTCGTTTTGCCGGAAATGCTCAAAAATGGAAATGGTACAATTGCTGTAACGTCAAGCATTGCAGGGAAGTTCGGATTTCCATTAAGGTCTGCTTATAGTGCTTCAAAACATGCCTTATACGGTTTCTTTGAAACTCTTCAGGCCGAATACCACAACCGGAATATACGTGTGGTGATGGTTTGTCCGGGATTTGTCAATACAAATATCTCAATGAATGCACTGGAAAACGATGGGAAACGACATGCAAAATTAGATGCAGGACAAGCCGGTGGAATCACGGCTGAAAAAGCTGCAAAGAAGATTGTAAACGGAATTTATAATCAAAAACCGGAAGTTTTAGTTGGAGGAAAAGAGCTTATTATGGTTTATATAAAAAGATTTACTCCTTCATTATCAAGAATTTTAGCACGGAAAATAAAACCATCATAATTTATGGCTGATTATATTATAAGTGGAATCCAACAAGTTGGCATTGGCGTGGAAGACTTCAAAGCAGCCTGGAAATACTACATCAATACGTTTAACATGGACGTAAAAATCCTTGAAGATGATACTGTTGCCGAATTGATGTTGCCTTACACCGGAAATAAACCTCAGAAACGCCATGCAGCCATTGCCATTAATATGCAAGGCGGAAGCGGCTTTGAAATCTGGCAGTACTCCGAACGCAAACCCCAAAAGATTGATTTCGATATACAGTTTGGCGATTTAGGAATATGTGTTGCCAAAATGAAAAGCAGAAATGTAAAACAAACTTATCAGGAATTTTCAAACAAACCCGGAGTTAAAATTCTTGGAGGATTGGGCAAGTATATTGATGGCACGGACACGTTTTACATGGAAGATCCATTTTCGAATGTCTTTCAGATTGTTCATGATGAAACCGTCTTTCGGGACGAACACCGTTCATCGGGTGGACCTGTGGGAGGAATTGTTGGCGTAACAGATATAGATCGTTCATTGCCGGTCTATCAGGATATTTTAGGTTACGACAAAATAATAACGGATGTAACGGGAAATTTCGACGACATTGCCGGATTAAATTCAGGAAATCAAAGATTCAGAAGAGTGTTACTCACTCATTCCACAGCACGGAAAGGAAATTTCAGTCGACTATTCGGACAATCAACCATCGAACTGGTTCAGGCATTGGACCGCAAACCCCGAAAAATATACGAGGGCCGTTTTTGGGGCGATCCCGGATTTATTCAAATCTGTTTTGATGTCCGCAACATGAATGCTTTAAAAGAGAAATGCGAAAGCATGGGCTTTAAATTTACGGTCGACAGTTCGGTAAAAGGTGCGTTTGACATGGGCGAAGCTTCCGGTCATTTTACGTACATCGAAGACGTTGATGGAACTTTGATTGAATTCGTGGAAACACATAAAATTCCAATGATAAAGAAATTGGGACTAAACCTCAACTTAAGCAAGTATGATCCCGAAAAGCCTTTAAGTGATTGGATGCTGAAAGCATTGCGGTTTGGAAGAGTAAAAGCGGACAAAATTTAATATTTATGTTTCCCCTTCTTGTAATAATATCTTGATACATTAAAATTAAAGAAATCTCATATCGAACTTGCTTTAGTTCACTAACAAATAAAAAATCCCGACAATCATCAGATTATCGGGATTTTTCGTGCGGCTGAAGGGACTCGAACCCACACACCTCTCGGTACCAGATCCTAAGTCTGGCGCGGCTACCAATTACGCCACAGCCGCTTGCTGTGTTGCGGGTGCAAAGATACACTTTTTTTATTAATCAAATAATAGTTGAACGACAAAAATATATACATTTGTACAAAACTACAAGTCTGCTTTAGTAAAGATTTGATAAGTAAGATTTTAAATTTATAGTTGGAATAGTTTTTGACTCGTAAAATTGGCATTAACAAAGGAGAGAATGAGAAAATTAGTTATTGTTGTTTTAGTTTGTTTAAGTCTGTTTACATCGGCCAAGACAACCAGTAAAATAGAAAAAGCTCCATTTTTGAGTGGAGAAAGACTAACATTTCGTGTTGCATTCAGCTCCGCCCTAACGGGAAACCTGACAGCAGGAAAAGCTTCTTTACAGGTTTTCGATAAAAAAGAAATAATTAGTGATCATTCTTATTTTCATGTCGTTGCAGAAGGAGGAACAGTAGGTTTTGTAGAATTCTTTTTCAATATCAAAGAAAAATTCGAATCATATATTGATGAAGAATCAAATTTACCTTTGATTTTTATCAGACAAACACGTGAAAATACCTATAAGAAAAACGATTTGGTTCGGTTTAATCATACAGAACTAACGGCTAAAAGCAACAAAAAGAAAACTAAAATTACAGCCGACACACGCGATGTCATTTCAGCTTTCTATCTTGCCCGAATGCAGAATATATCTAAAATGAAGGAAAATGATAGTTTCAATATCCCCTATTTTTTTGATGACACAATAGCAGATTTCAGAATCGTCTATGTAGGCAAACAAAAAATTAAAACTCATCTGGGAGTTTTCAATTGTATTGTATTCAAACCACAGGTTATCACGGGAAGGGTATTTGATCAAAAATATCCAATTACTTTTTGGGTAAGCGACGATAAAAATCGACTTCCTGTCTTAATCGAATCAAAACTTGCTATTGGGAAAGTTCGGATAGAATTAATGAGCTATAATGGCGGTGAAAATTAAAGTGTTCAATTATTGAACAAACAGTAGTAGAACTCTATTCACTGTCTCAAGGTCTTTGCCATTCTGCAAGTTGTACTAATCATTGATGCATCAATCATCTCAAAATGAGAAGCCCGAATCGGATTAATATCAATCCCACCACGACGGGTGTACATGGCAGCAACCATTAATTTTTGAGGTTTGAAAGCATCCTGAAAGCGCTTATAAATCATTTCCACCACTTCTTCATGGAAATGGTTTTCCTGACGAAATGAAACCAGATATTCGATAACCGAACTTAAATCAATATCATGTTTAGTTGTAATTTGGACAAACAAATCGCCCCAGTCGGGCTGATTGGTAACCCGACAATTGGAACGCAACATATCCGTGTGAAAAACATAATTATGAATTGTTTCGGTAATCTTGCTCCGAAGCAACTCAGGAGATTCCTTAAAGCGAGAGAACTCGATTAACTCTAGTTTTTCTGCCGGAACCAAATCACTCAAATTGATTTGATAAAACGAAGGAAATGGTTGATTTACCTGACTGTTTTCATTAAAAAATACTGCATGTACTTCTGTTTCCAACAAAGCATTTAAATCTTTCGATATTAAAGTCAAAACATTCATTTCTGCGTCAATAACAGTTTCTCCAAACCGATCCATGTTGAATGAATTCAGATACAATTTCAACGATTTTGATTCAACCAGAAATTCGCTTTCGGCTGGATAGATTAACTTTAAAACCCTCGAAACAGGTAACCCATTGTCAGTCAAAAATGAAACTTCGTAACAGTTCCAAACATCGAACCCAACAAAAGGCAAACAACTGTTGTCAATTTCGTAATGCACCCGATTTTCGGAACGGGGTATCCGAAATAGGAAAGAAGCATCATACCGCTCAGGGTTTGATGCTTGCTTTCCTAGAATAGAATTATTTAAATCAAATTGCATTGTTGCTAAACAAATTAATATTTAATCCGATATTATCAAAATATCAAATCATAAATTGGTCTGCATTTATTATCCAGCCATTTTTTCTCCGTATCATTCAAAAATGGAGAAAGCGATGCTACCACTTTTTCATGATAATCATCAACCCAACGTTCCTCTTCTTCTGTTAATAAAGTAATATCAATTAATTCTCTGTCCAACGGGCAAAGAGTCAACGTTTCAAACTGAAGGAATTGTCCAAACTCAGTTTTCTGTGCCGGAATAACGTGAACCAGATTCTCAATCCGGATGCCGTATTCATTTTCACGATACATTCCGGGTTCGTTCGAAATCATCATTCCCGGTTGCAGAACAGTTGGGTTTTCGTCCATGCGTATGCTTTGCGGACCTTCATGTACATTCAGGAAATGACCGATTCCATGACCTGTTCCATGTCCGTAATTCATGCCTAAATCCCACAAAGCCTTACGGGCAAGAATATCCAGTTGCGTGCCTCGCGTCCCGACAGGAAACTGAGCTGTTGCAAGGGCAATATGACCTTTAAGTACCAATGTGAAATCGGTTTTTTGCTTTTCGATGGGCTGTCCGAAAGCTACAGTACGTGTAATATCGGTGGTACCATCAAGAAACTGACCACCCGAATCTAACAAAAAGATATTTTCGGGTTTCAACTTTGCATCTGTTTCGGGCGTTGCGCTGTAATGCACAATAGCTCCATGGGCAGCATATCCGGCAATGGTTCCAAAACTTTCGCCCACAAAATTTTCCTGAGCGCTTCGGAATTCGTATAACTTTTTATCAACAGACATTTCAGTCAGATTTCCCGATGCCAGATTTTCTTCCAACCACATGAAAAAACGGGTTAAAGCTACACCATCTTTCACCATTGCACGACGTACACCGTTCATTTCTACCTCGTTTTTAATGCTTTTCAATTTAAAAACAGGCGACATAGTGTTGCGAATGGCACACCCTTCAGGAATTGCTTCGAACAAAGATTGATTCAATTTTCCACCATCAACCAAAACGCCATTTGAAGTCTGTATATTTTTCAGATTATTATAAATAGCCAGATATGGTTCAACCCTTACACCCTGGCTTTGAAGATAGGTGGTCGTTTCAGGAGTTACTTTTTCCTTTGCAATACACAAAGTTGCTTTATCCTTTTCAACCAATGCATAGGCAATGACTACCGGATTATAATCCACATCTTTTCCACGTATATTGAACAACCAGGCTATATCATCCAACGCTGACATGACAAAAACATCAGCGTGAGCTTTTTTCATTTCTAAACGAACTAAACTCAGTTTCTCTTCAGTGGATTTACCTGCATATTTTATATCAAAAACAAAGAAAGGGCTCATTGGAAGCGAAGGTCTGTCGGTCCAAACCTGTCCGAGCAAGTCAATGGAAACAAGTTCCAAATCGCTCATTTTAAGTTCAGACTTCATAGAAGAATAGCTATTAATCGAAAACATCTGTGAGTTTACGCCTACTTTATCACCTGCATTTAGCTTGGTTGCCAACCACGGCAGAATTTCCAAGGTATCGGGTAATCCCTGTTTCATCAATTCAATTTCAGTTCCTTCTAACTGATCCGCTGCGTGAATAAAGTAGCGCGAATCAGTCCATAAGCCGGCATCGGTTAACGTTACAACCGCTGTACCTGCCGAACCATCAAAACCAGAAATCCACTGGCGTTCTTTCCAATACTCTGCAATGTATTCCCCTGCATGCGGATCGGTTCCAGGTATAATACAAGCCGCAATGCCTGCTTTTCTCATAGTTTCGCGTAGTAAGTTCAGGCGTGTTTTTATTTGTTCCATAGTATAATTTATTTATGAATATTCAAATTTGTTGTGTATGCAAAGATAAACAATAACAAAAGAAAATGGTTTGAAAACGGGAAATTATTATCTTCCAATGTAAGAAATATCTTTTTATTTTAAAAGTGGAATAACCTCCATCTTCATAAAAATTCAATTGAAATTTTATGCTGTTTTAGCTTATCTCTCTGAACTAATTTACTTGCCTACTCGTTTTGTAATTCGTATCTTTGCAAGTTCTAAAAAAAACAGTTTTGATAACAAATTCCGACATAAATTCCCTCGACACTTCAGAGTATGTAGAAGTGATTGGCGCACGGGTTCACAACCTAAAAAATATCGATGTTTCCATTCCGCGCGATGCGTTGACGGTAATTACCGGCTTGAGTGGCAGTGGAAAATCATCACTCGCTTTCGATACCATTTTTGCTGAAGGGCAACGCCGTTATATTGAGACGTTCTCCGCTTATGCACGTAGTTTCCTTGGTAATATGGAACGCCCTGATGTGGATAAAATCACCGGATTAAGCCCGGTTATTTCCATCGAACAAAAAACCACGAACAAAAATCCTCGGTCCACCGTAGGAACCACCACCGAAATTTACGACTTTCTACGTTTGCTTTTTGCCCGTGCTGGCGAAGCATTTTCGTACGTTACAGGTGAAAAAATGGTGAAATATTCCGAAGATCAGATTGTAGATTTGATTTTGAAAGATTATGAAAGTAAAAAAATGTTTCTGCTTGCTCCGTTAGTTCGCGGACGTAAAGGACATTACAAAGAATTATTTGAACAAATCCGTAAAAAAGGATATCTGAATGTTCGCATTGATGGTGAAATACGTGAAGCTACTCATGGACTAAAATTAGACCGATATAAAAATCACGACATTGAGGTAGTCATAGATAAATTAGTTGTTTCCGAGAAAGATCGCAAACGGCTGAAAGAATCGATGCAAAAAGCCATGCAGCAAGGCAGCGGTATTGTGATGTTGCTCGAAAAAGACAATGACGAAGCACGTTATTTCAGTAAAATGCTAATGTGTCCAACCAGTGGTATTTCGTATGACGAACCAGCACCACATAATTTTTCGTTTAACTCACCGCACGGTGCTTGCCCTCGTTGCAAAGGACTTGGTTTTGTAAACCAAATTGACATGGATAAAATTGTTCCCGATAAAACTCTGAACATTTTCAATGGAGCAATTGCACCGCTTGGAAAACACAAAAGCAATACTATTTTTTGGCAAATTGAAGCTATACTCGAAAAGTATGAATGCACGCTGAAAACCCCTGTTACCGAAATTCCTGATGAAGCGATGGATGAAATAATGAATGGAACCGAAGAACGGTTGCACATTAAAAATCAATCTATTGGCACCAATTATTTTTTGAGTTACGATGGAATTTTGAAATACATTGAAATGCAAGCAGAAACAGGAGCTTCAGCTACCGAGCAAAAATGGGCAAATCAGTATTCAAAATCAATTGTTTGCCCTGAATGTAATGGAGCTAAATTGCGCAAAGAATCACTGCATTTCCGCATGCACGACAAAAACATAGCCGAACTTTCGGCTATGGATATTTCGGAACTGTCTGAATGGCTGGGAAATGTAGAAAAATTTTTATCTGACAAACAAAAAGCCATTGCAGTTGAAATTCTAAAAGAAATTCGTACTCGACTTCAATTTTTGTTGGATGTGGGGTTGAATTATCTGTCGTTGAATCGAAGCTCACAATCGCTTTCAGGCGGCGAGAGCCAGCGAATAAGGCTCGCAACGCAAATTGGGTCACAGTTGGTAAACGTACTTTATATTTTGGACGAACCAAGTATTGGCTTGCATCAGCGCGATAACCAGCGTTTGATTCGATCGCTGAAACAATTGCGCGACACCGGCAACTCGGTCATTGTGGTGGAGCATGACAAAGATATGATGATGGCGGCAGATTATGTTGTCGACCTGGGTCCTCATGCAGGTCGGTTGGGCGGCGAAGTGGTTTTTGCCGGAACTCCGGAAGAAATGCTAAAAGCCAACACTTTAACTTCGGATTATTTGAATGGTAAGAAAAGAATTGAAGTACCTAAAAAGCTGCGCCCCGGAAATGGAGACAGCATCACGATAAAAGGTGCCAGAGGCAATAATCTTAAGAATATTGATGTTAGCTTTCCACTAGGGAAAATGATTTGCGTAACAGGAGTTTCAGGTAGTGGAAAATCAACACTGATAAATGAAACTTTGCAACCAATCCTAAGCCAGAGCTTTTACCATTCGTTGCAAGACCCTTTGGCTTATGATACCATTGAAGGTTTGGAATATATTGACAAAGTAGTGGAAGTAGACCAGTCGCCAATTGGACGAACCCCGCGGTCAAATCCGGCAACATATACAGGAGTTTTTTCGGACATCCGCAATGTGTTTGTGACTTTGCCCGAAGCAAAAATTCGTGGGTATAAACCCGGAAGATTCTCGTTCAATACTGCCGGTGGACGATGTGAAGTATGTGGTGGAAATGGGTACAAAACCATTGAAATGAATTTCTTACCAGATGTTTACGTCCCTTGCGAAAGCTGTGATGGAAAACGTTATAACAAAGAAACGTTGGAAGTTAGGTTTAAAGGAAAATCCATTGCCGATGTACTGAATATGACCATCAATCAGGCTGTAGAATTTTTCGAAAATCAACCTTCAATTCTCAATAAAATCAAGACTTTACAAGATGTCGGATTGGGCTATATCAAACTCGGCCAATCAAGTACAACACTGTCGGGAGGCGAGAGTCAGCGGGTAAAATTGGCCACCGAACTATCAAAGCGCGATACAGGGAAAACACTTTATATATTGGATGAACCAACAACAGGATTGCATTTTGAAGATATCCGTGTGCTGCTTGGAGTATTAAATCGTCTTGTAAACAAAGGGAATACGGTGATTATCATTGAGCACAATATGGATGTAATCAAAACAGCCGATTATATTATCGATATTGGCCCCGAAGGAGGCGCAGCGGGAGGAAAAGTTATTTGCAGCGGCACACCTCAGGAAGTTGCCAATCATCCGACCAGTGAAACAGGACGTTTTCTGAAAATGGAATTGAAGACACCTAACTCGTAAAGGGGAATTAAATTTGCTTCGTCTCTGATGTTTCAGGAAAATGTATTATTTTTACATGTTCATTTTCAAATAAATATATTTAAAACGCATATTCTTAATCTCCCTTTAAGGGTTAATTTATAAAAATCATGTCTGAAATAACCAAAAAAAAAGTCCTTTTTATCGACAGGGATGGAACCATTATAGCTGAACCACCTGTAACTTATCAGGTTGATTCACTGGAACAAATGGAGTTTTTGCCGGGAGTATTACGTAATTTATATTTTATCCGTCAAAAACTGGACTTTGAATGGGCAATGGTTACCAATCAGGACGGACTCGGAACAAAAGTCTATCTTCAAGAAAATTTTGACATTGTACAGGCTAAATTTCTTCAAATGCTTGCAAACGAAGATATTATTTTTGATAAAATCTTTATAGACAAATCTTTTCCAGAAGATAATCTGCCAACACGCAAACCGGGTATTGCCATGTTGACGGAATATTTCACAGATAATTATGATCTGGAAAATTCATTCGTCATTGGAGACCGACCAACCGATGTGGAATTAGCCAGGAATCTTGGTTGTAAAGCAATTTTCTTAAGTGATGACATACAAATATTGAAAGAAAAAGGGTTAGCTGAATTTTGTGCATTGCAGACAACAAATTGGAACAAAATAACAGAATTTTTATTTGCTGGCGAACGAACCGCAACGATAAAACGAACTACAAAAGAAACAGATATTTTGATTGAACTGAATCTGGATGGTTCGGGAAAATGTAATATCAATACAGGTTTGAAATTCTTTGATCACATGTTGGAACAAATAGGCAAACATTCCGGTTCCGACCTGAAAATAAAAGTAAAAGGCGATTTGGAAGTAGACGAGCATCACACCATCGAAGATACAGCAATAGCCTTAGGCGAAGCATTTTATAAGGCTTTAGGGAATAAACGGGGAATTGAGCGTTATGGTTTTTGCCTACCAATGGATGATTGCTTATGCTCGGTAGCATTGGATTTTGGTGGACGAGCATGGTTGGTTTTCGATGCCGAATTCAAACGCGAATATATAGGCGATTTACCTACTGAAATGATCTTTCATTTCTTCAAATCATTTAGTGATGCTGCCAAAATGAATTTGAATATCAAAGCTGAAGGCGACAATGAACATCACAAACTCGAAGGTATTTTTAAAGTTTTGGCAAAGTCGATAAAAATGGCAGTAAGACGCGATATTTATCAATATGAATTACCCAGTACCAAGGGAATGCTTTAATTCAGTATACAGTTATCATTTTTCAGTAATCAATTTACAATTATAATGAGATTTTCTCTTCGTAATATTTGCCTGTCTGTTTCTATTTTTTATTTTAGTTTCAGCATTTTTTCTCAAACAACTCCAACTCGTCCACGCTTGGTAATTGGTATCATGATAGATGGTTTACAACAAAAACACATCGATTTATTATGGAATTATTTTGATCAGGGAGGGTTTAAAAAAATTATCGGACAGGGTGCAAATTGCCGGAACGTATCATACAATATTGTTTCTGCCGGAAATGCATCTGACATTGCTACTGTTATGACCGGAACTACACCATACTACAATGGCATTGTTGGAAACAAATATTACAGTAGAAGTGAGGATGTCGTAAAGTCGATTATTCAAGACGATAGCCAGATAGGAATTGGTACAAGCGAAACATATTCAGCACATAATTTGCTTGCCAGTACCATTGTAGATGAATTGATGTTAGCCAACCCAAACAAATCTAAAAGCTATGCAGTTGCCATAAATCCTGAAGAAGCAATAATGATGGGCGGACACACTTCCAATAGCGTTGCATGGATTGATGATGTGAATTTGAAATGGGTAACAACCGGATATTACACCAACGGACTTTCGCATTGGGCGGACGATATGAATGTAAATGGAGTTTTTAAGAATTTTACTGCCAGAACCTGGGGTCCACTATACAACATAAATACTTACTCAACTAAGCCAAACAGGGAGGATAAGAAATGGGGATTTATGTACGATCCGACAGCAAAAAAATCCAAAAATTCAGCCGAAACAATTATCAAAAACACACCTTCTGCAAACGGATTAGTTGCTGAACTGGGATTAAAATTAATAACAGAAGAACATTTGGGAACAGATATAAGTCCTGATATGTTGTTATTACAATTCACGGTTCGGACACCTTTTGAAAGAACTCAGGCAATGCAATCGGCTGAAAAGGAAGATATTTATCTGAGACTTGATAAGGATATTGAAAATCTGCTTCAAAAAATTGATGTGAAAATAGGGTTGGATAAAACGCTGGTATTCATGTTTGGAAATCAAACAGATGTACATTCTCCAACTGAACTTGGGGCAAACAAAATTCCAGCAGGTTATTTTAATGCAGACAGATCTATAGCTCTGTTAAGTAGTTATTTAATGGCTATTTATGGTCAGCAAAAGTGGATTTCCGGCTACTATGGGAAAAACATCTTTTTAAATAGAGATAAAATTGCTTCAAAAAGAATAAATCTCAGTGATTTTCAAAAGACAGTTGCAGATTTCATGCTCGAGTTTGAAGGTATTCAATCAGCATTTACATCTTCTCAAATTTTAAATATGGGCGGAGACTCAAACTCGGAGATAGCGAGAATTAGAAATTCAACAAACAAAAACTGTATAGGTGATGTCATAATTTCTTTACTCCCCGGTTGGATTGAAGTTGATAACAATAACAATCCTGTAGGAGAATCGAACGCTATTGTTTCGTATACACCCGTATATTTTTACGGATGGCAAATTAAACCTCAAAGCATTGTAACATCTTATAAAACAACTGATATTGCTCCAACATTATCTCGGTTATTGAATATCCCAATGCCTAACGCCTGTATTGGAAAACCAATCGATGAACTGACGAAATAGATAAAACAGATTCTGAAATCTATAATTTTGGAAGGAATATAATCACCAATTTTAAATATATGAGATACAATTTTGATGAAATCATTGACAGGAGAAACACCAGTGCTGTAAAGATTGAACGTTGTAAAGCCCTTTATGGAACCGAAGATGTTTTGCCCCTTTGGGTGGCAGATATGGACTTTCGCACGCCCGATTTTATCTTTGAAGCTATTCGTGAACGTTGCGAACATCCAATTTTAGGATATTCAATGCCACCCAAAGAGTTTTATCCAACCATCATCAATTGGATTGAAGAACATCATCAATGGGAAGTGAAGCGCCCTTGGATTGGATTTATACCGGGTATTGTCCCCGGGCTTTCATTTTCTATTCAGGCACTAACAAATATTGGCGATGAAGTGATTGTACAACCGCCTGTTTATTATCCATTTTTTCATGTTATAAAAAATAACAACAGGATAATAATAGATAGTCCATTAAAAACCAGTAACGGTAAGTTTGAAATGGATTTCGACAATTTGGAACGAATCATAACCCCTAAAACTAAACTATTTATACTTTGTAATCCGCATAATCCGGGTGGCCGGGTTTGGGATTTTGAAACATTGAAACGATTGGCTGAAATTTGTAACATGCATAATATTATTGTTGTTTCAGATGAAATACATGCCGATATGGTATTGGGAAATAATAAACACATCCCTTTTGCAACAGTTTCAGAGTCAGCAGCACAAATTAGTGTTACGTTCATGGCTCCAAGCAAAACATTCAATATGCCGGGTCTAATCAGTTCGTCGTACATAATTCCGAATGAAGATATACGAAAACAATTTGTTGATTTTCTCGAAGCTTCTGAATTGAACGGAGGCAACATTTTTGCTTATGCTGCAACTGTAGCTGCTTACCAAAAAGGTAACGAATGGCGAAAACAAATGCTCAAATATGTTCAGGGAAATATTGATTTTGTGGTTAATTTTCTGGAGACTAATATTCCTCAAATTAAACCAATGATTCCTCAAGCTTCCTTTTTAGTTTGGTTAAATTGCAAAGAGTTAGGTATGGAAACAGATAACTTGTTCGACTTCTTTATTCAAAAAGCAGGGTTAGGATTAAACAAGGGAACTGTTTTCGGTCAGGGTGGCGAATATCATTTACGCTTGAACGTGGCTTGTCCGCGAAGCGTACTTGAAAAGGCAATGAAACAATTACATCTGGCAGTAAATAATCATCAGTAAACTATTAATAGTCTTCAGTAAACAGTCGATAATTTTATTTTATCATTGACAATTATATAAAATGGACGTAAAAATAGAGTCTTCGTGGAAAAAAGTACTTAAACCTGAATTTGAGAAAGATTATTTTGTCAAACTAACAGATTTTGTGCGCAATGAATATAAAACAAAACTCACTTTCCCTCCTGCTTCACTCATTTTCAATGCGTTCGATCAATGTTCATTTGATCAGGTTAAAGTGGTGATTATCGGGCAAGATCCTTATCACGGCGATGGACAAGCACATGGACTATGTTTCTCGGTAAACGATGGCGTTGCTTTTCCGCCTTCGTTACTTAATATCTTTAAAGAAATTGAACGGGATTTAGGAAAACCCATGCCCACAAGTGGAAATTTGATTCGTTGGGCTCAGCAAGGTGTTTTGTTGCTCAATGCCTCCCTAACTGTTCAGGCACATTTAGCTGGATCTCATCAGGGCAAGGGTTGGGAAACTTTTACCGACGCTGTAATCCACAAATTAGCAACTGAAAAAGAACACTTGGTCTTCATGCTTTGGGGTTCATATGCCCAGAAAAAAGGAGAATTTATTGATTCAAACCGACATCTTGTTCTGAAATCTGTTCATCCCTCTCCACTTTCAGCTTATCGTGGCTTCATTGGGAATAATCATTTTTCTTTAGCAAATAAATATCTAAACGAAAAAGGGGAAAAAGAAATAAACTGGTAAAAAGAAAACGCTTACATTTGATGTAAGCGTTTTTCATTTTTTAGTCGGGATGACAAGATTCGAACTTGCGACCACTGGTCCCCCAGACCAGTACTCTAAACCGGGCTGAGCTACATCCCGCTCTTTTTTTAGAGTCACAAAAGTACTCAAAAAATCATTTCAAATGAAACTTTTCAGGAAATTTTTAGTTGAAAAAAACTTTATCAAAGCTAAATTCTTACATTAACGGGCTGAAAAGCCGTGCAAATGATTCTTTCAATTTTTGTCTGCGTTTCCGGTTGGTCCACATTTCAAATGTCAGTTCTTCACAATTCTCAGCATCATTCAAAAATAAGTTTCTCAAAGTTATAGCAGTTTTTGGATCGTAAATAAATGCATTTGCTTCAAAGTTCTGATCAAAGCTGCGTTCATCCATATTGGTAGAACCAACAATAGAAATAAAATCGTCAATAACCATTGCTTTGCTATGTAAAAACCCTTTATTATAGCGAAAAACACGAATACCGGCTTCGAGAATTTCGCCCAAATAGCTGCTGGTACTTGCGTCGGAAAGTCTGGAATCTGACTTAATGGGAATCATTAACCGAACATCAACACCACTTAACGCTGCCGTTTTTATACAATTAGTTATTACATCGGTAGGCATAAAATAGGGCGAATGAATGAAGATATATTTAGTAGCTGTTGAAAAAGCAGATGTAATACCTTGTAGAATTGCAGCCCAATCAGAATCAGGTCCACTATTTACAATCTGAACCAAATTGGGCTCAAATTTTTCAGGTTCCGGAAAATATTCCTGACCCTCTATCAACTTTTGGTCTACAAAATACCAATCAATCATAAACAAAAGCTGAAGACCATGAACTGCAGATCCTTCCAATTGTATAAATGTATCGCGCCAATTTCCTAATTTATTCCCGTAAATATATCTATCAGCTATGTTTATGCCCCCTGTAAATCCAATTTTACCATCAACAATTACTAATTTACGGTGATTCCGATAATTAATTTTATTACTTCGGGAAATTTGCCAACGAAATGGCAAAAAAGGCCGAACATAAACCCCCGCTATGCGCAACGATTTTAGGTATTTTTCAGATAAATCAAAACTCCCCCAATAATCGTAAATCATCCGAACCCGAACTCCTTCTTTCACTTTTTGAATGAGAAGTTCACGTAATTGATTTGAGATTTTATCATCGTCAAAAATAAAAAACTCGATATGAATGTGATCTTTTGCAGCCTGAATTGCATCAAATAAAGCTTTAAAAGTGCTCTCACCTGTAGCTAAAACCTCAATTTTATTAAACGCATAACCGGCAGCATCGCTATTTTTATATAGAAGTTTCACCAAATTCAACTGATTATCATTCATCAGCGTTCTATCCAGTTTACTTATGTCAAAAGAAGCCACAGGTCTGTCAATAACCCTGCGAATGCTCTTTTTGGATATGATTTTTTGTTTACGATAATCTTGCCCAAGTAGCAAATAAAAAAACATACCAATTACAGGAATAAACAATAAAACCAGCACCCACGATAACGATTTTACCGGATTACGGTTTTCCAATAGCAATACCGAAATAGTACTGATAAGGGTATAAACATAAAGCACAATAATAATCAGAGTAAAAATGCGTGTCATAAAAATTGAAAGTTAAGTTTTATTTTTAAAAAACAGCCATTCATGACCGGCGAATAATTGTCTGGTTACGGGTTGAAGTTGCAATACAGGAGCCGCAACACCTTCATTTATGCGTTGCGGGGAGACTTCAACATTTGCTTCGTCCCACAATCCTTCTTCGATAAAACTATTCAAAATTGTGGCACCACCTTCTACCAAAACGGAATGAATATTTCGTTCGTAAATTTCTTGTAATATTGTTTTTAAGCGGTTGCTGTCAAAATCAATATGAATAAATTCCACATGTGTTTTGTTTGTTCTAACCTTTTGAGTGAAAATTAATGTTGGTATGCTTCCATCCATCAAATTAAAATTTTCGGGAATTCGTCCATTGCTGTCAATAGCTATACGAATCGGCGATTTTCCTGTCCAGTTACGCACCGTCAGAGAAGGATTATCAAGCAATACCGTGTTGGCTCCAACCAGAATCGACTGATTTTCGGAACGCATCTTATGCGTCAATTGTTTGGTAATTTCATTTGATATCTGCAAAGGTGGTTCAGTACAGTCGGTTCGGATTCTGTCTATAAATCCATCCTGCGTTTGTGCCCATTTAAGCAAAACATAAGGCCGTTTTTGTGTCTGGTAAATAAAAAAACGTTTGTTCAATTCACGACATTCATCTTCCAAAACCCCGACAACAACCTCAATTCCGGCTTTTCGTAAAATATCCACCCCCCTACCCGATACTTTCGGATTTGGATCGAGCGTACCAATCACCACGCGTGGAATGCCGGACGAAACTATCAGATTGGCACAAGGAGGCGTTTTCCCATAGTGCGAACAAGGTTCCAGACTGACATATAAGGTTGCTTGTTTCAACAATTCCTTATCTTTTACAGAATGGATGGCATTTGGTTCGGCGTGAGCTTCGCCATAATGACGGTGATAACCCTCACCGATAATTTTATCATCGCACACCAAAACCGCTCCAACCATCGGATTTGGAGCAACGTAACCATCTCCAAACCGAGCCAGTTGCAAACAGCGGGACATGTATTTTTCTTCAGTCATCAGTAAATCAGTTATCAGTAAAAAGCCATATAAATTTAATTCATTAGCAGATTGGCAAATCAGCAAATCGACAAATTTCGTTTATCTTTGCATCATGCAAACTGCCATTCAACAGATACAATCCGAACTTCAGGGACTTTATCCCAAAACAGAAATCAAAAGTTTCTCCAATCTAATTGTTGGTAAACTCACAGGATTTTCACGCACGGAAATAATCGTTAACAAAAATACACTTTTTTCTGATGAACAACGCAAGATTGTGGATAGTTTTATCGAAAAATTGAAGAAATTTGTTCCAATTCAGTACATTTTGGGGGAAACGGAGTTTTACGGACTCCCTTTTAACGTAAATGAGTCTGTATTAATTCCCCGTCCCGAAACGGAAGAACTGGTAGATTGGATACAAAATGAAAATAAAAAGAAGGAAGAAATAAAAATTCTGGATATTGGCACCGGAAGCGGCTGCATTGCCATAAGTCTGAAGCACGAGTTTCGAAATTCAACGGTTGATGCCTTTGATATTTCTGAAAAAGCACTGGAAACGGCACAAAGCAATGCCATCCTCAACAACCTGGAAGTAAACTTTAGTAAGGTTGATATATTAAACGCACCCGATTTTGATCAGAAATGGGATATCATCGTCAGCAATCCACCTTATGTTACCGAACAGGAAAAAACCGAAATACTTCCCAATGTGCTTGAACACGAACCGCATGTAGCATTATTTGTGCCGGATAACGACCCCTTGCTGTTTTATCGCCGGATTGCCCTTTTTGCAAAATCGCACATGCAACTCAATGGAAAACTATATTTCGAGATTAATCGGGAATTTGGAAAACAAACCACCGATTTACTTACCGAAATGGGATTTAAAAACACGGAAGTGCGCAAAGACATTTCGGGAAATGACCGCATGGTGAAAGCAGTTATCAGTGAACAATTATCAGTGAACAATTTTATTTCCGATTAAACGTCTTTATTCTTTTGTCAAAAATATTTGGTTCTAATGTCTAATATCTCCTTCCATGTTTAAACTTCACAAAGACCATCCGTGGATTCATTATATCTTGTTGCTGTTTGGGGTTTTGTGTATCTCGTGGTCGGCTATATTGGTAAAAATAGCTGATATAAGTGGATTTGGCTCCGGATTTTACCGATTGTTTTTTGGTACTATCGGCATTATTCCGGTATGGCTCTATTTCAAGAAACCAATTATCAATCGTAAAGGAGTAAAAGTTGCTATCATTTGCGGAGTACTTTTTGCATGCGACATTGCCTTATGGAATACATCCATCATGCTTTCGAAAGCTACCATTTCCACACTGCTGGCCAATCTTGCCCCCGTATGGGTGGGCCTTGGTTCGTTGTTTTTCCTGAAAGAAAAACCAACCAGAACGTTTTGGATTGGAACAGCAATTTCTATTTTTGGTGTAACCATCATCATTGGCATCAATGAGATAATGGCAGCCAATCTGAATTTCGGTAACACACTGGCAATCGCAGCCAGCATGTTTTACGGAGCTTACCTGATTACTGTGCGCAAAGGTCGAAACACACTCGACACATTCTCATTCACCTCCATTTCCATGATGTCAAGCACAGTGGTATTGGGGCTTATTTGCCTGTTTACGGCTACTCCGCTTTGGGGTTTCAGCACCAAAACATGGTTGGCATTGGGAACACTGGGAATTATTCCGCAACTGCTGGGCTGGCTTGCCATCAATCAGGCACTGGGGCATATTAAACCCACAATTGCATCGGTAAGTTTACTAAGCCAGACGGTTTTTACAGCTATTTTCTCCGTGTTCATTCTGAGCGAAGTCCTCACCCTCCACGAAATCGGCGGTGCGGTGATAGTGTTGGTGGGGATTTATTTGGTGAATCGGAGGAAATGAATATTTATCCCCGCATTGGTATTAGGTTGCAACTTCTGTTGAGAAAAACTTAGTAGCTATAGTTGAATGATATTTGAAACGTCCTTCATGTTCTTCTTCATCAATTTCTATTTCCGTTAAATGCCATATACCGGCTTCTATAAGTGCACTTTTCAGGGTTGGGATGCATTCAAAATCAGTGGTTTTGTAAAAGCTCAATTTGTCCATACCCAGAAAAATAAGATCATCTTTAGTGGCATTCAATGTTTCGCATAAAAGCTTTCCTTCGGGCACCCTTGAACTAACAAGCGGTAAGAAACTTAGTACATACAAATTATCACCCTCGATGGTAAAAGGGAAATAACCCAGTAAATGCCCGCTCAAATCGCGACATGCAAATAGTATTTGATTATTTTGTCCAGTTACCATTTCACATAAACAAATCGATTGTGTCAATGCGCTATATCTATAAAAAGATGATCGGGTATCAAGCCTTTCCTGTAAACGTTTTAATGCGTGGCTTTGAATATATATTTTCAAAGGGCGCGTATTATTACTACTTTTGATAATTTCATTATACGGCAGAGAAACCAAAATGGAGTCATCGGACAAATAGCTCCCTATTAAAAGCCGGTAAGCCGGTCGGCTTTTTTGATTGTAGGTAAAATAAATGCGTTCAGGCTCGGCCGATGTAATAAACAACTGCTGCTGGAGATGTCTGGAATTATTCGGAGTATCATATTCCCAGGTAAAGCCATACACCCGAAAATTTAGTTTTGAAAGATATAAAGTAGCGTATCTGACATAATTGCCATACACGGTCATCAATTCATTTACCTCATTTTCCCTCTCTTCCAACCGGTCAGCAATAATTGAATAGGCATCTATTTGGTCAAGTCCTTCGATTAATTTTATTTTCCGTGAGAAAAGGGTATTAAATGCCAATCCAATAGAAAGATAATCGTAATACAATAATCCAATGGAAGAGTCGCCAACGTACGTTCTTTTTGTAAAATCATACATTGCCCGCTGTATCATTTTTAAATAACGTTTGGGGACATCGTGGCCACATCGCGAAAGAACCCTTGGAGTTGAAAATTGCAGTTGCATCATTCGTATCTTTTGTTTCTTGGTGAATTGGTCAAATAATACCGGGTCAAGCTCCAATATCTTAAGTGTTTTCCTTGCAACCGTTGAATAGTGATCAAAAACGTTCTTTGTTATTTTTAGATCGTCTGATTTTTTTGGTGGTGTTTTTTTCTTTTTCCTTTGTTGAGACATGGTTTCTTGCAATAAAGATATTAAAGGGTTCGTTTGTTTAGAAAATTCATCCTCTCCCACCACTTACCCCATAAGCTGCCGGAGAGGATGATAGTTTTCAGGGTTTACGCTTTCGGAGCTTCAGTGACTACAATTGTGGTCTTACGTGATTTGCTTTGGGCTATTGAGTCCTGAGCACGACCAATACGGGCATTAAGCTCTTTTACAAATTCAGCGTAAGGAGCTTCGCCGTTAACTTCGATAAGTGCATTGATACGTTTAGTTATCTTGCGATAAGCGGCATCAATTTCCAGGCGAACCTGTTTCATGCGCAGTTCGGTGCGATTAGCTTCTTCGGAGTTACGGGTAGCTTCGAGCGTTTTGAATGTAATATTCTGGGTCTCCAGCATATTAATCCACGGTACAAGACCTACTGTAACTATTTCGGCACCTGCTTTGGTACGTAAATCCTTAATCATGTTTTCAACTTCTCCGGTTTCTTCATCATAAGGTTTAGAAGCCAGGTCACCGTATTGGTCAATGATTACGTTTACAATTTTAGCGGCATTGTGCACATTTGCGTCAAAATGATTCATTGCAGTATGTGCTAAATTAGAAGTACTCCGCAAAGTAATATCCCTGTCATGATCGGCATTCACTATATCGTCCGTCGTTGCACTTTTAGTGATTGCCTTGTAAGCTTCAATTTCATCCTGATACTTCAGCAAAAAGGCCGCATAAGCATCAACAATACCAAGTACCTGGGGTGTGTACTTGATAACGAAATCGTTGAAATCGGTTAAAAACTGGTAATGACCTGCATTACGTTGATTGTGTAAATTCAAATTTGCTATTTCCATAAGCAAAACTTTTTAAATGATTAAACATAGTATGTAAGGAATTCAAGAGACAAATTAATACTAAAGCGAAAAAACAGCATCCCCACTTGGGGAATCTTCCAAAACTGTTCCGACAAGGTTTCCCCATTTGGGGAAAGTTCCAAAACTGTTCCGTTGAGCTTTCCCCACTTGGGGAATGTTCCAAAACTATTCTGGTGAGTTTTCCCCAAAAGGGGAAAGGTTCAAAACGATTCCGGTGAGACTTTCCCCATCTTGGGACGGCATTTTTCAAAAAAATATCGTAGTTCACACGCCTGCGAACTACGAATCAGTGATAGTGAACAGAGAGTATAGTGAATCACGAAATGTTATATTTCCCTTTATTTATCGGCACTTGAAGGTTGTTAAGCCTCCATCAATTGTTTCAATATCAATAATCTGCAACAAATATAGATAGTTAATTTAAAATATGCAATAGTTCACAATAAAAATATAATAAAAGTTATCAACAGATATAGATACAAATTGATACAATATAAAAATAAATGGGTTTTATACATTTAATATAATTGACAAATCACTATATTTGTCAAATCTATTTAATACATTGAATTATGAAAAGAATCCTGTTTTTAGTGTTGATTGGTTTAATGGCGATTTCGTGCTTGATTCAGGCTCAAGATAAAATGACAACCGGCAATTCCGCCGAAAGCAGTAACGTGATAATAGATCCGGGTGCAGGTGGTGACTCGCTGCGATTAATTGATAGGATTATTGAGCAAATGCCACAATTCCCGGGAGGAGAATCTGCCTTACTTAGTTTCATCGAGAAAAATCTAACTAAACCACCTGTAGCACAACACGACAATGGTGTTCCAGGTAAAGTAATTTGTCGCTTTGTAGTTGAGAAAGATGGAAGCATTAGCAATATTACTGTTATCCGATCGCTCGACCCTGCGTGCGATAAAGAAGCAGTAAGAGTACTAAAATTACTCCCTAAATTTATTCCCGGAAAACAGGATGGTAAGGCTGTAAGGGTCTATTACACGCTACCTGTAATTTTTAAGTTCGGGAAATAATTTCAAACCACGCAGACACGCATTGTTTGTAGAGACGCATTGCCATGCGTCTCTATTTTTTTTTAAAACCAATGTGTTTTCAGACGCATTGCAATGCGTCTCTACATGGTGGTTTAAAACAATTTATTTCAAATTCCCCAAATTAAAATAGCTAGCCGGAATGGGTGTATTTAGTTTAATTTCCTCGATGGTCATTTTTGTTCCGGGGCCATCTTTGAGCATATCTTTGTATACAAAAGCCATGGGAAACCAACGCCCTTCCACCCGTTGTACGTTGGAGAACGTAATCCGCTTCAGCAATTTACCGCCTTTGGCAAACAAATCTTCTCTAAGGGGAACATCGCGCTCTGTATCCACCCACATTTTGCGGGAAAAATAATTCACATCCGGTATAATGGCCGTAAGCGTCACCACCCAGCATTTACGACCGTCTATTATTTCCGTGCCGGCCACTTCGGCTTTGTATTGTTCCAGCAACGGTTTATCGTTCATCATGTCTTCGTACGACATATCGCTACCCATCACCGATTGGCGCAACATGTGCCCCGAAATTTGGATAGTGCGGTCGGTCGTGGGCGAATAAATCCAGAGTTGGTTTTCCAGCTTCAGCATCTTGGTACCTTTCTCGCGTACCGGAGCCAGGTATTCGGTATACGCTTTATGGTCGCCTTCGCCATAGGTTTTCAGAGTCATGGTACGCTTGGTGCGCTCCGTTCCTATTTCCATCGAAGCCGTCATCACACGCGTTTTGGCCGACATATTAGCATCCACCTTATCAAGAATTGTTTTGCCGGATGGGTTTTGGGCAAATAAAAATATCGGGAGAAAAGCCAACAGACCCCCCAACTCCCTAAAGGGGGAGTATTTAATTACTTTATTCATTGATTTCATATTTATATGTTTTAATATTTTAATTTACCCCAACATAAGTGATATCTTCTTACTCCCCTTTAGGGGTTGGGGGTTATTTAGCCCTCCAACTCCTTAAACAAATTTGCCGTTTGCCGCTTATAAATACCTATTCCGGCAAGCATGGCACCGATAACGGTAGAAAAAATACCTGGCACAAAGCCAATATAAAGAGTGGTAATGGTGATATGAGCACGCATCACCGACGGCATCAGGAACGTTGAATCTTTCATCATATCGCCATAATTGATCCCCACAACCTGAAAATACCACGACAAGAGCAACCCGAGAATTACACCTATAACAGACCCGACCACCCCAATCAACACCGATTCGGCCACAACAGTACGGTAAACTTCGTTCTTGCTTTCGCCAATGGCCAACCGCAAACCGAACTCGCCATACCGACGTAAACCACCAATTAATCCCGCATTCCACAACACAAGTCCCATGGCAATAATAAATATCATGATGATGAAAGTCTGAATACTTTCGGAGTAAGCTACCAAAAATCCCATATCGTTCATTTGCGATAAGGGTAACATCACCGGAGCAAATTTATCTTTACTGGCTGCAAACCGTGCATTGAATGCACTGGCATCAGCCTTTGCCAGCTTATTATCATACCGTTCACCGGTAAAGAAACCCAGAATCTCTCCGGCAGCATTTTCCATATTCAGCGCGGCCCGTACATCATCAATATCGGCAATCATCATTCCCCGGTCGAGCACATTAATTCCAAAATGAAGCGTTCCCGAAACATGGAAATTATACATAGCCATGTCGCCGTACATGCCACTGGATATCAACGTAACTTTGTCACCCAGTTTCAGGTTCATTTTATGAAAAAGATCGTCACTCAACAACATTTCACCCGCTTTGGTTGGAAATCTTCCACTCACCAACCGTGGTTTCAAGTCTATGCGGTTAATTTCTTCATCTGATTTCAGCAACTTTATTCCCATCCCCGACACAGTTCCCTGAGAGCGGGTGCGTCCAAGGCTATCGGGAGCATCCAATAACCCTCCAAACTGAATCCGCTCGGCCCAGGTGATATCCGGAAATTGTTTTTGCAAGCTCCGCTTCAATGTGTCCACGCCTATCAATGCCAAATCGTTTGGGATCTGCGAACTGTTCTCGCTATAAGCACGCGTCATAACCTTCACATGCCCGGTTGTGAAATTAGCAGTCGATTCGATACTATCGCCGAGAAATCCGCCCAGTAACGACTGTAAGAGAACTGTCATCATCACACCTAAGGCAACCACTATGATGGGCAACAGGCTTCGCGATTTGTCGCGCATCAAACCTTTAAATAGAAACTTTATCATAATATTCGACCCCCAACCCCCTAAAGGGGGCTTTTAGTTAGTATTGTATATCAATATTTGTTCAAATGATATTCAGAAATAGGACTAATCCAGTTCCCCTTTAGGGGATAGGGGTCTTCATAATGCTTTCCCCCTTATGGCTTCGGTAGGATTCATACGGGCAATTTTGCGTGCCGGAAAATAACTTACCAATGCAGTTACAACGATAATTAACGACATAGTTCCAAGAATCAATTTTGGCGTAAAAGCCGGATACATACGGTCGGCCATCGGAATACCAAAACTACTTACATCCATCGGAAGGTGAATCCCATAAGTGCTAAAGGCTATAAACAATGGCAAGCCCCAGACAGCACCAACCAAAATAGCCAATACAGCATTCATCGTTCCTTCGAGTGTAAATAATCTTACCACCTGCCTTTGGGTCATTCCGAGTGCCACAAGTGTACCTATTTCGCGCTGGCGACGGAAAATGGAAAGCGTTTGTGTATCGAATATGGCTATCAGTGCCAATAAGAAGAAAATGGTATAGAGAACATTGTACCCGTTTGATTTAGCTTTTATCATGGCCGCCATTTCCTTCGTCAGTTCGGTTTGGTCTTTGAATGGCCAGGCAGCGATATTCTGTGTAGCCACGGATTCTGATTTTATAATAATTGTAGAAGCACCCGGCTGCAAGGTCATTTTCTGCAATTGAGCCAATGGTAACCAGATTTGCCCGACATCAACCGCCGGAACCGAGGTTGTAAAAATTCCGGCTACTCGAATGTCAATCGCTTCAAAGGTTCCATTCACATCGCGCCAGCGGAGCGTCACCATGTCGTTTACTTTCAGATCGGCTTGTCTGGCCATGTGGGCTCCCATAATTACCGGAACTTCAGTGCTGTCGCCTTTCAATAAATTGGTTGGCAAAGCCAGCAAATGCTGATCGGGACGGATACCTTTAAGCAAAACTCCCTGCATGCGACCATTGGGATAAATTGTTCCTTTAACCAACAAAACAGGCTCTATTTGATGCGCATCATATTCGCTTTTTAAAGTTGCAGGCAACACGGCTGCACTTGAATCAATAGAGAAAGGATCGTAAGGATCATAATTTTTACTCCAATATTGTCCTCCGGCAATTTCCCAACTGATTGAATCTTTCATTGCCTGACGGTTCCATCCTTCGAGCAAACCCTGCATAAAAATAATCAACACGAATGTAAACGACAGCACAAACACGTTGAGCCATGTTTTCAATCCGTTTCCGATTAAGCTTCGAAAAGCGGTTTTGAATAAAACCCCTAGTTGCAAATAACCCCTAACCCCTAAAGGGGAACTTGAGTTACTTTCGGCTCCGATATTTTTTTTATTACTTGTCATAAAAATGAGTTTAACAAACAATTGTACCAGCTATTATGCCCTTTAGGGGTTAGGGGTTGTCCTTTTATCTTCAACTACCTTCCCGTCGGCCAACATTATTTTCCGGCGTAAATATCCAATCACTTTTTCGTCGTGGGTGGCAAAAATAAAAGTGGTTTTAAGTTCCCTATTCAGTTTCTCCATCGTTTGCAAAATATTGTGCGAATTTGCAGCATCCAGGTTTGCTGTCGGTTCGTCGGCCAATACCAGTTTTGGACGTTTCACCATGGCACGCGCTATAGCCACCCGCTGACATTCACCTCCGGAAAGTTGCGAGGGCCGCGAACTAACTTTATTGGTCAAACCAACCCATTCGAGGGTTTCCAACACACGTTTTTTTCGTTCGTCGGAAGACATATTCAGCAATAACAATGGAAATTCCACATTCTCAAACACCGTGTAAACAGGTAATAGATTATAATTCTGAAAAATGAAACCCAGTTCTTCCTTTCGAAGTTGCGCCGCATCTTTGGGAGTCAGATTTCCAACCGATTTGCCCAATACCACCACTTCGCCTTCGGATGGTACATCCAGTGAGCCAATAATATTTAGCAACGTGGTTTTGCCCGACCCACTCGGACCGACTAATCCGGTAAATTCACCTTCGGTAAATTCAAGATTCACACCTTTTAATGCCGTGAAAAAACCTGTTCCAATCTGAAATTTCTTTACAAGGTTTTTTACTTCTACGATTGTTTCCATATTTCTCTTTCTTTTGTCTCGCAAAGGCGCAGAGACGCAAATTATTAATTCCAGATATTTAGTATAAATATTTTCCAAACAGCAAAATATAAATTCTCTTTTGATGTCTTTGCACCTTTGCAAGAACCTTTAAAAATTATAATTCACCATCAGTTGCAACCCTTTTCCGGTAAACAGGTTTTTCCCTTGCGACTGTGAAATTGACAGCGGAGTTTCGGGATTCCAATAACCGATAGCATACAAAGTCCAGTTATCGTATGTCCGGGTCCAGTTTACATAATTGTATACTAAATTATTCCCCGGAATATAAAAAACCATGGCCGACACATTATCCAAAACACTTACCGGATAAGTAAATAGACTTCCTACAACATTTAATGTAGTTCCATTTACCAAAAACTCATCGCCGACATGATACCTGAAATACTCGAGCGTCATTCCTAATCCGTTTCCTACTCCAAAAGTGTAATCCGCACCCAGGTTCCACAAATCTTGAACTTTAAACAGATTTGGCAAAATAATATTATTCACATCTGTCATCGTAACACTCGACTCAAACCACAATCCAATTCCAACATCCCATTTTCCATCCAACCCTATTCTGGATTCATTTAAAAGTTCAGAATCATTCCAAAGATTCGATGCCAAATTTGGAACTTGTATGTGTCGATAATTTGTACTGACTGCCAGTTGTCCCGGACCTGCTGGTATTTGAAATCTTCCTCCTATTTCAGGTCTCCACTGCGCCGAACCTATTGTTTCAAATCCTTTTGGATTTTTGTTCCCTATCAAGCCCCACAACCAGACATTTGCGTTATTATTAAAATAATATTTCCCCAACACTCCATAAACACCATCAGTCAATTGCAACGGATCTCGCACATCCAAGCCATCAAACCACATAAGCGGACGAAACATCTTGGCCGAGCCAAAATTTATTTGCTGCAATCCAGCGCGAACTTCCCAATTTTGCCCTGAATAACGGAGCCAAACGCGGTAGGGTTTAAATTGGCCCATTACACTATCGTATTGTAAGCCTGTAAAATTTGCTGAGCCATTTATATTTAGTGAAGCTTCAAAATCAATCTTTGTCTTGGGTGTCAGATTAAAAAGCCCCTGAAGATCCGGAACAAACCGTCCGCCAAACTGAGTGCCGAACGGAGTCTGGAATTGCCCAACTCCCCATGCAGTAAGCTGACCGCTGAAAGAAATATTGGTAGAATCCTGCTGAGCCATTAAATAGCAGACACTCAAGACAAATACAAAGCTTATTTTTAATCTCAACTTCATACCTTTGAACTATTTTTTACCGGCATAATACCATAAATTATTGATTGAGTAACCTGTCGGGTCAAGACATTGACATCCGGAAACATCACCATAAGTTCCGGTGTTCCGCAGAAATCAATTGCTTTTTGCATCATAAACAGAATATAGTCCAAACTTAAATCCTTGTTTATATCCCCATTTTTCTGTGCTATGTTTAAAAAATTGCGCATGAATTTCATAGACCGTTCAACTGTATCATTGAAAAGAGTAGTCAACTCCCCTGCATCTGGATTGTAAAAGTCAGAGATAAACTCCATCGAAATATTTTTAGTAAACTCAAGTTTGTAATTGAAAATTTTTTCCAACTTTTCAGAGAAACTCATGTCACTTTCCACAACCCCTTCATAAATCCCATAAGCCTCATCCACAGCCTTTTTATATATATAAATTACCAATGCACTTTTATTTTCATAGAAAGTATAATAAGTTTTCCGGCTTACATTTGCTTTCTTACAAATTTCGTCTATAGTGACCTTTTTAAATCCATGCTTCCAGAAAAGATCTTTTGCTGTAATTTCCAGTTGTTCCTTTTTTGTTAGTTTCATTTTTCGTTTAAGATATATTCTATCGTTTAGGATACAATTTCGGAACAAAGTTACATTTTTTATTTATAATCCAATATTTTGTTACTTTTAATTTTTGATTTAGTTGAAAAAAGCTTTTTTGAGTTCAAAATACATTACCAAAACAATAAAAATAACTACATTTGTGAGTTAATTTTTTCAATTTGCTAGTAAGTATAATAATATGAAACGAGCATCAAAAACAGATCTAAACTATTAGACCATGTTCATTGCGAGTTCCATGCGACAAATAAATATAAAATAAAAGAACGCATGAAAAAGGAATATTCTTTGGAAGAACTGCTCCACAAAGCTGCCTCTTATTGCTCTATTTCAGAACATTGCATATCGGAAGTTGAAGAAAAACTAACTGCCTGGTGCGTTTCGTGCGATGACAAACCAATTATCATCAAACGATTGATTGCAGAAGATTTTATCAATGAAAAGCGTTATTGTGCTTACTTTGTGAAAGATAAATTCAGATTCAACAAATGGGGGAAAATAAAAATAACATATGCCCTCAAACAGAAAGGATTAAGCAATGAATTAATAAATAGCGCTTTAACAACAATTGATGATGGTGAATACGAAGAACTTCTGGCTTCAATTTTAAAGACAAAACTAACAGGATTAAAATACGAATTTGAATACGAAAAACAAGGAAAATTATTCCGCTTTGCCCAAAGTCGCGGATTTGAGAATAATGTGATTGAACGCGTCATCCGCACTATTTAATTAATTTTCAACAGTATAAATACCTACTTTATGCCAACAAGATATTCTGCAAAAGAAGAAAGAGCCAACACATTTACACATGCTATCGGTATTATTTTTTCAATTATTGCCGGTATTTTTTTGATTCAAAAAGCCATTGGGTCACGCAATAATTGGGCAATTGTGAGTGATATTGTTTTCATCATTTTCATGATTCTCATGTACACTTCATCCACATTATATCATGTCGAAAAGAAAGAATTACAAAAACCACTTCGGAGAAAATTTGATCATGCTGCAATTTATGCTCAAATAGCAGGGAGCTATACCCCTTTTACTCTGATTGTTTTGCGAGAAAACGGTGCGTGGGGCTGGTCGTTGTTTAGCGTTATCTGGGTTGCAGCTTTTTTAGGTATCTCACTAAGTTTTATGAACCTGAAAAAAGGCAGCAAACTCGAAACTATTTGTTATGTGGCAATGGGTTGGGTAGTAGTTATCGCATTCAAACCATTAATCGACTCCCTTTCGGTAACAAATTCAATGGAAGTACTTTGGTGGTTGATTGGAGGCGGTCTTTTTTACACGGTTGGGGCTGTACTTTATCAGTTTAAAAGAATTCCATACATGCATGCTATCTGGCATTTATTTGTATTGTGTGGAAGCGTGTGTCATTTTATTGCAATTTGGAGCATAAAGATTTGAAAGTTAACTTCGGTAATATTTACTTCGTGACATTTACTCCCTTCGATTGTTATATCAATTGATAACTGATGACTCTTCACTGTCAACTGATAAACCCTCCTCCTAACACTTTCCCATCCCTATAAAACACGGCCGTTTGTCCAGGAGCAATTGATTCCAAAGGCTCAGCAAGTTGGACTTTTGCTGTTTTATTTTCAAGAAAAATCACACGGCTTAAGGTATTTTGTTTGCGGTAACGAATACGACAAATCGTATCAAACTCGTTTGAAAAAAGACTTTTATCAACCACATTTATATCACGGATAAAAAATTCAGTTTTGTACATATTTTCTAGTGGAGCCAATATAATTTCATTGGTTTCGGGTTGTATTTTTTTTACAAATACTTTTCGGTTCAAATGTATTAAACCTCTCCTCTGCCCAACAGTATAAAGAGGAAACCCTTCGTGCCGACCCAACACTTTTCCTTCTTCATCAATAAAGTTGCCGGGAAAAATGACTTGATCTGAATTTACTAATTGCGACTTCAGAAACGGACGATAATCTCCTGAACAAAAACAAGCTCCAAGACTATCCTTTTTCTCAGATACTTTTTTAAAACCCCTTCTAGCAGCCATTTTACGCACTTCTGTTTTATGGAATTGCCCGAGTGGAAAAACAATTCGTGATAGTTGAACTTGACTCAATCCCCATAAAAAAAACGACTGATCCTTATCTGAATCAACACCTTCCGAAACAAAATAACGATCATTTTCATGTAGAATTCGGCTGTAATGTCCCATAGCCACTTTTTCACAGCCCAGTCGATCTGCTTCGTTAAGGATAAGTTTCCATTTTATTTCATTGTTGCATTTGACACATGGAAACGGTGTGCGACCCGATAAATATTCATCAACAAAATAACCAATTATCGTTTCTTTGAAAATATTTCTTGCATCAAAAGTAATGTGTTCAATCCCCAATTGCTTTGACAACGAAATTGCATCTTGCAAATGAGAATTTTCACCTTCCTCCCAAAAACGGAATGTAATGCCTACAACCTCGTAGCCCTGTTCCAATAAGAGAATGGCAGCAACCGAACTGTCGGTGCCGCCACTCATTCCTAATAATATTTTGGTTGATTGGTTGATTGGTTGATTGGTTGGTTGATTTATTAATTGGTTTGACTTTGCATAATCTAGTTAACTAATAAACAGATTAAGTATTTATCTTACCTCAAAATGGCAAATCGCTTCCTTCACCTGCTCCCGGGGCTGCATCAAATGAAGCAACTGGAGTCGATGCAGCCGGAGCAGCACTAACAACACCTTTTTCGACTTTCCACGCACGAACGGTTGTGTACCAGCGACCGTTATATTCGCGGCTTTCAACATCGAAGCTCATAGTTACCTGATCATCAATTGTCAACGGAAATTGATCAATTTTATCGTTAAACAAATTGAAACATACTTTTTTTGGATATTGATCAGCAGTTTCTAACACATAATCTTGCGAACGCCATGTTCCGTTTTTCCCTTGACCAGTGGCAATAGGTAACACGGCAATAATTTTTCCTGAAATTTCCATTCTTCTAACGCTTTATTAAATTTATTTTAGATTGACAAAGATAATGAAGAATAAACGACTGACAAAGGACATGAAAAAAAATTGTTGAATAAATAAAATATTTTGTTGAACTATTATTCTCTTAAAATTGAGATTGTAAGTTTGGTTTAATATATGCCATCAGTCATTCTGAACATAAATATCATTTTATTGTTTTAATTCTATAAGATTAAAAACAATTTAAATAATTTATTATGAAGAAAAACATGGGTTCTACCGACAAAATAATCCGTTTAGTGATTGCTGTCGTATTAATTGTTCTCTATTACAAAGAAGTATTAGTCGGAACTCTCGGTATTATTGCCTTAGTTGTTGCCTTAGTTTTTACACTTACAAGTTTAATTAGTTTCTGTCCGCTTTACACGTTATTTGGAATGAATACGGGCAAAAAAGCAGAGAAGTAATTTAGTATAAAAAGGCAATCCCAACTAAAAAAAGTAAGTGGATTGCCTTTTTTGGTTTAAGGATATTGACTAAATATACACTTTGTGTCTCTAATAATTTATTGGTAATAGCTTAAATTCTTATCTATAAAATTACGAGCTTCGATACTATTAATCACTCTCAGAATCAGTCATTAATTGACATATTGCAATCTCCACTTTACAATAAGAAAAAAAGTGTAATTAATCTATGGTGTATCTTTGTCATTCGGACAGAATTTAGTACTTTTGTGGCGAAATTATAAAAACTCAATTTTAAACAATAAATAAAATGATTAAAGTAGGTATCAATGGTTTTGGCCGTATCGGACGTTTGGTTTTCCGTGCAGCCCAAGAAAGAAACGATGTTCAGATCGTTGCAGTAAATGATCCATTTATGGATATTGACTACATGGTTTACATGTTGCAATATGACACAGTTCACGGAAGATTCCAAGGAACTGCAGAACACAAAAATGGTAAATTAGTTATCAATGGAAAAGAAATTCATTTCTTTGCTGAAAAAGATCCTGCAGCTATTACCTGGGGTGCAGTAGGTGCTGACTATGTTGTTGAATCAACTGGTGTATTCACTACTATTGACAAAGCAAAAGCTCACATTGCCGGTGGTGCTAAGAAAGTGGTTATTTCTGCTCCATCTAATGATGCTCCAATGTTCGTTTGTGGTGTAAACTTAGAAACTTATACTAAAGATATGGATGTTGTTTCTAACGCATCTTGTACTACTAACTGTTTGGCTCCTATGGCTAAAGTTATCAATGACAACTTCGGAATTGTTGAAGGTTTGATGACAACAGTTCACGCTGCTACTAACACTCAAAAAACAGTTGATGCTCCATCTTCAAAAGACTGGCGTGGTGGTCGTTCTATCTTAGGAAACATTATCCCTTCTTCTACCGGTGCTGCTAAAGCTGTAGGTAAAGTAATTCCTGCTTTGAACGGCAAATTAACCGGTATGGCTTTCCGTGTACCAACTGCTGATGTTTCAGTTGTTGATTTAACAGTACGTTTGGAAAAAGCTGCTTCTTACGATGAAATCAAAGCCGCGATGAAATTAGCTTCTGAAACTACAATGAAAGGTATACTTGGATATACTGAAGATTCAGTTGTTTCTTCTGACTTTATCCACGAAACTCGTACTTCAGTATTTGATGCTGGTGCAGGTATAGCATTGAACGGTAACTTTGTAAAATTAGTTAGCTGGTATGACAATGAGTGGGGTTATTCAAACAAAGTTTTGGATTTGATCGCACACATGGATTCAGTAAAATAAGCTGACCAATTATAAAATTAAAAATTCCCTGAAATGTTTGTTTCAGGGAATTTTTAATTTTATTCAAAATTTAGATAGGGTTTAATTTTATCCAAATCTGAAAGTGTAAATTCCGGCAATACTTTTAAGTCGGCTATGTCTTTGAGCTTTCCTTTTTTTCTACGCAACTCGTAAATAGCTTTTGCTTTATAGAAATTGATGTACGGGTGGCTTTTTAAACGTTCTACGCTGGCTATATTAACTTTTATTTTCTGAACTAATTCTGGATTTACCTTACAGAACGGACGAATTTTTTCAAAATCCTCAGGTCTCATTCCAAAAACATCAATTAACTGATTGACTGACAAAAATCCACCTGTTTGCTGTCTAAAACGAATGATGTTTTTGGCATAGCTTCGTCCAATTCCTTTCACTTGCATTAAAAGTGTTGTATCAGCAGTATTCAGTTCAACAATGATATCCGTTCGTTTTACTGGTTTTGTTTCATTTACAAGCAGCTTTGCTTCTGCAATTTTTATATATTGCTCCAGTTCTTTATACTTATCTGGATAGATTCCATATACTTTTGAAAAATCAGCAGCAGAACGATATCGACCTCCATTCTTTCGATATTTTAAAATATTGGAGGCTATAAACGGTTTTAATCCTAATTTTATAAAGGAGGCAGAATCAATTGTATTAGGATCAAACTGGAAAAGGACATAACTTGTTTTCTTTTCTAAGGTTTTGGAGGAAATATAGGTTTGGTTTTGCTTGTATTTTTCTTCGTATTGCCGCTGACGTTCTTCATATTGCCTTTGCCAATTTAATTGCCGGATACTGTCACGCGAAACCAATGATTTTTTGAACATTTCTGCTTCTTTAATAAAAGCAGTTCCACCTTTTTCAGTAACCGGAAAGAAATATGACAACGAATAATTTACCACCAATGTGATTATTATAAGCAAAACAAGCACTATAATTCCTGTTCGTTGACCTTTAGAGAAATAAAAAAAATCTTTCCACATAATTAAGCTTTAGATTTAAAATGCTTTATAAAAAAACGGAACAAATATATAAATTTATTTTGTGTTAACAAACATATGATTTAAAATAATGAATCTACCTATGAAAAAATAAAAAGTGGATACCTTACAAAGGCATCCACTTCTAACATAAATCATTTGAGCGGCAAACGGGACTCGAACCCGCGACCCTCAGCTTGGGAAGCTGATGCTCTACCAACTGAGCTACTGCCGCATTTCTACCATATTTTTAATTTCGGAGTGCAAATGTAGCTGTTATTTTTCAAAATGCAAATCAGTATCAAAAGTTTTATTGTTAATTTTAGACAATTCTGTAATATTTTTAGAAATAAGTAATTTTCAACTTTGTACCGAAAAAGTTTTGCTTAATAATTTACTTCATTTTTCTTAGATGCTGATTTCATCAATTCAGCGGGTTTTTGCTCAAGTAGCGGTACTAAAGTATAATCCCACGTTTCTTCAAATTCCCAATTGGCCATCAAAGTTAGTTTTTTAGGATAATAATAAACCTCCTCAGGTTGGCGATGTGTTGCCAAATCGCCTGTATCCCACTTACCATTTCCATTTTCGTCAATAAACATTCGAACATAATAATCACCTGGCTTTAAATATTCAAATACTGTTCCTTTTTCCGAGGCCGGTTTTGTAGCAAGCAATACATCTTTCGAATCGAGAACTTGTAACATTACCTTAGGATTAAATGTTGCTAAATATATTTTTACACTCGAATATTCATCAAGTGATTTGACTTTGAAACTTCCTTCTATCTTTTTGCTAGCTTTATTATAAATACTTGTAAATGCCGCCGAATCAATTTCCAACTTATATTCCATTTCAGGCACCCACTTATAGTTAATGGCAAAAGTCATGTGTATAGAATCAAGCCTTTGCCACTTAAAAGGGATTTGTTTATAGGTGGAATCAATCTTTTGACTTAATTTAATTTTTGAAATATCCTCATTTGCTAGTGGCGCCTCAAAAGTTAATATAATTGGACTATAAATCTCAAACGAGGACGTTATATTATTAGCAAATTTCAGTGATTCTAGTTTTTTTAATTGCGCTTTTTTTATCTTTAATTTGGCATTTAAATTTACTTTTCGCATGGATACATTTATTGTATCGGTAACAGGTTGAAGCTGAAAAAGCGAATCAGTTTTTAAGTAAGTCATCGACATTTTCAGTGTATCAGTTTTCCATACTGTTGAATCGGTAATCCAATACGTCAGACTATCCATTGCCAAATTCTTCTGTAAAACGTATTTATTGTCCCAATTAAAGTTAAGCGGTTTTAATTCTGGCAGTTTTGAAAGTGTAGTATTAAAATATAAATCGAAAACAAATGGTTCTTTGCGCTCTGCCTTTACAAAATACTGCCTCTTTTTATTTTCTTTAAAAAAACGAAGGGCTAAATTATCCGGTAAGAAATGTGTTCCCATATATGTATGCACACTGTCTACATGAGTTGAATCTTTCCAAACGGTATCTCTCATTTGCTCTAATTTTGAGGTTGGAGATATTAGTGAATCACACAAAGCTAATCCTTCGCCGGGTTGAAAATAAAAATCGTGATTTGTATCGCCCAAAGCATAGACTTTGTATTTACCCTTTTTTATATTATTAATTGAAAAGTGACCTTTGTCATCCGTTCTTCCGATGCGTAAAAATGGTTTTTTATAAAATACCGAATCTGACTTTTCGCTGTAAATTCCAACAATAATTCCTGCCAAAGGATTTAAATCCTCGGCGTTAATAACAGTTCCCGCTATTTTTAATGTATCAATCTGGTTACCGGTTGAGAAAGAAAAAAGATAGTTTTTTAAAACATTTTTTTCATTTAAATCTACTATCCCATCACCAAAACTCACTGAATAGGTGGTACTATCAAGTAAATCTTGATTAAAGTTAACTGTAACTTTTTTCCCGAATGCTTTAACATCGGGTTGCTTAGACTGCGGTGGCGAAATTATTACATTATCATTTGGCTTTTCGATTGAAACCATTTTATTAAAATCAATTTCAATTTGTTTTTTCTTGAAATTGAGAGCTCCATTATTCGGAAAAGATTTCATTACCTTAGGTGGTGTTGTATCTTTCGGACCGCCGGTTGGTCCCTGAGCTTTATTGGCGCAGGAATAAACCAAAAACGAAATGCCGCTTATAACAATAAATAATTTTATCTTAGTTTTTATCTTCATAATTCTATATTATTGCGAGAATTATTGTAATGTCAGAACCTTATGCCCGATTCTGCATCGTAAGCATTTTTTTTCATCACAATATTGTTTTTTTAATTGTAACAGAGCCTGCGAATCGTAAGCACTTTCTACTTTTAATTCCATATTTCTCCATCCGGATACGATTGCATTATGCTCAGCAGGAACCTGTTCTAAAATTTGTAAGGCTTTGTCCTTCAGTTCATCATTTTTCTTTTTATGGGCAAAACTAAATAAAAATGGAACTACAGTATTTATTAAGATACCATTTATTGACTGGTTACCAAGTCTCTTTATATGCAACGAACTTTCATGTGCGAATTGATATCTTGTATTCCAGTAACCAGTCAGTTCGCAAACAAAAAGCGCTCTTAGATAATCAAGATTTGGATTATCAACAATTTTAGAAAACAATTTACTTGATGTATGAATTAATGACGCAAATTGAGCAATTCGTATGTGTGGAAAGTTATCTGGTCGTAATCGTAATAGTTTCCATTGCGTTTTATCAATTGGAATTAAATTATATTTTGAACTTAGAAAATCATATTCTTTTTTTAATTGTGCTGAATATTCATCGTGATTTTCTAAACTCAGCAAACCGGCCTGACCAAACAACAAAGCTTCCAATTGAAGCAGTTGATCTTTATGTTTTCCTAAAATAGAAACCGGTAAGGATTTCGCCAAACTTTCAAAAGCCTGACTATTTGTTCCGAAACCAAAATTTCTAGCTAATGTAATATAAAACGCTTCTTCCCAATGTTGTTTATTTTCGTTCAATAAATTTTCAATTGCTTTCATTTTTTGCTCTAAACGCTCAGTGAGCAAAGCACATTTCCAGCTCTGAATAAAAATTAATGGAACTAAGCCAATTTTATCAGCACACGCAATCCATTTTTGCTGACTAAGAAGTTGATCGTAATTCGTTTCGATTTTCGTAGAAAACTTCAATTCAAGCTGCGGAATTTTTGTTCCGTCAATTCTATAAATATCTTCATCTACAATTGCGACAACATGTAGAATTGTACTATCATAGGCTTTGTCAGAATGATGATTATGCTTCTTCCAATCCGAAGAGTGGGTATGAATCTCTACGTTGCCTGCCCATAATGTACCTCCAATTTTTATTTTAGCATTAAAAAAATCAGGTCCGGCATCTGTATTAATCCTGCCAACATCAATAACTTCTACTTGTTCACCATCCATTGTTTCGAGGTCGTACGAAGTAAAAAGTTTGTTTTGCCAAACGTAATGTAGGATGGACTCTTTCATTAGGCGTAAGTAAAAGGAGTTAGCTCAAAGTACATCAAAAGTAAAACCTTGACTATTCCAATATTCAATGGCTAAAGGCAAGACATACAACATATTGTTTTTTGCCTTGATTGAATCGTGAAAAACAACAATTGAACCATTTCGGGAAAAATGTTTAATGTTATTAAAGATTGATTCTTTTGACAAGTTCTGATTATAATCGTGGGTAATTAAATCCCACATTACAATATCATATTTAGATTGTAGCTTTTTACGTTGACCTCTTTTTATTTGCCCGTAAGGAGGACGAAATAATTTACTATCAATGTATTGCGCAGCTTTCTCTATATTAGCAACATACTCCTCGTTCGTGACAGATAACCCTTTTAAATGATTGAAAGTATGGTTCCCTGTTTTATGCCCTCTTTTTATCATTTCAGCATAAATATCAGGATGCTTTTGTACATTTTCTCCAACACAGAAGAAAGTTGCTTTCACATTAAATTTATCAAGTAAATCTAAAACACGAGGTGTCACTTCTGGCACCGGTCCATCATCAAAAGTGACATAAATCACTTTTGATGATGGATTTTTGCGCCAAATGAGCTTTCCTAAAAAAGGACGTATTATATCTGGAAACCGAACATTCATTTACATTTGTATTCGTTTGGTATAATCTATATAACGTGGCATGTATTTGTTCATTATGGTTTTCTGTTTGTCCTGATCGCAAATACGTAATATCTGGTTCAAAACGGCCATATCGTGCCCAATTCGGTTTGAAACACTGTTGCGTTGATCTGTATCTAAACTCAAATACCAGTCCAAAGACTCAACACAATCTTTTGCAACAGCATCCATAATGGCATCTCCCTTGGCTGGTTGGTGTAATTTATAATAAGCATCAGCCAATTGCGTTGAAATATAATCATGACGAACTGTTGTTCCCGGAATTACTTTATTACAATAATCCAAAGCCTTTTCAGCTCTCACAGTATCACCTTTAGCCATTAGAGCCCCAATTAATTGTGCAAACATCATGCGATGAGTGTGGCACATATGCGAGGTATTTTCATCCAAATATACTTTCGGATCAGCAATATTTCCATATTTGAATTTGTACATCATGTTATTGTACATTTCATCCACATTTACGCTTGGTCCAGCTCCTTTTACTCCAATCGGCAAAATTTGATATGCTAACCCTGTTAATTCAAAATGATCACTAAGTCCTAAATAATAATCATCGCCAACAGTTACTGCAAAATAAATTGGACGTTTCCATTTGTTTTCACTCAACAAATCAATGATCATCATCTCGCTTTTTGTAAGTCTCCGTTTTACATTAATATCTATTTGAGGAATAATTTCGGAAGCTCTTGTTATAGGCAAAGTCCCTGTTTTCACCACTTCTTGTGCATCAATTGGGATGAACAATTGTTTTGTTGGAATAAATGGTTCTCCATTTATTTTTGTTTGCGGATCGGAGCTCAACATGAAATTAAAGGCAGTTTGAACTTCAAGTTTAGGTAACATTGAATCAACCTCAACCACCTCATTTTTACCTGCTGCATAATCTTCGGGTTTCCACGAAATTGGAAGTGGAGCCGATTTATATGCACCTCGTTGCATTTGTCCTATATACCAGTCTGTTTGTAAATAACTCAGATTACAAACCCGAAGGTCAGTACCAACGCCTTCCACTTCCTGATTATACCAAAGCGGGAAAGTATCATTATCTCCATTGGAAAAAATAATTGCATTGGGTTTACATGAAAGCAGATAATTTGCCCCAAAATCGCGACAAGTATAACGGTTACTACGATCGTGATCGTCCCAGTTTTGTTCGGCCATTAATGCCGGAACTCCCAAACAGAATAATGTCACAACAGCTGCTGCAGCAGTTTTTGGTATTTTTGGCGCATATTTTTCTACTCCTTTTATTATACCCAAAACTCCAAAACCTATCCAGATACAAAAAGCGTAGAACGAACCTGCATAGGCATAATCCCGTTCACGTGGCTGATAAGGAGTCTGATTGAGATAAACTACAATGGCAAGACCAGTCATCAAAAACAACAGGGTAATAAGCCAAAATCCTTCAACGCCATGTTTTCCTCCATTAATTAAGAAAACCATGCCCAATATTCCCAACAACAATGGTAACATGTAGTAGACATTATGTCCTTTATTCTCTTTGAGTTCCGAAGGTAAATTCTTTTGATTACCGACCAGCATATTGTCAATAAATCCAATGCCTGTAATCCAGTTTCCATGATCAATTTCACCATAGCCCTGCATATCATTTTGGCGGCCACTGAAATTCCACATAAAGTAGCGCAAATACATGAAATTAATTTGATAGTCGAGGAAGAAACGCATATTTTCAAAAAACGTAGGCTTCACGTCACTTCTTTGTTGGCCGCAATAATCATAATTTATTGTTTCTCCCGTTATTTTTCCCCAGGCTTTATAGGCTTCTATATGAGAAGGTGTTGTGCTGTACATTCTGGGGAAAAACATATTAAACCTATCGTCCATTACATAATCGGTTTGATAACCCGAAATGATGTATTCATCTTTATCGTTTGCCGATTTCTTGTATTTCTGCACGTAAGTTGGATCACCTTTCTTTTGTTCGGGGACACACATGTTACCTTCCACTTTGAGTTTAACCGGTGCATCATAAACCGCTCCGTAAAGCAAAGGCGTTGATCCGTATTGTTCGCGGTCGAGGTAATATTTAAGTGAGAATACATTATCGGGGTTATTCTGATCCATGGTAGGATTGGCATTTGAACGGATAACAATGACCGCATACGATGAAAAGCCAATAAGAATCATCAATATCATAAGCAATGAAGTATTAATCCAGCGTGGATTAATTTTCCCTTTTTTGAAATAAAAGAATGCTGCCAATCCCGCAATAATGAGAATACCTAAAATTATGTTTTCGCTAAAAAATGGCAAGCCTTCCATGCTGATTGCCAAAACGAAAGAAATAGCTATTCTTAAAAAACTTTTTTTAGTATACGATTCATAAATTCCCCAAATAATAAATCCAAGTGTCAGAATTATATATGCTAAAACTCCCGAATTAAATTCAAAACCAAGTACATTGACAAACAGGAGTTCAAACCAACCCGACACTTCCAAAAATCCTGGGATTAAACCATATAAAACTGTTCCTAAAAGAACTATCCCAACAAGCAGGGAAATAAGAACACCTTTGACCGAAGGAGTATATTTTTTGAAATAATACACCATTACCAAAGCAGGGATGGTTAGCAGATTGAGCAAGTGAACTCCAATGGATAATCCCATCATATAGGCAATAAAAATCAACCAACGATCAGAGCCCGGTTCATCGGCATGTTCTTCCCATTTGAGGATAAGCCAAAAAACCAATGCAGTGAATAAGGCTGAAAAACCGTAAACTTCAGCTTCAACTGCCGAGAACCAAAAAGTATCAGAAAAAGTATAAGCCATTGCCCCAACTATTCCGGCACCCAAAATTCCAATAATGTTTTTGGTATTATAATCATCATCAGTTTTAATTATAATTTTGCGGGCTAAATGTGTGATAGTCCAAAACAAGAACATGATAGTAAATGCACTACACAAAGCAGTCAACGAGTTAACCATGATAGCCACGTGGCTTGTATCTTTTGCGAACAAAGAGAATAAATGGCCAAAAAGCATGGATAAAGGAGCTCCAGGAGGATGACCAACGTCTAATTTAAATGCACTTGAGATAAACTCAGGGCAATCCCAAAAGCTGGCGGTTGGCTCCATGGTAAGCAAATACGTAGCTGCTGCAATAGCAAAAGCGACCCACCCGAAGATGTTGTTCAAAGATTTGAATCGTTTCATGAATGCGAATTATAATTAATTATTTATTTAATTGTTTATTTGAAGTTTATTCAGTCAGTTAGCAATTTATTATAGAAGTATATATTCAGAAGCAAGTATTTAGCTTTTCCAGATTAAGCTTTAAGCCTATTTAGAAAAACGCTCAAAGATACAAAAAAAATCAGTTTGTTTAAGATGTTCTATTCTTTTTAGTTAATATTAAAAAATATCTACTTTTTTATAAATTTATGTACGCTTACAACTTTAATTTATAAGCTGTTTTAACATGCCAAAAGGTAAGAGAGGTAGTATATTATTTGAAGCCATGTTTTATTAGATGAAAACAGTCACAATAATCGAAATTGAATTATTGTGACTGTAAGAATTATGTTCCATCTATAAGGTGAAACAACTAAAACCCTGATTACATCTGGAATCTTTTAGTATATTCCAAGTAATGAGGCATATATTTATCAATGATTGTTTTTTGTTTTGCCTGATCGCAATCATGTAAAACCTCATACAAAATGGAGAAGTTCTGACTAATTTCATTGGCACTGTTGTTCATTTGATTTTTATCCAACGTTAAGAACCAATCCAGGTATTCAACGCAATCTTTTGCCACAGCATCCATAATGGCATTGCCTTTGGCATATTCGTGCACCCGGTAATATGAAATAGCCAACCGCGTGGAGAAATAATCGTACCGAACTGTTGTACCCGGAATTACTTTGGCACAATAATCCAACGCCTTTTTAGCGCGAACGGTATCACCTTTATCAATCAATGCACTTATTAAATATGAAAACATCATTCGGTGTGTTTGGCACATATTCAACGTATTTTCGTCCAAATAGACTTTTGAATCAGCAATATTTCCATATTTGAATTTATGCATCATGTTATTATACATTTCGTCGGTATTAACTCCGGGTCCAGCCCCTTTTGCGCCGACGGGTAAAATTTGATAAACCATGCCTGTCCGTTCAAAATGATCGGTTAATCCCAAATAATTTCCACCTATTGAAACTGCGAAATAAATTGGACGTTTCCAGTGATTCTCTTTTAGCATTTCAAGTATCATCAAATCACTTCTGGTGACATTATTTTTTAAATTAACATCAATTTGAGATAGAATTTCTGATGCACGCGACATTGGCAATGTCCCAGACTTTAATACTTCCTGATCATTCACAGGTAAATACAAATGATTTGTCGGAATAAATGATCCTCCATGTATCTTAGTTTGAGGATCGGAACTCAAAATAAAGTTCATTGCCGTTTTTAAATCAAGCTTTGGTATTAGAGAATCTACATCGACCACCTGATTTTTATCGGCAGCATAATCCGACGGTTTCCACGATATAGGCAGTGGAGCCGATTGGTACGCACCACGTTGCATTTGACCTATATACCAGTCGGCTTGCAGGTAACTCAGGTTGCACACCCGTTTATCCGTTCCTACTCCTTCTACTTCCTGGTTATACCAAAGTGGAAAAGTATCGTTATCGCCATTACAAAAGATAATGGCATTGGGTTTACAGGACAGCAAGTAGTTAGCACCAAAGTCGCGGCAAGTATATCGGTTACTACGGTCATGATCATCCCAGTTTTGTTGTGCCATTAACATCGGAACACCTAAACTAACGAGAGTCACCACAGCAGCAACAGCCGTTTTTGGCATTTTGGGAAGATACTTGTCTACAGCTTTTATTATACCCAAAACGCCAAAACCTATCCAGATACAAAAAGCGTAGAACGAACCGGCGTAAGCATAATCACGTTCGCGCGGCTGATAGGGTGTTTGGTTCAGATAAACTACAATGGCTATGCCGGTCATTAAAAACAGCAAAAATACCAGCCAAAAGCCTTCGACTCCATGTTTACCCCCGTACAGCAAGAACATTATGCCTATAAAGCCTAACAATAAAGGCAGCATATAATAGGTGTTGTGTCCTTTATTGATTTTAAGAGCAGTAGGTAAATTCTTTTGGTTTCCAACCAGTAGGTTGTCAATAAACCCGATACCGGTAATCCAGTTTCCATGATCTATTTCGCCATTACCCTGAATGTCGTTTTGCCGGCCGCTAAAGTTCCACATAAAATAACGCCAGTACATGAAATTAATCTGATACTTGAAGAAGAAGCGCATATTTTCACTGAAAGTGGGTTTTATATCGCTTCTCTGCTGACCGCAATAATCGTAGTTTACCATTTCGCCGGTAATATTCCCCCACGACTTGTAAGCGTCTATTTGAGCTTTAGTTACCCCGGGTGTGTAATACATACGCGGAAAAAACATATTGAAACGCTCGTCCATCACATAATGAGCATTTTCGTCGGATGTAATGTACGAGTCTTTTTGCGATGCCGAAGTTTTAGGTTTTTGTATATAGAGTGGTCCATCCTTTTCTTGATCCGGGACATACATATTCCCATCCACTTTCCATTTCACGGGAGCATCATATACAGCTCCGTAAAGCAAAGGCGTTGATCCGTATTGTTCGCGGTCGAGGTAATATTTAAGGGAGAATACATTATCGGGGTTATTCTGATCCATGGTAGGATTGGCATTTGAACGGATAACAATGACCGCATACGACGAAAAACCAATCAAAATCATTGAAACCATCATCAACGACGTATTTATCCAGCGAGCACTGATCTTTCCTCTCCTGTAATAAAAGAATGCTGTCAGTCCGGCAATAAGCAGAATGCCCAAAAAGATGTTTTCGCTAAAAAAAGGCAAGCCTTCCATGCTGATTGCCACGATAAACGAAATAGCTATGCGAATAAAGCTTTTATTTGTGTACGATTCGTAAATACCCCAAATCAGGAATCCGATTGTCAGCACGATGTAGACAAACAAACCCGAGTTAAATTCAAAACCAAGTACATTGACAAACAAAAGTTCGAACCATCCTGATACTTCCAGAAAGCCTGGTATTAACCCATATAAAACAGTGGCAAGAAGAACGATGCCCAACACCAGCGCAACAAGAATCCCTTTAAACGAAGGAGTATATTTTTTGAAATAATACACCATTACCAAAGCAGGGATGGTTAGCAGATTGAGCAAGTGGACCCCAATGGATAATCCCATCATATAGGCAATAAAAATCAACCAACGATCTGAGCCCGGTTCATCGGCATGTTCTTCCCATTTGAGGATAAGCCAGAAAACCAATGCCGTGAACAGGGCTGAAAAACCGTAAACTTCAGCTTCAACTGCCGAAAACCAAAAAGTATCAGAAAAAGTATAAGCCATTGCCCCAACTATTCCGGCACCCAGCATGGCTATTGTGTTTTTAGTAGAATAATCGCTGTACGATTTAATTACAATCTTGCGGGCTAAATGTGTGATAGTCCAAAACAAGAACATGATAGTAAATGCACTACACAAAGCAGTCAACGAGTTAACCATGATAGCCACGTGGCTTGTATCTTTTGCGAATAAAGAGAATAAATGGCCAAAAAGCATGGATAAAGGAGCTCCCGGAGGATGGCCAACGTCTAATTTAAATGCGCTTGAGATAAACTCAGGGCAATCCCAAAAGCTGGCGGTTGGCTCCATGGTAAGCAAATACGTAGCTGCTGCAATAGCAAAAGCGACCCATCCGAAGATGTTGTTCAATAGTTTAAATCGTTTCATATATCCTGATTTTGGATGTGGGAGATAGATTACTTTAAGATTAATCCCAAAAAAAATTCAAAGATATTAAGAAATTTTAGATTCATATAAATGTACACTAATTTTTTAATTAACATTAAAATATAGATAGCTATTTATGCATATCTGTTTGATTTAGCTGTTTCTTCACTAAGGATTTAATATAAATTAAACAATTAAACAGGTCGTACATGACAATTTCAGATTCTATACTCTTATGAGTTTAGAAATTATTTCCATAGATTTGCAACAAATTCATAATACTATTTTTGAACCATCTAACACAATCAAATTATGCCTGTAATAACCATGGAAGGACCCTTTCTTCCACTCGACAAAAAAGAAAAACTAATCAAAGAATTCACTAAAATTGCTACCGAAGTAACCGGCATTCCTACTAATGCATTTGTAATCTTTATAAAAGAGAACGCCTATGAAAACATGGGTCAAGGAGGAATTACTATTTCAGAAAAACTAAAAATGCAGAAATAGAATTATATCAGCATTAAATTTGCTACGAAAATTTTACAAGCATAAAGTCTTATCCATATTTTAATCATTTTGTAAAGGGTATTTAATCACGTTTACGTACTTTTACACATTCAATTAAAATAAAGAAACTATATGAAGCACATTCTTTTAATTATACAAATATTGATTTTGTCTGGTTTGTTGGCTGTTCATGCCCAAACCAGTAATGCTGAAGTAAAAGCAGCAGAACAAATACAGTTACCCTATAACAGGATGATTCAGCCAGCCGGGAAACTCATAGCTATGGGCGATTCGACCAAAGAAAACCATGCGTTGGATTGTGCCTTGTCGCCCGATAAGAAATGGCTTGCAGTGGAAGAACGGTATAGCATTGTGTTTATAAATACTGCTAAAAACGAAGTAGAACATGTACTTCGTTTAAAGGACATTCCCGGACTTAAAGATGCCATGAATACCTATTCGGGCATTTGTTGGTACACAAAAGGCAAAACGGATTATGTTTTTTTTAGTACGTCGGGCGACAAAACGAATTCGTATGTTGTGCAGCTAAAATGGGATGGGAAAAAAGCAAGTGTATCCAAGCTGTTTAATTTCAACCCGATTCCTCCGGCAGAGCTTGCACTTCCCAACGAAATTTTAGTCCGGCAGGAAGCAGGTAACGATTATCTGTATGTGGTACTTAATGGCAATAATCAGTTGGTGAAAAAGAATTTGCTCACCGATGAAACAGTTTGGACAAAAAGTACAGGCGTTGCACCTTATGGCATCACCGTGGCACATAACAAACTCTATGTAACCAATTGGGCAGGGAACATCCCCGACAAAAACGATAAAAACGTGGCGGGAGTTCCATGGGGAGAGGCTAAAATAGATACAACAAACGCAGGATGCCGCGAAGGAAGTGTCAGCATTTACAACCCAACCACCGGAAAGCTGCTGCAAGAAGTACTTGTAGGGCTTCATCCCAATAAAATCATAGCAGCCCCCGACGAAAGTTATGTTTATCTGACCAATTCAAACAGTGACATGGTAAGTGTTATTGATACGAAAACCGACAAAGTTTCCGAATCTATTTCGTTGCATTTACAGAAAAGCTTCAACAAATACTTTGGCGATACGCCCAACGGACTGGCTGTAACATCTACGGGAAAAACCCTGTATGTGGCTAATGGCATGGACAACGCACTTGCAGTAATAACGTTGGGCAAAAAGGCTTCGACCAAAAGTACCATTGCACAAAGCATTACCCGGGGATTTATTCCAACGGCAGCTTACCCTTCGTCAATCAGCATTTTAGACAATAAAACGTTGTATGTTACCAACCTCGAATCGTTGAGTTCCAATTTGCCTTTTGGTTTTGTGCCGAATCATAAACCTGTTTATAATTCCCATCACGAAATGGCATCCGTGTCGATCATAGCAGTTCCTGGCAAAAAGCAATTAATTGATTATACCAAAACAGTAATTGCCTGCAATCAACTGGAACGTTTAAAATCGGCACAATTACCTGCCAGAACGGGAGTATTGCCTAAACCTGTCCCTGAACGAATTGGAGAACCATCTGTTTTCAAACATGTGCTCTATATTATCAAGGAAAACCGAACATACGATCAGGTATTGGGCGATGTGCACAAAGGAAATGGCGACAGCACCTTGTGTGTATTCGGAGAAAAAGTAACACCAAACATTCACCAATTGGTAGAACAATTCCAATTAATGGACAATTTTTTTGTTTCGGGAAAATGTTCTGCCGAAGGGCATAGCTGGACAGATGCATCGATCGTAACCGATTACATTGAGAAAAACGTGCGGGCATGGTTTCGTAGTTATCCGCATGTGCTGGATGATGCATTGGTTTATTCACCATCCGGATTTATTTGGGACAATGCACGTAAACACGGTGTCAGCTGTCGGATTTATGGCGAAGCTGCTATACCTGTTTTCAAAAAAACGCTGACATGGAGCGATATTTATTCAGGATTTATAGCAGGCAAGCATTTTGACTTTAAAAATGAAACCACTCTAAACACAGTAAAAGGATTGTTATCGGATAGTTTCCCGGGTTACGACGGACATAAAATACCGGATATTTTACGCGTAAAGAGCTTTATCAATGAATTAAACAAATACCAGGCAATGAAAGGCGATGCATTGCCACAATTGATGGTAATGGCACTTCCGAGCGATCATACTGCCGGAACAAAACCAGGTTATCCAACACCCAGAGCCATGGTGGCTGATAATGACCTTGCTCTCGGACAACTTATCGAAGCAGTATCGCACAGTAAATTCTGGAAAAACACGGTGGTCTTTGTTGTAGAAGACGACTCGCAGGATGGGTGGGACCATGTATCGGCATATCGAACCGCAGCCATGGTTATCAGTCCGTATTCCAAATTTACCGACCCCATACACACTGCTTATAACCAACCATCAATGATTCGCACCATTGAACAAATACTTGGGCTACCTCCCATGAATATTCAGGATGCCATTGCTCCGCCTATGCTCGATTGTTTTACAAATATTCCCAATTTCACTCCATATCGGTCTGTAAAGAATCAAATACCATTGGATGAAATGAATCCGGCACTCACGGCACTCACAGGAAAGCCACTCCATTTTGCAAAACTGAGTTCGGAACCACAGTTCGATGGCATTGATACAGGCAATGATGAATTATTTAACCGTATCCTCTGGTTCTCTACAATGGGAGATATTCCTTATCCTGTAAAATACTCGGGATTGGATGGCGATGATTAAAGGCAGGTACTAAATACCATCGGCAATTTGTTTGCAATTGAAAAGTTTTTCAATTGCAAACAAACAAAAATATTATTGAATTGTTCTTACTAATAAAACGACATGAACACATTAGAATTAGTAAAAACAAAGCTTTCAAAACCATACGAAGACCTCGAGTTCCTATTAAACTGTTTTAAAGAAGTTTTAATCGAATCGGGCGAAATGGAGCTGGCCAACAACATTCCCTGGATAATTTCCTCCCCCGTTTTTAATGCAAAAGCTTTTAATGAAAAACATCTTCAACTTTATTCTACATGTTTTCAACTACTCAATATTGCTGAAGTAAACGGTGCTGTACAAAACCGCCGCAAAAAAGAAGATGAGTATTCATTGGTCGGAATCAACGGCTTATGGGCGCAAAACTTACATGTGTTGAAGGAAAATGGATTTAAAGAAGAAGAAATACTTCTCAACTTATCCAACATTCAGGTTGAACCCGTATTGACAGCACATCCTACTGAAGCCAAACGAACAATAATGCTCCAGCACTTGCGTAACCTTTACTTACTTGTTGTGAACAGGGAAAACAAGACCTATAGCAAGATGGAACAAAAAGAAATCCGCGATAATATCAAGATTGCCCTGCACCGGATTTGGAGAATCTCTGATGTTTACATTGAAAAACCCGATGTCAGTTACGAACTTGATAATATCATTCACTACCTCACTCAGGTTTTTCCCGACGTTATCAATCATCACGCCCGACATCTTATTCAAGCCTGGGAAGAAGTGGGATTTAATCCGCAACTCCTTCACGAAACAAATCATTTTCCTAAAATAACTTTTGGCAACTGGGTAGGTGGCGACAGAGATGGTCATCCATTAGTTACAGCCGAAGTTACACGTAAAACATTTTTAAAACTACGGTTGAAAGCTTTTCAGGTTATCAAAACCGAACTGCTTGGGTTGCAGAAAAATCTTAGTTTTAATGCACGAATCGACCAGCTTTCAGCTCCTTTTCAGGAACGATACCATAGTTTATACAATGAGATAAAAGAATACAACGGCATTGTGAAGATCAAATACAATGATGAAGCGTTTAAACAATATCTCCGATTTATAATTTCAAAAATACCTGTTCCTGTTTTCGAAGAACAAGTTCAGGAACTTAAAGAAGAAGATATAAGTTATAAGTTCCCCGCAGAACTCATTGCAGACCTGTATGTTTTGCATCAGGGACTTATTGATTATGGAGCTTCGGTAATTGCTTATACCGATGTAAATGATACAATTCGGATTGTAACTACCTTCGGGTTTCATCTTGCTAAACTCGATGTGCGTCAAAACAGCCATTTCCATGAGTTAGCAATATCTCAACTTATGCAGGTTGCACAATTGAACGGAGAAGAGTTTTTAAACGCTGAAATGTCTGCGCGGGCAATGTTCATCAACAAGGAATTGAATTCAGGCAGACCGTTTACCCATCCTAGCATGGAATTAGGCAATGAGGCAAAAGAAGTGGTTGATTCGTACCGAATAATCAGAGAACATATCAATACCTATGGACAGGAAGCTCTGGGTTCATTAATTGTAAGCATGACCCGCCATGTCACCGATTTACTTGCCGTTTATTTGTTAGAGCGCGAGGCCGGTTTAATGCAAAACACGTCCAATGGGTTAGCGTCAACATTGCCGGTAGTTCCACTTTTCGAAACCATTGAAGATTTAAAACAAAGTCCTCTGATTCTGGACGAATTTCTATCCCACCACATAACAAAAAACAGCCTCCGGTTGCATCAACAAAATAGCTCATCCAACGATCTTGTTCAGCAAGTAATGATTGGTTACAGCGACAGCAATAAAGATGGTGGTATTTTAGCCAGTCAATGGTATCTCTACGAAGCCCAATCAAAATTAATAGAAGTAGGAAAAAAGCATCAGGTGAAAATACGTTTCTTTCATGGCAAAGGAGGCTCCATAAGCCGGGGAGCCGGACCAACACACTGGTTTTTGAGAGCTTTGCCTCCCGGCTCAATCAACGGTGATGTTCGCCTGACCGAACAAGGTGAAACCATTGAACGTAAGTATGCAAATAAAAACAATGCTGTTTATAACCTCGAATTGCTAACTGCCGGAACACTGTCGGCCACCATGCTACAGAAAAATAATCAGATAAAAGAGCACGAACTGGCTTCTGAATTAAATTATCTCGCAAGTAAAAGTATGATTGTTTACAAAAAACTGACACAAAAACCCGGGTTTATTCAGTTTTACGAAAAAGCCACGCCCATTGATGCCATTGAGCAAAGTAAGATAGGCAGCCGCCCTTCGCGGCGAACCGGAACCCGAAGCCTTTCCGATTTAAGGGCTATTCCGTGGGTATTTAGCTGGAGCCAATGCCGGTTCAATATTACAAGTTGGTATGGCGTAGGTACAACGCTTGAAACCATGCAAAACCAAGAACCTGAAAAATTTGAACGATTAAGAAAAGCTGTACCAACCGACCCTTTTATCCGATACGTGCTTACGAATGTTGACTCAAGCCTTGCATCATCCGACGAAGTTATTTTTAGAAAATATGCACAACTTGCCCAAGATATTCCACAAAGTTCAGAGTTTGTTACCCTTATGACCGATGAACTTTTGCGTACAAGGCGTATGATTGACATTATTTTGGATATTCCAATTTCAGAAAGGCGCGAAAACCATTATTACTCCACTCTGCTCAGGGCTGAAGCCATGGAACCATTGCATGAGCATCAAATAGACCTGCTAAAAACCTGGAGAAGATACTCCGAAGAAGGAAACCAGGCAGAAGCCGACCGGGTTTTGTTTGAGTTATTGCGCTGCATCAATGCCATTGCCGGAGCTATTGGATTTACAGGATAAACAGATAAAAGCAAATCTAATACTCAATAATAAAGATTTAAATAAAATCAATATAGTAAAATTGTCACGCGCAATCAAAGTATTGGGTATTTCAAGAAAAACAATTTTCATTTTTATATCAACTCAACTATGAGAAAAACAAGGGATCTACTTTTTATTTTAATTGTAAATATAACATCCATATATGCGCAATCTGAAGCAATTAACTATGGAAGTAATCCGCAAGCCGGACATTTTGCACCTGTGAATGGTATTAATTTGTATTATGAAACTTATGGAAGCGGCGCACCTTTACTAATGCTACATGGAAATGGAGGTTCAATTGAAGCTTTTAAAAATCAAATTCCATTCTTCGAAAAATATTATAAAGTAATTGCCGTAGACAGTCGGCTGCAAGGAAAATCTGGTGGCTCAGCTGATACGCTGTCATACAACATGATGGCTTCCGATTTTGCAGGCTTACTCGATTATCTTCATGTCGATTCTGCATACGTATTAGGCTGGAGTGACGGAGGCATAGATGGTCTGATTCTGGCTATGAATTATCCGAAGAAAGTGAAAAAACTGGCTGTGTCGGGGGCTAATGTTGTGCCTGACAGCACGGCAATACCAGCAGCCGATATAGAAGGGATGAAAGAAACTGTTCAAAATTCTGACACTCCCCTAAAGGATAAAACATTAAATAGAATGATGATTTATCAACCACAAATTTCGTTTATGGATCTGAAGAAAATTCATTGTCCGGTATTGGTTATGGCTGGCGACCGCGATATAATAAAACCAGAGCATACCCTGAAGATATTTCAATCGCTCCCAAATTCTTCAATGTGTATTTTCCCTGATTCTTATCACAATGTTTGTCAACAGCATCCTAAACTTTTTAATGATATAGTGCTAAACTTTTTTACTAAATAATGTAATATTTCTCTTGCCGAATGAAAAGGATTATAAGATTGCTTGCATTCTGGATTTTGATGTTTGTTCCGGTATTTTTAATTGACACAACTATTAAGTTTGGGTTAACCAGAATAAAAAACAACTATCTGAATCCGTATATCAACAAACAATTCGAATTAAATTCTGTTGTGGATAGTCTTGGAAATAAAGCGACACTAAATTTTAACACTAAAATTACAATAATTGATTTTTGGTTTAGAGAATGCCCTGAATGTATTCATGAGTTAAAGCAATTTGAAGCTCTTTTAAAGGGAAAAGAAACTGATGCTTCAATTTACAGCATATCAATTGATAATGAAAAAGATTGGAAAACGTTGTTTTCGAACAATAGGTTATCTTTCCTGAAATCAAATATGCAAAACTGGAAGCAATATGCATTTGACTCCAGTTTAGTAAGTCCACATGCATATCTTTATGATAAATACAACATTAAGAGTTACCCTTCATACTTGGTAATTGATCATAACGGAAAAATTATACAAGTTACTGAAAGTGCAGTTTCGTATATAAAAGAAAAGTATTATCACTCAAATTGGTTTATGAGTTTATGGCGTGATAAGTTTTATTTGGATGATTATCATTTAATTAAAATAGTATTCCTCTCCTACACAATTTTATTTTGGTTGATAGTCGTTGTTTTTTTGGGAATTAAAAAGAAATCTGCTAAAAGCAGTGATACAGATAATTACAATTAAATCGCAAATTAAAATCTGAGCAAATAAATAAAACAAATAGAAAATATAAATTATGGAAATTGATAATGAATTAAAAGAAATTTTAAATCCCAAAAACGCAGCACTTTTAGTGTGGGATGTTCAAAACATGTTGGTACAGAATATATTCAATACTGATATTTTTCTTGCAAAAACAAACGAAGTTATTTCAATTGCAAAAGCAAATAATGTACCAGTGATATTTTCCAGAATCACTCCACTACCACCACAATTCGAATCACCTGTCAGAAAATATTTCTTCAAAAAAAGGCTCTCGACAATGCAACAAGTACCTAACGGTTTTGAATTAACCATTGAACCGACAAATAATGACATAGTGATTCCCAAAAACACAGCAAGTATGTTTGTTGGAACTAATTTCGAACTACTTATGCGTAATGCCGGAATTACAACACTCATAATCACAGGAATTGCCACTGAAATCGGTGTGGAATCGACCGCCAGGGATGCATCCAACAGAGGAATTTTTCCAGTAATTATTACCGATGCAGTATCCTCATCAAATCAGGATGCACACAACCGATCGCTTGAGAATTTGAAAAATATGGCCATTCAGTTAAAAACAGAGGAACTAATTTCTATTTGGAAGTAATAAGAAATAGCTTTAATAGCGTTGGTTTGGCATACAATACAAAAAACAATTTTAATTTTCAAAAGTTTATTGTGTTTGCCGTCTAAAAAAATCAATTCAAGAGATCAAAACAAACAGCCAATATAATATATATCATGTAGTTATAAATATGTCGGGTTAATGTCGGGATAAATACAACAATAACTTTTGGAGTGTTTGTCAGTTACATATAAATTTGCTCAAAAATTCAATGAATCATGAAGCAACCGGATTTAGGAAAAAGAATTGCTGAACTCAGAAAAGCAAAAGGCTTTACTCAAGATGAGCTGGTAGAAAAATGTAATATCAACGTAAGAACTCTTCAACGGATTGAATCCGGTGAAGTTACGCCACGGAGTTACACTATTAAAATAATCTTTTCCGCTTTGGAGTGCAATATGAATGATTTTTCGAAAAATCAATCTAATAAATTCACGAAAGCTGGATTTATTGTTTCCAAATGGCTCGAGCAATTTTATATAAATGTAATTGATTTATTCAACTTTAAAACAAACAAAATGAAAAAATTGATGATTTTATCCGTACCACTTATAACTATTTGCTTAGTTATGTTATTCTTATTCAGCGCTAATGTCAAGGCTCAGACCTTAATAGCGATTCGTGAAAAGTTAGAAAAAACCAGCTCAAATTTAAAGTTCGAACAATGGTTTAATTCAGGTCAAATTGATTCAATTAGTATGCGTTACCTCAAAAATGCATGTATGATGCCAGATCAATATCCAACTATAAACGACAGAAAAAATATGAATACTTTAAACAATTATATGACAGAGGATTGCGATTTAGTGAAAACAAATCAACTTCAAAATTCATTTCAGATTCCATTGCAATTGACAGAGGAGTTTGGACTGTAAGTATCAATTCTATACCAGTTGCTACCGGAACATACTTAACCCAATGGCATTATCTGAAAGGTCAATGGTGGATTGAAAACGAGATGTCAAAATCGGATAAAGAAATAAACACAGAAATAAACAAATAAAAAATAAGTTTATAGACTATCCGCAAAACCAATTCGACATATCATTTCCAGTTTATAAATTTTTAAGAGCTCATTAATGTTAAAAATAAAATATCCCTAAAAAACTATTTTTAAAGCCGAGAAACTATATCATTACAAATTGAAATCAGATAGAGAATAAATGTAGAAAACTTTATCGTTTCTACATATAAAAACTAAAATTAGAAAGCAGGTGTTCTGCTTTCTAATTTTTTTATAAAAACTTGTAAAACAAATATTTAAATATACTGTTAGATTTAGAAAAAGGATATTGTATTGCTAAAATATTATTCATACATTTGTCAGGTTAATACACCAAAAGTGCAATTAAATGGAATCAATTTCTTCGTTTGCCGAACTGACAGCACATCTGAAAAGCGTGAATTGCCGTAAACGCATGGCTGTTGCCAATGCAGTTGATTCGCACACATTGGATGCTGTGCTGAGAGCCGTTGATATGGGTATTATCGAAGCATTTCTTATCGGAGATGTTGCCTCAATTGAATCTCCTCATTTGTTCGAGCATAATCTTTCTCCTTTTGTACATATTATAGATATACCTGAAGTTCAAATAGCTACACTTGAGGCTGTAAGGATGGTAAAATCCGGTGAAGCAGATATTCTGATGAAAGGCCTTGTAAATACTGATGTATTACTGAGGGCAATTTTAGACAAAGAAAAAGGAATATTACCCCTCGGAAGGGTACTTACTTTCAATGCAGCCATGGAAGTACCTAAATATCATAAATTGATTTTCTTTTCCGATCCCGTGGTGATTCCTTCTCCCAATCTGATTCAACGGACAGCCATGATAAAGTATGCTATCGAAACCGCCTTTAAATTTGGAATTACAAAACCCAAAATTGCGTTGATACATGCCACCGAAGTTGCGAACCCTAAAATTCATTATATGCAGGATTATCTGGATATTATGCAAATGTGGCGTAACGGGGAATTTGGCAATGTAATTATGGACGGACCATTAGATATATTTCTTGCACTTGATAAAGAACGAGGAAGTATAAAAAATGTTCCAAGCCCGGTTTTGGGAGATGCTGACATTCTTATTTTTCCAAACTTTGAATGCGCAAACACTTTCTACAAAGGATTATCACTTTTTGCCGATGCCGAGATGGGCGGATTACTTCAGGGAACTGAAAAACCGGTTGTCCTAACTTCCCGAAGTGAAAGTGTTCAATCAAAGTTTTACAGTATTGCTATGGCTTGTATATTAAGCTGATTTTGTTCAGGTTACGAGATTAAACATCAGAATGGCGACATCTCAAAATTAAATCATAATAGTGAACAATTTCTTTTGCAGCCCGGGTTGCTGCGCCAGGTTCTCCCAATGAAGTTTTAATTTTTGAATATTCATTCAACATGATTTGTCTGTAACTTTCATTATTCAAAATCAACTCTAATTCTTTGACAATATTTTTCACTGTAAACAAGTGTGCCAGCAATTCTTTAACCACCTGCTTTTCGGCTACAATGTTTACCAACGATACAAACTTCACATGCACCACAATATCCTTCACAAAATAACCTAATTTTCCAAATGGCACATGGTAAACAACAACCTGAGGAGTTCCGATAATTGCAGTTTCGAGCGTTGCAGTTCCCGAGTTTACAACAGCAGCTTTCGCTTGTTGCAACAATTCATAGGTTTGATTAAATACAACAGAAACATTTTTACCTTTCAGCACAGAGCCATATAACTCCATGTCAATTCCCGGTGCTCCTGCAATTACTACCTGATATTCGTGGAAAAGTAACCCTGCTTCCACCATTCGTGGCAAACAGCCTTTAATTTCTTGTTTTCGGCTTCCGGCAAGAATAGCAATGATAGGTTTATCGGGTAAGTTATTTTCAGTGCAAAATTCATTGAATGTCTGATTCTGATTTGGACGCATGCAGACCGAGTCAACCGTTGGATTCCCAATATATTTAACCTTATATAAATGTAGGGCATAAAACGCAGTTTCAAAAGGGAAAATAGTGTACATTTTATCTACATATCGCTTAATTTCCTTGATGCGGTATTCTTTCCAAGCCCATATTTTCGGGGAAATATAATATATTATCTTAGTTTTAAGATTTTCTTTTACAAAACGGGCAATTCGCAAGTTAAAACTTGGATAATCTACTAAAATTAAAACATCTGGTTGAAAGTCAACGATTGCTTTTTTACAATCACTTAGGTTTTTCAGCACTGTTCGTGCATTTTTGAGCACTGCAATAATACCCATAAAAGCCATTTGCCGATAATGCTTAATCATTGTGCCACCTTGTGCCTGCATCAAGTCCCCTCCCAAAAAACAAAATTCGGCTTCCGAATCTGTTTTCTTAAGTTCGCACATCAAATTTGAGGCATGTAAATCGCCCGAAGCCTCGCCGGCTATTATAAAGTATTTCATCAATTTGTGATAATGTATTGATTTTATTTGCAATGAATAAATTACTTTAGTCATTGTTTGTTGCCTCTTTCTTTTATTTAAAGCATAAAAATACTTGAAATAAAATAAGGCATTCCACCTAAAAGAACTCCTGTTGCAATTTTGAAACTGTCAGACTTGTAAAAAACAAAAACTAACAATAAATTTGGCATCGTTGAAAGTAAGAGTAATTTGCCAAGTATTATTCCCGGATATAATTGCTTTAGGGTTTCAACAAAACTTAAATCCGCTGGATATAATCGATTTAAATACACCCACATAAATAGCACAGGCATTATTAATCCCGGAATAAATCCATAGAGAAAATGATTAAAGCGCTCCATTATGCCTGATTAAAATTATTCTTCCTTAATATTACAAAGCAATTATTTAAATAACATATAACGGGCTATTTTAAACCATATTGTAAGTTTATTTAAAACTTCCAATTTTCTATTTCCTGTATTGAATCGTAAGCGGTTAAATCAATTGTTGTAGGTACAATCGATACAAAACCATGGTTCAATGCCCATTCATCAGTATCTTCAGCTTCAGGCTCGTAGTTTTCAAAGTTGCCTGTAAGCCAATAATATGCTTTTCCATGAGGATCCATCCGTTTAGCAAATTCTTTAGTCCAGCGACCATCGCACTGTCTTGCAACCTTAATTCCTTTTATTTTACCACAAGGTGCATTCACATTCAAACACGTTGCATGAGGTAATCCATTTTTTAATGCAGATAGTGCTATTTTCGTAACAAATGGCTCGAAATTACTAAAATCTGTGCTTAAAGAATGATCACATATTGAAAACCCTATGGACAAAATTCCATTTTCGCAACCTTCGAGCACTGCTCCCATTGTTCCTGAATAAATTACATTAATTGCCGAGTTAGAGCCATGATTTATCCCTGCAACCACCATATCCGGAATTCTATCAACAATTTCATTTAAAGCTAACTTCACACAATCAGTTGGAGTTCCAGAAGTAGTATAGCGAGTAAGACCTTCTTTTTCTTCAATTTTTTTAAACCTAATGGGGTGAGTAACAGTGAGTGCATTTGATTGTGCTGAACGTGGTCCATCAGGTGCTACCACTACTACATCACCAATTTCCATCATGAGTCGGGTTAAAACCTCTATTCCTTGAGCTTCATGTCCATCATCATTCGTAATTAATATAAGCGGCTTATTCATACTCATCTGTAAATGTATAATTTAGATATTTGTTATTTCTTTATTTTCCAAACTGTTAATGAAAGAAATGCACCACTCAACAATACAAAATAAAGTAAATCACGAGAGTCAATGACTCCACGACTCATGGATTTATAATGAGCATGAATTCCCAATGCTTCTAATAACTGAATGGACTTACCCGAAGTAAAGAAACCTGTTAATACTTCAAATCCATAAAACAAAAAGAATGAAAGGACAACTGCTGCAACAAACGAAATAATTTGATTATTTGAAATGGAAGAAGAAAAAGTACCAATTGCTACATAAATTACAGCTAAGAAAAAAAGTCCAATGAATGAACCCCAAAAAGCTCCCGAATCCACATTGCCTATTGGTTCAGCCAGATAAGATACTGAAATATAATAAAGTAAAACAGGTAACAACGCTAATGTGACAAGAGTTAATCCTGCAAAATATTTACCTAACACAATTTGAGTTTTGCTAATAGGTTTTGTAATTAAAATTTCCCAAGTCCCCGTTTGCTTCTCTTCAGCAAAAAGTCGCATTGTTATTGCAGGGCATAAAAATAAGAACAACCAGGGAGCTAAATAGAAAAGACCATCAACATTAGCATAACCCGAATCTAAAATGTTATATTCGCCCGGAATGATCCAAAGAAACAAGCCTGTGAGTATCAAAAAAATACCAATAACAATATAGCCAGTAGCATTACTAAAAAAAACTCGTAATTCTTTTTTTAAGATCGTAAACATAGATTATCAAGTTAACTTACTTATACAATTTCTCATTTATATAGCTTAAAAATCGATATTTACATGTGATTTTTATTACATTTGCAGGGTCAAAGATAACCAAAAAAACCGAATTGAAAACCCAGAATTGATTCTTAAACTATGAAAAATAGGATTCTTTTAGGACTTTTTACAGTATTTTCTATTTTGTTACAAGCTCAAACTTGTAATCAATACAGTATTAAGCTTGAAGGAATTTATGGTAATATAATTCCCAACGACCAGCATGTGAAAGATATTATTATAAATCCGGTAATTGGAACAGAATTATCTCTTGAGTTCCAAACAATGGGTAATAAACCTTGGCAACAATTTAACGCATTTCCAATTGTTGGGATAGGTGCAGTTTGGTTAAATTTAGGTAACCTGCAAAAACTTGGAAACGCATTTGCTTTATACCCTTATATTTGTTTTCCACTAATTCGAACAAATTTCATAAAGTTAAATTTAAAAGCCGGCGCAGGCTTGAGTTACCTGACAAAGACCTATTATAACACAAATACAGATTCATTGGGAAATACATTGCCATCACTAACCGGCACCAACTCGGCAATAGGTTCGGCTTTAAATGTTTATTTTTCGGGTGGAGGGAGTTTAGAAATTCCTATTTCTAAAGGCTTTAGCCTGATGGCAGAATATACGTGGAATCATATGTCGAATGGAAGTGCAGTTGCACCAAATGCAGGACTAAATCTTCTGAATGGATTTATTGGATTGAAATATTCGCCTAATTACAATACGAGTCGTTTTCATATTAACTGTTGTATAGAGGATATTCCGCGAGAATTTACCTTTGAAATAATTGCTTCAGGAGGCTTTAGGCAATTGTATTACAAAGACAATAAAACGTTCCCAATTGGGTCAGTTGTTTTGGGAGTTTATCGTCCTATGTCAAATTTCTATCGAATGGGGTTAGGAATTGATGCATTTTATGACGGCGTTTACAATGGCAACACTCAATTTCAACGAACATACTTAACAACAGATGAATTGAAAAACAAGATTCGTTTAGGCGTATCATGGCAGCACGAAATTATGTTGGGCCGATTAATTGCCGGTTTTGATTTTGGTTTATATCTTTATAATCCACTTAAAAATCTTGAGCCTTATAATGATGCTAAAAATGGCACATTAAATAAACCACTGATATATAGCTACAATATCACCAATGAAGATGGTTGGTTTTATACACGCGCCAGTTTGAAATATACATTAGATAAGCATTATTTCATTTCGCTGGGATTGAAAACGCACCTTCAAAAGGCAGAATTTATTGAATGGGGATTGGGTTACAGGTTTTAAGTGCTAAAATAATGTTAATTTCAAATTCTCAATGTATCAACCATTAAAGGTATCTCATCCGTATCGATTCCATTTGAAATCAAATATTTTCTATCTTCATTAAACGATTCAAGAAAAATTTCCCAATTATTTTGTTGTAAGTTCAAACTCATCCTGTAAAATTTAATCGCGTTTTCAATTTTACGCTGACACCATGCCACATGGCCTGCATTAAGACAATCCTGTGAAGTTGGCTCTTTGTTTATCAATTTATTAGAATAATATTCAGCTTGTTGGATATTTCCCGAAACAAATGAACACCAAGTAATCGCCCTCCAAACTTTAATATCTTCACCTTCAAACGCATCTAATTTTAAAAAAATGTTCAAAGCCTCTTTGAATTTTCTTAAATCAACAAAGCAATGACCAATTTGCATCAAAATTCTTTTTTGATTTGGTTTTAAATAATTGGCACGTTGATAGTACTCCAATGCTTTCTCAAAATTACCTGTTAAACGATAGCAAAGTGCTATTTTTCTAACAGTCCACATATCGTCCGGTTGAATAAAATCAGCTTTTAAATAAGCATCCAATGCATTTGTAAACTGCGAAGTTTGTTGGTATAAATAACCAATTTTTTGATAAAGTGCAGCTGTTGGATCTGAATCATGCTCAATTTCCTCAAACAATTCGAGAGCTTGAGAATGGTGATTTTTTAAAAAATAGTATTCTGCAATGCTGGTTTTAAAATCTTTATTTACAGCCAGTATATCAAACAAGAATGAACGATGCATTTTTAATGCAAAGGAAAACATATCTGAAAATTCAGTATGTTGTGGATTCAACTTAAAAAATCGGAATAAATCCTGAATATAAAGTTTTGAAATATTTTTCGAGACCAAACCGGGAGTTAAGATAGCTTCATCTTTCGACATTTCATCCAATTGTTCAGCTTCCATTTTAAACGATTGCTTTAACATCCCTCGCTGCGACTCAGGCATTTGTAGTATACTCAAACAAAAAGAATATTTATCGGAATTGCACATCACATTATTGTTAACAAATGCTGTCAATAACGAGTTGTCATCGGTTTTGAAAAGCTCATTTATAGCCGAATATTTTGCATCGAATGGCAAAAACCAATTTGTAAATTCATTAAAAAAGGGGAAGTTTTTAAGTAGTGAAAAAGTGCTCATGTACACATCGGCACCTTCAAGCTGCAGCTCACTCAGTTCTTTCAATTTATCTGAAACGCCGCTTTGTTCCAACAATTCTTGCCATTCGGGGTTTTCTTCTTCCCATTCATCCTTATTTAGCAAACTATCAATGTCCATTTTATCTTTCAACATTGGACTGATTTTCATCACTTCCGGCAAAATTTCCTCTTGCATCTTTTTTGTGATTTTTTCTGTCTCAGCCGTTGCAATTATCTGAATAATAATGTTTAGAAAATTTTCGACAATATGATTATCATCTGCCAATAAAACTAATCTATTTCTGATTGACGGAAAAAAATGCAAAAAGCGATTGTACTTCACCATCACAAAACACAACCCCACTATAGCGCGTTGTTTAACCTGTTGATCTTCAACCAAACAAGCATCTAAAAGAAGCGCAATTTTAGTTTCATCAAACATTCGCCACAAATTGAGAGTTATAGCCGAAATCACCATCGATTTTTCAAGATTTCCCTGATAATCTTTTATCATTATTTGATTAAAAAGATTTTTATCCTCAGATTTAAAAATGGTTGTGAGCCAAAATATTCTAAAAATTTCAGGAAGTAATAATTCATAATTTGAACGTAATCTTTTCAGCTCAACATCATGATTTCCATCAGAGTTTTTCAGTAGTACCGATTGATGGTAAAAGTAGTTGAACGCGTTAAATAAATCGGTGTTCGAATTATATTTTTTGGTGTGAGGCAGATAACGTTTTTGCGAGTATTCAAAATTAGAAGAATTTCTCAGCAGAAGCTCTTCTTTTACTTCGGTATTCAGTACAAAAATCTTTGCAATTATTTTATTATAAACAGATTTACGTTGAGGATCTTCAATACCTGAGACATAGTATTGAAGCAACAACCGATAATTTTGCTGTAAATCTTCTAATCTATCGGAATATTCTCCCAATTGCAACTCAAGGACCAAATCATTCGTTTTGTCAAATGCATTCTTCACAAATCCCGACAATAGGAAATGTAAGGCAGAGTTGTAAGTTGCATGAATCTGAGAAGTATTCATATATTAAGTTTTCAACAAACAATTTAATTAACCCATTTTACTTATCTTGAGCAGTCTTTCCACATCAATGATTTTAAGCTTGCGACCATCCATGGCAATAACATGTTCGTTTACAAAATTAGATAATGTGCGTATTGCATTGGAAGTGGTCATATTTGAGAGATTCGCCAAATCTTCGCGCGAAAGGTAAATACTGATGGTGGCTCCATCCTCTTCTAAACCATAATTTTTTTTCAGTATAAGCAATGCTTCTGCAAGGCGACCCCGAATATGTTTTTGCGTAAGATTTACAGTTCGTGCATCCGAAGCTGCTAAATCGGTAGATACTTCTTCCAAAAAACGATAACAAAAAGCATTGTTGTGACGCAAGATTGACAAAAATATATCTGCTTTAATCATATAAACGGTTGATGCCTCGAATGCGGAAACATTTGTATTATACGTATCATTGGCAATAATAGCCCGATAACCAAAATGTTCACCAGGTTTAAGCATTCTGATAATTTGCGAGCGACTTCCAACTCCATCTTTATACACTTTCACTTTTCCGCTTGCCAATATCATCATATGCGACGGCACTTCACCTTCACTGTGAATTATTTCATTTTTCTTAAAAAAATGCACCGTGTAGTTATTTTTTACAAATTGCCTCTCATCAGGGGTTAAGACATCCCACACAGTTAGAATCTCTTCTAAGGGTTTGAGCTCTGAAACATGTTTTTTTGCCATATAATTTTCCAAGAAATATGTTTGACAACAATGTTATAAAGCACAAATTTAGTGATTTTTTGAGATATAAAACAAAATGCAGCAAAAAAAATATTTTATTATTGATAATCATTAAAACCCAAAAACCTAAAAACCTCACTGAAATGACTTTATATTTTTATATGTATTTTACTTCATCGTTAAATAAAACAGATTATATTGAAGAATAAACAAAATAAATATACTACTTTTGTAAAAATTAATAGTTCAACCTTTATGAAGAGATTTTTATTATTTGCAAGCATCTTGCTTAATTTCTTAAATTTAAATGCGCAACAGTTTTCAATCAGTGACTCAGCCGTTATAAGTTTAATTACCTGTTCTCCGGGAGAAGAAATTTATTCCAAATTTGGTCATTCTGCAATCAGAATTAACGATCCAAAGAATAATTTGGACGTGGTGTTCAACTATGGAATTTTCAGTTTTGAAACCAACAACTTTTACTATAAGTTCATAAAAGGTGAAACTGATTACCAACTTGGAGTTTATGACACACGTTATTTTTTACCCGAATATGCTGCACGGAATTCAATGGTGGTTGAACAAATATTGAATTTAACTCCTCCGGAAAAGAAAACTTTATTTGCCCTATTGTCCCAGAATTATCAGCCCGAGAACAGAACCTATAGGTACAATTTTGTTTTCGATAATTGTGCAACCCGGCCACGCGATAAGATATTAGCTTCGCTGCACGGTTATGTAAAATTTCAAAATTTTACAGATTCTAAAACTTTTCGTCAACTTATTGGAAATTATATTGGGAATGACACCTGGTTAAAATTTGGAATTGATGTTGTTTTTGGCATTGAAGCCGACAGAATTGCTACTGAAAGTGAAAGTATGTTTTTACCGGAAATACTCATGTCTGAATTTCAGACTGCCGAAATTATAACTCAGGATGGGAAAAGCAGGAAATTAGTATCTGATAGAAGCAACCTGGTACAAAAAACTAATCTAAATGAAAATCAGACATCATGGTTATTTAAACCATTAACTTTTTCCATATTTCTATTGATTGTAGGTTCTATTATCACATTTTGGGATACCAAACGACGACATTATTACAAACCTTTTGACGCTGTATTATTTGGAATTACTGGTTTAGGTGGCATAATAGTTTTTTACCTAATGTTCTTTTCGCTACACCCACTCGTGAAAAACAATCTCAATATACTATGGCTAAACCCATTAAATCTACTCATAGTTGCACTACTTTGGATAAGAAAACTACGTGTAGCTCAATTTTTCTATCAAATTCTAAATGTTTTAATTCTGCTTGGAGCATTATTAGCTTTTGCACTTTCGGCACAATCAATTAATATAGCGGCTTTTCCAATAATTGTACTTCTATTAATGCGCAATGTAAGTTTTATTGCATTAACCCGTAAAAAAATTTACAGACGCAGAAGATAAATTCAAAAAAATCATTCATTCAATATGCCTAAAAGACTTCCAAAAATACCAAAACCATTGCGTTTTGTAGGAATAATCCCTGCCCGTTTTGCATCCACCCGCTTTCCCGGAAAACCATTGGTAGACATTGGTGGGAAAATAATGATTCAACGTGTTTACGAACAAGTATCAAAAGTACTTGACAACGTTTATGTTGCTACTGATGATAAACGTATTTACGATGCTGTTTTGGCTTTTGGCGGAAAAGCCATCATGACTTCTGATCAACACAAAAGCGGAACCGACCGTTGCTACGAAGCTTTTTCGAAACTCGAAGAATGGTTTGATGTAGTAATCAATATTCAGGGCGATGAACCTTTTATTCAACCGGAGCAACTCGTTGAATTGCAAAAATGTTTCGACGAGCCGGAAACTCAGATTGCCACACTGGCAAAAAAAGTCACAGAAAAAGATGGATTTGAGTTTCTAAATAACCCAAATAACCCAAAACTTGTAGTAAACAAGCAAAACGAAGCCATGTATTTTAGTCGCTCGATAATCCCATTTCGGCGCGGTGCTGAAAAGGAGAACTGGATTTCACTTCACTCCTACCTCAAGCATGTGGGCATTTACGCATATAGGGCTGATGTTTTGCGTGAACTTACCTTGACAGAACAATCAGCCCTTGAAATTGCCGAATCGCTGGAACAACTTCGCTGGCTCGAAAACGGTTATCGGATTAAAGTTGGATTTACCAACGTGGAAACTGTTGGCATTGACACTCCGGAAGATTTGGAAAGAGTAAAAGGATTGTTGGACTGAGAATATTAGCTTGTTTATGTATTTAGTAAACTAGTTTAGTTTTTTGCTGAACTAGTTTAGGTTTGAAGTAAACTAGTTTAGGTTTGAAGTAAACCAGTTCACATTTTAGATGAATTGGTTTAAAATTGAGACGAACTTGGTAAGGTTAAACATAAACCGATATAACAAAAAGCAGAACCAGTTTAGTTGAAACCTAAACCGGTTCTACTTTTTGTAAATTTGAAATGCCCTAAAACCCTCAGACAATTATTTCGGCAAAATCAGCAATATGCTCATCCACATAAGCAGCAATTAATGCCGTTTGTTGTTCCTCAATATCGAAATAAATTTCCTCGAGGTCGTCGAAAGCTTCAAATTCAACGTACAAGGCGTTAAATTCTTCGTAGTTCATTTCGCGTTCCAGAGTTGCTTTATTCGGATCGTAAATTTCCTTGGCTCTGTAAATTAATTTTGATAATTCCACAGCTCCAAATTGTTTAATAGCTTTTGCAAAAGGATTTCCAAAAATATAGCCTCCATAGCCGTTCTGGATCAACTGCACAAAACCACCATCGCGCATTTCGTCCTGAAAAAAACGGTGTGCCAACAAGGTATGTTGCGAACCATTGAGTAGCGACATATTCTCAGCAGTAAGCGTTCCTCCTATAGCTTCCAGATAAGCATCCGTAAAAACCTGAAGAAATTCATCCATGCCTTTCTGCGATGCTGCTGTTAACGTACTGTCTTTGATTTGAATCATATATTAGGTTGAAATTGTTAAGTCAGAGAGTAAAATATCGGCACTATAAGCCGGCAATTCAATACTTACACTGTGATTTTTGATTACAAAGGTATGATTAAATGTAGATTTATAATCGGTATTTTTCAATATATCGGGTAATTTCACCTCAATCGTTCTCGATTTAGCTGAATTATTGATAAATACAAGGACTTCTTTATCAAAATACTTTCGTGCATAAACCCAACTGTCTTTTGTTGCTTGAATATTTATAAAATCACCGTAAATCATTACCGGATTGTCGCTTCTCAAATGTGCTAATTTAGAAACTTCTTTCCAAAGTTTAGTTTCACGATTATTCCAACCTTCAAATTTCATCATTCTACGGCAATCTGGATCATTGGCTCCGGTCAAACCAATTTCGTCACCATAAAAGATCACCGGAATTCCCGGAATAGTCAGGTTGAATGTATGCATAAGAAACAATTTATCGTAAGCCGTGGAATCAGTAATCCCAATATTGCGCTCCCAACCGGCTGCCTTTGAATCTTCACCAAACTTCAAATCGCCCGAGGCATAAGCCATAAATCGCGGTTTGTCATGATTGCCGGAGATATTTCCCATTAAATTATGACTTCCGTAGGTATATAAACTTGAATTTAAAATAGTTTGCACTTGTTGCAAATTACTGCCACCCACTCCGGCAAAAGTTGTATTTGCCACATCGTACACATTAAAATCAAATTGCCCATCGAGCATTCCTGTTGTCAAATAACTGCTTATCAATTCGGGGCTTCCGTAAGTTTCACCAATTTGATAAAGTTTATTTCCATTGTATTGCTTTTTGATTTTCAAGGTCAATTCGCGCCAAAACTTTTCAGTAATATGTTTGGTTGCATCGTGTCGGAAACCATCCAAGTTGAATTCTTTGAGCCAATACATGGCTGAATCAGTCATCATATCCACTACTTTTGAATTTGACAAATCGAGGGTAGGCATAAAGGTATCAAACCATGTAGTTAGCCTGTACTCGTCCCATTTTTCGGTATTCATAGTTCCATCGGGCAAATACAAAGGAGTTGTCCATTCAGGATGTTGTTTATAAAATGGATGTTCAATATGAACATGATGTGCCACATAGTCGAGCAAGACATTCATATTTTTCTTATGTGCATCGGTCACTAATCCTTTAAATTCGTCATTGGTTCCAAACCTGAAATCGACTTTGGAAGAAGAAATCGGCCAATATCCGTGATAACCCGAGAACTTCGTTTTCATTGGGGCATAATATCCCCAGGGATCTATTGGATTCTGATTTACAGGTGAAATCCATAAGGTATTTACGCCTAACTTTTTAAAATATCCATTGTCAATTTCTTGCTGAATGCCAGCTAAATCGCCACCCCAATAGTCAACTTTATGATTGACGTCAGGTCGGTTCATCGGATGGTCATTGGTTTTGTCACCATCTTTAAATCTGTCAACCAGTGCAAAATAAATAATTTGAGCTTGCTTATCTTCGCGTGTAATTTCGGTAGAATCAGTCAGCACTTTGCCTTTCTCTAGCGGAATCAACATATCGTTGCTTACTCCAAAATCATTGCTTGCCCAGACACGAATAAATGAACGACCCAGTTTTTCAGCTTCAGCCGGAATGCTAATCATAATTTTCCCTTTATCAACCATCAAATATTTTGTTGGCAAAAGAAAATTCTGCCAATAAACAAACACATTATTCACATCCTTGTTGGTTGATAATGTAATGCTTGAAAGTCCATATTTATCGGTGTAAAGTGTTGGAAATTTATCGTTGTTTCCCGCTACTTGCAGGATGGAATTGAATTTTCCATACCCATTGTCCACTTTATTTAAATTGGTCGGGTCGGAATTTTGATTTCCATCAAGGCTTAATTGATATAAATATGTACCGGGACTAAGATTTAATGAAACTTCGTATATGCCTTTTTCATTTAGCTTCAAATCGGGAGTTTTTGATGCAGTCCAATCATTCATCTGACCCAATATCTGAACTTTTTTATAGGTTTTGCCTTGTGGATTAAATGTGAATTTATAGTCAATCTTATCTGTTTTACGACACGGAACTGAATAAGGAATTCCTTTCAACCAAAGTTTTAGGTTTACAAAATGTTCCATGTTGCTCGACACATCCAAAGTTGCGGTCATTTTATTGCTATCAATTTTACATGCAAGTTTGGACGATGAACTGGTAATTGAATCGATTTCATTCGGATTCAGTATAAAATCCTGTAGATAAAGCGTGTTATGACCGATCATTAGTGTCAACAGCGAATTCAGATTTTTATTATTTTCGGAATCGGGTGGATAATTTAGTTTTAGCTGACAAGATGAAAATGTAAGTATTGCTAAAAGTAACGTAAAAATATTTTTTCTCATATTATAATTAAATGTCTTATTAACAGATTAATAAAAAAGATAAGCATCAAAAGTATTTATAGTAAGTTTATCTTGAATTTCATTGTATTTGCCAGCAATGGAAGTTATGATTAAGGTGAAATTTTCGCCTTTAATAGTTAATTCATCCTTTTTAAATTGTTTGGTTTCATTTTTTTGCTTCTCTCGAACCAAGAATTTCACCTTTTCTTTCAAAGGAATTGATATCATTGTACTATTTTTAGCAATGACTAATAAATTATCATTTTTCAGACTAATATCAACTTTATTATCTTGATTAGCCATTGTTTGTACACCTCTTAAATTTAACTTCAAAAATGAATGATAAGATTGTATATCAACTAATAAAGACTGATCGTTCATCTGAATCCAAAAGTAGTCTTCCGATTTATGAGTGTTTCCCATTTTTAGCATTGCCAGAATTTCTGATTCTGATTTATCTTTCAATGAAGCCGAAAAATATCTTTGAATCGATTCATTCCCAAAAGTTCTCACCAAGTATTTAATAGTTCCTACAGTTTTCATTTTCGTTATCGAGTCTACTTTAAACGTATCTTCTTTTCCGATTGCAACTTTACCATCTTTCAACAAATGATTGTTAAGCAATAATTCATTCAACTGATTGTCAAGTGAATGACGAGTGACATTAAACACACTCCACGGGCCAACAGAACTTAAAAATGCTATAAGTGCAAATGAAATTATAATCCATTTCAAATAATTTGACTTCGAAAGATAAAGATAAATACTGATTCCATACAGCCAAATATTCAATATCAAAACATATAAACGATTTATAGTCAAACTATAATCACTAATTCGACGAAAAATACCCACCGACATGAGTACTAATAATGGCAAAAGGACAACTGGAAAATAACGTGACATGAGATCAATAAGTTTATTGTCTCTTGTTAATCTGAGCGGATATAAAATCATCATACATAAAAATCCAACCATTGCCAATACCGAAACTAGGGTTGAGACCCATCCATTTGGAAGTTGCCATTTTATAATTATCTGAAAAAGATAAATATACAATATGAGTGTATAAGCAGCTAAAATAGGTAGTAAAATGTATAAACCAAAAATTTTAAGGATCTTGTTGAAAGTAATTTCTTTGCTACGCTTCTCAATTTCATTGGGAATATTTGAAAGAAAATAAACCGGAGCAAAAATCACAAAACAAACAACAGCCAAATTAGAATAAACTTTATGATCAATATGAATATTGAATAGTTTGTCAAGTGAAAGCATTGCCAATGCCAATCCGGCAAACAAAACCTGTGAAAAGACAGAACTTATAAACACTTGAATTATACTGTTTTTACTAAAGTTCCAAAACTGAATTTCATTATCCCGTTTCAAAAACGAATTGACAAAAGCAGACAAAACAAATACACTCCCTAAAGCAATGAGTTGGAAGCTTTGATATTCAAGTAATTTATTGGGAAGTGTGAAACAATATACCGATAATAAGATGATAGCTACCAAATTGAGCAAGATTCTACTTATGTGGCTTTTAAATTCCTCCAATAACAGTGTTACAGGAACATTAAGCAGCAAACCCAAAATAAAGAATGCCCACAAGTTTTCGTGAATCGTTACTTTTTGAATTGACAAAAAGCATAAAACAGATAAGCCAATGATAAACAGAAGTGTAAATGGGAATCGAACGAGTGCCAACAATATTTTTCCAATCCATGTTTTTAATGAAATCTTTTTCATAATAATTTGAATTAAAATTTATATTTGGAAAAAATATTCTATTTTATATCAAGAATCAAAACTGTTTTTGCCGGAACAGGAACAGAAGTTTGTAACGAGTAAGTTTCACCGTTTGTTATTTCTATGCCTTGAGTTTTACCTTCAAGCATTTCATTGAATCGTTTCAAATCCAGAACTTTAGGAGTTTGATTATTATTTGCAATAATCATCACTGTTTTTTCGCTGTTATACCTGAAATAGACGTAAATTCCATCCTCAGGAATAAATTGTTTCATTCGTCCACTTTGAAGAACCGGATTGTTTTTTCGGTAATTCAATAAGGTTTTGAGATAATTAAACACTTCATTCTGCGTCGATGTTCTGCCTTCGGGAGTAAAAGCATTCCGTTTGTCGGCTGCCCAGCCACCCGGAAAATCAAAACGATTTCCTTCGTAACTGCCTGCAATTCCGTCGAGCATAATTTCTGTCCCATAATATATTTGTGGATATCCACGTGAGGTAATCAACATTGCCAACCCCATTTTATATTTTTGAACATCCCTTTTTACTGAAGTTGAATAACGGTCAATATCATGATTGTCGAGAAAGTTCATAATCATATTCTGATTAGGATACACAAAATCTTGTGCATAAAGCGAATAAAATCTTGACATGCCACCATCCCAACTTTCAGTTTCATTAAATGCTTCGCTGAAGACATCTTTAAGACAAAAGTCCATAACACTTGTAAGACGTGAATCGAACCCATCTTTGTTGTTATTACCCGATTGAAAATAAGCAATTTCGGCAGGTGTCTTTACCCAGCATTCGCCTACTACATTCATGTTTGGGTATTCAGTCCGAATGGACTGTACAAATTTGGCAGCCGTGTGAATGTCGTTATAAGGATAAGTGTCCACACGCATTCCATCAATATTGGCTGTTTCAATCCAAAATACATAAACCTGTCGCAGGTAATCGAAAAGCAGTGGATTCTGGAGGTTCAAATCGGGCATATTTGGTGCAAACCAGCCGTGTGTAAGCCGATACAAATCAGTATCAGAAGCATGTGGATCTGTCCAGGCTGTTATCCGATAATTCGACGAAGTATACGTTGGCCAGGTATTCAACCAATCTTTTGCAGGTAAATCTTTCATCCACCAGTGCGACGAACCGCAATGATTCGGAACAACATCGATAATCAGTTTCAATCCGTTTGCATGACAACTATCCGAAAGCCTTCGGTAATCTTCATTTTTTCCAAAGCGAGGATCAATTTTGTAATAATCGGAGCAAGCATAATGATGATAAGAATATTGTGTATCGTTGTTATCAAAAAGGGGTGTAGTCCACAAAGTGGTTATTCCTAAATCAGCCAAATATGGAACTTTTGAAATGATACCATCAATATCGCCGCCGTGACGTGCACCTGGAATTTCGCGGTGAACGCCTTGATGATAACCCGGAATGGAATCATTTGCAGGATTTCCATTCGCAAACCTATCGGGCATAAGTAAATAAATGGCATCAGCATTGGTAAAACTTTTTCTTGAAGCTGAGCCAGCTCTTCTTTTTTTTAACTCATAAACGAAGGTTTGTTTCTGTTTCCCTTTTTTTAGTATAATGTTGAACTTGCCGGGCAAAGTTTGTTTGTCAATATTCAAGTATAAAAAGACATAATTTGGATTATCAGTCAATTCTTTGCGAGCAATCGTAACTCCGGGATAGTCAATCGAAATTATAGCTTTGCTTATTCCCAATCCGTGTAACATGAGTTGGAGCTCAGGCTGATTCATATTTGTCCACCAGTAAGTAGGATCAATCCTATCAACTAATTTAACGGGTTTGGCAATGAGTTGAAGGGATAGAAGCAGGGTTAGAATTGAACCTAAAAAAATACGTTTCATCATTGTTAGGAATTTAAATTTAAAAACAAATACCACAACCTATTCAAACACTTTAAAATCTGATTTTCAATTATTAAACTTGTACTTATGACTTTCAAAACCTAAGATTTCGCGAAATATCTTATACCTGTTTGCTTGCAGAGTTTCAATATCTCCATCAATAATAATATCAGCATTTATCCATTTTTCAGTCCATACCGCAGTATGTTCGTCAAATAATTTATTCCAGCCTTTTTGTCTGGCTACACGTGCCAACGTATAAGTTCGTTCTGTTAAGTCTTTTCCCGGATGATTCAACGAGTTTAAAATTGCTACATATTTATTCAAACATAACGTATCACCCGACTTTACATCTGTACCAACGCTAAACCCGGCAGTCTTCTCTTTTTCTATTTTTATAGGAATTAGGTTCAATTGTTCATTGTTTTTATACAAAACATAGGTCAATGCCGAACAAACATGAAAATCAGTTAATCGGATTTGAGTCCACAAATGAGCTACATCTTGCTGCGTTGTTGTTTGTAAAACGTTCCAAATCGGTTCAATATTATTACCAGATACATTACCAAAATCAGCATCTATAAGAGGCATAAAAGAAATACGGCCTTCAAAATTTAATGATTTTACGGAATAACTGATAGCTCCAACTTCGGTTTCGGCCATGCTTAAAAATCTTTTCACAGATACCTGAATGTGATGTCCCTTTGAGGAGATTGCCTCAAAAGTTCTTTCCAGACATCCATCATGCATATTCAGTATTCGTTTGAAATTCAGCACCTCCCATGTTATAAGATCTAGAACAGTATCATTCAATCTGACAATAATTCCTGTCCAGTTTGGAGCATTTATAATTTCCTTTTTTGATTCAGAATTTTTACTTTTGGCTGTTTTATCAAAATTATAATTATTAATTCCATCAATATAAGATCCATGTTTGGTTTTTCCAGAAAAATATTCTTCAAAATTTGCTCCTTGGGTGATAAGACCATTCCCCAAACAAAAATCATTTTCGGCTTTAAGCTGATTTTCAGCATTGAAATCTTCTTCAACTATGCACCACGGATCAATTAGTATATTTTTATTCATAATATTTTATTTTCGAAACAATCGTTGTTTGAGAGGTTTCATATTATATTTACTGATAATTTTTCAGAGCACTTTATGGGGAGTTTGTATTTTATCATCAACCCATAAAACACTAATCGCTGCAATTATCAAAAAACAACCTGACATAATTAATGCAAATATTGCTTGCGAACCATAGAATCGTTTAACAATCATTCCTCCAAAAAGTCCGTTTATAATTTGAGGTACAGTAATGAAAATATTAAAAATTCCCATGTAAATTCCCATTTTACGAAGTGGAAGTGCCGGAGCTAAAATTGCATAAGGCATTGATAAAATACTACCCCAAGCCATTCCCACGCCAATCATTGAAAAAATTAAAGTAGTAGGATTTGTTATGAAATATATTGACAACAGTCCAATTGCTCCGGCAGTTAATGACAAACTGTGTGTCAGTTTTCGTCCAATTTTATGGGCAATAACCGGCAAAAGCAATGCATAAATCATGGCAACACCATTATAAACACCAAAAATAATTCCCACCCAATTTCCTGCATCCTGATAAAGAGCTGATTTTGTATCGCCAGTAGATAAGCCATAAACATGTTGAGCTACAGCCGGAGTTGTAAAAACCCACATCCCAAACAAGGCAATCCACGAAAAGAATTGAACAGGAGCTAACTGTTTCATGGTTTTAGGCATGGCTAAAATATCCCTGAAAATGTCGGAAAACTTACTTTTTTCTTCCTCAACTATTCCCTTGTTAACGTTAAAACGAGCCATTTCCTCCGGTGAGTATTCTTTGGTTGTAAAAACTGTCCAAAGAATAGTGATAATCATAACTGCCGCACCTATATAGAATGAAAAAACCACATTATCGGGAATTCCACCATTGGCAGCCACTTTTGAGATTCCGAGCCAATTACCCATTACATAAGGTAACCATGACCCAATCACAGCACCAATTCCAATTAAAAAGGTTTGAATGGAAAATCCAAGTGTACTTTGATCGACAGGAAGCATATCGGCTACTAATGCCCGAAATGGCTCCATGGCAACATTGAAAGAAGCATCCATAATCATCAGAAAACCGGCTCCGATAAACATAGCAGGAAGAAAACTTGCAAATACTCCCGCATTTGGCATTAATATTAAAGCAATTGCCGCCAAAATAGCACCTACTAAAAAGAAAGGTCTGCGACGACCTAACTTTGTCCAGGTATGATCGGAATAATGACCAATAATTGGCTGAATAATCATACCGGTAATAGGAGCTGCCAACCAAAACCAGGAAAGTTGCTCAATATCAGCTCCAAAAGTTTGGAGTATACGACTTGCATTGGCGTTTTGCAATGCATAACCGAATTGAATGCCCATAAAACCCATGCTTAAGCTGAGTATTTGGAAAAAAGAAAATTGGGGTTTTGTGTTTCGTGTTTCGTGTTTCATATTTTGTGTTTTTGCTTTTTGCTTTTATTCGACTTTATCATTGTCTTTTTTAAATTTTACTCCTTTGAATTCGGAGTTTCTGAGATAACTAATAAACTTACCTAATCTTTCTAATAATGAAACTGTTTCTTTTATCAAAAAATCAAATTCTTCCTGATTTATATAGCCATAATCAAAAGCTCTATAACTTTGAGAACGAACTTCTCCAATTGATCCTTTTGAAATAGTCAGAAAATTTATAAACTCTTTATTTCCATCCCGTTCAAAACCTTCAGCAATATTATCCATAACCGAACCACTTGATCTTTTGATTTGATCTTTAAGTGAAAAGTCTTTTGAAAATCGGTCTTTATTAGTCAATGAAAAAATATATTTACAAATTTCTCGAGATTTTTGCCAAACTTCTAAATCTTCAAATCGTTTTATTGTTGCCATAATCAAAAAGTTTTTGAATAGAAAATATACAATTCAGACAAAACCTTGAACCCGAAACATGAAACATGAAACCCAAATATATTTATTTTGTGGTTCCTCTTATAATTAAATTTGTTCTTACTATTTTATTTGTATACTGACCATGGGTTTTGCCATTAATTTTGTCGAGAAGCAGTTTTGCAGCATTTTTACCCATTTCATAACCATGTTGTTCCACGGTGCTTAGCATGGGGTCACAGGCTTTTGCTAATTCCCCATCAGAAAACCCAAAAATAGAAACATCTTCAGGAATTCGGAGTTTTGCTAATTTCACAGCATACATTATTCCTGAAGCGCAATGGTCATTTATAGCAAAGAAGCCATCAGGGCGATTAGGACTATCTAAAATTTGCGGAGTAATAATAATTGCTTCTTCCCGCGTGTCACAAACCCGAATCAAAGATTCATCAACTGGAATACTATATTTTCGAAGTGCATCAAGATAACCATTCTTACGATTTTTAGAAATCTCCAGATGTAAAGGGGAGCTGTAAAATGCGATACGTTTGCATCCCGTTTGTATCAAATACTCCACCGCCGCAAACGCACCTGAATAATCATCAACCACTACACGGTCGGTATTAATACCTATACAAATTCTATCAAAGAAAACTAATGGAATATCGCTGTCAATAATATCCTGGAAATGGTCGTAATTAATGGTGTGTTTCGATAAGCATGCTAAAACTCCGGAAACCCTCGTAGCAATTAAGGCTTGTGTATTTTTGACCTCCCTTTCGTAATTTTCATTCGACTGACAAATAATTACATTAAACCCCTCCTCGTTTGCAATTTGCTCGATACCAGAAAGTATTGATGAGAAAAAATAATGAATTATTTCGGGAACAATAACTCCAATTGTATTGTTTTTACTCATACGTAAGCTCAATGCCAACGTATTAGGCTTATAATTAAATTCTTTGGCATATTTATTTACGGCATCTTTCGTAACCTGACTTATATCCGGATGGTTTTTTAGTGCACGCGAAACTGTTGAAGGAGAAATATTGAGTGCCCGACCTATATCTTTGATCGTGATTTGTGTTTTTCCCATGCTTTTAAATTATCGGTTACAAAAAGCTTATAATAGAAAATTTGTATCAATCAGAAATTCAACTTTCTAATACATAATTTCAAGACCTTGAAACTTACACAGTATTCTTTCAAGATAAGATATGTATTACAAAAGTAGAATAGATTATCCGAATAAAAAATTATTTGCAGAAAATTTCAAAATATACAGCGCAAACGTTTGCACCTAAATTTTGAATTATATTCGTAAAACAAAGATTGTAAATAAATACTTATACTCTATTTTTGCCCACATAAAATTGATAAACAAATTTTGGATTAAATTCAATGAACATATCGTTATAGTCATTGTTTTAAAAACAATAATACGTTTTTCATTTTTTGTAAATAAATAATTACAAGTTTCCAACCTTAAAAAAACTTAATGCATGAAGTACAATCACTTTAAGCACAAATTGCTTGCATTTGTAGCCGTTTTAGCGATGTTTGTTCTTGGCATGACTGCCAATGCACAACAGATATCAGTTTCCGGGGTAGTGAAAGATGCTAAAACCGGGGAAGCTATTCTCGGGGCAAGTATTCTTGAAAAAGGCACCAATAACGGTGTAATTACGAACAATGACGGGGCATTCACAATTTCGGCTGCCTCTAAAGCCACTTTAGTAGTCAAATATTTAGGCTACGTATCCGTAGAAGTTCCTGTTTCGGGAAAAACCAATCTTGTTATTCAATTAAACGAAGATGCTATCGCCTTGGGCGAAGTTGTTGCAATTGGTTATGGTAGCGTTAAGAAAAACGATGCTACTGGTGCTGTTGTAGCAATTAGTGCCGACAAGACTAACAAAGGCTTGACAACGTCATTAACAGACATGTTGGCAGGGAAATTAGCCGGTGTAACTATTACAACTTCAGGTGGTGCACCGGGTGCCGGTGCCACTGTTCTTATTCGTGGTGGTTCTTCTATTTACGCAAGTAATGATCCCCTTTACGTTATTGATGGAATTCCAATTGATGGGTCAACTACTAATGGATTACAAAGTGGACTTTCTGAAATCAATCCACAAGATATCGAAACATTCACCGTATTAAAAGATGCTTCGGCAACAGCCATTTACGGCTCCAGAGCTACTGGCGGTGTTATCCTTATTACCACTAAAAAAGGTTCTCTGAAAGATAAATTTTCCGTTACTTACGATGGAAATGCATCCGTAAGTAGTATCCAAAATCAAGTTAGCGTTTTATCAGCAAGTCAATATACCAACTTTATAAAATCGTACTGGGGTGCAACTTCTCCAGAAGCTAACTTGTTAGGAACATCCAATACAAACTGGCAAAATCAGATTTTTCAAACAGCAACCAGTCAGGATCACAATGTAAGTGTATCAGGTTATACAGGGAAATTACCATATCGGGTTTCAGTTGGTTACACCGACCAGAATGGAGTTTTGAAAACTTCCAATTTCCAACGTCTAACCGGAACTGTAAATTTAAATCCTACATTTTTAGACGACCATTTAAAAGTTAATGTGAATTTAAAAGGTGCATATTCTACCAATCGTTTTGCGGATACTGGTGCTATTGGTGCCGCATTAAATTACGATCCAACACAATCTGTATATAATTTAGATGCCAATGGAATACCTAAAAGCTCTTATGGTAATGGATATACAATGTGGTTAGGAAGTGATGGCAAACCGCTTTCGTTAGGTACAGCAAATCCGCTTTCAGTATTAACCGAAGAAAATAACACTTCTAAAGTTTATCAAAGCATTGGAAATGTTCAATTTGATTATACGGTTCATGGGTTACCTGAATTAAAAGCACATTTGAACTTGGCTTATGACCTCTCAAGATCCAATGGTGATAAAATTATTGCTGCTAACTCACCTATGTCCTATGTTTGGGGTTCAAAAAAGAATGGTGCAGGTGAAGAAGACCCTTATTATCAATACAAGAGCAATACCTTGATGGAATTCTACTTGAATTATACAAAAACATGGGGAGTTCATTCGTTGGATGTAATGGGTGGCTATTCTGATCAACATTTTTATTATACCAGTTGGAGTGCAACCAATTACACTGACGGAATTGCAAATGTTCCAAGAGTGGATTATCCTGCTGCATATAACTTAATTTCATTCTATGGTCGTTTGAACTATACATTAATGGATAAATACTTACTAACAGTTACGCTGCGTAATGATGGCTCTTCTCGCTTTGCCCCAGGTAATCAATGGGGTCTATTCCCATCGGCAGCATTGGCATGGAAATTGAAAGAAGAATCATTCCTGAAAGATGTAAGCTGGTTAAGTGACTTAAAACTTCGAGCTAGTTATGGTGTTACAGGACAACAAAATGTAGGTAATAATTATTATTCATATCTTCCAACTTATACCATAAGCACGTATAACGATGCCCAATACCAATTTGGAAATAGTTTTTACCATTTACTTCGTCCGGCAGGTTTTAATGCAAATTTAAAATGGGAAACTACCGACACTTATAATGTTGGATTAGACTTCGGGGCATTTAATAATCGATTAACTGCAAGCGTAGAAGTTTATAAACGCATTACAAATAATTTACTTAACATTATTCCTGTTCCTGCAGGTTCAAACTTTATTAATAATTTATTAACCAATATTGGAAGCCTTGAAAACAAAGGAGCTGAATTAACTATTGGAGGAAGACCAATACAAACAAAAGATTTCAATTGGGATTTGAGCTATAATATGAGTTATAATCACAATCAGATTACCAAGTTAACACGTGGCACAATTGCAAATTATGGTATAATACCAACTACTTCAGGAATCAGTGGAGCAACAGGCAGCACAATTGGTTGGGATCAAGTGGGATCTCCTGTAAATTCATTCCATGTTTACAAACAAGTATATGATGTTAATGGTAAACCAATTGAAGGAGCCTATGCTACTATTCCTGGAACCACTAACAATTTGTATGTTGATCACAGTGCTGCTCCAGATTTTACATTGGGATTGAGCTCAAGAATGACTTATAAAAAATGGTTCCTGAATTTCTCAATGCATTCAGAAATAGGAAACTATAATTATAACAATGTGCAGTCGAATAATCAATTACTAAATAACTCTTATTCTTCTTCAGGATTCTTGATGAACATAGTATCTTCTGCCTTAGTAACTAATTTTGCTAATGCACAATATTTTTCTGATTATTATGTACAAAATGCATCTTTCCTGAAAATGGATAATATCTCATTAGGATATAACTTCACTAAATTGTTTAATACAAAATTAGCTGCAAGCTTATATGGTACAGTACAAAATGTGTTTACTATTACCAACTATAAAGGATTGGATCCTGAAGTAGCCGGAGGTATTGACAACAATATATATCCACGTCCGCAAGTGTATTTAGTAGGCTTAAAACTTAACTTTTAAACAGTAAAAAACAATGAAAAAATATAGATTAATAACAATTTTAGCAGTGGTTGCAGTGGCAACATTTACTTTCAATTCATGTACAAATGATTTGAATGTAACTCCGCTCGATAAATCTGTAACTACTTCGAATGTGACTTTTACGAAATCTTCCGGTCCTTATGTGGAATTCCTTGCAAAATTATATGCAGGGTTAGCCACAGGCGGTATTCAGGGAGGTGATGCCCAAGTAGATATAACTGGTTACGATGGTGGAAGCCAGGCTGGTTATTTACGTCCCTTGTGGAATCTTCAGGAACTTCCTACTGACGAAGCTATGTGTTGTTGGAATGACCAAACAATTCAAAACTTTCATCTATTTACATGGACAGCTTCAGATATTTTTCTGGAAGCATTTTATGAAAGATTGTACTATCAAATCAGTGTTTCTACAGCATTTTTGCAACAAACTACTGCAGCTCAATTAACTTCCCGTGGTGTTTCTAAAACGTTAAGTGATTCTATTACCCAGTTTAGAGCAGAAGCAAGGTTTATTCGCGCTTTAGCTTATTTCAATGTATTGGATATGTACAGAAACGGTCCATTGGTAAATGATGACAGCCCGCTTGGAACTGCAACACCACCACCTTACGGAACATCTCAACAAATTTTTAGTTTTATTGAAAGCGAATTAACTGCTTGTCAAACTGATTTGATAGCTCCATCTGTTGGGTTCAGTGCTACTGCATACGGACATGCAAGTAAAGCTGCTGCCTGGGCATTGTTATCGCGCTTGTACCTGAACGCAAACACCTATCTGGGAACTTCTGATCCTACTTATTATACAAAATGCATTACAAATTGTAATAATATAATCAGCGCCGGCTATCAGCTCGAACCGGTTTACCAAAATATGTTTGTATCAGATAATTACAAATCAAAAGAAATGATTTTCCCGATTGTTTTTGATGGAACACAGTTAACTTCGTGGGGTGGTATGATGTTCTTGATGTCATCCATGGTAAACAGTGATAATCAGGCATTAATAGCTTCTCCGGGTGCATGGGGTGGAAACAGGGCAACTCAGGAATTTGTAGCTCGTTTTAATCCGCCAACAGGTGCAGGCTACTCAATTACTGACGATTCAAGATATACCATGCTATATACAGGCTTTGCACATCCAAGTATTGATGATAATTCGCAATACAAACAAGGAACTCCATTGTTGAAATACAGCGAAAAAAACAGTGCAGGTGTTGCACCAAATCCTGCCCCATCTTTTCCTGACACTGATTTTCCGCTTTTCCGTTTAGGCGAAATTTATTTGAATTATGCCGAAGCAGTATTACGTGGTGGAACTGGTGGAACAACAACACAAGCACTTGCTTATGTGAATGCTTTGAGAGACCGTGCATTTCCACTTGGCAACGGTGAAATTACCTCTACACAATTAACCTTACCATTTATGCTGGAAGAAAGAGCTCGTGAAATGTTCTCGGAAGCTATCCGTCGTACTGATTTGGTTCGTTTCGGAAAACTCACTGACGCAAATTACTTATGGCAATGGAAAGCTGGCGTGAAAGCCGGTCAGGGAGCTCCTGTATTCCGCAATTACTACCCACTTCCAAATGCGGATTTGAATGCTAACCCTAATTTGAAACAAAACACAGGATATTAATAAAAAACTGTTTGAATGGTTAGGAATCTAACCATTCAAACAAATAATAAATTAAAAATAATCATATGAAAAATCTAAAAATATTTATATCGTTGCTTGCAGGACTATTATTGGCGGCCTGTGCTGACGACGCTAAATTGATGATTACAGCAAGTCCTGGTGCGCCTGTTTTAAGTGCTCCAAGCATGAAGACAACTGCCTATAACAAAGATTCAGCAGCTTATGTGTTGAGTATGGACAGCACAGGATTAGCTGAAATATTTAAAGGTACTGCTGCAAATTATGGTGTGAACACAACTGTAACTTATAACTTACAAATTGATAAAGCAGGTAATAATTTTGCTAATGCTCAAACTATTACAAACTCTACTTCGGATTCTTTACCAGTTACTGTAGTGCAGTTATATAATTTGATAACCAGCCCAACAGGACTGAATGCAACTGTAGGTGTTAAATCGAGTTTTGATGTGCGGATAATGACAACTATAGGTTCAACAAACAATCCTTCACATCCGCTTTATTCGAATGTGCAAACTATCAAGATAAACCCATTACGTTCTCTTAAACCATATACATTGGTAACTCCGAACCCTTGGTATATCATTGGTTTAGCGGATGGTAAATGGTCATATTCAGCAGCAGGTATTGGTGTTTCCATGATTCCGTTAAGCGTTGTAAGTGGGAATGCTTATAGCAGTGCAGGGGATGGGACATTTACATATACCGGTTATTTTCAAGCGGCTAATGGATTCAAAATAGTTAGTGGGAAAGCAAGCGACATGGGAACATGGACGAATCAGTGGGGTAGTTCAGATGGGAAACTAACTCCAGTATATATGAGTGGTAGCTCAAGTAATTTTACAGTTCCATCTGATGGTTACTATACAATAACTTTGAATTCCGTAAGTAACACCTTAACTTTTGCTACTGCAACAGCCCCTACAAAGAGTTTTGCTTCTATGGGCATGATTGGCGAATTTAATGGTTGGGGAACTGATGTAGCAATGGCAGCTTCGTTGAAAACCAATAATCATGTTTGGTACGCAACTTATACATTCACATCTGATTTCACGCCTCCTGTAGGAAATGGTGGTATGAAATTCAGAGCAAATGGTGCTTGGACCGACAATTGGGGTGCAGGAACTTTCCCAGCTGGCATTGGTTCAAATGGTGGTACAAATATTCCATTCTTAAAAGGAACTTATATTGCGGTATTAAACGATATCGATGGAAGCTACTTCTTCTTAAAACAATAAATTTAAAAGAGTTCTGTTCAAATCGGACAGAACTCTTTACAAAAACTTACTGATTTATATTCTCAATTTCACGGGTTTTAAAATGCGGCCCGTGAAATTGATTTTTTCTTATTTCCATTTCAACTCTTCTCCTTTAATCCCTAAAGGCAATCTAATCTCTACAACTTTCATTTTTTAAATAAAATCCTATACAATAATGAAAAAGAATCTACTTTTTATTATTTTTCAGTTCCTAATTGGCTTTCTTTCAGCACAAGTAGTTACAACAAGCCCTTCTATTGTTGTTCAACAAACAGGTACCGCTATAACTGTAACTTTTGATGATTCGTATATTACCGCACTTAATGGAAATGCAGGACCTCTCTATGTTCATACAGGGGTTATTACTACTGCCAGTACCAGTAACTCCGATTGGAAAAACGTGATTACACCATGGCCAAATGGGACAAATAGTGCTCAGGCAAATACTACTGCTAACAAACTCACACAGGTAGGAACCACTACAAAATGGACATTAACAATGTCTGATATTAATACCTATTATAGCCTTACCGCTGGTACAATTGTCACGCAGTTAGCATTCGTTGTTCGCACTGCCGATGGTTCACTTCAAAGCAGCAACTTGTACGTTCCGGTATATCAACCGGGATTAAACGTAAAATTAGCTACTCCTACTACAAATACCTTAGTACCGCTGAGTACTGCCACTACTATTACCGGTAATGCATCAAATGGTTCACAATCATGCAACATCAGCCTATATGTAGGCAGCACCAGTACATCCAATATTACCGGTACTACTCCAATTATATCGGGCACAGGGGTTAACACACTTAGTACTAATTATACTTTCAATACGGCAGACAATTATTACATTATCGAACAAGCCACATCAAATGGCTCAACAAAAACTGACACTGCTTATGTCTGTGTTACAAAACCTCAGGTTTCCTTAGCTCGTCCTTCGGGGCTTAAAGAGGGAATTACAATTAATTCGGATGGATCAGTTACTTTTTGCTTGTCGTTAGTTAGAGGAGCACCTGTAAATGCAACTTCTGTGGTCTATTTATTAGGCGATTTCAATAATTTCAAATTGGACAATAAGTACATGATGAATCTTCAACTTGAAAACACTACTTATGGTTATAATACAAATTTTTATTGGTTAACTGTAAGCGGGCTTGATCCAACCAAAGAATATGCCTATCAATATTATGTAGATGGACTGACAGCTACCAGTGCCATTCGAGTTGGGGATCCATATTGCGAAAAAATTCTTGATCCGAATAATGACCAATATATTAATCAGAACAACTTGATTTATCCAAATTTAAGGACATATCCTACTCAAGCGAGTGGAATTCTGTCCTGCTTTCAAATTAATCCAACAAAATATCAGTGGCAAACTACTAATTTTACTGCACCTGCCCAAAACAAACTTATGATTTACGAAATGCTGTTTCGTGATTTTACAACTCAAGGGTCGGTCCAGGCTGCCATTCAAAAGTTAGATTACATTAAATCACTCGGCATGAATGCTGTTGAATTAATGCCAATTATGGAATTTGATGGAAATAACAGTTGGGGTTACAATCCGAACTTTTACTTTGCACCAGATAAGGCGTACGGTACAAAATCAGATTATCAGCAATTTGTAGATGAATGCCATAAAAGAGGAATGGCTGTAATTCTGGACATTGTATTTAATCATACCTGGGGATTAAGTCCGTATTGCATGATTTATTGGGATGCAGTTAACAACAGACCTCTGACAACTAATCCTTATTATAATGCAATTGCTCCTCACCCATACAGTGTTGGTAATGACTTAAATCATAGCCGCTCCTTTGTGCGATCTTGGTTAAAAAGGGCTTTGCAATTCTGGCTCACAGAATATAAAGTGGATGGTTTTCGCTTCGATCTAAGTAAAGGTTTTACTCAAACTCAGAGTACTACGGCAACTGTTGGGAATTACGATGCGTCGCGCATAAGTTATATTAAAGAATATTCTGATGCTATCAAAGCAGTTAATCCAAATGGGTATCCTATTTTAGAACATTTTTGCAACACTGATGAAGAAGATACGTTAGCAAACTATCATAATACTATGTTGTGGAGGAATATGTCCGGAGCATATCAACAAGCTGCCATGGGCTTTTCAACTAACAGTGATTTCACGGGCATGGTTGGGAAAAATCGTGTTGGTTATGCTGAGAGTCACGATGAAGAAAGAATGGCTTATAAAGCCGTAACTTATGGTCAAACAGCACTATTAGATACTACAACTGCTATGAAACAATTATCAGTTATTGCTCCATTTATATTTTTAAACCCTGGTCCAAGAATGATGTGGCAATTTGGTGAATTGGGATATTCATATTCTATTCTGTACAACGGTGGAAATACAAGTCCTAAACCAGTTCGCTGGGATTACTTGAACATTCCTAGCCGTTTGGCTTTGCATGATGTCTATTCGAAAGTTATAAATTTCAGAGATCAATACAGTGATTTATTTTCTAATCCTACAAGTTGGAACTGGCAAGTCACTACAACAGATTGGACAAATGGTCGTAGAATTTATTTGACGAATGGTTCATTAAATGTCGTAATTTTAGGCAACTTTACAGGAACCGGAGCAATAACTGCCAATCCGAATTTTCCAAAAACCGGAACTTGGTATGAACTATTGTCGGGCAATCAGTTAAATGTCACCAATACCTCTACGCCAATAACAATGCAACTGGGCGATTTACTGATTTATACTGATCAACAAATTACTCTACCCACAGGTTTAAACAATCCGGTGGTTCAGAGTAGTGCTACTGTTTTCCCAACCGTAACAAGTGGTTTTGTTTATATAACATCTTCAGGAACTGTTCAAACTGTAAATATTTACAGCCTACAAGGTTCATTATTGAAAGCAGTCTCAAATAGTACAACAGTTGATTTTTCAAAATTGACTTCAGGAGTATATATTATGGAAGTAAATACATCTGCCGGAAGGAGCATACATAAGATTATCAAACAATAAATTTCCATAGTTAGAAAACATTGAATCAGGAATTTGCTTAGATGCAGGTTCCTGATTTTTTTATCAGGATTTTCTGACACAGTTTATTGAATAGACCCAAGTTGCGAGGACAATGTTACCGTGCAAAGTCCTCTTCACGGAAGTTTTGAGGACAATGTTACCGTACAAAGTCCTCTTTCCCGAGGTTGTGAGGACGATGTTACCGTGCAAAGTCCTCTTCACCAAAGTTGTGAGGACGATGTAACCGTACAAAGTCCTCTTTCCCGAGGTTGTGAGGACGATGTAATCGTGCAAAGTCCTCTTCACGGAAGTTGTGAGGACGATGTAACCGTACAAAGTCCTCTTCACCAAAGTTTTGAGGACGATGTAACCGTGCAAAGTCCTCTTCACTGAAGTTTTGAGGACGATGTAACCGTGCAAAAGAGTCATAAGAGACAGAAAGAAGCTGCAAAAAGACTTTTCAAATTAAAACAACGAGAGAAGTGTGTTTGAGAAAACAAAAAAGCTCCCTGATTTTTTAATTCAGGGAGCTTTAATTAAGCAATCATCTTGTGGATTATTTTTTGTTCAAATGTTCCAAAGCAACTTTCACCGTTTTATCGTCTTTGTACAATAAAGGATAGAAGCCCGAATCACCTAATGTATTTCTGGATATGTAAGCTTTTAACTGAAGGAGTAAAAATCTCTTTGAAATGTTGATTTGTTTTGGGTTTGCCGCGATTCCCTTTGTAGTGACATAATGCACAAAATCAGTCAGTAGATTCTGAGCATCTAAGTACTTATCCATTTGTTGCCACGTTTTTTGTGTCTTTAATACGGCTCTATTTTTATCCGAATATTGAAAAGCAAATTGATACAAATAGCCATAATTAATGACTTTATTGAGGTACGGTGTATATTCAGAAGTATCGCGTGGCACAAAAATATCAGGCATAATTCCACCTCCTCCATAAACAGTACGTCCACCTACAGTTTTGTATTTCAACTTATTTGCTGAATGGATGCTATCTTTACTATCAATCTCACCATGCAAGTATCGATTCACAATATCCATTTCATAATCCTTTGCATCTCCTTTTACGTAAGGTTTTTGAATACTTCGTCCTGATGGAGTGTAATAACGGGCCACTGTCAAACGTACAGCCGAACCGTCGGACAAAGGTATTTGTTGCTGAACTAACCCTTTACCAAATGAGCGCCGACCAATTATCAGACCTCTATCATTATCCTGGATTGCACCAGAGAAAATTTCACTTGCCGAAGCAGAAAATTCATCAATTAGGACTTCCATCGGTAAATTTATGCAGCTACCTTTACCATCCGATTTAGCCTCGGCTCGTGGATACGCTTTCCCTTTAGAATAAACAATCATTCTTCCAGCAGGCAAGAACTCATTTACCATATTCACAGCCTGATCCATAAATCCACCACTATTTTCACGTAAATCTATAATGTATTTTTTTGCACCCTGACTTCGTAATCGAGTAATAGCTGTTAAGAACTCAGAGTACGTTGTTTCAGCAAATTTGCTTACTTTTATAAAGCCAACCTGCGGTTCAATCATATAAGCAATATCGACTGAATTAACCGGAATCTCTCCCCGTGTAATTGAATAGCGTAATATTTCTTTTGTTCCATGTCTTCTTATTCCTAGTTCTACTTTGGTTCCATCTTTACCACGAAGTTTTTTCATAACCTTTTCGTTGGTTATCTTTTTACCAACAAAAGTAGAATCATTCACCTTAACAATTCGGTCACCAGCTAATAAACCAACCTTTTCAGACGGACCACCACTAACAACCGACACAATCATTACCGTGTCATTTTGAATATTAAACTGCACACCAATTCCACTAAAACTTCCTTGTAATTCACTATTTACATCAGCCAAATCAGAAGCAGGGATGTAAACTGTATGGGGATCGAGTTTCGACACCATATCAGTTGCCATTTCTTCGGTCATCTCCTTAATATTCACGGTGTCAACATACTGTGAATTTATGATTGAAAGTAATTCATCCAATTTACTATGAGATAACAACCGTGATAATCCTGCACCATTGGCTCTTTTTGAAATTAAATTTCCAAGCAATATACCGCCAAAAATGGAAAGAAATATAACTAATACAAGTACTAAATTTTTTTTTTTCATATTTTTTTTTGTAATTTTCAAATTAGCTGAAAGAGCAAGTTTGTAAAATTTAAAATGAAAGAAAATCGGTTTTAAAATTCAAGTATCTTTCATACAATCATTTACACTTTATCTCTTCAAACTTCATCAATAAATATAATTTCAATCCCAGCTCGTTGAAGTAATTCAACTCCATCCATTATGCGGTATTTCTCCCCGTAGACAACACGTTTAATCCCTGCCTGAATTATTAATTTGGAACATTCTATACAAGGCGATGCTGTTACATATAAAGTTGCATTATCGCTACTGTTATGAGAGCGTGCCACTTTGCTTATTGCATTTGCTTCAGCATGTAAAACATAAGGTTTAGACACATTGTTTTCATCCTCACATTTATTTTCGAAACCAGAAGGGGTTCCATTATAACCATCCGAAATAATCATTTGGTTTTTTACTAGCAACGCTCCAACTTTTCTACGCTCACAATACGAGTTTTCAGCCCATATTCTTGCCATCCGCATATAACGGTTATCTAATAATTTTTGTTTTTCAGTCATTTTAAAATTCTTGAATTGGATATTTGTTAACTTGCATTATAGTCTTGTGAACTTGCAAATACTATATTTTAAAAAGTTCATTGGCAAATTCAGTCAAATTAACACCCGAAAAATTACCTGAAGTCATCAATAATAAAGCGGAATTATCATAATTCAATTCCCGGAGTTTATTTTGCAAAGCTTCAGAATTTGTGAAGACTATTAAATTACTACCACCAAAAGCCATTTTGACCTGTTCAGGATCAATTTCTTTCAGCCGCTTATGTTGAATTACTTCCGGGTTGTAATAAACAAAAGCAATATCAGCTTCATCCATACATCCCGAATATTGAGGAAGAAAATTTTCAGTCAAACTACTAAAAGTATGCAATTCCATGCAAGCAACCAATCTGCGGTCGGGATATTGATGTTTTACAGCTTTAACTGTTGCCCTAAGTTTGGAAGGCGAATGCGCAAAATCTTTAAAAGCCACTGAGTTTGCTGTTTCAGCTATTTTTTGAAGCCTGTTGGAAGCTCCGGGGAATTCGGAAATTACAGAATAAAATTGTTCATCAGTCACACCTATTTGCTTACAGGCAAGTCGGGCAGCATTCATATTTTGCAAATTATGTTCGCCAAAAACCTTTAAAGGCACATCTCCATATTTAGTAATCAGATAAGTAACACCTTGTTTTACTACATATTCCGGTGTGTTATAGGGAAATGGTACAATATCCCGACGTAAATGCGATGCAATTTCATTCAGATTTTCATCACCATCAAAATAAATCAAGCGACCTTGCATTTCCATTAAATCGGCAAATTGTTTAAATTGCTCAACATAATTATCAAACGTAGGAAAAACATTGATATGATCCCATGCAATACCCGTAAGTACAGCAATATGAGGTTTATATAAATGAAATTTTGGACGACGATCTATCGGTGAAGTTAAATACTCATCGCCCTCAAAAACTGCAATCCTCGATTCGTAAGAAAGCCTTACCATATTATCGAAACCTTCAATTTGTGCACCTACCATGTAGTCAACATCAATTTTAAGTTTCTTTAAAACAAACAATATCATTGCTGTAGTTGTTGTTTTGCCATGACTTCCACCTACTACAATGCGGGTTTTGCTGCGGGTTTGCTGGAACAGATATTCAGGAAATGAATAAATATTGAGACCAAGTTCTTTTGCCCGAATTAGTTCAGGGTTATCTTCGGTGGCATGCATTCCAAGGATTACTGCACGTAAACCTTTATGTATTCGGTCAGGGAACCAACCCATTTTGTCAGGCAATAAGCCATTTTCTTTTAACCGACTTAAAGATGGTTCAAAAATTTCATCATCCGAACCGGTAACTTGAAAATTTTCCTTTTTGCTGATAGCAATAGCTAAGTTGTGCATGGCTGCTCCACCTATTGCAATAAAATGAACACGTTGCATAAGCTTGGAAGATGAATGATTTTTGTTATTTTTGTAATGAATTTTATTAAAACGCAAATGTACTAAAAAGTTTGTCAAGTTTGGAAGTTCATAAAGTTTGTAAAGTAAAAAGTTCGAAAAGTTCGAAATTTTAAATCTCTTTCACTTTTAAAACTTGTTGTTTTGTAATCCTTTTTTTCAATTAACTTTTACTTTTAAAAAATGAAATTATTTAAAATTGAAGCCGGTTCTTTTCATGTTGATGGTGGAGCAGTGTTTGGAGTTGTCCCCAAAAGAGTTTGGCAAAAACGTTATGAATGCGACGAGGAGAATTTCTGTCAGCTAAACATGCGTTGTTTGTTAATTGACACAGGCAATAGATTAATACTAATTGACACAGGGTCAGGCGACAAGCAATTAGATTATTTAAAGTACTATGATTTCAAAAAGATTATAAACTTCGAAACTGAATTAAACAAGCTTGGATATCATTGTTCTGATATAACGGATGTTGTGCTTACACATTTGCATTTTGATCATTGCGGTGGGTGCACAAAATACAACTTTGATAATTCAAAAACGGAACTTACTTTTCAAAATGCTACGCATTGGGTTGGAGAAACCCAATGGAAAAATTTTCTCAGCCCAAATGTAAGGGAAGGTGATTCATATTTTCCAGAAAATATGATACCTGTTCAACAAGCAGGAAAATTACAATTAGTAACTGAGAACCAATGGATTTGTCCAGAAGTGGAAATTCGAATCTTTAACGGTCATACAGTTGGGCAATTGGTAAGTTATATCCATTCAGATACGAAAACCTATGTATATGTTGGCGATGTAATTCCGATTGCTGCGACAGTGCCTGTTTCGTGGATTTCAGCTTATGATACCTATCCTATTACTGCAATGGATGAAAAGAAAATATTACTTGACGAAGCGGTTGAAAAACAGCAAATTCTTTTTTTTGAGCATGATGCTTATACCGAATGCTGCACCGTAAAAGAAGCTTATGGAAAATATCGGGTAAACGAAAGTTTTTCACTTTAAATATACAAACAAAAAAAAGAAATCAATGGAGTTTTGTAGCTCCATGATTTCCTTTAAATGTCAATTTTGGTCTTTAAATTAGTTTTAAACGGCAAAATATGCTTCCAATTCCTTCAAAGTATCTGAATTTGTATTCAAATCTTTTACAATTTTTCCTTTTTCAAGAACCACAATGCGTTTGCAAACTTCTGTCACATGGTTCAAATCATGACTCGAGATCAACATTGTCATATTGAACTGATTTTGCAAATCGGTAAGAAACCGTTTCAAACGAATTTGAGATGAAGGGTCAAGCGCCGTAAAAGGTTCGTCCAAAATTAGTATTTTTGGATCGCCAATAAGTGCCGCCGCAATACCAATCTTCTTTTGGTTTCCTTTTGAAAAATCACGAATTAGCTTTTTCGAACCAAGTATTTCGTCGTTGAAAAAATCTTTCATTGAATCCAAGAACACAGCAATGTCGCCTTCCGATTTCTGATACAATTTTCCAACGAAGCTAAAATACTCCTCAGTTGTGAGAAAGTCTATCAAAAAACCTTCATCCAAAAATGAACCAGTCAATGTTTTCCAAGCATCATTACGCTCAACTTTTTGATTATCAATCTTCACTTCACCTGATGTTGCTTCAATCAAATCAAGAATAAGCCTGAAAAAAGTGGTTTTTCCTGCTCCATTATTTCCCACTAAACCAAAACTTTCACCTTGTTGAATTATTAATTCAGGGATATTCAAAACGGTTACACCGTTGTAAGCTTTTTGTAAATCTGTTACTTGAATCATAACATTATTAATTATTAGTTGTTAATTGTCAATTATTAGTTACTTTACTCGCCTTCTCTAAATCCCTCAGCCATTAAATATTTTCTTCGGTTAAACTGATTCACACAGAGTGTGATAAGTTGTTTTCGGAACAAAATTCCCAACAGTCCTAAAATAGTCAGCGTCCATAAAGCTATATTCATTGAAGCTAATGACGATAAAACTCCTACAATTATCATGGGTAAAAACATTAATGGTAGTACAATCAGAAAATTTTTATAAGTTGTGCCCTGATAATTCATTGCAGACGATTTAGATAAATCAAGTTTACGCGTGTTATAGGTGGCAAAAAACAAAAGCAAATAAATGTTTACCCCCATATTAAAAATAAAAGCAGCCAAATGCATATAAACGATTTTCATTCCAAATAAAAAATAAGGAGTAGTCAACACAAAACAAATCACATTAAACGCTATAAGCAAGTAATAATTTGCATTCAGATACGTACGTACCGGAATATTTTTGGTCATCAAACTATCGAAATGAGAACTATCCCAACTAATTATCCATTGTCCAAACATTAGCATCAACAAACCAGTCATAAACATGGCTACAAAAAATAGCAAGCCATTACTGTTTGCATACTCTTTCCGGGTATAAAACATTAATCCGTAAAGCAAAAAGAAACCAGACATATACAAAATACTTTTTGTTCGTTTATGCCTGAGAATCAGTTTTAATTCCAACCCAATAATTTCTCCTATAACTCCAAAGCGATTTAAAAACGACAAATCAGTTGCCACTGTTTTATCTCCTTTAATTTTACTGTTAAAATTTTCAGGATAGTAATTTTGTGAGAAAAACCATTTATTCAATACGAAAACCAAACCAACTAAAATCAGTGGCAAAATTAATCCGAACGGGTTCAGAACAATAAAGTTATAAAGTATACCCGAGTAATGGAAGAGTGAAAACAACTTGAAGTATTCTAAAGCAACAATACCTGCCAGTGCAAGGATTATTATAAGACCAGTAAGTAAGCCTGAACCGAATTTTCGCTTCAAAAATGAAGCCATCAGGGAGTCAAACCAAATAAGGAAAACAAAACTTATTACAAACCGGATTGCCACCGATACGCCGTAATACCCTACCACAGATTTAATCGAAAACGGTATTACAACCAACAATAAAAAATAATTTACAGGACTTGTGAGTGGTTTCAACATTAAAAAGTTAACCAGCAAAGACCGTTTTATTGGCAACACCTGATAAGGTGGTAAATTAAATGTATTTAGTTGCTGCATTAAAAAACGAATTGCCAACCCAAACAACATTAAATACAACATTGCACCATTGAATAATTCCATAGGGTTTAATTTGTTATCAGCTTTTTCAAGAATTTCATTCAATGAAAAGCCCAAAAACAACAAAACAACCGCCATATAAAGAGCAAAAAAACCAAGCATTATACTTACAGCCAGATTCTTATAAAATCCCTGCGCCCTAATGCTCTTTTTCCATTCTTGCTTTACTAAGTTCAGTATCAACATAGATTTTAATTTTAATTCGCTTTAAAAACGCCAAAGTTAATAAATAATTTTAGATTGACAATTAACTTAAACAAAAAAAATAATAAATTTCCTGACTGATTGAATTCTTCTATTTAGAGCCACCAAGAATTTCATCTTCTTCCTTAAACCAACCGGCATACATAGCATAGTTATGTGCAATTTTGCGGTTCATTTCATTGGTTTGTTCCGGCTCAACAGCCTTTACAAGTTTGGCCGGAACACCTGCCCAAAGTGTATAGGGTGGAATTTTTGTATTACTTAGTACCAATGCTCCGGCAGCGACAATTGCCCCCTCACCTATCTCGGCATAGTCGAGCAAAATTGCTCCCATACCAATGAGCGCATAATTATTAATTTTAGCTCCATGAACGGTTACATTATGCCCGATAGAAACATAATCGCCAATTTCCAACGTCGATTTTTCGTACAAAGTATGTAACACCGAACCATCCTGTATATTTACATGATTACCAATTCTAATGGAGTTTACATCCCCCCGCAATACAGTGTTAAACCAAATACTGCATCCCTCGCCCATAATCACATCACCAATCACTGTTGCATTCTCTGCCAAAAAGCAGTCTTTTCCAATTTGCGGAGTAAATCCCCGTACCGATTTTATTAATGCCATACTTTATTTATTTTTAATTATTTGATTTTTATTTTATCCTACATAGCGGATTGACTGCAAAAATACTCCAAATATTTACTACAATTGTCATTTATAAAAACAAAAAAACCGCTTCGAATAACGAAACGGTCATTTGTAAAAGAATTCAAATCTATTGTTTTTATTTCCCTATACCAATTACGCCACAAGCAACTCTTGCTCCCGAATTTCCGGTTGGTTGCGTTTTCATATCATCTTCGTCTTTATGAACAACCACCGAGCGACCAATAATAGATTTCATTCCAAAAAACGAAATATCTGCATCAACGTATTCCAAATGTGCTTTTCCATTACTATCTGCCACAATGTTACCCATATCTCCTGCATGATGCATCGATCCCATTGGGGAACCATGCTCCATCTTTGTCGGGTTGAAGTGTCCACCTGCAGATGTTCCATCAGGTGCTGTACAATCACCGTATTCATGTATATGAATACCATGTTTACCAGGTGTTAATCCTTCCAAATCTGCAACAACTTTAATGCCTCCTTCAACTTTTGTAAAAGTCACAACACCTTTAACATCGTTACCCACAGTAGGGTATAAAACGCAAACTGCACTATTTATCATATGATTCATAGCATCCATGTGCTTACTTTTCATATTATCCATTGACTGTGCAGCAATATTTACAGAAATTGCTGCAAATACTAGTAGAATAATTATAGCTTTAATTTGTTTCATAATTTTGTGTATTAATTATACGATTATTATTTAATCTCAAAAGTTATTTATGCTTCAAATAACAAACTAAAATTGAGAATGTTCGGAATTCATTTTGGGAACATTAAATTTTAGATTTTTAAATATATTTATTAATTTATTTTTACTGATTGGAAAACAAAACAGGTCGGATTTCTTTATGAAATCCGACCTGATATTTTTAAACAAATGTAATGTTTAAATTATTAAAACAATTAGTCTTTGAATTTTGCACTCAGGAATTCTCTATTCAAACGGGCTATGTGCGAAATGGAAACATTTTTGGGGCATTCTGCTTCGCAAGCACCTGTATTGGTACAGTTCCCAAATCCAAGTTCGTCCATTTTAGCTACCATTAATTTAGCACGGTGGGCGGCTTCAACTCTACCTTGTGGAAGTAATGCCAACTGACTTACTTTGGCTGCAACAAATAACATTGCCGAACCATTTTTACAAGTAGCAGCACAAGCACCACAACCGATACACGAAGCAGCATCCATCGCTTCGTCTGCATCAACTTTAGAAATTGGAATGGCATTACCATCAGGTACACCACCCGTGTTTACTGACACGAAACCACCAGCCTGAATAATTTTATCATAAGCACCACGATCTACCATCAAATCACGGATAACCGGGAATGCGGCAGAACGCCAAGGCTCAACCGTGATCGTTTCGCCATCTTTAAAATTACGCATATGAAGCTGACAAGTTGTAATTTCTCCGTCGGGTCCATGTGGGTGTCCATTGATAAACATACTGCACATACCGCAGATACCTTCACGGCAGTCATGATCAAAAGCTATCGGTTCTTTACGTTCGTTGATTAATTGTTCATTAAGTACATCCATCATTTCGAGGAATGAACTATCTGTGGAAACATTATCTAATTTATAGGTCTCGAATTTACCTTTAACTTTCGGACCTGCTTGACGCCAAATTTTTAGCGTTACGTTTATACTTTTTTCCATTGATCTAGTAGTTACGATTTATAATTTCTTTGTTGACGGTGGATAAATTCATAATCTAATGCTTCTTTAAGCAATTCAGGTTCGTTTCCTTCGCCTGTAAATTTCCAACAAGAAGCAAATGAGAATTCCTCGTCGTTGCGCAGTGCCTCACCTTCGGGAGTTTGATATTCTTCACGAAAGTGTCCGCCACATGATTCTTCACGCATCAAAGCATCTCGAGCCATCAATTCACCAATTTCGATAAAGTCGGCCAAACGAAGCGCCTTTTCCAATTCATTATTTAAATCAACTTCTTTTCCAGGAATGTAAACATTGGTCCAGAATTCTTTACGAACTTCTTTAATTTTCTCCAATGCTGTTTCCAATCCGGCTTTGTTTCGACCCATACCTACAAAATCCCACATGATTAACCCAAGTTTACGGTGAATATGATCAACCGATTCTTTACCCTGAATACTCATAAGTTTTTTGATTTTATCATTTACTGCTTTCTCAGCTTCTTCAAATTCGGGAAGGTCAGTACTTAAACGAGGAACCTGAATCTGATCAGCCAAATAATTTTGTATAGTATATGGTAAAACAAAATATCCATCGGCCAAACCTTGCATCAAAGCTGAAGCACCCAAACGGTTAGCGCCGTGATCGGAAAAGTTGGCTTCGCCAATACAGAAAAGTCCTTTTACCGAAGTTTGTAGTTCATAATCAACCCAAATTCCACCCATTGTGTAGTGAATAGCCGGGTAAATCATCATCGGTGTTTTGTAAGGATTATCGTCTACAATTTTTTCATACATCTGAAAAAGGTTACCATAGCGAGCACGAACCACGTTCTCACCTAAACGTTTAATAGCATCAGAGAAATCGAGATAAACAGCTAAACCTGTGTTACCAACACCGTAACCTGCATCACAACGTTCTTTAGCAGCACGCGAAGCCACGTCACGTGGAACTAAGTTACCAAAAGCAGGATAACGACGTTCCAAATAATAATCACGTTCGTCCTCGCTCAAATCAGTTGCTCTTTTCTTTCCAGCACGAATTGCTTCTGCATCTTCTTTTTTCTTTGGAGTCCAGATACGACCGTCGTTACGAAGCGATTCTGACATTAAAGTCAGTTTAGATTGAAATTCTCCGTGAACAGGAATACAAGTCGGGTGAATCTGAGCATAAGCAGGATTAGCAAAGTACGCTCCCTTTTTATACATTTGAACAGCTGCTGAGCCATTTGAAGCCATGGCATTAGTAGAAAGAAAGAACGTGTTACCATAACCTCCCGAGCCTACCACAACTGCATGAGCGAAGAAACGTTCAACTTTTCCGGTAACCAAATTGCGGGCAATGATACCGCGGGCGCGACCATCAATTACAACCACATCCAACATTTCGTAACGCGAATATAACTTCACAGCACCTTTACCAATTTGACGGCTTAAAGCAGAATAAGCTCCAAGTAACAATTGTTGTCCTGTTTGCCCTTTTGCGTAGAAAGTTCTTGAAACCTGTGCTCCACCAAACGAGCGGTTATCTAACAAACCACCGTATTCGCGTGCAAAAGGAACTCCCTGAGCGACACATTGGTCAATAATACCATTCGACACTTCGGCCAAACGATATACGTTTGCTTCACGGGCACGGTAGTCACCACCTTTAATAGTATCGTAAAAAAGACGGTAAACCGAGTCACCATCATTTTGATAATTTTTTGCAGCATTGATTCCACCTTGCGCCGCAATAGAGTGTGCCCTACGAGGTGAATCCTGAATACAAAAGTTCAAAACATTAAAGCCCATTTCAGCCATTGAGGCTGCAGCCGAAGCTCCGGCTAAACCTGTTCCAACGACAATAATGTCTAAACGACGTTTGTTGGAAGGATTTACCAATTTCTGATGCGCTTTATAATTACTCCATTTTTCTGCTAACGGTCCTTCAGGGATTCTAGCATCTATCTTTGTTTCTACCGAAGTAGATTCTTGTTTCTTTGCCATAATTTAATTTTTCGATTTTAGGATTTACAATTAAGCGCCAAATCCAAGTAAATAATAAACAGGAATAGACATAAACATTAAAATCACAATGGTGGAGACAATGTTTGCAACAACTTTGACGCGTGGTAACCATATTTTATTGTTCAAACCAAGAGATTGCAGCGCACTCCAAACACCATGTGTTAAGTGTAACCACAAAGCAGACAACCAAACAATGTAGATTACACAATAAATCCAACTGCTGAACAAAGCTTTTACATAAGAAGCACCATCAGCAGCATCAAACATGCCTGTGTGAAGTCCTGTCAATTCTGCAAATTGCATTCTGAACCAAAAATTGTACAAGTGTAAGGCAAGAAAGCCAAAAACAATTAATCCCAAAACAAACATGTTTTGCGATGTCCATTCAACACCATTTTGGTTTTTTTTCACAGCGTATTGTTCGCTCCCTCGGGCACGCATGTTTTGATAAGTCAAATACAATGCATACAAAATGTGAATTACAAAACCAGCAGCTAGCAAACTTGTTCCGGCAACAGCATACCAATTAGCTCCCAAAAATCCACATATTGCATTATATCCGCTTGGCGAAATTATCACCACGATATTCATGCAACTGTGAAACAATAAAAAAAGTACGAGAAAAATTCCCGAGATACTCATAATAAACTTTCTCCCGATTGAGGAATCAATTAACCACATAGATTTTTGTTTTAGTTTATAATATTTAGTAGTTTGTCAATTTATAATCTATTATAATACAGACTATTATAAAATACAATCTGTTTTTTGAAAAGTTTCACAAAATTAGTAATTAGATTTTGATAATACAAGTGATTACGGAAAAAATTCTTTAATAAGTCTAAATCGCTTATTTCAAATATTTTAGTCTACAACTTCTCCAAAAAGTGTAGCTGACGATGCACCCGTTACTTTCACCTGTATTGTCTCTCCAATTCGTCGCCCTAAGCGAGAAAAGATAACTACCTTATTCTGAGATGTCCGTCCAAAAAGTTGTTCTTTTGACCGTTTTGAAAAGCCCTCAACCAGTACGTCAAAAGTATTTCCTATATCCCGCTGATTGCTTTCATTCGACAAGATATTTTGAAGATCAATAATTTCGGCTAATCTACGTAATTTTTCTTGTTCAGAAATATTATCTGGTAAATTTTTAGCTGCAAAAGTACCCGGACGCTCGGAATACTTGAACATAAAAGCCATATCAAATCCAACTTCACGCATAAGCGACAAAGTTAGTTGATGATCTTCTTCCGTTTCTCCATGAAAACCACAGAAAACATCTGTTCCAACAGTAGCATCGGGCAAAATGCGACGAATAGCTGCAACACGCTCCAGATACCATTCACGTGTATATTTACGATTCATTGACTTCAACACTTTATTACTACCTGACTGGACAGGTAAATGAATAAAGCGGCATAAATTTGGATATTGTGCAATTGTTTCCAACGTTCGGTCACTCATATCTTTTGGATGGGAAGTTGTAAAACGGAAACGAATTTCGGGCGCAGCCAATGCCACGATTCGAAGCAAATCGGGAAACTCAATGGTTTCACCATTTTCTGTAGCTCTGTATGAATTTACGTTTTGACCCAAAAGTGTTACTTCTTTGAAATTCTTTGATTGTAAATCTTTCAGTTCATTTAATATACTTTCCACATCTCTGCTTCGCTCTCTGCCACGTGTGTAAGGAACTATACAATAAGAGCAAAAGTTGTTGCACCCGCGCATGATAGAAATAAAACCGGAAATTGGATTTCCAATGCGTGAAGGGAGAACATCGCGATAGGTTTCGGTGGTAGAAAGTTCAACATTAATGGCTTTATTTCCTGTTTCTACATCACCAATCAAATGGGGAATATCCAAATAAGCGTCAGGTCCAACTACTATATTTACCCCGTAATCATCAATAAGTTCATCTTTAACGCGTTCTGCCATACAACCAATTACTCCAACGATGAGTTTTTTATTTTTTTTCCTTAGTGACTGAAAATACTTGAGTCGTTGAATTACCTTTTGTTCGGCATTATCACGAATGGAGCAAGTATTTACAAAAATCGCATCTGCATCAATAATTTTATCAGTTAGTTCAAATCCATCCATTTGCATAATTGAAGCCACAACTTCGCTATCGGCCACATTCATTTGGCAACCATAAGTTTCGATAAAAAGTTTTTTGTCGTTCAAAACGGATTTAGAGTCCGTTGAAACAACAGGTTGTTCTTTTCTATTCATATTTGTTGATATTTTAGTTGTACAAAGGTACATTTTATAATCAAATAATGAAAGAAATAAGGATTCACATTATTTAACTATGTCAAATACAAAAACACACACTTCTAATAATGAATAATTTATCTATAAATATTTAGTGATTGATTCTCCAATGAAAAAATTTTTTGAATATTTTTTTTCAAATCATTTGCAAGTTTGAAAAATTATTCTCACTTTTGCAAAGTAAACAAACAGATAAATTTTTCATAGTTAAGGTTTAGGTTAAAATGTGCAATGGGTGGCTGTGAAGTTACCCATTGTTTTTTTATTTACTTCAAAAAAACAATTAAACCGATACTATTTTAAAAAGGAATGTGTATTTTTGTCATTCATTTTAAAGATTAGAAGAAATAAATTGAGCAAAAAATGCTTTTAAACACAAGTAAAAAAGCTTTATACTTAAATAAAGTACTTATATTTGTCAAATAAATAAGAATAAACACTTTAGAATTAGAGTTCCGGCGAGTATTGCCGGAATTCTTTTTGTTATATACTTCAAAAAAACCTAAAAAGGAGGCACAACTATGGCAGTAACTTATATGACCGCCGAAGGTTATAAAAAATTGGTAGATGATTTAAATGAACTTGAAAGGGTTCAGCGTCCTGCTATTTCGAAACAAATTGGCGAAGCCCGTGACAAAGGAGATTTATCAGAAAATGCTGAATACGATGCAGCTAAGGAGGCACAAGGTATGCTTGAAATGAGAATTTCAATTTTGAAGGATACAATAGCTTCGGCGCGCATGATTGATGAATCGAAAATCAATACGAACGAAGTTCAGATTCTTACGCGTGTAAAAATTAAAAATACAAAAACGAATCAAATCATGTCTTACATGATTGTTTCGGAAAGTGAAGCAAACTTCAAAGAAGGCAAATTGTCGGTAACAACTCCAATTGCTAAAGGGTTACTCGGCAAAAAAGTTGGCGAAAAAGCCACTGTCTCTGTACCTTCGGGCGTTATGGAATTTGAAGTAATGGAAATATCACTTTAATTCATCCGTTGAAAGACACAATTCCCAGTTTTAGAAATTTAATCTTTAGAAATTAAATTTTATGGCAACAATTTTTAGTAGAATTATATCAGGTGAAATACCTTGTTACAAAATTGCTGAAGACGATCGTTTTTTTGCTTTTCTGGACATTAATCCAATGACAAAAGGTCATACGCTGGTTATTCCAAAAATTGAAGAAGATTACATATTTAACTTAGACGATGAAACTTTGGCTGATATGATGTTACTTTCTAAAAGGATTGCTACAGCCATTCAGAAAAGTGTTTCATGTGTTCGGGTAGGTGTAGCAGTTATAGGGCTGGAAGTTCCTCACGCACACATTCACCTTATTCCAATCAATAAGGAATCGGATATGAACTTTAAAGACCCCAAACTAAAACTTACACCGGAGGAAATGAATCAGATAGCATCAAAAATCAGAGAAAATTTGGTGTAATTTTTCTGATTATTATTTTTGGAAATAGAACAAACCCAACTAAAGCAATTAGTTGGGTTTGTCATTTTATTATGCTTTCAGCACTCATTTCAGATTTTAGTGTAAAACAAAATGATAAAATCAGATTTTAATTCTCTAATACAAATCAATCTTCAAGTTTTGAAATGGAGATAATTATTCAAAGTTATTTTATAACTTTGTTGACTTTAAAATTAAAACATATTAATCAAATTCTCTTTGAAAAATCATTTTCCATGAAAAAATCAATTTTAATTACTTTTGCTCTGGCATTCAGCATATTGTTGCTCGCACAGAAGCAATTTTTCAAACCTGAGAAACTCATCGAAACCGGCGTTTATTATTATCCTGAGGCGTGGAATCCTGATCAATGGGATCGTGACTTTAAGAAAATGTCTGACATGGGTTTTGAGTTCACACACATGGCAGAATTTGCCTGGGCACAAATTGAACCTACCGAAGGAGTTTATGATTTCAAATGGTTGGACAAAGCAGTTGAACTGGCAGCAAAACACAACCTGAAAGTGATTCTATGCACTCCTTCCGCTACTCCACCTGTATGGTTAACAAAGAAATATCCCGAAGTGTTGGTTGTAAAACCAGATGGACAAACAGCTATGCACGGCACCCGCGAACAGTATTCATGGTCGAGTTTAAAATACCAAGAACTTACAGAGAAAGTGGTAGAAGCGATGGCCAAACACTACGGAAACGATAAACGAATTTGGGGCTGGCAAATTGACAATGAACCTTCGCATTATGGTACATTAGATTATAACCCTTCGGCACAAGAAGCATTCAGGCAATGGTTGAAAAAGAAATACCAAACAATTGATGCATTGAATCAGGCTTGGGGAACTGCATTTTGGTCAGGCCTATATTCTGATTTTGATCAGATAGAAATGCCTAATGCCGGCAGATTAATATCCGGAATAGCAAGTCCAACATCAATGGTAGATATGAAACGATTCAATGCTGATGCATGTGCTGCTTTTATTTCTATGCAAAATAAAACGTTAAAAGAGAATGTCTCAAAGTCGCAATTTGTAACAACAAATTTCATGAACAATCACAGCGATGTTGATCCTTGGAGAAATAAAGATCTTGATTTTATAAGCTACACCATGTATCCAGTTGCAGGTTATACCAATGGAGTTGGCAATCAAGGTTTCCGCATGGGAGATCCGTGGTTGATTTCATTTTCCAATGATTTTTTCCGATCAGTCAATGGCGTTACAGGCGTTATGGAGCTTCAACCCGGTCAGGTAAACTGGGGAACCTACAATCCGCAGCCTTATCCCGGAGCAGTTCATATGTGGTTATGGAATGCTTTTGCAGGCGGACTGGATTTTATTTGTTCGTATCGATTCCGTCAACCACTTTTTGGCGGAGAGCAATTTCATTATGGAATGGTTGGAACCGACGGTATAACGCCGCTAAATGGTGGTGAACAATACAGTCAATTTATGAAAGAAATTCGTGAATTGAGGAAATTGTATGTTCCAAACGTACCAATTCCAAAAGAATATGCAGCACGTAAAACGGCATTACTTTATAATGTTGACAATGTTTGGGAAACAACAATTCAACCTCAAACTTCGCAATGGAACGAGCGCAACCATATTACAAAATACTATTCATGTATCAAATCACTTTGTGCACCGGTTGATATCATTGACGCAAATAAAGATTTATCTTCGTATCCTGTGGTTGTAATTCCGGCCTTTCAAATGGTTGATAGAGCTTTGATTGACAAATGGAAACAATACGCTGAAAATGGTGGTCAGTTGGTTATTTCATGCCGTACCGGGCTGAAAGATCATAACGGACATTTCTTTGAAGCACCTTGGGCAGATGCTATAACAAATCTGATTGGTGGAAAAATAGTTATGAATGATATGTTAGGTCCAAATATGAAAGCAAAAGTCGCCTTTGATGGAAAAACTTACCTTTGGAATATATGGGGTGACATTTTGGAACCTGCTACCGGAGCTGAAACCTGGGCCACATATGCCGATCAGTTCTATGCTGGAAAGGCATCTGTTATCCATCATAAACTTGGCAAAGGAACGGTTACTTACATTGGCACAGACTCTAATGATGGAAAACTAGAAGAAGCTGTTTTGAAGAAAGTGTACGAAACTGCTGGAATTTCAACAAATGAATTACCCGAAGGTGTTATAGTAAACTGGCGCGATGGTTTTTGGATTGCGAATAATTATTCATCGTCAAATGTTACTCTTGACATTCCACAAACGTCAAAAATTATTTTCGGAACAAAAGATATGAGTCCTGCGGGTGTTTTAGTTTGGAAATAATCTCTGCATTTCCTACAGATTTTAATTTAAATAGTGGAAGCCCAATTTGAAATGGGCTTCCACTATTTATTTGAGACATTCAATGCTTTATGTTCAAAAAGATGAAATATAAATTTAAAAGCAAAGATTTGAAGATTTAGGGAAATAAATAACATCATTATTTTTCTACAACAATAATTTATATATTTGCATCCGCTTAACCTATTATTAGTTTGACAATATTTTACAAATTGGAGATGAGCTTTTTTACTCATTCACTTGTATTTATACTATCAAATAAATTTTACTTCTTCTTACCGATTGAAAATACATGTTAAAAAAAGCTATTTTTGTTATTATACTTCTCGCTCCTATTTTTGCTTATTCCAAAAACAGCATTGTCGTCAACGCGTTGAAAGAGCTCGATGTATGCATTGCCAAACGATCATCGTACGAGACGGTAAAAAAACAAAAAATTCAAACTCTAGAAGTTCAATTTCACAAAGAAAATAGCTCATTAACCCACCGCTATAATTTATGTTCAGAGTTATATAACGAATATAGGTCTTATAAATATGACTCGGCTTATTCATACGCCGGACGTATGTTACAAATGGCTGTAAAACTGAATAATCCGGATTTTATTGCTAATTCAAAAATTGCTCTCGCTTTCAGTTGTGTTTCAGCCGGTTTATACAAAGAAGCTTCTGAAATTTCAAATACAATTGACACAACCCAACTTCAGACAAATACCAAAGCTGATTTTTATTCATTCTTGTCGACTTTAAATATTAATATGGCTGATTTCTCTGCGGCTGAGCCATATTATAGTAAATACCGCGACAATTCTTTAAAATATTGTCGGTATTCAATTGCGTTATCAAATCAGGTTAGTCCAAATGAAATAATGGCTAAGATTAGGATATGCCAACTTGAAGGCGATTTTCCGAAAGCAATTACAATAGCCAACCAATATCTCTCAACTGAACATCCCGGATTACATGATTATGCCATAATTACGTCAACGTTAGGATTCTTTTATCAAACTGAAGGTGACACTACAAAAGCAATTGAATGCTTTTCGTCGGCCGCAATTGCTGACATTAAACTTGCCACAAAAGAAACTTCAGCCATTCGGCAGTTGGCAGAATTACTTTATATTCAAGGCGATGTACAACGGGCGTATTCGTATGATATTCTGGCGTTAGACGATGCTAACTTTTACAATGCACGTCAACGGAAAATTGAAGTTGGACGCGTTTTGCCAATTATCGAAGCAGGCAGATTTGAAATTATTAATGAGCAAAAGAACAAGCTGTTGATGTATTCGGGATTAATTTCGTTGCTTTTTATTTTATTTGTAATTGCCACACTCATAATTCTAAAACAAAAGAAAAGATTAAATTCTGCCCGTTTATTAATTCTTCAGCAAAATAAAGACTTATTGCAATCGAATGAGGAATTGACTGAAGTTCAGAAAATACTCAGCAAGCAAAACATTGATTTACTACATATAAATGAACGATTAAAAGAAGCTCATCACATTAAAGATGAGTACATAGGCTATTTTTTTAGCACAAATTCTGCTTACTTAGAAAAATTAGAAGATTATAGGAAAATGATTGCCCGAAAAATACGAAGCAGACAATTCGATCAATTGCTTGAACTTTCAACTTCTTCGGATTTACGGAAAGAGCGTGAAGAAATGTTTGCACTTTTCGACCAAATTTTTACAAAACTTTTTCCGGATTTTGTATCGCGTTACAATAAACTTTTTAACGAAGAAGATCGTGTAGTAATAAAATCGGATGGAATACTTACGCCCGAAATACGGATATTTGCTTTAATTCGTCTGGGAATTACTGAAAGCGAGCGCATAGCCAACTTTCTTGATTTTTCGTTATCAACCGTAAAGAACTATAAGACGAAAGTAAAGAACCGCTCCATCATTCCAAATGAATTATTCGAGCATAAAATCATGGAAATAGAATCCGTAAAAACAGAAATTTCTGATAAAATAAATTAAATCAATCGTACACAACGAGTACTTTTTAAGGCATCCAACAGGATGCCTTTTTTATTTAAAATCAGCATCTTACTGCACATTTAACTGTTTTAATTCGTACATTTTTTGTAATCACTCTTATAACTTATCGTTGCATCCAATACATTTGCAAGGTGAGTTACGGAAAATGCTTATTAATATATTTTCGTAATCATGAGAGGAAACCAAACAAATTGTTAAATTATTAACCTTTTAAATTTAATTAGTATGAAATTGAAATTTCTGCTTATCGGCATCTTATTCATGTTTGCCGGATTTACAGTAAACGCTCAAGGGCAATATACTGTAAAAAGTAAAGTTTTGGACGAACAAAGAGAGCCCTTACCTGGCGTAAGTATTCTCGAAGTGGGAACTCAAAATGGGACAATTACGGATGTCGACGGCAATTTTGTATTTAAAGTTGCTTCAGAGAAATCAGTAGTCAGAATTAGTTTTCTGGGCTACAAGTCAATTGAGCTTTCTGTTAGCAAATTGACATCAAAAGTTATTTTGTCAGAAGAAGCTTCGGATCTTCAAGAAGTTGTGGTAGTTGGATATGAAACCTTACGAAAAAAAGACGTAACCGGTGCAGTGGCAAGTGTGACAAATGACAATCTGAACAAAGGAGCAACAACGAATCCACTTCAACAAATTGCCGGTAAGGCAGCAGGTGTAGTTATTACACAAACAGGGAGTGAACCGGGAACAAGCCCAAGTATCAGAATACGTGGTATTACATCTTTAATTGGAGGGAGCGATCCATTGGTAGTAATTGATGGAGTTCAGGGAAATGTTGATTTATTAAATCAATTACCTCCAAATGAAATTGAATCAGTTGATATTTTAAAAGACGCTTCGGCTACAGCCATTTATGGTTCAAGAGGTGCTGCTGGTGTAATTTTAGTAACAACTAAAAAAAGTGAATCAGGGTCTTCACAGATTGAGGTTAACAGCACTGTTTCAATGGACATGATTTCAAAAAAACTCGATTTGCTTAGTGCAGATCAATGGCGGGCTCAAAGTGCCATATGGGGTGTTCCTGTTTCTGCCGATCATGGCTCAAATACAGACTGGTATGGATTATTAACTAAAACTGGTTATACACAAAATCATAGTATTGCCATTGGTGGCGGAACTAAAGAATTCAATTATCGAGCATCCCTTTCAGCAATTTTACAAGATGGTGTTGTTATCAACTCCAGCAATCAAAACTACATTGGACGTTTTCAGGCAACTCAAAAGGCATTGAATGATAAATTAATTCTATCAGCAAATTTGAGTGCAAGTACAAGACAAAACACAGGAAGTCCCTCAAGTTTAGGCCGTGCTGATTTCACGTCTAACCTCATAAGCAATGCATACGTAAGCAAACCTACTGATCCTGTTTTAAACAGCAATGGTACTTATTTTTCAGATCCTAATGTATTTCAATATATTAACCCTTACGCCGTGGCTCAAACGGTTGTAAACAATCAAACTGTCAATAACTTTTTTGGAAATCTAAAAGCCGATTTAGAACTCACCAAAGGATTAACTGTTGGATGGTTTGGTAGCTGGAGAAAATTGGATGGTAACTCAGGGTATTATTTGCCTTCTGTATCAACTGTTCAATATGCGATTGACAACAATGGAGTAGCTAATATCAATAACTGGCACGAAGATGAAAAACTAACGGATATTAATGTAAACTTCAAGAGAACATTTGGCAATCATAGCATTGATGCAATAGCTGTTTACGAATGGCAGCGACAAACTTACAATGGTAACTTCACTCAAATGAAAGGTTTCATTAATGATAATACTACTTATAATGCTTTGCAAAACGGAAATTTCACAACTATAGTACCGGGCGACATTAGTTCTTATAAAAATGATCGTACGTTAGTTTCGTTTTTAGGTCGTGTAAATTACTCCTACATGAATCGTTACTTATTAACTCTTAGTATGAGACGTGATGGTTCTTCTGTATTTGGAGTTGATCATAAATGGGGAAATTTCCCTTCCGCTTCAGTTGCATGGAGAATGAGTGAAGAATCGTTTATGAAAGGTATTGAGTTTCTGAATGATTTGAAACTACGTGTTGGATATGGAGTTACCGGTAATCAACAAGGATTATATCCACAACAATCTCAGCAATTAGCCGCAGCATCAGGACAAACTTATTTTGGTGGAAATCAAATAACTAATTATGCAATTTCACAAAATGGCAATGCCGATTTAAAATGGGAAACACGTGCACAAACAAATATCGGAGTTGATTTTGCTTTATTAAAGAGCCGTATTTCGGGTTCAATCGATGTGTATAGCGCTACTACATCAAACCTTTTGTTTAATTACACGGTACCACAACCTCCATATCCTTATGGAAGTATCGTTGCCAATGTTGGTAGCCTTTTGAACGAAGGTGTTGACGTGAACCTGAACTTTAAAGTAATCCAAACAAAAGATTTCAATTTTTCATTAAACGGCAATCTGTCTCTTTTGAGAAATAAAGTTTTGACATTAAGTGGCAGTATCAATGGAGTTCCTTTAAATACAAATTATGTGCCTTGGGGAACCAATAGCTATTTAATTGTAGGTCAACCAGTCGGAGTTTTTAATATTTTGCAACATTTAGGCAAAGATGCAAGCAATTCAGAAACAGTTGTAGGCGAAAACCTAACTACCGGAACAATTGATGCAGGCGATAGAAGCCCGAATCGTAAAATTGAAGGTTCGGCATTACCAACTTACACCTACGCTTTTTCTCCGGTATTATCCTATAAAAATTTTGATTTATCAATGTTATTCCGCGGTTCGGGAGGAAATAAAATTTACAACACGGTACGCCAAAAATTCAGTTATTTCGAAAGCCTTGGAAAACAGAACATGTTAGCGAGTGCTATCCCATTGGGATTATTTACATCTCAATACGCATCTGATTTGTGGCTGGAAGATGGATCGTTTTTACGTTTCGATAACCTGACTGTAGGATACCGTTTCGATACGAAGCAATTAAAATATGTAAGTAACCTGCACCTATCATTAACGGCAACCAATCTTGCATTATTTACCAAATACACCGGATTAGATCCTGAAATGAACGTAAGTGGAGCAAATGCAATTGGTGCCACTGGTGGAACCGGATTTGGAACTGATAATGGTATTTATCCTCGCACAACAACTATTGCAGTTGGTTTAAATGTAACTCTTAAATAACACTTAAAATCAGGTAAAATGAAAAAGATAATAACCCTAGCATTATTTGCAGCATTGATAATGCAAAGTTGTACGAATGTAGATGAAGTTGTGTACGACAAGTATGTCGCTACGGATTTTTACTCCTCACCTACCGGTGCCGATGTTGCACTGGCAAATGTTTATGCACAAATTCCGGGGAACTGGGGTGGTGTAGGATATGCAGGAGCTGACAATGGATGGTATGATGTAAACAGCATGTCAACTGATGAACAAGTAGTTCCACACCGTACTACCGGTGACTGGGAACTTACATTTGCACAAATGTATTTGCGCGAATGGTTACCCGATCATTCTCAAATAACAAACACCTGGAACTGGTTATATAAATCGGTCTTCAGTGCCAATCTGGCTGTTGATTTACTTGAAAAGGCAAAAGCCGATCCGTCAAAAATAGCTGAAGCACACGTTTTGAGAGATTTCTTTTATTATTTATTGATAGATGACTTTGGAAACGTACCATTCTTTACCGACAATAATATCACGGTTGATAAAATGCCACAAAAAAGCCGTGCTGAAATTTTCAATTACATTCTTACCGATTTGAAAGACAATATTGATAAACTTTCAACAGTAAGGGGAGGCACATACTATGGGAGGTTTAATAAATGGGCCGGATATGCTTTGCTAGCCAAATTATACTTGAATGCAGGAGTATATACCGGAACCCCAATGTGGGCTGAATGTATTTCAGCATGCGATGTAGTAACTTCAGGCGGATTTACCCTGCACTCGGGAGCTTTGGATGCCTCTAATCCTCTTGGTTCTAAATACTTCGAACTTTTTGGCAATGTTTGTCCCGACGATGAAACTATTCTTGCTATTTATACCACAGTAGATGTTGTGGGAAGAAACATATTTACCGTACGCAGTTTTGGCGGTACTGATGGAACTAATTTATTGGGATACAGTGCCTGGAATGGATCAATTGTACCGCGTGATTATGTAGATAAATTTGCTGACAACGATATCCGCAAACATCAGTTCAGATATGGAGCAAATCCATTCGGACCTCAACCTGCAGGGTTTATCAACTATTCGCTGGATGTAGCTAATCTGGACAATCCGGGTGCAGCACCCAATGATGGCGCAAGAGATCAGAAATTCTGGCCGGCTGCACCAGCCAACAGTGGTGGAGCTTCCAACGATTTCCCCATTTATCGTTATGCTGATATTATGTTGATGAAAGCTGAATGCTTAGTTCGTACAAACGATGCAACAGATGCAAAGCCATTGGTAGACGCTATACGTGTACGTGCGGGATTAACCGGCTTGACTGCCAATCCAACATTAACTGACATTTATAATGAAAGAGGTTTTGAACTTTCGTGGGAAGGTCATCGCAGGGAAGACATGATTCGTTTTGGGACATTTACGTTAGCTCATGGATTAGCTCCAGCAGTTGACGATCATTTTAAATTGTTCCCAATTCCTACTTCGGCATTAAATGCAAATACTAAACTTGTACAAAATCCAGGTTATTGATATAGAAACAATTAATTCAAAACAGCAGCACAGGCATGGGTACTGATTAAATATCAGATTGTGGGTACTTTAATTTTTACCGGCTTAGCTGCTGAATTGAACGATTTATTAATTGGATTTTTATTGAAAATTTAATTTACTATTAAAATGAATCTTATGAAAAAATATATTATAAGGACACTGTATGTGTTTTTTGCTTTAATCCTATTTGCATCGTGCGATAACAATGCAGAAATAACGAAACTGGGAATTATAAATTTCCCTCAAACGTTTAAATCTTCAACTAATTCTGTAGTAATTACGGCAGCTAACGATTCCACATCAGTTATCTCTTTCAATTGGCCATCTGTAACTTATGGAATAAAAGCTCCGGTTACATACTCGTTGCAATTTGATGTTCCCTCCGACACATTAACTACCACTCCGTGGTCAAAAGCCGTAGAAGTAACAGTTGGAAACGATGTACTTACGAAGTCGATGTTAGGTACCGACCTTAACAAAATCGCTCTCAATAGTTTGGGATTAACATCCGGTGTGGCAGGCGATGTTGTTGTTCGGGTAAAATCGTACGTTGACCGTGCAGCATATTCCAACGTGATAACTTTGAGTGTAAATCCATACGTTCCGCCGGTAGTTGTTGTAGGTTATCCATCATTGTGGGTTCCGGGCGATTATCAGGGTTGGAATCCGGCTACAGCCCCAACTATTGTTTCGGTAAATTCTGATAAATTGTACGAAGGATATATCAATATACCTGCCGGCGGGACCTTACAGTACAAATATACTGCTCAGGCCAACTGGACTCCAATGGCTTATGGCGACGGAGGAAGCGGAACTTTGATAGAAGCAAATTATTCAGGTGGAAACTTTACAGCTCCTTCGGCCGGATACTACGAATTATCTGCCAATCTCAACACCATGACGTGGACAGCAACCAAAACAACCTGGTCAATTCTGGGAGATGCAACGCCGGGACTTTGGGCAACTGACACTGAAATGAACTACGATGCAACCAATCAGGTATGGACAGTTACCTGCAATATGGTTTCAACAGGGTCATTTAAATTCCGTGCCAATGATGCCTGGAAAATTGACTTTGGAATTGATAGCACCGGGAAGCTGGCTTATGCCGATAATCCTCTGTATCCATACAATGGCAACCTGTCTAATCTTACAGTTCCAACAAGTGGTAATTATACCATTACACTGGATTTGCACATTGCCGGGCAATATACATACACATTGAAGAAAAATTAAAAATGAGATTTAATAAGTCCTCCTCGCAATGAGGAGGACTTATTATTGATAAAGAATATTATAAACGAAACTTAAACCTTAGAAATGTCGTTGATATATTCACTATTTGGTACATCTAAAATAAAGTCTAACTTTGAAATCAGTATTAACGATAAAAAAATAATCCATGAATAAGCTTAATTTTAAATCAAAAACAAACGTGTTGAACACCATCATTATAGCTACCATGTTAACGTTGGGAAGTTGTGGTACTGCATCCAACACCCCTGTTCCCCCAATTTCACCGGTTAATCAAGACCCAGCTCAATATGGAACACCTTTTACCGGAGTTCCCGATGCCCGCGATGCGTCAATTTATCAGGTAAATATGCGTTGCTTCAGCTCTACTCATGACTTTCAGGGAGTTATTTCTCGCCTCGATTCTATCAAAAGCCTGGGAATAAATGTAATCTACCTGATGCCGATTTATCCGGTAGGTATTTTAAAATCAGTGAACTCACCTTATTGCGTAAGGGATTATAAAGCGGTGAATAGTGAATTCGGGACATTAACCGACTTGCGAAGTTTAATTGACGGAGCGCATTCCCGCGGTATGTCAGTTATATTAGATTGGGTGGCAAACCATACTTCGTGGGATAATGCCTGGATAACTGCCTATCCTTCCTGGTACGTTCAAAATGCCGGAGGAGTAATTCAAAGTCCAAACGGTTGGAATGATGTGGCGCAATTAAATTTTCAAAATCAAGACATGCGTGCGGCAATGATTAAAGCTATGAAGTATTGGGTATTCACGGCCAATTGCGATGGTTTCCGCTGCGATTATGCCGATGGACCTCCCGCTGATTTTTGGACACAAGCCATTGATACGCTTCGGAATATTTCAACCCATAAACTGCTTATGCTTGCCGAAAGCGATAACAGTGCACTTTTCTCAGCCGGATTTAATTATACATTTGGGTTTAATTTTTATGGCCAAATGAAAACCATATTTAGCAGCAATAAACCCGTAACAAACATTGACAACCTGAATACGTCGGAATATAGCGGTGCCAGTGGAAGCAATATGGTGGTAAGGTATCTGACCAACCATGATGTAAATGGCTCCGATGGCACTCCATTAAGTTTGTTTGGCGGAAGTACCGGGTCTATGGCAGCGTTTGTAGTGGCAGCTTATATGAAAGGTGTGCCCATGATTTATAACGGGCAAGAAGTAGGAACACCCGTTCAATTGGTTTTCCCATTCACTAATCAGCAAATTAACTGGACATTGAATCCTTCGATGGTTGCCGAATATAAAAAGATACTGGCATTCAGAAACAACAGCGTTGCCATTCGACGGGGTACGCTGACATCCTACGACAATGCAGATATATGTGCATTTACAAAAACATCGGGAACTGAAACCGTTTTTGTAATTAGCAATCTGCGCAATGCCAGCATCAATTTTACACTGCCTGCTGCAGTGGCAAGTTCGGTTTGGAACGATGCTTTTACCGGAAACTCCGTAACTTTAAATACACAACTTACTTTATTGCCCTATTCGTATATGGTATTGAAAAAGTAGAAATTACAAAATTATAGGTATTGGTTTTAGTTGATTTTAGTTGGTTAATTATTTGTTTTTTAAAGAAATAAGGGTTAGGTTTCATGCTCCTAACCCTTATTATCCAGTTTTTTTTGCATGCATAGAACATTTATTCAGAAAGTTATTAGTTATAATATTAAACGTATATTACAGTGAGAAAAAGAATTTTGACAATTTATCTGTTTACAATTAGTTGTTTCGGATTAAGTCCTGTCATCGGTCAAACCGATAAACTGATTGACAAAGATGTTTCCATCTTTTATCCTGCGCATTATAATGCAAAGGAAAACCAACCTTCATTTGCTTTGCTCAAAGAACCAAAACCAATGGGGAATGTACCGAAGAACTGGAAAATAAAACCGGATTTTTATTCAAAAGATGGCAAAACAATTGTCGCCTTGCCCATTGCCAAAGGAACTGATTTATATGGAACCGGCGAAAACGTTGGTTCATTGGTGAGAAACGGTAAAAAAGTAACGCTTTGGAATACTGACAACTTCAGATATTTAGCCGACAAAGGAAAACGTCTATACCAAAGTCATCCCTGGGTGCTTGGGGTGAACAAAGATGGAACAGCCTTTGGAGTAATTGCCGACAATACCTGGAAGCAAGATATTGATCTTTCGGATAGCATCCGTTTTATATCCGATGGTCCGGCTTTTCGCGTGATTGTAATTCAGCGGAATTCACCACAGGAAGTAATCAAAGAACTTACTAAGTTGATTGGCAGAATGGAAATGCCGCCGCTTTGGTCACTGGGTTATCAGCAATGTCGTTTTTCCTATGTTCCCGATACCCGCATAAAAAGCTTAGCCGATACTTTTCGTCTTAAGAAATTGCCTTGCGACGTTATCTGGATGGATATTGACTACATGGAACGATTCAAGATATTTACATTCGACAAAAAAAACATCCCCGATCCGAAAGGAGTAAATGATTACCTGCACGCAAAAGGATTTCATTCCATTTGGATGATCGACCCCGGAGTAAAAGTTGAAAAAGGATATTCGGTGTACGAATCGGGCAGCAAAGGCGACCACTGGGTTCAAACTGCCGATCACAAAGAATTCAACGGCAAAGTATGGCCCGGCGAATGCGCTTTCCCCGACTTTACTCGCCCTGAAACCCGCACGTGGTGGAGTGGCTTATACAAAGATTTTATGGCCACAGGCATTGATGGTGTGTGGAATGATATGAACGAACCTTCCGTTTTTGATGGTCCCAATGGTTCCATGCCGATAGACAACTGGCACAGGGGTGGAGGCAATTTGCCCGCTGATGTTCATCTCCGTTACCACGATGTTTATGGAATGCTTATGGTGAAAGCTTCGCGCGAAGGAATATTGAAAGCAAACCCCGATAAACGGCCGTTTATACTTTCACGTTCGGGCTATTTGGGAAGCAACCGCTATGCAGCCACCTGGACTGGCGACAACACCGGAAATACAGACAATATGAAATTATCGATCCCCATGGTGCTGAATTTGGGTCTTTCGGGACAGGCATTCAGTGGCCCCGATTTGGGTGGATTTGCCCTGAACACCTCGGCCGATTTATTTGGACAGTGGATTGCTATGGGAACGTTCTTTCCTTTTATGCGCGGACATGCTGCCAAAGGTGAAAACAACAAAGAACCGTGGGCATTCGGTACTGAAATTGAAAATGTATCGCGCACGGCTCTCAACAGACGGTATCGCTTATTGCCTTATTTCTATACCTTGTTCAACGAGGCTTCCAAAAACGGAATGCCCGTTATGCGCCCTGTCTTTTTTGCCGATCCGAAAGATACTACCCTACGCAAAGAACAACAGACTTTCCTGGTTGGAAACGACTTGCTGATTATTCCAAAATGGGCTGTTAATCCAATTCAACCCAAAGGTATCTGGAGAATTATTTCGATAGCTGGCGAAAACAGTACAACCGATAAATACCAGGCTGATGTAAAACTCAAAGGTGGAGCCATTATTCCGTTGGGGAACATTATCCAGAACACCACCCAGTTCAACCTCGATTCGTTGACCCTGATGGTTTCGCTCGACAGCAACGGCAAAGCCACCGGAACAATGTACGAAGATGCAGGCGATGGTTTTCAATACCAACATGGAGCATACCTCCTTTCAACCTTTACTGCCAAACAAGCCGGACAGAAAGTGGAAGTAAAAATTGCTGCCAAAGGAGGCAACTTAAAACCAACCGGCCGGAAATATAAAATCATTGTGGTAACCGACAAAGGAACTGTTGAAACAGGCTGGACAACCGACACGAAAGTTTCGGTGAAATTACCCGAATAAGTTATTGCTAAAGCCTGTTCTATAAAATAACCCGTCTTCAATTGGATTGAAGACGGGTTATTTGTGTTTTATTCTCTATAGCTTCAACCCCTATTGGGGGGGGGGGGGGCGACTTGAAGTAGTACTACTTATAGTGCGTTTAGTTACAAGAAATCTAGTTCCCATGCTTATTGTTGGCTTCACTTGAAGTGAAGCCAACAATAGTCTATACGAGAAATCAAAACCAAAATAGCCCACTTATCAATATCAAAGCATCTTCGGATTCCTAAAACTCCTATTGGGGGCGCGACTTAAAGTCGCACTCCCAATAATCAATGCAGCACTTTCACTACTCTTTTTTATTTCATACTTACCCGATAAACCAAAGTCAGCAACTTACAGAAATTTGACTCACAGTATAAGTGTTGGCATTACTTAAAGCAAAGCCAACACGATTCTATCCACTCATAACCGCATAGTTAAAAATAAACGTATTAAATTATTCACTATTTTAAAAATATTCTTTATATTTGCAGCGTTAAAGGTTAACATTGCTATTTTTCAGTAAACCTACACGGGAACTGTGGCAACTGTTGGAATATTAGTGAATACTTTTTGAGTTCCGGTGCGTACTGTTGGAGTAAAAGTATATACCGTAGCGGCTGCAAATACTACGTATTGATTGCCGAAACTACTGGACAGATCGATTTTAAACTAAATAACTATCTGATTTTCTGATTATTTTCTATTTTCTTATAAAATTTGGTAGCACGTACTAAAATAAGGGAATATCTCGACCGCGAACATCCGCACTTACTTACCGAGAAATACGGTTGGCTGTACTTAACAGCCGCTGCACTCTTTACTGCCCTGAGTATAAATCACCAACAGCCTCATGGACTTCACGACTGGAATCATTCGTATAAGTACAGCATACTAGCTTGTTTCAGTTTTATTCCCATGGGGATATACATCCTTATACACAAACTTTTCCCTCTGATTTTTCCACAGTATTTTAATAAAAGCAATTGGACCATCCAAAAAGATATAACCCTGCTCACAATTTTTTTTACGATAGCAGGAGTCATTAATTGGGGATATGCCTTGATGAAGATACCCTATTACCGGGCAACGCTGAGTTCATTCATCCATTTTCAGTATTATACTATTGATTACGGAGTGCCACCATTTTTTGTAATATTTTTAGCAGCCCGAAGAAAACAGGCACATAAAGAACGTAAAGCGATCGGGGAGTTACTTGCATCTTTACTTCTGCAAGCACCTCCCCCACTGAGCACAAAACTACCATTGAGCTATAACAAGTTGAATGTAGACCTGAATAATGTTACTTATATCAATAAGTATGTTAATAGCGTTCAATTTCATCTATACAGGGAGGATGGATGTGAAATAATGGAGTGTATCGGAACAATCAAGGAACTGATGCTACAACTAAAAGAATATCCGCAACTAGTACAAAGCCACCAATCGTTTGTGGTCAATACCGCCTGGGTAAAAGGTCTGACCGGGAATTCCAATGGCATGGAAATTACCCTGAAAAACTGTACGGATAAGGTGCCGGTTTCACGCAAATTCGTGGAGCAGATGAAAAAAGCCTTATTGTCGGAATAAAAAGCACCCGCTTAATTGACATTTTCTAGTTAAATGCCACAAAAGCTAGTTATTTACCACAAAACACTACCATACAGCATTTTGCCTTTTTGAAAACTAAAAACTTGCTCTATCTTTGAGCCGTCGAAAGTCAATCTCCCCGAACACCGCTTGGGGATAAAGACGACGAAAAAGTAACAGAGATAGGAAACGTAAGTTTAATCAAAAAAACAAATGCTATGGCAGATGGATCTAGAATCCCAAGGGGTATTGATGGTTTTAATTTGTATATCATCACTACTTGCGCATTTTTATCGGCAGGCACGCCCACCAATGCTGAACGCTTAGGTATATTGACCGAAGAAGCAGCTAAATGGTGTGGATTTCTTGCAGAATGGACTCCATTGTACGCAAAGTACATGGATAAGAAAATCAGTCGGACTACAGCTGTGAAAGATCAGTTGATGGATATTATCAACCGATGTGTGTTGTTGGATCAAACGAGTCATATCCTCGACCGTATTGCGGCTTCGCCCAATGTAACCATCGCGGACATGGAAACATTCAACATTAAAAAAGGTATTTTGCAGAAAGGTACCCGGACAGTGCCAACAACTCCTATCAACGAAAGCGTACTTGCAGCCCTTCAGTCGATGGGAGGTGGATCGTTTGCTGTAAAATGTCACAACAGCACCAGCAGAGCTTCCATAGTGGATGGTGCCGACAGTGTGCAATATGCTTATCTGGTAGGTACAACACCTCCCGAATCGGTTAAAGCAGATGGACTAACAAAAGACTTATCTACCAAAGCTGCGTTTACACTGCCTTTAGGTCCTGAAAACTCGGCCAAATACCTGTATATTTATTTCCGTTGGTATAACACCAAACATCCCGAACTGGCCGGTACGTGGAGTGCCTTACAAACGGCATTGATTGTATAAAGGATAAATGGAATTATTGCTGGTCATAGTGACGGTTTCACTTTGAGTGAAGCCGTCACTCCATAATAAGGGTAGCCGTCACTCCAATAATAAATAATCTTTTATATCTTTGTAATCATTTCTCATAGTGACGGCTTCACTTTAGGTGAAGCCGTCACTATAATAAGCACAAAAGAAACCTTAAAATCAATACACAATGAATTTTCAAGCAGGAGATTTGTATCATGTATTCAATCAGGGGAACAACCGCCAGAAGATATTCTTCACACGCAACAACTACCTTTTCTTTCTGCAAAAAATCAACCATCACATCTCTCCTCATGCCGATGTATTAGCCTGGTGCTTAATGCCGAATCATTTTCACTTGATGATTTATATTAGTGACGGCGGGACCTTAAGAATCAATAGTGGGGGCGCGACTTTAAGTCGCACTCCCACTAAGCCAAAAGACCTTAATAAAGAAATAGGCATTTTACTAGCTTCTTACACCCGTGCCATAAATCTACAAGAAAACAGAACAGGATCGTTATTCAAAGCGCGGACTCATGCCGAATGCCTTACCACACCTCAAGGAATTACACCATCCTTTTTCAACACGGCTTTTGGAGCACAAATCAATATTCGTATTCCCGAAAAAGAATATCCACAAACTTGTTTCAATTACATTCATCAGAACCCCGTAAAAGCAAAATTAGTGAAACAAGCTGAAGACTGGGAGTTCTCATCCTATATTGATTATTCAGGAGCAAGAAATGGAAAACTGATAAACAGAGAACGGGCAAAAGAGTTTGGATTGTTACTTCCCTGTTGAGCAAAGATTAAAGTATTTTACTCACTGGATGGGTCGGAGTCTTTGGACGGGTTTCAGTAATTACCGTTCATTCTACTTTACTAAATTAAAAAAAAACAACCAAACAGTCCGTAGGACTGAATTTGCATAACCCCCAATAAAATTGGGGGAGACGAAAATGCTGAGACTGCAACCCACAGGGTTGAATAAAATTTTGTATAATTGCATTTTAGTAGTTCAACCCTACGGGTTGTTAGTTTTTCTCGCAATCCCCCAATTTTATTGGGGGTTATGCACTTTAAACTCTACGAGTTTTTTCATCCGTCTTTAAAGAAATCTAATTTAGTAAAGTAGAATTCATTGCAATCGTTTTCAGGCATGTAATACCCAACTTTTATTCCATTTTACAGGATGCATGAATAAATACAGTATATTTGCTTCTCGAAATGAAGGATAAATAACAGACTTCAGAGACTCCCCACCAAAATTCAATGCTATATGAAATTCAAAAACCTGGTTTTTACTTTACTCTTATGCGGAATGCAACTACTTACTTCGGCACAGAACAGCAAACCTATCTATCAATCCCCCGCGTTCAGCGTTTACACCGATCATGTTGTGCAAGGCGAATACAGTGCCAAGGCTCTGTCGAACACTGAAATGCAGTCGGATTACCAGAGCATGGCTACTGCATTTAAAAGTCCGCGGGTTACCTTTAAATTCTCTATAAACGGACTCGACAATGAAATGCTTCCGGGAGTGAATCATGAATTTGTTTGCCTGGATGGAAACTGCGAAACACCCCTTATTTCATTTGGTAAACAATATATTGATACCCAACTTATTCCTGCCAATACCTATTTAAAGCCGAATACCATGCTGAAAATCAGGCTGGATATGCGACCCGTTTTTGCCCAGTTCAACAAGGTTGGGTATTATACCAATTTCAATGGAACTAAAATATACAAAGCCGATTTTAAAGGTGTTTATGTAGTGGGTAATACGGCTCCCATGGTTTGGAATTTCGATAATCTGACTTCGCATCCCGACTTGCAACTTACCGACCCCAAGGGAGATGGTATTTACGAAGTGGTGATGAAAATCAACCCGAAAACAGATGAAACAAGTACGCTGAAAACATGGAAACTAAGCAAAGATATCAGCGCTTTTCCCCGCTATCAATCGCCTGCCCTGCTTGAAAACGCCATCTACAACATGTCGGTGGAAGAAATGCAGAAAGCCATTGAAAAAGACAGTACGCTGCGGACAGGTATTGAATGGCCCGGCGTTTGGACACGCGATGTGAGTTACAGCATTATACTTTCGATGGCATACATGCAACCCAAAGTTTCGGAAAACAGCCTGATGCGCAAGGTAAACGCCAACGGGCGGATTATTCAGGATACTGGAACAGGAGGAGCATGGCCGATTTCGACCGACCGCATGATTTGGGCAGTGGCAGCCTGGGAAATTTACAAGGTGACAGGTGACAAAAACTGGCTCCACAAAGTATATCCCATCATCAAAAACTCCATCGAAGATGATATGATGGTGAATCATGACCCGAAAACAGGTTTGGTAAAAGGCGAATCGTCCTTCCTCGACTGGCGCGAACAAACCTACCCGCGATGGATGCAACCCATGGATATTTATTCAAGCAAAAACTTAGGAACAAATGCATTACACTTCCGCGCATTGACCGTAGAAAGCCGGATGGCCGAATTGATGAATGAAAATACTGTCAGCACAAAATTCAAATCGGAAGCTGAAAAAATTAAAGCTGGTATCAATAAATACCTTTGGATTCCGGGGGAAAAATATTATGGACAATATCTATACGGACGAAACTATCAAATGCTTTCGCCCCGTTCCGAAGCATTGGGCGAAGCACTGAGCGTAGTCTTTGATGTAGCCGATGCTGCCCGTCAGAAAGTAGTGGTTCAGAACGTTCCGGTGGTTGATTACGGTATTCCGTGCATCTATCCACAAATAGGCGATATTCCCCCTTACCATAACAATGCGGTTTGGCCTTTTGTGCAAACCTACTGGATGTGGGCCGGAGCCAAAACAGGGAATGAGAAAAGCGTGTTACACAGCATCGCGGCAATTTATCGCGCTGCTGCCATGTTCCTGACAAACAAGGAGAACTTTGTGGCTGATAATGGCGATTGGGCAGGTACACAAATCAATTCGAGCAATATGCTTTGGAGTTTGTCCGGCAATATCAGCCTTGTTCACAAAGTGCTGTTTGGCATTCGCTTCGACGAAAACGAATTGAGATTTCAACCCTTTGTGCCCAACGTAATGAACGCCAACCGAAAACTTGATAACTTCAGGTATCGCAACGCCGTGTTGGATATTGAAATGAGTGGGTTTGGAAACCGGATTGCTACTTTCAGGGTGGATGGGAAAGTACAAAAATTGGCTGTTATCCCTGCAACTCTTATAGGTAAACATGTAATAAAAATCGTGTTAGCAAACAACGAATTAGAAGATCAACCCATTAACCTGGTAAAAAACGAATCAACGCCACTTATGCCAATTGCTACCTTTGAAAACGGGAAGCTCTCGTGGACAGCCATTGAAGGAGCAATATCTTACCGGATTTTGAAAAACGGACAAAATTGGAAAGAAACTACCGCCATCTCGATTGATATTCCAACCAATGAAACTGGCGAGTTTCAGATAATGGCGGTTGATAAAACGGGATTAGCTTCGTTTGCCGGTGAGCCGTTGGAAATTTATCCAAAAAAGGGTATTCTTACTTTCGAAGTAGAGAATCAGGCAACCCCCTCTACCCTGCCCTATCATGGGTTCTCAGGAACCGGTTTTGTTGAAATAAGCAGAAAAGTAAACACGGTTGTGAGTTTAGATGTAAATGTTCAGGCTGATGGATTGTATGCCATCGACTGGCGTTATGCCAACGGAAACGGACCAATCAATACTGAAAATAAATGTGCCATCCGGACTTTGTTTGTCGATAATGTTAGTACCGGAGCTCAGGTTTTTCCGCAGCGAGGCAAAGAAGAATGGTCGAACTGGGGATTCAGTAATGCCATTCAGGTACAACTAAAAGCCGGCAAACATGTGTTGAAACTGGAGTTTATGCCCGAAAATGAGAATATGAATATTGAAGTGAACCAGGCTATGCTGGATTATGTAAGATTAGTAAAAATTAGTGAATAACGTGGTAGAAGAGCCCTTTAATCTGAGCTAAATTAACGTGAGTTCGATATAAACAAGCTCCTATGAATCAACTGAATTTCACTTTAGAATTCTGAAAGGTGGGATGCCAAAAATCTGATTTAAACAAATATTTTTCCCCTTGCTCCTTTTTGTTCGGTGCGTAGCACCATACTATTTGTAGAAAAATTAAATATTGAAAACAAAGGTGCGTAGCACCGAACATAAGATGAAGATTGAAAATAAAAACGTATATTTATAATTGTGAAACATGATTTTTTACACCACATCCTTCGTACTTATAAACAGAATGACTAAATGAATCTTAAATCGAATTCACGTTAAATTATACAAAAGCCGTCAATCATTAAACTGATTGACGGCTTTTGTTTTTTATTACCTGCTTTATACTATCTGCTTAACTCATTTCCAACGAATAGACTTTCCTCGTGAAGCCATTCTTCCAAAAGTAAAAAAATAAAGGCTTACCAGCGGAAGATAAATGTCGAAAACAGGCAGCGTAAAAATGAATTTACGTTCTCCAAAATGTTTTGACGAGCGGTTAATTATAAAAAGTTGAATTGTCAATCGCGCCAGGAATAAAACTCCGGCAGCAATTTGAATAATTAATCCCCCGAAAACCAGCGCGCTAATAAATGCCAGGTAAAATAATCCGCGCGTTACCGGTTCGATGGTCAATCTTAACTTGCTTGAACTTTTATAATAAGATGATACCGATAAGTGACGTTCTTTTTGAAATAGCCAATCCCTGTAAGTTTTTTTAGGTTCCGACCAGGTAATGCTATCGGGCGAAATTTCGACTCTGGTATTTTTGGAATTACTGGCTTTATTTATCAGCAAATCATCGTCGCCGGCACTCAAATGTAACGACGATGCAAAACCTTTATTATCAAAGAAGGTTTGTTTTCGATAAGCTAAATTCCGCCCAACACCCATATAAGGTTTTCGAGCCGCAGCCATTCCCATATATTGCAAAGCAATGAACAAAGTATCGTAAGTAATCAATTGGTTCAAAAACCCTTTTTTATTAAAATATGCACCGTACCCTAATACAAATTCGGTTTCGGGAGTAAAATTACGCACCATGCGGGCAATCCAACATTTGTCTTCGGGCATACAATCGGCATCAGTAAAAAGCAATATATCGTTTTTTGCAGCCTTAATTCCCAAAGTCAACCCAAGTTTTTTTGTACTCCGATTATTTGCTCCTACCGGAACAAACGTGGTACGCAGGTTAGGGTATTCAACACATAAATTGTTCAGTAAAATTTCCGTATCATCAGTAGAGCCATCGTTGATAACGATAACTTCAAAATCGGGATAGTCTTGTTGAAGGACAAAAGGGAGAAATTTACGCAGGTTATCCGACTCATCTTTGGCACAAATAATAACAGAAACCGATGGTTGTACGGTCAGAAAGGAAATCTTATTCTTATTTATTTTAGTTTGGAGGCGTAAAACTCCATTCAAATACCTGAAATAAAAATACAACTGATATATAAATACTAGTAATAACAACCCGAAAGCTATCAGTTCTATCAAAGAAAAAGAAAATCCGTAAAATTCCATTATTTTCAGTTATCAGTAAACAGTAAACAGTTCAACGGTTCAATAATATCAAGCAAGTAATTCATCAGAAGTGTAAGCTTTTGGCAATTTACGTAAATTGTACTGCGAAGCCATAATTTCGCCATAGGCACCTGCCGAACGCAAAGCAATTATATCTCCGCGTTTGGTTTGATTCAGGACAAACCCCTTAGCAAAAGTATCAGACGATTCGCAAATAGGCCCAACAACATCATACGATTCTACCGCTAACTCCGAACTTAAATTTTCGATGTGATGATAAGCCTGATACAAAGCAGGACGAATTAAATCGGTAAAACCGGCATCTAGAATGGCAAACTTCTTGGAACTTCCCTGTTTTACATACAAAACCCTCGAAATCAAACTTCCACATTGAGCCACTACCGCACGTCCCAATTCAAAATGTAAGGTTTGATTAGGTTGAAGCTCCAGATGATCACGGAAAATTTTGAAATAAGCTTCAAAATCAGGAATAGGGAAATGATTTGGGTGTTCGTAATTAATGCCAAGTCCGCCGCCCACGTTGATATGCTCCAGTACAACATTTTTCGAGATGAAATACTCCTGTAATTCATTTACTCGCACACATAAGCCCTGAAATGAAGTCAAGTCGGTAATTTGCGATCCGATATGAAAGTGAATCCCAATCAGTTTTACGTTTGGCAATGTTGGAAATAAATCAATTACCTGATCCAACTCTGACATATTGATGCCAAACTTATTTTCGCTCAATCCGGTGGTTATATAATGATGCGTATGTGCACTTACATTTGGATTAATACGCAATGCCACCTTAGCTGTTTTGCCTTTGGCAGCAGCCAGTTCATTAATGACCTCAAGCTCTGGAATCGATTCTACGTTGAAACAGAAAATATCATTATCCAACCCCAGGTTAATTTCCCAATCGGCTTTTCCAACGCCTGCAAAAACCACTTTGGAAGGAGAAATTCCTGCATCGATGGCAGCTTGAACTTCGCCACCACTCACACAGTCGGCACCAAGCCCTGCATCTTTAATTACAGCCAGTACACTTGAATTTACATTAGCTTTCATGGCATAATGCACATGAAAATTGGTATTTCGAGTTTTGGAGTTAATATCATCAAGCGTCTTACGCAACAAATCCAAATCGTAATAATAAAATGGAGTTTGTATGTCGCTGAATTTTTTTATCGGGTAATTAGCTTTTATCATAATGAATTCAGTTATCAGTAAACAGTTATCAGCAAACAATCTACATTGTTTTACTTCGAATTAACTGTCAATTATTAATTAAAAAGGGCTGCGCTTAAAGCATTCAAAGCACGTTTTTTATCTTGGGCTTTGATGAGGAAAGAAATGTTATAATTACTTCCACCATACGAAATCATGCGAACCGGAATTTCGCTCATGGCATTCACCACTTTGGATTGAAATCCTATATTTTCGAACGGCATATCGCCCACCACACAAATAATCACCATATCTTTATCCACGGTAACTGTTCCAAATTTCTTCAATTCGTTTACAATTTCGTCTAAGCGTTTTGCATTATCAATGGAGACCGACACACCAACTTCGGAAGTTGTAACCATGTCGATGGGAGTTTGGTATGATTCGAAAATTTCAAAAACCTTTCGCAAGAAACCGTGAGCCAACAACATACGCCCCGATTTAATTTTAATGGCTGTAATACCATCTTTTGCTGCCACTGCTTCAATTTTACCTTTTTTACTTTGTGTAGAAATAAGCGTTCCGGCAGCTTTTGGTTCCATAGTGTTGAGTAACCTCACAGGAATATTGGCCAGTTTTGCGGGTAAAATACAAGTTGGGTGAAGAATCTTTGCTCCGAAATAAGCTAACTCTGCAGCTTCTTCGAAATGTAAAACCGGAACAGGTTTAGTGCCTTCAACAAAGCGAGGATCGTTATTATGCATCCCGTCAATATCAGTCCAGATTTGAATTTCGGTTGCTTTCACAGCCGCTCCAATCAGCGAAGCGGTGTAATCACTTCCGCCACGTTGCAGGTTATCAATCTCGCCATAAAAGTTACGACAAATAAAACCTTGCGTGATATAAATTGTGTTTCCCTGATTTTCAGCAAGTTGTTTAGCCAGATTTTCAGTTATAAAATTCAAGTCCGGCTCACCATTCTTATCAATTCTCATAAATTCCAACGCAGGAAGTAAAGCGCTTTTTTCGCCAATTTCATTCAAATAATGTTGAAAAATAGTTGTCGAAAGAAGTTCCCCCTGCGCGAGAATAGCTTTTTCTTCAAATAACGTAAAAACGGATTTTGAAAAAGTTCGAAGATATTCAAACAGCGACTTAATAATTGTACTTGCTTCAGCTTTAAATTCGGGAGTTGAGAACAATTCTTCAATTACATCGAAGTACTTTTGTTCCAATGAATTAATTTTTTCTAATGCACCCGCCGTATTGTTTTTATATAAATAATCTGATATTTCTACCAAGCTATTGGTTGTTCCCGACATTGCCGATAAAACGACAATTTTTTGATCTCCATCGCAAATCAGTTTAGCAACATCTTTCATCCGAACGGCTGAACCTACGGATGTTCCACCGAATTTTAATACTTTCATTTCTCTCGTGTTAATAGTGATTGTACAAAATAAATTAGCCACAAAAGTAATATTTTTTTCTCAATAATTTTCCATTTGTTATTTCGATAATTTCCGCTACATTTGCAATCAAAAGCTTGCTTTACATGTTCAAAAGGATTGTTTTGGTTTTCTTTTCCATTTTTTGCATAAGTTTATCCACTTATGGAGTCGATGCATGGATTAGAATTAACCAATTGGGGTACCTTCCAAACTCTCTGAAAAGAGCCGTTCTCATTAGCGAATCTCCCCTTACTATCAAAGATTTCACTCTCTATGATGCCCTTACAAATCAGGAACTTGGAACTTTCAAAACAGTTACTTCACGAGGTGAATTTGAAAACTTTAACAGCACTTACATCCTTGATTTTTCATCGTTTAAGCATCAGGGTGCATTTTATATTTTAGCAGGGTCAGTATACTCACCAACCATTTACATCAATAAATATATTTACACAGGTACTGCCGATTTTTTATTGAATTACATTAGAATGCAACGTAACGGATATGACCCTGACCTTAAGCCGGATGATCATCAACTCAACACGTATGAAGCAACAGGTGAAAATATTAGTGAACCAGCAGAACCTGAAAAAACCGAGAACCAGATAGACTTTTCTTCTATTTACAAAAAAAACAGGCATAAAAGCAGGTATTCAAAAAAAACTGAAGAGATTGAATTTCCGAAAACTCCCGAATTCAAATATGTGGATGTACGCGGCGGTTGGCATGATGCGAATAATTTTGCACAATACGGTATTACCTCATCTACTGCAACTTACCAACTCCTTTTTGCATATCAAATGAATCCTACTTCCTTTGCTGATAAGTACGATGCAAAGGGTTATAATACCCCAAATGGAATTCCGGATATATTGGACGAAGCAAAATGGGGATTGGATTGGCTACTAAAAATGTATCCTGAAAAAGATGTATTGTATCATCAAATTGGAGATGACACTGAAGAAAGCGATATTGATGACAATCAGGGAACAGAACGCCCGGTTTACCTGGCAACAGGAAGACCTCAGGGCACAAATACAATCAAAAATCAATCTACCGGAATTGCTTCCATTGCTGGTAAATACTCTTCAGCCTTTAGTTTAGGTGCTGACTTAATGAGTAAATATTATCCTGCCTATGCCGATAGCCTGAAAGAAAAATCGATTGAGGCGTACGAATTTGGAAAAGAAAACCCTGGAGCTTGTCAGTCAGTACCCGCGAAAACAACTGATTATTACAAAGAAGAAAACTGGTCGGACGATATGGAACTTGCCGCGGCACAACTTTATCATTTGACGTATGATGGTAATTTTCTTAAAGATGCTGTAGAATTTGGTCGTAAAGAACCTATATCACCCTGGATGTGTTCAGATTCGGCGCGCCTTTACCAATGGTATCCATTCATAAACTTTGGTCATTATGTTCTTGCTAATGTAGAAAATCCTGTTTACCACAAAGAGTTTTTGCAAGATATGCTTGATGGAATTCACCGGATGAGCATTGCAGCAGCCGATAATCCATTTAACGTAGGCGTACCAATGATTTGGGGATCAAACAGCATGGTAACAGCTTTGGCAACCCAGTGCCGACTGTACCGCACATTGACTAATGACTCCACTTATTTAAACTTAGAAACATCGCTGGTGGACTGGCTGTTGGGCTGTAACCCATGGGGCACAAGTATGATAATTGGTATGCCGGAAGATGGAATATTCCCCACTGACCCTCATGCAGATTTGTCGCATTACATACATATCCCGCTTTCGGGAGGAATGATAAATGGTCCGGTAAGCAGCATTGTTTTTAAAAACGCCAAAGGCATTAAACTTACAAAAGAGGATAAATACGATCAATTACAATCAGACTGGGCTGTTTACCACGATGATTATGCAGATTATGATACAAATGAACCTACAATTGACGGGACAGCCGAGTTAACTTACTTGCTTTCAAGCAAACAAACCGAAGAGTCACCTGACAGTTCGCCCGATGCCAACCAGTATACTTATGGCGCCATAACTCAGACTGACAAAACTAAAAAACAAATTTCGCTTGTTTTCGTGGGTGACGAATTTAGCGATGAGGCTAAAGCGATACTCAATACACTTGAAAAACTCAAAATAAAGGCATCTTTCTTTTTTACAGGACGATTTTATAGAGATCCTAAAAACAAGCAAATAATAAACGAGTTACAAAAAGAAAAATTCTATTTAGGCGCTCACTCCGACAAGAATACGCTTTACTGCTCATTACAAAACCGTGATTCAATGTTGATTCACAAACCTGATTTTATGAATGACTTAAAAGCAAACTTTATGGAAATGGAAAAATTTGGCATAACAAAAGATAAAGCGCCATTTTTTATTCCACCCAAGGAATGGTATAACGAAAAAATAAGCCAATGGTGCAAAGAAATTGGACTGCAACTTGTTAGCTATACTCCTGAGACGCTTTCATACGCCGATATAACTACACCCGACATGCGGGACAAATACTTCTCAAGCAACGAGATTTCCAATAGAATTTTAGAAATTGAATCGAAACAAGGCCTTAATGGCTCAATATTATTATTTCATGTTGGTGCCGATAAACGCAGAAAAGACAAGTTTTACACTCATTTAGAGCCACTATTGATGGAATTAACAAAATTGGGATATGAATTTTCTGATTTATATGAATCCACTAATATCATTGATAAAAAGGTAGTTGTGATTGAAAAAAATAAAAAAAGGAAGAACTAAGTTGTTCTTCCTTTTTAGTGCATTTTAATAAGGGTGGAGGACGGGTCTCGAACCCGCGACCTTCTGAACCACAATCAGACGCTCTAACCAACTGAGCTACGACCACCATGTTTTGCGAGTGCAAAGATAATACAGCAATTGAATTTGTGCAACTATTTTTTTTAAAAATTCAAGCTATTCTTTTAATACTTTAATAACCAACGAATAAAGACCAGAACTAAATGAAATATTATATTTCAAATCCTGAATTAGACAAACAAATAGCCGAAATTCGTGTAAAAGTCCGTCTTTCGATGAATGGAATTGTATCCGAAAAAATGGCTCAAAACGGAATTAACTATAAAAAAAACTACGGAGTTTCCATTCCAAGAATTAGAGAAATTGCAAAATTATATCCTCAAAATCATGATTTGGCTCAACGATTATGGAATCTCCAAACACGAGAGACCATGATTTTAGCCACCTTGCTTGAGCCTATAGATAAATTTACATTCCAACATGCACAAGAATGGGTAGATAGTTTCAATCAAATAGAAATTGTAGAACAAGCCTGCATGAATCTTTTTTCAAAACTCCCGTATGCAACGAATCTTTGCACAAATTGGATACATCAGGACAAAAAATGGAGGCAAATTACCGGATTTATTTTAGCTGCACGAGTGTATGAAAAGTTAGATCAGGATGAAATAAATGACATCATTAAAGTGGCTCTGACAGTTTCTGAAAATGCAGAATTTCATCTCTATAAAGCCATAGCACTTTGTTTAAGCCGATTTTGCCGTGTAAACAAAAATATAGCACAATACATTCTAAATGAAATTAAAGCATTCAAGCAAACACCCACAGCAGGACAAAAATTGATTTTGGATGAAGTGACGCAGGAAATATTATTTTTAAATATTTTATAGTAAGAAGTAATGTAAAAGTTGTACTTTTGTTGGTCACATTTTATTAAATGAAAGAAGATAACTCATACGAATCCATAAAAGAGATTTTCACTGAATATCTCAAAAAACACAAACACCGGAAAACACCGGAACGCTATGCTATTTTGGAGCGCATTTACTCGTATGAAGGTCATTTCAATGCCGACATTTTATATAATTTAATGGAGGCAGAATATCGTGTCAGTTTAGCCACTGTTTATAACACACTCGAACTATTGCTGGAATGTAAGCTGATAATTAAACACCAACTTGGAGGTCAATTTGCTCAATATGAAAAAACGTTTGGTAACAATACCCATCATCATTTGATTTGTACAAACTGTGGTAAAGTAAGGGAATTTACTGACAAACAATTGAGAATTTCCATCCAAAGCAGAAAATTTGCCCATTTTCAAACTTCCCATTATTCATTGTATTTATATGGCCTTTGCCACAAATGCAAATTGGAACTTAAAAATGGATAAAAAGAAATAAATCTCGAAAAAAGGTTAATTCAATAATATATTAAAATAAAGAAAATGAGTCAAATGAGTTAAGTTTCAAAAACAAACAACTTATTTTCAAGTAAAAGTATAAAAAACAAATATAACGCATGAAAGTTGATGTTTTATTAGGCCTCCAGTGGGGAGATGAAGGAAAAGGCAAAGTAGTTGACGTACTAACCCCGAATTACGATCTTATAACGCGTTTTCAAGGTGGTCCAAATGCCGGTCATACGTTGGAATTTGAAGGTAAAAAATTTATCCTGCGCTCTGTACCTTCCGGCATATTTCAAGGTGATAAAATTAACGTTATTGGAAACGGTGTGGTTCTCGATCCGGCTTTGTTTAAAGCAGAAATTGACGCACTGGAAAAAACCGGTCACCCATTGACAGAACGATTAAAAATTTCTAAAAAAGCTCATTTAATACTTCCAACACACCGCTTACTTGACACAGCCTATGAATTGTCCAAAGGCAGTGGAAAAATAGGAACAACCGGAAAAGGAATTGGACCTACATATACCGATAAAGTAAGCCGAAACGGAGTTCGCGTGGGTGATATACTTCATAACTTTGAAGAAAAATACAACGCGGCAATTGCCCGTCACAAAGAGATTCTAAGCCAATACGATTTTGAGTACGATTTACCCGAACTTGAAAAAGCATGGTTTGAAGGAATTGAATGTATTAAACGTTTTGAACTAATAGATAGTGAGCATTTTATAAACAATGCTTTAAAAACAGGCAAAAAAATACTGGCCGAAGGAGCTCAGGGAACTATGCTCGATATTGATTTTGGCTCATACCCTTTCGTTACTTCTTCCAACACCATTTGTGCCGGAGCTTGCACCGGACTTGGCGTGGCTCCACGTAATATCGGAGAAGTTTACGGAATTTTTAAAGCTTATTGTACTAGAGTTGGAAGTGGTCCATTTCCTACGGAACTATTTGACGAAACAGGTGATACAATGCGTAAAATCGGATACGAATTTGGTTCGGTTACTGGTCGTCCACGCCGATGTGGTTGGATTGATTTGGTAGCTCTTAAGTACGCTGTCATGATAAATGGTGTAACACAACTCATTATGATGAAAAGTGATGTAATGGATGGTTTTGAAACTATAAAAGCATGTGTAGGTTATAAAATTGACGGACAGGAAGTGGAGCAATTCCCTTACGACCTGAATGATGGAGCCGAACCAATATTTGCAGAACTTCAGGGTTGGAAAACTGACATGACAAAGATGCAAAGCGAAGACGAATTTCCCGAAGAATTTAACGCATATATCAGTTTCCTTGAAGAAGAATTGGAAGTCCCTATTAAAATAGTATCGGTCGGTCCCGATCGTGACCAGACAATTCTTCGTTATCAAGAATAGTTGAGTAGTCAATAAGTTGAGTAAGACTCAGGATTAGAAAGAGATAAATATTTATTTATATGTAAGCTACTAATACTGTATGGTCTGCCATTTTGTCGTCTGGCAAGGATTTTGATGATAACAGATTACTAACAATTTAAAACAAAAAAACAATGTTTATCGGATATATTATCTTCGGAGTAGTTGCTTTGGTCAGCTGGTTAATCCAAAGCAGCTTGAAATCAAAATTTGAACGTTATTCCAAAATTCCTATCACCAGGGGAATGACAGGAAAAGATGTCGCTGAAAAAATGCTACGCGACAACGGAATATACGATGTGCAGGTAATATCTACAAACGGTCACCTTACCGACCATTATAATCCTGCAGATAAAACAGTTAACCTGAGCGAAAATGTGTATGCATCGAGCAGCGTGGCAGCAGCAGCAGTGGCAGCTCACGAATGCGGACATGCCGTGCAACATGCTATGGCTTATGCCCCACTGACCTTACGCACGAAACTGGTTCCAATTGTCAGCTTTGCTTCCAACTGGATGCAATGGGTACTTTTGGCAGGAATTATATTCATTCGCTCGTTTCCGCAACTTATGCTGGCCGGAATTATACTTTTTGCTGTAACTACTTTATTTAGCTTTATCACCTTACCGGTTGAAATCAATGCAAGTGCACGGGCATTAGTATGGCTCAATACAGCCGGAATTACAAACTACGAAACACACGATCAGGCTAAAGATGCCTTAAAGACCGCGGCATATTCATACGTCATCGCGGCATTGGGTTCGCTGGCAATGCTGGTTTACTACATACTTCTCTTTATGGGTGGAAGCCGAAGATAAAAAAGTTAGAAGAAAATGGAAATAGGAAATAAAAAATTATTTCCTATTTTTTTGTTATTTGCGATATTTGAGTTCCACCATTCTTTTAAAATTTGGAATAATTTGCTACCTTTGCATCCACAAAAATGGCTCCGTAGTTCAGCTGTATAGAACGTCAGATTCCGGTTCTGAAGGTCTCGGGTTAGAATCCCGACGGGGTCACCATAAGTGAAAACGCAATTGCCATTAATTTGGCAATTGCGTTTTTCTATTTCTAACATGCTGATAAATATATCTTTTACTCATCAATATCTTTTTGATGACGTAAATCCTTACCTTCCAGTGCATAAATAGAAGCTTCGGCTATATTGGTAGCGTGATCGGCAATGCGTTCAATGTTTGAAATGATGCTGTTTAAGTGCATAAAAGTGTAAAGCAAATGTTGAGTTTCTTCTGGATATTTGCTTTTAGTAATTGTTTTCTTAATCAACTTATGATTCATTTCATCAACTACTGCATCATTTTTTATAGTCCAGATAGCTTCTTCTTTATCATTCGTTACGAACGACAAAATCGATTTGCGAACCATACTGACACTTGCAATCAACATATTTGATATTACTTCTGACATTTTCGAATAAATGTCAACATCCTGAATTCTTGGTATGAACCGAACAATGTTCATAACCAAATCACCAACACGTTCCAGGTTGGAAATCATTTGATATACGGCCATCACCTGCCTTAGTTCTGAAGCAACAGGTTTTTGCAAAACAATAGTATCAATAATAAATTCTGAAATCTGAATTTCAAAATTATCAATCTTTTCTTCATTTGCATTTAATTCTATCAATAAATCGGCTGCAATTGCTGTCCCGTTTCCGTTGATAACTTTTTCCAATAAATCGAGTTGTTGCAACACCACCTTCGACAAATCGTCAAATTGTGTACGTATCTGTTGCATGGCATTTTCTTTTTGCGTATTCATACGTAAATTTCTTATGTATAGTTATTTAAAAGTTAGTTGATTGAAATAATTTAATTTTAAATCCTAAAATTAACCAAATTTACCAGTAAGATAACCTTCGGTGCGAGGGTCTTTTGGCTTTGTGAATATAGTTTTAGTATCTTCATACTCAATCAATTCACCCAGGTACATAAACATAGAATTATCTGATATACGAGCTGCTTGCGACATATTATGTGTAACTAATACAATGGTATATTGTTTTTTTAATTCTACGAGTAAATCTTCAATCTTGGCAGTTGAAACCGGATCGAGAGCCGAAGTTGGTTCATCCAGTAAAATTACATCCGGTTTGAAAGCCAATGCCCTGGCCACACAAAGACGTTGCTGCTGGCCACCAGATAAGAATGTGCCTTTTTTATGTAAGGAATTTTTAACTTCATCCCAAAGTGTCACATCACGCAAGGAAGTTTCTACAATTTCATCACGTTCCGAACGCTTCATGTGAATTCCATTCAATTTATACCCGGCAATAACGTTTTCGTAAATACTTAAGGTTGGAAAGGGGTTTGGGCGTTGAAAAACCATTCCAATCTTCCGGCGCAATTTAATTGTAGACATATCGTAGATATTTTCGTCGTACAATTTAATTTGTCCTTTGGTAGAAATGTTGGGATAAAGTTCGTGCATGCGGTTAATTGCCCTTAAAAGAGTTGTTTTTCCACATCCCGAAGGGCCCATTATTGCTGTGATTGCATTTTTTTCAATCTTGGCACTCACATTTCTTACGGCATATTTATCTATGTCGTAGGCTATTGAGAGATCCTCGATAGATAATATTGAAGGTTTTGTTGTCGTATTAATCTCGTTCATTTTATATATTATATCTTTTTTATGAGTTCATTTTAGTATGTGTTCGCTTAAAATCTTCTTTTTGCAGCAATCCATTTCGAGAGCAAGTTCAGTATCAAAACAAATCCCATCAGAAATAAGGTAGAACTCCAAATCAGATCAACCATATTGGGATCGTTATAAAACTGCCAAATAAGTAATGGAACTGCACTAACGGGTTTAGTTATATTCCAGTTGATTGCAGGATTTCCTAAAGTTGTAAGCATTAAAGGAGCTGTTTCGCCTAAAATACGTGATACCGCTAGTAGGATACCAGTTACCAATCCACTAAAGCTTGTTGGAATAAGTACACGTAAAATAACTTTGTAATAAGGTGTACCAAGTGCAATGGCAGCCTCTTTTAATGTATCAGGAATCATTTTTAATGATTCTTCGGTAGAACGTATAATCAGAGGTAGCATCATAATGCTCAATGCCACGCTACCAGCCAGTACGGAATATCCATGCGTAATATGAACAACCACCCACAAGTACACAATCAAACCAACCACAATGGAAGGAACGCCCTGTAGAACATCAGTGATATCACGAATTACAGCCGCATATCTTTTTTTGCTATTCTCATAAAGATAAATTCCAATCAAAACACCAAAGGGAATAGCAATAAGCGAGGCAAGACCTACCAAATAAAGCGAACCTGTTATTCCGTTGACTATACCTCCGGGTATCAATTGTCCACTAGACTTTGCCATCATGGCAGTAAAAGTATCAGGAGCAACCTGCGTAAAAAACGACCAGTTTATCTGATGATATCCTTTAAGTACCATCGCACCGATGATCAAAAAAACAAAAGATATAGTGATGAGCGAGAAAAATATGACTGCAGATAAAAACAGACGGTCTTTATATTTTCTTCCTGTAAAATGATCAACAAGAACTTCTTTTTCTTTCTTTTCAATAAGTATATTAGTTTGATCCATTATGCCATTTTTTTAATTATAAACTTTCCTACGGCATTAATAATAGTTGTAATCACAAACAGGAGTAATCCTATTTCGATTAACGAACTCAGTTGCAATCCACTTGCCTCGCCAAACTGGTTGGCAATAACACTCGCCATGGTATTCCCTGTACTAAATAATCCGGTTGGTATAATATTCGCATTTCCAATCAACATTGTTACAGCAAGTGTTTCGCCTAATGCACGTCCAAATGCTAAAACATAACTAGCTGTAATCCCAGACCGCGCATTCGGAAGTATTACATTCCAAATTACTTCGAGACGAGTTGCTCCCAGAGAATAAGCGGCCTCTTTCAGCTCGTTTGGAACCATCATAATCGTTGTATTGCTTAACGATGTAGCATACGGAATAATCATAATGGCTAAAATCAGACCGGAAGTAAAGATTCCATATCCCTGTGGACTTAGACCAATTGACACAATAAAAGGACGTAGAACGTAAAAACCCCATAAACCGTAAATAATGGAAGGAATGCCCGCCAATAAATCGACAAATGTACTAACAATAGCTGCCATACGCGTATTACGGAAATATTCTCCAATAAATAATGACGTTGAAAATGCCATCGGTAGGGCTATTACCAAAGCCAATATCGAAGTAAACAAAGTCCCGGCAATAAACAACAAAGCACCGTACTGTTCCCTACCCTGAGTTGGGTCCCATTTAGAAGAAATTAGAAATTTCCATCCAAACTGGTGGAATGAAGGAATGGCTCCCCGAAACAACGAGTATATCATTCCTCCTGCAATGAGCAGTATCAGCAAAGATGCTATGAATAAAACATATTTTAAAATCTTATCACTATTCACTTGTACATGTATTAGTTAATTCATTAATTCATTTCAGCAATAAATCCAGCTGAATATTCTCAGAAAAGTTATTTTATAAACTACAAAAAAACAATCTACTTTAATACAGGTTTCCCGTTGTAAGTAACAGTGCGCAAAATAGCTTTAGCTTTAGCAACTACAGCAGCCGGAAGTGGAGCATAGTTTGTTTGTTTTGCAACTTCCTGTGCATCAGAACCTAACATCCAATCAAGCAATTTGAGCGTAGCCTCTGTTTGGGCTAAAGTGCGATTACCATAATTTTGTTCTTTATATAAAATTAACCAGGTAAATCCAGAAATTGGATAAGCATCGGCAGCTGATGAGTTTGTTATCATCACACGCGTATCGGCTGGGATATCGCCTTTTCCAGCAGCACTTACCGAAGCAATACTTGGTTTGATATAGTTACCAGCTTGATTTTGCAATAAAGCTGTTGAAATCTTTTCGGCAAATGCATATTCGGAACCTATGTATCCGATTGCGCCTATCGTGTGATTTACAGTACCAGCAACACCTGGATTACCTTTTGCCCCTATACCTGCAATCCATTTCACAGTTTTACCCGATCCAATTTTGGTTTTCCATTCATTACTTACTTTGCTCAAGTAATCTGTAAACATATTTGTAGTTCCACTACCGTCAGAACGATACACCACTGTGATTACCATATCGGGAAACTTAACTGTTGGATTAAGTTTCGTTATTGAAGCATCATTCCATTTTGTAATTTGCCCCATAAATATTTTAGACAACAAATCAGAATTTAATTTAACTTCCTGAACTCCAGGAAGATTATACGCAACAACCACAGCACCACTACAAGTAGGAATATGCACAATTGGAGCTGGCATTGCAGTCATTTCTTCGTCACTAAGGAATGCATCACTGGCACCAAAATCAACCACTTTATCTTTCAGGCTGCGAATACCGCCACCAGATCCAATGCCGCCATAGGAAACTTTTTCACCAGTTAATTTGGCATATTTATCAAATGACATATTGTAAAAAGGAAGTGGGAATGTAGCCCCGGCTGCTGATAACGAAATCGATGAGTCAGTACCTGACGAACTCTTTTTTTTTCCACTTTGGCAGGAAACAAGAACAAGAGCAAATGCTAAAAAAAAGCTAATTTTTTTCATTATGATATGTATTTAATATTAATAAATTAAGATTTTTCTTTTGAAAAGTTGCTGTCATTATAGTGCAAAAGAGGTAGAGCAACTCTAAATAAAGAGAATGCTATACCTGTTAAAAATGACAGTATTAATGTCGATCCTGAGAATAATACGTAGCCTGAAATAATATTTTCGTTCACTTAAACATATATTAGTATCAAACAATTAAGTCTTCCATTCTGTTCGGAAACAGAATGAAAGGCTCATTTTGAAAGAATAAGAATTAGTCTATTTCAAGATAGGGCGACCATTATAAGTCACTGTGCGTAAAATCTTTTTGTCTAATAAAACTACTGATGCAGGAAGTGGAGTATAATTTACTTTGACAGCAATAGCTTGTGCATCTTTGCCAACCATCCAATCCAAGAGTTTCAATAATGCTTCAGCTTGTTTTAATGAACGATTGCTATAGTTTTGTTCTTTGTAAAGCAAAATCCAGGTAAAACCTGCAATTGGATAAGCAGCAGGATCAGATGAATTGGTAATCATAATGCGGGTATCGGCAGGCATAACCCCTTTACCAGCTGCACTGATTGAAGCAATAGTAGGTTTAATAAATTTACCCGATTTATTCAACATTAAAGCGTATGAAATCTTTTCGGCAAAAGCATACTCAGAACCTACATATCCTATTGCACCTTCAGTTTGGCTAATTGTTCCTGCTACGCCCGGATTACCTTTTGCACCGATTCCAGCTGGCCATTTCACTGAAGTACTGAATCCCACTTTTTCTTTCCATTCAGGGCTTACTTTAGTCAAATAATTTGTAAAAATATTGGTAGTACCACTACCATCCGAACGGTAAACTACTGTGATAGCTTTATTTGGAAATTTAACCATAGGATTAAGTTTCTTTAATAATGGTGAATCCCAGTTGGTAATCTTACCTAAATAAATGTCGGCCAATACAGCAGGAGTCAATTTAATTTCAGTAATTCCAGGAAGGTTAAATGCCATTACCACAGCTCCACTACAAGTTGGGAATTGAATAACTTTTGCAGGCATTTTAGCTAACATCTGATCATCTAAATAAGCATCACTTGCTCCAAAATCGACAACCTTATCCTTTAAACTATTAATACCTCCTCCGGAGCCAATGCCTCCGTAACTAACTTTTACGCCGGTTTCAGGACTATATTTGCCGAATGCCATATTGTAAAAAGGCATCACGAATGTTGAACCAGCACCTGATAAGGATACCTGTCCAAAAGCGGAAGTTGTAATTGTTGCAAAGAACACAACGAGTGATAAAAATAAATTATTCTTTTTCATAATGAAATGTTTTAATTGTTTTTTATTTTATGATTAAAAACTAATACCTAAATTCACATTAAGACTTGTAGTGGTGATGCCTGAAGTAAGGTTTGAATAAAGGAAATTAGGTGTGATTTGAATTCCCTTTACAGGTGCAAATTCAACACCGGCCAAATAAACTTGTCCATCAGTTGAAGTGTTCCAACCAGTTGTGGCAGTTCCTACTTTACTTGACATTAAATCATCAAAACGGGCAATTACGCTAAATTGTTTATCAAGAGGTAGTACTCCGTAAATTGATAACCCTGACCAGTTGTGACCTGAAGTGTTTTTATTTCCATTTTGCAAGTTATATTCTGCTGCAAGAGTTCCAGCATCACTTTTATATCCAAGAAATACGTTGAAAGAAGACTGTGCAACTTTTGTGGTAGCGTACGATTGTTTATTCATATAATCATAGTAAACACGAGCGTAAAGATTTTTAACCGGTTGAGCAGTTAAACCAACTGTAAACTGCATTGTGCTATCAGCCTGTACTTTTTTATATCCTTCGCCGTTAAAAACTGCAACATCCAAACTAAGTTCAGGAATAAATTGAAGGTTAACTTTAGCTCCAAGGTCAGCACTGCTTTGGAAACCGTATTGATCCTGAAACGATTTGTACAAATAACGTTTTCCCCACATCGATTCTTGGAAACTAAACATGGTTGTACCCACTAAACCTAAATCAGCTTTCAAAATTCCGTTTGAATATTCTGCATAAGCGTTTTTCAAAAAAGCTGTAAAAGCAGAAGGACTTAAACCAGGTGTGTTTGCAATATCAAATAAAACTTTTCCAGAAAAATCAGGGCTGAAATTGTATCCGTAGCCAAAGTAAGCACGTGAAAGTTCAAAAGCATTATTAGTTTTACTGCTGGTTGTTGTATTAGTGAAATCACTAAAAATAGTCACGATAGGTTTGCCATTAGGCTTAAAAGTGTCATTAGCAGTTTGTGCATTAAGCAAGTAGCTCATTCCAAAAAGTACAATTAAACTTAAATAAATCTTTTTCATTTTTTTGAATTTGTTTTTTAATAACTTTGATGTAAAATTTCTGTGGCAAAAGTATCGCCAACTAATTACACTCTTGTTGCGGAGATGTTACAATCGTGTGAAATAAAAATCAGAAATGATATTCATGATAATGTATTATTATTAACTTTTCAGGAACTATTATTAGCTAAAGTTATACATACTTTTCGAAATCAGAGTGTTATAGAACTACAAGGTAAAGTTAATTATACCCTTATAACTAATTTGAGTTATTTTAAATTTACATGAATATGAATAAACATTTTTGGACATTAACCGACATTCCCGATTTGAGAGGAAAAACGATTATAGTCACTGGTGCTAACAGTGGTTTAGGTTTTGAATCGGTAAAAGCTTTTGCCGGAAAAGGTGCAAACATTATTATGGCTTGCAGATCTGTTGATAAAGGTGAAAAAGCAAAAAAGCAAATTCTGAGAATCTATAAAACGGCTACTATTCAAGTAATGGAACTTGATTTAGCAGATTTAAGTTCAATTCGAAATTTCGTTTCTAATTTTAAACAAAACAATGCGCACTTAGATGTACTATTAAATAATGCCGGTGTAATGATAGTTCCTTACTGTTTAACGAAAGATGGCTTTGAGAGTCAAATGGGAGTTAATTTCTTAGGGCATTATGCATTAACAGGATTGCTGTTGGACTTGCTTACGAAAACTCCCAAATCGCGGGTAGTAAATGTAAGTAGCCTGAGTCATAAACAAGGAATAATGGATTTCGCGAATTTGCTTTTCGAAGATGCCAAAGATTTTAAACCAATGAAAGCTTATGGTAGATCTAAACTCTCAATTTTACTTTTTACGTACGAGTTACAACGTTTTTTTGAGTCAAAAGGCATAGACTGCATTGCTGTTGCAGCGCATCCTGGGGTATCTAATACTTACAGTTCAGAACGTGAAGAAACCAGTTTTTCAATGAAATTATTTAAAACATTATTTTCTTACATCATGCAGTCTGCAGCTATGGGTGCTTTGCCTCAAATTCGTGCATCGGTTGATTCTACTGTAAAATCCGGAGAATTTTATGGACCCCGAGGATTTCTTCAACTATCAGGTTATCCTGAGTTAGTGAAACCTAAGCGAACAGCTTTAGACATTGCAAATGCCCATAAACTTTGGGAAGTTTCAGAAAAACTAACCTCTGTGAAGTTTTTATGACTGAGTATACTTTAGATTTGGCAACAAAACCATTTATCTGTTTTTTTACCACAAAGAGGCTATATTTAAATTTATAATTATACTTTTACAAATTAAATCAATCAAACTGTTTAAAAATGAAAACAGCCTTACTCATTATCGACATTCAGAATGACTATTTTGAAGATGGAACCATGACTTTGGTAAATGCTGAAAGCGCAAGTAAAAACGTACAACTTGTATTGGAAAAATTCAGAAAAGAGCATTTACCGGTCATCCATATTCAACATATTGCCACAAAACCCAATGCTACATTCTTTTTGCCAAATACGTTTGGAGTTGAAATACATAAAAATGTACAGCCCTTACTCAATGAAAAAATTATTATAAAGCACTTTCCTAACAGTTTCAGAGAAACTGAATTACTGAGCTTTTTGAGAGAAAACCAGATTAAAGATTTAGTAATTTGCGGAATGATGACACACATGTGTGTAGATGCAACTACCCGGGCTGCTAATGACTTTGGACTTAATTGTACATTAATTAGTGATGGTTGCGCTACTAAAGATTTGGAGATAAATAGTGAAAAAGTAAAGGCAATTGATGTTCAAAATTCATTTTTAGCAGCTTTAAATACAACCTATGCCCGAGTTATAAGTACAAAAACGCTATTGTATACTCAAAATGGTTTCTTTCAATAAATTTTATCCCAACTCTACTGTGTATAACTAATGTAGAAGATTAAATGGAATAAAGATGATATATAATTAACATAACCATAAAAAGAAGCATGTAAACATTTATGCTGATAAATGATTTTTTAAAATTAATTTCAGCTATATCTCCGAAAGCAAGTTTAGTAAAAACACCTACAAACAATATATTCAGGACAAAAACAGCACTGAAAAACAACCACGAAAGATTCACCAGAAACAGTGGAATTATGAGGGATGAAAATGAAGTTGCAATTACCCAAGAGAAAATGATTATTCTCAAATTTACTTTACTTACAGACTGATTAATAGTTGGAAATCCGGCGGCTTCATATTCCTTTCCGTATTTTAACATTAAGAGCCAGAAATGAGGTATTTGCCAAATGAACATAAAAAAGGCAATAAAAACTATTGTAGATTCAAAAAGATATCCCCCGGCAGCAGTCCATCCGATAAAAGCCGGAACAGCACCAACCAATGATCCGGGAACAACAGCAAAAGCAGTAATTCTTTTCAGATTGGTATAGATCAGATTATACCATATTACATTGAATAAGCCCAACGATGCAGGGATTATTCCAAAATTTATGTACAAAACAAATGAGCCTGTAATGATAAAGAGAATGGAAACAATTAGTGCTTGTAATGAAGACATTTTGCCCGAAGGTATTGGACGATCTTTCGTCCTTGGCATCAATGCATCGTACTTTCTTTCCTGAAATTCATTTAATGCACTCGATCCTCCGGCAAGCATATAAACACCTATTACAAGAAAAAGTATACGAAAATCGAAACTACCTGTATAAATGAGGTATCCTGTAATTGCAGTAAAAGTTACTGCAACAGAGACTTTATGTTTAACTAAAACCAGAAGCGTATTTAAAGAGATTGATTTCATTTTAAAGTTTTGAGATACCCAGTTATTAACTGAACATCTTTATCGGTAATAGTTCCTTTATACGATTTCATAACTCCCTGTGGATAACCAGTCACCACGTCTTTATCAGGATCATAAATGGAATTTTTAATATATTCATCATCTGCACTAATTTTATGAGTAGTTCCATTAGTCTTAACTTCTACGGTTGATCCATAAAGGCTTTTTAAACTTGGACCAACCAATTTAGATCCGTCAATAGAATGGCAAGCAAGGCATCCATTTTTATCCAAAACACTATGACCTATATTAGTATCGTTCCCCTTCACTTGCAAGGCTGCTATCCATTCATCATATTTATCCTGAGGTACTATCCTCACAACCGCTGACATATATGAATGATTTACACCACAATAAGCAGAACAAAGCAAATCAAAATCTCCCAATTGTCCGGGAATAAACCAACTGAAATTATTTTTACCCGGGACACAATCTTCCTTTATTCTAAAAGCTGGCACAAAAAAACCATGTATCACATCTTTAGACACTAAATTCACTTTAACAGGCCTATTTATTGGCAAAACTAACGTGTCCGATTCTTTATTACCCGGATACTCAAACTTCCATTTCCACATTTGTCCAATTGCTGTAACTTGCATAGCATCCTTCGGAACTTGTCGCATTGGAAAAAAACCTTGCCAACCAACATAGAACATATAAAGTACTAACAATATTGGTAAAGTTGTCCAAGTTACCTCTAATAAAGTATTGTCTTTGATTTGTGTGGCTTTTGGATTCCTTTTTCTATTGTACTTAACAACAAAATAAATCATAATCCCAGTGAATGAGACCAGAAAAAATAAGGAAAAGCCCCCAATTATAAGGAATGCTTTATCTACTCCGTGAACAAAATTTGATGCGTTACTGAACATAATTAGCTATGAATTACAAGTTAAGAAAGAGAAAAAACCCGAATAATTAACGATATGCATAATCAATAAAAGTAATGAGGATTATTACAGCATAAAGTACAAAAATCATTGTCACTAATAACCGTAGCAGCAAGCTTTCATACTTTAAATGCATAAAATATGTCAATATAAAAAACGCTTTTACTCCGGCTATCAACAGGGCAACGGTTACACTAAAGGCACCTAAATGAAATGATGTTACAAAAATAGTTAGAAGTGTTAGAGACATAAGTATTAACACAACTCTTGCAAGCACTTTATAATCGGTAATATGTGAAACGTTGTTTGCCATTTTTATTAATTTTATATTGTCAATTTTCCAAAAAATATCCTGATTACTTTTATCCTAAATTTAATTATGTAATTAAATATAATAACGGGAATAAGAAAATCCATATTAAATCTACAAGATGCCAATAAAGTGCACCATTTTCCAGATGAATATACTTTTGATAATTTAATGTTCCATTTTTAATTTTGAAGAAACACATTGTAAGTAGAACCATCCCAACAATTATATGAAGCGCATGTAATCCGGTCATAAAAAAATACAAACTGAAAAACATTAAATCACCTCTACCTAAATGAGGCATTAATGGAGATCCTGGATACAAACCATGTTCAAATTTCATGCTCCATTCTATATATTTATTAAAAAGGAAAATCAATGCCATTAACAGAGTAACAGCAATCAGGCGCATGGCTAATTTTCTGTTATTTTTTTGAATCGCAGATAAAGCCATCGCAACGGTCATACTGCTAAATAATAATGCAATGGTATTAATTGCACCAATAGTTACACTCAATTCCAAACTTCCTTCGTGGAAATTTTGAGGATATTCTGCTCTGAAAACAGTATAAACCAGAAACAATCCACCAAATAGCAACAGCTCTGTAAATATAAAAAGCCACATACCTAATTTGGAAGCTTCGTCATCTCTATGCACTTCAATATGTATTTCCTTTTCGCTCATATTATTCCATTTACAATTTAATCATTTATAATATCCGATTATTTAAAGTTGATTTTGTATAATTAAAATTTAATTTTACAACCTTAATAACAGACTATTTGTAGTCATAGGGATTTGGATTTATTATCGGTGCTTCATCAAAATTTTCTAATGGTGGAGGCGATGGTATTTGCCATTCCAACGTAGTGCCATGCCATGGATTTGCAGGAGCAATTTCACCTTTTCGGGCACCTTGAACTAAATTAGAAATCATAAATATTAGTCCTCCAATTAAAATGAATCCCCCAATTGTTGACACCACTTCTAAGGGCTGAAATTGTGGCAAATAATCAAAATATCTACGTGGCATACCTTCAATTCCTAAAATAAATTGAGGAAAATACAACAAATTGAATCCCACAAAGTTAATACCCCAAGCAATAGTAGCACGTTTCATATTATACATTCTACCATACATTTTTGGTAACCAATAATGAATGGCAGCAAAAAATGCAAAGCCCATTCCTCCAAATATGATATAATGGAAATGTGCTACCACAAAAGCTGTATCATGCACTTGTACATCTGTAGCAACCGATCCTAATAATAGCCCGGTAGTTCCACCAATTGTAAAAAGGAAAATGAATGAAAGTGCATAAAGAAATGGTGGTTTCAAATCAATAGAACCTTTATACATTGTAGCCAGCCAATTAAACACTTTAATAGCACTTGGAACAGCCACAAGAAAAGTAAGAAATGAAAAGAACCATCTGGCCTGATCACTCATACCCGAGGTAAACATATGATGTCCCCAAACCAGAAACCCTACTCCGGCAATAGCCAAGCTGGATAACGCAATAGCTTTATATCCATATATTTTCTTTTGACAAAAAGTAGGTATAATCTCAGTAATCACACCCAATGCAGGAAGAATCATTATATAAACTGCCGGATGTGAATAGATCCAGAACAAATGTTGAAACAATACCGGATCACCACCTAAACTTGGGTTAAAGAATCCAATTCCAAAAAGTCGTTCTGCAATAAGCATTAAAAGAGTAATCCCTACAATAGGCGTTGCCAAAAGTTGTGTCCAGGCAGTTGCATATATGGCCCACGAGAATAAAGGCATATTAAAGAATTTCATCCCCGGTGCTCGCATTTGATGTATGGTTACAATAAAATTCAATCCGGTAAGGATAGATGAAAACCCAAGTACAAAAGCTGCAAACGTAGCCATTATTACATTTGATCCCGTAGTAGTACTGTAAGGAGCGTAAAATGTCCAACCGGTATCTGGTGGTCCATTTTGCATAAATTGCGATGCTATTGCCAATCCGCAACCTGTTATATAAACCCACCACGAAAATCGGTTCAGTTTAGGAAAAGCCACATCTTTTGCTCCAATTAAAATGGGCAAAAAGAAATTTCCAAAAACAACTGATAAACCCGGAATAACAACCATGAAAATCATAATAATTCCATGAACAGTAAACATCCCATTATAAGTTTGTGGCTTCATAATGGTTTCACCCGGAGCAATCAACTCAATACGCATAAGCAATCCCATCAGCGCTCCAATCGAGAACAGCACAATGATTGCATACATATATATTAATCCGATTCTTTTATGATCTAACGTGAAAATCCAGGAAAAAATACCTTTATATTTTCCTTGATGTTCCAGATAGCTTACGTATTCATTTTTTTTATTTCCAGACATATACTTTATAGATGATTATTTGGTAAAACTTACAGCCAGTTTTTAATAAATAATGGCAATCGAATTAGTCAAGAAAATGCTTATTTAGCAACTGATCTTAAATATTCAAGCAGAGAGCGAGCCTGTGCTTCAGATAAATTCGGATCGGGCATTGGTACATTCTTGAATTTTACAACTAAGGCTTTAAAAGTTGGATCATTCTTTTGCATTTTTGTTGTATTATAAATAACATTCATAATATAATCAGGTTTTCTTTCCTTTGTTACATTTCTCAAAGTTGGTCCAACTTTTTTCTGATCCAGATCATGGCACATGGCACATTTTGAAGTGAATAAACCTTTACCAGCATTAACCATTTGCGGATTAATTGGTCCCATTTCTACTTTAGTTATCATTTCTTTTGGTTGCACTGCAACTGCATTCATACTAATTAGCAAAAACCCAATTAGTGATAATGCTCCAACTAAAAATTTATTTGTCATAATTATTTATTTTAATTTGTTAATTTATTTTTAAAAACAAAGCCATGCTAATAGATATATTGTATTATTGTTACCTGCATTTCTACCCATACCATCGTAATTGGTACTACTTCCATCAAACTTTTGATAAGCAACATATTGTGCTGCAAACTTGGTATTATACCAAGGCAAATATTCAATTTGGAATATAAAACCACTGCTATTAGGTTTATTGTTACCATTTGGGAAATTGGCTATATCTGCACTCCCCGTATTATTAAAATAACCGATCGTTCCGCCAGTGCCATTTTTAAAAAATAAATTTCCATCAACTTTAAAAGATTGAAAGTTATAATTGGTCTCAGCCGACAAATCCCGAACTTCATTTTCGTTAACAAAAGAGGAATGTAACGACAAGGATCCAAATGGCAATGAGCGCTCATATTGTAAATCAACGCCTATATCAACAAACTTATCCAAAGCTCCAGAAATTCCTGTGAGATATTGAGTAGAAGCAATACCCGAAGTACCTAATTCTAAATAATTTAAACCCCACTGATGCTGCAAAGCTAAACGCCAATATGGGATAAATCCCTTTACCACATTAGTATTGGTTGTATCCGGTGGATTATGTGAACCTATTTGCGCTGAGCGATAGGTAGTAAATTCAGCAAAAACCAAATCATTGAAAAGTCCATATGCACCTACACCTATTACTTGTCCACCCAAACTTTCAATCAAAGCTGATTTTGCAGGAGATGGAGCTGTAGCAGCACTTGCATAAGGAAATCTCCAGGCGGGTGATGTATTCCAGAGGTCTTGCGAAGTCGGGTTATTATTTAAAGTCAAACCATAAAGCAAGCTGTTTGAGCCAAAATTTGTGGTATTTGCATAACGAATATCTGCATTATCCATGCCAAAACTTCCATCAGCATAAGTCATTTGAATAAATGACCCGATATGTGGCGTAATCTGTCCGGCAAAGAACATACTTAATTGCTGTGGAAATTGACCTGAGTTATTTTGCTGCCCAACCACATCTTTTGCAATACTTGTAAAAGAAGATTGTACCATAACCGACAATGGCAGGTTGTTTAATAGATTTAGCCTTGTTTTGGGTTTCAGCGTATCTCCACTCTGGTCGTTAATAGTGCTTGCTGTAGTTAAAGTATAACCATTCGCTTTGAACATACGTCCGAAGGAATTCAGTTCAGGAAATGAAGTGTGGCAGGCTGTACAAGATAACTGGGTTTGCCGCGCATAACTCGGTAAAGCTTTAACAGCTTCGAATGGAGCAATAAAAATAATAAAAATAAAACTCAATCTTAAAACATTGATTATAGTTTGTCTGACTTTGAAAGAAGTCAATAAACCGGTACGATTTATTAACCAATAGTTTTTGTTTTTCATGGTAGAAAATTTAATCAGTTTAATTCTTATTGTTGTTTGTTTTTTTTGGCTTAATAAGATATATTAGAACGAAGACAATAATAAAAAATACGATCAAAATACCCGCAATCTTCAAAACATCCAGCGCATACCGCTGTCCTTGAGGGTCGTAGCTATAACAAAGCAACAATACTTTCTGAATGGTTGGTCGTGGTTGTCCTTTATTGGCTTCAATCAGTGCCATTTTAAAATCAATTGGCTGAAAGGTTATACCATATAGATACCGTGTTATCATGCCTGTGGGGCTAACTGCCAGAATTGCCGACGGATGAACAAAATCCAATCCAACTGCTTTGGTAATAAAACCAGCTGCATGTGTTATTTTATAAATTGTGGTGCTATCTGTAGTTAAAAAAATCCATCCATCACTATTTCCTTTGGCATAACGCGCGGTAAAGCGGGTCTTTTTTTCTTTGGCTTTTTCGGGTGTATCCCTATAATTAAAACTTATAGTAATCACCTGATAATCTTTCCCGAGAACAAGATCAGTCTTTTTCATCACATCACCTAAACCTTCCAGAAGAGGAGAGCAAAGTCCCGGACAATCGAAATACACAAAAGATAAAATTGTAGGTTTGTTGATGATTTGTTTTAAACTGACAGTATCAAACTTATCGTTTATAAATTTCAAATCCAATGGAATAGTGCTGCCAAGATGTTCAACAATTCCTACTTGTGGCGATTGATCTACTTGTGCAAAAGAGCATTCGATTACGCTAACAAAAAATATAAAAATAAGAATGAGCTTTTTATTCATGATTACTATTCTTTAGTTGTTTTAGTTTCGAAAAGGTCTGAATTAATGGCAATCATTATAGCACCACCCATTAAACTCGTATCTTTAAGAAGTTCAATTAATGCTATTTGCCAGTCTGAAGTAAATAAGCCGGGGATATGAATAGTTACAATAAAAAGAAATAATAATCCGGCTAATCCAAAGCTAACAATTTTTATATTCTTATTTAACATTATACTAACACTCGCAATTATCAACAATAATCCCGTTAACAAAATAGTGTAAGCCCCGCCTGGTATAAATGAAGACATCATTCCAATAAAAAAATCTTTCATCAATAAATGATTTAAGCCCATTATACCAAAAGGTAAAGCAAAAAGAATTCGTCCAACAATTACTAGTTTTTTCATGATTTTAAATTTTTAATGTCACTTGATTTATTTAATTTAAATAGATTATAAACGATATAACCAAATACCGAGAGAACTAAAAAAACACAGAATAAATAAGTAAGAATCAACCAAACAGGAGCTTTCGCCAGAACATTCCAAATGGCTCTCTTTTCAGTCAGACTGGGTTTGTTGGTAGGAACACCAACCTTAAATACTTTCTGATATTGAACCTCTCCATAACTATCATCATTTACTGATACAATTAAATCAACATTTCCATTTTTGTCGCCGGGTAAATCTTTTGGGAAACTAAATACAACTAATCCATTGGCATCGGTACGATTGGTTTTATCTATTTGGAGTTTTCCAAAATATCTCTTTGCAAAAAGCTCTACTTCATCATTTTTTAGCGACACAACCCCGGTAGTTTCATTTGCTTTCACAAGCACTTTTATCTGATTGGTCTTAGCATCGAACTCCATAGTTATTTTTACCAGTTTGCTCTTTCCTGAATCAAACTTAGATAATACCTGCACATAATCTTTATTGAAACTTCTTATGTAAGAAATGACTTTCCAACGGTCTTGGTCTGTCAGTACATCTTTGAATGATGGCATTATCACTCTACCTGTACTAATAATGTAGAAAATATCTCCATCGGTACGATGCTGAGTTACTGCACCGGCCAAATCGGGGGGTATAGGGCTTAATGACTTCAGACTATTTCCTTTGCCCGGATTACCATGACAGGACACACAATTCTTTGTAAAAATGGCTTCTCCTTCTTTTGCTGTTGAAGCATTGAAAGGAAAGCTGCTGTTCTTTGCCGACTGATCTGCCGGAATATTCCAGTTCTGCGCCGCCACGTTTATAGCTAAAAGTGAACCGAGTATAATTGTTGTGAGTTTTAAACCAATATTCTTCTTGTACATAAATTGTTTGATTAATAGTTGCTACTTACCACCGGTTACCTTTTACCGACTACTTGCTTGTACTACTTATTACCCACTTTTTCGGGTTCTTCAAGTTCTTCCAATGTTTCATGAATGGGAATAATTGGTATAACTTTCGACAAAATAGTAATTATAATTATTGCCAATAAAATGGGCGCAATTGTTATCAGTATTTCTATTAATGTAGGCGTATAAAATTTAAAATTCAGCGGAACATTCTGAATGGGTAAATATGGGTGCTCCTGTGTAGGAACAACTATGATGTACCGTTTAAACCACGCTCCAACCAAAACAAATATTGAAACGACCATAACGGGCAAAGGCTTTCGCATTTGTTTAAACAAAAGTATGATGATTGGAAGTACAAGTCCCAAGAGTTGAGTTGACCAAAACAATAGAGCATGTGCACCGGTAAATAATTCGTTAAGATGGATAGCATCAAACTTTTTCATTTTATAACCCGGAACCATGAATTCATTCAAATTAAAATACAGATAAACCAGCGATACCAATACCAACAATTTAGCCATTTTATCAAAATGCATATCGGTGATATAATCCTTCAGTTTATAATTGTAGCGATAAAAATACATGGCAATAATTACCGCAGCACATCCGGCCACAAAAGCCCCGGAAACAAAATAAGGACCGAAAATGGTGGAGTCCCAGCCTGCTCTGGAAGTATTAGCAAAAAGCCATGAAGTAACAGTATGAATACCAAATGCTACCGGAATAATGAGGATAGCTAAAACACGAATCGAGTTTTTAATAATTTTTTGTTGTTCTGGAGTATTATTCCAGTTCAGAGATAAAATTTTATAAATTGTACGTTGAATTTTTGGAGCTTTTTCTAATTTGTCATAACAAATTTTGAAATCAGGAATAAGTGGTAAATAAAGCAATAATAAACTTATGATAATATAAATGGTAACTACGGTAATATCCCACACAATGGGCGATTGAACCCGGCCATGAATAAACACATAAAGAAGTCTATCGGGCCTACCCATATCCGAAATAATTACTAATCCCGCCACAGATGCAAAAGCCAAAGCAATAATCTCAGCAATTCGAGCCAAAGGAGAAGCCCACTTAATTCCGATTAAACCAAGCACAGCCGTCATCAACATCCCAATTAAACTTACTGCCACAAAAAATACAAAATTGGAAATGTATAAGCCCCATGAAACATAATCACGAATGCCGGCTACACCTAACCCATCTCTTAACTGAATGGTGTAAGCATATATACACACCAAAAATGAAATTCCTAATACGCCCATCCATATAATAAAGGCTTTATTTAGACGAATATGTCTAAGCAAGTCGGATGTAATTGTGTCTGATTTTAATTGATCTAACATAAGCTATTAATTCATTATTTAATATTACCCATTAACTCTAAAAGAAAGATAATAACACTCTTGTTTTAGTATTGGAAATATGTAACGTTATGTTACATCCCATATTATCAATAATTTATGTTAAGTATCTTGTTGTTTTTCAGAGTCATCCTTTTAAATGTTCTTCAGCTTCCTCTCTGTCTTTGTCCTGAAATGGATACGATTTTCCTTTTGGAGGCAAATAATAAACTCTTGGGTTTGTTCCCAATTCTGCCATCAGTCTGTAACCGCCATTGTCTTCAAGCAGTTTTTTAAACCTCACAGTTTCTTTGGTTGTACCATTGGTCACAGCATCTTCATTCTCATCACCAAAGTAAAAAACTCCGTTAGGACAAGCACCAACACAGTATGGCAATTTACCTTCACGCACTCGGTCGGCACTGAATAAGCATTTGGTTATTGTTCCCTTACGTTGTGGTACATTCAATTCCACATTGTAAGTTAAGTCTTTATCTTCCTGTTCATGTAATGGTTTTGACCAGTTGAAATAACGGGCACTATACGGGCATGCAGCAATACAAAAACGGCACCCGATACATCGTTCGTTATCTATGAGCACAATACCATCAGGGCGTTTAAATGTAGCATCAACCGGACAAACAGCCACGCAGGGCGGATTATCACAATGTTGACATTGTTTTGGCATATAATAAGGAGGAGTGTCTAATGACTCCTGCATTTTCAGTGTAGTAATATGCGATTGTTCGGGGCGGAGGTGATGTGCAGACTGGCAAGACGACATACATTTGCGGGCATTTCTACAACGTGACAAATCAATAACCATTACCCAACGTTTTCCTACTATGCCTTCTCTACCTTCTTTTTGCAGGTAGGTAAGAACTTCCTGTTTTGACTTTACAACTTTACCAGCATCTTTACGATCTATTTCTATGAGCTCATTTTCAGCAGTAAGTACTTTTATTCTATCGATCTGTCTTTTTCGCTTGTCATAGTTAATACCGGCAAAAATTGCAGAACCACCTATTACTGCACCAATACCTACATATCCAAGTTCTTGTAAAAATTCTCTTCTTGTTTTATTTTTGGGCTTATCTTCTTTTTCACTCATCCGGCTTGTAATTAAAAATTATTAATTAGAAATAGTTTATTACAAAGAAATTAAAATTAGTTCATGCTTATGCAATAAATTGATTATTAAAGCATTATAGTTGAAAAATTTAAATCTATATAATAATACTTTTATATAAGATGCAAATATATAATAAAGATTTTATTAAGCAAACTTATACGAATATATTTCATATATATATTTGAAATTATTTCATTTTTTGAATAACTACAAACAACTGAAAATATGGAATGTCTATAAAATAAATTAATCGTAAAGACTGTAAATAAAATTATCTACAAAAAAAATGGAATCAATTAAAGCGATTATTAGGTAAATAAGTATATTTCATTTTTTTTAGCAAGTAAGATTAATTATGTACAAAAAAATCACTCCAAAAACAAAATTATTTATCCTCTATATTGAATTATTTTCTGAATGAACTGTATTTGTCGGTTAAAATGTTGTAGCTTTGTCATATAAAAAAAATAAACTCCTACTTTATGTCAAAGAAAATATGGTTCAACTTTACCTTGTTAGCGTTTCTTACAATAAGCAGTGGACAGGCTAAAACGATAAATTTCAATAACCCTAACATTCGCTATGAAGGCAGAATTCTCTATAATTCAAATGCAGCTGTTTTATCCTGGTCAGGGACATCAGTAACTGTCAATTTTCAGGGAAAAGAGATTTCTGCCATATTACAAGATATGGATACCGCCAATTATTACAATGTAATACTAGATAAGAAAGTGGTTTCAAAGATTCATACAGATACTACGAAGCATTCTTATATATTGGCATCGGGCTTATTTAAAGGCAATCATACCCTTCAATTATTCAAACGAACCGAATGGGATAAAGGAAAAACATTATTCTATGGATTTGAAACATCAGGAAACACCAGATTGTTGCCTCCTTCAGCACCTAAAAAACGAAAAATTGAGTTTTATGGCAATTCCATCACGTGCGGTTATGCTATGGAAGATACAAGTGGCAAAGATTCTTGGTATGGATATTTCGAAAATAATTACCTTTCGTATGCAGCTCTGACAGCCAGACATTATGATGCGCAATATCAATGCATATCAAAAAGTGGAATTGGCGTTATGGTAAGTTGGTTTCCACTTATTATGCCTGAAATGTACGACCGCACTGATGCGACTGACTCTATATCTAAATGGAATTTTTCAAATTACACTCCTGATATTGTGGTTATTAACTTATTTCAAAATGATTCGTGGATTATAAAAATGCACGACAATGCCGAATTTAAACATCGGTTTGGAACAAAGGAACCAAATTCAGATTATATTATAGCTGCTTATAAAAGTTTTGTAACTGCAATTCGGAGTAAATATCCAAAAGCTTCCATCATCTGTGCACTCGGCAATATGGATGCAACCAGAGAGGGCTCAGTTTGGCCCGGATATATTGAGCAAGCCGCAAAGCAATTGAATGATCCTAAAATATACACCTGCTTTTTTAAATATAAAAACACTGATGGTCATCCCAAAGTACCCGAACAACAAGCAATGGCTGACAGTCTAATCAAATTTATTGATAAGAATATCAACTGGTAATTAATTTATCTTTATAGATTTACAGGAATTATCAATTTCAGACTAATATTTCTTCCCATATTAAAAACACCCATTTGCCCTGTTACATTATTCATAGGCTCATATTTTAATCTGCTCAAGTGGCTTTGATAAGCAATATCTGCCAGATTGGTACCATTAATATACAACGAAAACAATTTATGTTTATTCCAAACGACATCAGTACCTATTCCAGCATTAAGCAATGTATAAGCGTTTGTCACAGTTTCGGTATTATAAGCCGAATAAATTTTATCCTGCTTAAAATCGTGTTCAATACCAATTGATACAAAAGAATTTCTAAAGTATTTACCTGTGGCTTTAAATTCAGCTCTTAAATCTGAAGTCCATTTAGGAGCAGGCGTAAAAGGTAGATAACGAGTAGAATCCGGTTGATTTGCCAACTGTGAATATACATACGACAAACCATTTTCGAAATGTAACCAATCTAACGGATGTGGATGAATATCTACATAAGCCTCACCACCAATCATTTGAACTTTACCCGCATCAAACTTATAGGTTTCATAACCACTGCGGATAGAATCACCACCATTTACACTGTTGAGTTTATGTGAGAAAATATAGTTGCTGATGTTATTAGCAAATAAATTCAATTTCGCATTTACATGCTCTGTATTATAACCAATTTCGTAATCCAATTGCAAGCTACTTTCGGACTTCAACTTAGGGTTGCCTATTTCGTATCGAATTGTTCCATCGTGAACACCGTTGGAACTAAGCTCATCAATATTTGGTGCGCGAAAGCCATGCGAAAGGTTTAACTTTGTAACCCAATTATCGCTTAACTTTAAGCTTGCGCCAATACTTCCACTTATTCCATTAAAATTGGTACTAAATGGTGAGAATCGTTCTGTAGCAGCAGGGTCATTGGCCGTGGTTTTTACTCCAGCAGTATTCAGGTAAAGTGCATTGCCGGTTTCAGCCCTGTTATCAAAACGCAAACCACCACTCACGTCAAGATTTCCAAAAGTTTTCTTCCCAACAATAAAAGTTCCAACATCGAATAACTGATATTCTGGCACCAAAAATTCAGTTCCTTTGTTTTGTGAATTCTGGTACATTCCGTTTATACCAACAGAAAAATTATATCCATTAAATTCAGGTAACTGATAATTAAAGTCGTATGTAATGGTTTGAAGCAGGAAATACAAGCCATATTGGTTGGGATTAAGTGGGTTGGCAAATTCCTGCCGACGATTTTGCTGGTAACCGACAGTTGCTTTAAGGCTACCATCACCTAACATGATATTATTATCCCACACGGCTTTGTAATGATTTACCTGTTGATAGGGCATTTGATGGTTGTATGAAGTAAAATCAGCATTTGTAGCAAGAGCTTCACCCACAGTGCCGTTACTCAAGGCCACCGGTTTTATAAACTTTCCCGTTAAACTATCCCGGTTGCCTTCTACTATTCCCGGAGTAAGATGATAGGTACTTAAAGTCAAATGCGAGTAGCCCCAATCTTTCGTAATTCCCAACAAAGCAGAAACTGCGTTTTCGCTAAAACCTGAATTATAAACATAGCCATCTATGCTATTTTGATAAGCATGTGCCTGTTTATTGCTGTATCTGAAATCCCACAGAAAAGACTTTTTATGCCCTGCATAATCAAGAGAGTAAGCCATCAATCCATTGTTAGTTTGATAATTTGCCAACGCGTTGAGTTTCATTTGTCCTTCGGGCAATGTTGGAGCCGAAAAGAAATTAATAACGCCTGCCATAGCGTCCGAACCATACATCAAACTAGCCGGACCCTTGAGTATTTCCACCCGGTTCACATTATTCTCATCAATTTCAATTCCATGTTCGTCACCCCATTGTTGTCCTTCCTGACGAACTCCATCGTCGACAACTACCACACGGTTATAACCCAATCCACGAATTACCGGTTTAGAAATGCCACCTCCTGTAGTAATTTGTGAAACTCCGGGCTGCGAACTAAGTGCATCGATAATATTAGTTGAAGCTTGTTGTTGAAGCTGAGTAGTTGTTACTACGCTTATGGGCGAGGGAGTTTTAGACATTTGGGTTGCAACTGTTTGTCCGGTTACAGTTACTTCATTCATTTCGGTTATTGATTCATCCATCACGTAATCTTTTTGATGGGTAGCAGCTAAATCAACTTTATCAATAATCATTTTGTATCCTACCGAATTAATTTGAACTAACATTTTTCGTTTTGGCAAATTATCAATCGTGTAAAATCCATCAGCATTAGTTACTGTTCCGGTTTTCAAATCGGGGAAATAAAGACTGGCACCTATTACCGGTTGTCCACTTTTATCCGTTATTTTCCCTTGCAGGTTTGTAGGTGAGGCCACAATTTCCGCAGCAGAAATATTTAAAGCAGCTATAAATGAAATGAGTATTATAATTATTTTTTTCATTGTTCTTAAAAAAGTTTGTTTGAATAAATTGATGCATAATGAAATTAAAGTTGTGATTTTTCATTTATGTAATCAAATGGTTCAAAATCTAGCATATATCAAATCTGCATTGTTACAATGAACCATTCTATAAATAAAACAAAGCATAAGGATAACACTAATGCTTTTTGTTGTTTTAATTACAGCTTATAAAATTTCTTGAAGTGTTAGAAAACAGGAGGTGCCCTTAACTGGAAATGATGAGAGGTGTGATTTACAATGCAATCAACAACTTGTGGGGTCAGTTCAATGGCATAAATTTCACCTGCTTTGGGTATATTGATTTGAGTATTTGAAACAAAAAAACAAAAATCGAAATCACAAATAGGGCAATCGTTTTCATAAGAATTTGAAACAATTGGCTTGTTCGAATGCAAAATTGTTATTTCGGACAGATCATGATGTACAAACAAAATATGCATGGGTTTAACAAGCATAGATACAAAAAACACTGCTGTAAACAGCAATGCCAAAAGCACATGACCTTTATGATTTAATGTTCTGTTCATTTAAAATACTGAGCTACAAAAGTAATAAGAATAAAACGTGGAATTATTTAAAACTCCTAAAATTCAGATTTGCAGATGTTATTCTTTCTTTTCCAACAACAATTTAAATACATTTGTTTAAGTCTAACACACTAAATGAGGTTCAGATATATTAAAACACAATTTAAAAAATCAATTTATTGTATTATATTTGTCAGAAATTACTGATTATTTTCAATATAAAACTCTTAAATAATTAAATGTCAACATTATGAAAATCTATGCCATGATTGGCTCTTTAGTTGTAGTCTTCGCTCTGGTGTTTTATTCTATTGGCTTTGTTAAGGAACAACGCAAGAAACTGATTACATCACGTGTTTTACTTTTTTTCACTTTGGGTGTTATTTTCGATATTTCAGCTACAACTTTAATGATACTCGGGTCTACCAAAGGTTTGCTAACCTTTCATGGATTTATAGGTTACTCGTCGCTTCTGGGAATGTGTATAGATACTTTTTTGCTTTGGAGACATAATTTAAAAAAAGGTCCGGAAGTGAAAGTAAGTCAAGGTTTGAATATTTTCTCACGGGTGACTTACATTTGGTGGGTAATAGCTTTTATTACAGGCGGATTATTGGTGGCATTAAGACATGCTTAAGAGTTTATGGTTTGTTAAATTATTCAATCTAGATATTCTCAAGAATAAAAAATAGTTTCATAGCAAGTGAAGCTATTTTTTTTGTGTTTGTTTTCAGAAATAACAATTTCAACTGGCTGAACCATTCGTTTTGGATAAGTGTTTTAGAGTTCAAAAAAACATAAATCAGGAAGCCATATTCACTTCCACAAAAATTACTACAATGAAATATAATGAACTTGGAAAAACCGGCGTATTGGTTTCAGAGCTTTGTCTGGGAACCATGACTTTCGGAGGTAAAGGTTACTGGCAGGCCATTGGGCAATTACCTCAGGATGAAGTAAATAAAATTGTGAAAACTTCTTTGGATAACGGTATAAATTTTATTGATACGGCCAATGCATATTCCGAAGGGCTTTCGGAGACATTGTTGGGAGAATCGCTGAAGAAGTTGGGTATTTCACATCAGAATGTAGTCATTGCCACTAAAGTCAGATTACGAATGGGCTCAGGTGCCAATCAGGTTGGACTTTCACGCCTTCACATCATGGACTCGGTGAACGACAGCTTAAAACGCCTTCAACTTTCGCATATCGATTTGCTATACATCCATGGAGTTGATCCAATTACGCCAATTGAAGAAACTATGCGCGGACTTGAAGATGTGGTTCGATCGGGGAAAGTACGTTACATCGGCATAAGCAATCATCCGGCTTGGATGGTGATGAAAGCCAATAGCTATGCAGAAAAAATGGGCTGGACAAGATTCGTGGCTTCGCAAAATTATTATACCATTGCGGGTCGTGACATTGAACGTGAAATTGTTCCAATGGCTTTAAGTGAAGGTGTAAGCATAATGCCATGGAGCCCGCTTGCCGGAGGTTTCTTATCGGGAAAATATACCAGAAACACCGAAATTGCTGGTAATAGCCGCCGCGATTCATTTGATTTTCCTCCTGTCAATAAAGAAAAAGCCTACGACATTATTGACGTAATGGCCGTAATTGGCAAACAGCACAACGTTTCAGTGGCAACGGTTGCATTAAATTGGGTAATAAAGCAACCTGGCATAACCAGTACAATTATAGGAGCTAAAACATTGGAACAATTAAATGACAATATCAAAGCAACCAGTTTGGAACTTACGCCTGATGAATTAAAACAATTGAACGAAGTTAGCGCACTTTCTCCAGAATATCCTGGCTGGATGGTGAACAGACAATTGCAAGGTCGTTGGCCGGAATAAATATCGGCTATACATTCTAATTCAATTTTACAAATATACCCGAATGATAACCAACGACTTAAACAAATTTCCTGAAAAGTATAATCCAAAAGACTTACAAATCCTGTCCTTCACTAAAAAGCAAAATTTTGAAGAATGGTTAGAGCAAAATTATACTTTAGAAGAAGGAATATGGTTACGGTTTTACAAAAAGAACTCGGGAATTAAGACAATTATTTATACTGAAGCCTTGGATATAGCCCTTTGCTATGGCTGGATTGATGGGCAAGTAAAAAAGTATGATGAAAATTCATATATCCAGAAATTCACTCATCGAAGAGCTAAAAGCATGTGGTCCAAAAGGAATAAAGAACGTGTTGAGTACCTTGAAAAAGAATGTAAATTGAAACCCTCAGGTATAATTGAAATTGAAAAAGCTAAAGCAGATGGAAGATGGGAAAGAGCCTACGATTCTCCAAGCTACATGATAATGCCTGAAGATTTTATGCGGGAACTATCAAAAAACAAAAAAGCTTTTGATTTTTTTGAATCTTTAAACAAAACAAACAAGTATACAATTGGTTGGCGACTACAAACAGCCAAGAATCTTGATGCAAGAGTAAAATTGATGGGGAAAATTTTATTGATGATGGAAAATCAAAAAAAATTTCATTGATCATTTACAAGAATAAACAATGCTTAAACAATATAGCTATTTAAGCCTAGAACAATTAAAAATTAACAACGAAAGTATTACTTTTGCAAATAAAAAAACAATCATCTATGGCAGACGAAAAAAAAGAACCATGGTTAAATTATTTAGCCCTAACAACAATTATTTTTGCAGTAGCAGCAACATTATCAACGTTTAAAGGCGGTGGTTATTCGACCAAATCAATGTTAAGTCAGGAACAAGCTTCCGATAAGTGGTCATATTTTCAGAGTAAGGGTATGAAAATGTATATTTACGAGACTCAGAAAGAAGCTCTGGCACTTAATATTCTGCGGATTCCTGATAGCGAAAAGTCAGTAAAAGAGGCTTACCAAAAAAAAATTAATGATTTTGGGATGTCAATAAAAAAGTTTGAGAAAGAAAAAGCTGAAATAAAAAAAGAAGCTGAACAATTAGAATCTTTACGCGACGAAGCCCAAATTCATTCCAAAGCATTTGGTATGGCAGTAATATTTTTGCAGATTTCTATATTACTTTCCTCCATTGGCGCATTAATCAAAAGAAAATATCTTTGGTATGGGGCAATTGGTGTTGGGGCTGTTGGTATTTTTTATTTTCTAAATGGGTTCTTATTATTCTTATAATAAAAGACTTTTCGTTATTTCTGTTCTTAAACATTTATAAATAGCAATAAAATAACTTTGGTCTCTGTGAAAGAATTTCAAGTATGAAGATTTTCAAAAAAGCTTTTGTTAAAACAAATCCATAAGCCCAGTATATTTAAAAAAGCGGACAAATATCCGCTTTTTTATTACTGATAATAAGATCAGACATTTATCCTTTTCCCAATAATTCTTTCTTCCCAAAACACCCACATTCCGAAAATCACTAAATAATATAAGTATTTGAAAAAGTATAGATGCAAAAAATTGAACCAGTGAGGATGGTATTCTATGCAGGCTGTTATAGTGCAGATTCTGAATATATTAAATAAATACACTACCACCAAACCGAATGGAACATACCACAGTTTTTTTATCCATGGGCCACGGTTGAAAGCTATAATACAAAAGAAAATATACGCTTGCTTCAATCCCGTACATGCCCATATTATCAAAACAGAGTTCCCATTAGCGTGTCTTAGTGAATTATTTGGTAGTAGTGATACGCTTGAGCCTAAGAAATTCAAAACACTTTCAGTTACATGTGCAACATGATGAGCCATCATTGTAAATGGCGGTGTTATATCAAATCCCCAGAAAGTTATCGTTGAGTTAATACTCTCCGATTCATCGCCAATCACATCATATTTCCAAAAGAAGTTTGATAACATTAAAATTACTGCAAATAAAATAACAGCCCGATAAGGTTCCAATTCTTCAGGCAATTTTAAGTTAGGTAATTTCATATCACACTATTTAATGCTAAAATTTATTTGAAACCCGAGCAAATGGAACTTCCTCGATAGAACAAAAATCGTTATGCTGATATTTGAAATAACCCGTAATTGCAATCATGGCAGCATTGTCGGTAGTAAAAGCAAAAGGCGGAATATACACGTTCCAACCATACTTAATTCCATGATCGTGAAAGGCTTGGCGTAAAGCAGAGTTGGCCGAGACACCTCCAGCAACAGCTACCTGATTAATATTTAAATCTTTTGCAGCTTTTCGAAGTTTATTCATTAAAACATCAACAACTGTAACTTGCAGCGAAGCACAAAGATCATTTAGGTTCTTTTCTACAAAATTTGGATCTTCCTTTATTTTATCGCGCAACAAATACAAAAACGATGTTTTCAACCCGCTAAAGCTATAATTATAATCTGGAATTTGCGGTTTGTTGAATGTAAAGGCTTTCGGATTTCCTTCTTTTGCTAAGCGGTCAATATGAGGTCCACCAGGATATGGAAGCCCCATTACTTTGGCACATTTGTCAAAAGCCTCACCGGCTGCATCGTCAATGGTTTGTCCAATTACTTCCATATCGTTGTAAGATTTTACCAAAACAATCTGCGAATTTCCACCAGATACAAGCAAACAAAGAAATGGAAATTCAGGTTGTTTTTCATCAGGTTTACCTTCGCTGATGAAATGGGCTAATACATGTGCTTGCAGATGATTAACATCTATAAGCGGAAGATTCAAAGCCTGTGAAAGTCCTTTAGCAAAAGATGTCCCTACAAGTAGCGACCCCAATAAACCCGGACCGCGAGTAAAAGCAATAGCACTTAGCTCAGTTTTGTCAATGTTAGCACGTTTCAAAGCCTCGTGAACTACCGGAATAATGTTGAGTTGATGAGCTCGCGATGCCAATTCGGGAACAACCCCACCAAAACTGGTATGAACAGCTTGGTTTGCAATAACATTCGAAAGCATCACACCATCACAAATTACTGATGCTGATGTATCGTCGCATGATGATTCAATACCTAATATAATTGTTGAATTCATTATCTAAATTGAAAATTGGGTTTTTAATTTGTCATGTTACATTTTAAAAGTACAAGTCTTTCATGGCATAACAATTGTTCTTTATAAATTTTAAATTATTAATTGCTTTGTTAGAAGCGTTTCCTTGCGTAATTCACAAATTATTATTTACTTTTGCGAAACAAAGATCAAAGGTATAAAAAAAACAGCTAAAATATTGGGGTTTAGTGTTGGGGGAGTTATTTTATTTCTCACACTTTTGGTTGTGCTTCTTCAAACCAGCATGATGCAGCAGTTTATTTCCAAAACTATTGTAACTCAGCTTGCCGAAAAACTTCATACCAAAGTAACTATTGGTAAAATAGAGTATACGCTTTTCAATAATATTTCTCTTCACAATTTATACATCGAAGATCAACAAAAAGACACTCTTATATTTGTAAAACAGGCCGATGCACACTTCAAATTTTGGAAATTCTTTCAGGGGAAAATTATTTTCACTTCAGTTGATCTTGCTCAATTATATGGTAACCTGATAATTGATAAAAATGGACATTCCAATCTCGATTTTGTTATTAAAGCATTCAAGCAACCTCAAAAAAAAGACTCTACCCAAATAGAATATCAAATTAGGCATTTCGGGCTTAAAAACTCCCGATTTAATTATACAAACTTACAGCAATTCAAACCTTTACCATCAGGTGTTTTTAATGCTAATAATTTGAAATTTAAAAATATAAATGCTGACATTTCCCTTGAAATTTTTCAGAAAGACAGCATCAATGTCAAAGTTAAAAGTTTAAGTGCCGAAGAACGTACCGGATTAATTCTTAAGGATTTTAAAACTCAGGTTAACGTTTCATCTAAAAACGTTAAAATCCCTTTCATTGATATTAAATTACCAAAATCACAGGTGCATTTGACTGATATTCAATTAAAGTACGATAGTTTGGCTGACTTTAAGCACTTTGCTGAGAAAGTGCGGTGGAATGCACCCATTACGCTTTCTTCGATAGCATTCTCTGATCTTAAAGCCTTTGTGCCGGAGTTTAAGAATGTGAGAGGCTCAGCCACTATCAAAGGATTAATTACAGGGAGAATATCAAGTCTTCATTTTCAAAAAATGGAAGTAAAATATGGGAATTCATTTTTGTTCCATGCCGACTTAGATGTTAATGGTCTTCCCAATTTAAGAGAGGCGTTTATTTATGGACAAATCAAAGAGTTACAGTTTGAAAAGGGAGATTTGCAGGATTTTATTTCTGAAATTTCCAATAACCCCTTTATACTTCCAAAGGAAATAAGCCAATTAGGATTAATTAAATATAAAGGAAACATATCAGGATTTCTGAATAATCTGGTAGTATTTGGAAATCTGAATACAAATATTGGAAGCGTATCTACGGATATTTTGTTAAAGTTCGGAAATGAGCTCAGAAATCTCGCTTATAATGGAACGATTAAATCTGATAACCTTCAGTTAGGGAAATTATTAAGTAATAAGCAATTAGGCAAACTGTCGTTTAGTTTGAACACGAAAGGAACAAAAAACGAAAATTCAAAACTTCAGGGAATTCTCACTGCTAAGGTAAATGAGCTTCAATTTAATAATTATTCTTATCAAGATGTCCAATTTGGAGGGAAATATGATGGAAAAGGGTTTGATGGAACTGTTGATTTACAAGACCAAAATATAAACGCACATTTTAACGGAAAAATTGATTTAACGCAAAAACTACCTGTTTACGATTTTGATTTGAAAGTAAATAAAGTTAATTTGAACGCGTTGAAATTAACTGACAAATACCCTGGCTCTATTCTTTCATTCAATGGGAAAACCAATATAATTGGAAATTCGCTCGATAATATTAATGGATTCATACGTTTTGACAGTATTCAATTCACAAATAAGGATAAAATATTGAATATCGAAAAGATTCAATTTACCTCCCGCATTGATGACCGTTCCACTCATTTTGTTATTGCATCTGATTATGTAAATGGCGGATTTAGTGGTAATTTTAAATATAGTACTGTAAAATATACTATCGACAAAATTGTTCAAAAATATTTACCATCTCTATCATTACCAGGCAAAAAAAACGATGAGACTTCGCAAAACAATATAGATATTGATCTTAAAATTGAAAACACAAGTGAAATTTCTAACGTTCTGGATTTACCATATTCTATTGAAGGAATATCGACAATTAAAGGCTCAATTGATGAAAAATCGAATAAAATAGATGTTTCAGCCAACTTCCCGATGCTTAAATCGAATAAGCAGCAAATTGAAAATATCACATTTCACTTCGATAATCCTAAAAAACAGTTACAACTTACTACCAGAGCCCAGTTAGAAACGAAAGATGGATTACAAAATATTTATATAATTGCCTCTGCAATAAAAGATTCGGTAAAAACAAAATTAGGTTGGCAAAATACTCAGGAGGTAACAAATGCAGGAGAAATTAATACTTTGACACGGTTTAAAAAAGAGGGAGACAAAACTTCGGCCGTATTACAAATCTCACCATCTCAAGTAATTATTTCAGATTCGGTCTGGAATATACATCCATGTAGAATTGACTTTAAATCAGACAGTACCATTCAAATTCATAACTTCGTATTTGACAACCACAAACAATTTGTACACATCAACGGAATTGCATCCAAAAGTCAGACAGACAGTGTAAATTTAGTTATGAATAATTTAGACTTGGATTTTGTAATGGGATTATTAAAATTAAAAGGTACCAGTATTGGGGGAATTGTAACCGGAAGAGCTACTTTACTCAGTTTACTGCAACAACCAATTTTTGAAGCAAATATAAAAGTAAAAGATCTTATGCTTAATCATAAGCTGGTTGGCGATGGGAATGTAACTTCAAATTGGGATAAATTAAATAGTCAACTACTTGCTCATGGAGCCTTTGTGAATGAAAAAAAAGACACCATTGTTGTAGCCAATGGAGTTTTTACTCCCAAAACAGACACAATAAGCGTTGTTTTTAACGCACATAATTTTAATATCGAGTTTTTAAATCAATACTTTCAAAGCGTTGTACAAGATGTAAAAGGATATGCAACAGGCAAAGTCAGATTATTTGGACTTTTGAAACACGGTATCAGTTTCGAAGGAGATGCTTATGTTGATAAAGGACAGGCTTCCGTAAAAACCCTAAAAACTACTTATTATTTTAATGATTACGTTCATTTATCAAGAGACACAATTTCTCTCAGAAATATAAAAATATATGATCAGGAACGAAACCCTGCTAGTTTAAATGCAACATTAACACATAATGGGTTTTTTCATGACATGAAATTTGATGTAAAAATCGCTGGAGATAATATTCTGGCACTCAATACCCAAGCCGAAGACAATGATTATTTCTTTGGAAAAGCCTACGCCAACGGTACTGTTCATATCTATGGAGATGAGAAAGAAGCTAATATCTTTGTAAATGCAATATCTCAACCCAATACTAAATGCTACATTCAAATGGGTGGTGCGTCCAAAGCTTCCGATAATAGCTTTATCCACTTTGTGAATAAAAACGATAATGAACTTACTGTAAACAGTTTACCACATAAAATTATTGGGTCAGATATGAATGTAAAAGTAAATCTTCAAATTGAAGTTACACCCGATGCAGAAATGGAGTTAATTGTTGATCCTAAAGGTGGTGATGTAATAACTGGAAAAGGGAATGGAAATTTAAGAATTGAATTTGATACTTTCTCCGATATAAAATTATACGGAACGTATACTATTAATAGTGGATATTATTTATTTACACTTCAAAATTTGATACGCAAGGAGTTTAAAATTGATCAAGGAAGTACACTTGCCTGGACTGGAAACCCTTATAATGCTCAATGCAACATTAGAGCTTTATACCCACTAACAGCATCGTTAAGAGATTTAATGGGTCAAAGCCAACTCGGAGATATGCGCTCTACTGTTCCTGTAAATTGTGTATTGAAGCTGAATGATAACATTATGAAACCAAACATTAAATTCGAAATTGATCTACCTCAAAGCGATGAAGGAGTAAAGCAGTTGGTACGAAATATTATAAATACTGATGAAATGATGAATCGTCAAATTCTCTATTTATTGGTATTTAATAAATTCTATGCCCCCGATTACATGGCTGGCGCATCCAATGCAAATGTGGGCCCAAGCGAAGCATTATCATTTGGTGTTTCAACATTGAGCGCTCAGTTAAATAATTGGATTTCCCAGTTGTCAAAAAGCAATAACCTGTCGATTGGATTCGATTATCGACAAACCGATCAGCAAAGTAGCGATATTCAAGCGCAATTTCTCTACCAGCCAAGTAATCGTTGGATTATGAATGGAAACATCGGATATCGGAATGATTTAATTTCGAATAGTTCAACTAACACGAATAGATTTATTAGCGATGTAGACATTCAATACCTGCTAAATGAGTCTGGTAAATTACGTTTAAAGGGGTACAATCACACGATCGATCGCTATCAACTACAACTTCGTACTGCAACACAAACTCAGGGTTTAGGTTTTATTTACAAAGAAGATTTTAATAGTGTAAAAGAATTGTTCAATTATTATTGGCACTTAATTGTTGGAACTAAAAAAACTAAAACAGATGAAAAACAAACTTCTACAAAAAAATAATTTAGCTATAATCAGCTTCTTGCTTTTAATGAGCAATATTCTATACGCACAAAATATTGCAGACTATTATGTCAATATTCCCGATATTTTAAACCCAACACTAAGCAGACAAAACCGGCTCGAGCTGCTTGAATACCACAAAGTAGGTCAGGATAGCATTACCAATCGTTTTGGAAATCAAGCCCGTTTAGTGAGTTTAGATTCCTTGAATAGACGTATTGTAGTAAAAAACACTCCGACATCTATCTTTGAAATGAAAATCTTAAATTTGGAAGATAAAACACCAATAATTGGGATTATCCGCACGGTTTGTTCTCCAGTTTGTCTTTCATCAATAGAGTTTTACGATACCGCATGGAATCAAATCCCAATTCAATTTTTAATGCCAAAAGCAATTGAATGGGCAGACATAAAAAGCATTCCAGATCAAAAAGTTGATGTCAATTGGGTTAAAAACATGATGGATGTTAGTTTCATAACGTTGAATTTTTCATCTGAAAACCAATTTATTATAGCTAAAAACAACACGTTGGATTTTTTGAGTGAAGCAGACAGAAAAATAATTGCTCCTTATATAAATAGTAAAACAATTACGTATAAATTGCAAGGACGAACGTGGGTGCAGTTGCCATAAAAAAAGCCCCGACAATGATTTTTTGTCGGGGCTTTTTTATGATTCGTTGCAACCTTATTTTTTGCTTTCGCTACGTTTTGCATAGCGAGTCATAAATTTATCAACACGTCCTGCAGTATCCACCAATTTTGATTTTCCTGTATAGAAAGGGTGTGATGAACTTGAAATTTCCATTTTTACTACTGGATAAGTAACACCATCAATATCGATAGTTTCTTTTGTGTTTACGGTTGAACGTGAAATAAAAGTGTCACCGTTCGACATATCTTTAAATGCTACCGGACGATAATTTTCTGGATGGATTCCGCTTTTCATATCTGTATGTTTTAATTATTTTTCTAACTTATTGATAGGGCTTGCAAAAGTACTAATTTTCATCTAATTATCAAACAAAATCTGATATTTTTATTTCTCCTGATAAAATATTGATTCAATTATTCCGAAATAAATTTACAATCAACTGAAAACAAGAATATTAAAAGAACTATTTTGAACCTAAATACAATAAAAACATTCCAACCAACACTCCAATTAAATCAATTACCTTTAATTTGATATTTTTGTCACGCATTATTATTGCTCCATATAGAAATGGCACAATAACTCCCGAACGCCGAATTGTGGAAACAACAGAAATCATTGAATTAGGCAATGTAAGAGCATAAAAATACACAAAGTCAGCAGTTACCAAGAAAAATGAAATCCAAAAGATTGACCATTTAAATTTAAAAGCTGTAGTTTTTTTTCGCGTAGGCACCCATAAAAATATGGTAATTAACCCCATAATAATTGCCTGATAAAATGTATAATATACTTGAACAGACATAACATCATATCTGTTCATCAAGTATTTATCGTACAAACCACTTAGTGCACCTGTCAGAGTGGCTAAAATTATAAACCAAAACCATTTATTTGTTTTGAAGGAAATACCTTCTTTTTTCCCTACGAATGAGAACATGAAAAACGAAACCAACGTCAAAGCAACACCTGCCACCTGATAAGCATTCAGTTTTTCGCTGAAAATTAGCACTGCACCTATAACAGTCCAAACGGGTTGTGTAGCTTTAATAGGTGATGCCAGCGAAAGTGGCAGATGTTTCAAAGCGAAATAAGCAAAAAGCCAAGAAGTTAAAACGATTATCGCTTTTAGAACAAATAAAATATGCGCATGGAAATTAACCGATGGAACAAAAAATATAGAATTTTGAAGTATGGTCGAGGAAAATCTTGATAACAATAAAAAAGGTAAAAGAGTCAGACAAGAAAATAATATCGAAACAAAAATCACTGGTATAACAGCATTATCTTTCAGCGAAACTTTTTTAAAAACTTCATAAGAACCTAATAGAAGAGCAGAAATAAATGCAAGAAATAACCACATAAAATTTATAATTTAAAAAAATTACACTTGAATATCTATCTTGAAAATTTCTTTCGGATATTCAATGTTAACTAAATATAACCCGTGTGCCGATACCGAAGTTCCTGCTTTGCAGCGGTTTTTTGATTCTATAACTGTTCTAAAATCTTCAATTGACATTTTATGACGACCAACTTCGAACAATGTACCTACAATTGCCCGAACCATATTCCGCAAAAAACGATCGGCCTGAATAGTAAAAATCCATTCGTCGTTGGTTTGAGTCCATTCGGCATGAGTAATCAAACAGTTATTCGTTTTCACATCGGTATGAAGTTTGCTAAAGCTTGTAAAGTCGCGATATTCTTTTAAAATACTCGCAGCTTTATTCATTGCTTCAAAATCAAGCGGATTAAATGATCTGGAGGCAAGCTCATTTACAAATACATTTTTCCGAGTTACAATGTGATATTCATATCGGCGAGAAACTGCATCAAACCGGGCATGAGCATCAGCTTGAACTTCTACAATTTTGAACACAGCAATGTCATTAGGAAGAAAGCTGTTGAGTTTTTCTACTAGATCAAATTCAGTTAGAAGTTCAACACTCAAATCAAAATGCGCCACCATTAATTTGGCGTGAACGCCGGTGTCGGTTCGTCCGGCTCCAGTCAGTTCTAATTCTGTTCGTAAAATTGTACACAAAGCCTTTGTCAGCACTTCTTGTACCGATATCCCATTGGGTTGAATTTGCCAGCCGTGATAAGCTGTGCCTTTGTATGAGAAGTAAATAAAGAACCTTTTTTTCACGCTGCAAAGATACGAGTATAATTAATAATTCGCAATCAATAATTCAGATTTAAACAACAAAACAGCAGATTAACAAAGAGTCAATCTGCTGTTTTGGTTTGAAATTATGACTTTTATTGAAATAGCTTTTCAATTCTATCAGCGTAAAATTCTTCAATCACACTTCGTTTTATTTTAAGAGTTGGAGAAAGGTAGCCATCAGCAGCTGTCCATTCATCAGGAACAAGTTGATACCGTTTAATTTTTTCATAATCTCCAAAAAACTGGTTGTAATGTTTTACCTCTTCCTGAAACCGCTTTATTATAATTTCATTTTCAATTATTTCTAAGTTCGATATGCATGTAATTTTATGTTTCACGCACCATGATTTTAAATAGACAAAATCAGGTGAAATAAGTGCAGCAGCAAATTTTTTATTTTCACCCAAAACAATCATATTTTCAATAAAGGGAGATTCCGTGAATTTTGTTTCAATAGCCTGCGGATTCACATATTTTCCGAACGAAGTTTTGAAAATACTCTTTAATCGACCAGTGATAATTAACTGACCTTCAGTTGTAAATTTACCGGTATCGCCAGTATGAAACCAACCATCGGCATCAATTACTTCAGCAGTCAATTCGGGATCTTTATAATAGCCCAGCATTACATTATGACCACGACAAATAATTTCGTCACGGTCACCTAATTTTACTTCTACTCCCTGAAGAGGCAAACCCACAGTACCAAATTTTCGACCATGTTTGCCTCGTTGGCTGACAGCTATTACCGGCGATGTCTCGCTAAGTCCATAACCCTCGAAAACCGGCATCCCGATGGCAGAAAAAAATGATGCAATATGAGGTTGAATGGCTGATCCCCCTGAAACCACAATGTCAAAATTGCCACCAATAGCAGCTCTCCATTTTGAATATATCAGTTTGTCAGCCACTTTGTGTTTTAAATTGTAATACCAACCCATGTCTTCGAGTTGATAATGAGTTGCCAAGTTGAAGGCCCAATAATAAAGCCTTTTGCTAAAGAATGGTAGCTTTTTGCCCGAAAGGAAGAGTTTATCGTAAATTTTTTCAAGCAAACGAGGAACTGCCGACATCATAGTTGGGCTAATTTCTTTGATATTTTCGGCAATAGTTCCTAAACTTTCGGCATAGTAAACCGACATGCCCAAATATTGATACAGATATACCAACATTCGCTCGTAAGCATGGCAGAGAGGCAAGAAACTCAAAGCTTTATTACTCCATTTTGCTGGTGTAGATTCCAGATTTTTTAATTGATTTACAATATTGCTGTGCGAAAGCATAACCCCTTTTGGATAACCTGTTGTTCCAGAAGTGTATATAATTGTAGCTAAATCAGTTGATTGAATCTGTGTTTTTAGTTGAGCAAGCTTCTCTGGTTGAGGATCTTTTTTTCCTGTTTCGATTAGTTGATCTAAATATTTGTATTCACTTCCCTGATTATCAAAAGTGTAAACAAATTTAAGGGTTTTTGTTTCTTCAAAGATAGGCTGGAGTTTATTCCGCAGTTCTTTCCCTTCTATAAAGATCATTTTCATTTCTGCATGATTCAGAATATGCCGATAATCTTCCTGACTTATAGTTGGGTAAATTGGAATTGAGATGGCTCCAATTTGCATAATAGCAAAGTCGATCATATTCCACTCCGGTCTGTTACTGCTCACAACTCCAACTTTATCACCGGGATTAATACCTATTTTCAGCATCCCATAGCTTATCTCATTTGTAAGCTCTATGTATTTCTGAATATTGAATTTTAGCCATTTGCCGTCGCGTTTACAAGCAAGAGCGGCATCTTGATTTGGAAATTTTTCCAAGTAATTATCCAAAATATCAAATAAGCGGGTAACCTCCATAATATCTTATTAATCAATGTAAATTAGCTGATTATTGAAAAACAACGGTACGGTTTTTATAAGCAAGAATTTTTCGTTCAATGTGTTTTTCCACCGCATGCGAAAGGACTATTTTTTCCAAATCGCGTCCTTTCTTGATTAGTTCTTCAACCGTATCTTTGTGAGAAATGTGTGTAACATCTTGTTCAATAATAGGACCTGCATCCAAATCACTGGTAACATAATGACTAGTAGCTCCAATAACTTTCACTCCTCGTTCGTGAGCTGCATGATATGGCTTTGCTCCTGCGAAAGCTGGTAAAAACGAATGATGAATATTGATAATTCGATTCGGATAGTGGTCTATAAAATTTGGAGAAAGCACTTGCATGTAACGTGCTAATACGCAAAAGTTAATCCCATGTTCTTTCAGCAATTCTAGCTGCTTAGCTTCTTGTTCTGCCTTATTTTCTTTCGTAATCGGGAAAAAATGATAAGCAATACCAAAGCGTTTGGCAACACTCTCCATATCGGGATGATTGCTAATGATCAGTGGGATTTCAACATGCCATTCGTCGGCCGAATAACGAGCTAAAAGGTCATACAGGCAATGAGACATTTTTGAAACAAAAATTGCCATGCGAGGTTTTGAATCAGAAAAATACAAACGAAAAATCATATTGAAACGACTTGCAATAAGTGTTTCGAAATATTCTTCAATTTTATCTTTCGGTATTTGAAATGTATTTAAATCCCACTCAACACGCATAAAGAACACTTTTTCTTCACGGTTTACGTATTGGTCTAAGTATAGGATATTCCCTTTGTGTTGATTTATGAATTCGGTAACAACAGCTAAAATTCCCGGTCTGTCAGGGCAGTGCATTAGAAGAACTGCCGTATTTTCATTTCCCTTCATTCAAATTTTAATTTTCAATTAACTGATTGCAAAGATAGCATTTTAATCGGAGAAGGTTATTTCCCTGAACCCAAAATGTTTAATATTTGCTTAACACAAAAAAAGCAACTCATTTCTGAATTGCTTTTAGCGGTACGGACGGGAAATGAACTTTCCCTCTTTATCCAGTAAATATCAGTTGTTTAGTGTTGTAAATACTTGTCTTAGTAACGCTTTAGTAACGACGTTTTGTCTATTGCAGTCCTTTGCTGGCTATTAAATGCCTGCTCAAAATTATAGGTACAAAGATAAATAATTTTTAGTAAGTACAATTCTTTTTTATTTTTTTATGACACCCCCCTATTAATAGGTTCATACTACGGCAATCGTGTCCGCTCCCGTATGAGGGAGATGTTCAACCTCATTGCATTCGATAGTGGAGCGAAAGATAAGAGAAAGTAAAACAATTGTGGGGTTTATCAAATTATTATGTGATTTTACAATCAAATTATTGGCAATAAATACAGATTACTGCCATTAATTAGTTTTTATTTATATCTTTGCATTAAATATTTAAGACTATCGCAACTACAAAATTATATATCGAAGAATTAAAGCTGTTTTTCAAAGCAACAGAACGTTTTGAAACAACAGATATTTTTGCTTTCTACAAGCAATTAGATCCCTATATCAATCCTAAAACAGTCAATTGGAGGGTCTATTCATTAGTTCAGTTAGGCATTATTAATCGGGTTGGTAGGGGCAAATTTACGTTAGGAAACCAACAAAACTATTTACCCGATATTTCCCCTAAAATAAAAACGATATATTCTAAAATAAAAAAGGAATTCCCATTTTTAAATATCTGTGTTTGGAATACCTCCACAATCAATGAATTTATGCGTCATCAACCTGGTCGCTTTTATTTTCTTATTGAGGTCGAAAAAGATTCAATTCAATCCGTTTTTTATTATCTGAAAGAGTTGAATTACGCTGTCTTTTCAGATCCGACAAGTGATATTTTAGACAAATATTTACCAAACAATAAAGACATCCTTATAGTCAAATCGTTGGTCACAGAAGCACCAACTCAAAATATCAAAGGCATTGATACAATTTCATTAGAAAAATTACTGGTAGATATTTATTGTGATGATGTAATTTTCGCTCCACAACAAGGTGCAGAAATGCGTACTATTTTTGAAACTGCACTAACTAAATATGCTGTTAATCAAAGTAGGATGTTACGTTATGCAAGCAGAAAAGGAAAAAAGGAAAGTTTTACCAAATATCTGAATTCAATTTCAAATTAGCGGCAGTAAATATCAATTACTGCCAATTTATAGTTTATGATAGATAAAAAAAACATATCGCTGGAATGGATTAACAGCGTGTCTCGGGCTAACAAAAATGCAGATAAGATTCTTGTAGAAAAAGTTATTCGTGCATTGCTGTTATTGGAAGGGCTTGTCCACGATGGAATCCCTTTTGTCTTCAAAGGAGGAACAGCATTAATGCTTCATTTAAACTCCACTAAAAGACTATCGATTGACATTGATATTATTTTACCGGAAGTACCGGAAGATTTCGATACAAGGCTTGATACCATTGCAGGTCAACAGGGATTCCTTAGAAAAGAAGAGCAAGTTCGGAACACTGAAACAGCTATTAGTAAAAAACATTATAAATTCTTCTATACACCTCTACACCAAACAAATAAAGAAGAGGAGTATATATTACTAGACATTTTACTTGAAGAAGTAAATTATCAGGAACTAATTCAACTTCCGATAGAATCTACATTTGTGCCATTGATAGGTGATTCTCTTTTAGTAAACATACCTTCATTAGAAGATTTACTTGGAGACAAATTAACAGCATTTGCTCCAAACACCACAGGAATTCCATATTTCAAACATGAAGATAGTATGAGCATGGAAATTATCAAACAACTTTACGATGTCGGTAATTTATTTGAGGTCGCAAACAATATAGATACATTAAAAACAACATTCAATATTTTTGCAGAAACAGAACTAACATACCGTCCTGACGAAAATACAGTACCGGATGTTTTAGAAGACATTTTCCAAACAGCTCTTTGTATAGCAAGCAAAGGCACAGACGGCAAAGGGAACTATACTGAATTATTAGTAGGAATTCAACGGGTAAATCCATTTATTTTCTCAGAAAACTATCATTTGGAAAAAGCAATTGCACATGCCTCAAAAGCAGCATATCTTTCTACAATAATTAAACATGACACAGCCCAAATTGAAAAATTCGAAAATCCTTTACAAGTAAAAGATTGGCTTATTTCAGACACTCATTACAACAAACTCAACAAACTTAAAAAATCAAATCCGGAAGCTTTTTTTTACTGGTATAAGATATTTGAAACAATAAATAAATAGTATAAATCAAGCATTTCTTTTAACGATTATATAAAACAAATTGAATGAACCTAGATTTTTCACAAAGCAATACGAGGTTACTTACCCACGGTTTTCATAAATACCCTGCAAAGATGGTACCCCAAATTGCAAGTGCTTTAATATCAGAATTTGGGGCAAATGCATCTTTGTTGTTCGATCCTTACTGTGGGACCGGCACTTCATTAGTTGAAGCCAATGTTAGAGGAGTTGACTCAATTGGTTCTGATTTAAACCCTTTAGCAATTTTAATTTCAAAAGTCAAAACAACACCAATAGAATTGCAGACCTTAGAATTACATTTAAATGATTTTTATAAATACCTATTTCCATTCAGATACCATCTCAACCCTAAAGATTACATTGTTGTAAATTTTCCAAGGATTGATTTTTGGTTTTCAAAAGAAGTCAAAAACAAACTTTCAATAATTAAAGATTATGTAAATAGTATTGAGAACATTGATATAAAAGATTTTTTCAAGATTGCTTTTAGTCATACTATCAGAGAGTGCTCATTTACAAGAAACAATGAGTTTAAATTGTATAAAATGTCTGAAGATCAAATAAAATCATTCAACCCTGAACCATTTGGTATAATGGAAGAGATTTTAGGGATGAATTATTTAGGGCTAAAAAGTTTTATTGAAGAACGTAAAAATGCAAAAACAACATCTCTTATATATGACTTTAATACAATAGATAATATACCACAATCAATAATCATTGACAAATCAATTGACATTGTTGTAACATCTCCACCTTATGGTGATTCTTCTACAACCGTTGCATATGGTCAATTTTCCGCTCTTTCTAATCAATGGTTAGACCTCATGGAAAATGGTAGATCTCTTGATAAGAATCTAATGGGTGGCTCAAGAATAACTGATTTGCCAAACTTTGAAAGCAAAGTATTAAATAAAGATATTGAGGCTGTAAAAAAAATTGATGATAAAAGGGCTTTGGATGTAATTTCCTTTTATTCTGACTATGAAAAGTCGATAAAAAATATTTCTACAGTAATCAAACCAAATGGATATGCTTGCTATGTTGTAAGCAATAGGAATGTGAAGGGAAATATATTACATACAGATGAAATTACAAAAGATTTTTTTCAACAATGTGGTTTTAATCACATAAATACATTCTACAGAAAAATATCAAATAAACGGCTACCTAGATATAATAGTCCAAAAGGAGAAATTGGTAGCAGGGCAGAATTAATGAATACAGAGTCAATAATAATCATGCAAAAACAATAATATGAGAGATTTGTCTTTTTTTTCAGAAAATCAACAGGATGCCATTAAAACGAATGATAAGCATCTTCGAATTATTGCTTGTGCTGGCTCAGGAAAAACCACAACAGTCGCTGGGAAGGTTGCTTATCTTTTAGACCCGAATAATGGATTTGACATCAAACCACAAAATATCATTGCGTTCACTTATACTGAAAAAGCTGCTGCCGAATTAAAAAACAAGATTCTCAATGAGGTTGATAATTATAGAGGCATGGCAGATATGTATATTGGGACTATTCATGGGTGGTGTTTAAAATCTCTGCAAGAAAATGAATATAAGTACCAAAGTTATTCTGTATTAGATGATATTAAGCTAAAATTATTCGTCGATAAGAACTATGACAATATTGGAATGAAAGAAATATATAAACTTTCAAATCCAGCTGTACCACTTCGGAGATTTATTGACACTTCATTATTCGTCCGTATAATGGACATATTACGTGAGTCAGATATTACTCCGGGAGAAACTATTCCAGCCAATTTTGTTCTTGCAAAAAAGAAGTATCAAGATTTGTTGATGAGTAAGCGCTACTTTGATTTTTCTATGATTATGGAAAAGGCGATGGATTGTCTTGCCCATGGAACAAATCTAACAAGGAAAATTCAGGATAATATAAAATATTTAATTGTAGATGAGTATCAAGATGTGAATCCCCTTCAAGAAAAACTGATCAACCGATTACAAGAAATAAGTCAATGTAAGCTGGTTGTCGTCGGAGATGATGATCAAAACATATATCAATGGAGAGGTAGCAATAATAAATACATTATTGAATTTGAAAATAAGTTCCAGCCCGAAAATGTCAAAACAATACCCTTGTCAATCAATTATAGAAGTTCTGAAGGAATTACTCGACTTGCTGAAACATTCATTTCTAATAACATAAAAAGAATTCCGGATAAAGAGATGTTATCCGCCAAAAATCAAATATTCATAAAAGGTCAAGATATTTTATATAATCGATATAATTCAGTAGATGATGAAAATGAAGCAATCGCTAATTATATAGATAATATCTTAGGTGTCGTTTTTAATGAAAATGGAGATGCCCCTAGAGGAATTTCTTTCTCCGATATAAGCATCCTACTAAGAACTTGGAATAAGGCCGAATCTATTGTTGAAGCTCTTAACCGACATAATATACCATATATTACTGCAGGTGTGAACCAGCTTTTTGAAATGGATGAAATTAAGGCTTCACTAGGGATTTTTACTTACTTATATGGAGATATTGATAAGGCAGAGTTAGAACAACTTTGGATGAATATTCTAGGGAATAACTATCCTGTTGAAAAACTAAGAGAAGCTATATTACAACTAGATTTGAAAGACCCCAAAATCGACGCGGTTAAAGATAACTGGGAATATTCTTTACAGGATATATTTTGGAATTTCTTAAGTAATGCTGAAATCACAGAGGAAACTTTTGTCGATAGTTCAACTAGTGAATTAAAATTTAGGACCACCCAAAAGGCAGAAATAATATTTTTCAATTTCGGTAAATTTAGCCAAGTTATAAATGATTTTGAAATCGTTAATTTTAATAGCTCTGGTCCGTCATTTCATTTGTTTAGCTTCTTGAGTTTCGTAACTTATGTAGCCAAAGATTATTATCCCGAAGGCTGGATGAATAATCCATACAGAACTCCAAATGCAGTTCAAATTATGACAATACATCAGTCTAAAGGATTAGAGTTTCCTGTTGTAATCATTCCTTGTTTAAATCATAATTATCTACCGTCAAAGAAAAAGGGTGGGCTTAACGAATGGCATTTTTTAGACAGGTCATTAATTAAAGAACAGTATAGATACGAGGGTGATCCTGACAAAGAAGATGAAAGAAGATTGCTCTATGTAGCTTTAACTAGAAGTCAAAAATATCTTTTACTAACACAAGCGCCAGATCTTCGAAATCAATTATATAAAAAGGAATCCGAATACATTCAAGAACTTAATGATGCAAAAATCGGATCACTCCCGATTTTAGTAACGGATTTAAAACAAGGATTCTCAAATCTAGTTAAACAAGATCAAAGTCCCAAAGAAAAAGTCAAAAATATTTCATTAGACTTTACGAGCCTTAAAGACATATTTGATTGTCCTTATAGGTTTAAATTAATTTCTGTATTTGGATTTTGTTATCCATTGAATCAAAGAATGGGGGTCGGAAAGTCATTTCATAATTGCTTGATGGAAATCCACAAAGAAGCAAAAATTGGAAATTTATTTTCAAAAGAAAAACTTAATGAACTCATAGATAGACAAACACATTTCCCATATATAACAAAATCAACAAAACTTCGGCAACCGTTGTATGACAAAGTAAAAAATAATGTTGAAGCTTATTATGAGGATAATAAAGAAGAATTTAAAAACATTGAATTTGTTGAGCAGGAAATTCAATACAAAGTAGATAAAAGTATTTTAATTGTTGGAAGAATTGATTTAATTAAAAAAGTTTCAGAGGCAGGAATTTATGAAACTACTATTGTAGAATTCAAAAGTGATGAGGACAGTGCTGATGCCCCAATAACAAAAGATCAATTAAGGTTATATGCTTTAGGTCACAGAGAATTAACCGGTGAAATTGCAAACTATATCATGACTTATGTCATTGGTAAAAATAGATCAAAAACGCCTGAAAAACTTTACGAGGAAGATTTGACTGAGATTGAAGGTAAAATAAAGCACTCAGTAGAATTAATAAGAGATGAACATTTTATAACTACATCAGACTTAAATATCTGTAAAGAAAATTGTCATCAAATTAGATTATGTGCAAATCGATTAAAAAATAACCTTAAACCTCGTAGATAGTAATGGGAGCATATAAGGACAGAAAAATTGCTAAAGCCAATTTAAAAAAACTTGTTGAAGATCCTTCAAAAGTTTTATTCATTCATTATTCTCAAAGTAGAACATTTGATGAAGATTACGGTAACATATCTCCAATAATTACATCTATAGTTATTAAGTCTCTTGACAATCAAATTGACCAACTATTTGCTATTCATTTAGAAGCAGATAAGGCAGATATTCCGGTTGAACAAATACAGGATTCATACAGAGAATTAGAATTGAGAATTCTAAATTCATTTAATAATTTTGTAAAAAGGCATCAAGATTGCATCTGGGTTCATTGGGAAATGAAAAATGTTCAATTTGGATTCGATGCAATAAAACATAGATATGAAAAAATAGTCAATAACACAAATGATTATTGCGAAATCCCAACAAACAAAAAGCAAAATCTTAAAATAATACTTGAAGGCATTTATGGAGAAAACTTTGTATCCGGTCCTGATTATTTAAAATCATTATTGTCTGAAAACAACAGTAGAATTACAAACAATGAATATTTAAGTATTGATAATGAATCACAGGAATTTGAGCATAAAAATTTTATGAGTGTTGTTAATTCGATAGATACAAAAGTTGAATTTATTAGAAATGCAACAAAAAAATTGACTCGGAATAAATTAATTGTTTCTCATAAAAACAGGTTTGCTATTTTTGTAGATGTAGTAAATCATCCAGTCTTTACTTTCATCGGTTGGGTTGCAACTATTTTAGGAGTAATTTTAGCAATAATAGCACTTAAATAAGCTAGTCACAATAACTCCGTATAACTTATTTCGATCAATTAACATTATTTAGATAACAATAATATTGAATATCTTCGAGAAATGTTTCATTTCATTAAAGTTGACTATGTTACAAACTCCTAAAAAACTACAACTGATTATAAGTGTGAATTATTTAAGTTAGTTCAGCCTATTGAAATAGGACGAGGTTTATCCGTCCAATAAAAACATAACATTTCGCAATCGACTAGTTCCTGCTGTGTTTCATTAAAGATAGCTGAATATGGACTTTCTATATAATTTAATCCTGTTTTGTTACAAATCATTTTTTTTACATTTATAAGTGGAGCCATATATAATTGCTGTGTCCTTAATAATTCCGCTAAGTCTTCTTTCCCTTCATCGAATTCAATCTCGTACAAGTTATGATTTGATTTATCTGGAAATGACATGTTTTTTATATCCTTCAGAATTAACCGCCTCGTAAAAAATAACATCCCATCATCTTTAATTATCTCGGATAATACTGGATATTGATTTTCAATACCATTCTCTTTTATGAATTTTGATTGAGCAGTCAACCATGATTTGAAGCCATCTCTGTGAGTAGGAATACTATCGAAAGATTTAAACCATAGGTCCAAATCAAAAATATGCCCAATAAAGCTGATTAGAACTTCATTTTCGTCAATATCCCATGACAATGAAAAAGAGATAACTTCATTACTGTTGTTTTTTAATAGCTGTGTTATTAATAATTTTATTCCATCAACAGTTTCATTCACTAGTTTTTGGGTGTTTGTATCGCCATGAGTTATACAAGGTATATTACAATAATAATCTTCTGGAATAATGAACAAACAATCATTTGGTAAATCTATACTTGCTCCAACTCGCCTTATCGCTTTAACTAATTCAACTGTAAAGTATTCTAGAGCTTTGAATTTTCCATTTTCTAACAATATCTCATCACAAGAAGATATATATCTGTTTATAGTTTTTTTCTTGACTTTTTCTCTATACGACACATACAATCTTATTCCCTCTCCTTTATTTATGGAATAAGGAAGATACTTTTCAAAAGCAGTTTTAGTTTCATCTTGTTTTTCTAAGTCAATATTAGGCTTTTGCAACTCAAAATACTCATAAATCTGAGGATTACCCTGAAGATATTTAGTAACTAAACTCTTCCATGACGATAAAGGTAAACTTCCATCTATTCTGAAAAGTTTAGTATATTGACTCCTTCTACCCATTTCTGTCATTTTTTTATCAAGCCTATCTATCATTAGGTCTGTATCATAAGCTCTGATTGCACCATCAAAATGATTAAAACTCTTATTTTTACTATCATATATTGAGTGAACATAACGACAAGTGTATGTATCTTTTAAAGTTGGTGCAGGTTCATTCTTAACTTCCTCCATCTCAAAAGTATATAAGTCATTATCATTCTTCCATACAAACTCCGTTTTTACTAGATTGTAATATAATTTCTCATAGTCGCTGCTTCCATAAGTAGTTAATCCTGAAGGAATAGATGAAATATCATCATTGTATTTCGGTCCCCACCAGTATTCAAACTCCATTCCTGTAATAAAGGATGGTGCATAACCTAAAAAATCACCATCAATCTTTATCTTGATTTTAACGTCAGCTACTTTCGCAAAAGATAAAAACTCATCTATAAACTCCCAATTAAAGTTATTGAATATCGAAGTTGATTTGCGAAAATAAGGATGCAATATAACGGCTAAGTCAGAATCTTTTTTTTTGAATACTCCCTGTGATAAGTGTTCAAATTTATCCAAAAACCATTGTATTTCTATTAAACCATCTTTGTCCAGTTGATTGGATAAGTCTGGAAAAGCATTGAATACAATATCATTATATCCATATAGGACAATGCTGTTATAAAACCATTTTCCTTTATCTTCGATGTATAATTCTTTTAAAGCATCAATAAATTGTGTGTAATGAGGTTGTATTTGAGTGTTTAAATGGTGCGTAAAGTACTTACTTTTAGCGTCAGATATTATTTCATAATCATTTTCACTGTCAGCAACCCACGTACAGCCCATGACTAAAACTTTGTTGGGGGCAAAAAATAATCCTTTCGTAAAAGACCACCCTGCAGTTCGGTGGATATCGTGCGAGATATTAGTAGGAGTGCCAACTATAGAACCTTGCCAAATTGTATCCTCTAAAGCAGAAATAGTAAATTGAATTCCGTCTCTACTTGGTTGATCGGAAAGGAAAACTCCCAAGTATTTCATCATGACATTTTTGGATTTAAATCAGTAATTTTAAGTGTCTCAAGTTGCTTAATCACGAGTTTTGCACTACTCCCTATTTGGGCCACAAAACTTTTAACTAAGTCGCCAGCAAAAGGATCTACAATATAACATGGTTTTCCTTTTCCGAACTTTTCAATCAGAATTTTATTAATTTCTGTATCCTTACATCCATATCCAATTATTATTAACATGTCAGCAGCTTTGATATTGTTCTCAAACATCTTAAATAACTGTTTGTATAGCAATGGTTCTCTATATCTTATTATTTTAGAAGAGGTTCCAGTCAAAAAATCAGAGTGATAGTTTACCCAACAATTTTCATAGATTATATTTCCGTCCTTATCCATCTTTTCTTTATAAAAATTAGTGGAGCCTACTCCCCATTTACTTTTTATATAATTTTCAGGAATAAACGCATTCCCCTGAGTTCCAGAATAAACATAATAGTCCTTACTACCATGCAGTTTATAAAACCTAATTTTGCCTGTATATTTCCCTGTATATCTTGACAATCGACACATATAGTTTCGATTATCATGGAGCAGTTTACCATAATATGGTGAATTGAGTTCTTCAAAACCATCACTCAAGTTTCCATTTAGCCATTCTGTATTATTCAACCGCTCAAAAAATAAATCATGATTTAATGTGTGAATATTCAAAGTGTAATCTTTTGACAAGTGCTCAATACAATTAAGCAAGCCCGTATATCCATCGAAAGTCGGTTTCAAATAAAAGGCTTCATCATCATGCCAATTTTTACCATCTCTATCTTTTAGATAAGAAGACACTAGTTGATTGAATATGTTGTCTACTTGAAATAAATAATCTTCAAATTCACTTTTGTCACCATCATACTTCTTCTCAAAAAAAAATCGTTTAGGGCTGAATCGTTTTTTGCTTCATTTTTGAAGTAATCGTAGAATTCTTCATAATCAAACACTTTGATAATGTCATTGTAAAAATGCATTAAATCAATGCAAAATTTAAAATACAAATCATAATGACTAATTGACCCTAAGTCCGGTTTTGTTCCATCGATATTTGTCACTAAATGACCATCATTTGCAAAAGCAAAATCATCTACAGTACAATTCAATAGTTTTTCGTTGAGTTGATTACCTATTGGATACCCCTTTGGTGCAGAAAAACCAGCTCCTAATAAGAAGGAAATTGACTTGACTTTTTTACAATTAAATAGTTTCTCAAAAAAACTCATAGCAGATTGATTTTAATTTGATTATTATTTGCAAAAATACTAATAAATTGAAACTGAGAACTATTTTATGCTATTATTTTTTAATATCTAAATAAAACAATCTGTTTTTATGAGTCTTGGCTGCATATTCTTCAATTACAAAGAAATGTTTTCATAAATGAAATAGACAATGTCTTTTTTGGTTCTTTGTAAATTAAAAATATATAAAATCCATATTATCTTTGTCTGAAAATAATTAAATATGGGGCAAGTAAAACAAAGTTATATTGAAGCAGAAGAAAGAGGTTTTAATGATCCTCCAGAAAAACTTGTTTGCGCAAATCATTTTGATGATCCTGCAATTAAAAGATATATACGATCTAATTCAATTAAAGGAACTTGGAAGTGTGATTACTGTAATAAAAAACATAAAGTCGTAGATTTGTTATCTGTTGTATCATTTATTAATGATAGAGTAGGCAGATATTTTGGAGACATCAACAATCAGGATTTATATCTGGCTTCTTCATTTGAAATTGAAGATGATGAACCATCGGGTTTTGGTTTCTACGATGCTTGTGGGTATGCTATGCCTAAAGGAAGGCATACCTACTCTTTCGAAGAATTAATTTTTGAAACCGACCTTGATATAAATAATTTAAAATTAAGTGAAGATATTTCGGAATGTTTTTGGGATAAAACATACTGCCTAATTGAACCATTTATTAGTACTGAATCTGAAGAATTGTTATTCCGTTGGAAGGATTTTTGTAATACAATAAAGCATTCACGTCGTTATACGTTCTTAAAAACCTTAGAGGTTTCGAATAAAAAGTCATCAGAAAACGGATTAGAAGATATACTTACTGAAATTGGAAAGGCAGTTGAAGAAGGCCATTTGATTAGAATAATAGACTGCGATTCGCAAATATACAGATGTCGAGTCCACAATAAGGATGAAAAAGTTGATCGTTTTGAGCATCTTGCATCTCCTCCTGATGAAAGAGCAAAGCAAAATAGGATGAGCCCAGCAGGTATATCAATGTTTTATGGTGCTTTTGATGAGAAAACAGCGATTATTGAAGTAAAAAGTGGAATGGATGATACACCTGATTCAATTACAACAACAGCCATTTTTAAAACAAAGAAAAAACTGAGAGTAATCGACTTTACAGGGTTACAAAATAAAATTAGTTATTATGAAGATTACAACTATTATATAATTGAGTTTCTGAAATCATTCGTAAATGGGATTGCACAAAAGATTATCCATGATGACAGAATTCATATCGAATATATACCGACACAAATTATTACAGAGTATTTCAGATACATTTTTAAAGCTAATAGAAACCATAAAGTTGATGGACTAATATATAGAAGCTCAGAAAATAAAGGAGGTAAGTGCTGTGTTTTATTTTTAGACAGAAATAAATGCCCAGACTACATGTACCTATCAAGCATAATTTAAACATATAAAAATCCAACTCCGATTTGAATCATTCATTTAAGTAATTGCATTCAGTATACTTGACAATCCAGATTGTCTAAGCAATACCGCTAATAATTGGAATAAAATAGGGCTGTATATTATTTAGCGCTAATCCTTCTTTCTAGAGATGGATGTCTTAAAGGTGCAATTTCAAAATTCTCGATACCACATATTATTTTGAAAAAAGATAATTCTAATTCGATGTGAAAATCCTCAGTGCACATAAGCAAGAATCTTCGATCATCTTTAGTGTTAATAATTTTATTTTTACTTTTAGATGGTACTTTCTTTGTTTTATAAACATCAACAATACACTTTTCAACGTACTCTTTACTTATAGTTTCATCAAAAAAGAGTTGACTTTCACTGTTTAGGTATTGCATCACATTAAACTGATGTATATCATCAATATTATCTGTCGAAATACAATTTATTGAGTCCCCACATCTGTATACATTAGAATCATAAAAACATATCATCAAACGGGGATGAATAGGATAAAAGATCTGAAGACCTTTAACTGGTAATCCAGTAGCACCAGCATAGAAACCTGCTTTTTCCATATACTGATTATAGAGTATTACCGGAGAATCAGAAGTTATAAATGGTAAGTCGCTCAAATTCACAATAAATTTACAATCGAGATAATCTAAAAGATATCCCTTGTTTCCTGATTGTCCCAAAATCAATAACGTAGCTTCTTCATGATATATTTTTAATCCATCAAATTGTTTCACTTTATCCGGCTCAAAATATGGGAGTAGCTTTTGAAAAACATCATTGAGCTGTTCTAACAGATCATTCCCAGCTTTAGGGGTTCTAAATAATTGATATAAAATAAACCTTTTCAAAGCAGTAAATGCAACAGAGTCATGAGGAGGTGGCAGTAAAATCTTTTCGTCTGTCCAAAAATGAAATAATTTCGCCATAGCACTTTCTAATTTTGCAAGCTCGGTCTCAACGTCATCTTCCTTACCATATAAAAAATCTTTACTTGCTTGATGTTTAATAGGAGCACTTTGGATGAACATATTATTGTTGTAATTATACAGTCCAATAGTTTTACCGTCCTCATTGACAGAAAAACGTTTAAGATAAAACCTTGGAACATAATGATGATTTTTTTTACTCATTGATATAATTTATTTATTGCAAATATAATGTTTTATTACAACTTATGTAGTTCAAATTATAAGTCAGGCTTCTCATGAAAGTAAATTACGGGCAGCTCCGCAGGTCAAATCCCCAGCCCCAAAAAATCCTCACCATTCGTACCTCATGGCTTGCACAGTCTTTTTTGGGGCTTCCGCACAATTAACCCTTCAGTTATTTTTTCTGTCACACTTTTTGTAATCAACACACATTTGGCACATTGCTTTTTCTCTTTCCTCAAAAAAATCAATAAGCCAATCCACCCAGAGGCAAAAAGGAAACAGGCACTCCAACCGCCACCACCGTGCCTGAAATGCGCCAGAAAAAAATAACCCGAAGCTATTATACATAACAAGTATTAATGGTCATTTCCATGCCTAACGGCAAATTAACAGGGAACCTCATTACTTAATTATGTATAATAATCCCACAAAATCAATGCTTTGCTCCGCTGTCCGAAGATCTCAAGATTTCCCCACCACCCATTAGTTGTTGCAGTATAAAAAAACAGAACGAGTTTTATTTCCATGTGCTTGCGGTAGTTTCATTCTCTTTACTCATTACGTTTCGGGGGACGCAGTTCGTGTCTCACAACGCATACACAGTTTCGCTACATTGCGTTCAGTTCTGTTCATTTCACCCACCTCAACACCGTACAACATAGGTGTTAGCCATTCCATTACACAATCCACGCAGTCATTTCATTACGCTTCCCGGCTGTAATCCTCACACAACTAAATCCACACACAAACAGCCAGTATAGCTCCATTTCAGTCCCCAACGTCTGTTTCATTATACGCTTAATCCACCCATGCCCTTTTCCAACGCATTTCCAATGGCTTATTTTTCATACTGCGGCGAGTTATCCCCAATTTAAGCACCTGAAGGCAGAACGGAAAGTAATTACAACTTATCGGTGCGTTATTTAGGCATACCGTCAACCCGAGAGTAAAGCCCCGAAAACCACTTATAATTTTCATTGAAGGTCTATTTCAAGTAGCAACGAAAATAATAAAAGGTTTTCAAAATATGGGGACAGATGTCAAGCTCCTTTCAGCAGCTTGCTAGTTGCATGGCACTTCGTGCATTTCCTCATTTATCCCACCGCCCTGTAGTTATAGCAGAAAACAAAAACATTCCGGGTTGGTTTATCCATGTGCTTGCGGTATATACATTCCATTCAAGCCCATTACATTCCAGGAGCTACGTTCGTACCTCACTTCGCACCCTTACATTTCATTCTACTTTCATTTTATGTACACACCTCAGCACCGCACAGCTTCAGTAGTCTTCTTCCTTTCCATTCCGCAGGCTCCATTCATGCAGTCAGTCACTACCCAAGCCCTTTTCCACCGCATTTCCACCGTTATGTTTTTTATTTTCTACGGCGAGTAAGCCCCAATGAAGAGAACTCTCTATAATTCGAATATTCGAACTTTGTTTCCAATCTGCCTCATAATACGTTTACTTCCAGAATAGATTGTTTTCATTCGTTCAAGTCGGTATTTCATTTTTCAGGAGCGAAAGTATTTACGGGGTCTTAACGGTCGGAAAAGGTCAAGCCGCAAGCGGTTTTGCAATAAATCTTCCTGCTTCACTACGTTCAGAGAGTATTTATCGCAAAAACCTTGTCCGCTCTAACCCCTACACAGGATAAGCTCCTGAAACGAAAACGACCGACCCGACCGAAAGACGCAAAAAAAAAATGTCGGATAAACAAGATGCAGATAAAAATGAAACTCTACTCCCTCACCTCTTGAATCCGCATAAAATTAAAATCAAAAAAAACGGACTATTAAAAATATAAGACTACTTTCATTGAGAAACAAAAAGAAAATCCGATGCCTTGACAGTCATCGGATTTTCACTTGAGATTGTTTATTATGATTCTCTACCTAACGGTTCTACTAATCTGGTCGAAAATCTATTTATTTGGAAAACACACCGGCACTAAAACAGAATAAGACAATCGGCATACAACATGATATGCTATCTTGATTTTTATTCCGTTGCATTATTAAAGGTAAAAGTCAGTTGCTTCACCTGCCCGAAATTATCCTCCACATAAACGTCTATAGTTTGTTGATCCGTTGATGCAGAAGTATAATAAAGCCTGAATATCCCTTTATCCAGCGGATAACGATCATTCGGTTTAAACACGGTTCCGTCCTCCATCTGGAGAGAACCTTTACCGGCCGGCTGAAAATACCGAATGGTATAAGTTGCTCCGTCATACAGCCCTTCACGTTTGAGTTCACACCTGATTTCGGCGGTTTCACCTTTTACTATTTGTGTTTGTACAGGCATTGTTTCTACAGTAAACGGAAACACCTGCTGAACATCCAACTTGTTATCACAAGAGGTGCAACAAAAAAGGGTGGCGATCACAAAGCCACACATAACCGTATTGAATACTTTCCTTTTCATACACATTATTTTTTAAAGAATAAACTTGATTCCTGCACCGACTTGTGTGTGGAAATGCCCCGTTGAACCTCCCCACAAACACCGTTCACGAGTATGAAGCAATAAGAGGATACGATCGGAAAGATAACTTTCCAACTCCAACGAGATTGCACCCCCATAGATAAAAGCATCTTCATTCGTCAAACGTGAACCGTCAAGCAGGACCTTCTCACCCCAATTTACGGTCTCGTAACCTGCAAGAGCCGATCCACCGAGGTAGAGGAAGAATATCTTGTTGGCATCGGAAAGGACATGGATATAATAGCCACCTTCGGTTGTAAATTGTGTCGTTGGAATACGGGTATCTTTATACGGATTGTATTTTTGAAGATACTCACCGCCGAATAGCCACTTATTCCCGCCTATCGTATACGTGGAAAGAGTCGTACTGAAATAGTATCCCGTCTCTTTTTGGTTGGCGTAGTTATACAGACCATCTACCATCCCGGTCGTTAGCTGGATACCCCGCATCCTCGGGAGGCATCGTTGAGCATTCGCCTGCCCGACAAGGGCAAGCGACGCTACTACAAAGAACAAGAACTTTCTCATGTTACTTCACTTTTAATTCGTTGATAACTTTGGCACGTACCAGATCTTCATTCTCAATGGTGAACGACTGGTGGCGCCCCCCATTTTTCTCGTTCAAGTCTACTACCAATTGCTTGTCATCGGGAATGGTGAATTTATCCATTGCAAATACTGTACACTCATCTTTCTTTCCGGCTACACGGATAGCATAGTTGTAGGCGCGAAGCGGGAAAATGACCTGTTCCTGTATGGCAGTGCGTTTAGCAACTTTTTTATCTACGATTTTGAACGTGATAAAATCCACGTCAAACGGTACGTTGGAAGAATTTCTAATCTGTGTGTGGAAGTATAGCAGCCCGTTGTGGGTATAAATCCCTTTCAGCAGGTACTGGATACCGAAACGTTTGCAACCGATGTGTTTCACCTCGCGCTTGTCGTTCTTGTAGATGGATTTCATAATCATATGCACCAGCATTGGGCTCTCACTTCCCAGTTCTTTCAGGTAGATTTCCATTGCATTATTCGGACGATTCACTTCCTCACCATCATGGATAAAGTCGGTCATTTCTACATTCAAGAGTAATGGCTCATTGGCATACTTTACGTTGAAAGTGTAGAACGAGCCATCTTCAGTAATCACCGAGAGATTGGTCTCCTGCCGGAAATTCTTTACTGTTGCTTTCACCCGGATTACATTTTCAGCTCCGTCCGCCTTACCTGCAATCAGGTTAGGAGAACCTAAATCGACATAGCGCACCGCCGAAGGGAAGATGATGTGTACTGTCTTATCGTAAGTCACTTCCAGCCCGCGAGGTGGAATCATACGGTCAAACGTTAGTTTTTTAGTCAGACCTTGGTAAAGGTCACCTGTTGTTTCTTGTGCATGTACTGCAAACAGGCTCATCATAAGAGCCATAGTTAATAAGAACTTTTTCATTTTATTTGTGGATTTTAGTGTTTGGGTCTAAAGACCCGTTGTTAATAATAGAATTTAATTTTCCGGTTGGTATAGCATGACCTTACATCCGGCTTTCAGGTGCACCTTGACGGTGTGCATTTTCTTGGCGATATACTGTGAAGTACCTTGAATAGCTCCTTTACCTAAATCGGAAGCCAGTTGTGCTCCTGCATTAGTCGAGATATTAATACTGCTTCCGAGTGAAGACCCCATGTTAGCGGCTACTTCTTTGATGGCACTGGACTCCATTGAATTGGGGATAAAAATACCTTCCTGTCCGTCATTATCGAATACCGACAACTCGACAGGGGTAATTGTTCCTGCGTATTCAAGGGAAGTGATGGTGATGTTCAGCCTTTCGCCTTGTATCTTTGCAGCACCGATAATAATGGCATTGCGTGGTATAACGGTTCCCCTTACATTCATCGGTTCCAATATCCGCAGACGAACGGTTTGTCCGTCAGTCAAGGTTTGATCTCCGTGTATGCACGCTGCAATTGTATTCTTTTCCTGTGAGATACTGTTACCAACAGCCGTGTAAAAGCCTACATTGCGCGATTGGGAATAAGCAGTTATAAATGCTGTGTCACTCAGCGGTTGGGCAAGAGCTGATACAAGTTTTGTTGTGACCTGTGTGACAGGAGTTATTGCTGTTTTCCCATTTGCTGTATTTCCATTGCGTTTTTTCTCTGAATGCACCTTTTCACCGGAGGAGCTTGTCTGCACCGGTTGCCCGGCTTGTCCTGAAGGCATATATTTTGCTGCCAACTCATAGGATTTTTCAAGCAGGGCAACCTGATCATTCATGGTTGATTTCGGAGTTTCCTGTGAAGCCAGACGTTTCTCCAGTTCATCAATACGCTGTTGAAGTTCCTCCTTTTTGGAATCCTCTTTCGGCGAGTCATAAAAATTACCCAGTGTGCGGTTCATGGTCTGGTAAGCGGCTGTGGAGGACAATATAGTCTGTCGGGGGCGGTAACTTCCTCCACCAGTAGAAGTATATGCCGGTTGTTTCCCCGTTTCAGCATTTGTCAAACCAACACTTTTTTCAGATGCTTCTTTTTCGTTACCAAATAAAGAAGCGAGGTCTTGCATTGTACTGTTACGTTCTTTCTGCTTATCCTCCATTTTAGCATGTTCGTAAGCTTTTTGCTTATCGCCAATAATACCGGTATCGGTCGGGAGTGGCATGTCCGTGTTGAATTTCTGACCCTGCTCTTCCTTTTTCTTGTCTTTAGCGGACGGAGCAAAGATTAGCCACATTGAACCAGCAAAAAGCAGGAACATAAGTGGATACACCAGCATTTTCTTGCGTTTTTGACGCTGCTCTTCCGTCAAGGTCTTTTCAGGCTTTCTTGGTGTAGTTGAAGCCTTGTCTAACTTGTTTTCTTCCATAATCATACTATTTTATAAGCGTTGATACTATCTTGCTTCGAATGCAAGTCTAACTGTTTGATATGTTCTATCTCTATTTGTTGACCGTCATTTTTGCCAATACGGTAAAGTGCTGTCCCGAGCGTGGAGAAAGCACATATTGCAAATAAGGTGAGGAGACCAAAGACGACGACAAGCCTCATTTTAGGTGATAAGCTCTCCAATTTACAGCGCAGTCGTTCATCCTGTCTGTTTCTCCAATTCTTAATACATTTTATTAGATTTTTCATCTTTATCTCTCCTGTGTTTTTAAATCCTTGTTTTCAAGAATGGTGAATCCTTCGATGGTGAACCCATTGGGATTATTGTCACTACGGGTGGCATTCAGCAGATGACAGGTCGTTACAAGGCTTCGTTCTGTTACGTTGCTTTCACGGATAATCATTTGTCGGGCATAGGTATTGACCAAATAAGGGTAGCGATCAAAGTTGCAGACCACACTATCCACCTGAACTACCTGATTGATATTGCCGGCAATAATGCGGTTATAATATCCTTTCTCTACAAAGTCACTGTAGTAGTTGTATGCACTTTTATCAGCCAATAGCAAAGCCCGTTTTATATTATTGTCAATGGCACTCTTATCGGGAGACAGCGTGAAAAATAGCTCGTGAAAGCGGCGGACATGTTCTCTTGCTTCCGCAGGACGGTTTTGAGAAAGATCTTGCGAGAGGGCAAGCATCAATGATTTGCCACCGTCCAGCACGTATATCTTTTCACGCTGTTTCTGCGCGAACTCGTAGGAACTCCAAACGGAGTATCCTACGATAACGGCACATAGGGAAACGAAAACGATTCCGAACAAGCGTATTTGCCTGAAACTTGTTTCGATGTTCTTTAAACTTTTAAATTCCATATTTTTGAATCTCATATTTTTATATTTCATACTTGTTTTGTTTTTCCCTTTTTACTTTTTCAGTAGACGACCGGCTACATTACCGGTCATAGCCCCGGCTACACTTCCGGCAACACCCCCTGCACGATTAGCTGTCTGACCGATATTACGTCCGTAGCTGCCCATTCCACCGGCTTGAATAATCCAACCGGAAACGGTCGGTATGGTGAAATAGCCGATAATGCCAATGATCATGAATATAATATATACACTATTACTGGCATCGATGGAGTAATTGGGGTTATTTTGTAATTCCGAAATATCGTTTTGCAGCATCAACACTTGTATTTTAGCCAATATACTGCTGAATAAATCTGATACGGGTAGCCATAGATAAACCTGCACATAGCGGCAGATCCATTGTGTGAGCGTACTTTGAAATCCATCCCAGACAGAAATGGCAAAGGCTATCGGTCCGAGTATCGCCAATACGATAAGAAAGAAGGTACGGATGGTATCAATCACCAGGGCGGCAGCCGCAAATAATAATTCCAATACTTCTCGGAAAAAATCCCGGATAGACTTTTTCATGCTGTACATTCCCCGTTCGATATACATTCCCGCCATAGTCACCACATCCTCCGGTGACCAGCCAAGCTCGTCCAATTGCTTATCGAACTCCTCGTTACTGACCAGATAAGCCGTTTCCGGGTTTCGCATCATGGATTCATATTCCAATTTGTCTTTCTGTTCCCTGTATTTGTTCATATCAAAAGTCTGACTTTCGAGCAGTTGGTTCGTTCCCTGTACAATGGGACTTAATACCCCGTTAATCGTTCCGAGCACAATAGTTGGAAAAAACATAATACAAAAACCTATCGCAAACGGACGTAACATCGGATACACGTCAATCACCTCGGCATGGGAGAGTGATTGCCACACCCGTACAGACATATAAAACAGGGCTCCTAATCCTGCCACGCCTTTTGCCACCCCGGACATATTGGAGCAAAGTGGCATCATCTCCGTATACAGTGAGCGAAGAATGGTGTGCAGGTTATCAAAATCAATGGTTAGTAGCATCATAAATTACCAATATCTATCGTTATTACTTCCATAAAGAGCCAATATCCTTGACGTATCATTTTTCTTTTTCGCCCGCAAGTAGCTAACCGAAATATTCTTGTTAGTGTAGTAGGTAACCAGGTTGCGGTAGCGTTTTGCCGAGTTGTAGCATTTGTCTATCACGTCCATGCGTTCCTTATCGGTCATTGAAAGTGTGGTGATGTTGACTACGTCTTTCATCTCTTTCAAGACATCATTGCTCTCTTCCAGTAGTTTCGTGTAGCCAAAGGCAATGGCTCCTAATTCCTCTACTGTATAGTTATCGTCCCGCAACATCTTTTGGAAGCTATTCACATAAACATCCGAGATCTCTCCAATCATCAGGATGGTTTGTTGCACCTTGCGGGCATCTTTGATCAGGTTATTTACGGACTTCAATGCGTCGTAATACTTCTTTCCCTGATCATAGATTTTCACCGTTTGCTGAAAGTTCGACAACATATTTTTTGCCGTGGTCGAAGTCTCTACAATTTGTTTTGTGGTGTTGATAATCCCCTGTGCGAGATTCGTGGGATCGGTTACGACCCATTGTGCGCTTGCTTTTCCTGTGAAGAGCAGGCACAAACTAAAAATGATCAAAATTTTTGTTTTCATATTCTTATGGATTTTAGTGGTTGATTATTGTTTTACACCGACCCGGGTATAGTCCCCATGCGGTGAGAAGGTCAGTACATCTGTCGCCTCGTTATAGGCGATCTCGATACGAAACCCCGTGTTGATAAATAAATTACCGTTTTCTTCCTTTAGCAAGAAAGTTTCCGGTCGAAGCGTTCTTGTAATGCCCGCACGCCTGAATATCGTGACTTTATAGATATTCCCTTCGCAGAATATCACTACATCGGGCTCGCCATTCACGCTTACCCAATTGCCACATAGTTTATCACGGTTGGTTTCTTTTGCAATACTGCAGGCTTGCAGCAATAGGACTGCTACGCCTACGAAATAGATGCTCAATAAGAGCAGCCGGTTTTTACTGTAATTCATATGCTTTCGTTTTAAATGGATTTATATTATGCTTTGTCTTTCCTGCTTTCGGCAAGCTGTTTGATAGCCGCTTCTATATCTCCACCGAGCTTTTCGGCAAGATTCAAAACCTCCATCTTCTCCGTTTCTTCGGTGGTGTACGCGAGATATTCTTCAGCACTAACTTCGGTTGCATAGACGGCAGATTGAGTGCCTCCCAAACCGATCCAAACCTCTTTGTAAAGCCTTGAGGGGTGATTAGCCATATTGATAGAGAGTATCTGTGACTTTTCCTTTTCCGTCAGCCCGAGCAATGCCTGTATCTGGTCGAACTTGTTCATGTACTTGCGCTGGTCGAGAAGGATCTTACAATCACTGTTGTTGATGATACTTTCCTTTACCACGGGTGAACTGATAATGTCGTCCACTTCCTGCGTTACCACAATGGCTTCTCCGAAATACTTACGAACAGTCTTGTACATATATTTCAGGTATTCAGCCATGTTGGCGGATGCAATGGCTTTCCACGCTTCCTCAACCACCAATTGTTTCCTCACACCTTTCAGCCGGCGCATCTTATTGATAAAGGCTTCCATGATAATGATAGTCACTACCGGAAAGAGTTCTTTATTTTCCTTGATGGCATCAATTTCAAAGACAATAAACCGTTTAGATAGCAGGTCGATGTTCTTGCTTGAATTGAGCAGAAAATCAAACCGTCCGCCCTTGTAATATTGCCGTAGCGTAGTGAGCAGGTTGTCGACATTAAAGTCTTCTTTATTGACTTTAATATCCCTTTGGTCTAATCCGGTACGATAGATGTCCCGCATAAAATCATAGAAAGTATTGAAACACGGAGTAATACTCCTGTCGGCTTTTATCTGCTCGATATAAGCTGTTACCGCACTTCCCAACTCGCCTGATTCCGTTTTGGATATTTTCTCGTCCTCGCTTTTCCAAAGGGTTAACAACAAAGTTTTGATACTGTCTTTCTTTTCTACGTCGAACAGATAATCATCAGTATAGAACGGATTGAAGGAAATCGGATTCTCTTCGGTATAGGTAAAATAAATACCATCTTCACCTTTTGTTTTTTGATGGATCATCTCACACAATCCCTGATAAGAATTACCTGTATCTACGAGTAGTACATGTGAACCTTGCTCATAATACTGTCTGACCATATGGTTCATGAAGAACGATTTTCCACTACCACTTGGTCCCAACACAAATTTATTCCGGTTGGTAATGATTCCCTTTTTCATCGGTAGATCGGAAATGTCCAGATGCAAGGGTTTCCCGCTGATACGGTCAACCATTTTTATCCCGAACGGGCTGGGTGAACTTCGGTAGTTTGTTTCTTCCGTAAAGAAGCATAAGGCTTGTTCGATGAAGGTGTAAAACGATTCTTCCGCAGGGAAATCCGCTGCATTCCCCGGAATGGCTGACCAGAAAAGTGCCGGACAGTCCACGGTGTTATGGCGCGGTGTACATTCCATGGATGCCAATTGACTGCCCACATCATTTTTGATGTGTTTCAATTCTTCCCTATCATCACTCCATGCCATGACATTAAAATGTGCCCGAATGGAAGTAAGACCGTAAGAGTGTGCTTCATTCAGATACTCGTCTATCCATTCCTTGTTGATAGAATTACTCCGGCTATATTGGGAGAGTGACTGCATATTGCGGGCAGACTTTTCAAAGCGTTGCAAATTCTCTTCGCTGTTATCAATAAACAAATACTGGTTGTACAGGTGATTGCTGGGAAGAAGGAGTCCGACAGGACTTGCAAACGACAAACGGCAATCACTCCTGTCAGTTGAAAGCCGCTCGTAGCGGGTATCTGTTGCCACATGACCCGGCAAGTCCTTTACATCGGAAAGTGTATGCAGACACAATAAATTATCACCTATACGCATTTCCTCTGCTGAAAGCGATATGTCCTGCAAACAGGTGGTATTCTCCAGTGAGAGCGAGAAGTATTTTTCAATAAGTCCGGCAGTAGCATCCGTTCCTGTTATCTCATTGGCTGAAAGTCGATGAAGGCGAATAAAACCACTATCGTTCATAATGCGCTCAAACTGTTCGCAGGCTTCAATAAACTTTCCCGTTATTTCCTTATCCCTGATTTCTTTGGGAATAATAAAGCCCCTGCATAGTGTGTTGAAATTGCTTTGCTTGCGGCTACGTTCTTTCGTCGTTTTTGTCAGGAATAGGAAACAAGAGTGATTCAGATAAGGTCGTTCATTGAAATGACGTTCAAAGGAACGGCTTAAAAAACTCATATCCTCTTTTTGAAGTTCTGCTTGATAATGTCCCTTGACAAACCAATCTTGTTTGTGCACGATCGAAAAATCGGGTAACACCTTTATGGCTTTGCACCAGGCAGCATGTATAGCTTCATATTCTGCTGAAGTCACCGTATATAATTCCGGCAGTTCTACCCGAAAGGCTACCGTGATGTCAGCATCTTTGGAAATAATGCAGTCATGTTCGACGGCCAGCAGCGGAAATTTACTTTCCAGCGTAGCAGCTTTTACTGTATTTCTCATTCTTCTTTCTTTTTAGTGGTGAATAATCGGGAGAGTTTGCGTCGATTGATAATGTACTTGGGATGGCTTTTGGAAGCAGCTAATTTCATCAAACCGTGTTCACCGTATTTAGTATTCAGGGCAAAGGTCTGCCACACCAATACTGATGTTGCGAATACTCCGAAACCGATACAGAACCACTGGCTAATGCCTATCAAGTACATGATCACAAAGAGCACAAAGATGGCAAGTAACCCACCCACGAAGATGAACAGGTATTGTGCTTTAAGCCCTTTGAACTCGACTGAACCTCCAATCCCTTTGTTGATTGAATACTCTGCCATAATTTTAGAGAAAGAAGGAGCGCAGGATTGTTGCCGCTACGATTAAGAAGATACAGGCACCAAACCAGCTTGCCGCTGTTTTCGATGTGTCGGGATCTCCGCTGGAAAATTTACCATAAACTTTTACTCCTCCAATGAGACCAACGACGGCTCCGATGGCATAGATGAGTTTGGTTGCCGGATCAAAGTAGGAAGAGACCATACTTGTTGCTTCCGTGATTCCTGCCGTGCCATTGCCCTGGGCAACGGCTGCTACAGCCAGAAGAAGGGCTGCCGATAAAAGAAAGGATTTCTTAGTCATAAATAGTTCTTGAGTTGTGCCGGGTGGTTGGATCGTCCGCCCGACGGATAAATACTGAGAATTTTAGTGGTGGATTTTAGTGGTTCACACTGAGGCTAGCCGTAATCGATTTTCTTCATTGTTTCTTGTTTTTTTATTGTTAGACAAAATCCCGAATGTCAAACCCACTGATGTCGGTTGGTATTTCGGTTGTATATTGGAGTTGGACTACCTCCCCGGCAATATCCCCGTCCCTTGAGATTGAATGACTAAGAAAGTAGTCCATTAACTCCGTTATCTTTTTAGAACGAAGGGAGGAGCTTTTTATCAGTTGAGTAAAAAGCTCGTTACCCTCCAGTTCGGTAAATACCTGTCCGGCTCGATGGCTTTCATTTTCCGTTGCTGCAGGACTATTGGCAATTTTCATTGCCTCGCCGATTTCTTCAAAACTCACTCCGGTGGCAAAGCCCGTTGTTGGAAGCTCATCTTCCGTTTCATTTTCTCCGTATTCGAATGCTACATCTGAAATCTGAATATGGGTGAATGCTTCGTCCAACTTATCATCCGGTAATCGTGCCGATGTTGGATTATCCATTTCGTCTGCGAAAGTAATATCGATATCCGTAATTTCTTCACTTTCAATGGAAGTGGCAGCTTGTGGCGTCTGTTTGGTAGCTAGTGGCGTTTTCACTTCCATTTTGAAAAGGCTTTTCCCAACAATATTCTCTACATCATCAAGTAGCTTTATCGGAGGTAATACATCGGCTCTTTGCTGATTGCTTTCTTGTCTCTTTTCACGTAGCAGGCAAAAAACCAGATAAGCATTATACACAAGCAGTAGGCATATTAATAGCGTTTCCATAGACTCTGATTAAAATATGGATTCTTCTTTACGTTCATCATACAATTCGGTAATTTCTCCCTGAAATGTAGCAAAATGGTGAGCCAGCACATTGTCCATATAGCTGGCGATGGAGAGCTCATTTCCTCCGATAACTTGAGTGATTTTCAATATGCGATCGTGGTAATCTTTGCGAATGCAGACTTGTTTCCCCTGTCTGGCGGTGAAATTTGCAGCTTTCATAAAAAATGCCGAATATGTCCTCTTACTTTCCATATTGGTTTTTCTATTAAAAAGCCATTTCCATATTTTCATTTTCCTTATTTGTTTCATATCAGTATACCTCCTCATAATATTTTTTATACAGTTTTTTTATCTCTTCCTCATATTGAGCAAAATGTTGTGTCAGTACATGGTCAATGTACCCCGACAAGGACAGTTCGCTTTTACCTATGACCCGAATAATACGCAGGATACGGTCATGGTAATCCTTTCGTACGTAAACGAGTTTCCCGGAACGGACTGACATTTCGGCAACCCGAATAAACAGTTCCATATATTCATTTTCCTTTTCCAGAACGTCTTTTTGCCCACGAGCAGGCGTTTTCTTTTCTTTCTGCGGTGCGGAAGTCTCTTTCTCCTGAACTACCTGTTCCGGCACATCCGGTTCATTGATACTTGTTCCCGGCGGATTCGAGAGGAATGCCGGTGGAAGATCCGGACGGAAAGATTCGATGATTTCTCCTGCATTTACATCTACCTGAAGTTTTTTCGCCATGATTCTTTATCATTTTAAAATGGTTAGTAGTTCGTCTGTCAATCTGTCAATGTTACTGCCTTTTGCCAGTGTTTTATCCGGGGGAAACAGGGTAGAGCGAAACATGGCTTTTGTGCCGTCTTCAGCAACCTCCCTGCGGAAGCGTTTACTGTCGGGAAGAAATGTTTTCAGAATAGAGATACCGAGTTCTCCAACAACTTTTTCATAAACGTGATACAAGTCGGTTTTCTCCCGTCCATCCACCATATTCCAAAGCAAATGGAGTCCCTTGATATTAGATTTTCCAGTACTGATAAGGTGGTCGTTTACGATAACTGCAAACCGTAGGGAACTTTCCATAACTACCCGGTCGGCAACTATCGGACAGAAGATGTAATCCATTGTGGCAATTGTATTGATAACGCCGCTGTTATTGACGGTTCCCGGCAGATCGAAGAAAATAAAATCCAACGGCATTCCTGTTTTGATAAATCTTCCGGCATTTTCTATCGCCTGTTCGGGACGGCTTTCCAGAATAGGATAGGCTTTTTTGCCTAAATGCTTGAACTGCTCATAAGCCAATGCTTTGAAATGTTCATTTTGTTCGATACTTTTCAAATCGCGCTCTCGCATATCCTTGATACTAAATTGTGGAAAGTCACAATCAAGGACTGCCACATTGTACCCCTTCACGTAGTGCAGATAACTTGCCACAAGCACTGTGAGGGTTGTCTTACCGGTTCCTCCTTTTTGGGTGGAGAAAGCCACAAATAAAGGCTCTTTCATACTTTTTAAATTTTTAATTAATTATACAATCAGTTTATAGATCACTTTTTATGTTTATAAATCAGTTGATTATCTTCTTGTTTTATTAATTTGCAAACAGTCCTATTTATCTGTTTATCAATTGACCTGCAAATTAGTTTATCAGTCTGTTTATGTGCATACTGCCATAATAATTTACTGATACTCTTATAAATTAATCAATACATCAACAGGCTTATCAGTTTATCCATTTACTCGTATATCAGTTTACCTGTTTGTCCGTCCGTTTACTTGTCTATCGACAAATTGGTTGATTAATCAGGAAATATATCTGATATATCTGTTGACTTCTATATTTCTCAACTGTCATACAAATTGTCTTATCAATCAATTTATCGGCAAATAAACAAGTAAAATTTATCACTTGTATCGGTTGTAAGGTTAGTGGAAGCTAGTGGCGTTTAGATGGCAGCTTGTGGCACTTTCACCACTTATAAATCAATATATAAAGACTTTACTTTTGTCCCCCAAGCGACAAAGCGCATCATGAATGCTTCACCCGCAATGAATAGGGGCTAACTAGTAATCCGTCCGAAGGCGGATTTTTATGTTCTCAAAAACATAGCAAGGTATCTTTTGAGTTACTCGAAATAAATTCGGTAACTCAAAAGTACTTGCCCTTGCAGGGGGCTGGCAACCCTCCGAAGTCGGGCTGCCTGTTTCAACCTGCGGTGGCATTTGAATAGCGGGCTTTTGTCGTGATATTCTAAAATCCAAGTAATATGAATGAAAAGAAGAAAAGCAAGCAGGGACGCAACCGCAAGAATGATCCGGCTGTATTCTGTTATATGGTTCGCTTTACCGCCCAGGAACATGCTCGTTTCCTTACGATGTACGAGCAAGCAGGCGTATATGCCAAAGCAGTATTTATCAAAGCCCGGGTATTTGATGAGGTGTTTAAAGTAATGAAAGTAGATAAAACACTGGTTGATTATTACACGCAACTCTCCGCGTTTCATGCTCAATTTCGTGCTGTGGGAGTAAATTATAACCAAACTGTGAAGGAACTAAAGAGCCATTTTTCAGAGAAAAAGGCAATGGCTTTGTTGTATAAATTGGAAAAACAGACAATGGAACTCGCTGCTTTAAGCCGTCAGATCATTTCACTCACTCAGGAATTTCAACAACAATGGTCGCAAAAATCAGTATAGGTAGTTCACTTTATGGAGCATTGGCTTATAACGGGGAGAAGATAAATGAGGAGAAAGGTAAACTTCTTGTGACAAACAAAATCTTTGATGACGGGACCGGCAAAGTTGATATTCACCGTGCAGTAGAGGATTTCAACTGCTATATGCCCTTGCAAGTGCGTACCGAAAAACCGGTGATCCACATTTCCCTGAATCCACATCCTGACGACAAGTTGACGGATCTAGAACTGGCGGACATCGCACGGGAATATATGGAGAAGCTGGGTTACGGTAACCAACCTTATATGGTATATAAACACGAGGATATTGCCCGGCATCATTTGCATATCGTATCGATCCGAGTGGATGAAAATGGTAAGTGCCTGAACAATGCATATAACTTTCATCGAAGTAAAGCCATTAGCCGGGAACTTGAAAAAGAGTACGGACTGCATACTGCCGAACGGCAGCGGCCGACAGGACAAGAACTGGTACACAAAGTCAATCCGTCGGATGGCAATGTAAAGAAGCAGGTTGGAAATATCACAAAATCCTTGCTTCACTATCATTTCCAAAGCTTGGGTGAATATCGTGCATTGCTCTCACTCTACAATGTAACGGTAGAGGAAGTGAAGGGTGAAGCCCGTGGACGGGAATATCATGGGTTGATTTATTCCGCTACAGATGATAGGGGTAATAAAGTAGGTAATCCCTTCAAGTCCTCCCGTTTCGGAAAAAACGTTGGTTACGAAGCTATAGAAAAACATGTTGCTTTCTCCAAAGAACATATACGAGAAAAGAAACTAGCTACACGTACCAAAGCTGCTGTTATCACTGCCTTGAAACAGACCACTAATCGTGGGGAGTTTATCTTAGCACTTAAGACGAAAGGTATTGATACGGTACTGCGTGAAACTGATGCAGGACGCATTTATGGGGCAACATTCATTGATCACCAAACGGGTTGTGTGTTGAACGGATCGCGTTTGGGAAAAGAGCTTTCGGCTAATGCCTTGCAGGAACATTTTGCATCACCACTTGCTGATGTCCGGTTACCAAATCTCACACCGACACACGAACCTACATCTCAGTTTGAGCCGACTTCACAACAAAACGACTTTTTCGGTGGCGGCTTGGATTTATTGTCGTTTGACACGCAAGGAACGGATAGAGATGAAGAAGCCTTTATCCGTCAAATGAAACGAAAGAAAAAGAAAAAAGAACAACGTAAAATGTAAAACTATGCAACAAGAAGATGATCTGCGGGCACTGGCGAAAATTATGGATTTTCTGCGTGCCGTGAGTATATTATTAGCTATCATGAATATTTACTGGTACTGCTATGGAGCAATACGGTGCTGGAACGTGAATATTGGAGTGGTCGATAAAATCCTGATGAATTTCAATCGTTCTGCCGGATTATTTTCCTCCGCTCTCTGGACAAAACTATTTGCAGTACTACTGCTTGGTTTGTCTTGTATGGGAACAAAGGGAGTAAAGGAAGAGAAAATCACCTGGTTGAAAATTTGGATTATAATGAGTGCAGGATTTACGCTGTTCTTTCTGAATGGGTGGATACTTTCGTTGACATTGACATTGATAACGAATGCAGTTTTATATATTGCAACCATGGCAACCGGCTATATCTGTTTTTTAATGGCAGGTTTATGGATGAGCCGACTGCTGAAATACAATTTGATGGATGATGTTTTCAACAACGAAAACGAATCCTTTATGCAGGAAACGAGATTGCTTGTCAACGAGTATTCAGTCAATCTTCCCACTCGCTTCTATTACAAGAAAAAATGGAACAATGGATGGATAAATGTGGTGAATCCGTTTAGGGCGACTGCTGTTTTGGGAACACCGGGCAGCGGAAAGTCTTATGCTGTTGTAAATAATTTTATCAAGCAACAGATTGAGAAAGGGTATTGTCAGTATGTGTACGATTTCAAATTTCCTGATTTGTCGATAATTGCCTATAATCACTTAATCAATCACTTGGAAGGATATAAAGTAAAACCGAAATTCTACGTGATCAACTTTGACGATCCCCGCCGCTCTCATCGCTGTAACCCGATCCATCCCGATTTTATGGAAGATATAACGGATGCTTACGAGAGTGCATATACCATCATGCTTAATCTGAATAAAACCTGGGTACAGAAACAGGGAGACTTCTTTGTGGAAAGTCCGATTATCCTTTTTGCAGCTATTATCTGGTATCTGAAAATTTATCAAGAGGGTAAATACTGCACATTTCCACATGCTATTGAGTTTCTAAATCGCAGGTATGAAGATATATTTCCGATTCTGACTTCCTATCCTGAACTTGAAAACTACTTGTCACCCTTTATGGATGCATGGCTTGGAGGAGCGGCAGAGCAACTACAAGGACAGATTGCAAGTGCTAAGATTCCGCTTTCCCGTATGATCTCACCACAATTGTATTGGGTGATGTCGGATAGTGAGTTTACATTGGATATCAATAACCAGGATGAGCCAAAAATCCTTTGTGTTGGTAATAATCCCGACCGGCAAAACATTTACGGAGCTGCGTTGGGACTGTATAATAGCCGTATCGTGAAACTAATCAATAAAAAAGGGAAACTCAAAAGCTCGGTTATCATTGACGAGTTGCCGACCATTTATTTTAAAGGATTGGATAATCTGATAGCTACAGCACGTTCCAATAAAGTGGCCGTATGTCTGGGATTTCAGGATTTCAGTCAGTTGGTGCGTGATTATGGGGACAAGGAGGCTAAAGTCGTAATGAACACGGTCGGCAATATCTTCTCCGGTCAGGTGGTAGGTGAAACAGCTAAAACGCTTTCGGAAAGGTTTGGTAAGGTTTTACAGAAACGTCAGAGCATTACGATTAATCGGAATGACAAGTCCACCTCTATTAATACACAGATGGATAGTTTGATCCCGCCCAGTAAAATATCAGGATTGACACAAGGCATGTTTGTCGGTTCGGTAAGCGATAACTTCGATGAACGTATTGAGCAGAAGATTTTCCATGCGGAGATTGTTGTAGACAATGCAAAAGTAAGTGTAGAAACAAAAAGCTATAAATCCATTCCTATTATTACTGACTTTATAGATGAGAACGGCAACGACCGAATGAAAGAGCAAATACAGGATAATTACAGCCACATCAAGGCAGAGATAAAGCAACTGGTGAAAGATGAATTAAAACGAATTGAGGATGATCCTGAATTAGCGCATCTTCTACAGCAACGGGGATAAAATAGGCTAATCATTAATGAATCATAGACTTTTAGCATTATAGATTTAATATCAGCAATAAGGGCAGTAACTTTAAAAATTACTGCCCTTATTATTGAAATCATTTACGTGCCTGTTCCCGTTCATCATCCAGTTGCATCCGGCGGTTCAAACGCTCCCGCATTTTATCAAGATAATAGGTACGACTGTCGTTCTTACGCCGCTTCATATCCACATAGGCACTGTAGCAGTCTTTGATTTCAATACCAAATTGAGAACTAATAAAGCCTGCCAATTCGGTAATCGGTGTTTCTCCATTATGAATACTCCGCATTTCAATAAGTCCATAAATGAGTTCTACCAACTCGATGGTGCTTCCCGTCCACTGATAAGAAATAACAGGGGATTGATTTATGTTGTCGGATATGGATAGTGGTGGCACTTGGGTTTGCATATGCTTCAGCGTATGCCGGATAAATGAGAGGGCTTTGCGGGTATAGAGAAAACAAAGGTCTGATTCTTTATTTATATCCAGATTGAGGCGGCAAGTTTCGCATAAACTTTGTAATTCAGTTTCCGTGTAGGTCATTGCAAAAAGTAGTTCGTATCTGCTGGCAGTTCCGATACATAAGTCGAATACCGTTTTTATGAAATCACAGTAAGCACTCGATAACTTGCATTCGTCTTTATCAATGGTTATTTGTCGAAAGAACTCGGTATCTGTCAATACGAAATAGTCCATACTCTTTTCTATTTAAGATTACACACTTCATTTTCTCTGCATTCACACATAAGAATAATGACAATGTATATTCCAAAAAAAAGTAATTGTTAATAAAACAACCTAATTATATTGATTTACAGCACTATAACTTTAAAGATAAATTATTATGACAATTTATTGAATAGTAAAAGTGTAATAGCATCTTACATTTTGTAAAGTTAACTTGTGCCTTCGGTACAGGACAATGAATCTTTTTATTTGATTTTGTGATAGATAAGACAACGGGAAGTGTCTCTTAGTGAAAACTCTTTTGCCAATATCCAATCGGAGGGGGAGGTGAGGTCAAACAGCTTGATACCGTTTTCTTTTTGATCAGGAAGTATATATAAAATCAGTTCTTCTACCAAATGGTATAGAAAGAGTCCTTTTATCAAATCCAATGTTTCGGGGGTGGCTTCTACGAGATAGTTTGTGTTGGAAGATTGCCGTTTTTCTTCCAGCAGGGCAATCAGTGAACTCTCCTTATGCAGCATCAGGTCTGCACGTTTTTGCAAAGCACTAAAGCCGTATTTAGTGGAACTAATCTGTTTTTCTCTCTTGTTTTCCCGTTTAAGCAGATAGCCATCGGTGGATATTGTTGCCACAATTTGTATTTTCATGCCTCTTGTCTATTTGTAAACATAGTTTCAAGATGCAAAAAGCGTGGAACTCACGCTACTCAACAAAGGCTCTGGTAAGCCCAAACAGGATAGCGCAAGCCCACGCTATGTCAAAACATAGCATAAGCATCACGCAATAATTCCTGTTTCTAAAATTTACCAGATTTTTGTTTGAAACGTCTTGCGAACTTATGTATTATATCTATAACGGGAAAACTCTGTTCACCGTTTAATCTTTCTAATTACGTCGTCAAAGATACGCATTTATCACGAATCTCATGGAACATGAAATAGCTTTTCTATTCAATTCCATACTTTTTCATTTTTTCATAAAGCGTGGGACGGCTTATTTTAAGCAAGTTAGCAGCCATAGCCTTGTTGTTCCGGGCTGCATCAAGTGCTTTGATAATATGTTCCCGTTCTTCGTTTTCGGCTTTCAGCGCATAACCATCAGCCGTTACGTGTAAGTCAATATCCAGCTCTTTCACACCAATGGCATCGTTATCTGCCAATAGCACCGCACTACGTACACAATGCCGTAACTCACGCACGTTTCCCGGCCACCCATAGGCTTGCATTATTTTCTGCGTTTCTGCATCAAATCGAATGACTTTTTTGCTGAATTCAATGCAACTTTGTTCCCTGAAGAACTCCGCCAATGGCAGAATATCTTCCCTGCATTCTGCAAGCGAGGGAACGTTGATGATGAATTCACATAGACGATGGTATAAATCTTCCCTGAAGCGTCCCGTTTCAATCGCTTTTCCTATATGTTCGTTGGTGGCAGCGATAATTCGTACATTGGCGTTCATTTCCTGTTTGCCTCCGACAGGGCGGTAACTGCGTTCTTGCAAAGCCCTTAACAATAAAGCTTGTATCTCGTATGGAAGATTACACACCTCGTCCAGAAACAGCGTCCCGCCACTGGCAGCGTTTAATACGCCAAGTTTGTCATCCATTGCTCCTGTGAATGCTCCTTTAGTGTGTCCGAAGAACTCCGAAGCCGCCAATTCTTTCGGGATAGCCCCACAATCAACAGCTACAAAAGAGTTACCTGCCCGTGGACTTGCAGCATGGATACTTCGTGCCACATGCTCCTTGCCTGTGCCGCTGTCTCCCCGAATTAGTACTGACATGTCAGTATTTGCCACTAATTGCGCCCTTCGCTCCATTTCCCGTATGGCTCTGCTCTCTCGCCGGAAGATCAGGGAACGTTCCGGTTTATTTCTTCGTTGCAAAAGTTCCCTGAGAAGACTGTACAGTTTATCCGGATTTATAGGCTTAGGTAGGTAGTCTTCTGCTCCCAGTTTCATGGCTTGTACGGCAGAAGATATCCCGGAGTATTCTGTCATCACGATAAAAGGTATACGAATTTGTTGTTTATTCATCCATTTTAAAACATCTTCTACACCGTCACCATCGGATAACCGGATATCCGAAAGGATAATGTCTGCATTGGTGGAAGTAATCAGTTTGCGTGCCTGCACGACAGAACCTGTATGTTCCGTTTGCAGTCCTTTCCGCTCCAGCCAGTTGCACAACATTCGACAGAGAACAACATTGTCTTCGATAATCAGAATTTTATTCATAGACCTCTTTGATCTTTTCTGCTGCCTGCATTGTCAGCTGCTTTCCGGTGGCAATAACCCGGTCTACTGCATTCCGTATTTTTTCGCTCTTCATTCCATTTTCTTCTGCAAGCACCTGACATAATTCCCTCAGTGGAATATCTACTCGTACGATTTCCCATAATGGAAGCAGATGATGTACCAGTAAGGTAGTTGCCTGGCAGTCTTCCTTTTCTGTACTTTCCATGAGCATTTGCATATCCTTTTCCGTCTCGCGAATCAGCAGTTTGAGCATCTCTTCTCCGTTTTGTTCACTGGAAAGTAACTCGGAAAAATTTGCTTGCAAACCGAATTGGTTACTATGTCCCCCTACGCAGCCTTCCACAGCAGATAATAGTTCGGTAATGGAAAATGGCTTGTACAGACATCCGGCAAATCCGGCAGCTGTGAAATCAGCCTCCCCGAAGTCAACACGGGCAGTTGCGGCAAGCACCGGTATTGTTCTTGAAGTTCCAATATCAGATGTTCGTAGTAGTTCAAGTAAGTCAAATCCGCTCATTTGTGGCATCTGTATGTCTGTAATAAGCAAATCGTATTCATTATCTCTCATTTTCTGTATCAACTCCTGAATGTCTCGGCAAATGTCACAATGTACCCGGGAACGGGTCAGCATATCCCGAGTCATCAAAAGGAGCACGGCATCATTGTCAATGACCAGTACCCGTATTCTTGCAGGCAATTTAGAAGATAGTGCAACTTCATGTGTGAAATGTTGTTCTTCTGCCACGAGCAAAGGCATCAGAATGGTAAACGTGCTGCCTTTACCAAGTTCACTTTGTACCTCGATCTTGCCATTTAGTAGTGCAGTAAGCCCTTGAACAATGGCTAGCCCCAACCCGAAGCCTTCTCGGATTTTAGCGTTTTCCAACCGCTCGAAAGGTTTGAAAATTTGTCCAATCTGTTCTGATGTCAGACCTGTCCCTGTATCTGACACTTCGATGGTCAGTGTTCCTTCCTGATAACAAAGCCTCAACCGCACCTCACCTTCTGATGTAAATTTCACAGCATTCGAAAGCAGATTTCCTGCTATCTGAATAAGTCGTTCCCGATCACCCGTCACCACTGCATCCCCACCAATACATTCAGTACTGAATTCCAATCCGGCTCTATGTGCTATCTCATTGAACTCGGCAGTCAATGTATCTGCCAGGCTTTTTATCCTGAATGGAGCACTATTGGGTTGTTCCTTTCCCGTATCCAATCGATAGAAATTTAGCAGAGTATTCAATAGGAAGGTCATGTTGTCGGAAGATTGGAGGATAGTGTCACACAAGTGGGTACGTTTCTCTTTGTAACGTTCGTCTATCAACAATTCTGTGCATCCCCGAATAGCAGTAAGTGGTGCACGTAAATCGTGGCTCACAGTCAGCATCATGTTTTTACGGGCGCGAAGAAGTTCTTCATTGCTGTGGTTCAACTGTTCTAACTGTATCCGATAGCGATACCTGTTCTTTAGGTCATGACGCAGGATAAGATAGAGTACAATGGCAAGTAGTGTAGCGCCGATCCCCAGACCGGAAACAAGCAGTAAGGCTTTTTCCTGTCCGAGTAAATAAGACTCTGTTTTTTCCTTCATTTGAAGTTGTTCAATAATATTGAACTCTGTGATTAAACGGTTGATTTCGCTATTCAGATAAACATTTTGCTTGTTCAAACTATCCATGTGAGTAAATAATTGTTTATTCTGTTTATCGTGAGTAAGTCGTATCTGATTCGATAGAGAACGAAGTAAGGTATCGGAACGAGCCTGATTCTTCTGCAGAATAGCTTCATTTTCCGTTTCCGTCTGATCCTGTATTTTTTTCTTGTTTCGGAATAAACCAAGAAAACCTCCGCTCTTTTTCTCGCTTTTCCCATAGTTATCTCCAATTTGTTCCGCAAGATGTCGCCTATCTTGTTTAGCTTGTTGTATTATGTTGGGTATGTGCTTATTTAGTAATTCATGGGTGGTCTGTAATTTCTTCAAATCTTTTACGATGGCAAGAATCTGAGTATTTTTAGCTGAAAGCAGAGCTAAAATAGAAGTAATACGATTACGTTGACTTTTGTTCAATATCTGTTTTTGCAGTTCTTGTAATAATACTGTGACCTTATTTAGTTTTTCCTTGTAAACAGGAAGTTCTTTTTCATCCCAAGCAATCACCTGTCCGTTCAATTGGGAAATATCAAGTATCTGTAAAGTAATGGCCTCGACCTGTTCTCGTTGGGCCAATGCTTTCTCTGCGCGTTTGTCTATAACTGATAGTTGTCGGTTTTCTCGGTAGATAAATATTAGAAGAACAAGGAAGAGCAACACGAGTGCTACATAGCCTACGATGATCTTAAGCTTTAAAGAGAGCAATGAAGAAGCCATAGACAGCTATTTGTTGTTTATTTGTGCTAAATGTGATTAAAAAACAACACAATAATTAAGTGACTTATTAACTGGAGATTATAGTCCATTTAATCTAATTTTTATCACATATTTATTTGATATAAACTAATGATAGATTTTTGAATTCAATCGCTTTACCTTCGTTTTGAAAGCCAATAAATCCGTTATTCACAGTTAATCCGGTTACATAATTTTGTAAGACACCATTTACAAATACTTTTAAGGTATTATGTATACAAATTACTTTCATCGAATTCCATTCTCCAAGTAGTTTTTCATTTGAAAATTGCATCTTTTTTACAGTAGAACTAACTGAATCTGTACATTCTTTTGCCCACAATCCGTTCATACAAATAATATCACCTGCTGCATCTGCTTTTAGTTGAACCTGATAACAAACAGGCCAAACTATATCTTTGGGCTGAATATGAACTAACACACCACTATTTCCGAGTATTTTAGTCCAACGCCACTCTATAGACAATTCGTAATTTGAAAACATCTTCTTTGTTCTGAGATAACCACTAGAAATGCCGTTTATATGCAAAACACCTTTATCCATTTTAAATACTTCAGAAGAATTAACTTCTTTGTCATTCAAAATATATACCCATTTTGAGAAGTCAGATTTCTTAAAGAACTGTTGAGTGGTTGATGATTGTTGTGAAACTGCAGGGATTGAAAAAATCAGAAAAAATGCAGATAAAAACGCGATTAAATAAGTTTTCATTATAATAAAGTATAGAAGAGAATGTCAATAAGTATACTGATAGTTATCTTACTGTAATTTTCAATGGATTTCGTAATGCTTCTCTAAAATTATTTACCGCATTATTCCACGATTCGTCGGTAGGAAAATGCCATTTACTCCATCCTCCACCAAAATAATATGTAAATGTATCACCTGCATTGTAAGAATTTGTCATCAATGCTTCTCCATCAATTACAAAAGCTTTGATTACTTTTGTTGGAATATAAACGCCTACATAATTGCTTCCAGCTGGAACTTTGTAGTCTGAAACAGCCTCCTCAGCATAAACAGAAATTCCAGTCGAGACGTCTTGTTTCAGGATTCCTTTTCCATCATGAAGATATATTCCTGCAGCCAGTTCCATTTTCTTATTAGCACCAATGTATTTTACACAAGCTTTATTTAAAATTGAGCCGGCATTTGTCGTTATGATAATTTCTTCTTTATAGAAAGTATCGGCAATTTTCACCGAATCATAAATCAGTTTAAATTCTGAACGTAAAGGTCCAACTTCAATTACTTTATAACTCGTAAAATGATTACCAATACATAATTTATTATCAATAAATGGTGCAATGCCTCCACAACCCATGGTGTGAGCTACTTTATAAAAATCAAGTCCTAGTCCGTGATCAATATGATAAGAAATTTTATTGTAAATATCATCTCTATACCGTTGATCTATAACCAAATTATCCGTACATTTTGCCCAAAAATCAACGCCATTACTTGGATTTTCATTAGCCAAAGCCGGACCATACATTCTGTAAGCAGCCATATCATTTTCCCATGCAAAATCGTCTTTTCGTTCAGGAACAAATCGAGCAAAAGTCTTTGGCTTTACAATTGATGGTTTCCCTTCTGTCATAGAATATCTTATAGTAGAATTAGGTTTTACATCGATCTGAAAAATCAATGACTGAGGTCTTTTATTCCCGTTGTAAATTAATTGGTAAGGTACTTCTTTATTTTGATTGTTTTTCAATACGTATAATTTTGTATCGAAAGAAACATTTAAATCAGAAAGATTAACTTCAACTATTTCAGCTTTTCTATCAATTCCTAAATTGTTTGTTACAAATATTGAATGTTGAGCAGTTAAACTTGAAACAAAAAAAAGTGTGGCCAATATGGGAAATGCAATTTTTTTCATAAGAACATAGTTGTAAATTATCAATTGAATTATTTAGGTTGCTTTCCGATATATGCAAGAATACCACCATCTACATACAAAATATGCCCATTTACAAAGTTAGATGCTTCTGAAGCTAAGAAAACTGCAGGCCCCATCAAATCTTCTGGAGTTCCCCAGCGAGCAGCTGGAGTTTTTGCAATAATAAATTCATTGAAAGGATGACCGGATACGCGTATTGGTAATGTTTGGGGAGTTTCTATATAACCAGGGCCAAGTCCATTGCATTGAATATTGTATTCACCATATTCAGACGCAATATTTTTGGTCAGCATTTTCAAACCTCCTTTTGCTGCAGCATAGGCTGAGACTGTTTCACGCCCTAATTCACTCATCATGGAGCAAATGTTGATTATTTTACCGTGACCTTTTTTAATCATGCTTGGAATAACTGCTTTTGAAACGATAAATGGTCCATTCAAATCAATATCAATCACCTGGCGAAAATCAGTGGCACTCATTTCAATCATTGGAATACGTTTAATAATACCAGCATTATTTGCCAGAATATCAATTATACCTACTTCTTTTTCTATTTGGATAATCATGCTATTGATCTGAGTTTCGTTGGTTACATCGGCTATGTATCCATATGCCTTAATACCATCTGTAGAATAAGCAGCTATTCCTTTGTCAACTAAATCCTGGTTAATATCATTGAAAACTATAGTAGCACCTGCTTTTGCGAAACCTATGGCAATAGCATATCCTATCCCATAAGAAGCTCCAGTTACAAGAGCAACTTTCCCTGTTAAATCAAATTGGTTCATTCTTTAAATTTTAATTTATTTAAATGTCTATAAAGTAAATGAAACTATAATGTCCTTTTTGCTCTAAAAACTTTATTTTTCCATTAATTCTTTTTATATCGAAATTCAGGTTGTTATAGTTCATGTTTCCACTAGTTATACATGAATATTGATAATTTAGAATTGAATTTCTTTTAAAATTAATATTATTTGGAACTTTGTTCTAATGTCCCATTAGAAAATTACACTCAATTCATTCCCTTTAAAGGTTATATAGAGCTAACCTAAAGCTCATATTTCTTTCTCAAAACCCAAATATTTCTACTTTCCAAAAATTCAAAATATCTTGGTTTTCAATGACTTTTATATGTCTATTTTATCTTTCTACAATAATTTTCTAAACTTCTTGTGGTGAAACATCGTGCTAAGTAATTTTTCTTTAAATATCAATTAATAAAAAGTTTTTCCCCTCTATTAAGCTTTTCTAAACGTAATAATGCTTCATAATAATAATAATCTGCATAAATTATTGAAGCATTGATTTCGGAACCATTTGGCCAATGCCCAGTTGAATGAAGTAAAAAAGAAGGATTACTTTTACCACTTTGATATGCAGGACTACTTAAACTTTCAAGCATTTTTAAAGCATCATTTTTATAAACCAAAGCTTTATTTGAATCCAAATAAGTTGACATTTCAAGTAAAGCAGAGGCCACAACACAAGCTGCTGAGGCATCTTTCGGTGCATTCGGTATTTGTGGTGCATCAAAATCCCAATAAGGAACAAAGTCTTGAGGTAATCTTTTTAAATAAACATTAGCAACTTTCTGTGCAAAATTAAGATATTTTATATCGTGAGTCTCCCTGTAACAAACCGTAAATCCGTAAATTGCCCATGCCTGACCACGTGCCCACATTGATTTATCACTATAGCCTTGATGAGTGATCCCTTTGATAAATTTACCAGTCAATGTATCGTAAAGTGCCACGTGATAACAAGAATAATCTGGTTTGAATTGATTTTTCATGGTATGGTCAGCGTGAGATACAGCTATATCATACAATCTTTTACCACCACCATGCTTAGAAGCCCAAAACAATAATTCCAGATTAATCATATTGTCAATAATAGTATTATAAGGCCAGTTATTAAATTCCATTTCACGTGGCCAAGAAAGTATTGTACCTACTTTGGGGTTAAATAATGTAGCTAAAGTATCAGCAGAATCAATTAGTATTTTCTTGTATGCTGAATTACCTGTCAAACGATATCCATTACCAAAACTGGTAAATACGAGAAAGCCCAAATCATGATCATAAGCGTGAGTATGGGACAAAAATGCCAATGATTGGGTAAACTTTTCAGCATATTGTTTTATGTTCGGGTCGTGCGTATTTTCATAGTCATACCACAGTACACCCGGCCAGAATCCGGAAGTCCATTCTTCTTTTGTTGCTTTTTTACAATTCCAGATGTTCGACCCATTCAAAATATTCCGGGGCATTATGGTATAATCAATGGTTGAATCCCCTTTCAACTCTGTCAATGTCCTCTGTGTTTGTGCTGAACAATATTCGAGCGGTTTACTGACATCGAGTGTTTCAACTTTAACTGAGTTACAAGCACACATCACTAACAAACTAAAACCTATTAAAAACTTATTCATGATATAAAAATTATTTTGCTGCTTTCAAAAAGAAAGCGCAATAAGTTAGATATAAAGCACTAATCAATATTACAATTACAGAACCAACTTGTGAATGGATACTATCTGACATAATCCCCATAAAAAAAGGTATTACAGCTCCACCAAATACGCCTGTTATCATCAACCCTGAAATCTCATTCGCTTTATCAGGGCGAATCTGAATGGCTTTGGCATAAATGATCGGAAAAACATTGGCTATTGTAAATCCCACTACACCATATAAGGCAAATAAGGCAATCTTACCCGGAACAACTAAGAGTGTTGCTATAGCCAAAACTGCAATTACAATATTAATTTTAAAAAATTTATCAGAAGAAACTTTAGCTAACAAAAAAGCTCCAATAAATGCACCGGCTGTTCGGAAAGCAAAATAAGCACTTGGACCGAAACCCGCATCGGTCGCCGAAAGTCCGCAACGTTCCATTAAAATCTTCGGTGCTGCTGTATTCAAACCAACATCTACACCGACTACGAAAAGAATTCCAAGAAATAATTGTAGGATTCGCATATCTGTAAGCAAATTAAGTACTTCTCCAAAAGAAGAGGCTTTACCATGTTCTATTTCTTCCTCAATAGGAGTAGCCATAAGCCAAATCGTTAATAAAACAGTTATAACAGCATAAATTGGAAAAATTAATTGCCAATGACCCAATTGATTGGCCGCAAATACAGCAATAAATGGTCCGCAAAATGACGAAATTGCTTTTACAAACTGACCTGCAGTAAGACTACTGGTCAATTTATCACCTTTAACTATATTCGTCAACAATGGATTTAATGAAACCTGAAGGATGGTATTGGCAATACCCAATAATGCAAAAGCAATAAGTGACATAACGAATGTATAACCAATTAATGGCAAGAACATCGCGATAATTGTAATTGCATTACTCAGTAAAACAGTTTTCTTTCGTCCAATTTTATTCATTAAAATTCCAGTTGGAACTGAGAAAATTAAGAACATGGAAAAGAGTGCTACCGGAATCATATTTGACAATGTGTCACTCAAACCAAAATCTGCTTTTACGTGGGTAGAAGTAATACCTACCACATCACAAAATCCCATAATGAAAAAGCCAAACAAAACGGGAAGAATCTTTGAAATTAAATTTTCTTTTTTCATTCTATCATTTATATCAATTTTTTATACCTAATTATATTATCAATTATTTTTATCAATATGAAACCAATCAAAATCAGCATATCCACGGGTTCCGGTTTTTAATGGATTCAAACAAAAAATGCCGACTTTTGCACCTATCCATTTGCCCTGTCGAGCTCTAAAAGGCTGACCAAAAGGAATGAATTTCGTTCCATCTATGCCGTAACTAAAAGTGCAAATTGCACCATTTTTTACTTCTACACGCAAATAAACCTTTGACTCAGAGATTGATTTTGTAGCCAATATTGTTTCAGTGCTTTTCTGTTCAGCATCAATGCATGTGCTTTGCTGAAGTTCAAAACCATTTTCTTTCTTTACCAGAGCTAAGTATGAATAATCCCATCCCATTACAATCAGTCCTGTTTTTTCCTCAGTAGTTTTAGAATAAAAATCAACTTTGGTTGTCGCTGCAAATTCCTCAGTCGGCATTTTTTGCAACAACAAATTCGGAACTTGCCAGAAATTCACATAATCTTCAGGTAAAAATTCAGCATAAAGACGCATAAAACCTAAGCGCGATGGCATTCCGGTCGATTGTTTTGGATTAGCATGCCACTGCCACTGCAAACCCAGTTTTTCGGAATTAAACTCATCACTTTCCACCGGTGTTTCTATCGGATATGTTTTACCAACATTTGGTTTCTTGTAGCTCAAAACGGGTTCACCACAACCATCACCATCTTTATCTACACCGATTACAGGCCAGTTATTCACCCATTTCATAGGTTGCAAATGAATTACACGCCCATAAGCTCCCTTATCCTGAAAATTCATAAACCATGATTCACCGGTTTGAGTTTCGACCCATCCACCCTGATGTGGTCCGTTGATCGACGTTTTCCCCTGAGCCATAACTGTTCTGCATTCGTAAGGTCCATAAACATTTTTCGACCGCAGAGCAATCTGCCAACCCTGTTCAACACCTCCCGCTGGAGCCATTATATAGTAATAGCCGTTTCGTTTATAAAATTTAGGACCTTCGGTGGTAAAATTCCCGTCAGGTATTCCATCGTAGACCAATGCCGTTTCACCTATTACTTTTGAAGCATCCGCATTTAACTCATTCACAGTTAAAATACTGTTCAGTCCTGCACGACTTGCAGCCCAACCGTGAACCAAAAAGACACGACCATCATCGTCCCAAAGTGGCGAAGGATCAATTAATCCCTTTCCGGGCAATACCAAAATCGGTTCAGTCCAATCACCTTCAGGATTTTTAGTCTTAATCATATAAATTCCATAATCCGGATCACCCCAGAAAATAAAGAATTCATTGTTATGGAACCGGATACAAGGTGCCCAAACACCTTTACCATGCATCGGTTTGCTAAAAACATCATCCGGCAAAACACGCTTCATGGCATAATTCACTAAACGCCAATTCACTAAATCATATGAATGGAGAATTGGAATGGCCGGAGCACATCCAAAACTGGAGGCTGTCATATAATAATCATCTCCCACCCGGCAAACATCCGGATCTGAATAATCCGCATTGATAATAGGGTTTTTATAGGTTCCATCACCATTATCAGCCACCCAAACTTTTGAGACATAGTTATTTTGTGCATAGTTTCCGATGCACAAAAACAATGGAACAAACAATAAAATTAACTTGACTCTATTCATCTTCTATTTAATGGAAATTATCTAATACAAGTACATGTATAAATACGTTGCTAACACAAAACTCACTTAACTGGAATACAAATTATTTTTTGTCCAATTGTCTTTATTTTAAAAATGTTGTTATTGCATTTGTAAATTCAGGAGGTTGCTCTATACACGAGAAATGACCTGCACCTTTAATCGTAACTACTTTACTAACGGGGATGAATGATGCTAATTCGTTGATTGCTTTTTTAGTCCCATCAAAGTCGCATTCTCCCACGATAAACAACACCGGAATTTTCAGCTTATTATTCTGATAAAAATTACGGGCAGCTGTACCCAGAAATACTTTCGACGATTCGCGATGTGCTACTTGCCACATACGCCAGTCGTCAATTAATGACATCAGAAACGGAGAATCGATGCACGAACCTTTTAGCATGGACATTTTCCAGTTGGATTTAAAAATTTTCAGGTCTTTCTCCGGATCTCGTGGCTGCAGGTCAAAGGTGAGCGCCCCATCCGCCAGTACTGCCGACTTAACGCACTCAGGATGTACAGTCATAAAATCGGAAATCACCATAGCCCCCAACGATAAACCGACCAAGTAAGCCTTGTCTATTCTCATTACAGCCATGAACTTTTTTAAATCCTCGCATGCTGTAAAATCTTGCCCTTCAACAGGCATCGACGAGAGTCCGTACCCCCGTAAATCGTAGCGAATAACACGATAATGTTTAGCTAACTCATTAAACTGTTTGTCCCACATGCGACGATCAACACTGTGTGCATGAAGCAAAATCAAAGGTTCACCTTGCCCTTTTTCTTCATAAAAAAGCATAGCACCACCAATATTGGCAAATCCTTGTTTTACTCCCTGAGATTGAATAATTGTTGAGGTGAGTTTAGAAATGACCGCCGCGTCATAAAACGGAGAGAACCCATCACTACGTGCCGCGCTGCCTTGGACATGAGTAATGAAAAATCCGTAAACACTGTCGCGTTTATTGATCCACGGATAAGCTCCCGCCCAACCGGGACTACTTATTTGATATGCAACTTTATTCGAGTCTACTTTTTCGCGCCACTCGCCAAAACCGTAAATCCCTTTATGAAAATCACCGAAAGCCTTTTCTATATATTCTCCAGCAAGCACCCGTGCATCGTGCACTTGATCGGCTTGCATTTCGGCTACGGTTTCATTTTTTAAAATACGCTTTCCTTTAAAGGTTCCATTATGATAAATCATATTCAGAAATTGCATATAATCATTTAGGGTTGTTTGAAATCCACCTGCAAGCATCGGAGCGTGTCCGCCGTCAAGGTTGATGGGAACAAAGTGAGAGTTTATCATTCCCAAAGGTCTGGCAATTTCTTGTTCAAAAACAGTTTCAAAATCTTTTCCATAAGCCACTTCCGCCATTCGTCCTGCCACTTGCATGGCCAAACCTCCGTATTGAAAACGACTTCCGGCTCTGAACGTAGTATCTAATTTAAGTATTCTGGCAACCGATTTTTTTAATACGGCAAACGTGTCAATTTCAGGAACGGGCAAATAATCCTTAATACCCGATGTATGTGAAAGCAACTGGCGGAGTTTTATTTTCCCTTGTGGATTTCCACCGAATTCTGGCAACCACTGTTCTACCGTATCATCCCAGCCAAGTTTTGTTTTATCCACCACTGCTGCAATGGTTGCAGCTGCCACCCATTTCCCAGCCGAAGCCACATAGACTTTAGTGTCGGGGGTATAAGTACCATAAGACTGCTGAAAAACAACCTGATTATTTCGGACAATACAAACGGATGCTCCGGGATAATAACTCTTTTGAATCCAGCTTCCGATAAGTTGATCCAATGGAGAAAAGTCATATTTTTTAAATTCCTGACATTGTGAAACTGTAAACGCACAACTTAATATCAGGGCTACTAAGAATCTATTTCTATTCATAATCTTGCGAATGTTGTATGAATAGAAATACGAAGCGGATTAAGTTTTCACCTAATCCGCTTCTATTAATTATTGTAAAAAAGTTTTTTATTCTATTTCAAATACTTGATTCTTAAGGTTCCACTTGGGGGATTTAGGGAGCTGGGGTTATCATTATCGCAACTCCCCCACTCGCTTTCAAGTCGAAGTTCAACACATCACCACCTTTAATTTTCTTTTCGGTGACACTTACTTTAGTTTTTGTAGGAACCTTGTCGTCATCCTGATACATTTTCACTGAGTATTTCTTCCCTTTTTCGAGAAAATCAGTTGGAATAGTTATTCTACGTGCTTCAGTGTTGGTAATTGAACCCACAAACCATTCAGCACCACTGCGGCGTGCTATAGTAACAAATTCACCAACTTTTCCATCAATCACTTTGGTATCATCCCAAACTGTTTTTACCTTGTCGAAAAACTCTATTTCCGGTTCGCCGTGATAAGCTGAAGGTTGGTCATACCAATACAAGAACTGAATAGGACTGTAATATACAACGGATAATGCAAGTTGATGTGCATGTGTATTTTTCACACGCGTATTGTAATAACAAATTGTATAATCTGCAGGACCTGCCAAAAAGCGGGTAAATGGTAAAATCGTATTATGGTCAGCATCAGGCATCTCCTCGTTTCCACGAACACCTTCCTGAGTCATCAAATTAGGATAAGTACGACTGAATCCTGTTGGGCGATATTCATCGTGAATATCCACCATCAAGCCATATTCGGCGCATTTTTTTACTGCTTCGTGTAACCAGGTTGTCCAATACTGGTTTCCCACCTGCACAAATCCAAATTTAATTCCTTTAATACCCCATTTTTTATAAAGAGGTAGAATAGAATCTAATTGTTGTATTAATGCTCGTTGATTTACATAGAGCCAAAGTCCAATCCCTTTAGAAGCCGCATAAGATGTAAGTTCTGGAATATTAAAATTTTTAGTTTGGGAAACAGTTTTTGCGTCTGAACTCATTTTCATTTCAGAGCCATACCAACCTCCATCTAAGTGAATATATTGTAGTCCGTGTTCAGCAGCAAAATCAACACATTTCTTTGCATCCTCCTGAGTCATTTTTGCTACACGCATCACTTTTCCGGGTTTAATCCACGAAGTATCTTTAATTTTATTTGTTGGATTCAGGTTGAAAATTATGTCCTTATTTTTTATTAAATCAATAGGTTTTTCACCCACCATAATTATCCTCCAAGGAGTTGAATAAGCGGGAATCACATCTACACTGCTGTAAATTGAAGCTTGTAAGGTATTTGATTTTGTTGGATTCAGACTGAATTTCATTCTGGCGTAGTCCACCATTTCTGCTTCAGCCAATGCTACGGTTAACCCATTCTTAAGTTCCATGGTAAGCGGACGTTCACTTTCTCCTTTCCAGTTATTTAGCGGTAGTAATGAATAAGGCCCCTGTGCCCAGGGTTCGTAATAAGCCAATGTTCCTACCGGCATGACGAATTGTGTTTGTTCTCCCACAATATGTAAAAACAAACCATTAGTTGGTTCCGGGAAATGATACCGAATAGCCACCCCTTCATTGTAAGCACGAACAACCACATCCATGAAGTAGCTTTTATTTTTGTCATAACCACCTTCCAATTTCAAAGCATCTTTTTCTCCTTTTCGAAAGCTTACAATCATCTCATTGTAATTGTTTCGTATTGAATCGTGTTCTCCATAAACCGGTTTCCAGGTTTCATCGAACGAGGTGCGTTGAACTCCTGTAAAATTGAGATTCTCACCCCAGACTTTACAAGTATCATTAGGAACAGCCAGCGCCGATTCGAAAGTCTGATTTCTAATCAGTACACCCAACTCAGATTCCTGCACAACTGTTTTTCCTTTATAAGAAAGTGTATAGTACATCTGGTTTTCCCCCTTTGCAATTTCTTTCTGATAAAAGCTAAACTCGTAAGCACCATCAGGCGAAGTCAGTTTATTTTCTGTTTCTTTCAGAATAGTCTGTGCATTTGCCAACATTGGCAGCAAAAATAAAATAGCTACTAATAGATTTAATTTGAGAATTTTCATTTTTTATTTTTTAAAACATTGTGTTAATTAATAGTCTAAATCGAGTAACAAAATTTAATCTTTCCGAAATCATATTTGTTTAATTAAGCAAGCTTATAGATCTTATATTAAGGGAAATAATTACACTTTCAAATGATCCTAAAGAGATTATTTACATTTCAAATAATCTTCGTACCTACAGATTTCTCCATTTTCAGTAATTCCTTCAATCACTACTGAATAATTGTTTTCATTATCGGCTGTATAAAACTTTACATGAATGATTCCATTGCTATCAGATTTTAGTGCAGGATTCCAATAAATAGTAGATCTCAAATCAGGCTGAGAACTTTTCAAAACACTATCTACTTCATATTTAGGAACATAAAAGTATTCTGGCTTTTGATACCCAAGTGGAGAAATATGAGCTAAACTAATTGGAGTTCCTTTTTTGACTTCAACACCAGATTTCAATGTAATGGCAATTACACCATTTCCCCCACGTAAGCCAAAAATAGCGGCATTTGCTCCTTTAAAAACCTGAATTCTCTCAATATCATTTGTGGTCAAATATGAAATATCACTAATATCATTCATTTCTACATTGTCAACTAAAAACAACGGATTATAATTGCTACCTCTGATAGAAACACTTTCTCCAGTTACACGAATTCCCGGAATAGTATAAAGAAAGTTTAGAAAAGTCATACCCGAATATTTCTCAAGTTGGTCAGATTTAACTTCCTCATCAGCCATTCCTGAATAATACTCATTCTGCGTATCAGTAACTTTGTTCGCTTTAACAGTGACTTCTCCCAGATTAATTACGCGCATTCCACCTTCATAGTAATACTTATCTTTACTTTGTTTGAAGTACTCTTCATTAGGTGAATTATCATTATTTAAAGGAGTTGGGATAAATTCATTCGATTTTGGAAACTCATCAGAATCCGGAACAATTTCGACGTCGGTTAAACTTCTTGATTTTTTAGCTTTCAGTATAAAAGTAGTACTATCAGGAAATTCAATACCATCAATTAAGTAACGACCTACGCTGTCGGTTTTAGCTATTTTAATTGAATTTTTATATGGTGAAATCATCATTATTTCACAGTTCTTACTCGGTTTATTAAATATATTCAACACTTTCCCCGAAAGCGCCTGACCCTCTTCAACATAATATTTTGGTTGTTTATAAATTGCCTTAACAACATCGGCAGTATTAAAGCGCCTCCAACCCTGAGTCATCATCAAAACATCCGTTTTTTCTCGAGTTGTAATCTTATTATCAATAAAATAAGCTGCCGGATCTTCAACGTAACCTTTTATATCGGATGAAAGTAAAAGATTGCTCAATATATTGTCACCAAGCGAATCTAATTTTACTATATGGCTATCGGTAATACTAATTGAAAAGTTTCCATCATTTACAAGTTTAAAAAGCGATGATTTAACACTAAAAATCAAATTAACAAGCTCACGTTTACTGTAAGTCGATTTGTCACTTTCCATAGATATTATTGGGAATGTGTTACTTCTAATAAAACTCAACCGCTCACAAAACGTGTGTCCAAGCGAATCGATAACTGAGAAACTAACAATTCCCGGAGGTAACTCGGATTCTATAATTTGGCCATCAAGAGACTTAAGTTGTTGTACAACAAGAACTTTACCTCGCGAATGTAATAATAAATAAAGTGATTTGTTCGGAAAGCTTGTTTGATTTACTACCTCGTATAAAATTCTTCCCCGATTATATACTAAATGGACTGATATGCCTTCTGCCTCTGTTTTAGGAAGTTCAAATCGTTTTTCAATTCCATTTGTTGATTTTACCAGAGCATAATAACTTTCGTTTGGCTGAGTTTGAATTGTGAATTTTCCCATTCCCTTATTTAATGTAGAAAATTCGGAGATTTCTTCATTTTTATTTGTATAAATCTTCCCAGTAACGCCAACAGATAAACCCTTTTTCCCGATTGCTTTAAAAGCAACAGATTGCAAATTATTATTTAACAAAATACCACTTTCCGGAAAGAATTGTACGTCGTAATCTGTATCAAATATAGGGAGATAAAACTTCGTTTTATATTTTTCATCGTTAATTGAAGCTTCGAATTTTTTTTTGGAGTCATTTTTTGGATCAAACAATATTTGCAAGCTTATTGAACCATCTTTATCTGTAGTTTTAGTAATTTTCTTCTTTAACGTGCGATTCCAATTTTGAATAATCTCAACGTTTTTTCCCACTATTGGTCTTTTTAATAGATCACTAAATGTTATCAGAACTGGAACTAATCCATTATTTGGCTTACCATAAGTGATTTTACTTGTAATACGATCATCAATCATATTACCAATAAAAACAATCTTTTTGAAAAAGAAATCACTTGAAGTGTTCTGCATCCAATAAGAATAAGCACGCAGCTCATAATATCCAGATGGAATTTCAGGTTTTAGTTTTAAATAACCTGAAAAACCGAGTGAATCTTTTTTTATTTTCACTCTACTTACTACAGAATCGGATTTATCAATTAATTCAACATAGATAAATTGACTAAGTGCATTTGGCTCTAAAGTGGTGGCATTTACTAAGTAGCACTTAAACCAAATATTTTCTCCTGCACTATAATACGGCTTATCGGTTTGAAGATATACCTTTTCCTGAAGAGAACTAACCCATTGTTTCGAAAACCTATTGGCAATAAGTTGAGCAAAATCAGGTTCAATATTGTTCTCAGCGTTCAATCTTATTGACAATGAAAGAAATAAGCCAATAAAAATAATTATGTTTCTCATAAATTTTAGAGTAATCATAAATAAAAATATATTAAAAAAAATTACAGTTATAAGTTTCAAATTCTTAACATCACATTGAAAATAAAAATCTTGATTTTACTTTTAAAACCGATAAAAATTGAACCTATTATAATACTTTACAAATTAAACATCCAAAATTCATCCCTCATTTTTCTGAATTACTCCTCTATTTTATAATTACTTTAACGATTTTAATTTCGTCTATTGATTTTACTTTCACCAGAAATACACCGATAGGAAGTGTTGTAGCTACTTGATCTGATGATGCTTTTTCATTTTTTATTTGCTGCCCATTAATATCCCAAATAGAAATAAGATCATTTGGATTTAATCCTTTTATAATTAATTGTTTTTCATTCACGCATACATAAATAGAGCTACGAATAGTATCAACAACACCTGTCGTGATACTTGAGTATGCACCCGATGTTCCAGTTGCTAAACCCAAAAGCAACGTATCAGCAGAAAAAACAAAATTACTTTTCCCAATAAAAATAGGTGGACTGTATGTTGCAGCCATTTCAGACCATAAACCACTTTTATAAACTCCAATAACTGCTTCAAAAGTATTAAGGGCTAATGATGGACATAATGTAATAGTAGCTGTTGTAGGTACACTTGACTCAATGTTCCATTCTCTAGGATTAGTCAACGCGGTATTATTCGGAATCCCGGACAATAAATTGTGTACATTAACTGAAAATACAGCATCTAATGTTGGATTAATGATCAATGAATCACAACTGGAATTAGAAATTCCTGTCCAAAACGGAGTGGGAATTCCGGCAGTTACTTTTCTATTCAACTTAGCGTTGTTTCCATTCAGAGAGAACCAAGCCGTGCCGCCATCTCCTAAATTCGAATAAGATGTTAAAGCAGTAGTTGAACCATCAACAATTCCTCCGTCTGCAACATTAACATACACATTTTGCCCAGCAATACTTCGCTTAAGATTAACTACACTGCCTAATTTCAGCATACCCACCGAGCCGATATTAACAGTCAATACCTGCGAAGATGTAGATGTATTGGATACCAAATCGAACTGTCCGGCACTGACATCTAATGTTCCGTTAATATTATAGGTTATATTTCCTCCTGTTCTGGCTACACCAGAATTACCAGTGTTATGAAAACAACCGTTTGATTGAGTTAACGCAACTGTTTTCCCAGCGTTAACAGTGAAACTTTTTGAAGCAGTTCCCATATTGCCCATTTGTAAACTAAAGGTAGTAGTACTTGTTGCAGGATCTGTGTTATTGATATTCATATCAATATCTGCAACTGTTGATTGTGTATTTGTATTTCCCGAGTTAGTATATAACCGGGCAATATTCACGATACCGGTACCTGTAAAAGTAGCTGTTCCAGTATGACCTAAAAATATACGTAGCCCTTCTCCAGCAATGCCAATACCTGTTCCACCCAGAACACCAGTGGAATTGATTGTCACGGTTGGATCGGCCCCCTGAAGAAGCCAGGTTTGGACAGTACCGCCTGCAATAGTAACTCCTCTTAATTGACCAAAAACGTTAACATTGTCATTTGTTGTAAGCTGCCCGCCTAATGTCCAAACAGCACCCACTTTAAGTAAAGTTGGCCCATTTGCTACAATGACAGAACCGTTTGTGAATGCAGTTGATGCAATTTTAAGAGAATCGGAAACTGTAAGTGTAAAAGCACCGTTCAGCGCCGTTCCATTTACCAACAAACTATTGCAGGATGCTGATGCAGTTAAGGTTATAATATGCCCGGGCGCAATCACTACATCATCCAAACTTGTAGGAACCGAACCTGTATTCCATGTAGAAGGACTACTCCAGTTTCCTGAAGTAATTGAAGTTACTGGCTGATAAAGAAATGCACGTTTACTACCCGTTGCAAATTGAGTTGACAAAGCTGACAAACTGCTTCCTGTATTAGAAAAAGCATTTCCACTCAATGTCGCCGTACTCTCTGTCCAAGCTCCACCTATATATTTTCCTATAACCGGATTGGACGTATTTGCGAACATAGAGGGATAAAACGTAAAATCGGCAGAAGTGCTTGATGCTGGAGTTATGGTCCATATTCTTGGATTTGAAAGCTTTATGTTATTTGGCGAATGAGTAAATGTACTATCAATACTGATCGAAAATATTCCGGTTGCTGTTGGTTTAATTATCACCGAATCACAACTGGTATTGGAGACCCCTATCCAAAAAGGAGTTGCAACAGCAGCAGTTACTTTCCTTTTTATCACGGCATTTGCACCATTAAGAGTAAACCAGGCCGTTCCACCAGCTCCTGAATTTGACGATGATGTGGTTGTCAAAGATGTTGACGAACCATCAACAATACCTCCATTCGCCACATTAACAAATACATTTTGTCCGTACAAGTTTGGTTTTAAATTTACTACAGCACCTAATTTCAGTACTCCATTCGGGCCAACATTTACAGTCAATATTTGTAAAGGTGACAACCCATTTGTTGACAAATTGAACTCTCCAGCACTCACATCTAAAGTCCCATTTATGTTGTAATTCATATTTCCTCCGGTATTTCCGGTAGCTCCGAGTGAATTAAAATAATGAAAATAGCCAGCAGATTTAGATAGTTTTACAGTTTTTCCTTCGTTTATTGTAAGAGTCTTATTCGAGCTACCATTACTTCCGTTCTGCAACGAAAACACAGCCACTCCTGTTGCAGTATTGTTAATATTCATATTTATATCCACTATGGTAGTTTGGGGAGTAATATTATTAGCATAAGTATGAAAGCGTCCAATATTAACTATCCCTGATCCTGTAAAAGTTGCTGTATCTGTATGATTCAAAAAGACACGAAGTGACTCTCCACTTACACCAATACCAGTTGCACCAAGGATTCCTGTACTATTGATTTTTACCATTGGATTATCCCCTTGCAGCATCCATGTCTGAACAGTTCCACCTGCAGTTGTAGGTCCCTTTAACTGTCCATTAATAATGACATCTGAGTTGGTGGTTAACGTTCCACCCAACGTCCATACTGCTCCCGCATTAATGGTGGTTGGACCATTCACAGTTATAGCTGCTGGATTATTAAATGCTAAAGAATTTACAATTAACGTATCGGCAGTCAATGTATAGGATGAACCATCCAGTAAGGAACCATTCACAGTCAATTTACTGCATCCTGCCGTTCCTGTAAGAGTTATAGCATGCCCCGAAGCAATTACTACATTATCACTTCTGGCAGGAACCGAACCGGTATTCCATGTTGAACCGCTGCTCCAGTTACCACTGGTTACAGATGTTACCGTGACAAGCTGTCCTGTAGCTGAAACAACATTTGAATAAATGTTAGAAATGCCATCATTTGCCTGAATTTGGTAATAATAGGTATTCCCAGTCACAATTGAAAAATCAGTAAAAGAAGTTGTCAGAACATTTGATTCCAACAATATAGGATTGGAAAAATCTGATGAAGATGAACGATAAATAGAATACGAATTCGGAACCAAATTCTGAGTTGTCCAGGATAAATAAATTGATTTCAGACTATTTACCGATTTAAGCACGATTGATTTGGTTCCGGTAGTTTCTGGTAGAACTGAAATGGAATTTAACTCCAGAACATTTGAAGTTCCCGACACATACAGTCGCAGGCCTTGCACTCCAGCCGTCAAACTCACTTTAGTACCCAAGGTATAATCTGACCATACATCCGTTCCGGTAATAGGCAAAGCCGTTTCCGGAATTTTTGTCACATTATCAAAAGCCATTCTTAATTTTCCGCCAGATGTTGCTGCTGAATAATTCACGCTGATGGTATAAGTCGTTGTCAGAGGGACATTAACAGTATAAGTCAACCATTCTCCGGCAACCATATCACTTACTTTGTACCCTCCTAATGTGCAGGGATTTACTGTCACCGCACTATCAGGACGATACGCATTGGCTATTTTTGTACTCGATAATTCATAAAAAGTTCTGCCTTGTGGTTGATTTGCAAAATAGTCATAATCTTCTGCTTCAATTTTACCAGGCAGTTTATGAATACCAAAAACAGGAAACTTATTAACGAATGTAACCGGATCACCGGCACAGCTGTCGACACGATGAAAAGTTAAACCTCCAAATCCAGAATAATCAACTTGAAAACCCTGTTGTTCATAGCCATATTGAGCTAACGAAATACTATCACCTCGCTGAGTCCATTTGGTCATACTATTTGGTAAGTTTAACCTCGATTTATAATGTCCCAATACCATTTCATAAATGGGCGCATTAGCTGCTGAATTATCTGTTCCTCGACTTAATGTCAACGTATCACCTCCTACCCAGGGATTCATTCTTTTGGAAGTCCACCTTCCGCTGCGATCTCTTTTTCTTATAAATTCACCAGAGGATATAGTTGGTTCCCATGTGGTTGGTTGATCTGAAAAAAAATTAGTAAAGGATACATTGTATCGATAATAGAATTCCAAACCAAGTAACGGTCTGTAATTCATAAAACTATATAAATCATCACCTTGATTCCACGCCATTTCACACATGGTATTTATAATTGAAACTCCAACGAGTGCATGACCTTGATCACGAGAAGATTCCTCTGACTGTCCGTTTTCCCAAATATAATTTTTAATTAACTCATTGTATCCGTAATCAATGCTATCTGTTTTTTGATAAGGTGAAACCGGTGTATATTCATCGTAATAACTATTTGATGTAGAAGCTGGGGTGGTGCTAACAATTGGGGGACCGGATGGATAGGGCAAATCATCAGACCGGTGAGACATTCCTTTCAAATAACGTAATGCTCTGTCATACATAATTTCATTATCCATGAAAATTCCCATAGCCATAATGCCTCTCATTCCAAATAAACCTTGATTTCCATGCCGTCCATAATCTCCGTTGTACATATACCAATAAAAGGTTGCATCTCTACTGGCAATTGGTGCTGTGGGTGTTGTTGTTGATGAATAACCTGGGTAAACAAGCATAGCCTTAAACTTATCAATATCCGCTTGTGCCCATCCTGAATAGGTGCTTTTAATAATTTCAGCGGCTTCCAAAGCTTTCCAAATTACGCGACCAGCATCCAAACAATCAGTTCCACCCGTAACGATTCTTTTTATATTAGACCATGCATTAAAAATCTCCACACATTTATCAGCATTTCGCGTATCACCTGTTATATACCACATCAAGGCGTTATAATATGCTGCTAAACCATCATACTTAATTTTTTCATAATAGGTTGGAATGGTAGTATAGATAGTGGTCGAATCTTTATTCCACTGAACAGTATAATTATAACTGGAATAACTATTTTTTTGTAAATCCGCAAAAGAAGTCTTCCATGGCTCAATACCAGCCTGCACCATGGATTTCATCCGATCTAAATCCGAAAGTTTATGCGAAATACCTGGATGAACAAAAGTGCGAGCTGATGTAAATAACGCAAATAAGATTAATAAGATTATTAGCTCGAATTTACGGTTTATTCTATTTTTCATTTTGATTAATTGAAAGGCGCTGACTACTTAACAAAAACAGCCGGGTAAAACTTTATGTCATCCCCGACTGTCATTTAAATCTCTGTAATAAACTTGAGTTAAGATAAACCTGTTATTAGTTCACTACTATTTTAGTTCCCGTAGAAACATTAGCGGATTTTACATTTACAATATAAATACCTTGTTTCAAAGAAGTCGAATATTTACTACCTACTGCAACTGAACGAACAAGATGTTGTCCATTATCAGAATAAACATCAATAACATCACCCGATTTTAAATTATCAACATTTATCTGATTATCAGTTGAATATATGTTTACTTTTGAATTATAAGTGTTTTCAACCCCTGTTGGAGTGTCAGTAGTACCTGTTACAAAAGGAGAAAATGTACTAAAAGTCGCAGAATAGGTATTTCCATTTAATGTAGCAGCCCTATTTGTGTAATTGCCACTAACATATTGCCCTACTATTGGGTATGCTCCTGTAGCTGTTATTGCAGAAGGAGTGAGCGTTATAAACGTTGACGATGGAGTAGTTGAACTTAAGTTCCATTCTTTGGTATTATATTGAAGTCCTGAACTAGCTGTACCAGATAGAGTTGTTCCTACATTTGCTGAAAATACAGTTGCACTTGCTGGAGTGACTACAACTGGATCAAAACTGGAAATCGATGCACCAATCGGGAACGTCGCTACACCTGCAGCAGGAACAGCTTGATTTAATACACCAGTGCCATCCGTGACAATATAACTAGTTGCTGAACCTCCAGATATTGAACCCCCAGATACAACAGTAAGATTTTTGGTGCCTAACGAAATAGTACCTGAAGTCAAGGTAAGAGTATTATTTACAATTGTAGCAACCGGTAGTGCTAAACCACCAGAGTTGTTCATTGTCAGGTTTGAAAAACTATTCATGTAAGATTGATTAAATCCGGTAAAACCAGTAAAGGTTGGAGCAGTGGTTCCTTGATATATTATAGTTGAACCAGCTTGAAAATCATATACAATTGATTGTGTAGCAGGTTGCCCAACCGCAGTTAGAATCCGTGTTCCAAGTTTCAATATACCTGTAGGTCCAACCCTTAATGTGATTTTTTGATTTATACTTTGTGTATTTCCAGTACTCGATGTAGTTGTTAACCATAAACCTCCCAAGGTTCCTGTATTTAAAGTTCCTTCTATATCATAGAGAATATCTCCTCCAGTAGAAGATTGTACAGCAGTTCCGTTAGTAGAGCCTCCTAAAGTTGCATCTGCATCATTGATAAAGGTAACCGTTTTTCCGGCATTAATCACCAAAGTTTTTGTGGCTGTCGCGGCAGTACCATTCACTAATGTTAATGTCGGCATATTGTTTGCAGAGTTCATAATATTGACATCCATGTCAAAAACAAAAGTTTGAGTTCTTGCATTATTGTTGTAAGGTCTCAGCCCTGTTATATTCACTTTTCCCAATCCTTGAATTGTCGTGGTACCTCCCGCATCAATACCTGTTCTGAATCCACTACCAGCAACTGTAGAACCATCGACAGATCCTAATTGACCATCTACCTGAATTGTACACGGACCTGAAGCTAAACTTGAGCCAATTTTAAGGTCTGCAACAGTTCCGCCATTCGCATTAACGGATGTCAAAACTCCCGTATTTTCAATAGTCAAATTTCCGTTAACACTTAAAGTATAATTACCTACCGTAAATTTTCCAGCCACATCTAAATTAAGGGCATTACATGCTGCAGAAGAAGTCATAATAATACTGCTTGGTATCCATACGTTATTAGATGTTGACGGAGCAGTAGATGCTACGCTTGAATAACCTCCCATACCATCTGCAATAGACCAGTTAGCAGCTGTGTTGTAGTCACCACTGGTTGTAGCAACAAAATCGCCACTGGCCTGTGCCAGTGTTTTTGTGCTAATTACGAACATGGTCATAAATGCCATAAGTAGAGTAAAATTTTTTGCCTTCATAATTGTTTGATTTTTAATAAAGAGTTAAAGAATTATATTTATATTTCAATAAAAGTTTTCTCTTGATTGCTTGGCATTTAATGTAAATACAGGCTGAAATCCAAATTTGAGTTATAAATACATACGAATATATAGTCGATATCACTTAATTAATTGTACAATTATTTTAGTTTAAGATAATATTTCCAGTCAACAGAATTTGTTTATTTTATATCTGGATTTAGAAGCTAAAAAACTTTAAGTTTATCAACTGTAGAGAAAGATTTAATCCAAGTCACTTCGAAACTAATCTGATCTTTATCAATTTGTTCTTGTTAGTATTTTATGCCGGAAATCTTAAAACTACATGATTTGAAAACAGGTGGTTCAGATGTTGAAAGTTCGATTTTTGTTTTTTCATTATTTCCTCTACGAAATGGCTTTTTTAGTTTTATCAATATAATAAATATCCAATCCATCGCCTGCAGTTATTTTTCTAAAACCACCTAGGTAGACTCCTAAATTTGAGTCAAATACTAATTTAGTTTCAGTTTTTTTAGCTTGATTACCAAAATTGAATATTTACCTGCTTGTAAGTTAACCAAACCTATTGAGCCAATATCGCCATAGTAGGTAGTACCATCGGCTTTCAAAACAGGAGTGACAACCAATTTATCTCCTTTTACTTCACTGTTGAACTTTTTGTGTTCGTTTTCCAATTCAGAGTATTCGTAGATTCAAATATATTGTTAATTATTACATCCTAAGCCAAAATTTCCCTAACTACAAATAAGATGGATAAAAATACTAAGAAAATTCTCTTTTAATTTCTCATTTTCAATATTATTTTTAATTATAAGTCTTTCAATATTAAATATTTAATTAAAATATTGATTTTAGAAACTAACGATTTAATTTTTATAAAAAGTCCGCTGATATTTTACTTGTCCTCTTACTTCACCAACTCCATTAGCGGTAGTACTTCCGTGATTTGTTGTATTTATAACAAAATACCATTTTGTGTTTACACCCACAGAATCCCTTCTTGAATGATTCCAGGTTGTATCCATTAAAGCGGATACTTCATTGTCTGTAAGTTGAGTTGCTTCCATACGATAAAAACTTCCAGATCCTGATGTACCTGATAAAGAATTGGTCATTTGCCAAGAAGGTTTTTCAGTAAGGAAAACAGCGGAATCGGCAGGAGCATAAATAAAAGCTGCTTTTGCATCGCTTGTCAAGCCCTTCCATGAAATATTTACTGTAAAAACCTTTGAATTATTATCAAGATAGGCTATAAAAGTTGCTCTGGATGTTGACAGGACATTGGCTGTTGTATCAAAACCAGCTTGCGTTGCGTCTGCATATCCTTTAAAAATTGAGATGCCATGATCTTTATATGGAGTTTCACTATCAGCATTTTTACAACTAACTATTAAGGATATTGTGAAATACGCAAGCGCTGACAAAATCAAATAAGAAAATTTATTTTTTTTCATAACTATATTTTTTCTCTGTATTTATATATTTTAAAAATATATTTGTTAAAGTAAATTGAATGTCCAATTCAATTTATTGAAAGCTATAAGTTCATTATGGTATTACCTTTATTATTTTCTTCCGGGCAACTTGTTTAGAAGTAGTATATGCTTGATTTTTTGCTAAGAATGTTGATACAAAAATACCTGTTTTCGTATATTGATAACTGTAAGTTGTTACTATACCGGTATTATTTGGAGTTTTAACAATTAAACCTCCATCTGGCCATACACATCCCAAATCGAATGCTCTGGAAACTATCCAATCATCTTCTCCAGGCGTATTTAGACCAACAGCATTAAGTAAAAAGGTCATCTGAGCATTTTCAAAATACCAATAATTGGACGGGCTACTTAAACTTTTAGTTGTAAAGCCAGCGCTTCGCATATCATTTGCATTTACATAAGTTGTATCAGCAAAACAATTTTTCAAACTAAAAGCACTGATAATCCATTTTTGAGGTTTATCTGTCGTTTTAATTGTGTCCGATTTAAAACGAAAAGCAACATAAACAGGTTTCGATTTGTCAATACCAGTTACACTATCTAAGCGTAAATTTCCAGAAGCTTGAGCCGCAGTAGTTGTTGAAAACTTAAATTTGGATGTTATATCTACACTCTTTGTATTATCAATAAAATTATTTACATCTGTAAAATTGCCTGAATAATTATTTGAGGCATAGACTGTAAGTTTACCTAATGTACCAGATGATAATTTAGTAGAGAATGCAACTATTGATGAATCAGCATCTCGATGTGCTAACCCTACATAATTATAGTTAAAATGCTTTTCCCCAGAATAGAAAGTAATAAAATCCGGATTTCCAGTAATATTATAGACTAATACATCTCCTTTTTTTATAACTAATGTATCACCTTTTAATGTATCTCCAATTGTTGTCGGTAGAACCGGTGATATATTGAAATCATTCGGCATATCAACTGCAATATCGTTGCATGAAAATAGTGCAATTGCAGCCAACAATATTAAAATCATTTTTTTCATAATTGTATATTTTTCTGAATTTAACATTAATAACCTGGGTTCTGTGTAAGCAAATAATTTAGTCCAATTTCACGTTGTGGTATTGGCCAGTACCAATCTTTTGCCCCTATATTTTGAGCTGGAAAATTTACAGATTGATTTACATAAGGTACATCCCCTAATGTTGGCAATTCAACTGTATTAGGAATATGCATTGGCCACTTAAATGATTCATAATAACTTGAATTTGAACCATCGGAATTTTTAATATAAAATCCATTCATATTTGTAGCGGTAACATCATTTGCCATATCTAGCACTGTGGGAATTAATATACCCCAACGTCTCAAATCCTGCAAACGTAAAGCTTCAAAACATAATTCATGATATCTTTCCATATTTATTGCAGCTCTGAAATCAGCTGTATTCAAACCAACAAGCAAGACCGGTGAAGTTCTGGCAGGACTAAGATATGCTTTTGCTGAAGCAGCCACCCCTGCATAAAAGAATACAGCGCCCGTAATAGCTGCCGATGAATTGCCTGAGGTATTGGTTGGTGCAGTAGTAGTCGAAGTTCCTGCAGTATTAACTGTATAAAGTCTTGTTCCCGATACAACTTGAGTTCCTTTTGTGTAAGCAGTATTCGGAGTCCATATATTACCTATTGTTATTGTAGGCGCACTTGTATAACCACTACCCTGCGCTGTCAACAAACAATTAATAGTTCTATTGGATGTAGTGCTCATAAGATATGTACTTGCCGAACTAACCACAGCACCTGATCCTCCTCCGCCTGAAACAGTAATAACAGGATCAGCAAGATAACCTGTACCAGTAACCCAACTTATATGGTCAACGACTTGTGAAGTTGCAATAGATCTACCTCTAACAAGATTAATTGCAGCAAATTTATCAAGTGTGCATCCGCCCACTGACGTACTATCAATTTCGTTTAAGGCTTCAGCATACATTAGTAATACGTCTGCGTAACGAATTACTGTGAAATTCTCAGCAGAACTGTTTTTTACATATCGGCTTGTAGATGTTTCATATTCTCTGCGCCATTTACCTGCACATCTTGACCATAGTTTGGTGGTATCTAAGGGAACTTTTGCATCATTATAAAAGTTCGCAGCAGTAGTACTGAAGCCAGAACTTTTGAATGTGTAATTGGCAACATTCCAATCACGTCGATAATCACCCGGTTCGTATGACAAAAATAATCGAGGTTGTGGTCTACAATAATTATAGCAATATCCATCATAGTCGTCTGTAATGGAACTTCTTAGATAAGAATGTCCTATGCCACAGTAAATTCCTGTCGTTCCTGATGCTGAAACTGTACCTACTCCAAATTGATTGAACCCAATTTCCCAAATATTTTCGGAATTATAAAGATTCTGTGCGAGATCTGTAAAGACTTTGGTATAATCGCTTAGTAAACTATGCTTTCCAGATAAAATTACTTTACTTGCCCATAAAGCTGCCAAATGATAACAAGCAGCCTTATCATATTTTACAGTTCCATTTACAGGCTGACCTGCCGCATATAAACAAACTCTGGCTAAAATTGCTTGTGCAGCGTCTTGTGTAACTTTGTCATTATATCCCAGTGATGCACAAGTTTGACCATTCAGCAGATCTACTGATTTGGTCATATCAACAATGATTTGGTCATAAACAACTTTTTCTGAGGACTTAGCAATTAATATTTGTGATGGATCTCCAATAGGTTCCAATATTAAAGGAACACTTCCAAACCATTGCGTTAACAAAAAATAATAATAACTTCTCAGAAACAATGCTTCGCCTTTTGCTTTACGCACTACAACTGTATCTACTTTACCAATAGCTGCGGAAGCATCTATGTTAGCTAACATTGTATTTGCACAGTTGATTGAAGAATAGCATTGTTGCCAAAAACCTTGTATTTGACCTCCGTCATTTGGTCTATTCAAATAATAGGTATAATAGTAAGTCGAACCCGAACTAAAAAAGAAGGACTCATCAGTGGGTGCATTCTCATACCAAGGATAGAATTGTCCATAAATATTCGAGTTTCTTAGTCCTAAGTAAATAGAAACTAGTGCATTATTTATCAGACTTGGTGAAGTATATGCAGTTTGTGTACTAAGTGAACCGCTCGGTGTTGTATTCAAAATATCACTGCAAGAGGAGAAAAATACTCCAGAAATGATTAATATAATTAATATCCGTTTCATATTATATTTCGTTATTTTTTATAGTATTATGGTTGTTCCAATGGTGATTACCTTTGTTCGAGGATAAGGCGAATAATCAAATCCTGGTGTAAGATTACTCCCTGAAGCAGTCGAAACTTCAGGATCAATTCCTGAATATCCCGCTAAAGTTAATAAATTTTGAGCTGACAAATAAAAACGTGCACTTGTTATTCCTATTTTCTTAATAAGAATCACTGGTAAAGTGTATCCTAATTGAATTGTTTTTAAGCGCAAATATGATCCATCTTCTATAACACGTGTTGAGTATGCACGTGTCCCAAACTGATTAGAATCTACTCGCGGGTATATATTACTTGGATTTGTGTATGTCCAACGATTGGCATATTCAGAATACTGATTATAATTAACCATACCAACTGTTCCACTTGTAGCGGTACTAGAACTAATAAATGAACCTTCCATCATTAAACGGTTTGCATTCAGAATCTGATTACCGTAAGACCATTGTAAAAAGACATTTAAATCAAAGTTCTTATATGTAAATGTATTCGAAAAACCTCCGAAATGAATAGGATAAGGACTTCCAATAACTGTAACATCGTTTTGATCAATAATTCCATCTCCATTCAGATCTTTAAATTTAACATCTCCGGGTTGTACGCAATTTTGAGGAGCATTGGAATTAATACTGGAAAGACTTTGTTTTTGGCCATAGTATGGGATTCCTTCTTTTAGTACATATGTATAACCATTGGGACCATTCTGAACTTTATAAAAATCTGATAATTGATAAATTCCATTTGATATAAATCCATTAAACATTGCCACGGGTGCTCCTATTTTTCCAATATAATCATTCGTATTACTGAATGGTGACATAGTAAAACTCTTAGATGTTAGCAATTCATTTGCTCCACTATTTAAAGCCAACAGTCTGTTTTTATTGAATGAGATATTAAAACTGGAACTCCATTTAAAGTATTTATGGTTGATATTTATGGTATTAATCGTAATTTCAAGACCAGAATTACTTACTTTTCCAATATTCTCATAGGCACTACTGAAACCTGTATAATAAGGCATTGTAGCATTTAATAATAAGTTTTGAGTTACTCTATCGTAATAATCAAGTTCAAGACTTAGACGATTTTTGAAAAAAGCAAGATCAAGACCTATATCACCTTGTACTCCTGTTTCCCATTTCAGATTTGCATTCCCCATTTTACTGACATACGAAGCATATTGATTAGCTTCGTTGATAGAAACAATGCTAGTTGTAGACGTGGCTAGTAAAGTCATGTATGAGAAATCATCAACACGATTATTCCCAGTTGCTCCATACGAAATTCTTAATTTGGCATTATCCAGATTTTCAACGTTTTTAAGAAAATTTTCATTATTCATTCTCCAAGCGAAAGCACCTGAAGGGAAATAGCCCCATCTGTTATTAGGACTAAATTTGGAGCTTCCATCTGCACGCATAGAGGCAGTGAATAAGTATTTATCTTCAATGTTATAATTAATACGTCCTAGGTATGACAAAAGACCACTTGAAGATGAAGCAGAAGTTACTGAATATGGTGTTCCCATGTATAAACCATTGATGCCTAAATCTGCACTTGGCATATTAGTAGCTCTGAAGCCATAACTTTTTATTGAATTTTGTTGATTTGTGAATCCTATCAAAGCGTTTAACGAACTATTGCTAAATTTTTTATTATAAGTTAGCGTGTTTTCATTCAATAAACTATAGCTCTGACTGTTCGATCTGCTTCCATTCATACCATAGGTCATTCCAAATCCCGTATATGGATTGCCATCATACGTACTTGCATTATTAAATTGATAGCTCTCAATATTAGTCAAAGACATTCCAATTGTACTTCGAAAAGTAAGGTTCTTTGAAAATTTAAATTCTAAATATCCATTTGGAGTAAATACAGTTGAATTACCATATATATCTCCATTGGTTGTTGCAAGATAAGGATTAATACGACCTTGAGATTCATTTGGATCATAAACAGAGCTCGCAATAAAGTTTTCATAGTCTGTATTTAGAGCCGATCCGCCTAAAACAGGACGATATGTCCAAAGATTTGTTAGAAATGAAAGGTAATTCCCAAAACTGGCATTCCCAGCAGTGCCAGTAGTTGTAGAATTTGAATAATTTATATTAAATCCCACTTTAAGTTGATCGCTAACATTCTGATCTAACGTAACACGTCCCTGATATCTTTTAAAACCACTATTAATAATTAAGCCAACCTGATCTGTATACGAACCAGATACGGTGTAAGCAGTTTTATTAAATCTGGCTGATAATGAAACTGAATGATTTTGAAACATTGGATTCTGATTCATGCAAAGTTTTTGCCAATCGAAACCAGATACATTTTTATAGTCCTCTTGTGATTTCCCATTCACATAATAATATGCATTTGCGTAACCTGGTGTAGCATCGTTTTGAAGTCGAACAAATTCGTATGGATCTAACACCGACATCATTTTAACCGGCTGTTGAGTTCCAATATATGCGTTATAAGTTATTGTTGGTTTCTCTGTTTTCCCTCGTTTAGTAGTAATTAAAATAACCCCGTTCGATCCACGTGCACCATATATTGCTGTGGATGATGCATCTTTCAGTACATCGATAGACTCAATGTCCGATGGATTTATTGAATTAAAATTTGCATCTTCTTGAGGGAAACCATCAATAACATACAATGGTGAAGTAGATTGTGTTACAGATCCAACTCCACGAATTGTAATTGTAGCATTTGAACCTGGTTGTCCATCACCTGAAGTAACTTGTACTCCTGCAACACGTCCTCCCAAAGCCTCATCAACAGATTTTACAGGTGCTTTTTCTAAATCCGCAATATTAACGCGTCCAACTGAACCGGTAAGATCATTCTTCTTGCTATAACCATATCCAACAACTACTACATCATCAATAGTTTTACTCGATTGATTAAGGGTAACTCTTAGAATTCTTTCTTTACCAACCACTCGACTCTTGGAAATAAAACTGACATAAGAAAAATTTATTATTGAACTTTCGCTTGGAACTTTTACACTAAACTTTCCATCCAAATCTGTAACGGTTCCTCTTCCAGCTCCTTTAACTATTACATTTACACCAATTAAAGGTTCACCTTGCTCATCAAGAACTACACCGCTAACTAGAATATCAGTTTGTTTTGATTGTTGTTGCTGTGATGAAGTTTCAACATTATTTCCAGCTGTAGCATAAAGAGAAAAAAACGAAGAAAAAAATATTAAAGAAAATAGCGGCAATAAATGTATTTTACATACAAATAGTCTGACAAAAGACAGTACAAAATTTAAATTAATTTTCATGTAAATTGATTTAAGAAATTAATGAGTAATTCTAAACAATTAATTAGATATATTTTAATCATCAAAAAAAATATTTATAAAAACTTCTATATAAACTGGCTGTATATATTTTAAAGATTAATACGAATAAGTATAGTATATTACCTAATAGATACATAATATATTTATTTATCGTTCTGTTTAAAATTTAGCAATACAACTTATATGACTGATTTTATTATCTTTATGCAATTCATAATAATTACAAGATTGAGCACGTTTTTATAGTTTACTTGAAAAAGAGCTTACACTATTTACAATTTCTATGTAATCTAAATTAAAGGAGCCGGACTTACCATTAAAATAAACGCGCATTGATTGTACGCCTGAACTTAACTTTACTTTTGAAGCAACCGTAAAATCTTTCAAATCGGTCAGCCCAGTTGAATTATTTCCTCCAAAAGGAATATTGACATCTTCTATTAAAACTTGATTATTAAATAGAAACTTGATTTTTCCATTGCCTGAATTTGATGCATAACGGACTTTAATTTTGTAAAATCCAGCTTTAGGAACTTCAATCGTATACGTAAGCCATTCTCCCGATTCGATATTTACAACCTGATAACCGCCTTTCGAACAAGTATCTATATCAACATCTGTATCATGTCGGTATTTTCCGCTTGAATTTCCTGCTGATAAATCATGACAGGTTCGGCCAGCAGCTTTACCGGCAAAAAAATCAAAGTTTTCAGCCTCGACTTTTCCGGGCAAAACCGGAATTGAAAAAATAGGCTTTCCATCAACAAAATAGCATGGATCACCGGCACATCCCTCTGGACGATGAAAAGTAAGTCCACCCCATCCTAAATGATCAAGGCTCCAACCTGATTGTTCGTAGCCTGTTTCTTTATTTGAAATATCCAGTGCCCGCTTTGTCCATTTCATTGAATCAACGGGTAAACCTAGCCTTACACCATAATGTGCCAAGGCCATTTCATAAATCGGACGTTGATTACTTTTAAAATTCCCGCGTGTCACTTTACTTTTATCATTTGAACTATATGGATTCGGCATTTTGGAAAACCATCGGCCTGTACGATCTCTTCTTTGGATAAATTCTCCTGATTGAACTGAAGGTTCCCAAGGTTTCTTTTGATCTGGAAAAGAATAATTATAGGAAACATTATAGTGCAATGAGAACTCATATCCTTTCAAGATCCTGTTATTGAATAAACTATATACATCATCTCCTTGATTCCATGCCATTTCTGCAATTGAAGCTGCCATTCCAATCCCTAAGATTCCGTGATTCTGATCGCGTGAAATTTCTTGAGATTGACCGTTTTCCCAAATATAATTAGTTAAAACACCATTGTATCCATAATCTGGAATTGTAGACTGGTAGCCAATTTGTTTGTATTCATCAAATTCTGGATAAGTAGCTATGGGTTTTGCAGATACAATTGGTGGACCTGATTGATATGGGATATCATCTACGCGATGTGATAACCCCTTGAAATAGCGCAAGGCACGATCGTACATAATTTCATTATCTGTAAAAATTCCGATGGCCATTACACCGCGCCAACCAAATAAATCCTGATTTCCATGACGACTAGGATCACCATTATACATGCGCCAATAAAAGGTTCCGTTATGTTGATTTAATGTTGTAGGCAAACCAATATTAGAATAACCAGGATAAACTAACATGTTTTTAAACCGTTGAATATCATTAAGTGACCAGCCGTTGTAAGTGCTTTTGATAATTTCAGCAGCTTCAACCAGTTGCCAAATAACCCTACCTGCATTCAATGACTCAGTACCTCCTCCTGTAAATTCAGTCAAATTGCTCCATGCGTTAAAAATTTCAACATCTTTGTCAGCATAGCGCTTATCTTGACTAACAGCCCACAAGATTGCATTTAAATAAGCGGCCTTTACATCCGACGAAAATGCTCGGTAATTTGCTCCATCTTGTGTAACGGTGTTCATAGTAGATCGTCCTTTCACTTCATAATCATAACCACCATGTGGATCTTCTAATAATTTTTTATAAGAAGAGTACCATGGTTCGATGTGTGCCTGAACCATATATCTCATCCGTTCCATATCAGATTTCTTGTGTGATAATCCTGGATGTACAAATGTTCGTTGCGCAAACATCAAAGAAGGCATAAGGATAAATAATAACACTAACCAATGCTTATTGAACAAACAATAATTATGAATTTTCATTTCTTAACTCTATTTATATTAACAATATTAACTCTTACTGTAAAAAACATATCATTGCAGCTTAATCTCTTTACAAACTTATCATATCTCGGTTGAAATAATCTGTATTTCTTCTAATACGTTTAGATTTCTAATTTCACCTAGTTCCATAGAAATTTAAAGTTGTCAATACCACAAATAACTAATTAAGTGAGTTTTATTTCCAGATGGTCAACCTATTTTAATTAATCAATACTAGAAGCAACATTCCAATATTAACACTTTTTTCATACGTGCAAATAACTTAATATAGTATCATTTAGAAGTAGACTCAGCAACTGAAGTATTCGTCGAATTGATAAACTTAACACCTTCAACATGTTCTCCTATAAAAATATTTGCCATGTCGCCGGTCTTATAAAAACCAGGTTTATCAGGCATATTATCAGAAATTACTTTCCCATTAATTTTAAGATTTTCAAATATTACATTTTTAATTTGACGAGCTTCATCATACCCTGCAATGATGGATAAGTTGGCTTTATTGCCATTGTATGAAATGTCTTTTAAATAAATATTTTCTATTCCACTGCCTGGAGATAAATTATACTTGTGATTAAACATTATTCTAAAATTTATTAATTGTCCTTTTATAATATCCCCTATTCGTATATTTTCAAAACGTATGTCTCGTATTAAATTATCATCACCGGCATTTAGAGCAAGACATCCCTGATAATCAATTTGATTTTCATTTTGATTAAGTATATCAATATTGACAAATTTCATATCAACCAACGAGTCAGGATTTTGGGTATCTCCATGTGTTCCAATTAAGATTGGGTGAGCCACATCGGCCCAAAGTGTGGAATTGCGCACCAGCACGTTTCGGCAGTCGCCATAGAATTTCCAGCGGTGACCGTAAATGGCAATGCAATCGTCAGAGTTTCGCATAAAGACGCCTTCAATCAGCACATTATTGTTGCAAAATAAATCAATACCATCTCCCCAACCCTTGGCGCTAAAGGAACGAATATTTTTTATCCTCACGTTAGTAGATTGACCGCTGCAAACGGTGTAGTGAGTTGGATTCAGAAAAACAAGATCTTCAATCTGAACATTGTCGGAAAAATTCACCCCTACTCCATCATTTGCTTTGTAAACAATACCGCGTCCACAAATGCGCACATCCTTAACGCTATCACAACTAATAGAAGCATTCAACACGGCACCGCCTGCCAGATAAAGCGTTTTGCCGCTTGGAATGCGCAGGATATTGTTCTTTACCGTGTGAAAACCCGGACCGAAATATATCACGGAGCTGTCTTTGGGATCAGGCTTATAGGTCTCTGGAGCGTTGGTAAAAATCTGCAGGTTATGAAAGATATCGCCGTTCACTTCCAACGAAAGATTACAGGGTTTGGAAAGCGAAAACGTAAGGGTGTTGCCTTTTATCTTCGGTTCAAAACCATAAGACAACGGACGGATACGGGCGGTTTGAACTTTACCGCGGTTGTAAGTTACAGAAAACTCCACAGTTCCCGAAAAATCGAAATTGACCATAGAACTACTGGTTACATGGTGCATATCCACCAAGGCTTCGTACTCATATAAGTCCTGCCATTGTCCACCCTGAATACGCACCTTGACCGTGAAATCGTTATTGTGAGGAATACTGTCCGAGACAGGGAAAGTGATGATTTGTTGAGAAAACACATTCCCAACGTAACAAATAAAGAGTAGGATAAATAGTTTTTTTAAATTCATTTTGGCATTCTTTTAAAGTATTCAATTTGTAAAGAGGCATAACTATAAAAACGAATTGAAAGCTATTTAATCCAATTGTATTGCCTTTATAGGCAAACCCACATTGCCCATCTTTGGGATTCAATGGATCACTACGGGTACCATACATAGCTGATCAACTTATTTCAGTTATTTTCCACTTTCCAGTAACACGTCAACTACAGTTTAGTTAATTTATTCATGAAAATCTTGGCTAACGTTTATTTTATAATTATTCCTTTATTACAATTCGTCAGAAAAGTATTTTCACTTGTTTCCATCGTTAAGACTATTTTTACCCTTCAATGAAAACAATAGAGTTCCAAACCCTGGATTATCGGCATTGAATCCCGCCCCTTCAGGTCTGAGTTTTTCTGCAGCCATTTTTGTATATTTATATTGTTCTGCAGGTAAACCTACCCTATTTTCATAATGATTTAAGACCATTTCATAAATGGAACGTAAATTTCCCCTACCACTGGTAGAAATTTTCGAAGCTGGAAAACGTCCGCTGGTATCTGTATGAGGTTCAAAAGGTACGTCCTCTCCAAGATTGTATTTTGCCGTATATTCAAACCCTTTCAGCAACCGATTGTTGACAGCACTATACATATCCAATCCCTGGCTCCAACCTATTTCACACATTTCAGAAAGATGACCAATTCCAAGTTGTGAGTGTGGTTGATCCCTTCCACTCTCCTGACATTGCCCACTCTCATTAATGATATAATGTGTTAGACTGCCATTCCCTGGTCCTTTATAATAGAAATCAACGGCTTTGTCGAAAAGTGCATGATTGTCGCAAAAGACGCCAATTGCCATCATTTCTTTCATGCAGGCAAGATCCCAATTACCGTGTGCCCAAAGGGCAAAGTATTGGATGGGCGGATAAAAAACGTTCATAAACATTTCCTGACATTGCTTAATCTCTGCAGGAGACCATGCAGGATAAGTACAACGCATGATTTCAGCTGCATTTGCCAGTTTAAAGCCACAAAGTCCAGCTCCCAATTCCACATCGGTGCCATCAAATATTTTAAAGGTTTTTGACCATGCATTAAGAATTGCGATAGCGGTTCTTGCATGTGCCTCATCACCGGTAATTGTCCACATCAGGGCATTTTGATATGCCGCACAGACATCTTTCTCCAAATCACCTATATTTTTACTAGCTCCTGATAACAAACTTCTCACAACATGTTCAGCAGGATGCGGAGTCCATTGTGCACTTGAATATGGACTAGCTTTAAATCTCTCAAATCCACTTTTCCATGGTTCGATTTGATTGGCTACCATCTCTTTCATTCTTTTCAGATCTTTCGTTGTATGTAATAATCCCGGATGAACAAAAGCCTGTGGATGATACTGTTGTGGCGTATCCAGTCTCAATACCTGTGCTTGCAAATGCAAAGTACCACTTGAAATCAGCACGATTATCAAACTTAAGACAAACTTCATCCTTAGCATATTTAGCGAATATAGTTGTTTCATAACACTTCGAATTTATTTCTGACAATTAAACAATGGTACTATGCTACCCAACTTGGAATACTGGTAAAATGGTCCGGGGAATCTTGATAATTCACTTGTTGAACTATCAAGAAAATCCTTGTCGATTGTAATTGCCTTGCCATCCGAATATTCAATAAATTGTTTGCTTAAAGCGAAAAATCCTATAAACGAAGGGTCAAGAGTTGGGCAGGAAACTTTAGGGATTGATTTATTATTTATATATAAACCAACACTATCGGCAGAGTCAACAAGTTTGAATTTGGCACTTCCAACAACTATTTTACTATGTTTATCTCCCCAGGAACAAGTGGATGCATTATCTGAATATACATTATAATCCGCTTCACAATCGGCATCACCATCCAACTGGTCAAGTCCTCCTTTGATAAATAGGTTGCTATACCAACGGTCGTCTCTGGGCAAAGCCGGAATAGTTTGTTTGATCACAAGGGAATGAGCCAAATAGTTGCTGGTGGCAAATGTTTTACCCGGAATACGGATATTACTAAACCCACAATCATAGAATAGATTCTGAACAAAAACGTTTGCTTCTGCACTTTCCATCTTGATACCCTCTTTGCTTTCCTTACCCGGACCAGAGAGAATATTGTTGTCGAACAATGCCGGGCCATGATTATTATAGAGATAAATACAACTTCTCCTAGTGTTGGAAATCACATTTCTTGAAATTCGCGCACCTTGAAATAATGGACCGAGAAACAGACCATAACCCCCTTCCGTTGTTCCATTCACTCGCCGGATCAAATTGTGATTCAATATTACATCAACTGCCATGGCTAAACGGATTCCAGCAGTTTCTTCGGTCGAAAATTCATTATTTACATTAATATCTTCAATCAGGTTATCGCTTATTTCGCTACAAGTGCCATGTAGTAACCCATATATTCCAGCTTGTCCACATCGAAAAATGTGATTATGCCGAATCACATGATGCCCAACTTCAGAAATATTCCGGGATAGGTCTCTGTATTCTGGGTTTCCCGGATTGGCATTGGGATAAAAATGCCCTGTCTGGCCAATAGAGATTGCCACTGATTTGCAATCACTCAAACTACAATTTTGGACAAGCCAATGTGTTCCACCATTTACAGCAATAGCTCCGGGCTGTTCTCCGTTAATGGTTGCCATTGGGCTGGCAATCTGGGTAATCTTAAATCCGTCCAACACAATATAGCTTACACCCGAATTAATTGTTGAGAATGCCGCTGGACGAACATTAATTTCAGTAAGTTCTTTATTCGGATTTAATTTGCCAAAATTTGCCCATAGAATGGTTCTCCCATTTTCCTGACCAGTAAACCAGCCTCCCACTATCTGACCAACCTCTGTAATAGTTAATTTTTCCTTCAAAGGATTGTTATTCAGATACACACCCCCTAAATGGGCAGTTGGACTCTCTTTGTTAATCCAAATTGTGAACGGATTGAAACCCATGAAAACACTTTCAGCAATCTCGGCACGCCAGATATTGCCTCCTTGCTTCACCCACGATTCAATCCTCTCAGATCCTTTAATAATTACGTTATCACCACTTGCCGCCGTATAAGTAATTCTGGAATCCATAGACGTACCTCCGGAATGGAAAATAATCATTTCCCGATAGGTTCCTTTATGGACAATAATTCGGTCACCATGTTGTGCCAAGGTTTCCGCTTTACTAATTGTCAAAAGTGGGCTGTTCTCATTTCCGTCGTTGGAATCCAGACCTGTTTTTGCGACATGAATAACTCTGCCTGTTGTATTTGCTGCAGATATATTGACAGATAATTGTAATGCCAACAATATGACTGCCAGAACTACTAATAAAAATTGTTTATGAATCATTAGAAATAGTATTAATTGATTTCAATAAAAATAATTCATCATTTCACGAACGATAAGGTACTTTTGCGAAACGTAAATAATAATCATTATTGAATAAGACTGTGGAAAATGTATGTGAACTTAATGGTACTTTAGATTCTATTGCTTTAAAATTGTAGCCTCACCGGTTTTAATATTTAGCTTAAAAGGTTTTGGAGTTGGTAACCACAATTTCCCATCGCCAATTTCTACGGGCATCCAAAGGTAACGAGAATCCCATTGTGTTTTTGGTTTCCATATATCTCCCATAAAAATCACAGTCGTTTTCTTTGTTCCAACAACTTTAATGAGCATGGTCGATTGAGATCCGTAAGTATTAGTTTCTACAGGTGCTATATCTTTAAATTCGGTCCAGGGGCCTTCCAGAGAAGGTGCTGTAGCATATTTGTTAGGATTAGCACGCCATCCGGTGAGAGCTGAACCAATTGAATAATACAAACCCTTATAGTGCATAATTGCTCCGCCTTCCATATGGGCTTTGACAAGTGTCATCTCTTTTTCAACGTTCATATAATCGTCGGAAAGTCGGGCAATCCGAAAACCGAATGGACGATCTTCAAAAACCAGATACGCTGTACCATCGTCGTCGATAAACTGACCAATATCGCGACTTTCATGCCCAAGCGGACGGAATCGTTTCACGAATTTAAATTCACCGTCGGGTTTATTGCATACTGCCACTCCAACTTGTGCAACTTTGTATTTACCATCATCAATATGGAAGTACATGACATATTTCTTTGTTTTTTTATTATAGTAAACTTTAGGTCGTTCCAATACCCAATTCGAGTCCAATGAGTCCGGCTGGAGCATTTTAACAACATTTCCCCTAAACTTCCAGTTCGTCAAGTCTTTAGATGAATAACAACTTACATAGCGATACTGCGAATCAAGATCTTTAGCCCTTTGTTCACCATACCAGTAGTATGTATTTTTAATATTGATTATTCCACCACCATGGGCTTGAATATGGTTACCTGCCTCGTCAGGCCATACTTCACCTGGACGAATGATATCTTGCTTTTGTGCAAGTAAACTTGTGAATAGAGTCGCTAAAAAAAGCGTGAGAAATTGGTGTTTTAAAAAATTCTGTTTCATATCATATAGATTATTTAGTCATTAATCGAAAGACTACAATGATAATCCATTATTTTCCTGTACCATAAAAAAGCAAAGTTCCAAAGGCCGGTTGATCACGGTCATATCCTTCGGGGCGATTTTTTTTGATTACTTTTTCAGTATAAGGCATTGACAAACCTTTAATGTTTACATAGTGGTTATAAACCATCTCGTAAATAGGGATAAAATGTCCCCGGCTTTTATCTGAAATCACTGTCCAATCTGAATATTTACCTGTAATGTCTTTCCATGTTGTAAAAGGCACATTGTCGTCTCCCAAATTGTACCTGACAACATATTCAAATCCTTTAAGAAGACGATTGTTTAAGGCACTGTACAGGTCGTCTCCCTGATTATAGGCAATTTCACAAACTGTAGCCATTGCACCAATTCCTAACTGGGAATGTCCCTGATCACGTCCGCTTTCCTGAATTTGACCGGTGGTACCGCTAATATAATTTTGAATAGTTCCGTTGTCGTTTGCATTATAATAAAAGTCAATTGCTTTGTTATACATCGCTTTGTTATCGAAGTAAATAGCCGCAGAGATGTAGGTTTTAGTTACTATAGATCCCCAGTTTCCGTTCGTATATGCTTTGGTTTTATAAAATGTTTCGCAAACCGGAAGAAAAATACAGGTTATCATTTTGTTTATTTTACCCAATTGATCGGGAGTCATTCCGTTATAAGTATAACGAAGTATTTCCATGGCATTAATAATTTTAAGTCCTTCCAAACCCACTAAAAGTGGAGCATCGTTTGTTGACGGAATAAACTTTAAGCTATCGGCATACGCACCCAGTATTTCTAATGATTTCTTTGCATGACTTTCATCTTTTGTGGCAATCCACATCAAAGCATTCAGATAGGCGGCACTGAAATCGGCTTCCATTTTGCTTTTTGTATAAGCATATTGACCATCTCTCGAAATAATTTTAAAAGGACCATTCATCTTGTATTGGGGACTGGCACAGGGATGATTCTTCAATAATTCATAGGAACCATATTCCGGCATAGTTTTCTTTGAAGCTACTTCAAAAATATGATCCAACGAAGCCTGTGAGTGAAGAATACCCGGATGAACAAAACTTTTTGAATGTTTAACGTTAATAATAATGATAGACTTTCTGCTTTGCGCTGAATTTTGAACAGTTGCGCAAAAAAAAAGTAACACAAGTAAGACTGGAAATATATTTTGTTTTTTCATTTTTATTTTTTTTGTTAATACGTGGCTTTGTTACAGACAATGATTGGTGGCAAATATCTCCTTCAAACTTTTTTATTTCAAATCCCAATACACCACATAACGCTGACGTTGAATGCGGTACAATGGTTCAAGCATTACACCTTCATTCACTGTTTTAAATATAAGTTTATCGCTATCCGGCAAATTAATTATCTGTTTGTCAAGTTGTAATGCGTCTAATTTCAGGGAGTATACCAAATCTGCGGGAACGTGATAATTGTAAGTGTAATAATCGTTATACAGTTTTGGATTTGAATACGGCTCAGGTTTTTCCATTCCTTCCGTTCCCATTTCTCCGGCCAAAATTATCGGTCCATAAGCGATGGCAACTTTTCGGTCATTGTCGGGTGTAGGAATCAGGTGCAATTTCATGTTGTAGTTGATATCTACTTTATCACCTGTCTTCCATTTCCGGTTTAATTCAATGTAACTTCCCGGTTTTTGCTTTATAGCAACTTTCTTTCCATTTATTTTCACACTCGCACCCCAAATGGCCCACGACGGATAACGAATAGAAATGGTTACTTTCTCATTTCCTGCTTTATCAATTATTAAGTTTGTAACTCCATTCTCAGGGAATTTCGTTTCCTGACTAACAATCATATTTCGTTCCTTCCATGTCAAAATTGATGGAATAAATAGATTCACATACAAAGCTTTATCGGTATGGTAATAAATAGCTTCACCAAACTTAGCCTGATTTTCAAAACCAGTTCCTACGCAACACCAAAACGAACTGTCGGGTGTGCTGTACACTTTGTGCGCTCCGGCCATCATGGGTAGAAAATAAGCTACCATACCCGTTTTGTCATCTTGCTGACCAAGAATGTGGTTATATAAAGCTTCTTCATAATAATCGGCGTACTTCACATCAGGATTTGCACAAAACAAATGGCGTGTAAGTTTGAGCATATTGTACACATTGCATGATTCACCAGTATAACCAGTTAAATGTTCGGACTGATGATCGGGTAAAAAGAAATGTTCTTTATCGCTGTTACTGCCTGTGCAATAAGAGTGATGATCTACAACCGTATTCCAGAAGAAATCAGCCATTTGAAGATATGTTTCGTTACCTTCCAACTCATTATCGCGTACCAGACCGATGAGTTTCGGGATAAAGGTATTAGCATGTTTGCCATTTAAATTGTCTTCATGTTTTTTCAGAGGGTCAAGTACTTCATTGTGATAGAAAAACTCAGCCAACCATTTATCATTTGGATTGCCCGTAATGGCGTACAAGTTATAAAACGAATCATTTATTCCTCCAAACTCATTGCGGAGCATTATTTTCCGTTGCTCTTCAGTCAGTGGATTCAGTTTATTATAAGCCCAATCCGCCATTTTCACAGCAATATCCAATGCTTGTTTGCTGTTACAATACAAATATTGATCAATCAAACCTGCCAATATTTTATGTAAAGTATACCACGGAGCCCAAACACTTTGTCCGGCAATGTTACGATCTATAAAGTTCTGAGGAAAAGCACTCAGATAACCACCCTGATTCAGAGCTACCTGAACCTCACCTAATCCTTTTACCAGACTGTCGGCTTTGAGTTTATAAACTTCATTACCTGTTGAACCGTAAAACAAAGCCAGTGCTGAAAGCACATGACCGGTAGTATGACCACGTAAATCGCAATCTAACGACTCCCAACCACCCAGTTTTGGTGTCACCATATATCCACCTTCCCTTCCGCTAAATACACCAGCATTCGTTCTAAAACTATGTAAAAGAGAATTTACATTCAACGACAAAATCCATTTGCTGCTTCTCTCCATATTTTCTTTGAATGGACTTTCGAGCAAACGAATATCTTGTAAATCGAAAGCTGAAACTTTAGGCATAAATTTATCTTCAATAGCAAATTTCCCTTGCTGCTGGCCAGGATAATGGGATTGAGAAAATGAGGTTACTGAAAAGAAAGCGATAATTACGATTAAATAATTTTTCATATTTTCTGTTGAATTTATTGTTGAATATAAAATGTTCGGCTTACTGACTCTGCTGTTTGAATCTTAGGGTCAATGCTTCTTCCATATTGCCAGGCAATAACTGTGACCTCTACGGGAAATTTAGCCTTTGGGGGTATGTTAGTCAATATAAGTTTACCATTCTTAATCTCAACCGGACCTTCTCGAACATAAAAATAAACCGGCATTCCACTATTGGATATTGCGTGTAAATCTAACCATTTTATTGATTTTCTAATATTAGAAATAGAATCAAAACTAATTTGCTGAGGGGTTCCTGCCAAATTACGATGGGGAATACGGATATTGAGTTGTTGAACCGAGCTTTTGTAGATTGCATCACCTTTACTGGTTGCAATCAGCCATATATCACCGGTTCGTTTTACACTGTTTAATCCCATTCTATAAAAACGTACAGTGAATGTACTATCGTTTACTTTTTCCACCGGACCGCAAATTCTTGTAATTACAGGTTTTGCTTTTACATGTTCATGAGTTTTATTCTTTCTCAAAGAGTCTGTAAAAATTGCTTTTAGATGAAAAGTCAATCCATCAGAATCCGGCTCGAAACGTGGATTATAACGGGCAAACTGTTTCAAATTAAAGTTTAATAAATCTCCTTTTTGTTCAAAGCCAATATACTGTTCTTTTTTACCACGAACGTTAGCGTAGTATTTTTCCGTAGCATCTACCATTTCTTTATCAAAATACCAGAATGCATCATTTCTATTTCCTCTGTATTCTTTATTTGGTGAAGCTTTTGCTTTAGGGATGCTATCTTTCCGCCATCTGTCTGCTAACCAACCAGCTTCAGGATCAATCGGAATTAAATCTACCGGTTTGTTTTTGAAACTAATTATAGGCAAACGGTATTTTGCTGCTTTTTCTATAAATAAACATAAGTAATTCACCAGATTATCAGAATAATCGAAATGTCCGTGACCTGCATCGCAAAGGAAAGAAACACATGCTTTTGGATGAGCTTTTTTATAATCCAACGCAGGTTGCACGCGTGCTTCCCACCATTCATATTCACCTTCCACCATCAATCCTGGTATTCCATCAATATTTTTGGTTTTCCAATCCGGATTTTTTCTACCACAGCCAGTCAAATTGGTTGTAGGTGCATCGCCATGAATTGAAAGGATAGCTAATGTTCGATCAGGATTCTGAGCTGCAAAATTCCAGGGGAAAGTAGCATAAGCAGAATGACCAATAGGAATTATTGGAGCATATTTAAGTTCTTCATAACCTGAAACTTCAGCCAACGAATTCATCATTTCATCGAAGGACTGTTGGGGGTTGTCACGTTCATCCCATAGTGGATCGAGCCCCGGAGTTATCCAAATTTCAGCAAAACCCATTTTACATAATATTTTTCTAAAAGTAGGATGTTCAAAAATTCCTTCTTCGAGCATGTTATGATTTCCAACCACAACACCCCTCACTTGTTTACAATCAGAAGGAATCCACAGAAAAGCACGCGGATGATCGTTTGTTTCTGAAGAAACATTACTTTGAATTTGTACTGACCACTGCCATTCCGCAGCAAAAGTTGTTCTCGAAATAATGAACAACAACAGAAAAAAACTCAATCTTCTAAATATCATAAAATCATTTTTTAATAAATATCACTCCCTCTTTATTTTATACGAACAGAATTTATAAACACTTAATTCTGAAATAACAAAAATACAAAAAAAACGAGGTTACAATTATTGCAACCTCGTTGAAAAAAACGCCTTAAAGAAAACTAATTAAAAAAACGTGAGACTACCAACTTGGATTTTGTTTCATCAATGGATCCAAATGAATTTCATCTGTTGGTAGTGGTTGCAAATAATTTTTAAGTGCAAAGTGACGATTAGATGCCTGTTCGGTAATAACGGCTCCTGGTTTTAAGGTAGCAATACCCGAATAAGTAGAACATGGGGTTTCAGTCGTAGAGATAAATCCAGCAGGGTAACTAATAGGATTATATACCAATACTTTAGAAAATGGATTCATAGCTGTTACATACTCGGTGTTTACACCATTATATTGAACATAAGCTCCGGCACTTGCATAATCCAACTCCTGTTGTGCAATACCCCAACGACATAAATCCGCTATACGCTGTCCTTCCCCAAAGAGCTCAAGAGCACGTTCACGTCGGATTTCTCCTAGTAAAGTTAAGTCACTGTGGGCTGCAACCAACGCATTAGTTAAAGGTGCAACTCCCGCACGAGCACGAACCAAATTGATAGAATAATTCAAATCAGCATCCGAAATAGCACCATTATTTAACTCACAAGTTGCTTCTGCATAAATCAAGTAAACTTCTGCAAGTCTAATCTGATAATAATCAGCAGATTCCTGATAATCTTGTCTTCCAGGGTTTTCTGTAGCAAATTTTCTACCAACATAGCCATTAGCTCCCTGAAGTATTGGAACATATGTTAATTGAGAAACTAAAGATGAAGTTGTTATTGAATTAATATCTATCGTATAATTAGCACCACCACCATTAGTTGAAGTTCCATAACCCCAATAACGCGTAAACGGAAGTTTCACTGTAGAAGTTAAACGATAATCTCGGTTTGCAAATTCACTGACCATTGTTGAGTATCCTTGAAATAATGGGGAATCCTGAATTGGAAGACCATCGGTGCAAAGAAACATATCCATTAATTTACGTGTTGGCCCAGCCGGTACTGTGTGAGTAAGATTGGTATTACCTGGACGATTCGAGACATCATAAACTGAACGGAAAATAGCTTCAGTATTCGAGGCTTTAGTTAAACCAGCAGGGTTCGATTTTGCATCTTCTAAATTGAACAAGTAATAATAACTAGTACGCAAATAATTGTTTGGAGTAACAGCAGTAATTGTTGAAGAATTTTCCACTCCTTTCCATAATGCAAAATTACCACTATCGATAACCTTCTTAGCCATTTGTTGAGCCATATTTAAATAATTGGTATATTGAGCGGCATTATAACCTTTGCTTCCGGCACCACTTGTGGTTCCATCACCATCGGTAGTTGTTCTTACATATTTTTCCCAAGTACCCTCAAACAAACATACCCGTGCTTTAAGTGCCCATGCTGCTTCCAGAGTCACATGTCCATCATTGCTGCTTGTTTTTACTGTATAATTTTGAAGACGTGAAATTGCGCTATCTAAATCTGCAGTAATTTGAGTCATTACTTCATAACGTGAATTACGTGGAAGTTGCGTTTGAGTAACATCAAGCGGCTTTGTGACAATAGGTACCCCACCAAAACGTTTCAACAGAAAGAAATGATGCCAGGCACGAAAAAAGTAGGCCTGTCCTATCGGCACAGAGATATTATCTGTACCCTTATATTCACTTGCTTTTTCGAGAAGAATGTTTACTGTTCGTAACCATCCATAAGTTTGTGTCCAGTAAGTATCTGTAGTAGTGGGAACATTATTGCCGCTACCCATATCACCCAACTGAGGATTGATATCACTCCCATAATCAAAATTAATTGGATAAGTTGTATTTCCAAGCCAGCCATAAACATTGGTGTGTAAATTATTTGCAGCTGCCTGAAAATCAGACAAATTCCTAAAATAGACACTTTCAGATAAAGTATCGGTTGGTGTCAGATTCAGCATGTCAGAACATCCAACAAAAATTACTGCAAGAAATAACCCAATTAGTATAAATATTTTATTTTTTTTCATATTCTTTATAATTTATATTGTCTGTTATTAAAATGTTAAGTCAACTCCAAATGTTATTGTACGTGCAAACACATCCACATTTCCTTGAGAAGCAGCTGCCTGACTTTCAGGATCAAAGCCATCCTTTACATTTGAAAGCGTAAATAAATCGTTTCCAGAAGCATAGATACGTAATTTATCAATATTCAATTTTTTAATCACACTCATTGGAAGTGTATAGCCCAAAACTATTGATTTGACACGTATATACTGACAATTTACTACGTTTATATCATTATACTTGTAATTCCATGTATTTCGAGATCCATTTGTCGACATAACCGGAAATTCAGCATTTGGGTTATTAGCTGTCCAAGTATTTCCCAAAAATGTGGAATTCTGATTGGTCCACGGTGCAGCCCATGGGTATGCAAGGTAACCTGTGCGAAGCACGTTTTGTTGTCCTACGCCTTGTAAAAATGAACTGAAATCAAAACCTTTAAAACCTGCTCCTAAATTAATACCAAATGTATAGTGAGGATTGGCATCACCATAATAAGATAAATCAGCGGTTGTGATTTTTCCATCTCCGTTTAGATCTTTAATTTTCACACAACCAGGAGTTAAACGGTTTGTACTAGTTTGTAAAGGGATGATAGAACCGCTAGCATTCACAGTAGGATAATAGGCATCTACAGCTGCTTGAGTTTGCAAATAGCCATCTGTTCTATAAACATAAATTGCATTTAATGGTTTACCTTGGACAATTGAGTTGGCACCTGCTGCAATAGCTACTTTGGCAGGATAACTTGTTACTATACTTTGTGAGTTGGCTAATGATACCCCTATGTTATAGTTAAAGTCTTTGCCAATTTTATCCCTCCAGTTAAAAGCCATCTCCCAACCATCAGTATTAAAATCGCCTGAGTTAGTGTACGGAGAAGTTGCACCTAATATAGCTGGATAAACAACTTGAATAAGCATATCTCGGTTTTCACGATGATAAACATCAACCGTTCCATCCAACCGATTATTTAAAACACTAAAATCGAGACCAATATTAGAATTTCCTACACGCTCCCATGAACGTTTATCTGTTGTCATTGAAGTCACCCAGGCTGTGTTAGACAAAGCACCAGTAGGTCCAAAAACTGTAGTACCAGTCGAAATTCCTGAAATATAGTCATAGTTTCCGATTCCTGAAATTGAACCGGTTTCTCCATAACCTCCCCGAATTTTCAAATTATCAAATATCACTAAATCTTTTATAAAACTCATTTCTGAAAGACGAACACCAACTGTTAAACCTCCAAAATCTTTCCAACGATAATCACTAGCCAATTTTGAAGAACCATCACGTCGTCCAGAAGCTTCCAATAAATAGATACCTTTGTAATTATAATTTGCACGGGCAATATATGATACAAGTCCCCATTCGTTGCTACCGCCAGCATTCGTAGCAGTACTTGCCGAACCTGTATTTAGATCGATTAATGTTGTTGATGCCATGGTTGTTCGTTTACCATACAATTGTTGGTATCGATTATCTTCTGTAGTTAAACCAGTCATCAATGAGATATTATGGTCATTAAAACTTCGCAGATAATTAACAAATGCACCATATGTTTTATACACGTTTGTCTGATAAGTATCTGCTATATTTGTAGAAGACGGTGTTGTTTGAAAAGTTATATTACCTGTCCAATCATACATTGTAATTTGGTTGTTAGTTTGAGAAAGCCAATAATTTTGACTCTTAATGCCTATATTTCCATTAATCGAAAGACCCTTTAGTAAAAAACCAAGATCTATTTTTAAGTTTCCACCCATTCTTAAATACTGAGTAGTTGTATTGGTAGTTCCTCCTTCAGTAAGTTTAGCCAAAATATTATTATACCCAAATTGATCATAATACTCACCCAGAGGATTATACAATGGGAAAATAAATGGGTCCTGAACACCTTGCCCTACTCCGTTGGTAGGAGTACTCACGAGGCGATTGTCGTATGAAATATTAAATTGTGTAGTTGCCCATTTATTTATTTGATAATCAGCATTAGTTCTGAAGGTATATTTTTTTGTTCCATCGAATACCACTTTCTCTAAAGATCTATCTGATGAATAACTAATCGATGTGTTAGCTTTTAATTTATCATTGCCACCGGAGATAGTAATGCTGTGATCCTGACCTGAGGTGTCTCCATAAACATCATTGAACTGATCTGCAGTAGGGTCTGAAGGATTTAAATGGAGACCCGTTACACCCCAAGGGGTTGAAGGACTACCCGAAATAATACCATCAATAACTGATTTTTGCCAGCCAATCCAGTAGGCTGGTGATCCTGTTGCAACAGCGTCATTCGTTGCTGCTTGTTCATTCATTTGCCCAAACTGATTAGCATTAGCAATCGGGAAACGATGACTAATATCATTAACATGATAAGATCCTGAATAATTAATCTGAACCTTACCCACTTTCCCACGTTTAGTGGTAATCAGAATTACGCCACCTGCTGCACGTGTACCATAAATAGAGGCTGATGCATCTTTCAAAACAGAAATTGTTTCAATATCATCTGGATTAATTTGTGCAAATTCTGCTTGATCAGCAACTAAGCCATCAATTAAAATCATTGGAGAAACAGCGTTAACAGAAATATCTCCACGTAGTTTAAGTACTAAACCTTCATTTCCAGGACGTGAAGAAGTACGTGTCACTGTTAATCCAGGTATTACACCTTGTAAATCCTCTGCAACATTTGTTGATGATTTCCCATTTATGGCTTGAGCTCCACTAACTTGAGCAACTGCACCAGTCAGTGATTTCTTTGGTTGTGTTCCGTAGCCTACAACAACAACTTCATCAAGTGACTTATCATCCTCAGCAAGTTGTACCATAACACTCGATTTTCCCTTTATAGAAACTTCTTGTGTTTGATAACCTATATAGGAAATCAACAAACTCTCCTTACCATTCACATTTAATTTAAAGAAACCAGACACATCAGTAATAGTGCCTGAATTTGTTCCTTTAACTTTAATACTTGCCCCAATAATAGGGTCTCCATTCTTATCAATTACTTTCCCTGAGAGTTCATTTTGAGCAAAAGCACCAAGTGAAACAGCTAAAAAAAGTAAAAGCACAAAGTTCTTTTTGAAAGGGAAAAAATCTCCTCTCTGAAATCGCAGCTTTAGTTGCATCATAATAATTAATTTTAAAGTTAGCAATAATTATTTGTATATAAAAATGCATTTTGTATTGATAAACGCATCTATCTAATGACAAAAATATATGATAAATAATTTATAAAATCTAAATGAAGCAAGAAATGTATCCCACCATATTTTTTGATACATGTATAATGTTATTATATTGATAATAAGACTATTATATCAACTAAGATAGGAGTTTCATTAAATTTATTGAGACACTTTCAATAGAATCAGCTTCACAATTTGTAGAAACTTTAATTGTCAATGTCATTTTAGAGAAATAATAAGATGAAGCACTAACCGTTTCTGATATTTTTAACATATTCATTTGGTGTAATATTAGTAATTCTTTTGAATGAACGGAAAAAAGATGCACGTGAAGTAAATCCGCATTTTTCAGCCAAGGATAATAATGTAAACTTCGAATTCTCATCTTCCGCAACTAACTTTTGAAACTCCTTTACCCTATATTCATTAATATAATCGTAATAATTAACTTTCAAATACTGATTAAAAAAATAAGAAAGTATCGTAGAGGTTAAATTCAACTCACGCGCAATATCTGTAATTTTTAGTTCTGATTTTGTAAAAGGCTTTGACTTTGCCATAAATTCATTCAATTTTTTAGAGATTTCATAGCATTCTATATCTCCTAATTTTACATATTTATATTTTTCTACTAAAGGTTGATCTATTGCTTTATATTGTTTTAATTCCAAATACAAATCTGCTATTTTAGTTTTCAATGAATAGAATCTAATCCTTAAATTATTTGTTAAAAGTAAAATCGTTATTATAAATATTATGAACATTAAATAGAATGAAGTATCAAAAAATGAATGAATAGTAATTGAAAATGAAGTTTCAGATGCTTTATTCCCTTCAGTTCTGACTCTAAAAACATAACTACCTGGGTTCAAATCAGTATACAACACTTCGTTAACACCTCCACTCAGAATTTTCCAATTAGTATCCAATCCTTCTAATTGATATTCATACACAATTCGAGAAGGAAGTGTAAATGAAAGACTTGCAAACATGATTTTTAAATTATTTTCATTGTATTTTAAGTCTAAATTCTTTCGATTATCAGTATCAAAATCATACTGACTCTGAGTATTTCCACCTATTACCTGCAAATCAGTAATATGAACTGGGTAAACAGTTTTTTTGTTTTTTGAAATCGTTTGTGGATCAATATAAATTAAACCTTTGGCATTTCCAAACCACAATCTACCAGATTCATCCTGACTAATGGCATTAGCATTAAATACAGGATCGGGAATTCCATCACTGTAAACAAATCGAAGATAAGAGTCATCTTTTCCTGACATATTGATTAAGCCGTAATCACTTCCAAACCAATATCGGTGATTTTTGTCTTCAAGTACCGATAAAAATACACGATTCTCAAATTGAGTTGTCATGTTTAGATGCCCGGCATGTTGCATATCAATATCGGAAATAAATATATTCCCTTTGTCAGGGCAAAAGAATAGCCTCTTTTTGGAATCCTCATATATTCCTTTGATTATTTGTTTATTAAAGAAGTTTTCCGGGAATTGTTGAGAATTGATACTTTGTGTTGACGGGTCATAAATACATAAGCCATTACTGGTTGCAATCCAACCTTTTTTTGAGCTATCGAAAAATACACAATAGACATACCCCTGATACAATTGAGAATTTTTACTATTAAAATATTGTATTTTATTCTGTTGCTTATTGTAACAATATACTCCAGAAGAAGTAGAAATCCACAATTGATTTTCATAATCAGTTGTTAAACTGAAAATATGTTCATTTAATAATCCCGGTTCATTGGATAGTGTTCTTATTTTTAAATTTACAGGGTCTAAAACAGAGAGACCTCCTCCAAAAGTTCCAATATAATATTCACCTTGGTAAAATTTTATACACAAAATAAGATTAGATCTTAAAACATTTTTATTATAGGCTTTGAATATTGCTCTCGATTCATCAATATAATATAATCCTTCTCTTGTCCCAATAACTTTTTCTTGCTTATTAATTACAAAGCTTCTTACAGGTAAGCCGTTTGTTGTGAAATATGGAAGGTAGTTGTATGTTTTGAATATATGATTCTGATATAAACTATAATCTAATCCAGCTTGATAATATCCAACCCATATAATGCCCATTCGGTCAACAAGCAAGGCATATACTGAATTAGACCTAATACCTGAATTCTGTTGAGGATTATATTGAAATGTTTTAATAATATTCCCAGTTTCGTGTGATAAAAAAAACACACCGTCACCATCTGTTGCAACATAGATTATATTCTTACCATCACTCGAAATATCACTTATTGATTTAGAACCAACATCAGTAAACTTTGAGAAAACTTTAGTAGTAATATCAAATTTGAGTATTCCAGCATTGAATGTGGCTAAATAGAGAGTTGTACGTATTCTTGTAATTCTATAAAAGCAGTTTAAGTCAGAAGAATAACTTTTGTTTTCGAACAATGTGAATGTATCTGTTTGCGGAGTATATAAACATAGACCTTGTTTGGTTGTTAACCAAACCTTTTGCTGATCATCTCCATTTATACCAGTAATTATATTACTTCTTGAAAGTATGTTATTTTGGATTGTCTTGTGACTTAACTTATTCGTTTTTAAATCAATTATATACAGCCCTTTATCTGTGCCAATATATAAATTCTGAGTTCGTGCATTCCATGCAAGTGCATTCACAGCACAATCAATAAATTCAGGAGAATATAATACTAATTGATTTGTTTTTCTATTTATTTTCCATAAACCTCTAGCATTACCAACATAAAGTTCATTACGACGCGTTTCAACTATAGCTTTAACACGCTCTTTATTAATATTAGACATGTTGAAATAATAATGTTTGAAATTGATACCATCGAATCGATCTAAACAGTTATCTGTGCCAATCCACATAAATCCAGTAGAATCTTTGTAGAATGCAGATACCACAAAATTAGAAAGACCGTCATCGATTGTTATCGGACGAAAAGAATATTCAGACTGTGAAAAGCTCAAATTGTAAACTTGAATCAGTATAAATATAAATATAAATAGTAATTCTTTCAGTTTAACTACCATGGCTTACTTTTTACTTTGAATTCTTCATGAACTTTGGCTAATTTATGTATAGAAGTCATCTTGACTTTTTGTTTGTTTTAATTTTTTTGAATAATATAATCATAAAAGCTATGTAATTAAGGCTTTTCCAGCTTGAAACCGTATAATCAAATCTGTTAAGTAACGATCTGAAACTGTCCATCCAAGCATTGGTTCTTTCAATAACATATCTTTGTTTGTAAA
>JARLGX010000009.1 GCA_031292575.1 Paludibacter sp.
ACGCTAAGTCTTTTGACGGATATAAAACAAGAATACTATCAAAAATCACCGCTGTAACGGTTATTCAAATGATAAACAAATTATTAAACAGAAATATCAACAATCTAAAATCACTTGTGGTCTAAATGCACTACGGGTTAATATAGTATTGAAATAGTAAATTAAAGGACTATTTTATATCTGTATTAAATTGTTATTTAAATATTTTTTTTATTTTTGTACTTAGTATTTGATATGGCTGAGATACGACTGAAATATACCTCTAACCCCTAAAGGGGAATATTGAAGTTTGACTGAATAATAATTTGGATTTCTAACTAAAACTTCCCTTTAGGGGTTGGGAACAACTACTATTATGGCTATCATTAAACCACCCTTCGAAATTGTCGGCAGTATCCGTGGTGTTTCGTTTTACAAGCAATACGGCAGCGACAAAATAATTATGCGCACCAAAGGCGGTGCCACCAAACAGAAAATCAAGAATTCACCCAAGTTTGCCCAGCTGAGGTTACACCAGACCGAATGGGGCGGCTGTGTGAAAATGTCGCGTGCAATATGCAGTGCCATGTGGCGGGTAATTCCGCTGGCGGATTTCAACGTATCCGCCAATATGAATGGTTTTGCAAAAAAACTGCAAGCATTAGACACCGAAATGTCGGTGGGTGAGCGGCGCATTTTACTCTCTAAAAATAAATACCTGCTGGATGGGTTTCAGCTGAACCGGATTCATACCTTTGCCAGTATTCTGCGGATTGCTCCCTTCTGGGAAATTAAGCGTGAGACGCTGGAAGCACGGGTAGAAATACCGTACATCAACACCGATATTCATTTGGTAAACCCCAACAATCTTCCCTTTTTCAGGATTGTTGTGTCGCTGGGATGTGCATCCGATATGGTTCGGGAAGAAGCAGGTCGTAAGGAGTACCTGCCTATGAACGGGAATATTAATGGATTTGTGAATTCAAAATGCACTGAATGGTTCTCTACCAACCGCCAGATTCAGGCACAGGAACTGATTATCAACTACGATGAACAGTATATTCCAAAACTTACGGATGACATTTCCATGATTTTATCCATTGGCGTCGAATTTGGAAAACAGGGCTTCAACAACCAACCTGTGGAAGTGAAACGGGCAGGATGCGCGAAAGTGTTGGGAGTTAAGTAGTTTATGTTCGGGTGTTTAGAATCCATAGTAAGCTATTGATACAGTAGGCAATGTGCGAAAATGGCAAAGAGTGTAGAAACCTAGAAATTGTTTCCATTGTTTATTATTAGAAGCAAAAAACAACTATTTCATTCTACTTTATCAGTTTAAAAAAACAAACCATAAAAATACAAAAGTTTACAATAGAGTTTATACAAGTTGGATATATAGGGTTTATTAAAAATATTATTCTGTGCCACGGAGTGGCTAAATGTAAATTGAAAATCGGCGTAGCCAATAACCCATATCTACAACCCCGAAGTGGGTTGAACAATATCATAATACCTTTTTGTTGAACCCCATCCGGGGTTCCATTTATATTGTGATTCTCATCGCCGGTTTTATCGGCGGTTATGCACATTGATTCCATCCGGGAATCTAAGAATTACATCTTATGTATCATTAGCCCTAAATTTAGAGTTTTAGCGACTCAAAGAATCCAGCTTATATGATCTCTAATACTTAATTCATTTAAATATTTGATGAAAGTTCTCTCGATGGTTTGACCACTCATTAAAGTTAAAGGTAATTTCTAAAAATGATTATCCGCAAAAAACTCCTAAAGATTTCTAATACAATGACCAGCCTTATAAAAATCAATTTTTTGTCAAACCACGAATTACACTAATTTGCACGAATAATATACGTGTGTTTTCGTGAGAATTCGTGGAATTTGTGGTTCATATTTCTTCATTCATTGTGAAACTTTAGATTTGAAGCCTAAATTTGTATTATTATTTGATTAGTCTTTAAATCTAGGACACTTTGCGGATAACCATTTTTTTAATTATGCTTTATTCAAAAGATTCGTTATGTGTAAATTTAGATGAATATGATTTTTAAATTATGCATTATATGAGTAGCAGGATAAATATAATGTCGTATTTATTTCGATTAGATAATCCTTTTTATATTTTATATTTACTTCGTGAAACTTCGTGTTTTTGTGGCTTAGTGGCTATTTATCTTGCCACAAAGGCTCTAAGACTCAAAGAAGCACAAAGAATTATACGACATTATTTAGTTCCACTTACTTATGTTGGATGAATTCGGGTTTTAAAAAAATATTCTGTGCCACGCAGTGGCTAAGTGTGAATTGAAAATCGGCGTAGCCAATAACCCCCAGTGAAGCTTACCAACCAACGGTCAGCGGAGCTAAATTTGGGGGATGACCAGTAACCCATATCCACATTAAGCCTTAAATACTCCTTTAATTCTTCCTTTAAATAAAAAACGAAGGAATAAAGTAATTCGCAGATTATTTTTGGGAAAAAAAATATCAAATTTTAGATTTTATCCATGAATATATTAATTGAGTTCTCCAAATGCATTATTAGGTTAGACATGGAATAACTATTTGAACAATTTCAATTTGCTCTCTAAAACTACTCGTAAAACCAACGAGAATTTAGCAAAAATTTCACTTTTCGAAACAATTTTATGTGGTTGCCAAATAAACTATAACTAATTTATAAACACATATTTAAACAAATTTAGACCTTACTTATATGATTAAAAATACTTGATTTTAGATAGAATATAAATTTTTTTTCAGTAGGTTATTGTCCATCAAAAAATTATGTCTATCTTTGCAACCCAATTTGGATAAAAATCTAAGGGATAAAAATAAAGCAGTTAAAGTTATTAAAAACAAAGTAAAATGCCTACAATTCAGCAATTAGTTAGAAAAGGAAGAGCAGAACTCATCGACAAAAGCAAATCGCCAGCGCTGGATTCAAGTCCACAACGTCGCGGTGTGTGTGTTCGTGTGTACACTACTACTCCAAAAAAACCGAACTCGGCTATGCGTAAAGTAGCTCGTGTACGTTTAACTAACCAAAAAGAAGTGAATGCTTACATTCCGGGCGAAGGACACAACTTACAGGAACACTCAATCGTAATGGTTCGTGGTGGACGTGTGAAAGACCTTCCGGGAGTTCGTTATCACGTCGTTCGTGGAACACTTGATACAGCCGGTGTAGCTGGTCGTACTCAACGTCGTTCAAAATACGGAACAAAACGTCCAAAACCGGGACAAGTTGCAGCTAAAGGTGCACCCGTAAAAGGCAAAAAGAAATAAGTAGAATACAGAAAAATTGATTACCTATATATATTGTATAGAATAACAATCAAACTTTCAGATTCCTTTCAAAAAAAACTAACAAAATCAAGTTTAAACACTTGTTTGAGTTTTAGGTAGCAGATGAAAGGTTGAGTAAATAACTCGGAGGAGTTGTTGAAGTAAGACTAAAAGCAACCAAAAAACAAAAACGGAAATTTTACGTAAAAATGAGAAAATCGAAACCAAAAAAGAGGGTCGTATTACCTGATCCGGTTTTCAATGAATCAATGGTAACAAAATTTGTTAACCACTTGATGTATGATGGCAAAAAATCTACTGCCTTCGACATTTTCTATTCATCGCTCGAAACTGTAAAAAACAAGTTACCGAACGAAGAAAAATCCCCACTTGAAATTTGGAAAAAAGCCCTCGAAAATATAACTCCGCTGGTTGAAGTAAAATCGCGTCGTGTGGGTGGTGCTACATTCCAAGTTCCTACAGAAATCCGTGCAGATCGCAAGGAATCAATTTCAATGAAAAATCTTATATTATACTCTCGCAAACGCGGAGGACGCTCGATGGCTGATAAGTTAGCTGCCGAAATTGTTGATGCTTTCAATAACCAGGGTGGTGCTTTCAAACGTAAGGAAGATATGCACCGTATGGCTGAAGCCAACCGCGCATTTGCACACTTTAGATTCTAATTGAAAACAATAAACAGTTATAAAAAAGAAAAATCGAAGTTAACATAATGGCTAAAGGAGATTTAAATTATAATAGAAACATCGGTATCATGGCGCATATCGACGCCGGAAAAACAACAACTTCCGAGCGTATTCTGTTCTACACCGGTTTGACTCACAAAATTGGTGAAGTACACGATGGGGCTGCTACTATGGACTGGATGGAGCAAGAACAAGAGCGTGGAATAACCATTACTTCTGCCGCTACAACTACCTCGTGGGATTATCTGGGCGATAAATACAAAATCAACCTGATTGACACTCCGGGACACGTTGACTTTACAGTGGAAGTTGAACGTTCTCTTCGAATTCTCGATGGAGCGGTAGCAACATTTTGCGCAGTTGGTGGTGTTGAACCTCAATCGGAAACAGTATGGCGTCAAGCCGACAAATATAACGTACCTCGTATCGGTTTCGTAAATAAGATGGACCGTTCAGGTGCTGATTTTTTCGAAGTAGTTCGTCAGGTAAGAGATGTACTTGGTGCTAAACCATGTCCAATTCAAATTCCAATCGGTGCCGAAGAAAAATTCAAAGGCGTTATCGATTTAGTAAAAATGAAAGCTATTCTATGGCACGATGAAACCATGGGGGCTCAATATGATGTGGAAGAAATTCCAGCTGATTTATTGGCAGAAGCTCAGGAGTGGAGAGATAAAATGCTCGAAATCGTTGCTGAATACGATGATGTATTAATGGAAAAATACTTTGATGATCCTTCAACTATCACAGTTGAGGAAATTCAGGTAGCTATCCGCAAGGCTACACTTTCAATGGAAATTAATCCAATGATTTGTGGTTCTGCATTTAAAAATAAAGGTGTACAAACTATGCTTGATGCTGTTTGTGCTTACCTTCCAAGTCCATTGGATACACCCGAAACTGTAGGTTTTGATCCACGGGATACTGAAAAACAAGTTGTACGTCATCCAGATGCAAATGAGCCACTGTGTGCATTAGCATTTAAAATTGCAACCGACCCTTATGTAGGTCGTTTATGCTTTTTCAGAGTTTATTCAGGAAAACTGGAAGCTGGATCATACGTTTACAATACTCGTTCTGACAAAAAAGAACGTATTTCCCGTATTTTCCAAATGCACTCTAACAAACAAAATGCTGTTGATTTAATTTCTGCAGGTGATATTGGAGCCGGAGTTGGATTTAAAGATATTCGTACAGGTGACACTTTGTGTGACGAAGGACATCCTATTACGTTAGAATCTATGGATTTTCCAAAACCTGTTATCGGAATTTCGATTGAGCCAAAAACTCAAAAAGATCTTGATAAATTAGGAATTGGTCTATCAAAACTTGCAGAAGAAGATCCAACATTTACAGTTCATACTGAAGAACAATCAGGTCAGACAATTATTAGTGGTATGGGTGAACTTCACTTAGAAATCATTATCGACCGTTTGAAACGTGAGTTCAAAGTTGAATGTAATCAAGGGCGTCCACAGGTATCGTACAAAGAAGCGATTACTCAGGCAGTTCAAATACGCGAGACGTATAAAAAACAATCAGGTGGTCGTGGTAAATTTGCCGATATGATTGTAAAAGTTGAACCAAAAGATAAAGATTTTGAAGGCACTTTACAGTTTGTAGATCAGGTAAAAGGAGGTAATATTCCAAAGGAATTTATACCTTCAATCCAAAAAGGATTCCAACTTGCCATGAAAAATGGAGTATTAGCCGGTTTCCCATTGGACTCGTTAAAAGTTACAGTAATCGATGGTTCATTCCACGCGGTTGACTCGGATCAGTTATCGTTCGAAATATGCGCTCAAATTGCATATAAAAACGCTTGTGCCAAAGCAAAACCTGTACTGTTGGAACCAATCATGAAAATGGAAGTGGTAACACCTGAAGAAAACATGGGTGATGTAATTGGAGACTTAAACAAACGCCGCGGTCAGGTTGAAGGCATGGAATCAAGTCGTTCAGGAGCTCGTGTAGTCAAAGCAAAAGTTCCACTTTCCGAAACATTCGGATATGTAACTGCATTGCGAACAATCAGTTCTGGTCGTGCAACTTCTTCAATGGAATTTGATCATTACGCCGAAGTTACAAATGCAATTGCAAAAGTTGTTGTAGCTGAAGCCAAAGGTAAAGTAGAATTACTATAAAAAAACAGCCAACTGACGAGACTGTTGTCAGTTGGATTAAAATAACCGGATAGTGAATGACTCTTATCCGGCAATAAAACAAAACAAACAAATAAAAACGACAATGAGTCAAAAAATCAGAATTAAATTAAAATCGTACGATCACAATTTAGTTGACAAGTCAGCTGAAAAAATCGTAAAAACAGTAAAAGCCACAGGTGCAATTGTGAGTGGACCAATTCCATTACCTACGCATAAACGTATCTTTACTGTAAACCGTTCGACTTTCGTTAACAAAAAATCTCGCGAACAATTCGAGCTTTCATCTTACAAACGTCTTATCGACATTTACAGCTCAACCAGCAAAACTGTTGATGCTTTGATGAAATTAGAATTGCCAAGTGGAGTTGAAGTAGAAATCAAAGTTTGACCCATATCCACTTAAATGGGGTTATGAAGACGATATAACAAATATTTTTTAAACAAAACCGATCCCCCATTAGGGGTTAAGGGTAAATTATTAATTGAAATGCCAGGATTATTAGGAAAAAAAATCGGAATGACATCCGTTTTCAGTGCCGATGGTAAAAATGTACCATGCACTGTTATCGAAGCAGGTCCTTGTGTTGTTACTCAAATCAAAACGGTAGAAACTGACGGGTACGAAGCTGTACAGGTGGGTTTTCAGGTTAAAACTGAAAAACATACTAACAAAGCTGAAGCTGGAATTTTTAAAGCCGCCGGAGTAGCACCTCAAAGACACTTGGTTGAGTTCAAAGGATTTGAATCTGAATTCAAATTAGGTGATGCTATCACTTGTGAAATGTTTGAAGCCGATACGTTTGTCGACGTAGTTGGAACTTCAAAAGGAAAAGGATTCCAGGGTGTTGTAAAACGCCACGGCTTTGGTGGTGTTGGACAAGCAACTCACGGTCAACATAACCGTCTACGTGCGCCCGGTTCTTTAGGAGCATCATCTTATCCGTCACGTGTATTTAAAGGTATGCGTATGGCAGGTCGTACAGGTGGTGACAAAGTTACCATGCAAAACCTGCAAGTATTAAAAGTAATTCCGGAACACAACTTGATTTTGATCAAAGGTTCTGTTCCAGGAGCAAAAGGTTCAATCGTAATCATCAATAAATAACCATGGAACTGAATATAGTAAATATTAAAGGAGAAGACACAGGAAGAAAAGTATCGTTAAACGATACAATCTTCGGTATTGAGCCAAACGACCATGCTATTTATTTAGATGTGAAACAATATTTGGCAAACCAACGTCAGGGAACTCACTCGTCAAAAGGTAGAAGTCAATTGTCTGGTAGTACACGTAAATTGGGTAAGCAAAAAGGCGGCGGCGGCGCTCGTCCGGGCGACATCAAATCAGGTGTACGCGTGGGTGGTGGTCGTATGTTTGGCCCTACACCACGCGATTACAGTTTCAAATTAAATAAAAAAGTAAAACAATTGGCTCGTAGATCTGCACTTTCATACAAAGCGTTAGACAACATGATTACAGTTGTTGATAATTTAAACTTTGAAACACCAAAAACGAAAGAATTCGTTGCAATGACAAAAAGTTTACAAGTAGCAGATAAAAAACCGTTAATTATTTTAGCAGATGCAAATAAAAACGTATATTTGTCGGCTCGTAATTTACCTACGGTAAATGTCGTAACAGTTTCGGAATTAAGTACTTACATAGTTCTTAATGCCAAGTCGCTTGTATTAACTGAAGCAGCAGTTGCAGCAGTAGAACAAATTTTTAAAGCATAAGGAGACAGAATATGGGAATTATCATAAAACCAATCGTTACAGAAAAGATGACTCAACTGGGCGACAAACTGAATCGCTATGGCTTTAGAGTTCAAAAGGATGCTAACAAGATTGAAATCAAACAAGCGATAGAAGCTATGTATGATGTAACTGTAAATGAAGTAAATACAATGGTTGTCGCACCAAAAGTAAAAAGTCGTTTTACTAAAGGTGGTGTAATCAAAGGAAGTTCTTCGGCTTATAAAAAAGCTATCGTTACAGTGAAAGAAGGAGATAAAATTGATTTTTATAGCAATATTTAAATAGAAAAATGGCTGTACGTAAACTAAGACCCACAACACCGGGGCAAAGACACAAGATTATTGGTACATTCGACACAATTACTGCGAGTGCACCAGAGAAATCTCTTGTTGTAGGCGGATCAAAATCCGGAGGTCGTAACCACGATGGTAAAATGACTATGCGCTACCTAGGTGGCGGACACAAGAAGAAATATAGAGTAATTGACTTTAAACGCAACAAAGACGGTGTTCCCGCTACTGTTAAAGAAATCGAATATGATCCGAATCGTTCGGCACGTATTGCATTACTTTATTATGCAGATGGGGAAAAAACATATATTCTTGCACCTAATGGATTGCAAGTTGGTCAAATAATCGTTTCAGGGGCTGATGCAGCTCCCGAAGTTGGTAATACATTGCCTTTGCAAAATATTCCACTGGGTACAATAATTCACAGCATTGAATTACGCCCGGGTCAAGGTGCCGCGATGGTACGCTCTGCTGGAACATTTGCTCAACTCACTTCTCGTGAGGACAAATATGCAATTGTAAAATTACCTTCGGGTGAAGTTCGCAAGATTCTTGCAACTTGTAAAGCTACAATTGGTAGTGTTGGAAACTCTGACCATGCACTGGAAAGATCAGGTAAAGCAGGCCGCTCACGCTGGCTTGGACGTCGCCCACGCGTTCGTGGTGTTGCTATGAACCCGGTTGATCACCCCATGGGAGGTGGAGAAGGCCGCGCTTCTGGAGGACACCCACGTTCTCGCAAAGGCTTGTTAGCTAAAGGGTACAAAACACGTGCGCCTAAAAAGCAATCAAGTCAATATATTATTGAAAGAAAGAAAAAATAATCGAACAAATTAAGTAAATAATATGAGCCGTTCATTAAAAAAAGGACCATACATCTATCTGAAACTCGAGAATAAAGTTTTAGCCATGAATGAAAGCGGTAAAAAAACCGTAATCAAAACATGGGCTCGCGCTTCAATGATATCACCTGATTTTGTAGGTCACACAATTGCAGTTCACAATGGTAATAAGTTTATCCCCGTATATGTAACCGAAAATATGGTAGGTCACAAGTTAGGTGAATTTTCACCTACACGTAACTTCCGCGGTCACGGTGGTAAGAAAAAATAATCCATTGAAATTTTAAATTAGAAAAAAATAAACATTTCAGAAAATGGGTGCAAGAAAAAAAATATCAGCCGAAGAAAGAAAAGAAGCCAACAAGACTCTTTACTTTGCCAAGCTCAACGGAGTTCCTACCTCACCACGCAAAATGCGGCTTGTGGCCGATATGATTCGTGGCATGGAGGTAAATAAAGCCTTGAGTGTACTGAAGTTTTCGTCAAAAGAAGCTTCAGGAAGATTAGAAAAATTGCTCAAATCTGCTGTTGCAAACTGGGAAAATAAAACAGAACAAAAAGCAGATAATGCAAACTTATATGTAAGTGGTATTTCAGTAGATTCAGCTACAATGCTGAAACGCTTACGCACAGCTCCACAAGGTCGTGGATACCGCGTTCGCAAACGTTCAAACCACGTTACTTTGTTTGTAGACACAAAGAATACTAACGATAACCAAATTTAATTGCTCGATGGGACAAAAAATTAATCCAATAAGTAACCGCTTAGGAATCATTCGTGGATGGGATTCAAACTGGTATGGTGGAAACAATTATGGGGAAACCATTCTTGAAGACCATAAAATCAGAAAATATCTTACTGCCCGTCTTGCAAAAGCCAGTATATCGCGCATTGTTATCGAACGTACACTGAAACTTGTCACTATCACTGTTTGTACAGCTCGTCCGGGAATTATTATCGGGAAAGGTGGACAAGAGGTTGATAAATTAAAAGAAGAGTTGAAAAAAATTACTGACAAAGAAGTACAAATCAACATCTTCGAAATAAAACGTCCTGAATTAGATGCAGTTATTGTTGCAAACAACGTAGCTCGTCAGGTTGAAGGAAAAATAGCTTACCGTCGTGCTACCAAAATGGCCATTGCTTCAACAATGCGCATGGGAGCTGAAGGAATCAAAATACAATGTTCAGGTCGTTTGAATGGTGCTGAGATGGCACGTTCCGAAATGTATAAAGAAGGAAGAACTCCTTTGCATACTTTCAGAGCCGATATCGATTATGCTCATGCTGAGGCATTAACCAAAGTAGGTATAATTGGGATCAAAGTATGGATTTGTCGCGGTGAAATTTACGGCAAAAAAGATTTGGCTCCAAACTTTACAGCAACTAAAGAATCATCACGTGGTGGTGATCGCGGTTTCAACAATGACCGTGGCGATCGTAAAGATCGTAACGACCGTGGTGGTAAAGGTGGTTTTAAAAAGAGAAAAAATTAACTGTTATTAATGAATTTGATTTAAGGAAATTATGTTACAACCTAAAAAAACAAAGTTCAGGAGACAGCAAAAGGGGCGCATGAAAGGAAATGCCCAAAGAGGTAATCAGTTGGCGTTCGGTTCTTTTGGAATAAAATCGTTAGAATCTAAATGGTTAACTGGTCGTCAAATTGAAGCTGCCCGTATTGCTGTAACCCGTTATATGCAAAGACAAGGACAAATCTGGATAAGAGTATTTCCAGACAAACCTATCACTAAAAAACCTGCTGAAGTACGTATGGGTAAAGGAAAGGGTGCTCCCGAAGGTTTCGTGGCTCCTGTAACTCCAGGTCGTATGTTATTTGAAGTAGAAGGGGTTTCCTTCGAAATTGCAAAAGAAGCATTGCGTTTAGCTGCTCAAAAACTACCCGTAACTACAAAATTTGTAGTAAGACGAGATTATGATTCAACTTCTGTAATTGTATAAGGAAAATGAAAACAAGAGAAATTAAAGAATTAAACAACAAAGAGATTCAAGAACGTATGGATGTTGAAAAAGAGCACCTTGTTCGTTTAAAATTGAATCATGCCATTTCTCCACTTGATAATCCATTGCAGATCAAAGAGGTTCGTAGAACAATCGCACGTTTTGCTACTGAGTTACGTTTGAGAGAAATTAAACAATAAAATTCAGACCCTGATGGAAACAAGAAATTTAAGAAAAGAAAGAACAGGTGTCGTTTTTAGCAACAAGATGGATAAAACCATAACTATTGCTGTAAAATGGAAGGAAAAACACCCTATTTACGGAAAATTCGTAAATAAAACGAAGAAATATCATGCTCATGATGAGAAAAACGATTGCAACATAGGCGACACAGTTCGTATTATGGAAACTCGCCCGCTGAGCAAATTAAAAAGATGGAGATTAACCGAAATTATCGAAAGAGTTAAGTAATTATGATACAACAAGAATCAAGACTCATAGTAGCCGATAACAGTGGAGCAAAAACAGCTCTTTGTATTCGCGTATTAGGAGGAACCAGCAAACGTTACGCTACATTAGGCGATATTATTGTTGTTGCCGTGAAAAGTGTAATACCTTCAAGCGACATCAAAAAAGGTATCGTTTCAAAAGCAGTCATCGTTCGAACGAAAAAAGAAGTTCGTCGCCCAGATGGATCATATATTCGTTTCGATGATAATGCTTGTGTATTGCTAAACAATGCAGGTGAAATCCGAGGAAGCCGCATTTTCGGCCCGGTAGCACGCGAATTGCGTAATACAAATATGAAAATCATATCACTTGCACCAGAAGTGCTTTAATCTTCGAAAAATAAAACAGTGATGAGTAAATTACACATAAAAAAAGGTGATACCGTTTACGTAAATACCGGAGTTGACAAAGGCAAAACCGGTCGCGTGTTAGAAGTTCTTGTGAAAGACCAACGCGCAATTGTAGAAGGTGTAAATTTGGTGTCAAAGAGCACCAAACCTAACGCGAACAGCCCTCAAGGTGGAATAATCAAAAAAGAAGCCGCCATTCATATTTCAAATTTGAACCCTGTTGAAGGTGGTAAACCTGTCAGAGTGGGTCGTAAATTGAATTCCGAAGGGAAATTGGTGCGTATTTCTAAAAAATCAGGAGGAGAGATTTAAGAATGAATACAGCAAGTTTAAAACAAGATTACAGAGAACGTATCGTTCCTATCTTACTGAAAGAGTTTGGTTACAGCTCAGTTATGCAAGCTCCAAAACTCGAAAAAATAGTTCTAAACCAAGGATTGGGTATAGCCGTTGCCGATAAAAAAATTATCGAAGTTGCTATCAATGAAATGACCACGATTACAGGTCAAAAAGCCGTTGCTACCATTTCTAAAAAAGACATTTCAAACTTCAAGTTACGTCGCAAAATGCCTATTGGTGTTCGTGTAACTTTACGCGGAGATCGTATGTACGAATTTTTGGAACGTCTTATCCGCGTTGCTTTACCTCGCGTTCGTGACTTTAGAGGAATTGAAAACAAATTGGATGGACGTGGAAATTATACACTTGGTATTACCGAGCAAATTATTTTTCCTGAAATCAACATTGATGGTATTACCCGTTTATTGGGCATGAACATCACATTTGTAACAACTGCTGCAACCGACGAAGAAGGTTTCGCATTGTTGAAAGAATTTGGATTACCATTCAAAAAAAATTAATTTAGAAAACACAATGGCAAAAGAATCAATGAAAGCCCGCGAGGTAAAAAGAGCCAAACTGGTTGCTAAATTCGCTGAAAAACGTGCAAAATTTATCGCTGAAGGCAATTACGAAGGTCTTCAATCGATTCCTAAAAACGCTTCATCGGTACGTCTGCACAATCGTTGCAAAATTACCGGTCGTCCAAAAGGATATATGCGTCAATTTGGTATTTCACGTATTCAATTTCGCGAAATGGCATCGAACGGCTTAATACCAGGAGTAAAGAAAGCATCTTGGTAATACAAATGTATTGCAGAGGTAAGGCACAACCTTACATGTAACTACGCAAAACAAAAAATTAATTAAATATTGTCCCGATAGTCGGGATCAATTTAAAAAACAATTATATGACAGATCCAATAGCAGATTATCTTACCCGATTGCGGAACGCTATTAAAGCAAACCACCGAGTGGTGGAAATTCCTGCGTCGAATTTAAAAAAAGAAATGACCCGGATATTGCATGAAAAAGGCTATATCTTAAACTACAAGTTTGTAGAAGAAGGTCCACAAGGCACAATTAAAATTGCCTTAAAGTATGATCCGGTTAACAAAGTTAACTCTATCAAGAAATTGATACGAGTTTCAACTCCGGGTTTACGTCAATATGTTGGACATAATGATATGCCACGTGTATTAAACGGACTTGGTATTGCCATTTTGACTACTTCTAAAGGTGTAATGACCAACAAAGAGGCAGCTGACTTGAAAATAGGTGGTGAAGTTATTTGTTACATTTATTAAAAGGAGGAAAGAAGCATGTCAAGAATAGGAAAATTACCCATAAACATACCTGCCGGAGTAACTATTTCGGTAAAGGATACTCTGGTTACTGTTAAAGGACCAAAGGGAGTTTTGACTCAAGAAGTTAATCCAAATATTACAGTAACTATTGAAGCTGGTGTATGTACAGTTTCACGTCAGGATGATGAAAAACAAAATCGTGCATTCCACGGATTGTATCGTTCGTTGATTCACAACATGATTATTGGTGTTTCAGAAGGTTACAAGAAAACCCTGGAATTAGTTGGGGTCGGTTATCGTGTGTCGAACCAAGGTCAGGTATTAGAATTCGCCTTAGGTTATACTCACAATATATTTATGAGTTTACCCTCTGAAGTCAAAATCGAAACAAAAAGTGAGCGTAACCAAAATCCGATTGTAATTTTGGAAAGCTGCGACAAACAACTGATTGGTCAGATTTGCGCTAAAATCCGATCATTCCGTAAACCCGAACCATACAAAGGAAAAGGTATTAAATTCGCGGGTGAAGTACTTCGCCGCAAAGCAGGTAAATCTGCCGGTAAATAATTTACGTAAACTTGTGAAATTATGACAACAAATTTAGATAGAAGAACAAGAATAAAAGCACATATCCGTCACAAAGTGTCCGGAACTGCTCAAAAACCACGTATGACAGTGTTTAGAAGCAACACACAAATTTATGCTCAACTAATTGATGACGTAAATGGAAAAACATTAGCTTCAGCATCTTCTCTTGGTTTAAAAGAAAAAGTAACTAAAACAGAACAAGCTGCTAAAGTAGGCGCATTGGTAGCTAAAGTTGCTCAAGAAGCCGGAATTACAGAAGTGATATTTGACCGTAACGGTTATTTATATCATGGTAGAGTTAAACAATTAGCCGATGCTGCACGCGAAGCTGGTCTTAAATTTTAATCAAGTATGGCAACAAATATGAATAAAGTAAAATCGACCAACGATTTAGAATTAAAAGACAGATTGGTGGCTGTTAACCGTGTAACTAAAGTTACTAAAGGTGGACGTACTTTCAGTTTTTCGGCAATCGTTGTGGTTGGAAATGAAGATGGAATTGTAGGTTGGGGACTCGGTAAAGCAGGCGAAGTAACTGCTGCTATTGCAAAAGGAACTGAAGCTGCTAAGAAAAACTTGATTAAAGTGCCTGTTTTGAATGGAACTATTCCTCACGAACAAGTTTCAAAATTTGGTGGTGCTCAGGTATTTATCAGTCCTGCTTCACATGGTACCGGAGTTAAAGCCGGTGGTGCAATGCGTGCAGTACTCGAAAGTGTAGGTATTACTGACGTTTTGGCAAAATCAAAAGGCTCATCAAACCCTCACAACTTAGTAAAGGCTACAATTGTAGCTTTAGGTGAATTGCGTGACGCGCACATGGTGGCTCAGAATAGAGGTGTTTCGCTTGATACAGTGTTTAACGGATAAATCTACAACATTTTATGGCAACAATAAAAATTAAACAAGTAAGAAGTAAAATCAGATGCCCAAAAGTTCAGAAATTGACCTTGGAAGCTCTTGGTTTGAAAAAAATGAATGCCGTAGTTGAACACGAAGCTACACCTCAAATTTTGGGAATGGTAGCTAAAGTGAAACACTTGGTTGAAGTGATTAATTAATATTATTCTAAGACTCTTTAAATAATAAGATATGAATTTAAGTAATTTAACCCCAGCAGCAGGTTCTACTCAAACTAGAAAAAGAATTGGTCGTGGTACCGGTTCTGGATTAGGTGGAACCTCCACAAAAGGGCACAAAGGACAGAAATCACGTTCAGGATATTCCAAAAAAATTGGATTTGAAGGCGGTCAAATGCCAATTCAACGTCGATTACCAAAATTTGGTTTCAAAAACATTAATCGTGTTGAGTATAAAGCTATCAACCTTGATACACTTCAAATTCTTGCTGAATCAAAAAAACTGAGTAAAATTGGGTTAGTTGAATTGAGAGAAGCTGGTTTTCTTTCAAAAACAGCCTTAGCCAAAATTTTAGGTAAGGGTGTTTTGACAATAAAGATTGATGTTGAAGCAAATGGATTTTCTAAATCGGCAGAGGAAGCAATCGTAGCCGCAGGTGGAACCGTAGTAAAACTATAATCGGATGAAACTTATAGAGACAATCAAGAATATCTGGAAAATTGAAGACCTTCGTAAACGCCTAGTCACAACATTTTTCTTTGTTATGATTTATCGTTTTGGATCTTATATTGTTCTTCCGGGTATTGACCCAACTGCTTTATCTGCATTGAAAAGTCAAACACAAGGTGGTTTGTTAGCTTTGTTGGATATGTTCTCGGGTGGTGCATTTGCAAATGCTTCTGTTTTTGCTTTGGGTATCATGCCATATATTTCAGCTTCAATTGTAATTCAGTTATTAACAATTGCCGTTCCATATTTTCAGAAAATGCAACGCGAAGGTGAAAGTGGAACAAGGAAAATGAATCAATTTACCCGTTATTTGACTGTTGGTATCTTACTTCTTCAAGGTCCTTCATACTTGGTAAATTTAAGTGTTCAAATGGCACAGTCTGGATCAGCATTTCCAAGCGGAATCTTGTTTACGATTTCATCCACATTAATTCTTTGTGGTGGTAGTATGTTTGTGATGTGGCTTGGAGAAAGAATTACCGATAAAGGAATTGGAAATGGAATTTCATTTATCATTTTGATAGGTATTATTGCTCGTTTCCCGGGAGCCATTATTAAAGAATTTGCTTCTCGTTTAGGCGATGCCGGTGGAGGCTTAGTAATGTTTATTGGTGAGCTAATTATTTTGTTGATAGTTATTGCTGCTTCTATTCTTTTGGTTCAAGGAACTCGTAAAGTACCTGTTCAGTATGCTAAACGTGTAGTTGGTAACAAACAGTATGGTGGTGTTCGTCAATATATTCCTTTAAAAATTAATGCTGCAGGTGTTATGCCAATCATCTTTGCTCAGGCAATTATGTTTATACCAATCACTTTAGTAGGATTTTCTAAATCAGAATCTATGAGAGGATTTGTGGGAGCATTTATGGATAATTCCGGGTTTTGGTACAACTTTGTATTTGGATTATTGATTGTTGTGTTCACTTATTTTTATACAGCAATCACAATCAATCCAACTCAAATGGCAGAGGAAATGAAGCGCAATAATGGATTTATTCCTGGAATCAAACCAGGAAAACGTACTGCAGAATATTTAGATTTAATTATGTCTCGAATCACATTGCCGGGATCAATTTTCCTAGCTATAATTGCAATAATGCCGGCGTTTGCCAGAATTGTTGGAATCAATCAAGGTTTCGCAGCATTTTTTGGCGGCACTTCGTTGCTGATTTTGGTTGGAGTTATACTTGATACATTACAGCAAATTGAAAGTCACTTATTGATGCGTCATTATGATGGCTTATTAAAAACTGGACGAATCAAAGGTCGTACAGGTGGAGCTTCTGCTTACTAATTAAACGTAAAATCGAATGATTTTTTTAAAATCGGACGAAGAAATTGAATTGCTTCGTATCAGTAATCAAATAGTGGCTAAAACGTTAGCTGAACTTGCAAAAATTATTGCACCGGGTATAAGCACAGTCCAATTAGACAAAATAGCTGATGAATTCATTCGTGATCATGGTGCAGTACCTAATTTTCTAAATTACGGTGGTTTCCCTAACTCTATTTGTACATCAGTCAATGAGCAAGTTGTGCACGGAATTCCTTCAAATAAAGTTTTTTTAGAAGATGGAGATGTTATTTCGGTTGATTGTGGTGCTTATATTAATGGATTTCACGGTGATTCGGCTTATACTTTTTGTGTTGGCGATGTAAAACCTGAAATTGTCGATTTATTAAAAACAACGAAAGAATCGCTTTACAAAGGTATTGAGCAAGCTCAGGAAGGCCGAAGATTAGGTGATATTGGTCATGCAGTTCAGTCATATTGCGAAGAGCGTGGATATTCAGTGGTTCGGGAAATGATCGGACATGGAGTTGGACGTAATTTGCATGAAGCGCCTGAAGTTCCAAATTACGGAAGGAAAGGGAATGGCATAATGCTCAAATCAGGTATGACAATTGCAATTGAGCCTATGATTAATTTAGGAAGCAGGCATTTGGTTTTTGAAAAAGATGGATGGACTACCCGAACATTGGATAGAAAACCTTCAGCTCATTTTGAACATTCAATAGCAATAAGACGTGGCAAAGCTGATATTTTATCGAGTTTTGAATATATAGAACAAGTTTTAGGCAACAAAGCAATTTAATTTATGGCCAAGCAAACAGCAATTGAACAAGATGGAAAGATAATCGAAGCATTATCTAATGCCATGTTTCGCGTAGAGTTGGAAAACGGTCACGTAATTACAGCTCATATCTCAGGCAAAATGCGTATGCATTATATAAAAATTTTGCCAGGCGATAAAGTAAAAGTTGAAATGTCACCTTACGATTTGTCAAAAGGAAGAATCTCTTTTAGATATAAATAAAATAAAAAATATTTCACATGAAAGTAAGAGCATCTGTAAAAAAGCGCACCGACGATTGTAAAATTGTTCGCCGGAAAGGTCGCTTGTATGTTATTAATAAAAAAAATCCTAAGTTTAAACAACGTCAGGGGTAATTCATTTATTTTAGAAAAAAAATAGTTTATGGCTATAAGAATTGTCGGAGTAGATTTACCCCAAAACAAACGTGGGGAAGTTGGATTGACTTATATCTACGGAATAGGTCGCAATAGTGCAAAAAAGATTTTAGAAACTGCCGGTGTTGATATCAACATCAAAGTGAAAGATTGGACAGACGACCAAGCATCTAAGATCCGCGAGATCATAGGAACAGGATACAAAGTTGAAGGTGACCTTCGCTCTGAAGTGCAAACAAACATCAAGCGATTGATGGATATTGGTTGCTACCGTGGAGTTCGCCACCGTATCGGTCTTCCTTTGAGAGGTCAAAGTACGAAAAATAACGCTCGTACTCGTAAAGGTAAAAAGAAAACAGTTGCTAACAAGAAAAAAGCAACCAAATAAGAAGTTATTAACTGTTTGCGAATTTTAGAAAAAGCAAAATAATAGAAATAATATGGCAAAGAAAACAGTTGCAGCCAAAAAAAGAGTCGTTAAAGTCGACGGTGTAGGACAATTGCATGTACACTCTTCATTTAACAACATTATTGTTACACTTACTAATGGTGATGGTCAGGTTATATCTTGGTCTTCAGCAGGTAAGATGGGATTCAGAGGCTCAAAGAAAAACACTCCTTATGCAGCCCAAATGGCCGCCCAGGATTGCTCAAAAGTTGCATTAGACTTAGGCTTAAAAAAAGTAAAAGCTTACGTAAAAGGTCCCGGGAATGGTCGTGAATCAGCCATTCGTACCATTCATGGTGCTGGTATTGAAGTAACCGAGATTGTTGACGTTACTCCACTTCCACACAATGGTTGTCGTCCTCCTAAACGTCGTAGAGTGTAATTTGTAATCGGGTTTCCTTGCTTAGTAATTGGTGAAATTTTTAAATTGATTGCATTACAAACCTCTCTGCAATCGCGGCTGTGTTAAGTTTCAACCGATTTGTGCTCGTGGAACACATAATCAATTTTAAACAAAAAAAGAAAAAATGGCAAGATATATTGGACCAAAGTCAAGAATAGCACGTAAGTTTGGTGAAGCTATTTTCGGACCAGACAAAGTGTTGGCTAAAAAGAATTATCCTCCAGGACAACATGGTCAGGGTCGTCGTAAAAAAACATCAGAATACGGTATTCAGCTGCGCGAAAAACAAAAAGCTAAATATACTTACGGTGTTTTGGAAAAGCAATTTCGTAACATGTACGAAAAAGCTCATAGCACTAAAGGTGTTACAGGTGAAGTTTTATTACAATTATTAGAAGCCCGCTTAGATAACCTTGTTTATCGGTTGGGATTTGCTCCAACACGCTCTGGTGCTCGTCAATTAGTAAGTCACAAGCACATCACTGTTGATGGGAAAGTAGTAAATATCGCTTCATATCATGTTCGCCCAGGTCAAGTTATTGCAGTTCGTGAAAAGGACAAATCAATGGAAGTAATCAACACTTCATTGAATGGCTTTAACCATAGCAAATATCCTTGGATTGAATGGAATGCAGCTTCCATGTCAGGAGTATTCTTACACATTCCTGAACGTGAAGATATTCCTGAAAATATCAAAGAACAATTAATCGTTGAGTTATACTCTAAATAATAAGTGAATCCATGGCTATATTAGCATTTCAAAAGCCTGAAAAGGTAATCATGTTGGAAGCTGACGCTTTTCAAGGGAAATTTGAATTTCGTCCGTTGGAACCCGGTTACGGTATTACAATAGGTAATGCTTTGCGCCGTATCCTCTTGTCTTCTCTCGAAGGTTTCGCTATTACTTCCATTAAAATAGAAGGTATTGATCATGAGTATTCTACTATTCCTGGAGTAATTGATGATGTTACAAACATCATTCTGAATTTGAAACAAGTACGCTTCAAACAAATTGTTGAAGACATCGAAAATGAAAAAGTAACTATTAATGTTTCTGGTGCAACTTCTTTTAAAGCCGGTGATATTGGAAAATATTTTACCGGATTTGAAGTACTAAATCCAAAACTGGTTATATGCCAACTCGATTCTTCTGCTAATTTTCAGATTGATATTACAGTAAACAAGGGACGTGGCTATTCTCCTTCCGAAGATAACAAAACCGCTAACAGCGAGATTGGTGTTATTCCGATTGATGCTATCTTTACTCCTATTCGTAACGTAAAGTATTCTATTGAAAACTATCGGGTAGAACAAGTTACTGATTATGAAAAATTAGTATTGGAAATCAGTACCGATGGTTCTATTCACCCAAAAGAAGCTTTGAAGGAAGCAGCTAAGATTTTGATTCATCACTTTATGCTGTTCTCTGACGAAAAAATTTCGTTAGAAGTTAGTGAAGGTGAAGGAAGCGATGAGTTTGACGAAGAAATCCTGCATATGCGTCAATTACTGAAAACAAAGTTGACTGACCTCGAACTTTCTGTTCGCGCTCTCAATTGTTTGAAAGCTGCTGATGTTGACACTTTGGGTCAATTGGCCGGATATCACCGTCATGATTTATTGAAGTTCCGTAACTTTGGTAAAAAATCGTTAACCGAGTTAGAAGAAAAATTAGAAAGCTTGAATTTATCCTTCGGAATGGATATTGCCAAATATAAATTAGATAAAGACTAAAAGAGATGAGACATAATAAAAAATTCAACCACTTAGGCCGTACAACATCTCACAGAAAGGCAATGTTGTCCAATATGGCTACTTCTCTTATTCAACATAAGAGAATCGCTACTACGCTTGCAAAGGCAAAGGCTTTGCAGGTTTATGTAGAACCACTTTTGACAAAATCGAAAGATGATACCACACACTCACGTCGTATGGTTTTTAGTCACTTACAAAATAAAGAAATGGTCACTGAACTGTTTCAAAATGTATCAGTGAAAATTGCAAATCGTCCCGGAGGATACACCCGCATTTTACGCACAGGTTTCCGTCAAGGGGATAATGCCGAAATGTGTATTATCGAGTTAGTAGATTACAACGAAAATATGTTGAAAGAAAAAGCTACTAAGAAAGCTGCCCGTACACGTCGTGCAGGTAGTGCAAAAAAAGCTGAAACTGTTGCTCCGGTAGCTTCTGCGCCTGTAGAAACACCTGTTGTTCCTACAGAAGAAACATCTGTTGCAGAATAAATAAAATACGTTTCGTATTTAAAAAAGAGGTACAAACTTAGGTTTGTTCCTCTTTTTTTTGAATCTGTTATGCCGAAGAATAAACTTATACTGTACAGAATATATTATAAAATATTGTCCACACAAAAATATCGATTTCTCTTTAAAGTTTTTAATACCTTTAAATTATAAACGCTACAAAAAAGGCTACGATAATTCGTAGCCTCTCAAAAAAATAATAACTATTAATTCTGTCCAAATGAACCACCCACAATATCAAGTAATTCGTTGGTAATAGCTTGCTGGCGGGATTTGTTATATTGCAACGAAAGATCTTGCAACAAATCAGTTGCATTATCTGTAGCAATTTGCATGGCCATAGTGCGCGCCGCATGTTCCGAAGCATTAGAATCAAGCAGAGCTGTGTAAATCTTCAGACGGAGTACCTTTGGTATCAATTCTGCCATGATTGTTTCCCTGTCTGGTTCAACAATGTAATCAAGTGCCACACTTCCCTTTTCAGCCGATTGCAGTTGAATGGGTAAGAAGGTTTCGGATGTCAGCACCTGTGAACTTTTGCTTACAAAATGGTGATAGATGAGTTCTACTTTATCAATGTTTTTATCTTTGAACATCTGAATTAAATTATCAGCTAATTCTACTGAAGCAGTATAACTTGGCTTATCAGCCAGTGAATCAAAGTTTGATTCCGGTTCAAAACCTAACTTCCGGCTGGCTTTTGCCACCTTTTTACCAACAGGGAAAATCAATAAATGTTCCCTGCCCAATGATTGATATTTCTCAACGGTTTGAGTCAGTAACTTTGAAACATTGGAATTATAACCCCCACATAAACTTGAATTCGATGAAAAAACAATAATTGCAACACGTCTTACATCGCGCACTTCTGAAAAAACAGACGAATTAGATTCTTCTGCACTCAGGAAATTGCTAAGTAAACCATTCATTCGTTGCTCATAGGGGAAAAAATTCTCAATGGTCTTCTGGGCTTTACGCAATTTTGCAGAAGACACCATCTTCATAGCCGATGTAATCTTCTGGGTCGACTTTACCGACTGAATGCGTGATTTAATTTCCTTTAATGTTGACATTTTTTAATTTGCAATTTACCATTGAAAACTATAAATTCGTATAAACAAATAACCGTCAGATGTTAACTATTGACTAAAACTCTTTTTGCAACGTCTCCTGCAACTTGTTTGATAATGTCAGTTACCTCGTCGTTTATAATTCCTTTTTTGATTACATCGAGTACATCAACTTGATGTGTTAATTCCAGTACCATCAAAAATTCTCTTTGGAACTCAGGCACTTTGGTCAGTGGAACATTGGCCAGTAAGCCATTTGTTCCGCAGTAGAGTACTGCCACTTGTTTCTCAACCGATAACGGTTCATGCAAAGCCTGAACAAGTAATCGTGTGTTTTTTTGACCTTTATCAATGGTCATAGCTGTTACAGGATCCATGTCGCCACCAAATTTGGTAAATGCTTCCAGTTCGCGGAACTGTGCCTGATCCATTTTCAAGGTACCGGCTACTTTTTTCATGGCTTTAATTTGAGCATTACCGCCCACACGCGAAACCGAAATACCTACGTTGATAGCCGGACGATTCCCCTGATTGAATAAATCGGTATCAAGGAATATCTGACCGTCGGTAATTGAAATTACGTTGGTAGGAATATAGGCCGAAACGTCGCCGGCTTGTGTTTCAATAATTGGCAATGCAGTTAGTGAACCGCCGCCTTTTACTTTCCCTTTCAAGCTTTCGGGTAAATCATTCATTTGTTCGGCAACTTCCTGTTGTGAAATAACACGGGCAGCTCTTTCGAGTAAACGTGAGTGCAAGTAGAAAATATCACCCGGGTAAGCTTCACGCCCGGAAGGACGACGAAGAATCAACGAAACTTCGCGGTATGCAACTGCTTGTTTTGATAAATCATCGTACACTACCAAGGCATGACGACCGGTGTCGCGGAAGAGTTCGCCAATGGATGCACCTGCAAATGGGGCATAATACTGTAAAGCAGCAGGATCGGAAGCCGTAGCCGAAACAATTACTGTATAATCCATTGCTCCGTGCTCCAACAGTGTATTGTAAATAGCAGCAACTGTAGAACCTTTTTGGCCGATAGCTACATAGATACAATATACAGGATCACCTGCTTCAAAATTTGATCTCTGATTAATGATGGTATCAATTGCCACACTCGTTTTGCCTGTCTGGCGGTCACCAATAATCAACTCACGTTGTCCCCGTCCGATTGGAATCATAGCATCAACTGCTTTCAATCCTGTTTGCAGCGGCTGATTAACAGGTTGTCTGTAAATAACTCCGGGAGCTTTACGTTCGAGTGGCATTTCAATCAACTCGCCGCTGATTTTTCCTTTGCCATCAATTGGTTCACCCAGTGGATTGATAACCCTGCCGAGCATACCCTCACCCACATTGATAGAAGCTACCAGTTTTGTGCGTTTTACAGTATACCCTTCTTTAATTCGACTGGAAGGTCCAAGCAACACGGCTCCAACATTATCTTCTTCCAAATTCATCACAATGGCTTTGATTCCGTTCTCAAACTCCAATAATTCGTTGGCTTCAGCGTTGCGTAGTCCATAAATACGAACTACACCGTCACCGACTTGCAGTACTGTGCCTACTTCGTCGAACTGAACAGTGGTGTCAATTCCTTCGAGTTGCATCCGAAGTATTTCAGATACTTCGCTCACCTTAATATTATCAGACATCTTGTATTTAATTAGGGGGCTTTAAACAGTTTTTTTATTTTTCTCACTATATTCCTTCTTAATTCTGCGAAGTTGACCGGAGATGCTGGCATCCCAACGAACAAAATCAACCTCGAACATAAATCCTCCCAGAATTTCTTTGTCAATTATTTTTTCTATTTCAATGGTTCCGCCAGTTGTGTTTTCAACCAGTGTCATCAATCGTTTTTCAACTGCAGGATTAACAGCAGAAGCAGTAATTAGTTTTCCATAATGAATATCCTTCTGCTTGCGATATAAATCAATATATTTCAGCATTATGTTTTGTAAATTAATTTCCCGGTCATTTCCCAGTAATAAATCCACAAAACGTTCAAGAGGCTTGCTTGTATTTCCTCCTGCAGCCAAAAGGATGATTTTCCGTTTATCTGCCTTTGCCAACACCGGATTATCCAACACAGTCCGCAATTCACTGAATTTCGAAAAGCTTTGTATAATTGACTTTGCTTCGGTGTACACGCGATCCTGATTCTTGCTCACATTGGCAAAATCTAACAAAGCAGTGGCGTAACGAACCGATATGAGTCCTGTATTCATTATTGATTTATGATTTTTAATTTATAATTGACGATTGAACCAGAATAAACCTGCAAACTAATTAACCAGTTGACCAATCAACCAATTTACGATTTAGAGATATTGATTTCGTCGAGCAAGCGGTTAATCATATCCATTTGCTCATCTTTCTTTTCCAATTGTCCACGAAGAATTTTTTCGGCAATATCCACGGATAATTCAGCAACCTGACGGCGAATGTCACGAATTGCATCTTCTTTCTCAATCAGAATTTGCTTTCTGGCTTCTTCCACTAATTTTGATGCCTCGAGGCTTGCTTTTTCTTTCGCATCATTAATCAGCATGTCACGGGTTTGAGCTGCTTCGTTCATGATTTTCACTTGCTCACGACGGGCATTATCCACGATAACTTCACCCTGAGTTTTTACCTTTGCCATTTGCTCGTAAGCTTGTTTAGCAATAAGAAGCGACTCATCAATGTAAGTCTTGCGGCTTTCCACCATTTTAATAATCACTGGGAAACCGTACTTTACAAGTACAAACGCTACTATCCCAAAGGATAGCAACATCCAGAACAGCAGACCGGAATCAGGCAATAATAACGACATAATTCAATGGGTTTACAATTGATAATTGACAGTTGATTTAATATCTCAACTGACTTAAATCTTTGATTTTAAGCCTTTGGCTAAAATTAAAGAATAAAACCGCAAACTACTACGGCAAACAAAGCAACACCTTCAACAAGTGCAGCAGCAATAATCATATTCATACGAATATCTCCTGCCACTTCAGGTTGACGAGCAATTCCTTCCATAGCTGAACCACCAATTTGCCCAATTCCAATACCGGCTCCAATAGCTGCAAGACCTGCACCAATACCAGCACCTAATTTTCCCAAACCTGCAGCACCGGCGGCTGCTTGTAATAAAATTGTAAGTAACATAATGTTTGATTTTTTAGTTCCCCAACCCCCAAAAGAGGATTAAAGACAAAGTTTATAATTTTTTTTCTATTTAATTCTAAAAATCCTTAGCACCTTAAAGCTCCCGCTCAAAGAATGATTTAGTGGTACATTATTCTTTGATTTCTTCGTGAACGTGATGTGGTTCAATCCGTGCCAATCCAATAAATACTGCCGACAACATGGTGAAAATATAAGCCTGAATGTAGGCCACCAATAGCTCTACTATATTAATGAACAATGTCATTATGACTGAAACCACCGTCATACTTGTATTCATAGCCTGACCCATGCTTACCGTGACAAAGATTAAGCAGGTTAATCCCAACACAATTGAGTGTCCTGCAATCATATTGGCAAAAAGACGAATCATCAATGCAAATGGTTTTGTGAAAACGCCGACAATTTCTATAGCAGGCATAATTGGAATCGGAGCTTTAAGCCAGAGCGGCACTTCAGGCCAAAAGATTTCTTTCCAGTACTCTTTTGATCCTGAAATATTTACAATTATAAATGTAATAATTGCCAGTACAAAGGTTATGGCAATATTACCTGTAACATTTGCCCCACCCGGGAAAATAGGAATTAGCCCCATCAAATTATTGATAAAAACAAAAAAGAATACTGTCAGCAAATAAGGGGCATATCGTTTGTAATCTTTTCCTATTCCCGGCTTTATAACATCATCATTTATGTTCATGATAAACATTTCCATAAATCCGACAAACCCTTTTTTCGATTCAAAATTATCTTTCTTATACGAACGGGCAACCGACATGATAATAATAATAAGCAATAAACTATTGAAAAGCAATGCAAAAACGACCTTTGTTATGGAAATATCAAAAGGACGAACTTCATTTCCGTCAGCAGTTTTTTCCACAATTTTTCCCTTGTATTTTCCATCAACAGCTATTGACAATCCTTCGTAACTTGCACCTTCGAGAAGAGCAGAAGATAAAAAGACGTGCCATCCGGTAGTTTTACTATAAACAATCACCGGCAATGGAATAGAGATTTCGTTATTTCCCCATTTGGTTATATGCCATTGATATGAATCTCCAACGTGTTCCAAAATGAACGATTTTACATCGAAAGAGCCTTTCTCTGATGAAGCCGGAGAGCTAGGTTCATTAGCCATGACCGGAGAAACCGACATGAATGCTAAAATGGCTATTAAACCGAATATTTTATGTAAACTACTCATTTCCTTTGCTTTTTTTAATTTCCTTTTCTGTAAGATAGAAATAATAAGTTTCTAAAGCCAGATATAACAGGTAAAATGAAATAAATACAAGACCAAATTCTTTCAATTGAACTCTTACTGCTAAGAAATAAATTCCGGCAAAAATTAAACTGACAAAAACTTTTGATAAACGCAATAACATATATAAATTCACCGTCTTACGTGGATTTTCTATGTTAGGATGATCTAAAATTGAAATAAAAATAATACCTATTACAAAAAAGAATGTCGGGACATACGGATACCAGGCAAAATAATACTTTGGTAGAACAGCTTGTATTAACCACCAAATTCCCCAACCGCTTAAAAACATAACGACCGTATGTATTATTACAAGTTTTCTTTTAAGCTCTTTCATCCACCAATTCAAGACAAACCGTTACCAGATTTTTACTGATTTCAGCAAAACCGCCCTCTATATTCAATTCTGTTTCTTTTTTATCGACTGAAAAACTAATTTTACCTTTTACTAAAGATGAAATGAGTGCAGCATGATTTTCCCACACCGTAAAAAACCCACTTGTCCCAGGCAAAGTGACTGAGGTTACTTCGCCGGAAAAATATATTTGTTTGGGAGTGATTATGTCTAATTTCATGATTGGTTGATTAGTTTTTTGGTTAATTGGTTGACTGGTTAATTGGTTATTTTTGTTCAATAACTTATTTTCAAATTAACTTACTCTCCAATTAACTAATCCCCTGATTTACTTTTTCGATTGTTCAATTAATTTTTGACCTTTTGCAATAGCATCGTCAATAGTTCCAACACTCAGGAACGCCATTTCAGGAAGATAATCCAGCTCGCCATCCAATATCATTTTGAAACCGCGAATGGTTTCTTCTATAGACACCATCACGCCGGGAAGACCTGTAAACTGAGATGCCATATACATTGGCTGCGAAAGAAAACGTTGAACCTTGCGGGCACGGGTTACCACCAAACGATCTTCTTCCGACAATTCTTCCATTCCGAGAATGGAAATAATATCTTGTAATTCTTTGTTGCGTTGTAAAATTTGTTTTACACGTTGAGCTGTATTGTAGTGATCTTCACCGACTACCAACGGATCGAGAATACGTGAAGTGGATTCCAACGGATCAACGGCAGGAAAAATACCTAACTCCGATATTTTTCGACTCAATACCGTAGTGGCATCCAAGTGTGAGAAAGTGGTAGCAGGAGCTGGGTCGGTTAAGTCATCTGCAGGTACATAAACTGCCTGAACCGATGTAATTGAACCATTTTTAGTAGAAGTAATACGTTCCTGCATTCTTCCCATTTCAGTTGCCAACGTTGGTTGATATCCTACTGCCGAAGGCATACGACCGAGCAGAGCCGAAACTTCCGAACCTGCCTGTGTGAAACGGAAAATATTATCGATAAAGAAAAGAATATCACGTCCTGTGCCTGCACCATCTCCATCGCGAAAAGATTCGGCCACTGTCAATCCTGAAAGTGCAACAGACGAACGTGCTCCCGGTGGTTCGTTCATCTGCCCGAACACCAATGTTACCTGCGATTTTTCAACTTCGGAATAATCAATTTTCGACAAATCCCAATTGCCTTCTTCCATGCTTTTCTTAAATTCATCACCATATCGAATTACGTTCGATTCAATCATTTCACGCAGTAAATCATTCCCTTCACGGGTACGTTCACCTACGCCGGCAAAAACAGAAAACCCATCATGTCCTTTGGCGATATTATTTATAAGTTCTTGGATCAAAACTGTTTTACCTACACCTGCTCCACCAAAAAGGCCAATTTTTCCTCCTTTTGAATAAGGTTCGAGTAAGTCAATTACCTTAATACCGGTAGAAAGAATTTCCTGACTGGTTGTTAAGTCTTCAAATTTTGGAGGTTCGCGATGTATTGGATAAGCTCCTTTTTTGTCGAGCGTTTTCATTCCGTCGATGGAATCTCCGATAACATTCATTAATCGACCTTTTACCTGATTACCTACCGGCATTGAAATGGCATTACCTAAAGCAACAACTTTTAAACCACGACGAAGCCCGTCGGTTGAATCCATGGCCACTGTGCGAACCGTATTTTCTCCAATATGTTGTTGAATTTCAACAATCAGTTCCTTCCCATTTCCACGATCGATGCTCAAGGCATCATTAATGGCCGGTAACTTCATTTCTTCTTTGCCTTTTAAATCAAAAAAGACATCGACTACAGGACCAATGATTTGTGAAATATGTCCAACTAACTCTGACATAATTTTATAGTGTTTGTAAATTTATTATTGTTCTATTTTTTAGAAATAAGTCGCAAATTTACATATAAAATTTGCATTACACAAAAAAACATTCTTATAAAAACCTAAATTTGATTTTCAAAATGACATCCTTTTAATCGTTAAATTTAATCAAGTTTTAGCACTTCCAGAAAAGCCTTCTGAGGTACTTCTACATTACCAATTTGCTTCATCCTTTTTTTCCCTTTTTTCTGCTTCTCCAGCAGTTTCCGTTTACGGCTAATGTCACCGCCATAGCACTTGGCAGTTACATCTTTACGTACTGCTTTTATTGTTTCGCGCGAAATTATTTTGGCTCCAATGGCAGCTTGTACAGCAATATCAAACTGTTGGCGTGGAATTAGTTCTTTTAATTTTTCGCACATGCGTTTTCCAAGTGCAACAGCATTATCCACGTGAATAAGGCATGAAAGCGCGTCTACCGGCTCACTATTTAAAAGAATATCCAACCGTATCAATTTTGATGGGCGAAAACCGTTCATGTGATAATCGAACGAAGCGTAGCCTTTCGAAATGCTTTTCAGACGATCGTAGAAGTCGAAAACTATCTCACCTAGTGGCAAATCATATATCAGCTCCATGCGGTTTCCAGAAATGTAATTCTGTTTTACTAATTCTCCTCGCTTACCGAGGCAAAGTGTCATTAGTTGTCCAATATAATCGGTACGGGTAATTATTGAAGCACGAATAAAAGGTTCTTCAATGCGGTCAATGGACATAATATCAGGCAATCCGGAGGGATTATGAACCTCAATTAAATCGCCTTTATTGGTATAGACTTTATAAGAAACATTGGGAACTGTAGTAATGACATTCATGTCAAATTCCCGTTCGAGACGTTCCTGAATGATTTCCATGTGCAACATGCCAAGAAATCCGCAACGAAAACCAAAACCTAATGCTACAGAAGATTCTGCTTCAAAAGTCAACGATGCATCGTTCAACTGCAATTTTTCGATAGAAGAGCGCAAGTCTTCAAAATCTTCTGTTTCAATAGGATAAACTCCGGCAAAGACCATCGGTTTCACTTCCTGAAATCCTTCTATTGATTTTGAACAAGGACGTTTCACGTGCGTAATGGTGTCTCCTACTTTTACTTCTTTGGATGTTTTGATGCCAGAAATTATATATCCCACATTCCCCGCACTCAGTGTTTTTGCAGGTGACATTTCCAACTTAAGAATGCCTATTTCTTCAGCGTTGTATTCTTTTTCAGTATTCACAAATTTCACTAAATCGCCTTTGTTAATAGTTCCATTAACGATTTTAAAATAAGCGATTATTCCACGAAATGAATTGAACACTGAGTCGAAAATTAAACATTGTAGCGGAGCTTCCGGATCGCCTTTTGGAGCAGGAACGCGGCTCACTATAGCTTCAAGAATTTCGTTTACTCCCAAGCCTGTTTTACCGCTGGCTCGTATAATTTCTTCGGGTTTACAGCCCAATAATTCAACAATTTGATCTTCAACTTCCTCGGGCATGGCATTATCCATGTCCATTTTATTCATAATTGGGATAATTTCTAAATCATGTTCGATGGCCATATACAAGTTTGAAATTGTTTGTGCCTGAATGCCTTGCGTAGCATCAACAATTAACAATGCGCCTTCACAAGCTGCTATCGAACGCGAAACTTCGTATGAAAAGTCAACATGTCCGGGAGTATCAATTAAATTAAAAACATATTCCTCCCCATTGAGTTTATAACTCATTTGGATAGCGTGGCTCTTGATTGTAATTCCTCTCTCACGTTCAAGATCCATGTTATCAAGAACTTGAGCTTGCATCTCTTTGCCTGCTACAGTATTGGTGTATTCTAACAAACGGTCGGCTAAAGTACTTTTCCCATGATCAATGTGGGCTATGATACAGAAATTGCGGATATTATTCATTCGTAATTTTCTTCAATTTTTAATTTGGTTCGCAAAAATACACAAAAAAGATGAAATTGAGTTATATCATGTTGTGAATGAATTGCGAATTTCGAATTATTAATTGTTTTACAATACTTTAAGTGGACTGGTTATTTAAAATCAAGAATCAAGAATTAAAAAATTGATTATTTCTGATTTAGTTGATGTACTTTTGCAAGACAAAATCATTACCAATAAAATGAGAATTCGTATTACTCTTATTTATATTCTGATTATCTCGCTTTTAGCGGCATGTGACGATATGAAGGATGTGGCTACTCCTATTGATTTGCCTGCAACACCAGGTGAAACCGGCCAAATGTACGTGCTTTCCGAAGGGCTTTTCAATATGAATAACAGCACGTTGGGTTTACTGAACTTTGATAACAGAACATTTAATTCCGATTATTTTTTATTTCAAAATAATCGCGGATTGGGAGATACAGCCAACGATATGAAAATCTACGGCAGCAGATTGTGGATAGTCGTAAATGTGTCATCGCAAGTAGAGGTAATCGATTTGAAATCTGGAATTTCAATCAAACGAATACCTTTTTTTAACTCAAATAATGTGGCACGACAACCACGCTATATTGCCTTTTACAGCAATAAAGCTTATGTTTGCTCATTCGATGGTACCGTTGAACGAATTGATACCACTTCGTTGGCTATAGATGCTGTAACCTCTGTAGGTCGAAATCCGGATGGTATAACGGTTGCAAATGGAAAGTTATACGTTTCTAATTCAGGTGGACTGGATATTCCAAACTACGATAGTACAGTTTCAGTTGTAAATCTAAATACATTTACCGAGATGAAAAAAATAACCGTTGGCCTGAATCCATACAAACTCGATACCGACAATGAAGGTAATGTGTATGCGGTTTCGCGTGGAAACAATGGAAATATTAAAGCGAAATGGGCACGGATTAATACTCAAACAGATGAGGTGGCGCAAACTTTCAACGATTTACCGGTAGTTAACTTTACCATTCATAACGATACGGCATATATGTACAATTTTGACTATGTGAGCAATATGTATTGGATTAAAACCTTTGACTGCAAAACAGAACGAATTATCTCAAATAATTTCATTACAGATTCTACCGTTTTAGAACGTCCATTTGGTATTTATGTGCATCCGACCAATGGCAACGTGTATCTTACTGATGCCCGAAACTATACTACAAAAGGTGATTTATTTTGTTTTAGCCGAAATGGAATGCTGCGTTATAAAATGGAGAATGTAGGTCTGAATCCAAATACTGTAATAGTAGTTCCGTAAATTGATTTATACACGATTTACAATCTTAATCGCTAATAAACAATCGGTTATAATTCCTCATTAAGTGCCGCCAATAATTGAATCAGACTTTTTTTCGGATTTTTTCAGGGAATGGTTTTGAGGAATGAAAAAAAGCCGTATATTTGCACCCGCTAAGCGAAAATGGTACCATAGCTCAGTTGGTAGAGCAAAGGACTGAAAATCCTTGTGTCCCCGGTTCGATTCCTGGTGGTACCACGTTTTACAAATGACCCGTTGATTATCAGCGGGTTATTTTTTATTTATTTGTTACACAACGGTTGTTTTTTCTTCCACTTTTACTTCTAACACATCATCTAATTTAGTGCTGTAGCAAGGTGACAATTTCTCATTTTTGAGTTTCCATTTTCGATCAAAGCCCTGAGCTGCAATCTTTACCTTCTGTTTACCATAAGATTCATTCAAACTATCCATTACCAACATTATTTTGCTGAATTTCGCTCTATTTCGAACATCAAATAAATCAGTTTGCATAGGTCGTTCCGGCACTATTTCACTTACAATTACACCCGCTTTCTTAAATCGATAGCCTTCGGCAAAAATAGCTTTTAATCCTCGTATAGCATAATTGATAAGCTCAGTGGTGTCATTAGTCGGAATAGGTAGCTGCATAACCGTTTGATTATTGTATTGTGGCAAATTGGTAGCATGAGGGTTTGTATGAAGGAAAACCATAATCACCGAAGCCAACGAGTGCTGCTTTCTCAGTTTTTCTGCACACGAAGCCGCAAAATTAGCAACAGCTTCCGAAATTGGACCCAATTCGGTAAGTCGCTCACCAAAGCTGCGCGAAGTACAGATTGACTTTTTGCTCGTAGACCGATCCATTTCTATACAAGGAATTCCTCGCAGCTCCATCCATGTACGTTCACCTACTACGCCCATCGTATGTCGCACCCAACTTTTACTGCGTTGTGTAAAGTCCCAGGCTGTATGAATGCTATAGTATTGTAACTTTTTTGAATATTGCCGACCCACTCCCCAAACATCTCCAACATCAGTTAACTTCAACGCTTTTTCACGCTTCTCATCTGTATCGATTATACAAACACCCTTGTAATTTTTATATTTTTTCGCAAATTTATTAGCTACTTTTGCTAAGGTCTTTGTGGGTGCAATGCCCAGACTAACAGGGATTCCTGTATTTCGAGTAGTTGTTCGTACGATTTCCTGACCATAAATTTTCAAATTTTTATTTTCAAACCCGTCGAGCAATAAAAAAGCTTCATCTATAGAGTAAATTTCCATATCTGGCGCAAACGAAGCAATAGTAGTCATTACCCGATGGGACATATCACCATATAACACATAATTCGAAGAAAAAACATAAACCTCATTTGTTTCAATTAATTCTTTCAATTTATAGACCGGTTCTCCCATAGGAATGCCCAAAGCCTTTGCTTCCGACGAACGTGCAATAACACATCCATCATTGTTTGAAAGCACAACTACCGGCTTGCCGTTCAGTGATGGATTAAAAACCCGTTCGCACGAAGCATAAAAATTATTACAATCGATTAATCCGAACATTTTTAATAAGATTATGTGATTGCTGATGTGCTAATTAATTTTCCTATCAACACATTATCACATTAGATTATTTCCTCTTATGATTTTTAATAGAATAGGTAACAACTCCCCAGATGCAAAAGTTATTCTCTTCAGTTACTTTAATGGGTTTAAAATTACTGTTAGCGGGTATTAAGTACACGGCATCGGGTTCAATTTTAATATATTTCAAGGTGAATTCTCCATCAACAAAGCAAACTGCCGTATCGCCATCTCGCGGTTCAAGGCTTTTATCAATCACCAGAATATCTCCATTTTCAATACCGGCATCCTGCATGGAAGAACCTTTTACCCGCCCGTAAAACGTACTGGATGGATTTGCAATCAACTCTTTATTTAAGTCGATTTTCAGATCGATGTAATCTTGTGCCGGACTTGGAAATCCTGCAGCGATACCACCTTCCACCAATGGCAAAGCAAGTTCTGAACCTGTATTTGCCGAATAAAAATCAATGTTTCCCGTTGTAACTATATTCTTGACTTTTACCATACAAATTAAAAAAAAACAAAAGAGTTTTTCAATTACAAAGTAACACATTTTCTTTCATATTATTCTTGTAGAAAAGTTGTATTAAATCTAAAAAAACAGATACTTACTTTCAAATACCTTGTTTTGAGGACAATCAAATCATTTCCATTTAATCCAATTTAGTTATTTCGGAAATGGATGTTTTTTTGTACTTTTGCAAAACTTTTATCAATATTGCCGGAATATCTTAATTTATTCCTTTTCAACGTTTTCGAGTTAAAATAAACAATGTAGCTTTCCACATTTTGCATCAGATGGACACTATTCAGATTAAAGATAAAAAATTTAGTTTATCAATACCGGAAGCTGAAATACAAGCAGCCGTTAAAAAAGTAGCGGAAGCAATCAATCGCGATATTGCCGACAAAAATCCACTTTTTATCTGCGTACTGAACGGTGCTTTTATGTTTGCCGGCGATTTAATGAAAAATGTGAATGTGCCTTGTGAAATTACATTTATCAAATTATCATCGTACGATGGACTATATACATCGGGTGTAGTGAAAGAAATTATCGGACTGAACGAAAGTGTGGTAGGTAGAAATGTAGTAGTGGTCGAGGATATTGTGGATACAGGTATTACCATGGAGCGAATTTTAAGTTCATTACGAGCAAAAGGTGCGAATGAGATACGGATAGCTACTTTCCTGCAAAAACCGGATGCACTACAACGTGATATCACGGTTGATTACGTTGCTATGAAGATTCCCAACGATTTTATTGTGGGATATGGACTGGACTATGATGGATATGGTCGGAATTTGAAAGACATTTACACAGTTGTTTTAGAATAAAAATCCATGAAACGAAATGCTTAGGTAACAAATCGTTTCATTTTAGTTAATATATAAAAGGTAAAAAAAATGTTGAACATTATTATTTGTGGTGCTCCCGGGTGTGGAAAGGGCACTCAAAGTGATTTGATTGTTGAAAAGTACAAACTTAAACATCTGTCTACCGGAGAATTACTCCGTAAAGAAATTGGGCAAAAAAGCGAATTGGGTTTAATTGCTGAAAGCTACATTTCTAAAGGAAATCTAGTTCCGGACAATATGATAATTGATATTTTATCAAAAGCCATTAAGGAACAAAACGGAAATGGAAACGGGATTATTTTAGATGGTTTCCCACGCACGGTTGCTCAAGCAGAAGCTCTGCAAGATATGCTTGGAGCATTGAATAAAGAAATCAGCGTTCTGATTGATTTAAGTGTTGAAGAAAATGAGTTAATCGATCGGTTACTTAAACGCGGTCAAACTTCAGGCCGTTCCGACGATAACTTGGAAACGATAAAAAAACGATTGGAAGTTTACGAACATCAAACTGCACCGGTAAGTGATTTTTATAAAAAACTGAACAAGTACGCCTTCATCGACGGTATGGGAAGCATTGATGATATATTCGGACGAATTTCTTCGGTTATTGATTCAAAACAATAATTTTCAATACTTTAAAAACATACTTAAAACACACCGGAAACTTATTCAGGTGTGTTTTGTTATCTCATAAACAAAATAAACATGGCAAGTTCTAACTTTGTGGATTACGTAAAGATATTTTGTCGTTCGGGCAAAGGTGGACCAGGTTCAAAACATTTATACCGCGATAAGCTTACTCAAAAAGGTGGTCCGGATGGTGGAGATGGTGGACGCGGAGGTCATATTATTTTACGTGGGAGCAAAAATTACTGGACGTTGATTCACCTAAAATATGCGCGGCATATCCATGCCGGTGATGGTGAAGGTGGAAGTCAAAGCCGAAGCTTTGGAAAAGAAGGTGAAGATAAAGTAATTGAAGTACCTTGTGGTACTGTAGTTTACGATGCCGAAACCGGCGAATTTCTGTGCGATATTACCGAGGATGGCGAAGAAGTTGTTTTGGTCAAAGGCGGACGTGGCGGACAAGGAAACTGGCATTTTCGCACTGCTACCAATCAAACTCCACGATTTGCACAACCGGGTGAGCCATCAATAGAACAAACAGTCATTTTACAACTAAAAGTACTTGCTGATGTTGGGCTTGTGGGTTTCCCAAATGCTGGAAAATCAACGCTGCTTTCCGTTGTTTCGGCGGCCAAGCCCGAAATTGCTAATTATCCTTTTACAACACTTGTTCCAAATCTGGGAATCGTAGCTTATCGCGACAATAGGTCGTTTGTGATGGCTGATATACCTGGAATTATTGAAGGTGCTTCCGAAGGGCGTGGATTAGGACTACGGTTTTTGCGCCACATTGAGCGAAATTCCATTTTGCTGTTTATGATTCCGGCTGATAGTGATGACATTATTGCCGAGTACAACATCCTGCTGAATGAACTGAAACAATATAATCCTGAATTGGTTGGTAAACAGCGGATTTTAGCTATAACCAAATGCGATATGCTGGATGATGAATTGATGATAGAAATTAAAAAACTGGTGCCAAATGACATTCAAACAGTTTTTATTTCTTCGTTAACAGGGCTTGGCATTATGGAATTGAAAGATCTTATCTGGACTGAAATCAACAAAGAATCCAACAAAGTGGTTGAAATTACCCATCGCCCTATGGAAGTTGCCTACCACGAAGAAGAGGAAGAAATGGAAGAAGAAATTGATGAGGAAGAGGATGACGATTTAAGCAAATACAAAGGAATTGGGTGGGATGAACTTTAAACAGTTACTTCTATTGAAATAGTACCAGCACGTAATATTCAAATAATGTGATTACTTATAAGTCATTATATAAATACAATGAAATTGCCCATTTTTGTACAAGCCGGGAAGGCGGCGTTAGCGTGGGCAATTACGCATCGTTCAATTTGAGCCCGTTTTCTGGAGATAATCCAGAGCATTTCAATGAAAATCAGATGATTTTATGTGACAAACTAGGAATTGACCCTGACAAATTAATCATTCCATATCAAACGCACGGTACAGAAATCAGAGAAATTGGCGAAGCATTTTTTCTACTTTCAATAAACGAAAAAACAGAATACTTAAACGGCGTTGATGCTTTGATTACTCAACTTCCACAAATTTGCATAGGTGTTACCACAGCCGATTGTGTACCTTTACTTTTTTTTGATCCAACAAAACAGGTTATTGCTGTTGCTCATGCCGGTTGGCGTGGAACATGTGCAAGAATTTCAGAGAAAACCATCCATACGCTAATTGAGAAATTCAATTGTAATCCTATTGATATTCGGGTTGTTATCGGGCCTTCTATTTCCGCAGAAGTCTATGAAATTGGAAATGATGTAGTACAAAACTTTGAAAATGAGAAATTTGATCTTTCAGAAATTATCATATCAAAAAATCAGAAAATATATCTCGATTTATGGAATGCCAATCAGCAATCGCTAATCAATGCAGGAGTTCTGAAAGATCATATTGAAATTTCGGGGATTTGTACCTTTAGCGAGCACAAAAACTTTTTTTCTGCACGAAGGCTTGGAATAAAATCGGGACGAATGCTAAGTGGAATTATGTTGAAAGGAGATTAATGCTGATAATTAAAACTTTACAAATTTTAGATTCTATATGAAAATAGAAATATCTTCTAAAATCCGTGAAATCTGTCCACAATTAGTTTTGGCAATAATTACCTGCAAAGTAAAAAACTCAGAGACTCGAATTAATTTATGGTACGAAATGGAGACTGAAACCCAACGAATAAAGTCTACCTATTCATTGGAAGAAATCAACAAACGCACCGAAATTGCCGCCACACGCAAGGCTTACAAAGCTTTGGGCAAGGATCCAAATCGTTATCGGCCATCAGCTGAGGCACTGTGCAGAAGAATTGTGCGGGGAATTCCGATTTATAAAGTCAGCATTTTGGTTGATATTATCAATCTTGTTTCAATTCGCAGCGGATTTTCCATTGGTGGCTTTGATTTAGAAAAAATTCAGGGGAATATTGAACTGGGAATAGGAACTAATGAAGATGAGTTTGAAGCAATAGGACGTGGATTATTAAACGTTGAGGGATTGCCACTCTATCGCGACCAAGTAGGAGGAATAGGTACACCAACCAGCGATAATGAGCGGACAAAAATATCGGAAACAACCACCAATCTACTTATGATTATCAATGGATACAATGGAAAAACAGGGCTTCAGGCTGCTGTAAATCATACCATTGAATTATTAGACAATTATGCAGACTTGAATGAGTATCAAATAAGATGGATTGAATAAATTAATCAAGTTGTTCCATCATTTTTTCAAGTTCTTCATCCAATTCGTGTAATTGTTTTTTGCAGAATTCCATCAAAACCGTTGCCCGTTTTACTTTCTCAGAAATACCATCCATATTAACTTCGGCGTTATTTTCCAATTCAATCAAAATTTGCTCTAATTCAGCAACTGCTTCAGAATATGTTTGTTTTTGTTTTGTCATTTCTTTTGAGTTTAAAAGATGAAAATTAAAAAGAGTTGGCACTATATAGTTCTCATAACCAACTATATACCATGAACTAAAATCTATTCATCCGAAAAATGTACCAGCACATGCCTGTACGAATTAAAAATCTTCGATTTGGATACAAATCCAAGATAAACCTTATTTTCATCAACTACAGGCAAATACCACGAATTAGTATCTTCAAAAATATCCATCACTTTTCCCATTGGCATAGTAGGATTAAGCAGGGCTGGAGGCGATGTCATTAGTTTCTTTACTTTGAACCGTTCGTATAAATCCGGCCTAAACATGATATTCCGCACTTCGTCAACCAACACAATACCAACAAGTATATGATTAATAGGATTTACGACCGGAAATAAATTTCTTTTTGATTTGGAAATATCTCTAACCAATTCTCCCAAAGTCATTTCGGGGTATAATTCTATAAAATCAGTTTCAATGAAGTTTTCCATCTTTAGCATGGTAAGAATGGCCTTGTCTTTATGATGAGTCATCAACTCACCCTTTTGAGCCAAACGCATAGCATACAAACTATGTGGTTCAAACAAAATAATAGTCAGATATGAAACCGTAGAAACAATCATTAAAGTCATAAACAAATTATAACCACCGGTTAATTCAGCTATAAGAAAAATTCCGGTTAGTGGAGCGTGCATTACACCCGACATAAGACCCGACATGCCGGCTAATGCAAAATTCTCCATGGGAACATGAATTCCAAACACATTGAAAATTTTAGCAACCACAAAACCAGTTAAACAACCAATAAATAAAGATGGAGCAAAAATCCCGCCTACACCACCTGCAGCTGTTGTTGACGCTGATGCAAATATTTTAAATCCTATAATTAAACTCAGGTAAGCAATTAACACCCAGGGACTGTTGCCCATACCTAAAAAGAATGTTCGATCAAGCGTAGACACAGAATGACCGTTAAGTAAAGCCGAAATTGTATCATAACCCTCACCATATAGAGGCGGAAAAATGAAGATAAGCAAACTAAGTACCGAACCTCCAATGGCCAATTTCGAATATGGATTACTGAATCGCCTGAAGAATCCTTCGATACGATTCATTCCACGTGTAAAATACAACGAAACCAAGCCACAAATAATTCCCAAAAGGATTAAATACGGAATTCTTTCGATAGAAAACGGTTCGTATTTTGTAAACTGAAACGTAAACTCACTTCCCGAAAAAAAATAAGACATAGCCGTGGCGGTAACCGACGAGATGAGTAACGGAACTATGGCCGTGAGCGTCATATCAAGCATCAACACCTCCAATGTAAAAACCAATCCGGCAATTGGAGCTTTAAAAATCCCCCCGATTGCACCGGAAGCTCCACAACCAACCAGAAGCATGAGCGTTTTCTGATCCATTTTGAAAAAATTTCCCAAATTGGAGCCAATGGCCGAACCTGTTAAAACAATAGGTGCTTCAGCTCCCACCGAGCCACCAAAACCAATAGTAATGGAACTCCCAACTAGCGATGTCCATACATTATGGAGTTTCATAATGCTTTTTCGCTGCGAAATAGCATAAAGAATCCGTGTAATACCGTGACTGATATTATCTTTTACAATATACCGGACAAATAATGATGTGATTAAAATACCAATGGCGGGAAATACTAAATACCAATAATTTACGGTATACCGACTAAAACTTTCAGTTAAAATATGCTTAATTAAATAAATAGCAGATTTAAGCAGGAAAGCAGCTATGGCAGAAAATATTCCGACAACGAAACTCAATATAAGAATAAAGTTACGCTCTTTGATGTGGGCTTCACGCCATGCCAGCATTTTCAAATACCACGCTTTATTTTCCATACCTTTATAAAAAACTTTTTACAAAGATACAAAAATCAGCTTATCTTTAAACTCCTTTACCCTTAAAAATATTCAAGGCTGTAATAAATACAGACTCCACTATGTTGTTGATAATTCATATTCATAAAAGCATTTATGAATATGAATGGATTGTCATATAAATTGAGCTACGAAACTTCAAAAATAAATTTCAAATACTGGTATTAGAATTTTATTAAAAAAATATCATCTATACATGCAACGTTTTCAAACTTGTTTGCATCTATAATTTTTGAATACTTTTAATATCTGAAAAATATGAATACAAATGACAAAAAGGGAAGATTAAAGAAGCATCGTATAGTATTTTGGCTCAATTTGGGTTTAAGCATATTATCACTGATTGTAGTTCTAAAATCTATTGAACGTCAGGCTTTATGGGAAATTGGAGCTTCTTCCATGGCATTTTTATGGTTTATAAATATAACGGTTATAATTTTTCTTCAATTATACAGGTTGCAAAAAACAGATTAAAATTCGAAGCAAGATTAAAAATAAGCTTGAACAACTAACATAAAATACTATGAAAAAAAATTACATCTAAATTTATTAATTATCTTATTTATTGCACTTTATTCCTGTTCGGAGGTTATAGGAAAATGGGACGACAATATCAAACTATCAGATAGGACTTTTACATTCAACGCTTTATCCGATTCCGTTATAATTAAAACCGGTGGCAGTTGGTGGTGGGTAGCTAATATTTCTGTTGACAATAATCACTTCCCTGGTACGGATATCATTGATGTCGATGCCAATAACTTCAATTATAGCATACAACATGATTGCTTTGTTGTGGAGCGTCGCGATAAGAATACGTTGTTCGTTAAAGTTAATGAAAACCCACTTCAAGTTCAACGCGTGATTATTGTTGAACTCGAAGCGGGCGATTATTTTGATAGTGTAACTATTACTCAAAATCTAAATAAATTTGGATATTGGGCATGATTGTTTTTTCCTCTAAACAAAAAATCTTACATTTACCTATCTATTTATATAATTTAGTATCAGATTGTTAATTCAGGTTCCGATATTTTATTTTTTTCTTTCCATTTCATATAAAGAATATGGATAATTCCGTCGGCAAGTCCAATGGTTGGAACAATAATATGGCTCGCTCCTATCCCATTTGCCACATCAATATAAACTCCCGCTGCATGAGTTATTACATCGGCTCTGTCAGGTTTAAGCTTATAATTTGTAATTCGCTCATCGATACTTAATGCCTTGAGCGAATCGTTCAGTTCTTCAAGTTTTACAATCGATAGTTTGTTGTTCTTGCGTATCTTCGCCAATGAATTCAATTTGATGATGTTACCGCCCGAACCAATAATGTCGTTGATTTTATAAAGCACTTTCAATTCAGATAAATCTCTATTTAACCGATCATATTCTTCGCTTTTCACTTTATCGTTGAGCAACCTCACCGTTCCAATATCATACGATTTCGATTCAATTAATTCACCATTCACCATTAAACTTATTTCGGTACTTCCGCCACCCACATCTACGTAAATATAATTCAATATCTTGTTCAAACTATCGGCAAAATGACTTTCGTAAATAATTGAGGCCTCTTCTTGTCCTGAAATTATTTCGATTTTAATATCAGTTTCTTTTCGAATTTCCTTCACCAATTCTTTAGAATTTTTTGCTTCACGCATGGCGGCAGTGGCACAAGCCCTATAATCGGTAATATCGTAAATCTTTATTAACTGCTTGAAAGCTTTCATCAGTCGGATTAGTTGCTTGGACTTCTCGTCGCTTATTTTTCCTGAAACGAATGATTCCTGCCCTAAACGTAATGGAACACGCACCATCAACACTTTAGTAAAAGATTCGGATGGATCACCGGGTACTATACTTTTTATTAAAAGACGAACGGCATTAGACCCAATGTCAATGGCTGCAAATTGGAGAGTATTCATAAGCTTTGTTTGTTTTGAAGATGATTAATTATATTTTAACTTGCTCTTTTTCAAGCAAATTGACTTCATATCTATTTTTATAAAATTGATATAATTCTTCTTGTGATCTGAAAGGAATTTCATCATTATTGGAATTTATCAAATTATTTCCTGAGCCGTCAACAATTCGAGCTTTCACGTTATCTTTCAATCCAAATTCGATGACAGTTTTCAGTTGCATTTGAAGTTCACGATCATAAACCGGTGTATAAACCTCCACACGGTTATCTAAATTTCGTTGCATCCAATCCGCTGAACCTAAGAAATACCGTTCTTCTCCACCATTTGCAAAAATCAATATCCTCGAATGTTCCAGATAACGGTCAATTATTCCAAATGCCTGAATATTTTCACTGAATTTACGGACACCCGTAATAAGTGCACAATTGCCCCTAACCAACAGTTTGATTATTACGCCTGCATTGGATGCTTCGTAGAGTTTCTCAATTATTTTTTCGTCAACAATGTGGTTAATTTTGCAATAAATATAAGCTGGCAAACCTTTTTTTGCATTATCAATTTCATTTTTAATCATACTGATAATTTTCTTCCGCATAGATTGCGGTGCAACTATCAATTGTTTAAAAATAGGGTTGAGGTAAGGCTGTTCCAGAAAATCGAACACATTCTCAACATCATCTACAATGCCTTTATGTGCGGTCATTAAAGTAAAATCTGTGTAAACAGTTGCTGTTCCTTCGTGAAAATTTCCCGTACCAACGCAGGCAATATTTCCTTTTCGGGCTGTAATATGCGCAAGTTTTGAATGGACTTTCAGACCCTCAACACCCAGAATTACTTTGATTCCAGCATCTTGCATTTTCTTTGCCCAATTTATATTTGACGATTCGTCAAAGCGTGCTAATAGTTCTACAATGGCAGTTACTTTTTTCCCATTCATGGCAGCACAGATAAGTGCTTTTATCACTTTAGAATTTTTCGCCAACCTGTAAATACTGATTTTTATCTCTTTTACTTCGGGGTTAATAGCCGATTCACGTAAAAGTCTTATAAAATTATCGAAGCTATGGTAGGGACAATGCAGGTATTGGTCCTTTTTACGAATAAGCGAAATCAGGCTGATTGATTCTTCGAAGGCAAGAATTGGAATGGGTGGTCGGCTTGTATATTTTAGCTCATCTCTTTTGAGTGTTGGAAACGAAATCAGATCTTTTAAATTATGATACCTACCACTGCTGACATGTACATCGTTTTTATCAATTCTGAGTAATTTTTCGGTAAAACGCAAGAGATCTGTAGGAATTTCGCGATCATAAACAAAACGAACAGGAAGCCCGTTTTTTCTACTTTTCACTCCCTTTTGTACTTTATCCAAAACACTTTGGTATGTAGTGCTATCAATCTCCATTTCGGCATCGCGTGTAAATTTTATTGTATATGCCTCGTATTTATCGTGGTTTAATTGTGCAAAAATACGAGGTAAACAAAAACGTATCACATCGTCTAAAAACATGATACAATTCTTTTCACCCACTTTAGGCAGTACAAGAAATCGGGTAAACTCTCCGGTTGGAATTTCAATTAAAGCATATTCTTTTTTGTTATTTTTTTCACCTTTCTCCGAATTAGAGATTTTTACAGCCAGATAAATACTCTTATCGTTAAGCTCCGGCTCTACCGACATGCGCGAAACTAAAATAGGGAAAAGCGAGTTCATCAGTTCTTCCCGATAAAAAATATCTACATATTCTTCTTGTTTAGGTGTTAACTGTAATTCATTTACAAGAAATATATTTTCGCTTTGTAATTCAGCGTATAATTCAAGAAACGTGGCTTCAAAGTCTTTTGTATAGATTTCGTTTAATTTGAGAACTTTTTTGAGGACTTTATTTGTATCTAAATTAACATGATGGATATTCTCCTCTATTTCAATCATGCGACGTAACGTGGCTACCCGAACACGAAAAAACTCGTCCAGATTATTTGAATAAATACCTAAGAAGCTAAGTCGCTCAAGCAAAGGATTTGTTTTATTTGCGGCTTCATCAAGTATTCTTCTATTGAAATACATCCAACTTACATCACGATTTACTGCATAATTTTTCTTTGCCTTTTTAATCATATAAAAATACCTTTAATTGAATATATAAACTTATAACATATAACGAATTAACGCTAATGAATGTTTTGAATAATTTAACCTATATTTTTTATTCAAATAATTAATTACTAATCAGACATTTAGATTATATGTCAATATCGAATAAAGAAAAATACAAGTGTTTTTGTCAAATTTAGGGATTTAAAATCAATGGATAGAATTTTTCTTATAAAAAAGCGGATTTTCTAGGCAATAATATTCTATGTATGAAATATTTGTGACATTTTTAATAATGCCTAAAAAAGTTTGATTTATTTTTAATGAGATTTATTGGGACAAGAATCGATACCAACAGGAATAATATCCAATTGGAATTAATGAATTATTAATAATACCAATAATCATTATTCTGGCATTGAATGCAAGTAGAAGCAGCTTTGGAAGGTATGCGATATTCGAGCATAATTTCATGTGAACCATTTTGAGTGTAGCCGGTAATAAAACTTTGATCGTAAGCATAGCCAACTCTGAAATTGGGTGTAATATTCAATCCAACTAAAAAAGTCATTTGTTGTGAAGTTCGATAGGTAATTCCTAAATCAAATATTTCTCGGGGACCGGAATTCAAACCTGTTGCATGTTTGAAACGGATTGATGCATTGCCTTCGAGTACAGTCAGGTTTACCCGATTAACAACTTGCAAACCAAAATTATAATTTAATAATTCCGAATCCGTGTTTTTATAAATAGCGTAACCATACCGATGGTTGGTGTTTAGAAACAACGTACTGTCTTTGACATATGAAAATAAGTGCGTAGAAGAAACTCCGAGAACAAAATGTTTATTTTGAAATTCAATTCCAATATTCGCATCGGGTTGTAAAACTCTTTCAATTCCATTGTAAAGTGCCGGATCACTAATATTTTCAGCTTGGAAAAGTGAGCCATCAATATATCTTGAAAATGCTCCAATCGACAAACCCATTGAAAATGACCAATCAAGGTCAGCCGTAATACGATAGGCATACGTAAGCATTGGATTGATTGCCTGTGTAGCCCCAATATGATCACTAACAAGTGAAATGCCAAATGCCGAGTGTAGTTCGTGAATATATTCCGAAGCTTGAACATTAAAAACGGTAGGAGCCCCATCAATTCCAATCCATTGCCGGCGCACATTACTGAACAAATAAATATAGTCGGGTTTGGCTATGGAAGCCGGATTGTAATTTGCCCTGTTATACCACTCAGTAGCCATGCTAATATCAGCTTGAGCCAGAGCTTTAGTACTCAAAGTAGTACCAATTGTTATAAAAAAAAACAAAATCAGTCTATTCATTTGTTGCGTTTATCTTTTCAGCGTGATATAACCTTTCAAGGCATGAACTTTATGAAATTTATCTATGTAATTTAATGAATAAAAATACGTATCGTTATCCATTTTCTTTCCTTTGTAGGTTCCATCCCAACCTGAAGTGCCTTTGTATAATTCTGTTCCATACCGATCAAATACATGTAAATCAAACCCCTGCATAAAAACATCATTCACTCCATCTCCATTTGGAGAAAAAACATTCGGCACAAACGGGGTAACTTCTATTGTTTTCAAAGTGGTAGTGGTACAACCCAGGGTATCGGTAGCTATTAGTTTTACAACAAACTCGTAACTTGAACCGGTGATTGTGTAAGTATGCGTAGATGAAACCTGATTGTCGTATGTTCCATCGCCAAAATCCCATTGATAATTAACTCCATTTGTTGGTAAAACGCTATAATCTACTGAATTATTTCTACTATTTATTGAATAACTTGATAGTATAAAGTCGGAATTTGGAGTAGGATTTACAACTATTTTTACAGAGGAAGTTCGGGTCTGTCCAAGGGCATCAGTTACTATTACTGTGTAAGTGCCATCCATTTTACTTGTACTATTGTCAATTACCGGATTTTGATTCGTAGATGTAAATCCGTTGGGTCCTGTCCAGGAATAAGTAAATGGCGAAGCTCCACCAGTTGGTGTTACAATGAAGTTTATTGGAGAGCCTTGGCAAACCGGACTATTATCCGAAGCAATTACCGATAGAGGATCGGTGTGAAGTGTGCTCAACAAAATATCGTCAATATAATAGTCATTCCCCATTATTAACGAATACAAGTTTTGCAATCCCGCCGTTACGTTATTTGTAGTATCTGTGGCTGATAGCGGAACCGGAAAGTCCAACGTGTATTGTATCCAAACTCCTTCATTATCAAGAATTGGTCCGGTAAATGTTTTAGTAGTATTTATTGTTGAATTTATAATCTCCATAGAAAATTGCGAACTTTTGCGCACAAGATAAATCCAAAAGGCAAATCGATAGCGAAAACCGGTTTTCAATACAACAGGACGCTTATATAAATAATTTATAGTAGTACCAGCATTTACTACCATAACTGCACCATTAGTATTACCGGTATGGTCAGCGGTGTAATAAACTAAAGCACCCGCAGGTGTTGCTACCCAAGGGCTGGTAGATGTCCAAAAGTAAGAAGATGGACGTGCATCGGCGATATGCCGTGGATCAATAATTGCATAATAATTATCATTTATTTCCTTAGCATTCTCAGAGCCGTTAGCATCAGCAAAAGTATAACTTCCGGCCGGCATATAAATTGTTTGTACACGGGTTGTATGTTGACCAAAATTTTCAAAAAAAATGGTATCTCCATAAGTTATCGCTTGCGCATGAAGTGTATTGATTGACAGGACGAACACTACTCCTATAAAAATCAATTTTGTTATTTTATTTAGCAAAACCATAATTTCATTATTTTTTCAATGTAACAAACCCTTTACGGATTTAAACTTTAGCTTATCCCCGAGTTAAATTAATCAAATAAGATAACAATCGTTTTTAATTAACATTTTTCGGAAGTAATACAAAGTTCCATAAGTAGCTGTGCAAACTTTCAAAAAAAGTCATGAATCCATAAGACTCATGTAATTAATCAATATGTTTTTCCGTGGCGGGCAAAACTGTCTGGCAGCTTGTCTTCCACTTCTAATTTCATTTACTTTAGTGATAGAAAATGCGGGATAATCGTGGCTAAAAATCCAAATATATAAAATCCGGTTATTCAAACTCCCAAGCTCAAAACCAAAATTAGAACAATAGAGTTGACCAGCATCGATGGAAGGTGATGTTAACCAAAAAGACAAAAGAATAATAGAGAAAGACAGTAATTCTTTCATGAAGTTTCTCGATATTTATATGAATAAACAGAAGCTTTTTGGCTTTAAGTTTATACCATAGTGATAATTTTTGGATCTAAGGGTAAAATCAGTGCAAGTCTTTTAACTAATGAAGGAAATGCCTAACGAAGGAACAAAGATAACACTTAAAGTTTTATTTTCAAGCAATTGGCGTTGAAACACAAAAAGAATTTATCGTTTAATATATTTCCCAAATGAGACAGAGAAATTTTCTTTAATCCGTATCTCCAAAATAAGTCATTGTAGTACGGGTAGTTGAAGTGATTTTTGCAACCGCTTTTCCATTCGTTGCAATTTGGATAAAAACCTGATAAATATACGGTTTACTCTCAATTTTAAAGGTCACATTCCAGCCTACAGTCGGATTTTGAGTCATCGAAAATTCTTTCATAGGTCCATTAAAACTAATAGGATCTGTCGGTGTTTCCAATTGTTTCACATTTAACAAACCATGGAAAGGCAGATTTGCATAAGCAGAATCATTTTTTACTTTTAAAACTACATCGGAATTAAAAGCTAAATTTTCCAAATCGGAAGGTAAACAGCGCGCAACAAAAATGGTAAAATCTTTTGTTTCAACTTTTTGTTGAAGAGTTTTACTAATCTTTACCACTTTTTGCCCTACGGAACATGATGCGAATAAAAATACAAGCATCCATAACCAACTTTTTTTACTCATTTCCATAATCTAGTCATTTTTAATTTATTATATAATTATAAATTGTAAGCGAATATATCCGGTTCTTACTGATTTTGAAAAATATTTTGTAAAATTAATGTATTTCATAATTGGTTGTATACCATAATTAGAATTTTTATTCAACCATTGAAAACTTATCTCCATTTCGGTTCAAAAGGAAGTCTTTCTCCATCAGCAGTAGTGTGCTCTTCCAGCGAATTCTCTTTCGATTGTATAACCATATAAATCATTGTTTCGTCCGACGAATTACAAATACCACGGCTCCCTTTTGGCGCAACCCGCATCACACTGCCTTCTTTTATCTCAAAGCAGTCGTCGTCGACCTGAAAAAACCCCGAACCTTTTAAAACTATATATGTTTCTTCGTTTTTTCGGTGTCTGTGAAAATAAGGTTGCTCAGAGCGTGGAGGGAGCAAATTAAATGAAATTTCTGTGCCTGATGCATTAGTAACATCCTTAAAAAAAACTTTGCCTTCAATAAGCCCTTTATTTACAGGATGTATCAGCGAATATTCCATTAAATCATTTAAATTACCCATGTTTACAGCTGTGTAATTTATGTTTTCTGATAGTTTCTCAATTTGTTTCATATCTGAATCTTTGTTTTAAATCAGTATCGCCCTGAAATTTATTTACAGTTATACTATGCAATTCTTGCTGCAAAATATATAGGATACGATCTTCAATTCTACAGGTTTTTAATCTTAATTCGTTTTGAAAAGCTCATGCAAATGTAAAAATAATATTCCACAACATAAAGCCAATTGCAGAAATAAATGTGTTTTATACGATTAGTTTCTATTTTTCAGAATTTCCTATGAAATTTATTTTCAATAACTCTGTATTTTTTGAATACACTTTTTAAAAAGAATATTACCTTTGAACTTTAATATTAAATAATTGTTTATTTTTTATAGTTCATCTGTTAAAATACAGAAAGCAAGCCAGCGAAAAAATCACACTTAAATCAGTAAATGCTTCATTAATTTATTATTAAGCATCTATCAAACTGAAACCGAATAATAATTATTTTGTCCGGTAAATTTTTATTGCAAATTTTAAAAGAGTTTACAAATAAGGCATTATACTGGAGTAGACATTTTCATTTTTTGCGTTGAGACAGAAAATATTTTCAATGGATTTAAAGTAAAACAAGCACAAGTTCGTCTGATAAATTAAATGAATCTTATTTTTCTCATAAGATTCAGGCGGATTAATACCTGCGCTTGTCGGGTAAAAATAGTTTTTTGGTCGATTTTTCATTGTACCTAAGGGCTAAAAGTCTGTACTTTTGTCTAGTAATAAATGTACTTTATAAACACAATACAATTTTTAATATATTAGATAACTATACTTCCATTAAAAAAATAGATAAAAACCAATAATCATTTCATTACATGTTCAATAAATTTAAACAAATTCTACTTCTGGCAACAATGATTTCGAGTGGAACATTGCTCTCGTCAGCTCAGGAGGCAGAGAAACTTTCACTGGGTGATGCTATGAAAATGGCACTAAAAAACAACACCAACATGCTCAACTCCAAACTCGACATGCAGATTGCCCAAAAGAAAATATGGGAGGTTACTGCTTCGGGTTTGCCGCATATTGATGCAACATCGGCTTATCAGCACCTTTTTGTTGTACCGGTTTTAAATTTTCCGGGAACAGAAATATCCGCTACCAATAAGCCGTTTGATAAAACTACAGGCTTAGGAACTATTAGTTTTATGACATTAAAAGATGGTGAAACCGTTAACCTGAATACAACCCCGGGCACCCCTATTTCACTTGGTGTGGCCAACAATGTTACTGCTGATATACAGGTTTCGCAACTTATCTTCAGTGGTTCGTACATTGTAGGGTTGCAGGCTTCCAAAGCTTATTTCAACATGGCAAAACAAAACGATGAAAAATCAAAGCTAGACGTGATTGAGACTGTGATTAATACCTATCACATGATTCAGCTTGCCCAGGAAAGTCGCAAAATACTGTCCCAAAATCTGGATAACATTAACAAAACTTTGTACGAAATAACTGAAATGAACAAACAGGGATTTGTTGAAGAGACAGATGTTGATCAGCTGCAAGTTACAGTCAATACAGTAAAAAATGCCATTAACCAGATTGATAGTAACCTGGAACTGGCTTACCGCTTATTGAAAATTCAGCTTGGACTGAAAGATACTGCAAAAGTTGAATTATCCGACCCAATGGAATCGGACGACTCGCTCGTAAAAACAAGTATGCAATTGCTTGATCAGCAGTTTAACCTTGATCAAAGCGTGGACTATAAAATTATTCAATCATCTGAACAGTTTGCCAAACTGGATTTAAAACTCTCGAAAGCAAATTTTTTACCTACAATAAGTGGATATTATAATCACCACATGCAGTTAAACACCTCAAGCTTTAACTTTACACCCAAAGATTTAATTGGGATAAACCTGAGTTTGCCAATTTTCAGTAGCGGTGAACGTTTGGCAGTAGTAGCACAAAAACGTATGGCCTACGAAAAAGCTCAAAACACACGAAAGTTAGTTTCCAATAGCCTTCTAATGCAGGCAACACAGTACCGCAGCGATGTGAAGCTGAAACTGGAAAAATACCTGAATCAAAAAAAGAGCAACGAACTTTCGAACGAAATTTACTTGCGTACAATTGAAAAATACAAGCAGGGAGTATCCTCAAGTATGGATTTGATGAATACACAGAATCAATATCTGACTAATCTGACTGGTTACTACCAAAGCATATACGATTTGCAGCAGGCAAAGTCCCAACTGGAAAAGCTGTTCAACATCAATCAGAATATTTCCGACAAACAACCTGCAAAATAAAATATTTATCAATAGAAAAGCAAAAACATAAAAAATAAATACAATGAAGAAGATTATTTATTATTTGGCATTCATTACTTTTTTAGTATCATGTGGTGCAACAACCGACAAAAAAGCAGAACTCGATAAGCTCAAAGCACAACGGGATAAACTCAATGACCAGATTACACAACTTGAAAATAAAATTGACCCTACAGGTAAAAATTCAGAGGAAAAAGCAACTACTGTAGATGTCACAGATGCAGTAACCAGTGTTTTCAATCATTATATTCAGGTGCAGGGCACGGTTGATGGCGACCAGAACATTGCTGTAAGCCCTCAAATTCCGGGTATTGTTACTGCTGTATATGTGAAAGAAGGCAGCATTGTAAAAAAAGGGCAAGTAATGGTTGATCTTGATGACAGGGTTTTAAAACAATCGTTGGAACAAGTAAAAACTCAGCTCAATCTGGCCACAAGTATCTTCGAAAAACAAAGTGCACTTTGGGCTAAAAAAATTGGTAGTGAAGTTCAGTACCTGCAAGCAAAAGCAAACAAGGAGTCACTTGAAGAACAGGTAGGAACAATGAAAGAACAAATGAAACAGGCTAAAATCATATCACCAATTGCCGGAACCGTAGAAAGTGTTCCATTACGTGTAGGACAGCAGGCTGCACCCGGAACTCCTACGTCAACCATCCGTGTAATCAACATGAGCATTGCCAAGATATCAGCCGATGTTTCTGAAGCTTATGCCACACGCATTCACGATGGCAACTCGGCTTTGGTAAGCTTCCCCGATTTAGGTAAGGAAATAGAAACAAAACTGAATTTCACCGGACGGTTTATTGACCCTACAAACCGCACGTTCAGAATTGAATGTAAAATTTCACCTAAAGATATTGTGCTTCGGGCCAATATGATTGCCTATATAAAAATTAAAGATTATACCAACGACAAAGCTTTTTGTTTACCTGTAAACTATGTTCAAACCGACCAAAACGGTAAGTTTATTTATGTAGCCCAAAAAAGCGGCAATAATTGGATAGCAGATAAAAGAATGATTAAACCAGGAAAAGATTACAATGGAATTATTGAAATTGCTGATGGGATAAAAGCTGGAGACAAAATCATCACGGCCGGTTTCCAAAATCTGAACCCTGGCGAAAAAATAATTTTCTAATTAGCAAAAATGACCAATCATGTCGAAAGAAAATAAATTTAAAGAATTTTTTGTAACTAGCTGGGCCATTGAAAACAGGACGAGTATTTATGTACTTGCAGCTCTGATTTCGATCCTTGGTATGATGAATTATTATTATATACCCAAGGAACAGTTTCCACAAGTAATCATTCCATACATCGTAGTCAACACACCCTACCCGGGAACTTCTCCGGAAGATATAGAAAATCTGGTAACCCGCCCGATTGAAAAGCAGTTGAAATCAATAGCCGATGTAAAAAAAATAACCAGCAGTTCAGTTCCGGACTTTTCTTCCATCGTGGTGGAGTTTGACCCCGATCTATCCATAGAAACAGCCAAACAGCGCGTTCGTGATGCTGTTGATAAGTCGAAAAGTGATTTGCCTTCCGACCTGCCCACGCAACCAGACATTATGGATATTGACATTTCGGAAATGCCTGTTATGTACCTCAATATTTCTGGAAACTATGACTTGGATAAGTTGAAGCATTATGCCAAAATAGCTCAAGATAAAATAGAAGGACTGAAGGAAATTACACGCGTGGATATTGTTGGAGCACTCGATCGTGAAATTCAGATAAATGCAGATATATTCAAAATGCAGGCTGCCAAGGTTACTTTCAGTGACATTGAGCGCGCAGTGTCGATGGAAAACATGACTATATCCGGAGGAACATTGACCAACAACGGCATTCGAAATTCCGTGCGTATAAAAGGACAGTTTGCCAATGTAGAAACGCTGAAAAACATTGTTATACATTCGTCGAGCGGAGCTTATGTAAAACTGACCGACATTGCAGACGTGGAAGACAGCCACAAGGAACAGGAAAGTTTTGCCCGCCTGGATGGGAAAAATGTTATTACTTTGAACGTGGTAAAAAAGAGTGGTGCCAACCTGCTTGATGCTTCCGATCAGATCAAGGAGATTGTTCAGAACGAATTGGTAGGACATGAATTTCCAAAGGGCATGAATGTAACCATTACAGGCGACCAAAGCCGGTTTACTCGGAATACACTGGAAGAGCTGAATAATACAATTATTATTGGTTTCATCTTGGTAACCATAGTTTTAATGTTCTTCATGGGATTCACCAATTCATTTTTTGTCGGGCTTTCTGTACCGCTTTCCATTTTCGTGGCTTACCTCATCCTACCCGGGCTTGGTTTTACCATGAACATGATTGTGATGTTTGCCTTTATTTTTGCACTGGGGATTGTAGTTGATGATGCCATTGTGGTTATCGAAAACACGCACCGGCTACACAAACTTAACCCCGACATTACTATTGCGGCAAAAAAAGCGGCAGGCGAAGTTTTCACTCCTATCCTTTCGGGCACACTGACTACACTTGCACCATTTTTCCCATTAGCTTTCTGGCCAGGTATTGTAGGACAGTTTATGCATTATTTACCTGTAACGCTTATCATTACTTTATTTGCCTCACTCTTCGTAGCCTATGTGTTCAACCCTGTATTTGCGGTATCGTTTATGAAACACGAATACGACGAAGAAGAACAAAAAAATGAAGGTTGGAAAAGACTTAAAATAAGTACAATTGCTCTTTTTGGTGTTGCAGTGATATTTTATGCCATTGCTCTTATATTTCATGTAACGGGGCTGTATGGAGTAGCCAACTTCATTGTATTCGTAGCATTGCTGATTCTGTTTTATCATTTTATACTGAAAGATGCCATTAAAACTTTTCAGGAAAAAACGTGGCCATATTTCATTAAGGTGTATGAACGTCAACTCAGAGTAATTCTTATTGGCAAACGACCGGTGATGATTTTGGGTGGAATGATTATTCTTTTCTTCTTTACCATTATACTTACCGGAATAGTAAAACCAACTGTATTGTTTTTCCCAAACAGCGATCCAAATAACATCTATGTTTATATAAAAATGCCCGGTGGAACAAATCAGAATGTAACCGACAGCATTACCAATATAGCTGAACAACGTGTTTACAAAGCTTTAGGGAAAAATAATCCGGATGTAGAATCTATCATTTCCAATGTTACCATTGGTGCGGAAGAACAAGGATTTTCATCCACAGGTACACCATTTAATAAAGGGAAAGTATCTGTTAATTTTATTGAAAGTAAATTACGCACAACAGGAATTTCAACTACTAAATACATGGAAATCATCCGTAAAGAAGTAGCTGATATTCCGGGAGCTGAAATTACAGTTGATAAAAACAAAAATGGTCCTCCAACAGGAAAACCAATCAATATTGAAATTACAAGCGAGAATCTCGAAAACCTTGTTACAGATGCATTCGCTTTCCGCAATCATCTTGATTCGATGCATATTCCTGGAATTGAGAACCTGAAAACCGATTTCGAAATGAATTCTCCTGAAATTCTCGTACAAATTGACCGCGATAGAGCTAACAGACTTGGGCTCTCAACCGGACAAATAGGGCTGGAAATAAGGACTGGACTCTATGGTAAGGAAGTGTCTAAATTCAAACAGGATGAAGATGAATATCCGATTATGCTTAGATATTCTAAGATTACAAGGGATAATATCAACGCACTGGTGAACCTTCAGATAACTTACAGGGACATGAATTCCGGACAGTTGCGAAGTATCCCATTGTCAACGGTGGCTAAGATTGATTACAGCTCTTCGTATGCAGGAATAAAAAGGCTGAATCAAAAACGTGTTATTACAGTTTATTCAAATGTGCTTACAGGTTATTCTGCCAACAATATTGTTCCTGTCATTAAAAACGAAGCAGCAAAATTCAACCTGCACGAAGGAACCAACATAAAACTGACAGGAGAACAAGAGGATCAGTCTGAAACAATTTCATTCCTTATGAAGGCCATGATTATTGCCATTGGAGCCATTTTCTTTATACTGATTACGCAGTTTGGGTCAGTGAGCAAATCGTTAATTATTCTTAGTGAAGTAATTTTCAGCATTATAGGTGTTTTGCTCGGAGTAATGATTTTCCATATGAATCTTGTAATTATGATGACCGGACTTGGTGTTGTAGCACTGGGAGGAATTGTAGTACGAAATGGAATACTGATTGTGGAATTTATAGATGTCAAGAAAAAAGAAGGTCTACCAACGCGGCGCGCTATTGTTGAAGGAGGAAAAACCCGTATTACACCGGTAATCCTTACTGCAACAGCCACCATGCTCGGACTTGTACCGTTAGCAGTTGGTATGAACATTGATTTTAAAACCTTGTTCACGCAACTAAATCCACATATTTACTTTGGTGGCGATAATGTTGCATTCTGGGGACCACTTGCATGGTCAATCATTTTTGGATTGAGTTTTGCCACTTTCCTTACGTTGATGTTTGTTCCAGCTCTGTATGAACTGGATTACACAATGAAACTGAAAATGGCCAGAAGGAAGCACCAGAAAGCGCTAAAAAAAATGAACGGTAAATAATCCTGAAATAATTTCCAGTGAAGAGGTTGGACTCAATAGAGTTCAACCTCTTTGTAGTTTTATAAAAATTTATGGCGAACTCCATTTTATCACTATAAAATACAAGAAAAAACAAACCAAACATATTCATAGGTGTTTAATACCTGTCAGTAATTTATATATTAATATGAGTCTGTTGCTTATGGCAAAGTAAAATAATAGCAATTTTCAATATAAAAACACTAATAATTTAACAGATAAACCACTTATACTAAATTTAACAGGTAAATAATAATTAATTGACTAATTAAAACTAAAAGAATGACTAATTTTGCACCCAAATTTAAAATCAACCATTTATAGTAGAAAATTATTCAATAAAAACGAGATTGTAATGATAAATATAGACGAACCTTACGACGAAACTGAACATATGGAAGAAAACCCAACCATTTACTCACGTAAAGCTATCTGGGGGTTTTCAATCCTTTTCTCTCCCATCTTTGGAGCTGTATTATTAATGGAAGATTTAAAAGATATTGGCAAGAAAAAAGCAGCAAACACTGTATTGATTCTATCAATTGTATACACCATAGTTACGTATATCATTGTAAATATTCCAGAAGAATCGATTTCTGCACTGACAATTGGATGTAACTTCGTGGGTGGTTACGCACTTTCAGAGCACTTTTTCAAACTCTATATTCCTCAGGGTGAGAACTATCCGAAAAAGAAAATATGGAAACCTTTAATCATTTCTATAATCATTACCTTACCTCTGGTTCTTGCTGTGATTTATTCGTTGAATATGGAGGATTGAAAAGAGATGGAAACAAGCGGTTATGACAAATGAATTCTGAAACATCATGGTTCACTATTTTATATTTTTTCTAATCTGATTTTGAAGGGTTGAAATTCGGTATTATTCTTTCAGCAAAGCCTCTTTAGCAGTTATTAGAGCCTTGCGCTCTGTGTCTGAGATTACAGGATATTCTAAATCAAGTTTTTTTAATTCGGAGCATATTATTTTGCCAATAAGATAACGGGAATACCATTTTTCATCGGCAGGAATTACAAACCATGGTGCTGATTTTGTACTGGTGTTTTTAATTGCATCTTCGTATGCCGACTGATAATCATCCCAAAAAGCTCTTTCCTTCAAATCGGCAGTTGAAAACTTCCAGTTTTTTTTCGGATCGTCAATTCTGTCTAAAAAACGTTTCTTTTGTTCATCTTTCGATACATGCAAAAAGAACTTCAGAATGGTGGTATCATTTTCGACCAGATTTTTTTCAAAACGGCAAATTTCTTTGTATCTGTCTTGCCAAAATGATTTATCAATATCTTTTACATTCTTAATTTTGCTGTGTTTTTCGTTCAGTATAAACTCGGGATGAACCTTTGTTATTAATACATTCTCGTAATGTGATCGATTGAAAATACCTATTTCTCCTTTACCTGGTAATGCAATATAATGACGCCAAAAAAAATCATGATCTAACTCATTGGCAGTAGGCGACTTAAAACTTGTCACTGTTACTCCTGCCGGATTTACTCCCGACATAATGTGCTTAATGGTTCCGTCCTTACCGGCAGCATCCATGGCCTGAATAACAATCAGAACGGCATGACGGTTATCGGCATATAATACATCCTGCAAAGCCGCTAATTCCTCAATATCATTTTGAAGCAATGCAGCACCACCTTCTTTGTCGAGACTTTTCTTTTTTTCGTTTGTAGAATAATCTGCCAGCGAAAATTTACTTCCATCGGTTATTTTATATTTATCAATATCTATCTTATCCATTTTGCCCATAATGTATATGTATGATTGTGCCTAAAAACAGGCAAATTATATATTAAACGCCTTTACTTACTGAACTTAAACTAATTGCATCACTATTATTCTGAATTATACTTCTGCATACTTCAATAAAAGACTCAATTTCACCATCGAAACTTTCAATTAAGGTGTTTTGACTCATTTCAAAAACCTCCGTGTCTATTTCTTCTACCAATTTTTTGTGTTGACAATATCTCTTTATTCCATTTATCAATATTTCATAATCCTGAATTTCACCAAGTTGGTCTTGATAAATTTTCAATTTATCAAGCTTAACCTTATCTATGCGTTCAACACATGCCAGAATCTCAACCAAATAACGGAATTTTTTGAATCTTATTCGTATCTGATGAATGTCGTCGGCATCAAAAATATCTTCTAACTGTACTTGCTTAACCAATTTAGTAAACGATTTGTTTACTTTACTTAAGATTTTAGATTTATCAACCTCACCTTTTTTCTTTATTTTGGGAAACTGGAGCTGCTTTTTTTTGCCAAATTTTCGTACCTTTTCATTCAATTTTAGCTCTTGCTGTTTCAGAAATGCAAAATATTCGACTAACTCCTGTGTCTGACTAGCACTTTCAAGTTTTGATATCTGAACCTGAATATCGCGCAGTTTACCAAATAATTTAAAAGCTTTTTCCCCATTTTTCAACTTTGCAGGATTTATTTTATAAACCACTAAAATTGAAAAAATACGTCTAAGAATTACCCTTTTATCATGCACTTCATTTATAGTAGATTTTTCTTCAATTTCGTGATATTTATCCACCAGCAAATCGTAATCCCTTATTATTGCATTCATCAATTTAGTCTTTATAATTTTAACTATATTATATCAATTACAGGTTTTTCTTTCGAAAATTTATCTTTTTTCAATTTTAATTTTATACCGAATTTCTTTAAAACTTTCTTTAGTCTTTTTTTATGTTTAACTTCAAATAATGATTCATAAAGAGAGTTTTGCAGTACATCGGCATCTTTTATTAGTTCACTGTATTTGTCGTGTTTCGTTTTCTTGTCGCTATGATTGTATATTGCATTTCTAACAATTTCTATTTCTTCACCTGTAAAAAGCTCCAAATCACGTAATAAGTTTTCAGCTTCAATAGCCCCTAAAGATGCATGTTCCTTCACATATTCAAATTTATAAGTGTAAATATCATGCAACAAACCAATAATTGAGCACAATTCAACATCCAAGCCTCTTTTGATGGCCAAAAAGCTACATGCCTGAGCTACACCATACAAATGAATATAGCCTTCAGGACGTTGGGTTACACTTTCTTGATTCAATAGAATTATATCTAATTCGTTTCTAACAATTTCTAATCTATTCATAAATTCTATATTTCCCATAAACAATTAATAGAACAGTTCTACATGCAAAAGGTTCTGTTTTATAACAACTTATATAATTATTAAACTTCATCATTAATTTGACAATTTAATTCAAATTATTAAAAATAAAAAAACTGTCTTCAAAAAAAGACAGTTCACACAATCAAAATTTAGGTTACGCAAACGAAAGAAGTAATTTTTATGTGCTTGCATAAATACCGGAATACCCATATTCAAATCTTACAAGTTCATGCAGAAAAAATCAACAGAATGAATCCAATATTATGCTTCTCAGTTCTTGTTATTAATGTATGTAAAATAACAACTATTCAGCTACAAAAACACGACAGTGCCATTAAATTACAATTAAAGTTTAAACTGAAGTCGAAAATACTAGCTATATGAAGCTCTATAAATATATCTGACCCGACATAAAAAAAACATTTTCAACTATAATACTCTTGTAACTCAAATTACATGATTTCGCAATATTCAATGACTAACTTTGAAAAATATTTTATTTCGATAGTTATGTATCAGTATCATATTCTGATTGTAGATGGTGAAAAGGATTCGTGTGACAGAATACGAGGGACCTTAATGACTGAAGGCTATTCGGTTGATGTAGATTATTCGGCCAAAGAAGCTTTGAAAAGAAATATTGATAATTATAATTTAATATTAGTTGACATAATGATGGGTGAAATCTCGGGTTTCAAAATGGCTCACATAATTCGTAGCAACCCTAAAACTGCGACAATTCCCATTGTTTTTGTTTCGGCAAAAAACACTGAAAACGATCGGCTTACGGCCTTTAGCGTGGGAGCCGACGACTATATTACCAAACCATTTTCGCCCAGGGAAATGGTGGCTCGAATAAAAGTAATAATCAGTAGGTTTGAAGCTAAAAAAATAAACACAGGTCAGTTTCTCTCCTTCGACAGGCTCACTATAAACTTAGGAAACAAACAGGTACTGCTGGAAGGAAAGGAAATTCCATTTACTAAAAAAGAATATGAAATACTGAAGCTTTTTTTAGAAAGCAAGAACCGCTTATTCACCCGCGAGGAATTGCTCAAACGTATTTGGTCGGAAGATGCCTTTGTTTTGAATCGCACAATCGATGTAAATATTACCCGAATACGGAAAAAGATAGGACAATACGGAAAACATATTGTCACAAGGCTTGGACAAGGATATTGCTTTGAATAATATAAACATTGACTACGTACATTGACTCTTTCACATTGAAAAAGATACTTCTGCTTATTTCTGTTTCATTGTTTTTATGCACCGGCTTAAGTGCTCAAAAAGTTGGATTGGTTTTAAGTGGCGGCGGTGCTCCCGGCATTGCACATATAGGTGTTATCAAAGCTTTGGAAGAACACAATATCCCCGTTGATTACATTGCCGGGACTTCCATTGGCGCCATTATAGGAGGAATGTATGCCATGGGCATGTCGCCCAATGAAATGATTGAAGTAATCAAATCGGACGATTTTAAGCATTGGATGAGCGGCGAAGTACAACCCGAAGATGTTTACTTTTATCGAAGTGCCGATCCAAATCCGGGCATTATCGATATACGTGTCCAGATAAACAAACAGAAAACAGGTAATATCAAAACCCTTTTATTACCTGCCAATATTGTGTCGCCCGTACAAATGAACTACGCTTTTGTTCCGTTATGTGCACAAGCCAATGCTGTAGCCGGTGGCAACTTCGATAAGCTTTTTGTTCCTTTCCGCTGTGTAGCTTCGGATGTTTACGATAAAAAAGCTGTAGCGTTTAAACGGGGTGTGCTGGGTGATGCCATTCGGGCTTCCATGACTTTTCCTTTCGTATTCAAGCCTATCAGTATTGACAATCAGTTACTTTTTGATGGAGGAATTTACAATAATTTTCCAACCGATGTCATGCGTTCCGACTTCAAACCCGATTTTATGATAGGAAGTGTGGTGGCTTATAATCCTCCAAAAGCAGATGCTGATGACCCGATGATGCAACTTCAAAATATGATTATTACCCGAACCAATTATTCAATCCCATCGCCGGAGGGATTATTGCTAAAATTCAATCTGGAGAAAATCAATATGTTCGATTTCACAAAAGTGGATGAATTAGTCAAGTTGGGGTATGACTCGGTCATGAAACATTTGGATGAAATTAAAGCCAGGGTTCACCAGAGAGTTCCATTTGCTGAACTGGAACAACGACGAAAAGAATTCCGGGCAAAGTTTCCCAAGTTAGAATTTCAACATATCAGGGTGGAAGGGGTTGATAGTTTGCAAAAACAGTATGTCAAACGGTCGTTTCAAAACAAAAACAAAGAATTTGGGTTGAACGAATTTAAACAATCGTATTTCAGGCTTATTTCCGATGAAGCCATTTCGGAGGTTATTCCACATGCGGTTTTCGATTCTGTTAGCGGCTTGTTTAATTTGAATTTAAATGTAAAAACAGGGGATAAATTGAAAGTAAATGTGGGGGGCAATATTTCATCTTCCATTTCCAATCAGGCTTATTTGGGGTTAACCTATCAAAACCTGAGCAACTACGCTCAAACTGCTTACATCAACGCTCAGTTTGGCAAAATGTATAATGCTCTGGGACTTGGTACCCGCATAGAAATGCCTTCGAGCAAAAGCTGGTACCTGAAATTAGCTTTTGTGCTTCACAAATTCGATTATTTCAATGGAAATTCCTTGTTTTATTTAGATAATCAAACAGCAAATTTTAATCAAAATGAAGCTTACGGCAAGCTAAGCATTGGCTTTCCGCTTGCCACGAAAGGCCGGTTGGAACTTGGTGTGGGGTATGGAAATTTAACCGACAATTACAATCAAAACAACACATTGCTAAACTCAGCAACTGGCAATGACCGAAGCACCTTTTCACTCGGAAGTGCATTTTGCAACATCGAAAGGTATACGCTAAACGACAGGATGTACCCAACCAATGGGTTCAATTATTCTACTTCAATTCAATTGATTGATGGCAAACAGAGTTATAATTCAGCATCAAACTCCAATATAAACACGACAAACAAAAAAGACATGTGGTTGCAATATCGCGCCAAATCGGATCGTTATTTTCCTCTTTCTTCGCATTTCTGTTTGGGAACGTATGCCGAGCTGGTTTATTCTACCCGAAACCTGCTGCAAACCTATACAAGCACTATTATTCAGGCTCCTGTTTTTCAACCAACGCCTTATACCCGCACTGTTTTCAATGAAGCGTTTAGTGCCAATCAGTTTGCGGCCATTGGCATAAAGCCCATCTACATGTTTACCGATCAACTTCAACTCCGAGCCGAAGCCTATTGGTTTGTACCATACAAAAGCGTTCTGCGGGCTACAAATAATACGGCTTATTATTCCAAATCATTTTCTACTTCGCAATTCATGACTGAAAGTGCATTGGTTTATAATTTCAAAGTGGCTTCGGCAGGGCTATTTGCCAACTATACCATTGCCAATCAATGGGTTTTTGGACTTAATATCGGAATTTTATTGTTCAATCCGAAGTTCTTGGAGTAATTCCAAATTTTATTTAATTTCCGTATTAGTTCAACAAGCTGTTTCAAGATGCATAAATAATGTTTTTATCCCGGATGTTACTTACCACCGGGTTTGCCCGTAACCATCCTCTTATATTATTAGGAGGATTTCTTATTTATTACCAGATTTTATAGCCCTGAATAAATTCAATTCTATAATTTTGTACCGCAACAAAGCCGCAACAACTATGAGAAGAATATTTATAGGGTTATCATTTTTCGTTTTGACTATTCACACGTATGGACAAACCCCGCACGATAACCTGATAAAATATTGGAAATACAGAGATAGATTGAGGACCCGATTTATGGTAGTGAGTAAGAACGTATTGGATTATGGTGTAAATATTCCGGCATCGGATATTTTCTACGACAAAGATCTTATTAGTTGGGGCGATGCAAACAACAACATGAGCCATTATCTTTCGATGCTGGCCACAGAACTATGGTTATTGAAAAATAACCATCAGGATTATTCCACCACCTTAAAAGAACTTTATTATGCCATGCTGGCTTTAGAGCGGCTGGATACTTATTCCGAGTCCAATTTAAGATGGAAAGCCGCACACGGTTCATGGCTCGAAAATGATTCGCTGGCAAAAAGTTATGTTCAGCCCGGCGATATAAATGGATTTCTCCTTCGCGACGATGTGGGTGATGGCTTCTGGAAAAAATACGGAAGTCATTTTGACGTAGGCCATTGTCGGGGAAATTTAAATAATGGGAGTAAATACCAGCTGGAAGAAATGAGCCAGGATGTTATCGAACACATCATGGAAGGATTGAGCCTTGTCAATACCCTGGTGGGAACGGAGTCTGTTGCAGGTATTCCCTGCAATTTGTCGGATAAGTATATAAAGCCCAGATTAATTCATCTCGGCATTATGACCTGCGATTCCGATGCATATCAAAGTCCCCGATCAGTCAATTTTAAGCTATGGGCTCAGGATTTTGTAAAGCGATTTATCCTGTACATGCAATCCGATGGAACCTATAAAGGGAAAATCGGAGGAATTATTCCGTTTACTACACATTGGGTATTGGTTAATCCGATTACACATAAACTTGTGCTTGAAGGAAATGGCGATGACGGCGGAGTGGCAATGATTAGCAATGGACTCATTGAAGCCGGCAAAGCCATAACCGGTGAGAATCTGAGAATCTATCCCGGACTATTTACAGACAAAGAATACAATTTAGCGTTTAGACACCCTAAGACTTTTCAGTTAGGGAAGGAAGATAACAAAACACGCTCCCTGGCTTGTTCTGTGTCGGGAAAAAAAACATTTGCCGTACTCAGGAAACTTCGCGACCATTACAACCCCCATAAAACAGGTCATTTCCCGATTTATGAACATTTCCCGCTTATGTATTTAGTCTTGCACCATCTTACATACACCGATTTAAAATTAAAGGATAAAGTATATAAATCAGAAAAAGCGCTTTACGAAGGCTTGCTTAATTCGGCACCCGTGGGTGGTCCTGCCAGCAATTGTGGTGTTTATGACTGGACCTCCACATCCCGATGTCTCTGGCCCGAGAATTTAGGAAAAAACTCCACCGAACATATAGAGTATAACGGATTAGACTATATGATGCTGCATAATCTTTACTGCATAGCTTTTGGCGTAAAAGGATTTAAAGCACTGAATATAGCTGCGAACAAGACTGATAACAATTAAGCCCGATGCCTGACCAGACCTTGAAATTAATGCTGAAAGTAACGCCGATTACATATCCGTCTAATGCAAGAAAGCGGAATGACACATCCCATTTAACCAGTGTCAAACTTTGTTTATTTACTTAAGGATAATATTTGTAAGAATGTGGGATTTTAAAACAACTAAATCATGACTGGCATTTATAATTACCTGCAATAAAAAATAGTTTGCGCAAATTGTATTACACAAACTATTTCAGGTAAATTTAGCAATCAACTTTACTATAACATTTGAGTTGCTTTAGTTACAGTTATTTCTAAAACTCTGATCAAGAATGAGAATTTCTCTTTCATCATGTCATACTCGTTACCAGAGCTAATGTATTTGGCCGTACCTTTAACAAGAAATCCGGTTCCAGGATAATCTTTATACCCCAAAACTTCCCTGGTTCCTAAAGTCAGCAATACATTGTTGTTTACATTTACGTTTTTCTCTGTTTTTCTAAAACCATATGCAGGGATTAAGATACGTTCATCTTCAGTGACTACAAGGAATGAATTCCATGTATTTACAACATGAGTTTCTACACCCCAAGATGTAATTGATACTATTCCTTCACATTTTGCTACTTCCAGAAATTTTTCGGATAATTTTTTTTCGTCGCTCATATTTTTTTATTTGAATATTTCCATGAAATTCTATTAGTTTTAAATACTAAATCAGATTTTCAATTTATGATGCAAAATTATCTACTTGCTCGTTTCAAAAAAATAAACTGGTTTAAGAAATTGCAACTACATTTTTTTCCGAAGTTCGCTTACATATTCGGGCGTAAGACCTAAGTAAGAGGCTATCATATATTGCGGAACACGTTGAACAAATTCGGGAAATGATGTGCAAAAATGATTGTAGAAATCTTCTTTCGACATTTCATACATTAATTTAGATTTAAACTGTGCCCCGGCCAATTCTTTCTGCATAATAATTCTGAAATACCTTTCTAATTTTGGTAATTCATTTAGCAATTGGTCTAGCTTTTCAGTATTAATTGAAATAATTTTTGATTCTTCAATGGTTTGAATATAGTAATCGGAAGGTGTGTTATTAATAAAACTCTTTAAGTCTGAAATCCACCAACCATCTAACGCGAATTGAACAATTTGCTCTACAGCTTTTGCATTGATGAAATACATACGTAAACAACCTTTTTCTACAAAATATAAATTTCTACAAACATTATTTTCTTGCAATACAAATTCCTTCTTCTTATAGTTGCTTTGCTCTATATACTTGTTTAAAGTCAATATTTCGTTATCACTTAAGGTAATATGCTTTCTTATATGTTGAATTAGATTATGATGCATTAGTTTCTTTAAATTAGGTCTAAATGACTGTTATTCAATGTATATTATATTTTAAAAATACTGAGCTTATTCTTATTTGGCAGTTTGCAGGAACGTTCACATTCTCCCTTCTACAAAGTGAATGTTGAGCGAATCCTGCCGAAGGACTTCTCCATATATAAACTGGATTGGTCCATGTTTTATTCTGTATTTGTAACTATTTTATCACTTATTTCATCTAAATTGTCTGTCCTCAGTTTATTAACCATAGCCAACCATGGGAATGGCATCAATGTATTAATCGTCTTTATCCCTGTTACAATTACACCAAAAATTGTTCTGTTTGAAGTTGTCAGTTACTTTATCCATTTGCAGTTTGTTTCTGTACATTTCCGGAACAGTATTGTTATTCACGGCAGCTTGTTCGGTTACATAATGAAGGAGTTTTGCTGCTTCTTTCTTTTCATCAAACAAGAGCCAGGCACGCGCTATACGAAGATTTATACTACCCCAAGTCCCTAAAGGAAATGTATAATACCATCCATCGTCTTAAATAAAATAAATTGCGACATAATTAAAACCAATTATTCAACCAATTCAAACCTATCTTTCAACCGAATATCCCGAGAGGAAGCACCAATCATAAGTTCAAATTCTCCGGGTTCAGCTACCCATTGCAATTGCTGGTTGAAGAATGAGAGCTTTTCCTTGTCAATCACAAACGTAATTGTTTTTGATTCTCCTGCTTTTAGTTTTATTTTGCGGAAGTCTTTCAATTCCATAACCGGTCTTACTATTGAACTTACAAGATCATGCAAATAGAGTTGTACAATTTCTTCTCCATCATAATTCCCTGTGTTTGTTATTGTTGCCGAAGCTTCGAGTTGCTCCCCGCTTTTTATTTTCTTTTTATTTAATTGCAATTTGCTATATTGAAATGTTGTATAACTTAGTCCATATCCGAATTCGTAGCGTGGATAAATGGATAAATCTATATATGCACTTTTGTAATCTCGATCGTTGTCGTTTTTGGCTGGGCGACCTGTATTAAAGTGGTTATAGTAAATTGGTATCTGACCAACGCTCAGCGGAAAGGTCATGGTGAGTTTAGCCGAAGGGTTATAATCACCAAAGAGCACATCGGCAATGGCATTTCCGGCTTCACTTCCAAGCCACCATGTATACAGAATGGCCGGAGCATTATCGGCTGTGAAATCGAAAACCAATGGACGGCCGGCATTAATAAGCACTACAACGGGTTTTCCTGTGGCAAGAAGCGCTTTCAGCAATTCTTCCTGAACTCCCGGAATATTTATATTGCTGCGACTTTTAGCTTCGCCTGATAAATCGCGTCGTTCGCCAATACTCAGAATTACAACATCTGCCTGTTTTGCTACCTTTACAGCTTCGGCAAATCCGTTTCGGTTATTTCCATCAATATCACAACCTTTGGCATATAAAAGTTTCGTTTTGTTGCCAACTTTATTTTCGAGACCTTGCCATTGCGATACAATGAAACTTGAATCAGTGCCCGGCACTTCCACATCCCAGAAACCTTTGTTTTGCTTCACTGCTTTAACCAACGGACCAATAAATGCAATGGTCTTGGTGTCCTTTGATAAGGGCAGAAGATGGTGTTGATTTTTCAATAATACAATGCTTTCCCTTGCTATATTTCGGGCTGCAATGGGATGATTCGGATTATTTAATTCCATTTGTTCTCTGTCTGCATTACAAAATCGGAAAGGGTCGGCAAACAATCCCAGTTCAAACTTCTTACGCAAAATTCTTCTTACAGCATCGTCAATGCGTGTAATGGAAACTTTGTTATCTTTGACCAGTTGTTCCAGGTTATTCTTATAGTCTCGGCTTTCCATGTCCATATCACAACCGGCATTGATAGCTGCTTGCGCGGCTTCGTATCCATTCTTCACATTTCCGTGTTCAATCATTTCGCCAACGGCACCCCAATCACTAACCACAAAACCATCGAATCCCCATTTATTTTTCAAGATGTCTGTTAACAGATACTTATTGGCTGTAGATGGTACTCCGTTTAAATCGTTGAAAGAAGTCATAAAAGTAGCAATGTGTGCATCCACTGTGGCCTTAAAAGGAGGAAGATACGTTTCCCAAAGTTGTCGGTCACTCATATCAACAGAATTGTAATCGCGACCACCAACGGCAGCACCGTAAGCTGCAAAATGTTTCGCACAAGCCATTACCGAATTTAGTTCTCCAAGTTTATCTCCCTGAAATCCTTTAACCCTGGCATAAGCTATTTTCGAGCCCAGATACGTATCTTCGCCTGCACCTTCCATTACTCTTCCCCAACGTGGATCGCGGCAAATATCCACCATGGGGGCAAATGTCCAGTGAATTCCGCTTGCACTTGCTTCGGTGGCTGCAATGCGTGCCGAAAGTTCGATAGCATCCAAATCCCAACTGCATGATTCTGCCAGCGGTATGGGAAATGTGGTTTTAAAACCGTGAATAACATCCTGTCCGAAAAGCAGTGGGATTTTCAACCGCGATTGCATGGCAATTTTTTGCCAGCTTCGGGTGCGTTCAGTTCCCATGCAATTCAGCAACGAACCCACTTGTCCGTGTTGTATCTGCCCACGTTTGTCTTTATCAAGCGTTACAGGCCCGGTGGCTGTCCAATCATCGTTGTATTGGTTCAATTGTCCTATCTTTTCGTCCAGTGTCATTAAACTCAGCACAGAATCCACCTTTTGATTGATAGTTTTAGTCTGTGCTGTAAGAGCTTGAACTAAAATTGTATTTAAAATAATGATAAACAATATCTTTGAAGTTACTTTTCTCATTTGCCTGATAGTTTATTTTTTGTTTATAGTACGTTGAATATTATTTTCTCACGGTAATTAATTGTAATGTTGTCATTATTTCCTTATGATCTGTTGGCCAGACTCCTACAGGTAAAATAATTAGTAATAGTCATGTCCAGGTCTTTTTTTTCACACACTTTTTTGTGCTATCACTTTCGGTTATTACAGAAACAGAGCCTCCAAATACCGCTACAGATTTTCCCTAATTGAAAGATTTGTCAAAAGTTAATGTTCTAGCCCTGTTTTTGTGCAAAAGTACTACTTGAAAGTAGAGAAAACAAAACAATCAAATAATTCATGATTCTCTTCATAATAAAAGATATTTAATGTTTAATAATTGTTCGGTCAATCATTATTTGGTTTGTAACTCAAAACAACTTTGCCACCCGGATAGAGCTTAGATTGTATGGGCGAAAATTTCTGTGTTCTGTCAAGTAATTTAAAAATTGACATACCGTTGCCTATAGCTACCGGGTTTACAATAAGATGATATTCGTCAATAAGCCCTTCCTTTATTAGTGACGAAACAAACCCTGCACCTCCATAAACAATAATGTCTTTCCCATTTTGTTTTTTCAAATTGGCAATCTCATCTGCAAGATTTCCTTTTGCCAAAGTGGTGTTGTTCCAGGTTGATTTGTCAAGTGTTTTGGTAAAAACAACTTTTGGAATATCAACCATTTTTTTTGCAAATAAATTGTCAGGATTGTTTCTGAAAGTATTCTCCCAATGACTCACAAAGCCGTCAGCCATTTTTCTGCCAAGCAAAATAGTGTCCGACGAATCAATGAGGGAATTGATAAACTGCAAAAATTGGTCATCCGGATTCCAAGTCATCCAGTCCGCTTCTCCATTTGGACGGGCAACATATCCGTCTATGGACATTTGTATTTGTAATTTTACTTTTCTCATTGTTTATTATTGTTTGTAGTCTGTTTCGCTTTAGTCCGTCTTTGTCAATTGGACATTTGGCGGTTTACTCCCGTTTGTCGTGACCGTTGGTTGCGGGAGCGTTCGCTGTCGTGAAACGACAAGGTGAATTGAAAATCAGCGAAGCTAATGCGGGAGCAAAACTGCCGGAATGCACGTCAGCCAGCCAATGCGCATAGGTGTTAGGGGCAGTTATTTGTTTTCTATATAATAGTCAATTTGTTATTCTGTATAATTTCAAATGCTTTATTGAATTCAGTCAACCCCTCATGCCATGAGTCAAAATGCATCTTATGCTGTTTAATCATATTGCCAAATTTTCGTCCTTGATGCAACTGGTTTCTGTCTGATTCCGAAATATTCTTAAACTCACAAAGCTTGTCGATAACTTTCTCTAAAGTTTCTCTTTCGTTTAGAAGATTATTATTATTCGCGTGCATTCTAAGAGCGATTTCAAATGTAGCAACATTATAAAAGTCTTCATCGGACAGATCAGGGTCTTGTATATATCCATATGTTATTTTACACAATTCATAGAATTTCTTTATTGAAGGTCCAGCTTTTAGTAATCCGACAAAGTCAATGTCATCTTTCTTAATATTATCCTCCATCATAGTTGTGCCATTCCTCCAACTAACTATGAAAGGAATAGGCTCACCTATTAAACTGATAAAATCAAAATAATCTCCATGTTTTATTGCATTAAATTCATCTTTATAGAAGGTAACTTCTTTTCTAGATTTTAATATCTTTAGCATATAAGCTATCGCTTGTTCGATGTATAGGTTTATCATTATCTATTTAAGATTTAAATTAATCTATATCATGGTGACCTATTATTATATGAGGAAAATTATTTTTTCTTTTTTAAAGCGTCAAGTTTTCTTTTAATTCCAACTTTAGGATTAATTTCAACAGCTTTCTCCCAATACTCAATTGTCTTTATTATATTGTCATTTGCATCATAATATTCTCCTATATAACGATATAGTCTGTCAAAACCGTACGAATATGAAGCATCTTGATCTAATAATGCATTTTCTAGAAGTGTTAGATATTCAGTGTCTTGAAACTTTGCTTCATCAGACTTTAATGAATAGAGCCCAAGTTTGTCTAAAATAGAACCCGTGACCATTATTTGCATTTCATATTCTTCTTTATTTGTTTGATTTCCATCAAAATCAATCTCAAAAATATAATTTCTATTGTTAATGAGTCCTATTCGTTTGGAGTTTGCATCAATTGTCACTTTGTTAAATGAGCTTGGTCGTTCAATTCTCTTAATTATTTTCTTAGATTCAACATCAATAATAAATAACTTGTTTCCTTCATCTGTCTCTGAATCGTATGTCTCAAACAATGCTATCTTACCGTCATTACTAATTCCACAAACTCCTAGATTTGCAAAGGTTTTCTTAGAAAACAATAATTCTCCATTGTTATTAAAAATCATGAATTTTCCAATAAGTTCATCTGAATTTAGCCAATCACAACAGACAACAATTCCATTGTTACTTACTAAACAGTCATTAGGTCGCTGGATTCTTTTTTTGAATAAAATTTTCTTTCCGTTTATTAAAGCTAAAGTTCCATTTTTCCATTTATCATTGTCATAATAACCATCACAATAAATAACACAATACTCTTTATTAATCGAATACTCTTCAGAACCATAAAAACCCGCAATATCTTCAATTGTTTTTTCTTTATTTTGTCGAATAGTTCCATCTTTTAATCTTTTTGCGAGTTCTTTCTCATTTATTTCGACTGAAAAGGTAACGCTATTTTTAGCAGTTTTACTCGATATGTTTACTAATTCTTCATCTTGCTGATTTGATTTTTTATTCTTTTGATTACTTTCAATAAACGTAGATTTATTCTTTGTCTTAGACAAAAAATAAATTGAAAGAACAATAATTGCAAAAACGAAGGCTGTTGTCATATTTTTTTTGTTTTTTATAATTGCCCCTAACGACCGAGGCTATGGGCATTTGGCGGTTTGCGGGAGCGTTCGCTGTCGTGAAACGACAAGGTGAATGCGGGAGCAAAACTGCCGGAATGCACGTCAGCCAGCCAATGAACAGAGCGTGTAGCAGAAACTGCTGTTTCTGCTCTTTTCTTATCTTTTTTCAGCAGTGTTCTTGTAGAAATTCTACTTCTCACAGCACTATTCGTTCTTTCTTTTGTCTTTTCCTTGTTGCGACAACTTATTAAAACTGGTCGCTTTCTCCATAATAAAATTACTTCATCAACTTAACGCTCGTTGAACTGTCTTTCCGTAGCGGGAATACGGTTCAACCGACGCTTCCTTGTTGGGTCTTTCAGACCACAGGAAGCCTAAGTATTAGGTACAGTTAATTTTTAGTTTTACAAAAGCTTTCATCATGGGATTTATAAATCTATATCTCGTGTTAACACCTTTTCCAATCTTTTTTAGGACATCGCCTCTCTCCGACAAACATAATTGATTAAGATTATATGATATATTACCTCCTTTTACTTTTTTACCAGTCATAGAATTGTATTTGTCTAATACTTGACTTACAGAAAAGCAGTCAAATTGATCCGACACAGACATTGCACAGGCGTGCAAGACAGATTTCCATTTGGAATTTCCATTTGTATCTGTAATTGCTTTTTGATAAGATGATCTTAATTGTTCATTTGAATTTTCTATACCAATTTTAATTGCGATTTGAAGATAAGCTTGGTTAAATTCATTCTTTTCATTCGAAATGATTTCCTTTGCACCATATTTACAAAGTAAATGAACATAATGTGGAAAACCAGATGAAAACTCAATTATGTTTTTTTTGACTTTTTCGCTTATCAAAATGTCTAATTTCGCAAGCCCATTTGTAATGATTTCTGAAGATTCCTCATCTGTCATTCGAGGCATCTTTACTTGTTTTAGACAGCGCTCAAGTGACTGATGATTTCCAATTAAGTCTTCAACATTATCAGATATTCCAACTAATACAATAGTTACGTTGTCTGAGTTGTCTGAAAGAGATTTAATTAAATCTGCGAATGAGGCTCTTGTCTTTTTTGTTGTTATATTATCAAACTCATCAAAAATAAAGAGAAACTTTGTAGTATTGAAGTTTCTGATAAAATTCACAATGTCAGATGGTGCTACAGTGTCAATTCTGCTAAAATGCTGACCAAGGCTTACAATTGTTTCTTTCTGCTGAGGATTAAAACCGATTCCTGTTGTAGTCGTTGAAAACTGAATGCTATTAAATGCTTGTAGCCATAATGATTTAAAGTTATCATCTCTTGTACAAGTTATCTTCGTTGGAAATAAATTTGTATATAATGGAACCATAATGTTTGCCAACGATGTTTTTCCAACGCCTCTTTCTCCATATAGAATCGCATGTTGTCCTTCTTCATTTATAGCGTCCATTATTTTTGTCAGTTGAGATAGTCTACCAATAAAAAAGTCCTTTTGTTTAATTGGTGTTGTTGGTGAGAATACTTGATTCAGCAACAGTAGCTTTTCTTCTTTTGTCATTTCTTTGATTTATAAGGTTGTTTTTTTTAATTGCACCTAACATTAATATCGACTTATCAATTTTTCGTTCCCCAAAAGTACAAACTCTTTTTAACACCGCCAACAATATTTATGTTTATTTTTAAATAAATCAAAGAAACCTTTATGTATGCGGGTTTCGGTTAAAATACGGAAGTCTGAAAGTCTGCTTAGGAAGCGTGGAAAGTGGGAGAGAAACTGTCTGAATCAGAACCAACGGTCACTGGCCAGGAGAGTTATACACCGAATTAGAGAATTAATTGAATGTTGTTTATGCTGCAAATTACGACTCAATCATTTTCTCAACCTAATTTTATGCCGTAACACCTAAAGCGGTAAAATTAAGCATAGTTTGAACTTTGCTATGCAAAACCCCGATAAATGATACCTTGTACCTATTAAAAAAGAAAAAGTATCCGGTAGAATGGAAATTGTTCTCGTACAAAAAGACTTTGTTCCCGGGAGGAAAAGGAAGGATTAAAAAAATACGATATTTGTCAATTTAAGGACTGAGAACAATAGTCATTATATAAGTTAGGATATTTGTTATTAAAAAACAGTTAAACGCAAAGTACGCAAAGAAAAATGTACAAATTTTTGTATCATCAAATATCCGCAAAGTACGCAAAGTGAAAAACTTAAAAGTTTTTCTTGGCGACTTTGCGTTCAAAATAAATTATTCTTTCAAAATGCATAACTTAACCTGTAGTGCATTTGATAGATATTTTGAATAAAAAGATTGAAGATATTAAATTGCACACAGTTTGCCAACGAGTGACCTCGTCTGGTGAGCCGAAAAACAAGTGAAGTTGGCGTTAGAAACTGTCCTGTTTGAGCGACGAAGGAGCGAGTTTGGACGGTTTCAGCCAACTGAGCATAAGTTTTTCGAGTGAAGCGGACGCAGTCTTTTTTGCTTACTTTTTGTGTTAAGGCAAAAAGTAAGTCAGGGTTTGGGGCGGAAGCCCCGACAAAATAAAATAACTATTTTATAAATGCACTACGGGTTAACTTATATAAACTCTATTATAATGTTATATTCTTCCTATTAATAGCCGTTTCATCAATCCACTCGGCTATTTGATAAGCTTTTATCTTCAACAGAATGCGATGCTTTTCTATTTGTTTCAGATATCGGGTTCCAATTTTGGAATATTCTAATTATCTCTTTCTTTTGTCATTACAAAAGCAGCATGCACTGGTGGCGGACATGTTGTTGAAGTTCCGCGACAAGCCATCCAGAGAATTTCATTAAAATCCTTTTCGTTTACAAGATCTTCTTTGCTAAAATTGAACGATTCACTTTTTCTTTGCCATTCGCTCTGCAATACATTTTTCTCAAAAAGATCGGTTTGTGCCGGTAGTGATTTAAACGAAGGATGGTTAGCCGTAGTATCAAAGCAACGCCACAAAGGTTCTGCTGCTGCATCATACTGGCTCATAGGCGGCAATCCAAGAATCAATTCAATGGTTCTAAGAACAGAACTGGTGGAATAAAGTGTGTGATCAACAAAGGAATTTTTTACAAATCCTCCAGCAACATAAGTTGTGCTGCGATGTGCATCCACGTGGTCAGGCCCGTTTTGAGAATCATCTTCAACAATAAAAACGGCTGACTCGTTCCAAATAGGACTTTTACTCAAGTATTCCACAAATAATCCCACAGCCAGATCATTATCTGCAACGGCAGCAAACGGTGTAGGACGTCCCAGTTTCAGTCCTTCAGTATGGTCATTAATAAATCGAAGGGTGTTTAATTGTGGTAACTGATGATTTAATAGTAATGAATCAAAATCCTGTTTCCATTGTCTGAAGCGTGTAGTGTCCATTACGGTCTGATCCCAACCTGTAAAGTATTTACATAAATGATTCTTCAAAACAGGTATATTTGGCTTGTAATTATCAGCAAATTCGCCATAAGTACGGTAAGAAACACCATATCTTTTGCAATAATCCCAGATAAAACCATTTTTATTATTAGCAATATCCCGGTTTCCTTCTGCATCATATTTTCCTCCCCGATTTCCGTAATAAGTTGGCCATGTTTTTTCGAGATAATCGGTAGCATAAGCTCCCAAACTCCAGTTATGCCCATCGGCACTGACTTCTGCATCGTTGTAGAAATTATCCAGTAAAACAAATTGCTCAGCTAAAGCATGTTGATTGGGAGTGTATTTCCTGCCAAAGAGCACAAGCGTAGTATCACCATTTCCCTGCGATAAATCGCCTAAAACCTGATCGTATGTACGGTTTTCTTTGACTATGTAAAATACATAATGAATGGGGGATGCATCGCCAACATGCATTGGAATCGGATTGCCTTTCATTCCGTCAGCAGTAGTTTCATCCTCTTTTTTGAAAGCTGTGTTTTCATATACCTGTTTTGAAAACTTAGCAAGTTTTTCGTTGTCCGGTATTGGAATTATGCTTAAAGTTCCTTTAAACAATCCTGCAATATATTGATAATCGTCCTCATTATCGTCAGACCCTTTTTGATATTCCACGTTATGATGTTTCTTCACCGGATTTGGTCCTTGTGGATTTGGTAATGATGAAAGCCCTTTTCCGTTTGATACCAAAATATCTTTTCCTGCAGTTCGCACACAAGTTGGGTACCAACCCGTGGGAATAAAACCTAAACTGCTACTTTTACCGGGTTCTGACACATCAAATACTGCCAAACAATTGTTATCTGCATTTGCTACGTAAAGGGTACGGTTATCCGGACTCAATGCCACACTGTTAGTGGTTGATCCAACTAATGTGGTGGGAAAGAGAGCTGCATTGAGCGTCTCAACAACTTTCTTTGTTGTCAGATTAACCACAGAAACAGAATTGTCTTCGGAATTAGAAACATAAAGTGTTTTAGCCTTTTTATCAATTACCATATCGTTCGGATGATTGCCAACAGGAATTGAACCTGCAACATCCAACGTAGCAGTATTTATAAGCACAATTTTGTTACAACCCCAGCAACTGCAATACAACATTTTTTTATCGGGAGCCAACACGCAGGTATATCCTTCAGCACCTAATGGAAGTTGTTTAATTATTTTTTTTGTTTTAAGATCCACAATGTACACCGAATTATTTTCTTTTGTAACCGTATAAAGCCGGTTTGCAGATTCATCAACTGCAATTCCGGCTATAGAGATATTTTCTTTTGGTATACCCAGCTTTATGGTGTCTTTACAACTGAGTTTATTGTTTTGAATAATAAAATGCACAATAAAATTATCATTTCCTCCCGAAGCATACAGGCTTTTACCGGAATCGCCAAAAGTTAGTCCCAACCAGGATTTCCCAATAATATACGTATCAAGGGTTTTCTGTTGTGTTAAACTTATGAGTTGAATGGATTGAATACTTTCACCGTTATTGGTGATGGCAGCCAGTTTCAAATCGGGAGAGATGGCAATATTAAGAGGTAAATCACCCAATGTAATTTGCTTTCCGGTTGGAGTCAAACTCCAGCCATTGGGCAAGTTAACTTTCCCAGCGGTATTATTGTTTAACTGTGCCTGCAAATTAATTGTACTAACAACAAATGCCAAAACAAGCCACGTTGAACAAATTATGTTTCTTTGTCCAATTCTGATTAAATTTTGAAGAATAAGTTTCATAAACATTGGGGGATTAGAAAAACCATTAAACACTCGTGGCAAACGATGGGTTAAGATGTAGATATTAGAGATTATATAAGTTAGTTTTTTATTGACCCCCAAACCCCCAAATGGGGGCTTTAAGACCAAGTATGTAAAATTCTCTTTAATGATATTCTTTTCTTAGAACCACTCTTGAGCCCCCATTTGGGGGTTTGGGGGTCATAACAGAAAAAATTTCAGAAAAAAAACGTCTACTATCTTGGAATTCGAAATTATAAGGATTGTAACTTATATAATGCCTATTATTGAAAATATTTCATTCTATTAATCTGATTTTAATCTCGCAAATATACTTTTATTTCACCGATATTCAAACAAACAGGGTATTTATTCCATCTGTTTGTTTTCTATTATTTAGCTCTATTTCAGCAGTATTAAAATTTGAAGGCAAGTATCCTCCCGAATAAGGAGAATGAGGTAAGTAACCAAAGCAATTACACAAACCAAAACTGCAACTATAACAATCCATCGGGTTTCCATCACATTAAATTATTTTAAACTGTTGTTTTTCATTTTTACAAATCAGCTGAACAGCCCATTTGCCGGTTTGAGCGGATGGTGGGAGTCCTCCGCCTGGAAACAACCATTGTCCGGCCATATAAAAGTTTTGAAGTCCGGGTAGTTTCATTTTCAGAGATTTCATCATGTTGTCTTTCGAAGGCATAAAACCTTCATAAGCACCATCCTTTACTCCCGTGTAACGGACATCGGTTTTTGGGGTTGCCACATCAATTACCTCTATGAACTCTGAAATACCGGGATATTCTTTCTCTAGATAAGCCGTGGCATCTTTCTGAATTTGCAATTTTTCGGCTTTATATTCTTTCACGTCCATATTTTCCCACAATTTCCATGGACTGTCAAACCTCAATACTATAGTTGTTTTTCCTTCGGGTGCCATCGTGGAGTCATAAGCATAATTCATGATTGAATATCCATTTTCTAATTTCGTTTTACCAATCAGTTTCTCTTTGGAGATATTAATAAGAATCGGAGAGTCGGACGGTATAGCTTTGTTTACCCCGAAAGAGACCTGCACAATAGGTGTAAATAGTTCCCAATTTTTATAAGCAAAATCAATTTCTTTTGAAATGTACTTTGCATCCAACATATTGTATATTGTTGAATACCCATCGGCAGCACTTATTACGTAATCTGCCTGAATAATTGTACCATCACTCAGCATTACTCCTTTTGCAACATTATTTTCAACAATCACTTTATCCACTTTCTTGATATACAATAATTTTCCGCCCAGTTTCCATAGTTTCTCCACCATTCGTTGTGCCAACGGATAAGAACCGCCTTTAATGTATCCGGCGTTTTTCTGATTAAACCATCCAAGCATAAAAATAAACGCCAATGCTGAAAAGTCCTTGTTACCATACAAGGAAAAGAAAACCGATTTAATTCGTTCGCTTTTAAAATTTAATTTATCAAAATACTCCTTGCAAGTCAGCCTTCCAAATTTCCGAATCACATTAAATACAGGAAGCATTTGTGGTATGATTTTTATATAATCGAATGGACTACGCAATTCGGGTGCCAATGCAAATGGTTCCAACAAGGCACTTTTTCTCATATCATTACACATCTTCTGGATTGAGGCTTTGTCTTCGGGAGCTAATTCAATCAGAGACTTCTCCCAACGGTCGATATTGGAATAGATGATAAATTCATTCCCTTCATCATCTAAAATCCGCGAATGGATTTCATGGTCGATTATCTCGGTTTCGTTATTGATTACGTTCGTTTCTTTCCATATGTCGTGAAAAGCTCCTTTTGAAGTTCCAACCAACCAATGCAAACAGTAATCAAAACGATAACCCTTGCGGTCCCAGGCAGTACATTGACCTCCTGCCACAGCACTCATCTCAATTACTTCCGTATCAAAACCATTCATCGTAGCATAAATGCCTGCTGACAATCCGGCAATACCGCCACCTATAATTACTACTTTTTTACTCATGTTTATTTCAGATGTTTAAAATAGAAACTTTATTTAGCTGTTGTATAAAATCTTCAAATCGTTCCAGAATTTCACCTTTAAAATTCTCATCATTCAAATGGGTTTTCATAAAAGCGTCAGTATCTTCTCTTTTGTCATCCGGCAAAACAAGTCCAATCGGAAATGCCTGATAAAAAATACATTTATCCTTTAGTATGTTTTCTACTTCTTTGAAAACCAAACCGTGTCCGAACTTTTCATCTTTCTTAGCATAAGTACTACCGCAACATGTAACAAAAATCAATTTATTGATTTGGCGAAAATACTTGTTAATAAAACTACGAAGAGGTGGAATTAATTTACCCATCCAAATCGGACCACATAATATCACTTTGTCATATTCTTTGACATCGTGTTTCATGGACCTGATTCCTAAATGTATGTTCATCAAAAATAAAAGAAAGATATTCAGTCTTGGCTTAATTTCTTCTATTTCGCACGATAAACTTTTTGAAATCTTTTCGGCTAAATATCTATTGCTTCCTTTGTTTGAATAGTAAACTACTATTGTTTTCATTTTTTCTTTATTAAGTTCTATTAATCAGTTATAATCCCAAAGTCCCCCGAGCGGTTATTCCTTGTTTTTCAGCATAACTGTCCTGCTAAAAAAGACAGTTGGTCTGTCATTCACCTCCAATCCAAAACCTTTGGCTTTATCGATCATAGATTGAAACGATTTTTTTGATACATGGAACTTTGGTTCAATTATGAATAGCTGCCCACCGGGTTTTAGTATTGATTTCAATTCTTTAAATAAATTATCATGATCAGGTACTTCGTGCACCATATAGAATGCCAACACAAAATCCACTTTCTCAGTTAAGTCTATGCTCTCTTCCTTGCATTTATGGAGTTTGATTCTTTTTTCAAATTTTGTTCCTTTGATTTTCAGTAAAACTTTGTCAAGCATTCCTTCCTGTAAGTCTGCAGCTATGACATTTCCTGAATCACCAAGTAACTTGGCAATTTCTATTGAAAAAACGCCCGGACCACATCCTAAATCCAGCACAGCCATTCCTTCATGAATGTAGGGTTTTAATATCCGTTGTGGGTTTTGCAATAATTTCCTTACAGAATTATCAAGACCTCCTGCCCTCTCTACCGGGCAAATTCTTTTGTCTTTATCGCTATTCATTTTTATTTTTTTTAATATCCTATAAAATTCTGGTTGTATCTTATCTCAGTTTTCTTAAATATTGAAGCAAGAATATTGAACTTATTAAAGTGATAAGTCCAAAAACAATTGTCAAGCCGATATTAGCTTCCAACCCTTTCGCTTTCATTACAAGGACCATGGCAGCAATAGCGATAGCCATGAATATGCAAAATATCATCATGGTGGGAGCCAGCAAAAAACCAATGTTTTTCTTTTTGATCAATGCTATTCCGGTAATGAATAAGGCAGGCAGGCAAATGGCAATATCCAACACATGCACCGGATTAACCAACAATCCGCTTTCAGTAATACTTTTAGGAGTTGTATTAGCAAGTGTGGCAGGAATGATTTCGGAAAGCCAAATGAAATAAAACAATACGGCTATTATAATTAAAAAGATTCCTGTTGATTTTGTGGAGGTTTCTTTTGCAAACCATTCTGAAACAGTTTCTTTAAGAGATGTGATCAAGTAATAAACCAAGGAATAAAAGGATAGTCCTAAAATAGAGCAATAAGCGATAAAAAGATTATTAAAATGCAATCCAAAACTGTAAATGGTATATGAATAAGCCAGATAGAATACGATACCGCTCCAAATCAATAGTCCCAACTTATTTTTGCGCCAGGCAAACAAAGCAGCAACCAGTAAAACGGGGACAACAATGAACAAATTTACAATGTCCTGCCCGATACCCTGGGCAGCATAAAGGGCATTTTCCCTTGCATACGTGTTTTCAATAAAAATACCTGCAAAACTGACAATTGCTGTAAGAATTGCCATGGGAACAGAAAGGAACAAAATAATTGGGTCGTTTTTCTTCTTCATGATATATTTCTGTGATTAGCGCATCATTTTATGTCCTCTTTTTTATTTGTTGAGCAATCTGAAAATCAAAATCAGAACTGATATAGCAAAAATCAGTGTATATATAATCTTGTTGTATTTTGCTAACCAATTGGGCAGGTAAATATCAAAATTGTCCTTTTTAGCAGCCGTGTATTTTTCTGCGACTAAGGTTAGCGGACATTTTAACTTATTAATGGCTAACACAAGTCCTTCAAAAAGAACAAATCCAACACAAATCCAGACCCACATATCAATTTTGTTTACAATTACTGCATACAGCAAGTAGAATAAAATCAGATAGTAGAACAACCATATAAGTGTGTGAAGACTTTTTATCAGAATGAGTTTAGTATTTCCGGTCATAGTTTAATCAACGTTCTGCACGCTGGTCATTGAATTGCTGGATGTATGTAGCTTATCATTTATTATTATAGTTATGTTTCTATGAATATTATGACACATCAAATATAATTTTACCTGCATTCGCTGCATTTTCAATTATTTTATGAACCTCAATGACTTTATTTAAAGGATAATGACCTGCAATTTCAGGTTTGATACTCCCTTTTTCCAACAGTTCAAAAAGCAGACGTAAATCTTCTTTGAACCACTCAGGATGCTTTTTTCGCAAGCCTCCAATAGAATAAAAGCTTGTAGATTTTTTACTTGGTAAAATATTCCATAACAAAAGTTTTATAAATTCCAATGGTACGTTTCCACCTTTATCCAGCACTGCATTATAAAATCCAAAACCTACAAGTTTTCCATCCGGCCTAAGTGATTTATATGATTTCTTGAAACTATCGCCACCAATAGGATCGAAAACGGCGTCAACTCCATCTATCGTCAATTCATGAATCCGTTGGACAAAATCTTCACTTTTATAATCTATTGGGATTCCTCCAAGTCTTTTCACCAAGTCATGTTTAGATTTAGAAGCTGTTCCGTACATTTTTAAATTAAGAAGTTTTCCTAATTGAAGCAAAGCAATACCCACAGCCCCTCCTGCTCCATGAATAAGAATAGTTTTTCCCTCTGTGATTTTTGCAATGCGATGCAACATTTGGTAAGCAGTAGTATAAGAAAGAATTAATGCAACAGCTTCTGAAGAATCAATATTTTCGGACAGACGCGTTAATCTTTCTTCAGGCAAGCAAATATACTCTGCATAAGCTCCAATAACTGTCATATCTGCAACTCTCTCCCCAATATTGAATATAGCTGAACCTTCTCCGAGTTTATCAACAACACCTACCATGTCGTAACCGGGTGAAAATGGCGGTTTATCTTTTACATCCGGGTATTTACCCTTTCGTATCATAATGTCTGTGAAGTTGGCACTTGTTTTCAATATTTTCACTCGAACTTCGCCTGCCTTTGGTTCGGGTAAAGTGCTTTCTTCAATTAATTTCAAAACCTCCGGTTCTCCGAATTTTGTTATGATAATGCGGTTATAACCCATAAAATATTCTTTTAAAATTACGATTGATATCTAATTCATATTGACTGTTATCACAACATTTCCAACCTTTTGTCCTGTTTCAACATATCGGGTGGCTTCTATAATTTGTTCAAACTGATAAACCCGGTCAATAACCGCTTTGTATTTTCCTTTCTCCATTAACTCTTTAATAAAAACAATGTCTTCTTTTGTATCTTTTGGAATGGGGAAAAGAACTTTTTTACCTCCGAAAAGTGGAGTTAATAATGCGAGGAAAATGTTTTGGGATAAATAACCAAGTTCAGTAGAGAAATAAATCCCTTTTGGTTTTAGTATATTTCTGCAACAGAAAAAAGAACTTTTACCCACAGCATCAATCACCACATCATAATGTTGTCCGTTTTCGGTGAAATCTTCTTTGGTGTAATCAATCACTTCATCAGCACCCAGCGATTTCAACAGTTCAAAATCCTTTGTCCTGCAAACAGCGGTAACAGTAGCTCCAAAGTATTTTGCAAACTGCACGCTTGCCGAACCTATTGAACCGGACGCTCCATTGATCAAGATGTTTGGTTTGTGGGTAAAATTAATTTTTTTTATATTAGTCAATGCCAAAAACCCCCCATCGCACACTGCGGCAGCTTCATGGTGTGGTATATTCGTTGGTTTGGTGGTGATGGATTTTTCTTCGGGGATGCAGATGTATTCCGCGTGTGCTCCAAAATTAAGAGTACTTAAACCGAAAACGGAATCTCCGGGTTTGAATGTTTTCACATTTTTCCCTATTGCTTCAACTTCGCCTGCCAGTTCCGATCCTAAAATTTTTCTTTTCGGTTTAAACAATCCTCCCACTAACCGTACAATAAAGTATTCGGGATTCCTGAATCCACAGTCAGTCCGGTTCACACTCGTAGCAATTATCTTTATGAGTATTTCATTTGCTTTTGGAACGGGTTTTTCTACCTCTTTGAATTGAAGCACATCGGGAGAACCGTATTTGGTATAAACAACTGCTTTCATAGGTGTTCCTTTCAACGCTAGTTTTTTAAATGAAAAAATTACGCTGGTTTTGTTTTCGCAAATATACTTTTATTTCACCGATATTCAAACAAACAGGATATTTATTACATCTGTTTGTTTTCTATTATTTAGCTCTATTTCAGCAGTATTAAAATTTGAAAGCAAGTATCCTCCCGAATAAGGAGAATGAAGTAAGTGCAGGGGTTAATTCTTTAATGATGCTATCTTTTTTATTTCTTTCCAAAGGGCTTTGAAAGAAGTAGAAGCTTTTGAATTCGGACTGAATTCGATCAGAGGCTTTCTGTAAATGCCCATCTTCTCAACCTCAGCAAGGAATGGAATTGACGAATGACAAAGATTAGGTATATTCAGGTTAAGCTCTTTCATCGAGTTTTGATGGACAGATTTGCGGGTCTCTACCATTGATAGAAACGGTATAACAGACGATTTATCTAACTCATCTTCTTCAAAAAAAGTAATAATTTGTTCGTAAGTACGTAAACAAAGTGGAGTTGGCACCGTAGGAACAAGAATATAATCGCAGGCATGGAAAATATTTTCAGCCAATATGGAAATACCGGGAGGACAGTCCAGAAAAACAACTTCATAGTCCTTTTTCAATTCTTTCAACGCTTCACGGATTCTTTTTTTTGATTTCTTTGTCTGATCAAGAGTTGTATCCATGTGTCGATAGGAGAAATCAGAAGGAATAATATCAAGTTTGCGATAATCAGTTTCTGATATAATATCCCGTAACTCCACCTTACCGGTTATAATCTTTTTTAAACTGGCATCATTCCGTTGTTCTTTATCGTAGTAAAACGAAGAAGAACCCTGTGGATCAAGATCCCACAAAAGAGTTTTATATCCATCAAGACTCGATAGATAAGAGAGATTAACTGAGGTCGCGGTTTTGCCTACTCCGCCTTTGATATTGTAAATACCAAATACTATCATTTCGTTTCTTCGGGTGTTTCTACTTTCTCAACTTTTTGTTTTTTCCCTTTTTTTATGGACTTCTCCTTTTTTAGAGGTTTGTTTTTTAGCATTTTTTTCACAGTTTGAGCTAACTCCAGCATGACTGTTCGTTCCTGATTAAGATCGCTTTTTTTATTTCTCAATCTATCTTTCAGGGCAACTACTTCTTTTTCCAACTTCTCAATTTTACGCACTGATGTTTCAAGTGCTTTGATAGCTGACGTGTCTTGTCCTTTTTCGGATGAAATTTGTACAGATGCTTTTAAGTTATTGACTGCTTCAACTGCTTCTTCAATGCTTTTTTTAGCGTTCTTCTTTTTCATAATACATATTTTTTATAGTTGATTTAAATTCCAATAAAAAAGTGCTGTAAAGATAGTTATATTTTGAGAGTAATAGGACAAACTGATATAAATAAAATAGTTAGTTGAGAATATTCCCATCCCATCCTTCGAACTCATAAACAGATAGTTTAAATGAAGCTTATATCGCACTCACGTTATGTTTTTCTTTGTCTGGAATTACTTGTTAACGCGAGATCACTTTTTGATTAGCTGTTTGAGAAAAACAGCATGCACCGAAGGAGTGTATCAACGCTGTTGAGAAATTCAGGTGTAACTTCATGGCTTATCTATTCCTGTTATCAGACAACCGACATACTCATATCTTTCAACAAACCGTGTTAGTATTCTATCAGATTACGCTGTTGGAATAACAGCTCGGGTTTATTTCCGAATAAGCCATACCACAAGTTTTTCAGAGTGAAAAGTTAGTGTAACAGTCATGACTATTAAAGTAACAGTCATGACTATTAAACTAAAAAAATGTAGCGATATGGTAATAGTAATGACTATTGAATGAATAGTCATTACTATTGGACTAAAAAGGCATATTGGAAGTATAATAGTTATGACTGTTAGAATATAAGTCATGACTATTTTACTGAAAAGACAGTTTGAAACAATAATAGTCATGACTGCTTAAATAATAGTCATGACTGTTTTATAAAAATTGTAATACGGAGATATTTAATTACACTGTCAAATTACATTGATACTGCTTGTTACAATAAAAAGTCAGATCAAGGCTATATTTATGCGATAGTTTACATTCGTATATCGTATTGATAAAACAATATTCAATTTTATTTATTAAATAGTGTAAAATATCAAAATAGATTTTTATATTTGCAGTGCAATTCACTTAAAGGAGACTACTTATTTATGAACTAATAAAAAACTTTTGCTATGCCTGACCGATCGAGGATTCCCCGTTTAATCAGTACATTTAATCAGTACATCTTTAATACAAGTTCGTATCTCGCAGCCGGAACTCCAGTAAATAATGCTACCCGACTGGGTTTGACTGAAGCAGAAGCAAACAGCTGGGCTAAACTGGCAGAGGAATGGAAACCACTCTTTAATCTGTACAGTAACAAAAAAATATCACGCACTGTGGCCATTAAAGATCAGTTAATGAATATAATCCGTAAAACAGTAGAGCTTGATCGAACTAATCATATTTTGACCCGGATTGGCGCTTCGACACAGGTTACCATTGAGGATATGGGTATATTTCGGATTAAACAAGGGATGGGAACCAAGAGAAACCATACTATTCCACAAACCCCTATCAGTGAACAGGTATCGGTAACATTACAACCGATTGGTGGTGGAATAATGCGGGTAAAATGTTATGGCACAAGTTCGGTACGGGCGGGTATTACCAGAAACGCCGACAGTGTTCAATTCCTTTACCGCGTGGGCAAAACTCCCCCCACATCGGCTGATGAAGCCGGATTATCGAAAGACCTCTCGTCCAAAGCTATTTTTATGCTTTCGTTGGGTGCGGACAGCTCAGGCAATTATTTGTATATCTATTTCAGATGGTATAATATGCGGCATCCGAAACTGGCAGGTCCGTGGAGTTCTCTGAATATCACTGCTATTTTGTAGAAAATAAATTTTGATGAAAATGAATGCAACTATCCGCAGAAAAGGATAGTTGCATTTTTATTGTACCACCTATATAAACCAAATTATCAGCTACAAAATTTATCTGTACGATCGTTCAATTTTATAGAGAGCTTCGCCATTGGCGTCCATAAACACTACACGAATACTGTCGCCATGAAAAGTAACTTCCGAAAAACCGGGGGCGGTATGACTGTAAATTGAGTGAGCATCCATGGAGCTTGGGCGTGGTTCGCCACCTGTGCCGGTAACAACATAATCAACATTCTTACCCTTTTCGCGCAAATGCTGAAAATCGTGGTCGTGACCGCAGAAATAGAATTGGGCATTGTACTTTTCGAGCAATGGTTTTACTTTACGTATCATATCGGGAGTATTGCCATGTGTTTTGCTGGCTGAATAAACAGGATGATGCCCAAAAACAATTTTCCATTGTTCTTTTGAGTTTGCAAGTACATCATTCAACCATTTTATTTGTAGCGCCGAATCTTGTCTTGCAACGTCGGGATAACCTCCTTTTACGTGGTATTCTTTAATTAACGGTGGAGTATCCAAAAAAATTAAAAGTGCAGAGATAGAATCATTCACTTTAGTAACCTTGGTATAATAATGAGCTTCCATGCGCCATCTACGACTCACGTTAGAATAATCTATCTCGGCCTGCGTGTTGCCTTTGTAATCGTGATTTCCCAGCACCGGATACCAATCGACCATTAGAGCTAAATTTTTATACACGTTTTCGAAACTATTTGTCCAGAGCGGGTCTTGTGTTGAAGCCACTCCCGCAACCTGAAAATTATCGCCACACGAAACAATAAATTGAGGATGTATTTTTTCAGCTTGCAATCCCATTTGGTTGGCTACAATTTGTTGGTCTTTAAACCCGTTCCAACCCCAGTCGCTGATAACAAAGAAATTCAGGGCTCTTTTGTATTTTTTGAGCGTAATGGTTGATGCCGTACTTTCCGCTTTTGTCTTCTTCTTTGGTATTACTGCCATAAGCGTAAAAGCAGCAACCAGAAATACTACGATTAATTTGATTTTTTTCATTGGAGTAGAACTTATATTAATGATATTATAAATAACACCCATGACCTGCGCTTTCACTTGCCTGCCAGAGGTGTTATTCCGAACCTAACCTTAAAAACTATTTATCGTTTCACTCTGGAGCAATTTCTAAGATAACAAAGGAACCCGGAATCATCTTGGGTTTTTGTCCTGCCACAGCAACTTCAAAACTTGCTGAAGGCAAATAGAGATGATGGGTTAGCTTGTTTACAGCAATAGTGCGCGCACCCTGACCGGTTGGAACATTTTCCAACACGCTGAATTTATTATCTGCATCCTCTTTAACTACAGTCATTGTTTTATCGCCATTCGTACTATAGGCACACTTCAACGAAGGATCAAATCCGGCGCCATCGGGTTTTAACCCAATTGGAAGTTCAGCAAGAACTTTACCTGATGTTGCATCTACAACCATCATTTTCTTATTGGCACAAGCACTGAATAAAACCTGATTATCAACATCAAAAGCCAATCCTGTAGGTTCCGCTCCCGGAGCAATTGACCATACATTCGTTACGGCATAGGTAGTTGTATTAATCTCGGCAATACAACTGGCACTTTCGAGGTTCACATAAATTTTCCCTTTCCCATCGGTCACTGAGAATTCAGGATTACCCGAGAATGCAATGGTTGCCACTATTTCATTCGAAGCTGCATCAATTACAGTTGCATTGTTGGAATGCGCATTAAAGGCGAAAACCTTTTGGCTAAATGGATCGTAAAGAATAGCATCGGGACTAATACCTGTCACGATAACCCGTTTGATTACCTCAAAGGTATGCGTATCAAATACGGTTACGGAAGAATCCTTCCCGTTGCTAATAAATCCTTTATTAAAAGTCGGTGCAATGGCAATACCATGTACACCTTTAAGCCCTGTTATTTTACCTATTACTTCTCTTGTCAGTTCGTTGATAACCATTACCTGATTTTCATGCGATACATAAAGGCGGTTGGCCTGATCGTCAGAGAAAAGATAATCCCATTTTCCATCACCTCCAACACTTATCTTATTTACAATCTTATAGCCACCAGTTGCATTAGTTTTGGAATAAACAAAACATACTGATAAAATGGCGATAAAGAATACTGTTATTTTTTTCATTTGTTGAGTTTTAAACTTTATTGAACTGGTTGTTTTGTAGGTAAATGTTTATTTCCTGAACCATCAGTTGGGTAAGCTCCCAAATCTTTATTTACAACATCGGCAGTTCCTTTTTTACCGTCAATAGAGGTAATGAAATAAGTGAACGGAGCTACAGCAATACCTTTTCCAATGGCTGGTGAACTTGAAGGTAAACTTGGATTATTACCATCTAAAACAGTTAAGTCAGGCAAAGTGGTTGTTGGTGGAACCCATGTTGTTATAACAGAATTACATAATGTAGCACCGGTTCCGGTTATATCTGTTGATTGTTTTTTACTAAATGCACCTAATGGATAGATTAATTGAGTTAAAGAATCGGCAGGACAATAGATTAAGTTATTACCATATTTACAATTCGTGGTATCAGCTTTCGTTGTAATATTTATACCGGTATGGTTTCCAACCATTAAATTATTATAGATATTAGCACGCGTCCATTTATCAATCAAAATAGAGTTAGTGGCTTCTCCCCTTTTGCGAAAACCACCGTCAACAATCGTATTGTTGAAAATATTCATATTCGTTTGTGGAATAAGAACTGTTCCGGTTTCAAGCTTAATAGCATTGTTGGCAGCACTCCAGATATAATTATAGGCAATGTCTCCTTTAACACCTTTTTTTACGTTCATTGTTTCCCCATCAGGACCTCCAAGACGTTGGATAACGTTTCTTTTAATACTGGCGGTAATATTTCCTGCCAAATGAATTCCGTCATCAACACCTCCATAGAACCAGCTGTCTTCCACAACAATATATGCTCCACCATTATATGTTTGGCTTCCTTCCACATCAAAACTTGCCTGAGGGCTTCCACTTGAATCAGGTCCACCTGTAAAATTAATGTGTGTGTATTTTACATATACATACACAGCAGTAGAATCAAAAACGAATCCACCCCAATGTCCGGTATACGTTGCAAAATCGGTAAACCGACTGGCATCTTGTGATGTAAAAGTAACTTGTTTGGCTTCAGTACCAAGACTAAGTAAAGTTCCGGAAATCTGGAATTGAAAATTACCTTTGGCTATAATGGTTGCACCCGGTTGAACCGCCAGTGTATCGCCCTTAGCAACAGCTACATCTCCCACAAGATAATATGTTGAATCTTGCTTCAAAGTTCCTTTCAGGGTTCCTGTCAAATTTTTACTCTTTACAAAGCTTGCAGGTGCTTTTGGATAATTTGCCGTAGCATCAATAAGATCACTGTTTGACGAACAAGCAGTCAAAGCAAGCATGAAGCCGCTGATAATAACTAAAAAACTGTTCTTTTTCATTTGGTTGAAATTTTGAGTGAAGTTTATTTTTAATTGATTGTTATTTACTTATAAAGTATATTTTAAGCCTATAAGGTATGACGAACTTGTTGAAATATCTTGTACTTTAATTCCTGATTTGGTATAATACTCCAACTTGGAATTCAATAAATTGCTGGCTTTCCCGTAAATATATAATTTTCTGGAAATGTTCTTTTCGAACGTTGCTCCTAAGTCGTTGAAATCTTTCTGATATACATCCAACCCATAATATGCGCTTGTATTCTTTACATTTTCGCCTTGCATGGTATAAACTACCTGAAGTTTCAGCCCATTTTTTACATCACGATAAATCAATGCTGCATTGATGATGTTTGGAGATTGACCTACCAATGGTCTTGTCTCATTTCTATGAGTCAACGTGGAGTCGGGTAAATAAAAGATTTTTGGAACAGTAATCACAGATTTTGTATACGTGTAATTTACATTCACTCCAAAGTTCCCGAAGTATTTGATTCCTACCAACTCGAAGCCATAATTAACACAATTATTTATATTGGTAGGTGTTGTCACATTATTACTTCCAAGAACGTCTTCAATAGGCCGTTGAATATATTTATAAAAAACTCCGGCCGTAAAAACGTCTTCCTTGTCAGGATATATCTCATAGCGCGCATCGAAACAAGTCCCTATCGAGTGTCTTAAATTTTTATTTCCCTGGGAACCTCCGTTAACTCCCTGGGCATAATAATCAACAAGTTCGGTATAGTTTGGACGACTAATTCCCTGGTAAACAGAAAGACGTATATTCTGATTTTCTTGTGCCTGATAGTTTAAATGTAAACTCGGAAGCAAATCGTAGTATGAATATCGATTTTCGGTATATGGAACCTGTACGTTTTGTGTTTCGCTATGATAATTAGTTTGATAAGTCAATTCCATCCTCATACCTGTAAGTATCTGAAGTTTTCCAATGTTTGTCCTTAGTTGTATATATCCAGCTTGAATGTCTTCAGTTGCTTTGTAATTTCCGGGATTATTCAACGGGTTTCCATTTCGCTGTTGAGCATTTCGGTTTTGAGTTACTTCTACTGTTGCAATATCCGGATTAGGCGGGTTATTGATAGGTGCATCAAAAGTATACTCATTGGCATAGTTATTCCTGAACTTAGACCTTGACATACCTCCGAGTTTAAATTCAAAAAAGTGATTAAATAAGTTCGTTTTGTATTTTAAATTCAGATAAGCTGTTTTATTTTCATCAGTATTGTGTTGCCATTCACGGGTTACACAACCATCATAGTTTAAATAGACAGGTTGAACCGTGGGATGTATTATTTGAATAAAATTTTCAGTTACCAAATCGGGTGAAAGTGAACCTGCCACTGAATAGATTAACGACCAATCAATATCCAGGTTTGAAAATATCTGATGATGACCTTGCAGGTTTGTGCTATTCAGCGTAGAGATGTCTATATTGGTAACATCCTGATAAGCTATTCTTCCTTTATTAATTTCAGCAGTTGTATCGGCTTCGTTACGAACTCTATCCTGAGTCATTTGAAGAAATGAATTGTAAAGACTTATCTTATTGTATTTGTTAATCTCGAAGTCAAGCTTTATATTTGAGCCCAAACTCATGGTTTGAGTGTCGTAGATTCTTTTATTCCAAGAGGTTATATCCAATGAATTCTTGATATTTGTTTGTGTTCCATAGAAATTACTAATACTTCCTTCCGAAGTGTTGTTGATGGTTGCCGAAACAAGTACACCCAGTTTGTCTTTAAAAAACCTATGTCCAAAAGAAAAATTCCCATTCAAACTCGGAAGAGCTTTTTTGGTTGTAATTATCATGTTTTGACGGGTAAAATCAGATAAGTTTGCCAGGTAAGTATAGTCGGGAAATTGTTTCAGGTTTGCTTCAGCCGGATCTTTCATATTTACTACGCTTGTATTGAAGGTAGAAAGATCATGATTAAAGAAATACTGATTATAGCCGGTTGAAAGATCAACAGATAATAAAGGATGGTCAGGAGCATCCTTCATTTCTATATTAACTGATCCGCCTAATCCGTTTGCTTCCATGTCGGGAGTCAATGCTTTGGTTACTTCTATTCTTCCAACCAGATTGGAAGGAATCATATCCAGAGGAACTGAACGTGTAGAACCGCTTGTGCTTGGAGCTTCAGTTCCGTTTATCAATGTGTTGTTATACCGCGGAGGCATACCCCTTACTATCACATCAGTATTATCGCCTGAACTGTTTTTCACCATCGAAACTCCCGACACCCGTTGCATGATATTAGCCACAGTTAAATCGGGTAAAGTTTCTATACTTTTGGCTGAAATGATATTGATTACATTGGGGGCTAATTTCTCATCAAGTCGTGCTGTGATATCAGTTTCTTTATTTTTTACACCTTTTACTTCAACATTGTTCAGTTCGTTTGATTTCGGTTTTAAATATATGTCGTAAGTGACTACTGCATCATTATATTTTATAACAACTGCGTCAATTACAGAATTTTTATAACCCAACATTTTTGTACTTAATGAATAAGTTCCTTTATTGAGATTTTCAAAAACAAAACTTCCATCAACGTTAGAAACGTAAATCTCTTTTGTACCAACAATGTCTACAAATGCTCCTGCTATAGTTTCATGCGTTTCGCTGTCAATAACATGTCCTTTCAGAGTTGCCGCACTTATCTCAAAAAATGAGAAAAAGAAAAATGTAAAAAGAAAAATAACTGATCGAAAATTAAAATTATTCATTATGCAATACATTTTGATTTAGCTCTTATAATTCAAATGAAATTGAACTCTTTTTAAAATATAGACTAGAATTCTGAATTAATTTTTCACGAAAGTATTGGGATGCTAATACAAATAGATTACGAGCTTATGAAAGCATATATAATGTTTATTATATTTATAAGACAATCACTAAATTTAACTCTAAGTTTTCTTTCAATAAAATTTATAGATTGAATTACTGCCATTTATAAAATTCATTGTATTTTGATTATTTGTTTTATTCAGGTTATTTAAAATTATTTGTAATACTTTCGACTTACTTTATCTATGAATTCAGAGGTTAAACCTATAAAAAACAACAAAAGCCCATATAATGAAATAATATGGACTTCTGAAAAATTTACGTTTGTAATTCAGTGATCTATTCCAACCTTATTGTCGACGTTTGCCCCCAAACTATTGGAGAAGCCGCTCCGGCAGTATTCCACAAGCACTCGCGAACAGTAAGAGTTTTGGTATCTCCGTTTAATGAAATAACCTGAAACGACAGCTTTGTTTCATCCCCTTTGCCATCCTTAGCCTGATTACCGGAATAATCACCTTTCATAGGTGAATCAACCCTGAAAACGTGGAGGCTTATATCATTATCGGGTCCTGTGTAGGTGTAAAATTCATTGCTGTTGGTGTTTCCATGAAAATAGGCCTTTATGTTTTTGTGAGCTTTCAGGAATGCAACCAGTCCCCGTTGTTCCATGATGGTACCTGCTTTTGATGTCGTTCCATCTTTCAATCTTTCTTCCACTTGGTTTTCAAATTTATCGGTTGGGTTAATGTCATGATTGCCATTTGGATTCGTAAATTGTTTTGCTTCGCATTCCGGCTCGTCGTGTGTTAGAATAATTACAGGAGTTTTGAGACTTATATTAGCTAAGTCTTTTTCCATCCAAATCCGGTTGGCAGAATCGGGCCACATGGTTACAAACATAAAATGCACCCCGGCAATATCGCGGGTGTAATTAATTTTATCGGTGTTGAAATTATACGTTTCGGTTGTTTTTGGGGTAAGGGGTTGCATCATCCTGTTATAGATATTCACCATCGAAGTAGCATCGGTAAGTGGGCTCATGGGTTTTGGAAATCCAATGGCATTGGACACATCGTGGTTTCCGCATTCAAGTAAAAAAGGAATCGGTTGATTTTCCTTGTTTTTAAGCGTAATACCATCATTGAGATAATCGGCACTAAATTGAGCCCACGAAGCCGTTGCCGACTGAATGCCTGTTTGCTGACGGTTGGTAATATCGCCGGTTATAATCATATAGTCGATACTGCCCACTTTCTTACCTGCATTTATTCCACCATCGGACGGGAATGCCACTATAGGCAAAGCATTCATTTGTCTGATCATAGCTTGATTCACTGTACTTGACTCAACATGCTGCTCCCCCCGAAAAGTACGGAAAATGCCATAATGTAAATCGGATGTATATACAAATTGAACAACGCCGTTGGATTGAGCATAACTGTTGACTGCAAGAAAAAGGATAAACAATAACATCAATGATTTGTGAATTGAGTACTTTATCGTTGATCGGAAATTTATATTGGTTTTCATATTTGTAATTGTTTTAAATTATAATTTAAAAAATCTCCTACATAAATTATGTAGGAGATTATTATTGTGTTTCAGTCCTCCCAGGACTGAAAATTAATCAGATTAATGTTGATTTCCTGTGCCATTGCTTTGGTAACAACCCATATCAACACCCGGAAGAGTTACCTCGGTAGGTTTGAAATTCTTATTTGTAACCTGAACAGCATTCAGTGGAGCAATTTTAGAAGCGTCTGCAGTTCCTTTTCCGATAGCAGGCGAAGTTGATTGCAATCTGAAATTTAATGTTGAATTTATAGCAGAAATACTTGATAATGCACCTGTCAAGGGCAGCGTAAAGCCTACAAATTTTGGATCTCCTACTTTTACATAAGCACTACCATCATATACTCCTACAATATTTGGACAGATTCCACCTACAATTGTATATAAATAAGTTTGTTGGAAATTTGCATTTGACAAAAGAGCTGTATAAGCTGGTATATCAGTCGATTGTGGAACAGTTACTGAAGTAGTACCCGAAGTTAGAGAAGCACCAACCGGATAAACATTATTCATTACGCGAAGTGAGTCACCGTAAGTATAGTTATAGCCATACGACATATTTATAACATCTGCCGCAGGATTATTATGAATCCGCACACCGGTACGGCAGTTTACCATCAAGTTATTGAATGCTTTTCCTTTTGCACCTTCTTCGTAATTGATTGAACCTCCGCGACCTGTTGGCGCTTTTTGACGATAACCTCCTGAAATATAGGTATTGTTATACATATTTACATTGGTCTGTGGACCAACCCCACCTTTATTCGAAGCTTTTGTTCCATTGGTAGCAGTTCCTACAAAAAGGTTATAAGCCATATCACCTACTGTACCACTTTTTGCATTTAAACAGTCACCACCGGTAGCTCCACATTTTTCAAACGTATTACGCATAATGTGTATACGACCGGTTGAGATACGAACAGCATCATCAATTGAACCATACATCCAGCTATCTTCCATAATAAAGTCTCCGTTTGGATTGGTAAATTGAATACCAAATGAACCCGCTCCGGCTGAAAGACCTGAAGGGAAGAAAGTTGCTCCAAATTTAGCACCCGTATATTCAATATGTGTCCACTTCAAATCCAATAAAGTACAAGTAGATTCGCAGTTAAGACCAGTCCAGTATCCAATATAAGCCGAGTCAGCTGCAGCAGAATAACCAGCAGCATCAGTTTTTGTAAATGATTTGTCAGGGCCAATATAGTTCGGTGAAGTTTTTGTTCCCAGCGAAATAAATACGCCTTTCACTAAAATAGTTTTACCTCTGCCAACTTTAACTGTAACACCCGGTTGAAGAAGTAATGTATCACCCGCGTTTACCGTAATATCACCACTTATTGTATAGGTTTTACCACTTAGCATAGTACCTTTTACACTTCCCGAAAGTGGAGAAGCATCACTTACCGCACTTCCAACAACAACCGGAGGCGTAGAAATAACAGCTTTCTCTGTACAAGATGTAAAAAGACTGGCGGTAATTAGTGCCAATGCACTTAAATAAAAGATTTTTGTTTTCATACTTTTTTTTAATTTGTTATTATTTGAATTATATTTTTTTTAAAATAAATACCTGAAACCCAACAGGAAGTTTTGTCCATATTGTTCTTTCTGAACAACTATACTATTCGGGCTATCCTGCTGTGGAAGTTGAATATTACTTGGCAAGTAATAATCATTAGGTTTCAGAATCCGGGTTATTGCAGCTGAATTAAGCAAGTTGCGTGCTTTCCCAAAAATACTCAAGTTAAATTTTTTACTTAATCTTTGTTCAAATGAAAAATCAATAGTTGTATTGGGCATACTCCAGAAATCCAATCCATCCCATCCAGATACCTGCGAAATATATTGTCCAGTGTACACAAGTGAAAACTGACAATCAAGTCCTATTTTCTGATTTTTGTACAACAGTGATAAATTGCCAATATGATCTGCTTGTCCTTGCATAGGTCTGGTTCTAAGGACACTATCCGTAACCAATTGCGATGTTGGGTCAGCTGGATTGCTTCTTCCGTAGGTTTTTTTATAAGTGGTTATGCTCGACTTTGTATAAGTATAATTAGCTGAAACTCCAAAATTTCCAAAGTATTTATTGAAAACAAGTTCAACACCGTAATTGGTAGCTGTTCCGAAATTTTGTGGTTTCAATTGCAGAGCCGAAGGTCCTGCTTCACGAACTAAACTGTATTCAATGGGATCAACAATGTTTTTATAAAAAGCTCCTACTAAGATTTGCTCCGAAGCTCTGGGGAACAGTTCATACCTCAAATCAACATTGGCAGCTTTTGCTTCTTTCAGATTTGGGTTTCCTTTTTCATCAAAAGTTTCCCCCTTAATGTTATACGGAATTATTTCAAAAAAACCCGGACGTGAAATTGATGAAAAGTAACTTAAGCGCAGATTTTGATTTTCAGACAGTTCATATTTTAAATGCAGGCTGGGTAATATATCCATGTAAGGTATTATTCCTGCTCTTCCTGGAAAAGTTGCAGGCATAGGAGTCGTATAATTCTGAAGATCATGTTCAACTCTTACTCCCACCAATACATTTAATTTGGTCAGAATTTTAAACTTTATTTGTCCATAGCCAGCCATAAGATCCTCCGTAACATCGTAATCATTTTGATTTACAGGGCTTCCGGCATTGGCATTATATCCGCTAAATAGTACTGTAGCATTCTCAATAGTGCTAAATGTTTGAGGATTCGGACTTGGATCAAGCGAATATTCAGTATAGAAATTATGTCGGGTTTTGTGTCTGAACATTCCCCCTGCTTTTATTTCAGCATTTTTCGGTAAGAATGCCGGATTCCAAAACACATTTAAATAAGCAGCCAAATCCTGATCACTGTTATTTCTCCATTTATGACTGATTCCATTAAGAATTAATGTATTTCCAAAGTCACTACTTGCTGTATGCAATTCAGCTTCATCCGGATTATTTGCCCAGGCTTTTGAAAAAACTGCCGACCAATCCAACTTAATGGTATTTGTCAAATTGTGATTTCCCTGAAGAGTGGAGTTATAAATCTTTTCAAGTTGTGTTTGAGATCGGTCATAAACATCAACATTTCCTACACCTGTACTCAAAGATGTCTGATCGACATGTCTCGAATCATACTTATTCAACTCAAAATAAGCATTATACAAACTAATTTTATTATTTCTATCAATCTGAAAATCTAATTTATTATGAATCCCCAATCTATTTTGTAAAGTTGAATATGTTCTGTTTTCTTTAGTTTCAAAAGCCGGCAAGGTTCCGGGGTTTGGTTGTGCTCTTGGAACAGTAACAAATGCATCTGAACCGGAATAGGTGTTTTGATTACTGATTGCCAAAACAAATCCTAACCTTTTATCAAAAAACCTATCGCCAAAGCTTATACCACCATTCAGATTTGGAAATGGTTTTATTCCCTTAAATATTAAATCTTGAATGGGAAAATCTGAGGGTGAAGCATTTGGAATTCCTCTTTCTGAAGGAGCTTGTGGATTTATAGCCGAAGTATTGAATTGATAAAACGGTCGGTCAAAGAACATCTTATTATAACCAACAGATCCATTAATACTTATAAGAAGTTTGTCAGGCGCATCTTTCATTACCAAATTCATTACTCCTCCAATGGCATCTCCTTCCATATCGGGGGTTAATGCTTTAATTACCTCAATACGCGAAATAAGTTCGGCCGGGAAAATATCCATGGGAACATATCGGTTTTTATCATTGGGACTGGGGATTTTGATACCATTTATCAATGTATAATTATAGCGTTTGTCCATACCACGTATAATGGCATACTGACCTTCGCCGCTATTGGACGTTTTTTGCACGGTAACCCCCGAAACACGTTGCAGAACATTGGCAACTGTAATATCGGGAGATAGTTGAATGGATCTTGCAGATATTATATTCAACAAATTATCAGCTCTCTTTTCTGAACTTCGGGCATAATCCGATGATTCTTTGTCGAGTTTCCCAACTATCTGTACTTCTGCCAACGCATTTTTTCGCGGTTCCATTAAAATATCCAGTACAACATCTTTATTCCCCGAAACATAAACCTCTTTCTCCTGTTTAATATAGCCTACATACTGAATACTAAATAAATGTTTCCCGGGTTTTATTTTCTTAATAAAATAAGATCCGTCAAGTCTGGCTTCATCGTTAATCTTATCATTTAATTTATCAATAATGATTGCACCGGTTAAGGGCTCTTGTGTTTTGGAATCAAGGATACGGCCTTTAATTGTAGTTGCATTAATTTGAGTAAGAAAGACAAGGAGAAATAAGAGTATCGTAACTTTGAAATGGTTAGTTTTTCCTAAAATCATGTTTGTAGTTTTGAAATAATAATTGCAATTTTTAATTAAATATTTTCAATGCAAAAGTATATTCACTATATTTCAAATATGTTTAGGAAAGATTACAAGCCGAAGTGGATTTAATTACAGGAAGTTAACACCTACTACAAAACAGTTAAAGAAACAGTAGAGCTTGTGCCCCATTTTATGCTTGAAGCAGCACCGGCACTATTCCACAAGCATTCACGAACGGTAAGCGTTTTAGATTTTCCATCTATTGAAAGGACTTGAAAAGAAAGCTGACTGTCATCCGAACCTGATACTTCTCCCTTCATGGGCGAATCTACCCGAAAAACTTTCAGGTTCAAATCGCCATCCGGTCCCACGAACGTGTAGTATTCATTGTAATTGGTATGCCCGTGAAAATAAGCTTTAATGTTCGGGTGAATTTTCAGGAAAGCAGCCAATTCACGCTGTAAAGGAAGCATCCCTTTGAATTGCTCTTCAATTTCATTTTCATAATCCGTGGCCATTTCATGATTGCCAAACGGATTGGTGAAATGAGTTGGTTCACCGCCAATCGGATCATGCGTAAAAATCAACACCGGGGTGGTTAAGCCGACTTTCCCCAAATCCCTCTCCATCCAAACACGGGCAGCCGAATCGGGCCACATGGTAATAAACATCAAATGCACTCCAACCATATCTTTAGAGAAATTGGGTTTGTCGGTACTATAATTATAAGTAGTTGCTGTTTTGGGTGTTGCAGGTTTTAGCATTAAATTATAAATGTTTACCATCGCTGCATTATCCGTAGCCGGACTCAGTGCTTTTGGATATCCAATGGCGTTTGCCACATCATGATTTCCACAGGTAAGCAGAAATTCTGCAGGTTGATTTCTTTTGTTTTTAAGGGTAATTCCACCATTGAGATAATCGGCACTAAATTGTGCCCACGAAGCTGTCGCCGACTGAATTCCTGATTCCTGACGGTTCGTAATATCGCCATTAATGGCTACATAGTCGATAAAGTTGATTGTTCTTCCGGCATTCACACCGCCATCGGCAGGGAAAACAGCTTTGGGCAAGGTATTCATTTGAGCCACCATCGCTTCATTCACACCATTTGAATTAACCACATTTCCTCTGAAAGCGCGTTTAAGACCATAATGTAAATCGGCAGTAAATACAAGTTGAGCGATTTGGGTGGTGTCGGAAAGTGGAGCTGGTGCTGAAACTTCAGCTTGCTTGCAGGATTGTGTATATATAAGTAGGACAGCAAACGAAATGCAGAAAGATAGAATATTAATTTTCAAAATACTTATTTTTGATTTATCACAAAGTTAACTTACTTTTAATTATTGAATTAGCTCATTTTACTTAGGCGTTACGTTTTATAACGAATCCAATTACTTCAGAAAAAAAGCTGTCCGAATAAGACAGCTTCCGCAGTTAAAGAAAAGGTCAAAACAAATTAAAGAAATAATTTTATGTGCTTGCATAAATATTGGAATGCTCATATTCAAGTCGGGTTAGTTCGAACAAAAAGAACGATTCAGCCATTTGACTCCAATACTTAAATTCTGTAGTTCTATTATATTCCGGCAAAAAGTCAAGCAACACATCAAGGTCGAATTCATTGGCGGTGACTCCTGCTCCCGAACGAATGGCATCCAGCACATTACACTCTTGTTCAATGTGAGTAGGAATCATCAAAACAGGTTTTTGCATATACATTGCTTCGCAAACCGACTCAAAACCACCGGTAGTGGCGTAAGCTTTACATCCGGCCATATATTCCAAAAAGAGTGTATCGCTCAATTGATGAAGCGTAAGATTGGATGTCAATGATTCAGTTTGTTTTGCATTTTTTTTATCCCAAAAGAAATGCAGTTTTTGTTTAGGATGATTGTTGCTCCAGTCGCTCAATTCTTTTGCATAGCCACTATTGAGCATATAACCATGAATATAATTTCCATTAGATATTTTATAATTTAAGACTTCCGAACGCAAAAGCGGAGGTACAATTGCAATTTTACCCTGGTACAATTTTTCGTCCATGCGAAATGAAAGTGCGAGCATTTTATAAGCGTTCATTGCCGTAAGCCGTGAATAAAAGTTCAACAAATGAAATTGTCTGCTGTTTTTTCCGGAATAATTAAACTCCCGAGTCAGGAAATAATACTGATGAGCCACATTTATCATGGGTGGTTTCGGATTGAAAATTCCATACGTAACCCCACACATCAGTTCGTAAAAATTAATTACAACATCCGGTTGCTTTTTTCGGATTGTTTGTCGAATGCTAAGCAGGCTGGCAACATAAACCGGCACTAACAATAAATTATACAAAATACTAATTAGCAGCGGAGAATGTTTTCCCTTTGGTGTGGGAAGAAAATTAGGACTTTGAAATTGTATGATTTCACTTTGGATTTTTTCGGTAAAAAACCCCGGCAGAGTTCTTTTAGCACTGCATCCAACCATTACGCCCACAACTTCATGCCCGTTTCGTTCGAGCATCGATTTCAGGCTCAGAGCTTGTGTGAAATGACCCCTGCCCTCCCCTTGCACTACAAACAAGTATCTCATATTATCAATATTGTGTTTAGAAAAATGGATTAAAGAAATTATTCGAAAAAGCTACCCGCATTGATTTGCCTGAATTTTGTGATAACTCAATTACTTCAATTGGGTCCACTTTTTCAGCCATATCAGTGTGCATATAAACTTCCCACGTTCCATCCTCATGTTCCAGCAACGCCGACATACTTTCCACCCAATCGCCCGAATTCAGATAATGTATTCCATCAATCATCCTGTTGGCAGGTTGGTGAATGTGTCCGCAAATAATACCATCGGCATGACGCGAATGAGCCAGCGAAACAAGCTCATTTTCATAGTTGGAAATATACGAAACAGCCGATTTTACTTTTTGTTTTATACTTTGCGAAAGCGAGAAGTACGGCAATCCTTTTTTAGTGCGATAGATATTGTAAATACGGTTGACCCAAAGTAAAAAAGTGTAACCTACATCGCCTAACTTTGCCAGCCAAACCATGTTCGAGGTTACATTATCGAAAATATCACCATGCACAACATAGTAAGTTTTTCCATTTTTTTGATGAACATAATCTTTTACAATTTCAATATTGGCAAATGAAAGAGGTGCTATATGATCGATAAAATCATCATGATTACCACGAATATAAATAACTTTTGTGTTATGGTTCTCCATCATTTTCATGATAATTTTAAAGAAATCGGTGTGTTCTTTTTTCCAATTCCCTTTTCCACCTTTTTGGATATGCCATCCATCTATAATATCTCCGTTCAGAATAAGTGTATTACAATTCACAGTGCGCAGAAAATCAGCAAGCTGACGCGTCTTTGAATGTTCAGTTCCAAGATGAACATCCGAAATGACAATGGTAGGATAAAATTTTTGATTGTACATAAGGTTTTTTTTATGTACAAAGTAACAAGTATAATATTGCGGGAGTAAAACAGGAAGGTTAAAGTGCTGTTACAGTTTCGAGTGCAAAAAATCGCACTTGCAGTTCATAAATAATATTGGAATAAGTTTAAAAAACACACAAATGTAATAAACGGTCAAAACTTACAACAGACTTTGTACGTTAATTGCGAATGATACACTGTAATTTGAGAAAAATGATTAAATTTGACCAATCATACATATAAAGGGTCCAATGGATATAAGTTGCTTTACAATAAAATAATTACAAAACAAAATATATGAGACATTTAGAACAAGAACTGATAGCACTCCGTCAGGATGTTATTGACATGTGGAAAATAGTAATTTCGCAAGTTGCAAATTCAGGCGAAGCCATTTTATCATTCGACAAAGATTTAGCGCAGAAAGTTTCAATGCGTGAAAAAAAAGTAGATGCGTACGAACTGAAAATTGATAGTGACTGTGAAAACATTATTGCTTTGCATCAGCCGGTAGCAATAGATTTACGCTTTGTGCTGGCGGCTCTGAAAATTAACTCCAACCTGGAACGAATAGCTGATTTTGCTTATGGAATTTCACGCGTACTGATTAACAATCCTTCCGTTATTTTGGATGCTGAAATTATTACCAGTTCCAATTTGAGAGTAATGATAGACCAGGTAAATAAAATGCTTACACAAGGGTTAGATGCTTTTGAAAATGAAAAATCGAACTTTGCTGCAGCTATTTTTAGCGAAGACAATAAGGTAGACGAAATCAATAATAATGCAGCCCGCATTATAGCCGATTACATTCAAAAAAATCCTGACCGTGCATATGAATGTTTGCAATTAGTGAGTGCCTTCAGAAAATTGGAACGCATTGGAGATCATTGCAGCAATATTGCCGAAGAGATTTTCTTTTACTTAGACGCAAAAGTGTTGAAACATTCACCAAAATTGTAGATATATAAGCTCAATAAAACCATACCGATAAGAGACAAACTCGTTTGAATTTGTCTCTTATCGGTTTTATTTATGCTGATTTACAACAAAATTAAATATTTGTCATATCTTTGTAATAGATATTACACAGCTCCGAAACAATAGATTTGTTCCTTTGTAACAAAATTTTAATCCATTAAAAGTATGAATCCTTATCGTATTTTGGTAGTTGACGACGAAGAAGACTTGTGTGAGATTCTTCAATTTAATTTGGAAACCGAAGGATATTCGGTAGATGTGGCTTATTCGGCCGAAGAAGCATTGAAAAAAGACATTAGCGTTTACAATTTGTTGTTGTTGGATGTAATGATGGGCGAAATTTCGGGATTTAAAATGGCTCGCCAACTTCGTGAAAATACAGCAACCGCAAGTATTCCTATCATTTTTCTTACAGCTAAAGATTCTGAAACAGATCGTCTTACGGGATTTAATATCGGCGCTGATGATTATATCTCGAAACCGTTTTCTATTCGTGAAGTTTTGGCACGCGTAAAAGCTGTTATCCGTAGGGTAGATGCAACTAAAACTGAAGCTGCTCCACCTGTGAAACTGAATTACGAAAAACTTGAAATGTCGCTGGAAAACAAAAAAGTAACACTTGAAGGTATTGAAATTCCATTTACTAAAAAAGAATTTGAAATTTTAAAGCTCTTTTTGGCAAATAAAAACAGGGTATTTTCTCGCGAAGAAATGCTTACACGGGTTTGGAGCGATGAAGTAATTGTACTTGACAGAACTATTGATGTTAATATTACCCGGCTCCGAAAAAAAATAGGTCCCTATGGTAAAAATATAGTAACCCGTCTTGGTTATGGTTATTGCTTTGAAGAATAGGTAGATGACTCCTAACTCCTAAAGTGGAGTTCTATTTCTTTTACTTTCGTATTGTTAAATACAATTATCTCAAAATAGATAAATCTAATTTGAACTCCCCTTTGGGGTTGGGAGTTCTTTAATTTTCCTTATTGGTTAGGTGTTATGACTTTAAATCGTCGTCTTTTTCTCTACTTTTTTAGCATCTTTTTCACGATGCTGGCAGTCATCTGTTTCTTTCAATATCAACGCGAAAAAGAATTTAGAACAGAACAACTCGACCACCAATTATCCATTTATAACTTTACTATTTACAGGTATGTAAGCGAACAAAATCCAAGTTGGGAAAAGTTGGAAGAATATGTTCGTCTCTTCCCTGACACAGCCTTGCGGGTAACCGTGATTGACACCACCGGGTTAGTAGTTTTCGACTCCAGGGTAAAAAAAGGAACTGTACTTCAAAATCATTTGCATCGTCCGGAGGTTGAAATGTCAAACATTTCTGAAAATGGAAAAGCAATCCGCCATTCCGTTTCTACCGGAAAAGATTATTACTACCTGGCTCATCGTTTTCCCAAAGACTATGTCCGAAGCGCAATGCCTTACAACGTCAGTTTGATTAGCATGCTCAAAGCCAATACGTTTTTCTTGTATTTTATGACTTTTGTGCTCATTTTGGCTATTCTGGCACTTTATCTTATTGCCCGTAATTTCACAAAATCAATAGATCGATTACGAATTTTTACTCAAAAAGCTGAAAAAGAACAAATTGAAGATACTGATATTGAATTTCCAAATGATGAATTAGGCGAAATTAGTAAAAACATAGTTAAACTATATAAACTGCAATTGCAAACAAAAGATGAGGTAAATAAAGAACGGGAAAAATACATTAAACACCTCCAGATTTCGCAGGAAGGGTTGGGTATTTTCTCATCAACAAAGAAAGAATTACTTGCCAATACCCATTTTATTCAATATACAAACATCCTTTCCGACCAACAATGCGAGAGTTCGGATCAAATATTTTTGCTGCCCGAATTTGCCGAAGTAAACGAATTTATTGATAAAAGTCTACTTAATAATCAACTAAACAGAAAACGATTAACCATTGAAAAAGGAAGTCGTGTTTTTTCAGTTCAATGTATTGTTTTTCAAGATGAAACTTTCGAAATTTCTATCAACGACATTACAATTCAAGAACATGAAAATGAATTAAAACGCCACCTGACTCAGAATATTTCGCACGAACTCAAAACTCCGGTAAGTAGTATTTTAGGCTATATGGAAAGTATTCTTGAGAACCCTGAAATGGATTTGCAACGTCAGCGATTTTTTGTAGAACGATCCTTTCATCAGGCACAAAGATTGAACGATTTGTTGCAGGACATTTCTACGCTCAATAAAATGGATGAAGCCAAACGATTGTTGGAAAAAGAAAATTGCAACATTTCCGATGTCATCTCTGATGTATTGAACGATGTCCATTTGGAAATAGAACAAAAGGGCTATAAAATATTAAGAAATTATCAACCAACTATCCAAATTCAGGGGAATCGTTCATTAATTTATTCTATTTTCCGCAATTTACTTGATAATTCATTGGCCTACGCCGGTGAAAAAATTAATGTTGAAATAAGTTGTTATCGTGAAGATGAACAGTTCTTCTATTTCTCGTTTAGCGACAATGGAATTGGTGTCTCTGAAGAACATTTAAACCGCTTGTTTGAAAGATTTTATCGGGTAGATAAAGGGCGTAGCAGAAAGATGGGTGGAACCGGACTTGGTTTAGCCATTGTAAAAAACGCGGTTATCTATCATAAGGGAACTATCTCAGCCAAAAGTGTTCCGGGTGGTGGATTAAGCTTTATTTTTTCGCTGAGAAAGTTTTAATTGCTACTTACCAATAATCATTCTATGAAACTGTTTCGCAGCAAATGGGCAGCATTGTTTTTTAGCAATTTTCTGGGAGTGTTCAACGACAACTTCGTAAAGAACTGTATCATTTTTATTGCCATTGGTTGGTCTATGCCTAAATGGATAACCCAGTCGCAACTCATTTCCATGGTGTCGGCTTCGTTAATTGTTCCATATCTTTTTCTTTCACCGTTAGCAGGGCGGTTTGCCGTTATTTACTCCAAAAAAAGCGTTTTTAGAATAAGTAAACTGTTCGAAATCCCGGTTTTGGTTTTGGCCTGTGTGGCATTCAATTTTCACTGGGTAATGGTAGCCGTTTTAGCTGTATTACTTATGGGAATTCTCAGTTGCATGTACTCACCTTCAAAGTACAGTTTAATACGGGATATTGGTGGCGAGCATGGTGTTTCGTACGGTAGCGGAGTGTTCGAGATGATGGCTTTTTTAGGGATTTTATTAGGAACGGTAACAGCTTCAGTTGTTTCAGATCACTATAATCAGTGGCTCATTTTTGGTATTTTTATTGGTTTGGCTATTCTTGGTTATATGGTTACACGTTCTATCCGCGCTCATGAATTACCCGAGAACAAAGAAGAAGTTGGCACATTGAATCCGGTACGATTTATCAGAGACTCTTACCTATTTGCACATCAACATGCAAATGTGAATAGTGCTATTTTTGGCGCATCAGTCTTTTGGATGATTGGCGGCATGCTGCAAATGAATCTGGTTATTCATACGAAACATATTTACCATGCTTCCAATTCCATTACCGGCATAGTTATGGCTTGTGCAGCCATTGGCATTGCACTCGGGACCTGGGCTGCAGGGAAAATTTCGGGTAAGGATGTAAAAACAGGACTCATTCTGATTGGCATTGGAGGCATGAGTATAGGTTTCTTCCTTATCACATTTTTCCAATTGAGTTTGGTTATATTTATAGTTCTTATTTTCTTTGTTGCATTTATGGGAGGAATTTTCCAAATTCCATGTTTGTCAATGCTGCAAAATTCTAATCTTGGCCGGAAACTTGGCGACATGATTGGGTATTTAAATATGCTCACTTTTATTTTTGTTTTGCTTGGAACTTTTCTCTTTTCAGCTATAACTTACTTTACTTCCGAAAATAGTTTCGTTGTGTTCGGAGCTATTTTGGTTATCTGTCTATTTGTAACAATCTACTTTCACAAAAAATCTCCTGAATTTTTAATAGAGACAAAAAAAATGTTACATTTTGCACGTAAAAATATAAAAAGAAAGCTCTAAGAATAATCTCAGAGCTTTTCATTTTATTGAGCGAATTTATTACTTCTTGACAACCAGTTCAGCACGCCGGTTTTTATAACGACCTTCTTTTGTTTTATTAGATGCTTTAGGATTTTCTTTCCCAAATCCTGCTGTAATTATAGCTGAGGCAGTAAGCCCTTTATAAATCAAGTACTCTTTTACTACATTAGCCCTCTCTTCCGAAAGGTTTTTATTTATCTTATCGCCTCCGATACTGTCTGTATAACCTGAGACTACTAGTTTTGACCATGCCTTATTTACTTTTAAGACCAAAGCAACCTGATCTAAAATAGCTCTAGTTTTTGGTTGTAATTTGTAAGAAGCAAATTCAAAATTCACATCCAAAAGAACTGTTGTTGAATCCAAACCATTATTATCAACTTTTGCTTGAGGAATTTCCTTTAGGTCATTTTGCAATTGTGCTTTATTTGCATCCTTTTCGTCATTCAAAGCTTTTAGATTAGCCTCTAATTTTTGTATTTTTTCTTTGTTAGCTTCATTTTCATCTTCAATTGCTTTTAACCGACTTTCTGTAACAAGATTATTCTTTTCAGGTTGGTTATAATATTCTCCTACACTCAAATTGCGAACATGCTTCTTACTCCTAGTTCCAAACTTATAACGCAGACCAATAGTTAATGCAAATGCATCATTTCCATATACCATACCACCTTGACTATTCATGCTTGAACTTATGCCACCTAAATCTTCTCTAAAATAGTATCGGTATTGAGCCTCAGTACGTAATGCCCAAGCATCACTGATTTTATATTCAAGACTCAATGCACTTGTAACCAAGGGTGACATCAGGCTATGCTTTTCGCCTGTAGACACTAGTCTATTAGAGTAGAATCCAAGTCCCCCACCCCAGTTGCCGTAAACATCTACTTTCCCCCAGAAACCATCTCGCTTGGGTGTTAGCAAGTTTGCCAGATTCACAGAGCCGAATAGTGAAAAATCAAGTGTATTTCCTTTAGCTGTGTTTCTGTCAAAAGTCAAATAATCAATGCTGCCACCAAAACCGACCAATGGATTAATTGTATATTCCAAAAATACACCGGGAAAAGTCCAACCCATATCATCAATATAATTACTAAAGCCTGTCTTTGTTGATACTGGTGTTACACGAAAATAGTCCAAGCCACCTTTTGCTCCTATTGACCAATGAGATAATGTATCCTGAGCTCTAAGATTAGAAGCTAAAACAGATATGACAAGAAACATAATGAGTAAAATTCTTTTCATAATCTATACTTTATTAAAGATAAATATATTTGAATGAATAACAATTAATAACCACTTTTGTTTCGTTCAACGTATTAGATACTAAGAACAATGAGATTGAGCATTCTGGGTTTAGCATTTAGATTAGCCGAATGAATAAAATCAAACGATATTGCCTAAGATTACATTTATTATCAAAATTTCTGTTGTAGAACATACAAAACCGAAATACAATTTTAATATAGATTTCATACATTGCCATACGATTTTTCATTTAAAAAACAGTTATTTTTTAGTATTAATTCTTTTAATTTTAATACATTATGAAAGTATATCAATCGAATGAAATTAAAAACATTTCATTGCTGGGAAGTTCCGGCTCGGGGAAAACCACTCTTGTAGAAGCCATGCTTTACGAGAGTGGAGTTATAAAACGCAGAGGCACAGTTCATGGCCAAAACACAGTTTCTGATTATTTTCCCGTAGAAAAAGAGTATGGCTATTCCGTTTTTTCAACCATTATTCAAACCGAATGGAAAGAGAATAAACTAAATTTTATTGACTGCCCCGGTTCCGACGATTTTATTGGTGGTGTTGTGACTTCACTCAACGTAACCGATACTGCTCTAATCCTTCTCAACACACAATATGGTGTAGAAGTTGGAACCAATAATCACTTCCGTTACACCGAAAAGTTTAACAAACCCGTTATTTTCGTAACCAATCACCTCGATCAGGAGAAAGCTGATTTTGACAAAACACTAATTCAACTCAAAGAAACTTTTGGGAATAAAGTTGTTCAGATTCAATATCCAATACTTACAGGCCCACAATTTAATGCAGTTGTTGATGTGTTGAAGATGAAAATGTATCAATGGAAACCCGAAGGTGGCGTTCCTGATGTGTTGGAAATTCCAAGCAATGAAATTGAAAAAGCTCAAAATCTTCACAACGTCTTAGTTGAAGCAGCTGCTGAACATGATGAAGAATTGATGGAAAAATTCTTTGACCAAGGGTCATTAACCGAAGATGAATTACGCATTGGTATTCGTAAAGGAATGATTCACCGCGATATGTTTCCCGTTTTCTGTATTAGCGCAGGTAAAGATATGTGCGTTCGTCGTTTGATGGAATTTGTTGTAAATGTATCTCCAAGTGTGAATGCAACCGCAAAACCTAAGACTATGGACGGCATTGAAGTTACAGCCGACTCAAACGGGCCAACAAGTATCTATGTCTTCAAAACCAGCGTTGAACCTCATATTGGTGAAGTATCTTACTTTAAAGTAATGAGTGGAAAGCTCAAAGAGGGCGACGACTTAGTCAATGTTGATCGTAGTTCAAAGGAACGGATAAGTCAGATTTTTGCAGTTGCCGGGCAAATCCGCACTAAGGTGGATGAAATCTCTGCTGGTGATATTGGCGCTACGGTAAAGCTAAAAGATACCCGGACAGGAAACACTCTGAATATAAAAGGCTGTGAATATGATTTCAAAGAAATAAAATATCCGGAACCTAAATATCGTCGTGCAATTAAAGCAAAGTCAGAAGCCGATGAAGAAAAATTAAGTGAAGTCCTCACCCGTATGCACGAAGAGGATCCAACCTGGATTATTGAACAATCAAAAGAACTGAAGCAAACCATTTTGTATGGCCAGGGCGAATTTCATCTACGCACTTTGAAATGGCGCATTGAAAATAATGATAAAATTCAGATAGAATTTAAAGAACCTAAAATTCCGTATCGCGAAACCATTACAAAAAATGCCCGTGCCGATTATCGTCACAAAAAACAATCGGGTGGTTCCGGTCAGTTTGGTGAAGTACACTTGATTATTGAACCTTATTACGATGGAATGCCTGCACCCGACACATTCCGTTTTGGCGGTCAGGAATATAAAATCAGTAATCGCGATACGCAGGTTGTTGACTTAGAATGGGGCGGTAAATTGGTGCTAATAAACAGCATCGTTGGAGGTTCAATTGATTTACGTTTTTTGCCTGCGATAATGAAAGGAATCATGGAACGCATGGAACAAGGTCCTCTGACAGGTTCATATGCCCGTGATGTACGCGTAATTGTTTACGATGGTAAAATGCATCCGGTTGATTCAAATGAAATTTCATTCCGTCTGGCAGGTCGAAATGCCTTTGCAGCGGCTTTTAAAGAAGCTGGTCCAAAAATTCTTGAACCTATTTATGATGTAGTAGTTCAGGCTCCCTCGGATCGATTAGGTGATGTGATGAGTGATTTACAGAGTCGTAGGGCTGTAATCATGGGTATGGAAAGCGAAAAAGGATATGAAAAACTCTCGGCTAAAATTCCCCTAAAAGAATTAGGAAGTTACTCCACCACTTTGAGTTCACTTACCGGTGGTCGCGCTTCATTCAGCATGAAATTTGCCAGCTATGAGCTTGTCCCAATGGATATTCAGGATAAACTATTGAAAGAATACGAAGCTTCGAAAAAAGAAGAAGATTAAACACACGATTATTTCTATTCAAAACCAAAGCAGTTACTCCGAAAAATGGGTAACTGCTTTTTAAAAAAAAAGTCTCTTATTTCTTTAATAAAATAAAAACGGATTTTCAATCAAATTGAAAATCCATTTTTATTCGTATATAGTTGATAAATTATCCTACAATTTTCTTAAATAAGTTTTTCATGTTTACCAAATCACCGATAATTTTGTGTAAGTCGGCTATGGCAACACGTTCCTGCAACATAGTATCGCGATAACGAATAGTTACACAATTATCTTGCATAGTGTCATGATCCACAGTAATGCAAAATGGCGTTCCGATTGCATCCTGACGGCGATACCGTTTTCCGATGGAGTCTTTTTCGTCATAAGCACATTTGAAATCGAACTTCAATTCGTTCATAATTTCACGGGCTTTTTCAGGCAAACCATCCTTCTTTACCAAAGGTAAAATTGCAGCTTTTATTGGAGCCAAAACCGGAGGCAACGTGAGAACTACGCGACTATCACCTCCTTCAAGCACTTCTTCGTTGTACGAAGCCGCCATGATTGACAAGAAGGTTCTATCCACCCCAATCGAGGTCTCAATAACGTACGGAGTATATGATTGATTAATTTCAGGATCAAAGTACTTGATATTTTTACCCGAAAATTTTTCATGACTACTTAAATCGAAATCGGTCCGTGAGTGAATTCCTTCCACTTCTTTGAAACCGAAAGGCATTTCAAATTCAATATCGGTAGCAGCATTGGCGTAGTGAGCCAGTTTATCATGATCGTGGAAACGATATTTCTGGTCTCCAAGTCCAAGAGCTTTGTGCCATTTCAACCGGAATTCTTTCCAATGCTCAAACCATTTCATTTCTTCGCCCGGACGAACAAAAAACTGCATTTCCATTTGTTCAAATTCACGCATACGGAAGATAAACTGACGGGCAACAATTTCGTTGCGAAATGCTTTACCTATCTGGCAAATTCCAAACGGAATCTTCATACGACCTGTTTTTTGAACATTCAGGAAGTTTACAAAAATACCCTGAGCTGTTTCGGGACGAAGGTATATTTTCATTGCTCCATCGGAAGTTGAGCCCATTTCGGTAGAGAACATTAGATTAAACTGGCGAACATCAGTCCAGTTTTTTGTTCCACTTACAGGGCAAACCACTTCATAATCTTCAATAATAGCTTTCAACTCCACCAAATCATTATCGTTCAAAGCTTTTACAAACCTTCCGTGGATTTCATCGCGTTTTGTCTGGTTTTCAAGCACACGTTCGTTGGTTTTCTTGAACATTTCGGCATCAAAACTTTCACCAAAACGCTTAGCAGCTTTTTCTACCTCTTTGTTTATTTTATCGTCATATTTTGCCAATAAATCTTCTATCAACACATCGGCACGATAGCGTTTTTTGCTGTCTTTGTTGTCAATCAACGGATCGTTGAATGCATCTACGTGGCCGGAAGCTTTCCAGGTTGTGGGGTGCATAAAAATGGCGGCATCGAGCCCTACTACATTTTCGTTGAGCAACACCATGCTGTCCCACCAGTATTTTTTAATGTTGTTTTTCAGTTCAACACCATTCTGACCATAGTCATACACAGCACCCAGTCCGTCATAAATTTCGCTCGAAGGAAATACAAAACCGTATTCCTTACAATGTGCAATCAGTTTTTTGAAAACATCTTCTTGTGAAGCCATAATATATTTAGTTGCGAGTTACGAGTTTCAAGTTGTGAGAAATAAGAATACGACAAAATCTAATTAAAATTGTCTTGAAAAATGAGGTGCAAAGTTACTGTTTTTTTTGTATTTTTGTGGATTGAATTGGAAAAATACTATTGAAACAAGTAGTTTAGTAAATATAAATTACAATGTTTTTCAGTAGCTAAATACCAGCTCCTTGTAACTCGTAACTAACTATCTTGTAATTATACATGAGCACTGACGAAATAATTGAAGCGGAAAACGAAGAAAACGAAATGACAGGCGCAGCCGATGAAATTGTATCTGAGACTGAATCTGCTGCGCATTCAACCTATAAAGTACCAAAGATTAGTGACGATGCCGTAAAACATCATCTGTCGGGCATGTACCAAAATTGGTTTTTGGACTATGCGTCGTACGTAATTCTGGAACGTGCTGTACCCGATATTTACGATGGATTAAAGCCGGTACAACGCCGTATTCTACATTCCATGAAGCGGCTCGACGATGGACGTTACAACAAAGTGGCTAACATTGTGGGGCATACCATGCAGTTCCACCCGCACGGTGATGCGTCAATTGGCGATGCATTGGTACAACTCGGACAAAAAGATTTGCTGATTGATTGTCAGGGTAACTGGGGAAATATACTTACAGGCGACGGCGCAGCTGCTCCACGATATATAGAGGCCCGTTTGTCTAAATTTGCGCTCGAAACAGTTTTTAATCCCAAAACTACCGAATGGAAATCTTCATACGATGGTCGTAACAAAGAACCGATTGCATTGCCCGTAAAATTCCCATTGCTGCTGGCACAAGGTGTTGAAGGTATTGCCGTTGGGTTGAATTCTAAAATTTTACCTCACAACTTCAATGAATTACTCGATGCCTGCGTGGCACATTTGCGCGGAGAAACTTTTATTCTTTTTCCTGACTTCCAAACTGGTGGTTCCATTGATGTCTGCCGTTACAACGATGGCGAACGTGGTGGAGCTGTAAAGATTCGGGCGAAAATCGGAAAAATAGACAACAAAACACTGGCTATTACCGAAATCCCTTTTGGAACAAATACTTCCAAACTCATTGAATCCATTATTAAAGCCAGCGACAAGGGTAAAATCAAAATCCGTAAGGTTGACGATAACACGTCGGCAAATGTGGAGATTCTGGTGCATCTGTTGCCGGGTTCATCGTCCGATAAAACCATTGATGCATTGTATGCTTTTACCGATTGTGAACTAAGCATTTCGCCTAACTGCTGCGTGATTCATGATAATAAACCACGTTTTTGCGGTGTAAGTGAAATGTTGCGTATCAGTTGCGAACACACGATGGATTTGCTGAAAACTGAGCTCGAAATTCAAAAAGCAGAATTACAGGAGCAGCTGTTCTTTACTTCACTCGAAAAGATATTTATCGAAAACCGGATTTATAAAGACAAAGGCTTCGAGGACAGTACATCGCAGGACGAGGTTATTCTTCATATCGACAACCGATTGGAGCCTTTCAAAAAAGATTTTATCCGCGAAATCGTTCGCGAAGACTTTTTGAAATTGCTTGAAATTAAAATGATGCGTATCACCAAATTTGACTCTGATAAAGCAAACGATACGTTGATTGCAATTCAGAAAAAAATTGATGAAATTGATCATCATTTGGCTAATTTGGTCGATTATACCATTGCCTGGTACGAAGGGTTGAAAGCTAAATATGGAAAAGATCATCCTCGTTTGACCGAAATCCGGAATTTTGAAACCATTGTAGCTTCAAAAGTAGTGGAAGCTAACGAAAAATTGTATGTAAACTACGATGAAGGATTTATTGGCACTTCACTTCGCAAAGACGAATTTGTATGTAATTGCTCTGATATTGACGATATAATTATTTTCTTTAAAGACGGTAAATATAAAGTGGTAAAAGTTGCCGATAAGATTTTTGTTGGGAAAAACATCCTCCATTTGGATGTTTTCAAAAAGAATGACAAACGAACCGTCTACAACACTGTTTATCGCGACGGGAAAACCGGACCGTATTACATCAAACGTTTTGCTGTAAATGGTATCACGCGCGATAAAGATTACGATGTGACACAAGGAACTGCCGGATCGAAAGTGATCTATTTTACTACCAATCCGAATGCCGAAGCCGAAGTTATCCGCGTGACTCTGAAACCAAAACCACGTCTCAACAAACTTGTTTTTGAAAAAGATTTCAGCGAAATTGCTATCAAAGGCCGTCAGTCAATGGGAAATATCCTGACTAAAAACGACATCCATAAAATTGCTTTGAAACAAAAAGGCGGTTCAACGCTGGGAGGTCGCCAGGTGTGGTTCGACCGCGATGTGTTACGCCTGAATTACGACAACCGTGGTGAACATTTGGGAGAATTCCAGAGTGATGATTTGATTTTAGTTGTTTCGAGCAAAGGAAATTTCTATACCAGTAATTTCGACCTGAATAACCATTATGACAAGGACATATTAGTTATCGAGAAATTCGATTCCAACAAGGTTTGGTCGGTGGCATTGTGGGATGCTGAGCAGAAATTCTACTATCTGAAACGTTTCCAATTAGAACCTTCGGCAAAACCGCAAAACTTCCTGGGCGATAACGCCGAATCGCGACTGATGTTGATGACCGATATTGATTTTCCACGCTTCGAAGTTATTTTTGGGGGAAATGATGCATTCCGCGAAACTTTGGTAGTGGATGCTGAAGAATTTATTGGAGTAAAGAGTTATAAAGCCAAAGGAAAACGCCTCTCAACTTTTGAAGTGGAGACTATTAACGAACTTGAACCTATCCGGTTTGCTCCTGTAAAAGAAGAAAGTTCTGATGACAATGAAGGTGGAGAAAATGGAGAAAATTCTGACGAAACTGAACTTTCAGAAGTTGAAATTGCAGACGAAACAAACAATGCTGAAGTCGAAAATACTGAAGCTTTAAACGAAGATACAGAGCTTGCTGAATTTTCGGACGAACCGGAATTCACCGTAATTGCAGAGACTCCGAAAACTGAAGAGCCAAAAGAAAAACCGACCAAACCAAAGAAAGAAAAACCAATAAAACCGATTGAAATGGATTCAAAGTCTAAGGATGACATCATTGACCAAGGTCGTGAATTGGATGATATAACCGGGCAACTGACGTTGTTTTAGAACTGGGTTAAGGGTTTTCAACATTGGGTTTCGTGGGCTATAACCGCGGTCTTTTACATACATAAACCGCGGTTATAGACCGCGAAACCCGACTGCAGAGTATAACAATGTCCGAAAAGTCTGATGATTTTTCGGACATTGTTGTGAATATCAGTTTCCTTTTTTAGTGTATAAAATTTCCCCATAGGTTCAATTTATTTTAAAATTCCGAACTAATTTTTCAGGCAATTGTTTGCTCTTTGCAAAGCAATTTTCTATGGATTGCGGAAAAATTTCCGTAATTTTGCGCGACTTTAAAAAGAAATTGTAAATGACTAAATAGTAAATGTTATCATGGCAAAAGAATTTAAGTATCAAGAACCATTTCCACTGGGAAAAGACACCACCGAGTATTATTTGCTTACCAAAGAGCATGTATCAGTATCGAAATTTGATGGACAGGAAATCCTGAAAGTAGAACCTGAAGCACTTACCATGTTAGCTCGTGCTGCCTTGCGCGACTGCTCGTTCTTGCTTCGCCCTGCGCATCAGGCACAGGTTGCAGCTATCCTGGCCGATCCCGAAGCAAGTGAAAACGATAAATATGTGGCATTGACTATGCTGCGTAACGCTGAAATATCTGCAAAAGGTATTTTGCCCTTTTGCCAGGATACAGGGACTGCCACTGTTTATGCAAAAAAAGGCAGCAACGTGTGGACAAATGGTACTGACGAAGAAGCTTTATCGAAAGGTATCTACGAAACTTACACAGAAGAAAATCTGCGCTACTCGCAAAATGCAGCTTTGAACATGTACGAAGAAGTGAATACGGGTACCAACCTTCCGGCACAAATTGATCTGGTGGCCGGACATGGTAACGATTACAAATTCCTGTTTATAGCAAAAGGAGGTGGATCGGCCAACAAGTCATACTTGTTTCAGGAAACAAAAGCTTTATTGAACCCAACATCGTTGGAAAAATTCCTGACTGAAAAACTAAAGACATTAGGTACTGCGGCTTGTCCACCTTATCACATTGCTTTTGTTATCGGCGGAACTTCGGCGGACGCATGTATGAAAACTGTGAAACTGGCTTCTACAAAATATTACGATGAACTTCCAACGGTAGGCAACGAACTTGGTCAGGCTTTCCGTGATGTGGAAATGGAACAAAAAATTCTGAAACAAGCCCAAGCTTCGGGAATAGGTGCTCAGTTTGGCGGTAAGTATTTTGCTCATGACATTCGCATTGTACGTCTTTCGCGCCATGGTGCTTCCTGCTTTGTGGGTATGGGGGTTTCCTGCTCTGCCGACCGTAACATTAAAGGAAAAATAAATAAAGATGGAGTTTGGGTTGAACGCATGGAAGACAATCCGGGTCGTTTAATTCCTGAAGAATTCCGCCACCAGGGCGAAGGCAATGCAGTGAAAATTGATTTAAACCAACCAATGAAAGAGATTTTGGCAACTTTATCAAACTATCCGGTTGCAACACGTCTTTCATTGAACGGAACTATCGTTGTCGGTCGTGATATAGCACATGCCAAGCTGAAAGAACTGATTGATGCCGGCAAACCGCTTCCACAGTATGTAAAAGATCATCCAATTTATTACGCCGGTCCAGCCAAAACGCCTAAAGGAATGCCTTCGGGTTCGTTTGGACCAACCACGGCAGGTCGCATGGATTCGTATGTGGATTTGTTTCAGGAAAATGGCGGCAGCATGATTATGATTGCCAAAGGAAACCGTACACAGCAAGTAACAGATGCTTGTCAGAAACACGGTGGATTTTACCTTGGCTCTATAGGTGGACCTGCAGCTATTCTGGCACAACAAAACATCAAGAAAGTAGAATGTCTGGAATATCCTGAATTAGGCATGGAAGCCATTTGGAAAATAGAAGTGGAAAACTTTCCTGCATTTATCCTGGTGGACGATAAAGGAAATGACTTTTTCAAACTGATTAAACCAACAATGGTTTGTTAGAAAGAACAAGCCCAAACCCCTAAGAGGGTAACAAGAATCGGCTGTATTCATCAAAAGAGTACAGCCAATTTTTTCTTTAAGCCCCTTAGGGGTCTGGGGTTATCATTATAATTTCAACCTCACTCCTACATTGAAATTAATTCCGGGCTGAATTAATCCTCCAAAATCGGCATAAGTAGTATTCAAGATATTATTAACATCGGCATAAATTTCATAGAGTTTTTGCATCCAAAGCAATCGTCCGTTCAACATAAAGTAAGGCGTATAATTTACTAATTTATTCGTCAAACTGGTATATTGTCCTGCCCTATCGGAATAAGAACCTGTCCAACTAGCCGCAAGGTTATTCCATATTTTGTGTTGAATTGCCAATGTAACTTTGTTTTTCAGGTAATCTAACGCATATTTTGAATCGAAGCCTGTGGCCGATTTATCCATAGACAGATAAGAATAAGTCGTTGAAACCTTATTCAGGAATGAATGACGAAAGTAATACTCAAATGCAAAATCGGCACCGATGGCATCAACATTCGTCAGATTTCGACTTTGCCATTTGGTAGAATCAGGTTGTTTGATCCAGTCAATTACGTCCTGACCAAAGCGTTTGTAAAGACTGACATCCAGCTTCCAGTTAGTTTTTTGGATTTTAGTACCCACTTCTACAGTTTGCGATTTCTCCGGTTTCAAATTTGGATTGGAAATTTGAGTTGCGCTGTTATAATACAAATCGGTAAAGGTTGGAAGGCGCACAGCCGAATTAGCATCAGCAAATACTCGTACGTTCTCGCTGAAAGCATAAGCAATGTCGGCACCACCATATCCGTATAATCCAAATGAAGTACTACTTGTTCCGGCACCACCCACCGAGAAATACCACCGATTTAAGTTGAATGTTTGGTCAATAAAACCGGTCTCAAGCAAGCGATTTGCCTGGTGGGTAAAAAATTGATTCGTTTCAAAGGGAATCGCCATTTGCTGAGCCATTGGATTGCCCAATACATTACTAAAAATATGCTCGTTCCGAATATCAACTCCAACAGTTGTTTTTCCCAAATCAGACAAATACGAAACTGTTGCTTTACCTCCAGTCACGTCCGTCATATGATAATTATGACTGGTGTACCACGAAGGTGCACCAATAAAATCACGAAATAATTCAAACTTGTCGTCGTGCCGGCGCCAATAGGCCTGAGCTGTAAATGTAAATTTTCCTCTATTCATGGACCAGTCTACAGCTGCAAGAAAGGTTTTTGAATTCTCATACTGATTTGGGAATGCCAACGCATAAAAGCCATTTGCACCAAATGCCTTTAGTTGAGTTGCCAATTGCAAATCGAATTTTCCTGCATTCTTTGTATTCAAAACCGATTGCGCAAATGCACTTGACAAATCATAATCAGTATTAGCCATGTATCCGGTACTACTATTGTGCGAAACAGATGCAAAAGTATGAAACTTTTCTTTTCCCAAATTTCCAGAAACCGATTCGCCAAAAGAATTAAAGCTTCCACCAACAAGTTCTGCATTCAGAAAAGGTTTCCCATTATTTTCAGTAACAATATTGATGGCACCGCTAAATGCATTTGGACCGAGGACACGGGCTGATGAACCTTCCAGAATTTCCACCCGGCTCACATCCGATAAATTCAACGGTATATCTAAATTAAAATGCCCTGTTTGCGGATCGGTGATATTAATTCCATTCAACAGCACCAATACCTGATCGAAAGAACCACCACGCACGGAAATATCGGCTTGCGTGCCGTTAGTACCGCGCTGGCGAATATCAATACCCGAAACATAATCCAACAGTTGATCGATACTTTGAACTGCAGAACGCTTGATTTCATCTTTATTTATAACTGTAAGCACGCGCCCCATTTCGGAATACAACTTGTTCCGGGTGGCATTTACTTGCACATCCGAAAGATTTACAGAATCTGTTTTCATCTGACACCTAACTGATTGAAAAGCGACTAAGAGCATCAACGAACAAAAAAAGGAAGTTTTTCTCATAACAATTAAAATAAAAAACGGTTGAAATGAGATTAGCTCACTTCAACCGTTTGGTTTAATAAAAAATATGTTTTTAAACTGCACGCAGCAGCACTTTCAAAAGTTTTTTCCAATAAAATAGTATCCTGCAATTGTTGAATTGCAAGTTTCAAATCAGCCTGTTCCTTGAGTTTATCAGGTGATTCAGACTCTGAATTATTCAAACAATATGAAGACGAACAAGTGCCGACTGCCTTTTGAAGCGACTTATCAGAGATGGAAATCGCCACACAACCAATAGTTACGCTGCAAGCCAAACTACAAAAAATAGCATATCCTGCCCTGCTCCAGCGACGGAAGCGTAAAGATTTTGCCTGTTGCAGTTTTTTTGATTTCATTAGTTACATTGAGTTTTGAAGGCGCAAAAGTAAACAAAAAACTTTTAAAACATCGTTATATAAAAAGAAAAGGTGCTTCTGAAACCAAAAGCACCTTTCTAAATATCTATTGTTCAAACTACTGAATTAAAAAACTTTTTCGATTTAATTTTCCAGTCCAAATATCAGAATAAACAGTTGAACCAGATTTTCCGCCAATAATAAAAATTCTATTTGATTCAGTTATTACATCCTTTGAATCCAGTGTATTATATGTTCGAGGTTTAAATACAACAGCAGTTTGATAGCTACGCGGCAAGTAACCCGAAGGAAGTCTGTTACGAAGCGTATCTGCAGTTTTCCAACTTAAACCCTGATCTTTAGAAATTTTATAATGAGTCATACCATTGTCTGTCCTTCTTCCAAAAACCAATAACTTGTTGTCATACGAAATTACAGATGCACCAATCGCCAACGTATCCAGCGTATGGTTTTCGCTACTGAAATCCACCCAATACAATCCATCTTCGGTACTCCATGAGTTGTGCAAAACAGCTCCGGTAGGTGAGAATCCACCAAGTACAACCGCACCTGTTTTTCCGGTAATTGATGGGAAACTTACTGATGCAAAATCGCGAACCGGGAAATTATCAGGTATTGTACCGGTTACATTCCATGCATTTCCGTCGGCAGAATATGCAAAATGCAGGCTTGAATCAGAGACTAACTGAACAACAGCCCATAACTGACCATTTAAAGTGAACAGGAGTGATTTGAACGTAAAAACTGATACGGTACTTTTACTCCAACTTAAACCATCAGAGCTTGAATATATATTAAATCCATCTTGAGTTAGATATAACTTTCTATTGAATTGAGTCATATCACCCAATGGCGTATTAACTGGCAATCCAGTAACTGTTGTTCCGGCCCAGGAAGAACCATCTAAAGATTTGTATGAAGTTACGTTTGTCCCATCATTAAAGTAGTAAAACATAGTACTATCATTCAAAACAATTGTTTTTTGACTGGTAGCATTACCAGAATTTAAGTCCATAGGAACTTTATTCCACACATATACTTCAGGGTCAACTTTGTGTACATTTACTTTAACATAGTAATTTTTATATGTTTTGGCGTCAGTTGCGTAATTCTTTATTCGAACTATTTGTCTGAAATCAATTGTATCTTTTCCTGTAACAATAGCCGAGTCTTTTTTGTACTTATAACCTGATAGGGGGAAATAAAACTTTGCTCCAGCCGTACTGGTAAAGCTAAAAGTAGGATAAACGCTGTCAACACGGGTTTTATAGGGTAAAGAGTCAACATTCACAATTGTCATACCATCTGCATCCAACGTGAACTTAGCCGTGCTTAGATAAGGAATACTATCATTTGCAGCAAAAGTCAACGAAACAAACGAAGGATCACTCGAAGTTGTTACCGAAGATGTTGTTCCCAAGCAAGAACTGAGTAAAATAATAGAGAAAAGAAAGAATGTTAACTTGAACTGATTGAATTTCATATCGACAAAGTTTTTTTTGAACGGACAAAGTTAAAAACATTTTAGGTCATCTAAACCCAACTCCTTAAGTTTTATTGTTTTTTATCATTAAAAACAAGTTTTTTGGAGAAAATAAAAACGAATTGAATTTTAAAACTAAAAATACTCTTAAAAAAGCATCTCACCAGTATTTTAATTCAGTTCCAACAACACCGGACAATGATCGGAATGAACAACTTCAGCAAGTATTGCTGCAAATTTCAGTCTATTCCGTAATGGTTCGCTTACCCAATGATAGTCAATGCGCCATCCTGCATTACGGAAACGCGCTCCACCACGGTAACTCCACCAACTATACTGTTCGGCTCGTTGATCAAACACTCTGAAAGAATCAATCATACCGGTAGCCTCATATTGGTCAAGCCACTCCCGCTCTTCGGGCAAAAAACCGGAAACACCATTTTGGCGTTCAGGATGATTAATGTCGATAGGCTTATGGCAAATGTTATAATCCCCACAAATTACAAGGTTTGGTCTTGTTTTCCGCAATTCGAGGACAAATGGTGCAAATGCAGCCAAAAATTCCATTTTGAAAGCCTGACGTTCATCGCCGGAAGATCCGGATGGAACATAAACACTGATAATGGACAAATCGCCAAAATCTGCTCGGATTACTCGTCCTTCAGAATCAAAGCGTGTATTATTCATTCCAACTACCACTTTATCAGGAGCTTGCTTACTCAAAATAGCCACACCACTGTATCCTTTTTTTTCAGCGGAATGTAAGTACGATGTATAACCAAGCTCGGCAAAAAGCATGGTATCAATCTGATCAGGTTGAGCTTTAGTTTCCTGTAAACAAAGTACATCAGGACTTTCAGTCTGTAACCATTCGGTGAAACTTTTTGTTAATGCAGCTCTGATGCCGTTAACGTTATATGATATGATTTTCATTGATTTGCTTGTTTAACTTGTTTGTATAATTCCGATGCGAATACAAAATTGTTCAGCGCCTCATTATCAACATGAAAAATATCATTTTTGTTTCCTTGCCAGGCTTTTTCTCCGTTTTCGATAAAAATTATGTTTTCACCAATCTCCATTACAGAATTCATATCGTGTGAATTGATAATTGTAGTAATATCAAATTCGTGAGTAATTTCATGAATAAGCTTGTCTATAATCAACGATGTTTTGGGGTCAAGCCCTGAATTAGGCTCATCGCAGAAAAGGTATTTTGGTTGAAGTGCAATAGCACGTGCAATAGCTACACGTTTTTGCATGCCTCCACTAATTTCGGATGGCGCCAATTTAAATGCTTTTTCTTCCAAATTTACATGTTTCAGGCAAAAATAAGCACGATCAATCATTTCCTCTTTTGAAGTCGGCGAAAACATTTCGAGCGGATACATTACGTTTTCCAACACGCTCAACGAATCGAAAAGAGCAGAACCCTGAAATAACATGCCTACTTCGCGTCTCAAAATGCGAATTTCACTCATTCGCATATCCGGAAGATTCCGACTGTCGTATTCAATTCGACCTTTGTCAATTCGATGCAATCCAATGATACTCTTCATCAAAACAGTTTTTCCTGAACCACTCTGACCGATAATCATGTTTGTCTTTCCTGTTTCAAAAATTGCCGAAACGTTTTTCAATACTTGATTTCCATCGAAAGATTTATCTATATTTTTTACTTCTATCATCTTTTAAAACTGTTCATTAGTTCAACATGATTTTGGTGATAAGAATATTGAAAAACAGAATCAGAATACTTCCGTTTACAACCGCATTGGTACTGGCTTTACCTACATCCAATGCACCACCGTAAGAATAATAACCATAATAGGCCGCCACAGAAGAAATGATAAATGCAAATATCATGGATTTGAGCAAGGAATAAAAAATATAGAATGGTACAAAAGCATACTGAATGCCCATCAGATAATCACCTGTCGTCAAAATATTGGTCAGGATTCCAACAAAATATCCTCCAACCAGTCCAAGTCCCATACTGAAGATTACCAAAAACGGCATCATAACCACGAAAGCCACAATTTTTGGAAGAATCAGGTAGTTAGCTGAATTTACCCCCATAATTTCCAACGCATCAATTTGTTCGGTAATGCGCATGGTGCCGATTTCAGATGCGATATTTGAGCCAACTTTACCTGCCAGAATCAAACATAAAATGGTAGAAGAAAATTCGAGTAACAAGGTATCGCGTGTTACCAAGCCGGTGGTGTAAACCGGTAAAAGCGGATTCGAAGTATTCAGCTTAGTTTGCATGGTCATAATAAAACCAATGAAGACTGATATAATGGCAACAATAGGCAACGACTGAAGTCCTAATTTTTCTAATTCTTTAGGAAATTGACGGAAAAACATTTTTCGACGGTCGGGCAAAACAAACACCCGTTTCATCAACAAGAAATACTTTCCTGTTTCGCTTAATAAGCTCATATATAAATTTTATAAGTAGTGTTTTTTTTTGAAAATCCGGTTATGATTACATCAAAACCCATTTTTTTCTGAAGTGCAAATATACTCTTTTTTTGAATAACAATAAAACGCTCCCATCACACGACTTTCAAGCCTGTTTGTATAACAAGGGTTGTGATATTTAATTGTTAAGATCAAAGAAATGAAAAGTCTTTATTTTTTCCTATAATGTATTTCCCAACGGTATTTTTACCCTGCTTACTTCCTAACAAAAGTTGAAGGGAATGCTAATAACTGGTATTGAATGGTTTTAGCTAAGCGGTAATCGCCCAGAGCATTGGGGTGCAACCGATCTGTGTCTTTGTCATGAAAGTATTGTAACTGAGTTTCGGCCAGCGGATACATGCCACTTATTGAATAGAGATCGATTAACGGAACCGCCCAATAAGAAGCGGCTTGTTTCAAAGCATCAATGTACGTATCAATATACAAACCCTGTCCATTACTGTAGTTTTCATCAGGTTGCACATTTTTCTCACTAAACTTAGCAAAACCCCTGTGGATAGGAGTCATGATAATAATCTGTTGTTGAGGATAATTATTTTTCAGGTACGACATTACTTTATTAATGCGTCCACAAAACGTAGAATCATTTATTATAGGAGTCCGGTATTTTCGTTTCACCTCATTTCCATTAAAGTTAGTTTGTTTCGTTGATTCACTGAAAAACTCTCCCATTGGAATTCCGTGGTTATAATCATTTGTCCCGGCAAAAATCAAGATGGCATCTACATCCGTTCCCATCTCCTCATTCATTTTAATTGCCTGTCGGTAAATACCGTTCCACTGATCTCCATTGACACCATACACCGAAGGTTCTATTCCCAATAGTTCAGCAAGATATTCCCAGTAAATACAAGCAGTGCCGGTGCGACGCTTATCGGTCATTGAATCACCCAGAAAAGCCACCCGTTTACCTCGCCACTGTGAGTCAGGGGTTTTTTCACTCGCCATTACAATTACTTTGGGAATAACTTTGGACACACTCTGTTGGGCATTTGCATTAAACCCAACTGCCAACAAAAGGATGCCGGCGCTTGTTATTATTTTCTTCATATTTTGATATATTCTACGTTTTATAGAAGTAGCTCTTTTCGATATGTGTGACACGCATTTGCAAATTAACCAAGTGACTTTATTTATTGTTCGATCAACATAAAAAGATTTATCTAACAATATTATTGCAGGTATCATTTGTTTGATGCCGCTTTTGAATTGGTTATCATGTTGATAAGATCACCTGGATTGGTCGAATTTTTCATCGCATCACGCATCTTTTGCTTTTGTTCGGGAGTGAGTACATCAGTCATCTTCATCAATGTATTTGTCAGCGATTCCAATATTTGAGTAACGACTCCAATTACTTGCGCGTTGTATTGCTTTTCAAGAACGGGATCGGGTTTATCAGCCAGTAAATTCAAATTGACCTTCTGAATTATACCCAGCAACTGAGGAATAGCCGGAGCAAGACTTTTGGTAATAGAATCTTTCATCAACATCATCTGTCCTATTTGTTCTTTGCTCAACATACCCGCAAGTGGATTTTGAACTTCTTTTTTAGGAGCCGCCACATTCCAGGCTGTCACAGTATCTTTTATCTTTAACTTTCTGGTTGATGTAAATTTACGGTTGTCAACTTCTTTTCCATCAACGGTTTTCTCCACGTGTTCCCATCCGCCAAGCGTATATTTATATTCATACTTTTTGTTGGCAAAACAAGGTACGTCCAGTTTGTAATGACGACTATCCACCCGCATCATTCGGTAGTTCTCATCGCTGGGATTCCAACCATTAAAATTTCCTGCAATGTATACAGCAGAATCCGGAGAGATTCCCTTACCGGGAAGTTCAACCATAAAACGGACAACCGTTGTCTGGGCACTTACAGCATTGTGAGCATACAAGCCAAACACAATACAGCACAAAAACACAAAGAACTTTTTCATGTGATTATTTTTAATAGTTTATACTAAATATCCCAGCCAAATGGCACATTGGGTTTAAACTCTCACTAATGGAAATTGGGAAATAATACGGATGACTCTTATTACAATATGTAGTTTGGTAGTGTTTTTAGGAAGATTTTTGTAATCGCTCAACAATATTTCTTTAAAAAATAAATTGTAGCTAATTTGTTTTTTAATTCTCCAAAATTACAAAATATCTTTTAATTATCAGTTGTTACTTTTCTTCTTTTTATTCCAAATGGGCAATATAAACAACACAACCGGCATTGTTATTTATTTTACCAGAGATTAATTGTATTCTTTATCTGCTTAAAAGTTTCGATAAGTAACAAAAAAAGAGAAACCCGCAGTACGGATTTCTCTTTCTTATTTTTTTTTTGGAAAACGGTTTTTATACGCGTCTTTCTTTGATTCTGGCTTTTTTACCTGTAAGTGCACGTAAATAATACAATTTAGCGCGACGCACTTTACCATGTTTATTTACTGTAATACTTTCGATAAAAGGAGATTCTAACGGGAAAATACGTTCTACTCCAACGTTTCCTGAAATTTTGCGAACAGTAAAACGTTTTTTACCTTGGTGTCCAACAATTTTAATTACATCTCCACGATATTCCTGAATACGTTCTTTGCTACCTTCAATAATACGGTAAGCAACAGTAATAGTATCACCTGCTTTAAATTCAGGATGCGTTTTTTCAACGAGAAATGCTTGTTCGGCAACTTTAATTAAGTCCATTATAGCTCTTTATTAAATTAATATTATGCGCAATATTCACAGACCTCACTTATTCTGTCAGAGATTACGCTAAAATTTGGACTGCAAAAGTACAGTTTTTTTTCTATTATGCAAAAGATAAGCTTGCTTTTTTATTACAAATGGCTAAAAAACAGTATTTAGTTTTATGAAAAACTGATGTTTAAATGCTCTTATTCAGATGAATCAATAAATAAAATAGATATTGAATTATTTTGACTAACTTTGCACCCTCAAAAAAAGATTGTTTTACATGCAAAAAATTAGAAACATAGCTATCATTGCCCACGTCGACCATGGAAAAACCACATTGGTTGACAAGATGTTATTAGCCGGACACTTGTTCCGCGAAAACGAAAACGCTGGAGAGTTAATCATGGATAATAATGACCTTGAACGTGAAAGAGGCATTACTATATTAGCCAAAAACGTATCTATCGATTATCTTGGATACAAAATTAATATTATTGACACACCGGGACATGCTGATTTTGGTGGAGAAGTGGAACGTGTATTAAACATGGCCGATGGTGTTCTTTTATTGGTTGACGCTTTTGAAGGACCAATGCCACAAACTCGTTTTGTACTTCAAAAAGCCCTGCAAATGGGACTTTTACCTATAGTTGTAATCAATAAAGTTGACAAACCCAATTGTCGTCCGGACGAAGTTCACGAGGCGGTCTTTGATTTGATGTATAATTTGGATGCAACAGAAGAGCAGTTAAATTTCCACACTATTTATGGCTCAGCCAAACAAAACTGGATGTCTGAAGACTGGAAAAACCAAACCGAAAGTATTATACCACTACTCGACGCAATTATAAAATATATTCCGGAACCGTTGTATTTGGAGGGCACACCTCAAATGTTGATTACTTCGCTCGATTATTCGTCATACGTAGGGCGTATTGCGGTGGGACGTGTTCACCGAGGAACATTGCGTGAAGGCATGGATGTAAATTTAGTAAAACGTGATGGGAAAGCTATTAAATCACGCATTAAAGAATTGCATACATTTACAGGATTAGGCAGAACCCGTGCCACCGAAGTAAAATCAGGCGATATCTGTGCTTTAGTAGGCATCGAAGGATTCGAAATTGGCGATTCAGTTTGCGATTTACAAAACCCAGAACCATTGATTCCTATTGCGATTGATGAGCCTACAATGAGCATGGTCTTTACCATCAACAACTCACCATTTTTTGGAAAAGAAGGAAAATTTGTAACGTCGCGCCATATTCACGATCGATTGATGAAAGAGCTTGATAAAAACCTAGCTTTACGCGTTGAGAAAAATGTAGATTCGGATATCTGGACCGTTTTCGGACGAGGTGTTTTACATTTGTCGGTATTAATTGAAACCATGCGTCGCGAAGGATATGAACTGCAAGTTGGTCAACCACAGGTTATTTTCAAAGAAATAGACGGAAAACGTTGCGAACCGGTAGAACAATTGACCATTAATCTTCCCGAAGAATGTTCAGGTAAAATTATCGAAATGGTGGCAATGCGTAAAGGCGAAATGCTTAGCATGGAAGTAATGAATGACCGAATTCAACTGGAGTTTCTGATTCCTTCACGCGGGATTATCGGTTTACGTAATAGTGTATTGACCGCTTCGGCTGGTGAAGCCATCATGTCGCACCGATTTTTTGAATATCAACCCTATAAAGGAAATATCGAAAAACGAAACAACGGCTCGATTATTGCTATGGAAGGCGGAACTGCATTTGCTTATTCATTGGATAAATTACAAGATCGAGGACGGTTCTTTGTATTTCCACAAGATGAAATTTATGCCGGTCAGGTAGTTGGCGAAAGTTCAAAAGAAGGCGATATGGTTGTGAATGTTACAAAACCTAAGAAATTGACAAACATGCGTGCTTCGGGAGCTGACGATAAAGCCAAATTAATTCCGCCTATTGTCTTTAGCTTGGAAGAAGCATTGGAATACATCAAAGAAGATGAATACGTGGAACTTACACCTACGTGTATTCGATTACGCAAAATCTATCTTGATGAAAATGAACGTAAACGCATGAATAGAAAATAATGATTATTTTTTTAATGATTAATAAGATGCGAGTTAATAAGAGATAAAGAGTTAGGAATCAACAGAGATCTTTATACTATTATTTTTAAACAGCCGTTATGAAATCATCATTGTGTAATAATTATCATTTTTGATTATGGAACGTAAATTCTTTTGCTCATTAATTGCTTTGTTTGTTGGAATTTCGACGCTTTTTGCTCAATTAGGGATAAAAGCAGGGGTAAACATGGCAAATGAAATAAAATCTTTTAATCAGTCTGGTATTGCAAGTGGGTTTGTTTCGAGCAATTTAACAGGTTATGAAATTGGATTAGTATATCAGTTAATGCCTAAGAAATCAGGGCTCGGAGTTGAAATTGGAGCTTTACTTTCACAAAAAGGCAGTTCATTCAATGACTCAACCAGCATTGTTAATAGAATAAAACAAGGTTATAAAGAGTTGAATTATCTTGATGTTCCATTAAATTTGCGTTACCGATTTACCCTTGGACTTATTGGCATTTATGGCTTTGGTGGGCTTTATGCCGGATATGCCTTAAGTGGAAAAACTGTTGATGAAATTGCAAATGTGACTCAGAATGAAACTTTTTCAAGTTTCGCCAATCACTTGGATTACGGATACAATTTTGGTGTCGGAGTAGAATTATTTAGAAAAATTCAATTTGGCGGAACCTGGAGCGAGGGCTTAAAAAACACATTGAGTTCTGCAACCGGTCTTCCTACACCAATAAATTCAACAAACAGAGTGTTTACAGTCAACTTAGTGTATTTGTTCTGATTAAGCAATATAGATTATAGTGGAAATTTTATAAAGGACGAGAAATGACTAATTAAAAAATCATTTCTCGTCCTATTTTTATGTTCTTTACAAACCTGACTTTGAACGTACTTGAAACTCTATTTTAGATACATATTAAATTTTCTAAAGCAAATTGAATATCATATCTCTTTTTTTCGTACCTTTGCACCCCATTACAAAAAGATAAATATCAGAAAATTACTCTATTATTAAATTATGGAACTAACTCCTTAAGGAGCAAGTTTGATACGACAACTTAAAAACAATTTATTTTCGTATGAATATTGTCAAAAAAGACCTCGATCAAAACAATGCACTTGTTACACTACGCATTGAAAAAGTGGATTACACTGAGAAAGTGGAAAAAACATTGCGCGATTACCGCAAAAAGGCAAATATACCCGGATTTCGTCCAGGAATGGTACCTGCAGGTTTAGTAAAAAAAATGTATGGTAAAGCTGTGTTAGCTGAAGAAATCAATAAACTGGTTTCAGATAACCTATACAATTATATTCGCGAAAACAACTTAAATATACTCGGTGAACCACTTCCAAACGAAACGGAACAAAAACCAATTGATTTCGACACTCAGGAAGAATTTGAATTCGTGTTTGACTTGGGAATAGCTCCTGAATTTGAAGTGGAATTGACAAAAAAAGACAAAGTAAAATACTACAATATCACCGTTAGCGATGAAATGATTGAAAATCAGGTTAAATCATACACCGGTCGTTATGGCAAATACATTCAGGAAGAAGTTGTTGAAGAAAAAGATATGTTGAAAGGTGAGTTGCTTGAATTGGCAAATGGCAAAGTAAACGAATCGGGCATTAAAGTACAAGATGCAACTTTGACAGCTGCTTATATGAAAGACGATGCTCAAAAGGCACTTTTCGTTGGTGCTAAGAAAGGCGATATAATTACATTCAATCCAGCTAAAGCGTTTGAAAACGAAACAGAAATCAGCTCAATGTTGAAAATATCGAAAGATGCCGCAAAAACCATTGATGCTGACTTCCAGCTGAAAATCGAAAGTATTACCCGTTACCATGAATCTGAAATTAATCAGGAACTTTTCGACAAGGTCTATGGCGAAGGAACGGTCAGCAGCGAAGAAGAATTCCGCGCCAAAATCAAAGAAAATATTCAGGAAAACCTGGTCGCTGACAGCGAATACAAATTTGGAATTGATGCTCAGGAAATGCTGGTTTCAAAATTCAATGATATCAGCTTCCCTGATACTTTTTTGAAACGGTGGGTGCTATCTTCAAATGAAAACCTAACCCCTGAAACATTAGAAAAAGACTATCCCAAAATGATAGCAGATCTCAAGTGGCATTTAATTAAAGACAAACTAGCTAAAACAAGCGATTTAAAAGTCGAAACTTCAGATATTGAAGAATATGCAAAGAAATTGGCTAAAGCACAATTTGCCCAGTATGGTATGATTGGCATGGATGATGAAATTATTGCCAACTATGCAAAAGACATGATGAAAAAAGAAGAAACTCTGAAAAATATGGTAGACAAAGTTGCCGAAGAAAAGGTGCTTGCTATCGTAAAAGAAGCTGTAAAATTAGACAACAAAGAAGTTTCAATTGAAGAATTCAACAAAATGTTTGAAGCAAAATAATTGTTTGCTAACAAATTTTGCCGAAAAGGCTTTTAACTGCTAAAAAATAAAACAAAATAGTCTTATCTTTGTTTCTTTTTTTGAAAAGGTTAAAAGCCTTTTTCGATTAACTAATAAAATGATGTGTTGACATGCTGCTGTAAGAATATCAATATATTATAACATTTGAACTTTTAAACTTTCAAACTCATAAATTATGAACAACAACGATTTTCGCGACTTTGCTACCAAACACCTGCGCATGAATGGACTTGCATTAGACAAATACGCCGATATTACCAGTAATTACATTTCCCCTTCTATCCTTGAAGAACGTCAGTTAAATGTTACTCAAATGGATGTGTTCTCCCGTTTAATGATGGATCGTATCATTTTTCTCGGAACACAAGTTGATGATTATACAGCTAATGTGATTCAGGCTCAATTACTTTATCTGGACTCTTCAGATCCAGGTAAAGACATTTCCATCTACCTAAATACACCTGGAGGCTCGGTTTATGCCGGACTTGGAATTTATGATACCATGCAGTTTATCAGTTCCGATGTGGCTACAATTTGTACTGGAATGGCAGCTTCGATGGGAGCTGTATTGATGGTAGCAGGTGCTAAAGGAAAACGCTCAGCCCTGAAACATTCACGTATCATGATTCACCAACCTATGGGTGGCGCTCAAGGTCAGGCTTCTGACATTGAAATTACAGCCCGCGAAATTCAAAAATTAAAAAAAGAACTTTACACCATTATAGCCGATCATTCTGGAAATCCTTTCGATAGAATTGAAAAAGATTCGGATCGCGATTACTGGATGACATCAGAAGAAGCATTGGAATATGGTATGATTGACAAAGTACTTTTTAACGAGAAGAAAAAATAAAAAAATAAAATCCCTTATTCCCAAGGATCTTTATTGATGTAATTTGAGTTGCAAATACATACAATAAGTTCTCCCTTGAAGGACTCGAGGATCTGAATTATGGCTAAAAACACCAAACATTGTAGCTTTTGCGGACGACCAGAATCGCAAGTTGACTTTTTTATTATGGGACAAGATGGAGCTCATATATGCAACGAATGCGCCGTTCAGGCAGCTGATATTGTAAAAGAAAACTCAATTAAAAAGTCTAATTTGCCTGATTTGCAAAAAGAACAACTTCCAAAACCTACTGAAATAAAGGAATACCTTGATCAATATGTAATTGGTCAGGATGAAGCAAAAAAATACCTCTCGGTAGCTGTATATAATCATTACAAGCGCCTGATGCAGGAAAAAACTAATGACGATGTTGAAATTGAGAAATCAAACATTATCATGGTAGGGTATACCGGTACGGGTAAAACACTTTTAGCAAAAACGATAGCAAAAAAACTTCATGTTCCATTCACAATTGTTGATGCAACAGTTTTGACCGAAGCGGGATACGTTGGCGAGGATATCGAAAGTATTCTTACTCGCCTGTTACAGGTAGCAGATTATGATGTAAAATCAGCAGAGAGAGGTATTGTATTTATCGACGAAATTGACAAAATTGCACGCAAAAGCGACAATCCAAGTATAACCCGCGATGTAAGCGGAGAAGGAGTTCAACAGGGTTTGTTGAAATTACTTGAAGGTGCCGTGGTAAATGTTCCACCACAGGGTGGAAGGAAACATCCCGACCAGAAAATGATTGCCGTGAATACTCAAAATATACTTTTCGTGTGCGGTGGGGCATTTGATGGAATTGAGAAAAAAATTGCTTCACGCCTTAATACGCGTGTCGTGGGCTATAATGCAGCAAAAGAAAATGAACAAGTCGACAAACATAACCTACTACAATATATTGCTCCTCAAGATCTTAAATCATTTGGATTGATACCTGAAATTATTGGCCGTTTGCCAATTTTAACCTACCTTGAGCCCCTTGATAGAACTGCACTTCGAAGAATATTAACTGAGCCAAAGAACTCAATCATCAAACAGTACTCAAAATTATTCAATATGGACAATATTGAACTCATTTTTGACGAAGATGTACTGGAATATATTGTCGATAAATCTATCGAATTCAAATTAGGAGCTCGCGGGCTCAGATCTATTACAGAAACTATCATGATGGATGAGATGTTTGAAATGCCATCAAAAAATGAAACAAAATTGAAAATATCGCTCCCTTATGCTCAAAGTAAGATAGAAAAAACAAATATAAATCGGTTAAAAATTGCATAATCATATTATTGCAATTAATTGTATGCGTGGCATATAACATATTTTATCGGGATATTGACTATATTAATTAGTTAATATCCCGTTTTTTTTTTCAAAACATATTGTATATTTAAAATCTGTTTCTATTTTTGTTTGACAAAAACAAAGATACAGCAACGAGAAATTAGAGTTTATTTGCAATAAACAATAAAAAAACATTTTTTTCAGTGCTTGTATTTCGACAATAAATACTACTTTCGCATTCATTTTTTACACAAGATACTGATATGGCCAAACTATCTGAATTAAATTCGCAGTTGAAAAAGAACTTTGGGTTCGACAACTTCAAAGGAAATCAGGAAGCAATTATTCAAAATGTACTTGACGGGAAAGACACTTTCGTGTTAATGCCTACAGGTGGAGGCAAGTCATTGTGTTATCAACTTCCATCCCTGATGATGGAAGGCACGGCAATTGTCATTTCACCACTTATTGCCTTGATGAAAAATCAGGTTGATGCCATGCGCAATTTTAGCGAAGAAGATGGTATTGCCCATTTTATCAATTCATCGCTAACCAAGCAGGCTATTGATCAGGTAAAGGGTGATATTTTATCCGGTAAAACTAAACTATTATACGTTGCACCTGAATCGCTTACAAAAGAAGAAAATATTGAGTTTTTAAAGCAACTGAAAATTTCATTCTATGCAGTTGACGAAGCACATTGTATTTCGGAATGGGGACATGATTTCAGACCCGAATACCGACGTATTCGCCCAATAATAAATGAGATAGGGGTAGCACCTCTGATTGCGCTTACTGCAACTGCAACCCCCAAAGTGCAACATGACATTCAAAAAAATCTTGGAATGTTGAATGCTTCGGTTTTTAAATCGTCGTTCAACCGTGCCAATTTATACTACGAAGTCAGACCAAAAACGAATAATGTAGATAAAGATATTATTAAATACATTCGTTCACAAGCAGGAAAATCAGGAATCATATATTGCTTAAGCAGAAAAAAAGTAGAAGAATTATCCGAAACACTTCGTATGAATGGAATTTCGGTTCTGCCTTATCATGCAGGCATGGACTCATCTGTAAGAAGCCAAAATCAAGATAGCTTTTTGATGGAAAAAGCCGATGTGATTGTGGCAACAATTGCTTTCGGAATGGGGATTGATAAACCCGATGTTCGGTATGTTTTACATTACGATATGCCAAAGAGCCTGGAAGGTTACTATCAGGAAACGGGACGTGGCGGACGCGATGGTGGAGAAGGCCAATGTATTGCCTTTTACGCTTATAAAGATTTAGATAAACTACGCAAATTTATGCAAGGCAAGCCCGTTGCCGAGCAGGAAATTGGCAATCAATTATTATTGGAAACACAGGCCTATGCTGAATCTTCCGTATGTCGACGTAAATTATTACTCCATTATTTTGGAGAAGAATACATGGAAGAAAATTGCGGATGCTGTGATAACTGTATGAAACCAAGGAAATTTATAGAAGGACAAGAATTGTTATCTCTAGTTTTAGAAACAATTTTAATAGTAAAAGAAAAATTTAAAGCCGAACACATTGTTGACATTTTAAAAGGAAATGAAACTTCGGATGTAAAATCGTATCAACATGATGAGATTGAGAACTTTGGTTCTGCTTCCGACGAAGATGAACGATTGCTACATTCAGTTATCCGTCAGGCCATGATTGCAGGATTCATTAGTAAAGATATTGAAAATTATGGTTTGCTCAGACTTACAGCAAGTGGCAAAGCATATTTAAAGAAACCTCAGCCATTCCCAATTGTAAAAGATAACGAGTTTGAGGATGAAGAAGAAGAGACCACAGTTGGTGGCAGAAGTGGTGGTGGAACTTGCGCTGCAGACGATGTTTTATTCTCAATATTGAAAGATTTAAGAAAAAAACTCTCGAAGAAACTGGAAGTACCACCTTTCGTTATTTTTCAGGATCCATCGCTCGAAGCCATGGCGACCAGTTATCCGATTACCCAAGATGAATTGCAAAACATTCCGGGTGTTGGTGCCGGAAAAGCAAAACGTTACGGTGAAGAATTTCTGAAAGTAATTAAAGAGCACGTAAAAGAGAACGAAATCATTCGTCCCGAAGATTTACGAGTTCGCACTGTAGCTAATAAGTCTAAGCTTAAAGTATCAATTATTCAGGCAATTGACAGAAAAATTGCGTTGGACGATATTGCTCTGTCAAAAGGATTAGACATTTCTGAATTACTTGATGAAATTGAAGCAATTGTATATTCGGGAACCAAAATCAATATCGATTATTTCTTGGACGAAATTATGGATCCTGATCATATTGATGAAATTTTCGATTATTTCAGTTCCGCTGAAACCGACAAAATTGAAGCCGCTCTTGATGATCTGGGTGAAGACGACTTCAGTGAGACTGAAGTACGATTAGTTCGCATCAAATTTTTGTCAGAAATAGGAAACTAAAATCTTAGTTTCAAAAAAGGCCGTCGAAATATTTTTTTGACGGCCTTTTTTGTTTTCAAAAATAAACTGATTAATAGATATTTACGCACAAACAAAAGCTCAATGAAATAATTTGCGAATAAAATTAAGTACATTATTGTAAAAATACCAAATTTATTGATATTTTTGTAAGCGATAAATACTTTAGTTTTGTTTTCCAAATAAATGGTATGAAAATTCCCCTCTTTTTGCAAAAACTATTTTCCTTTTACCGCGACGGATTCCGGAATATGACTGTTGGTAAATCTCTCTGGATACTTGTACTGATAAAGCTTTTTATCATGTTTGTGGTATTACGGATTTTTTTCTTTCCAAACTACCTGAATACAAACTTTAAAGACGAACAAAGCAAAGCTAACCATGTTCGTATGGAACTAATAGAAAAAAGAGTTCAGTAAGCTCCCAAAATGGATTGTAAGAGAATGAGAAATAAGAACAAAATATCAATAGATAAAATAATCAAAATAAATAATTTTTCAAATCTTTATCAAATACTTAAAAAATTATGAATTTATTGGACGCAACATTAGTAGACTGGTCGAGGGCACAATTTGCCATGACAGCAATGTATCACTGGCTTTTTGTACCGCTAACATTAGGCTTGGGGGTTATTATGTCAGTGATGGAAACCTTGTACGTAAAAACAGGAAAAGAAGAATGGAAAAAAGCTGCGCAATTTTGGATGACGCTTTTTGGTGTTAACTTTGCCATTGGGGTGGCCACCGGAATAATCCTGGAATTTGAGTTTGGCACAAACTGGTCGAACTACAGCTGGTTTGTTGGCGATATTTTTGGGGCTCCACTTGCTATCGAGGCTATTCTGGCTTTTTTTATGGAAGCAACATTTATTTCTATCATGTTCTTTGGTTGGAAAAAAGTTAGTAAAAAATTTCACCTTGCTTCAACGTGGTTAACCGTTCTCGGAGCTACACTCTCAGCATTATGGATTCTGGTTGCAAATGCATGGATGCAATATCCCGTTGGTATGCAATTTAATCCTGATACCGTACGTAATGAAATGATTGACTTTTGGAGTATTTTACTATCACCGGTTGCAATGAACAAGTTTTTTCACACAGTTCTTTCGGGCTGGGTTTTAAGCAGTTTATTTGTCACAGGAATCAGTTCGTGGTATTTAATTAAAAAGCGGCAAACAGACTTTGCTATGAAAAGCATGATGGTTGGTGCAATATTTGGCTTAATTTCGACATTACTAATTGCTTATACGGGAGATGGCTCAGCATACAATGTTTCGAAACATCAACCTATGAAACTTGCGGCTATGGAAGGGCTTTATCAAGGCAAAACCAATGCAGGCTTAGTAGCAATCGGAATTTTGAATCCGGCAAAAAAAGCGTACAATGATTCAATCAGTCCTTTCCTTTTAAAAGTAGAAATTCCTTCGTTGCTCTCGCTGTTGAGCCAACACGACGTAAATGCATTTGTTCCGGGAGTACAGAATATACTTGATGGAGGTTATCAAACACCCGACGGTGTAGCTCTTTCGTTTCAGGAAAAACATAAACGTGGAGAAGCAGCAATTCAATCGTTGGCTAGCTATCAGAAGGCTGTAACAGAGAAAGATATGGCTGCGGCAAAAATATATAAAGCTCAATTGAAAGAGAATTATCCACAATTTGGATACGGATACATCGATAAAGCTGAAACAATGATTCCACATGTTCCAACCGTGTATTACTCATTTCACGTCATGGTTTTACTGGGCTTTTATTTCATAGCTTTGTTTGCATTTCTGCTCTATATGCTGAACACCAAGAAATTAGAGAAATCAAAGTGGCTATTGTGGGTCTGCATGTGGAGCATTCCTCTGGGTTATGTTGCAGCAGAATTAGGCTGGGTTGTAGCCGAAGTAGGTCGACAACCATGGGCAATACAAGATGTTCTACCACTGAACGCTGCTATTTCTCACATATCGTCCGATTCGGTAAAAATAACTTTCTTCCTTTTCTTAATCCTTTTTTCAGCGTTATTAGTTGCCGAAATCCGTATTATGTTGAAACAAATTAAAAAAGGTCCCGTAACGGAATAAATCCTATTTTGGTTTCACATTTTATGTTTTATATTCTAACTTCTAAAAAAAATACTATTATGATAACATATTCATTTTTACAACATTATTGGTGGTTTTTGATTTCACTCTTAGGTGGTATTCTGGCTTTTCTGCTCTTTATTCAGGGCGGACAATCCATGTTGTTTTCACTTTCAAAAACTGAAGATGAACGCCGCCTGTTAGTAAATGCTCTCGGTCGAAAATGGGAGTTTACATTTACAACGTTGGTTACATTTGGGGGAGCATTTTTCGCATCGTTTCCATTATTTTATTCTACAAGTTTTGGCGGAGCCTACTGGGTTTGGATGGCTATTTTATTTTGCTTTATCATTCAGGCTGTTTCCTACGAATTTCAATCGAAACCCGGAAATACTTATGGAGTAAATACTTATCGTTCATTTCTTTTTATCAACGGACTTTTAGGTACTTTCTTGATTGGTGTAGCGATAGCAACCTTCTTTACAGGGTCTGATTTTATTGTTAACAAAGGAAATATCACGAATCAACTGGCACCGGTTATCAGCGCGTGGGGAAACGAATGGCACGGTTTAGATGCCTTGTTTAATATCCGCAACCTGACCCTTGGATTCGCTGTGTTCTTTCTTGCCCGTTCACTGGCTGTATTGTTTTTTATAAATAGACTTAATCACGAAGTGCTTGAAGCGCGTTCACGAAAATACCTGTGGTACAATGCCATTCCTTTTGTTGTATTCTTTTTAATTTTCGTCATCTGGACTTTGTTTTCCGAAGGTTTTGCTGTTGATCCTGCAACAGGCGTTGTGTCTATGGAAAAATATAAATACTTCTTTAATTTAATTGAAATGCCAATCGTATTGGTATTATTTCTACTGGGAGTTGTGGCAGTACTATTTGGAGTAATCGGAACCTGGGTTTCTTCGAAATTCAAAAACGGAATCTGGTTTGCCGGAATTGGAACTATTGTAACAGTATGCAGTTTATTGTTGACTGCCGGTTACAACAATACGGCTTACTATCCAGCCACACCCGATTTACAGAGTTCACTGACTATATTCAATTCTTCATCCAGTGAATTTACCCTGAATGCCATGTCGCTGGTGTCGTTGTTTATTCCGGTAGTGTTGGTTTATATCTTTATCGCATGGCGCTCCATGGAGAAAAAGCGTATTGATATTGAAGATGTGAATGGTGATGAACATGCTTATTGAATGTACAATTTACAATGAATAGTTGACAACAGAAAAGAAAGATGCTTTCCGATTTGGGAAGCATCTTTTTTATTGTCAGGTATAACTATCCAAATTCACTTCAAACTTTACTTGTCTTTCCCTTTTCTTTGTCCAGCATCTGCCTCTCATAATTTCAATCATATGAAGAAGATTATTTGAGCTTATAACCTATCGAAAACATAAGTGAATACGTATTGTTACCAATATTAATATATGGGCTCTTGGCAGCTCCAGCAAAGTTAATCAAGTAGGAATAATTTAAACCGATCCGAATTCTATTTATATCCTGTACAAATCCGACTTCTGACTTAGAGCCTAACGATAATCTATCCATTTCATAACCAGAGTAAAGACTATCTGTAAATTTTCCAGAACCTACTAAAAAATCTAGTTTAGGTCCGATTCCAACAAACAAATGTGCATTGCTGACTTGATATTTAAATCTTATTGTAGTATTGAACTGAACAAACTGCCATGATTCATTCACGTTAATAATATCATTACCTAATGATAGATTATTCTCTTTTCCTCCTTTGGTAACAAGCCCTATATCACTTGAGAGATAATATAGTTTATGCTCAAAATAATCACATCCAACATTCAATCCATAATTTGTAATTTTATTATTTAAAATGTCAAATTTATTCGAATACATAGACGAAAATGATAAGCCATTCTCAATTTTAATTATTTGGGAATGTAATGTTGAACACAGCGTTAAAAGGCTGAAAAGAATTATTTTTTTCATATATTGATATTTTAGATATTTAATAGTCTATTTGACTCAAAAGGTCATTTTATATATGTCAATTGATATTTTTTTTGATTGACAGTTTGAATTTAAAATTATTGCTATTATTGAATTTGGACTACTCATTGAAGTATCGATAGGGCATCCATAGGGTGTTCAAATACTTGCTTGTTGAAATTCTCCCCTCACTAGTGTGGCATGTTCTTCATTTTTATTTAATTGTGTTGGTAAATTAAATCAATTAAATAATTATTGCAGACACAGTTATAATTACCATGTCTGCAATATCTTGTTTTTAAAAAATTGAGTAAATCTCATTATCAAATTTGACAAAAAAAGTATACACTGAAGAAAAATACAACATACAAAAGCAAATTACAACTAATAGAAAAATAACAAAAAAACACCACAATAAAAATTTGTTTTTAGAAATACTTTCTTTTTTATAAAGATAACTTAAAATAATCAAAGGAATTAAAAAAATAAAGAAGGGTGTTATAAATCTATGACCACTATGATAATGAATAGTAATGATAATAGCAAAAGCTATTGAAAGAAATATAAATATTACATACAACAGGCTAAGTATACTTCTTAGATTCAAACTTGTTAGGAAGTTTTTCATAAATTATTTAGTATTCGAATTTTGTTATAGGATATCCATTTGAATCATATAATTCAATTACCGCTGCTGCCGCACGATCAATGTCATTAAGTTAAGGATCTATATTGAATACAATCTTTGTGACACTTAGTGTTTTTGTGACTTGTTAGCTGCTGTTTTTTTGCCACAAAGACTCTAAGTCACTAATTCTCACAAAGAAATATACTAACTTAATGACATTGATCGCGCGGCAGCAGCGGATTGACTAAAGTCATTTACTCAATATTTACAGAACAACTTTTAATTTTTTGACTCAATAAAATTGTTGGATGACCAAAGATGTTTAGATTAAGCACACTTTTAGCATCTAATTTAAAATTATGAGACACATAAAAGTCACTAGTAACGGAACTATTAATCGTTAAATACAGATCTTTTATTTTAAAATCAGACAGATTACAATTTGTAATTGCATTGAAATGAAATTCGGAATGATTAGATGCACCTTCTATTTCAACAGTGCTAACTGCATTTAAAACACAGTTAAATGTTTCCGTAATCAAATTTAGCTTAATCGTTGCAATTGCATTAGCATCAATATTTAGATTATCAATTTTCAATAGATTGTTTGTTGTTTGAATATTCGATATTGCATTTGCTTTTATATTTAATGGCATGTTAGGCACTGTAATATATATGTTACAATGTTTCATCTTTTTTGTATGAGTTGGTGCATCAGTATAAATCTCAATAGTACTATCTTTCTGAATAGTTTTAATATAAGGCAAGTATTGCTTATCAGTTTCTACTTCCACCTTATACGAATCGCCATTTTTAAGAATTACTTGTGTTAGTGTATTAAGTTTAATGCAACTGATATTATCTTTAGTATCAATACGAGTTTCTTTTATTACTTGGGCAGTCATGGAAAACATATTAATTGCTACTAAAATAGAGATGAGTTTTGCTTTCATTGTTTTTTTTAAATTAAATTGTAAAGTTGTAAAGTTTCGCAAGTATAAAATATTCAGGCTATTTCAGAATAAAAAACCGAATAAAATGTAAATAATTTTTATCAATGCATTGATGTTAGTTCTTGTCTATCTTTCACTCCTATGTTCGGCGAATGGCTCTGCCTTCGTCGCAGCTAAAAGGAAAGCTCTGCTTTCCATATTCTATTTCAAGAAGGAAAGCAGAGCTTTCTTTCTAACCCGACGTAGTTGAAAACTACGCCGAACATCCCGCGCCAACCTTTACGCTACAGCGAACAGGGGGTGTCCCAAACAGCATTACTTTTCACATTAGGTATAGAGTCACCATTCCTGTATTTAGTGGTTTTAGGTTCTCTGCCATCCATGTTTGAGTACCAATGATTATTGTTTTATAACTAATTCCGTTATTATCTATTACCGTTCCGTATGTAAGATTTGTATTAAAAACGATACCATTATTTACCGGTTCATTTTTATCTTTACAACTGGTAATAAAGGAGAATAAAAAACAAATAAATAAGACGTAGAATAAATTGATTTTTTTCATAATGAATTTTATTAATAGATATTTTGTCTGACTAATACATGCGCAAAAGAAATATTTAAATTTATGATATTGATTCTTTAATTAATATTGCAAATGTAGTTAATATGATTGGATTATTAAGAATAATATATGTAAAAAAAGGAGATGAAATAATTTTCAACATATATAATTTTATTTTCTGAGTTTTTTATTTCTACAAATAGGATATTCTTTCTTTAGAATACTAGTCAGCTTATTACTTTCACTCTTCAGATGACATAATGCCATCCGAAGAGTATAGAAGTTTTTTAAATCACTACTTGCATAATAGGGTCGCAAAATGCAGTGGTTCCGGTAGGTGTTACTGCTGCCACTCTAAACCAATACTTGATCACTGGAGTAAGTCCAGTAAGCTCTACAGAGGCTTGTGAAGTTACCTGAGCATTTACCCAGTTGGCATCATTACTGGGTGTTTCACCAATGTAATACTGCCAAATGTAGGAGCGGGCACCATCTACACGTTTACGTTGAAGCAGTACCGAGCCTGATTTTTCGCCCAGTTCTACACTAAATTCGGGGCGTACGGCAGGAGCGGGTTGTTTGGCAAGATTAAATCCAGCACTCAGAATTATGGCACTATCGCCATCGGCTACCCTGTCGACATAACGAGCCATTAACCTCATTTTGTTTACCCAGTCTTCTTCGGCTTGATGCAAAAGTGCAGTGGCTTCTTTACCTCCATTGAGTGCTGCCACGTTTCGTGTCTCAAGCAAATCTGTACTCGCTTTTAAATCATCATACGCTACATCGGGGTTTTTGAAAATCAGACTAGGTCTCATTTTACTTTCTACATTTCGTCCGGTTTCAATCTTAATTGCTATCGGATCTCTTACAAAATCAAGAACTGCATGATCTTTCTTCATACTTTTTTAAATTTAATAGTTAAACATTTTTGATTATTTAATTGTATTGCAAGCAGCTAAGTGCCTGTTTTTATAAATTTGTTTGCTTTTGTTCCAATAGATATATGTTATGTTTCAATGTAAGTTTGTTTTTTTTCAATACATACTTGTTATGGTCAATACTAATATGTTTTGTTTCAATGTCAGTTTGTTTTGTACCAATACATGTATGATTTGGCCGATATATATTTGTACAGAATGAATGTAAACTTGTTTTATTCCAATATATGTTTGATTTGGTCAATACAATTATGTTTTGTTTCAATGTAAACTTGTTTTGTGCCAATACTTGTTTGTTTTGGATTAATTCAGACATGTTTTGTTTCAATGTACATCAGTTTTAATTTTAAAGGAAAATAAAGCGGTACAGACAACGCAAAATTAAGTTTACAAACTGCCCCATTTTGAATAAGTTTAGGTTAAGAGGGTAAATTGTCTACTGTTCACTATACCGGAAGAAATTATCTGTACCGCTTTTCTTTTTAGTTAAGGTATTGTTGATGACTAATTTTAAAGGTTCAACTAATTTGTTTATTTTTGCAAACAAAGTTATTAAGACATCCCCATAACTCCAAAAAAAAATGTTGGACAGGCAACGAAATTGAAACTTGTAAGTTATTATAAATCAACACCCATTTTAAGGCTAAAAAAGAAATAGTTGGACAGCTAAATTTTATAGTCAAAAAACAGGCAAAATTAACCATCCGGTAAGCCGGGATATTGATGAAATTTTCTAAAAAGGTAGATTATGAATTATTCTAAAGTAGTTTTATTTATTTTGGTTAGTATGCTGTCAATATCCTGCCACAGGAAGTACACTAAAAACGAAACAATCCTTCGCGCCGAAGCTATCTTGAATTCAAAACCGGATAGTGCACAAAAGATATTACTATCTGTTTCGCATCCCGAGCAGCAACTGTCACAGGCTGATTATGCAGCTTGGTGTCTGATTTTTACTCATACACAGTACAAATTGTATCAGGATATCAAATCGGATAGTCTGATTCGTATTTCGGTAAATTATTATGAGGATAGCAATCTGCCCGTACAAAGCGGAACGGCTTACTATTTGCTTGGCTGTGTTTTGCAACTAAAGCAGGATAATAAAGCTGCCATGGAGGCGTATAAAAAGGCTGAAGATTTGTTGAACAAGACAAATGAAGATGACCTGAAAGGATTGGTTGAATTTAAAATCGGGTATCTCTACAGGCTGGATGCTTTATTCGCCCAATCGGCAGTAAATTACAGAAAATCATTGATATATTTCGTTCAGTCAAACAATATACGATATCAGGCATTTGCTTATCGGGCACTTTCTGAAACATATGCTCAGTTAAATCGTTCGTTTGATAGCGTAACACACTATTCGAATGCTGCGTTGAAACTGGCCAAACAAGCACATGATACCGTTAACTATTATTCTATATTAGCACAACAAGGAGAATTACTCTGTAATACGAATTATGTTCGTTCAAAAGAATACTTATTAAAAGGATATCGGTTTTTTCCTGCTTACCAGACCTCTTTTGCTCCTTACCTTTCATATGAATACTCAAAACTTAATAAATCTGATTCAGCACGCTATTACTTGAATATTGCATTAACCGATACCACTACTAAGGGAAATGATAGAACAATAAAATATCTGGCTGCTGCCTATGTAAGTAAAGATGAAGGGAAAATGAATAACGCATTTGAGTATCTCGAAAAAGCGTATCTGAATCGTGATACGGTATTTCAACAAAGTATTCACAGCCAGTTACACCAAATAGACAAACAGTATGATTTCACACAGAAGGAAAATGAAAATGCAAGGTTGAAAATTTTGAATCAACAGAAGATAATATTGATTTCGGTATTATTCATTTTTCTGTTGATTTTATCGTTCGGTATATTGTATGTGATCGATGTGCATAAGAAAAAGATTTTGAAAATAGATACGCTGAATCAGATACAACAGCAGAAAATGGAATATGATTTGAAACTGAAACAAACCGAGAATGAACAAAAAAAGAATTTGCTGTTGCTTAAAGTTCAGAATCAAATAAAAAACACCTTGCTTTTTAACCGGCTGAGTATAGGATTCAGTCAGGCTGATAAGAAGGAAGCGTTTATGAATATGATTATTGAACAATCGGTACTGACCGAAAAAGACTGGCAATTTTATATTGATTGGGTAGATCAGATATTTGATAAACGAATATCCCGACTCAAATCGACGTATCCCGAATTAAGCCAATTGGATTTAATTGTCATTACGTTGATATGCTTGCAGCTAGACATTGCGGACAGTTGTAGCTTGTTAAACATGAATAAATCCACACTGTATAAACGTAGAAACCGAATAAAGGAGCGCATTGGCTTACCGTTTGAAACAGATATGGAAGTATGGCTACTGAATCTTATGCAGGAAGGCGAGGTAGATGAATAAATAGAACGCAGATTTTCGCTGATATAGCGGATATCCACTGATAATAATTGAACTGATTGAATCCTGATTATAGTCATGCAAGCATGACTGATAAGATTGTAAATGTTTGAAAATCATTTCGACTTGTCGAAATGAATATCCGTTTTAAAATCCGCTTCATCTGCGAAAATCAGCGTCCTATTCTTATTGCAGTTTAAGTTGAATTATTCGACATTATTTATTTCCACTTGCTTGTGCAAATCCTTATCCCGAACCCACATTAATATTAATCTCCCGCAGATACACGTAAATCAGCGGTATCTGCGGGAGAAACAATAATACTGAATATAGAGGATAAGCAAACTCAATTTGAATTTTCAGCCTGTGCCTCTTTATTTTATTTAATCCCCAGTTTCTTCAGAATTTCTTTTGGAATTGCATTTTTATTTACCAAAATATCAATGGTTTTATGCTTTACAAAGGTTTCGCTTGCATACCAGATTCCTTTGTACTTAGAGTCGGTTCCCCAGGAGTTTTTTACCAGATAATATTTAGTTCCGTTCTGGTCTTTAGCTGTTCCGAAAATAACCATCCCGTGGTCGTCGGTAGTTTGGTAATTGTCAAAACCCTGTTGACGAAGTTCTTGTGTTACTTTTACTTCGGGTTGTGGTCCTTTTACCTTATAAATCTTTTCGTCTATTTCCTTTTGCGAAAGATTCAGCCATTTTGCCTGATCTGTTCCGGGCATGTTGGCTACTTTCGTTTCTGGATCTACAGCAATTCCGTTACGGGTAAATCCTTTTTCGCTTACATCCGAAGCCCATGCAATACAATATCCGTTGTCAATGGCATTATCAAAAACACTCATTAACTCGTCAAGGGGAATATTATAAGACTCAGACCAGCGCCAGTTATCAGGAATTTCTAAAATAAATTTGCTATAAAACGGATGATGCGTAAACGATGTCAGCGACACATAATCATCCAGATTCAAACCCAGTGATTGTTCGTAAGTAATCGGAGTGTATTTTTTCCCATCCACCGTGAATTCTGTTGGGCATTTTCCCAAATAAGCATCCAAAATACCATCAAAACCGGTTTTCCATGCTGTTGAAAGTTTCTTGTTTGGATTTGTAACAATTACTTTTACATAAGCCAGAGTTAATGCATCCAGTTCTCCATGATTATGTTTTTCTTCTCCATAATTTAACCCCGGCATAACCGATTCGGGAACAATGCCATAGTTTTGCAGCACATACAAATCATCGTAAAACGAACCTCCACCACCAAAGTTTATGGTTCCATTCATGCGAACATATTTGTCGGCTTTATCCGAGTAAGAGTGATGTACCACAAACATTTCGGATAGATTAACCTCGGGTTTTCCCATACGTAAAAGTTCTGATTCAAAAAAGCCCAACCCCGAAAAGCTCCAGCATGTGCCTGAATTAGCCTGGTTTTTAATCGAAGAAATTTTGTTTTGTTTTACAGTTGTAAATCTAAAGGTGTCAACAGCAGTAGTGTCTTTTTGTGCAAAAAGTGCTCCCGAAAAAACGAGAAGTGAAATGAATAATATTGTTTTTTTCATTAGACTCCCAACCCCTAAAGGGGAGTTGAAGTTAGTTTCATTTCGTGGATTTTCTTTTTTGTTTCTCATATCAAATAATTTTAAAATTAAATAGTTTAATCCCCCTTTAGGAGTTAGGGGTTATTTCACCGGAATACTTTCTAATGTTGCTAACAGAAAATCCCAGAATTTCTGTACGGTTGCAATGTTTACTTTTTCGTCGGGCGAATGTGGATAACGAATAGTCGGACCGAATGAAATCATGTCCATTTTAGGGTAATGTGTTCCGAGAATTCCACACTCCAAGCCTGCATGAATAATCATTACTTTTGGAGTTTTACCATATTTATCCTCATAAACTTTAGTCATTTGTTTCAGAATAGGAGAATCGAGATTAGGCTTCCAACCCGGATAGCCGCCAACTAAGTCAACTTTGGCTCCTGCTAACAGAAACACACTTTCTACCATCGAAGCCAGTTCCTCCTTGCGTGATTCTACCGAACTACGCATCAAACAGCGAACAATGATCGTACTTCCATCCGATTTTATAATTGCCAGGTTGTTAGATGTTTCAACCACCGTCGGCAGTTCGGGAATAAAACGAGAAACTCCGTTTGGACATGCTGTTACGCCATTGATTAAATCATCCTGTACTTCTTCGGGAATAAGTCCTCCGGGCAAATCGACTTGCTCTACTGTGAATGAAATTTTATCTTCAACGCCTTTATATTCTTCAATAAATAGCTCTTCACATTCTCTTACAAAATCAACAATATCGTCAACTCCATCAGCAGGAACTGTGATGACCACAAATGCTTCGCGAGGAATAGCATTACGCAAACTACCACCATCAACACTTGCTAAACGGGCTTCATAATCTGCCACCGCATCTTTCAAAAAGCGGAACATAAGTTTATTGGCATTGGCACGTTGCAGATGAATATCCACACCCGAATGACCGCCTTTAAGTCCGGTTAACGATACTTTAAGTGCCACATCGCCTTCAGGAATTTCCACTTCTTTGTAGCGGAAAGTGATATCACCGTCAATTCCTCCGGCACAACCAACGTAGAGTTCACCTTCATCTTCCGAATCCATATTGATTAAAATATCTCCCTTCAGAAAATTTGGCTGTAGTCCGAAAGCACCAAACATCCCTGTTTCTTCGTCCACCGTTACGAACATTTCGATAGCTGGATGTGGGATTCCTGTAGATTGAAGAACAGACATGGCTGCTGCTAATCCAATTCCATTGTCGGCTCCCAATGTTGTATCACGAGCTGTCACCCATTCTCCGTCAATATATGCATCTATCGGATCAGTTTGAAAATCGTGAGCAACATTGCTGTTTTTTTGTGGTACCATGTCCATGTGAGCCTGAAGAATTACAGCTTTGCGGTTTTCCATGCCTGGAGTTGCCGGTTTGCGAACCAGCACATTCCCAATTTCATCGCGAAGGGTTTCTAATCCAAGTGATTTACCAAAGTTTTCAAGAAAAGCTCCAATTTGTTCTTTTTTATGAGAAGGACGTGGAACTTGTGTGAGACTATAAAAGTTTTCCCAAAGAGCCTTAGGCTCCAATTGGCGAATGTCATTAGCGTTCATAGATTTATATTATAATTATTATTGAATATTTATGCGAGTTTACTTCATTGCAAATATCCACATTTTTTTTTGAATAAAAGATTTTTCATCTCTTTTTTTTAAATATTGATATTCAAAGTACTATTTTAAAATGTAAAAATAATTAATTATGTTCCATGTTTTCCATTAATGAAATATTTCTGTAATTAGTCGTTAATTTTCAATGTCAATCAAAAATCATTTGGTACTTTTGCGCTCAAATAGAACCTGAAAATTCTAAAGATATTTTTAAATAAAAAATAGAATCAATATATTCATATTCAAATAATTATAAAACATACAATTGCAAATTGCAACTATCAAAATTATGCAACAGACTTATAAATTTGTAACTGCCGAAGAGGCAGCGAGCTATGTAAACAATGGAGACATTGTAGGATTTAGCGGATTTACTCCGGCAGGTTGTCCAAAAGAAGTACCAACGGCCATAGCAAAACGTGCAGAAGCTTTTCATGCTGAGGGGAAAGAATTTAAAATTGGAATGTATACGGGTGCTTCTACCGGCGATTCATTGGATGGAGCATTAGCTCGCGCTAATGCTATTTTATTTCGCACGCCTTACCAATCTAATAAAGATTTGCGCACAGCTTTAAACTGTGAACGCGCTCCTTATTTTGATATGCATTTATCATCAATTGCTCCCCATTTACGTTTTGGGTTTATGCCGAAACCTAAATTTGCAATAATTGAAGTCTGTGATATTAATGATGAAGGTGAACTTGTTCTTACATCAGGAGTTGGAATTTCTCCAACAATTGCTAATTTAGCTGATTATATTATCATTGAATGGAATCATAATCATCCAAAAGAACTTAGAGGATTTCATGACATTTTTGAACCTCTTGACCCACCTCACAGAAAACCTATGACTTTGTTAACTCCATCAGACAGAATGGGAGTTCCGGTGGTAAAAGTTGATTCTTCAAAAATTCTTTGCATCGTAGAAACTTATAGGGATGATGAAGTAGGTGGTTTTACTCCAACAGATGAAGTGACTGATAAAATTGGGAAAAATGTGGCTGATTTCTTAGCCAATGAAATTAAATCAGGTCGCATACCAAAAGAATTTTTGCCAATTCAATCGGGAGTGGGGAATATTGCCAACGCAGTAATGGCCTCGTTAGGAGCAAATCCTGATATCCCAACATTTGAGATGTATACCGAAGTAATCCAGGATTCAGTAATTGAATTAATCCGAAACGGAAAAATCAGATTTGCAAGCGGTTGCTCGCTGACAATTACAACTCCGGTTAGAAATAAATTATATGAAGACTTGGAATTTTTCCGTGACAAGTTAGTGCTTCGTCCTCAAGAAATGTCAAACAGTCCTGAACTTGCCCGTCGCTTAGGGTTGATCACTATCAATACAGCTTTGGAAGCAGATATTTTTGGAAATGTAAACAGTACCCATGTTATGGGTTCAAAAATGATGAACGGAATTGGCGGGTCAGCTGACTTTACGCGCAGTGCGTATATTTCAATATTCACAACGCCTTCGACAGCTAAAAAAGGAAATATTAGTGCCATTGTACCAATGGTTTCTCACGTCGATCAGAATGAACATTCAGTAAACATAATTATCACAGAGCATGGTGTTGCCGATTTGCGTGGAAAATCGCCAATTCAACGTGCAGAAGAAATAATCGAGAATTGCGTTGCTCCTGAATACCAACAGATGCTCCGTGATTATCTTTTATTGTCGGAACCTTGTCATACCCCTACTAATTTGCATGCTTGTTTTGGTATGCACACTCAATTTATGAAAACAGGTAGTATGTTAGGAACAAACTGGGACGATTTTAAATAAGTTGTTGATCTACAAAACAAAATGTCTGCTTTAATCAATTGATTAAGCAGACATTTTGTTTTTCATTTAAAATCCATTATTAAGAACTTTCAAATCAAGATTCTCATTTTAGAATAATTTTCCCTGAATTCTTTTGGCGTATACCCTTTGCGTTTTTTAAAAATCCGATTAAAATTCGACAAGTTATTAAAACCGCACTCAAAGCTAATCTCTGCAATAGTTTTATTGGAATTAATCAAACAACGTGAAGCAATGCCCAAACGTAAATCATTCAGATATTCAATATAATTCTTTCCTGTACGTTTTTTCATAAATCTACTAAAAGAAACTTCAGACATGTTCACATAATTGGCCACATCCAATAAGCGAATTTCCTTTTGATAATTATCGTGTAAATACCTGAGAACCTTTTGCACACGACGACTCTCTGACGAGTCATCCTGACTAAAGAAGGTATTTGAACAAAGAATACGCGAATCTTCATCTATTGACAGCTCGTAGAGGATTGTCAACAATTCAATTACCGAATAAAACCCATTCTGAATTGTAATTAAAGATTTCAACCTGTCTTTTACGCTTTCAATAGTTTTTCTGGAAAAAACAATGCCTTTTTTTGCATTTTCGAACATGACTGAGATTGACCGGAATTGATTCTTATTTAGTAGACTCTCTAAAAATATATCTTTATGAAAATGAATCGTAATTTCAAAAATCTCACTAAATCTTTTATTATTATTCATCCATGCATGTTCCAAACTCTCATTTCCGATAAGACAAAGCTCTAAATCATCAATCTCTTCAAAGGAGTCACCAACAATTCGTTGAGCACCTTTTGCATTTTCGATGAAATTTATTTCAAATTCAGGGTGAAAATGAATTGGATAGTTAAACTCTGTTTTGGTCCGATTATTAATAACGAAGCAATCTTCTACCGAGAGAAGCGTCACTTCACGAAAAAGATTCGATATTTGCATATTATTGTATTTAAGGTATTGCAAATAAACAAATAATATTTTAATAATTCAATTTTTTACTATAAAAAGATATAACTCATGTCAAATATCTTTTTTCTCAATACAATTTATCAAATTACTTACCTTTATTAATTATTTCGTTCACGAATTGCCGCCCTGCATAATTTTCCCCAGGGTTTCAGAAGCCCATCATCCCAATTGCCAGTTGACGATGCACGGGGTAACAACATGGAACAAGTTTCGTTTTTATCAGACACAGACCACACAATCCAACTAAGTTTATCTTTATCCATCCAATTAAGAAACGCCTGCCATTCAGCCGTATCAATTGGTCCGTCACCCGAAGCATCCATACCGGCACATTCCGAAATAAAAATTGGAATTCCTTTGGCAATTGCTGCATCAGTTCTATCCCGTAACCATTTTTTATGAGTTCCGGCGTAAAAGTGCATGGTGTACATGATGTTTTTTTGTCCAAGAATAGGATCGCCCGCAACCGAGTCCACATCCTGATCCCAATGTGGAGAGCCAACCAGAATTACATTATTTTTGTCAATTGCACGAATGGTGGAAATAACCTCTTCGGAATATTGTTTTACAACTTTCCAGGAATAAGTATCAGGTTCATTCCATAATTCGTAGATTATATTTGGATAGTTTTTATACTTCTTTGCCATTCCGCTAAAAAAGGTTTTAGCTTCGGCAGTATGTAATTTATGGCTATGAAAATCGATCAAAACATAAATTCCGCTTTTGATAGCTCCGTCAATTACATTTGTCATACATTTCAACGCATAATCGGGGTTTTCGAGGTAGCTGTCATCCAGCCCCACTCCCATTGACGCCCGAACTACGTTACATTTCCAGTCTTTAGCTAACCAGGCTACAGCACTTTCGTTATAAAACCTTGGCCAAAGGTTGTGCCAGCCAAAACTAGCACCACTAAGTTTAAGTGCAGTTCCTTTATCGTTGGACAATTGCGTACCAATAACCTGAAGTTTGCCATTTAGGGCTACTGGAGAGTTTTGAGGAGCTTTGGATTGGGAATAAGCAAATGTTCCATGAATTAGAATAACTAAAATTATTAAGATTTTTTTTGTGATTGACATAATGTATTAGATTTAAAAGTTATATAGAAATAAAAATTTAATTTTCGTTGAAACTATTCATGAATCCGGGTCATTAACTCCAGGCACATCCTGCCATTGTGGTAAGGACATTTCCAAAATCCTGCCTTGTCATTTATATTATCAGCTTTGCCGGTTGCCGTTACTGACCAATACCATTCACCATTATTGGTATCAATGAGATTCTCTTTTATAAATTGCCATGCAGCCAACGTGTTTTTTGCATATACTTCATTTTTAGACAACTCGTAAGCATTAAAAAAGCCTATCATCGATTCCGCTTGTGGCCACCAGTCGCAATTGGTGTCAACATGTCCTGTTGCATTGTTTTTTTCGTTCACTATTGAACCATTAGCCTGCAATCCTTCGGCTGCAGCATCCGCAATTTTTAAGGATACAGAATGTACCTTTTTTATCAATTCAATATCCCCCAAAACCAAGGAGGCTTCATCGAGTAACCATGCAGCTTCAATATCATGACCGTAAGAAAATAATGTTGATTTGCATTCCCATTTTTCGTCAAAAAAGAGATCAAGATGATGAGTTTGTTTGTTGACAATTTTATCTAAAAATATTTCTATCAAGTTCCGAAGTTGTTTTTCCAATAATGGATCATCCCAAACCCGAAACAAATTTGTATACGCTTCAAGAATATGCAAATGCGTATTCATTGTTTTCTTTTCGTTGGCATCTTTATCGCTCAGGCGGAGATCTTCAAGTAACACCCAGTCTTTACTATAAGCCTCAAAATAACCGTTCAGTTTTGCATCGAAACTGTATTTTTCGATCAACCTGAAAAGTTCTATTGCCTTGTCTAAACATTCTTTCTCACCTGTCAATCTGTAATATTCAGTCAATCCATAAATAAAGAATGCCTGACTATAAATTTGCTTTTTAGTATCAGCCGGAGTTCCATCAGCATTTAGCATCCAATATGTTCCACCTTGTTCGACATCAAAAAAGTATTTAAAAGCATAATCTTTAGCACGCTTTGCAAACTCGGTATAAATCGGATTTTTGAAAAACAAAGCAGCCGATGAGAATGTCCACATAATTCTGGCATTCAAAACACCACCTTTGGGGGCATCGGGCATCAATAAATTACTTCCGGTTATTTGTCCATAAAAACCTCCACGTACATCATCTACCATCTTATTCATCCAAAATGGTAGGATGTTGTGGGTCAACTCTTCTTTGAGTTCTTGTTTGAGTTCTAAAAGTTCGTATTTCATATAGCCTCTTTAATTCCCCAAAGGGGAATTAATTAGTGTTTTTGATTCATGTTTAATAATAATGCGAATCAGTATTTAAAAAATCAGATTAACGAAAGCAATAGACATTTTGTTAAACAAATGAATAAGTAATCCGGCAGTTGATCTGACTTTCATCGCTCTTTGAATTTTTGTTTTTTCATTTAACCAGTTAAAGAAAGACTCAATAGGTTGTCTGACTTTAGAAACAGCACATGAGAATAAGTCATTAAAGGC